>CAJTHL010000012.1 GCA_910576205.1 Clostridia bacterium | reverse complement strand
GGCTTCGGGCGATACTTTCTATTGAACAGCTTCCTTCCAGATACTTTGTGACAGCAGCCAGTTTCATCTCAAAAGAGTATTTTGAATGTTGTCCCATGAAATATGCTCCTCCTTACAGCGACAGTTTTATTATTTTGTCTGTCTACTATAAGGGGAGCATATCACAAGAGACGCAAAAACCGGCTTTTTCAATTTAAGTCAGAAATTTTCAAGAATTTTCATAATTTGACAAGAAATGGCAAAACTGTTAAGATATATTCATATCTTTTGAAAAGGGGTTTCATATGACATATTTTATCGAAAAGCTGAAAAATGCATCTGCACAATTTACACATTCCCAGTGTACTATTGCAGAATACATTCAAGGCCATGTAGAAAGTATTGCTTTTTGTACTTTGGAAGAACTGGCCAGCCAGATCGGTGTCAGTACAACCACAGTAATCCGTTTTTCCCGCGTTCTTGGCTACCAGGGCTTTACAGATATGCAGCAGGCGGTAAAAGACGAAATCCAGAACAAAGCATCCCTTCCAGAAAGATTGGATGATTTGGAGAAAGTAAGCGGAAATGCTTTATTGCGTAAATCTTTTGCGCTGGATGAAGAGAATCTGGTACAGACTCTGGCGGCACAGAAGGATGAGGATCTGGAAAGAGCAGTTTCCTTTATTTCAAACGCGGATAAGGTATACCTGCTGGGAATGCGAAGCAGCTATTCCCTGGCGTATTACATGGCTTCGCGTTTGGGAGAAATCCGTCCCAATGTCCATTTAATACATTCTATAGGAATGCTTTATCCGGAGGAGATCGTCAGCGCTTCCGCCAAGGATGTGTGTATTGCCTATATGTTTCCGCGGTATTCAAAAGCAGCTATTCATATACTTGGATGGATGAAAGAACAGGGAATCAGGATTGTTCTTTTTACTGCCATGAATAACTATGCGTTGAGCAGCTATGCGGATGTTCTTTTGCCCTGCGTTTTAAAGAGCCTCTCTTATAAAAATTCCATAGCTGCCCCTGTTTGTCTGAGTAATTATCTGGTTACGGAACTGGTAACACACAATTACGACCAGTCCCGCTTGATGTTGTCAAAGACTGAGGATATTTTAAGCAAAGGATACTATATTGGTTAAACAGAGGAATTTACTTTTCCCCCCAATCATGCTATACTGAATAACTGAAAAAATATGGAGGAATCGTAAATGGCAGGAATAGATCAGAGCAAAATCAGAAACTTCTGCATTATTGCCCATATAGACCACGGAAAATCCACTCTGGCGGACCGCATAATAGAAATGACGGGACTTCTGACCAGCCGGGAAATGCAGGCCCAGGTGCTGGACAATATGGAGCTGGAGCGGGAGCGGGGGATCACCATCAAGGCGCAGACGGTCCGCACGGTTTACAAGGCAAAAGACGGAGAAGAATACATTTTCAATCTTATAGACACACCAGGGCATGTGGACTTTAATTATGAGGTGTCCAGAAGCCTGGCGGCCTGCGACGGGGCCATCCTGGTAGTGGACGCGGCCCAGGGAATCGAGGCCCAGACCCTGGCAAATGTATACCTGGCCCTGGATCATGACCTGGATGTGGTGCCGGTAATCAATAAGATCGACCTGCCAAGCGCGGAGCCCCAGCGGGTGATCGAGGAGATCGAGGACGTGATTGGCCTGGAGGCCCAGGACGCGCCTCAGATTTCCGCAAAAACGGGAATCAATGTGGAGGGGGTTCTGGAGGCCATTGTGGAGCGGATTCCCGCCCCAGGCGGAGATCCGGAAGCGCCTTTGCAGGCATTAATCTTTGATTCTCTCTATGATTCTTACAAAGGCGTTATTGTATTCTGCAGAATCAAAGAGGGGACCGTAAAGAAAGGTACGCCCATCCAGATGATGGCCACAGGCGCTACAGCGGAAGTGGTGGAGGTGGGGTATTTCGGCGCAGGGCAGTTTATTCCCTGCCAGGAGCTTGGCGCAGGTATGGTAGGATATATAACCGCCAGCATCAAGAATGTAAAAGACACCATGGTGGGCGACACCATAACCAACCGGGAATTCCCCTGCGCCCAGCCTTTGCCGGGCTACAAAAAGGTGCTGCCCATGGTATACTGCGGCATGTATCCGGCGGATGGGGCCAAATATCCCGATTTAAGAGACGCCCTGGAAAAGCTGCAGCTAAATGACGCTTCCCTCCAGTTTGAGCCGGAGACCTCCATTGCTCTGGGGTTTGGCTTCCGTTGTGGATTTCTGGGGCTTCTCCACCTGGAAATTATCCAGGAACGGCTGGAGCGGGAGTACAACCTGGATCTGGTGACCACGGCTCCGGGCGTTATCTACAAGGTACACAAGACAAGCGGGGAAGTGATTGAGCTTACAAACCCTTCCAATCTGCCGGACCCCTCGGAGATTGAGTATATGGAGGAGCCTGTGGTCAGCGCGGAGGTTATGGTGACCACCGAGTTTATCGGCTCAATTATGGAGCTGTGCCAGGAGCGAAGGGGAAATTACCTGGGTATGGAATACATGGAGGAAACCCGGGCGCTTCTGAAATATGAGTTGCCCTTAAACGAAATCATCTATGATTTTTTTGACGCGCTGAAGTCCCGCTCCAGAGGATATGCGTCCTTTGACTACGAAATGAAAGGTTATGTGCAGTCAGAGCTGGTGAAGCTTGATATCCTTATCAACAGGGAGGAGGTGGATGCCCTGTCCTTTATCGTCCACAGCAGCAGCGCCTATGAAAGAGGCCGGAAAATGTGCGAAAAATTAAAAGAAGAAATTCCCCGGCATCTCTTTGAAATACCCATCCAGGCGGCGGTGGGCGGCAAAATCATAGCCCGGGAGACCGTGAAGGCCATGCGCAAGGATGTGCTCGCCAAGTGTTACGGCGGCGATATTACCCGTAAGAAGAAGCTTCTGGAAAAGCAGAAAGAGGGAAAGAAACGTATGCGCCAGATCGGAAACGTGGAGATTCCCCAGAAAGCATTTATGAGCGTTCTGAAACTGGATGACAAATAATTCCAGAAATAATTCCAGATTAAAAAATGTTTGACATTTCAGAATAAACGGTATATACTATCAAAATATAAAGAAGAAACCGTTGAGAAAGAAGAGTAAGCTCTTTACAAAATCACAGAGAGCCGCAGGTGGTGGGATTGCGGTATGGAGTAATCAGCTGAATGGCCTTTCGAGGGTGGCTTGAAATCAGAGGAGAGTAGACGCCGCCGGGAGATCGAACCCGTTATCAAGTCGAGATGCATGATAGTGCATTCAGAGAGTGGACCGAAGTGTCAATTTGAGTGGTACCGCGATAATAACGTTTGTTTATTACCGTCTCAGGCAAGAGCCTGAGGCGGTTTTTCTGTATGCAGGCAGATTTCCCAATCCGGTAAATTCTTTCACAAAAAACAGTTCTATTGTAGACAAGGAGGAGCAAGATGAAGAAAAAAGCAGTGGCAGTATTATTGGCGGGAATTATGGTATTTGTGACGGCATGTGGAGGAAAAGGCGCCCCCACGACAGAAAACAAAGCGGAAGGAAAGGGCTACACCATCGGTATCAGCCAGTTTGCGGAGCATGGCTCCCTGGATAATTGCCGCAAGGGCTTTCTGGAGGGCCTGGCGGAGGAGGGAATCGTGGAAGGGGAAAATCTGACGGTGGAATACCAGAACGCCCAGGCGGATACCGGAGCAGCCGGTCAGATCGCAGCCACCTTTCTCTCCCATAAGGCAGATCTTATCTGCGCTGTGGCCACGCCGGCAGCGGCAGCAGCCTACACGGCAGCCATGAAAACGGGTGTTCCGGTGATTTACACAGCGGTATCCGACCCGGTGGGTTCGGGCCTGGCAAATGCCGACGGTTCTCCGGTGGGAGAGGTCACGGGAACCTCCGATAAGCTTCCAGTGGAGGCCCAGCTTGCCATGATCCGGGAAATCCTGCCAGAGGCAAAGACCATCGGTATTCTGTATACCACAAGCGAGACAAACTCAGAGGCCACGCTGAGGGAATACGAAGCCCATGTGGAGGAATATGGATTTGAGCTGGTGACCACAGGCATTTCCAACGGTTCAGAACTAGCCCTGGCGGCAGACAATCTGATCTCCAGGGTAGACTGCGTCAACAATCTGACGGACAACACCGTGGTACAGGGGCTTCCCACAATTCTGGAAAAGGCCGGAAAAGCCGGCGTTCCCGTGTTTGGCTCCGAGCTGGAGCAGGTAAAGGCCGGCTGCCTGGCGGCGGTGGGACTGGACTATGTGGCCCTGGGCCGGCAGACCGGAAAAATGGCGGCAAAGGTGCTGAAGGGAGAGGCGAAGGCTTCGGAGCAGAATTTTGAGCTTATCTCTGAATATGGCTTGTATCTCAACACAAAAGTGGCGTCGGACCTGGGGCTGGCTCTGGATGAGGAATATGTATCCTCTGCGCTGGAATCTTATGATTCCGTTTCTGCGGAATAAGAAAGAAGGTTTATTATGGCAATCATCATCGGCACTTTGGAACAGGGACTAAGCTATGGCATCATGGCCCTGGGGGTGTATATCACCTATAAAATACTGGATTTTCCAGATCTGACCGTGGACGGCAGCTTCCCTCTGGGGGCTGCTGTCACAGCGGTTCTGCTGGGAAAAGGCGTCAATCCTTTTCTGGTCCTTCTGGTATCCTTTGGGGCGGGGCTTCTGTCCGGCATCCTGACAGGGCTTATCCATGTAAAGCTTAAGGTGCGGGATCTTCTGTCTGGTATCATCATGTTTACAGCCCTTTACACTGTGAACTTAAAAATTCCGGGAAAGGCATATGTGCCTCTCTTTACGGAGACCACCATATTTGACATGGAATTTTTGCAGGTATTTGGAAGCTTTTATGGTGTGGCCATGGCCCTTATGGTGACGCTGGCGGCAAAATTCCTTTTGGATCTGTATTTAAAAACGAAATCGGGGTATCTCCTTCGGGCGGTTGGAGACAATGAGGTCCTTGTAGTTTCCCTGGCAAAGGACCAGGGCCTGGTAAAGATCGCAGGCCTGTCTATAGCAAACGGACTAGTAAGCCTGGGGGGAAGTGTGTACTGCCAGCAGCAGCGTTACTATGACATTTCCATGGGTACAGGGACTATTGTTATTGGACTGGCCAGCGTGATTATCGGCACAAAACTCTTTAAAAGCTTCTCCGGAAAGTGGGTAGTCTCAGGGAAGATAGCCGGTTCCGCCGCTTTTCTGACCAGAAACAGGAAGGGAGTACGGCCCACCACGGCAGTGCTGGCAGGCGCTGTCCTCTACAAAGCCTGCGTGGCGGGGGCTATGGCCCTGGGTCTGGATCCCCAGAATATGAAGCTTGTGACAGCGGTTTTGTTCCTGCTGATTCTTGTGTGCGGCATGGAGAGAAAGAGAAAGGTGAAAGGCAATGCTTGAGTTAAGGGGAATCCGGAAATACTACAATCCGGGAACAGTCAACGAAATGTGTATTTTTGACGACTTTAATCTGCGGATTGCGCCGGGAGAATTTGTCTCTGTGGTGGGAAGCAACGGCTCCGGCAAGACTTCCATGCTGAATATTATCTGCGGCAGCATTGACGTGGAGGGCGGAGCAGTTTTTGCGGGGCAGGAGGATATTTCCGCAAAGAAGGAATTTGAGAGGAACCGGCGTATTGGCAGGGTGTATCAGAATCCGGCCATGGGAACATGTCCCAACATGACCGTCCTGGAGAATATGTCTCTGGCGGACAACAAGGGGAAGCCCTTTGGCCTCAAGCCTGGCATTAACAAAGCCAGGGCAGGCTATTACCGGGAAATGCTGGCTGGACTGGGGATTGGCCTGGAGAATAAAATGCAGGTAAAGGTGGGCGTCCTCTCTGGGGGCCAGCGCCAGGCTATGGCCCTTCTCATGGCGACCATGACGCCCATTGAATTTCTCATTCTGGATGAGCATACGGCTGCCCTGGATCCCAGGACGGCGGATTTTATTATGGGGCTGACAGACAGAATCGTCCGGGAAAAACGCATTACCACCATTATGGTTACCCACAACCTGCGTTACGCTGTGGAGTACGGAAACCGCCTGCTTATGATGCACGAGGGGAAAATCATACTGGACAAAGGCCAAAAGGAGAAGAAGGCCTTGAAAATTGAAGATATTCTGGGTCTTTTTAACCGCATCAGCGTGGAGTGTGGAAATTAAAAGGCCTTGTGCTTTTGTCAAAAATCCTTTATACTGCACATATGAAACGTGAATTGGAGATCTATGTGCATATTCCCTTCTGCGTACAGAAATGCGCATACTGCGATTTTCTGTCTGGGCCGGCGGCCAGAGAGACCCAGGAAGCGTATGTCCGGGCCCTTAAGGGGGAGATACGGGAAAGCCGGGAAATGGGGCGGCGGTATGAGGTGAGCGCTGTGTTTTTTGGGGGCGGGACGCCGTCCGTTCTGAAGGGGGAGGAGATCGCCGGGATCCTGGAAGAGATACGGGAAGATTTCTCCCTAAGGCGGGATACTGAGATTACCGTGGAGTGCAACCCTGGCACGCTGACGGCGGAGAAGCTTGACTGGTACAGGAGAGCGGGGATCAACAGGCTGAGCCTGGGCTTACAGTCTGCGCAGAACCGGGAGCTTAGGCTTCTGGGGAGAATCCATACCTGGGAGGAATTTCTGGAAAGCTTCCGCCTGGTCAGGGAGGCGGGATTCCGGAATATCAATATTGACCTGATGTCCGCCCTGCCCGGACAGACCCGGGAGAGCTGGGCGGATACCCTGGAAAAAGTTGCGGCTTTGGAGCCAGAGCATATTTCTGCTTATAGCCTTATTTTGGAAGAGGGTACGCCCCTTTACGAGCGGTATAAGGGGCGGGAGGAACTGTCTCCTTGCGACTGGCGGGACAAAAGAGAGGCTTCCCAGGAGGCCGGAAAAGGGCTGGTTTTGCTTCCGGATGAGGATACGGAGAGACAGATGTACTATGACACAAAGGATATCCTGGGCAGCAGGGGATTTCACCGGTACGAGATCTCCAATTACGCCTTGCCGGGAAGGGAATGCAGGCAAAATCTGGGCTACTGGCGGCGGACAGAATACCGGGGGTTTGGCATAGGAGCTGCGTCTCTGGTAGACGGATACCGGTTTCAAAACGGCAGGGAGCTTCTTCCGTATATTAAAGGGCAGTATTCTACGGAGGAGGAAACTCTGACAGATGCGGATATTCTTTCGGAAACCATGTTTCTGGGCCTGCGGACAGCCGGGGGCGTACGCTTGACAGACCAGATGCGCCAGGTGTACAAAGAGGTAATAGAAAAACATATTTCCCAGGGGCTTTTGACAGAGCAGGACGGAAAACTACGTCTGACAGACCGTGGGATAGACATAAGCAACTGGGTGCTGGCAGATTTCCTGCTGGATACAGAACTTTAACCTGGAGGAATTGAGATGAACTCTTTAGAACTGTTATATGAGCAAAAGGTCAGTGGGAGCCTAATAAAGGATCTGGAAAAATTCCGGCAGAAGTATTCCCTGGAGCAGTCCCAGGAGTACCGTGTTTCCCGGCCGGCGTTCCCTTTTTATGGAAGGGAAATACTGGAAATGTCTATTGCGGCCCTGTTGCAGGGAGAAAACCTGCTTCTTTGCGGGTCAAAGGCCACGGGAAAAAATATTCTGGCGGAGAATCTGGCCTGGTATTTTCAGCGCCCTATGTACAACATTTCTTTCCATGTAAATACAGACAGCAGTATGCTTATCGGCACAGATACCTTTGAGGACAACGAGGTCAGGCTTCGCAAGGGCCCGGTTTACCAGTGCGCCCAATATGGGGGCTTTGGAGTGCTGGACGAGATCAATATGGCGAAAAATGACGCGGTATCCGTGCTGCATGCCACCCTGGATTACCGCCGGCTCATTGACGTTCCAGGGTATGACCGCATCTGCCTGCACCCGGCGGCCAGGTTTATCGGCACCATGAATTACGGCTATGCCGGCACCAGGGAATTAAACGAAGCACTGGTATCCAGATTTCTGGTTATCCGGATGCCCGATCTGACGGAGGAGACTCTGATGCTGGTGCTGGGAATCAGCTTTCCGGACGCAAAAAAGGAGGCTCTGGCTCAGTTTGCAGGCTTGTTTCTGGATTTGCAGACAAAGGCGGCAAACAGTGAAATTTCCACGAAAGCCATGGATTTACGAGGCCTTCTGGCGGCCCTTAGGACAGTGCGAAGCGGTCTGAGCCCCCGCCTGGCAGTTTCCATGGGACTGACCAATAAATGCTTTGACGGCTTTGAGCGGGAACTAATTGAGGATATGGTTATGACCCGGATACCGGAGGCGTGGACGCCGGGGGATATATTCTGAGAAAGCCGTGAAGCGCGTTTGCTACAAAAACAGGGAGAGAAGCGTATGGTGCAGGAGAGTACCATGATGTCTGCTGACGCAGACAAAAAAGTGGAAACACCACAAGGGTGTACCATGATGTCTACTGGCGCAGACAAAAAAGTGGAAACACCACAAGGGTGTACCATGGTGTCTGCTGGCGCAGACAAAAAAGTGGAAATTGAACAGCGCATGCAGAATCTTTGCTGGACGGTCAGCGGGGATTACTCCCTTCGTCTCAAACTGGACGTGGAGGCTTTTGAGAGGTCAAAATACGCAGCCCTCTACGACGCCGTGAAGCAGGGCGCTTTTGCCAGATATTTTTCCAAGGAAGAGCTGGGGATGTACCTGGTGAAAAAGCTGTATTTTGGGGCCGACGAGCGGGAGCTTCTTCAGCTTTCCCAGATGTGTGTGGACTGGGCGGTGACAGACAAGGTGTGCCGGGAGCGAAGCGGCGTGGGGGAGATCCGCAGGAGGGCCTTTGAAGAGCTGCTGGAGCAGGATTTTCACCGGATGGCGACTACGTTTGTGGGGCAGGTGAAAATCAGTGTGATGAAGGAGGCGGTCTACGGCCAGGAGTCTATGACCGCGCGCATCCGGCAGGTGGCAGATCAGTTGTATGCCTTGCGGGATGCGAAAGAAACCCTGGAGGTTATCCGGTGTCTGGATACCCTCTACAATCAACTGATCGACCAGCATTTTGAGGAAAAATACGGCCCTCTGGAGACGGTTCTGGCGGTTACCATGGAGGAACTGAAGGAGTTTGACTGGAAGGATTTCCTGGAGGAGGAGCTCTACGAGGAGGATTTTGACAGGTATCTGGATCAACTGACCCATGCGGCCACTATGATGCAGGAGCGAAAGAAGGAGGATCCCGCCAGAAGAACCGGGGCCCGGGTGATTCTGGTGGACGAGGAAGCGGCGGCGAAGATGTACTCCTACATGGAGCTGAACTATGGCAGATCCTACCTGGACGGGCGGGAACAGCAAAGGCGCAATGCCCTGCTGTGCAAAGGGGCCCATGGGGATTGCCGCCTGTATTTTACGGACGGAATTCTGGAAAATATGGTGCGGAAGAATTACCAGAGCGAATATGCCAGGCGGGCCAGGGAAGTGAATCTGCGCATTTACGGGAATTATTACCGGGTGTCGGAAAAAAATATCAGCTATCTCACAGAAGCCCTGAAGCGCTCCCTTCTGGCCCGTAATGAGCGGGAAACCATAAGCATGGACTATGGGAAAATCGTTCCTGGAAAGCTTTGGAAAGTGGGGCGCAGCAGGGATGTACGCCTGTTTCAGAAGGAGCTACGCAGAAATACCTCGGATTTTGCCGTCCATGTGCTGATTGACGCCAGCGGTTCCCAGAGGAGCCGCCAGAGCCTGGTGGCAATCCAGGGATATATGTTAAGCGCGGCCTTAAGCAACGTAGGGATTCCCCATATGGTGACGGGCTTTTGCAGCTTCTGGGACTACACGGTTATGCGTCGGTTCCGGGATTATGACGAGGGGCGGGAAGCGGATATGCGGATATTTGAATTCCACGCTTCCTCCAACAACCGGGACGGTCTGGCTATCCGCGCGGCGGCGTGGAGCCTTTCCCAGCGGGAGGAGGAGAATAAGATACTGATTGTTCTGAGCGACGGCAGGCCCAACGATCAGATTGTAAACCGCAGGGGCAGCAGGAATCCCCAGTCCTACTGCGGGGAGTATGCGGTGCGTGACACGGCCCAGGAGGTGCGGAAAATCCGCAGTCAGGGGGTTTCCGTGCTGGGCGTGTTTGCGGGGGAGGAGCAGGATCTTCAAGCGGAGCGGCGTATTTTTGGAAAAGATTTCGCGTATATCCGCAACATTATGAATTTTTCCCATGTGGTGGGCCTGTATCTGCAGAAACAGCTGGACGAAACCGGTATCTGAGGGTATAACCGGGTGTTGCTGTGGGGGAAATCCATGGTGAAAAAATTTTAAATCAGTAGGAGGAATTTGTATATGAAAGAGTATGAAGTAGTACATGAAATATTTAATCAGTGTTCCGGAAACCAGATGCGGGATGTCTTTATCGAGGAGGCACAGATTGCAGATCTGGAAGAATATGTAAAAAGCCGTCACAAGGAGGGGAGCGCCTCTTTTGAGCGGGAGGATCTGGCGGATGGCACCGTGATGTTTCATGTAAATGTGGCTGGACTTTTGCAGAGATATACATTTACAGAGCTCTAAGGTCTTGTTGTGTGATAAAACTTCTGTTATAATAGAAGAAATTAAACGTGATGCTATGGGTTTTCTGTAGATAAATGGAATGGGTTAGGAGGAGAGTTTTATGTCGTTGGAAGAGTGCTATGTTGCGTTGGGTGGGAATTATGAGGAGGCTATGGGCCGCCTGCGAAGCGTGCGGATTGTCCAGAAATTTGTTTTGAAGTTTTTAGACGACGGCAGCTTTGACCTGCTTGTGAAGTCCATGGCGGAAGAAAATTATGCGGAGGCTTTCCGGGCTGCCCATACGATCAAGGGTGTTTGCCAGAACTTAAGCTTTACCAGGCTGTATGAATCCAGCAATGCGCTTAGCGAAGCCCTTCGTTCCGGCTTCAGCCCGGAGGCGCCTGCCCTTACCGAGAAGGTGAAGGAAGATTACCAGCAGACAGTGTCTGCTATCCGTACATTTCAAGAAGGAGTACAGGGGTGAAAGAAGAACATAAGACTAATAAACCATTTCAACGGCTGACAGCCAGCCTTATTGGGGTGGCTGTGGTTGTTGTATGCCTTTTTGTGTTTCTGGCATTCTTTATGAATCAGAAAAGCAGCGACACAATTCAGGAAGTTGGCAGGATTTATATGACGGGCATGAGCGAGCAGATCTCCCTGCACTACGAGACCACCATTGAACTGCGTCTCTCCCAGGTGCAGGCGCTGGTGGATACCACTACGTCCAAAACAGTTTCCAGTCATGAGGAGCTGGTGGAGAGCCTGGAAGTAAATGCCAGGGCCAGGGGGTATGAATATCTGGCGCTTTATTCCTCTGATGGCGAATTTGAGATGATTTACGGCGATAAGGTGAATGCCAATGAGGGAAACGCGTTGGATTTTCTGGCGAACCTGCAAAAAGGAGATCAGAGAGTCGTGTCCGGGCAGGATTCCAAGGGAAACAATGTGGTTTTATTTGGGGTTCCCTGTAATTACCCCATGATGGATGGCGGCACATCCGTAGCCCTGGTGGGAGGACTATCGTCGGATTACATGAGTACCGTGCTTTTCCTGGATAAAGATGCAACCTTTGTCTATTCTTATATTATCCGCAGGGACGGAACCTTTGTTATCCGTAGCGGCGAGGCGTTCCAGGAGAATTATTTTGACCAGCTTCACAGCGTATTTGATAACCGGGATGAGGAAGAGGCAAAAAGACATATTGAGGAGCTTAGCGCAGCCATGGAGAAGGGGGAGGACTATACGGTTGTCCTTCATAACGCTACCACGAAACGGCATCTGTACTGTTCAAAGCTGCCCTATTCGGAATGGTATCTTGTGACGGTTCTGCCCTACGACCCCATCAGCAATGTGGTCAATGAAATGAGCCGTCAGTGGACATACATGGTCTATGTGGTATGCTGTGTTGTATTTGCCGCATTGCTTGTACTGTTTATCCAGTATTTTAATATAACAAAGAGGCAGCTTGAGGCAATGAGGAAGGCTAATCGGGAATCAGAAGAGGCCCGGCAGGAGGCGGAGCACGCCAACAAGGCCAAGAGCGAGTTCCTCTCCAATATGAGCCATGATATCCGGACGCCCATGAACGCCATTGTGGGTATGACTGCCATTGCCACGGCCAATCTGGATAACCAGGAGCAGGTCCAGAACTGCCTTAAAAAGATCGCGCTGTCCAGCAAACATCTTCTTGGCCTTATCAATGACGTGCTGGATATGTCCAAGATCGAGAGCGGAAAAATGACTCTCAATGTAGACCAGGTTTCCCTTCGGGAAGTCATGGACAGCATGGTAAATATTGTACAGCCCCAGGTAAAGGCAAAGGATCAGAAATTTAATATCTTTACCTACGATATTTCTACAGAGAATGTGTGTTGTGACAGTGTGCGTCTGAACCAGGTGCTCATAAACCTTCTGGGAAATGCCGTAAAATTTACACCCAATGGCGGTACGATCCAGGTTACGCTCTATGAGGAGCCGTCCCCCAAAGGAGAGGATTACATACGCACGCATCTGCTGGTAAAAGATACCGGCATTGGCATGTCAAAGGAATACCAGGATAAGATCTTTGAATCCTTCAGCCGGGAAGACAGGGCCCGCGTTCAGAAAACAGAGGGTACCGGCCTGGGTATGACCATTACCAAGTATATTGTGGACGCCATGGGGGGAACGATTGGCGTCACCAGTGAACCGGGAAAGGGAAGTGAATTCCATGTGACGCTGGATCTGGAAAAGGCACAGATTCAAGAGGCAGATATGGTGCTTCCGGACTGGAAAATGCTGGTAGTGGACGATGACAGGCAGCTCTGTGAAAGTGTGGCGGATGCGTTGAAATCCATCGGTGTGAAACCGGACTGGTGTATGGATTCCAGAACAGCGATTAAAATGGTGGAGGAACATCATGCCTGCCATGATGATTATCAGATTATTCTTCTGGATTGGAAGCTTCCCGATATGGACGGTATATCCACAGCACGGGAGATACGCCACCGCTATGGAACAGATATTCCGATTCTTCTTATCTCAGCCTATGACTGGGGTGAGATTGAGGAAGAGGCAAAGGAGGCAGGCGTAACAGGATTTATTTCAAAGCCTCTTTTCCGCTCTACCCTGTTTTATGGACTTAAGTCTTTTGCAGGTGAATGTAAGGAGGAAATCCTGGAGGCTGCGTCTGGCGCAGGTAAAGTGGATTTCGGAGGCTTGCATGTGCTGCTGGCTGAGGATAACGACTTGAACTGGGAGATTGCGGAGGAACTGCTCTCAGATCTGGGACTGGAGCTGGAGTGGGCGGAAAACGGACAGATCTGCGTGGAGAAATTCCGGCAGTCCCCGGAAGGATTCTTCGGCGCAATTCTTATGGATATCCGGATGCCTGTTATGAATGGATATGAGGCAACGCAGGAAATCCGGACTATGAAGCGGCCGGATGCAAATATACCGATTATCGCCATGACAGCGGACGCCTTTTCTGAGGATATCCAGAAATGTCTGGAATGTGGCATGAACGCCCATGTGGCGAAGCCCATTGACGTGCGGGAGGTAACCCGCCACCTGGAAAAATTTATTAAATAAGATACAGAAAAATCCCCGGGAGCTTTCCTGGGGATTTTTTTATCCCAAAAGAGGCATAAATTTCGGGAATAATTTTTAGCATGCATCCAAACGGAATATTTTGCGGTCTAATAGGTGAATGTACATTTAAAAGAAAGGAAGGGCCCGAATATCAAGGAGGTGTGTGATGGAAGAGCTGATACGACGTGCCCAGGCTTACGATGGAGACGCTTTTGTAGAGCTGATGGAACGACACAAGCAGTCCATGTTTAAGATTGCCCTTAGCTATCTGAAGCGGGAGGAGGATGCGGCCGACGCAGTTTCAGAGACTATCCTGGATTGTTTTGAACATCTGGGCTCCCTTAGGGAGCCCCGCTATTTCTCCACCTGGATGGTGCGGATTCTGATAAATAACTGCCAGGGTATCTGGAAGAGGAATCAGAGGACAGTGAGCCTGGAACAGATGGTGGACTGGAAACCGGCGGCCAGGTCTGAAGAAAACAGGGAATTCCTGGATTACCTGGAGCCTTTGCCGGAGGAAGAACGGCTGTTGATGATTCTGTATTATGTATGGGGATTTAAAACCAGGGAAATTGCGGAAATACTGGGTAAAAAAGAGGGCACAGTGAAATCAAAGCTGATCCGGGGCAGGGAAAAGATCAAGCGGATGTTTTTTCCGGAGCTGGCTTAGGGGAAAATACCGGGGAAAGGAGCACCCATGGGACAGGAAAATAAAGGCAAAGTGGAAGAGAAAATGAGAGAACGATTAAAACGGCCACTGGTGTTATCAGCGGAATCCGAGAAGCGGATACAGGCAGCTTACAAAAAGGTAAGAGAGGAGTGCGAAGTGCAAAATATGGCGGAAAAACGGAAGAATATGGAAAGACAGGATAAAAGCCACAAAATGGCGGAGAGAATAGACAACGGAAACCAGGAGGGAAAGGTCCGGCTGCACAGAGGTCATTCCCTGCGGAGAATGGCCCTGGTGGCTGTTGCGGCAGTGATGATTATGGCCACAGGACTGGTAGCTGCTGCGGCTATGGGGTATTTCTCCAAGACCGTAAAGGAGGACAAGGGGAAAGCTGTCTATGAATTTGCAGTCAATTATGAA
Source organism: Clostridia bacterium (assembly GCA_910576205.1). Classification (GTDB taxonomy): domain Bacteria; phylum Bacillota; class Clostridia; order Lachnospirales; family Lachnospiraceae; genus RGIG4284. The sequence goes on along the minus strand of CAJTHL010000012.1, from coordinate 143,899 downwards.
CTACAGCCTGTGGAGGTCAAGGTAAAGGCAGGCTATCTGCCAGCGGGAATGGAGGAGCATGATATAGGAAAATACTGGACAGAGGAAAATCCTGGACACGGCATTTCCGTCTCCCCTCTCAATGTGGTAAATATTGACCAGATAAAGAAAAATCTGTCTTTCGATTATGTGGAAAACATTGAGCGAACTACTATTCAGGGCATGGAGGCCCATGTGATTACCTTCCAGGATGAAGAGAAATACGACAGGGGAAAGGGGATTTTCCTGTTTAATGCGGAACAGGGCTTTGTAATCTGGATTCATGGCGACACCATTGTACCTTTGGAGGAGGTACGGAAAGTAGCGGAAAACCTGGAGATCACCGTGACGGAAAATACGGATCTGTCCTATGATCTTCCGGAGGACACGCAGGCAAAGGATGCCATGGAGGATGCCTACCAGAAAAAGATGGAGGAACTGGTTGCCCGGGGGTTGAAGGAGGAAGAGCTTACTCCCCTGGGAGAGGAACTGGATTGCGAATTCTCCGGCTGTAAAATAAAAGTGGAGGATGTACAGATTCTGGACAGCCTGTATGATATTCCCGGCTACACAGAGGCTGGCGTTTGTGAAATGGAATGGCTGGCTCCCTGGCTGGAGACGGACGGAACCCACAAGCCCTATCTGCGGACTCATTACGGAAAAGATGGAGAAATTCTGGGAGAGGAGACGGTTTCCTGCAGGTTTATGGCAGTAAAGGTTGTTTTAAATCAGTATGGAGAGTCCGGCGGGAGTGGAACTGCTGTGAATGGAAGCTTGAAACGCATGTCGAAGTCTGGGGACGGAACATATCACTGGAAGGAGGACTTCTATCTGGCGGTGCCCGGTGAAGGCTATAGCCTGCAGATGGACAATATGGCTTTTTACTTCGATCAGCCGGAAAATCTGGAAGGGGATAAAAGAGCACACTCCTTCTTTTTCCGGAATTTAAAGCCGGGAGATATGCTTACTTACACATTGGTCTTTGCGGTGGATGAAGATATCCTGGCAGATGAGAGCTCGGAGCTTCTGCTGGAGTTTGACGCTACGCAAAATATAATGGAGAATCCGATGTATAGTAAACTTAAGTAAATTTCTGCTAACTTATACCCCCAGTTGACAGAGGCATTAGCCTGGTCAGCTGAGGGTATTTTTTAAGATGAAGATATTCTGGGATATTATTGTTTCCGGATTTGCTGAACCAGAGCCCGGATATATTCCGGCCCCGTCCCACAGCATCCCCCAAGGACAGAGGCCCCGGCCTTTCGCAGCTTTCCCATATGCTGACCAAAATCCTCCGGCCCCATGCTGTAGACAGCCTCCCCGGTTTCCGTGATAACCGGCATCCCGGCGTTGGGTTTTGCGATAATGGGTTTTTCTGTCCGGGAAGCCATGGTGGAGATCACAGCCTCCAGCTGGTCCGGCCCGACAGAGCAGTTGCAGCCGACGGCATCCGCACCAATTTCCGCCAGGGTGGACACGGCGTCAAAGATATTGCCGCCAAAAAACAGGCTTCCGTCCGCCTCACAGGTCAAAGAGGCCAGCACAGGCAGATCGCAGACTGCGGCGGCAGCGTCCAGCACCACCATGGTTTCTTCCAGAGAAATCATGGTTTCCACCACCAGCAGGTCTGCCCCGGCCTCGGCCAGACAGGAGATCTGCTCGGTATAGCAGGAGAGAAGCTCCTCATAAGTGAGAGGGCCATAGGGCTGCATAAAGCTTCCTGTGCCGCCGATATCCCCGGCAACAAGAGCTTTTCCGGACGCCACATCCCGGGAGTAGCCCACCAGGGTATGGTTTAGGGATTTTACCTTATCCGCCAGGCGGTTTTCTTCAATGCCATGGCTCTTCAAGCCAATACGGTTGGCCAGAAAAGTGGGGGCGTAGATGACCTGGGAACCGGCGTCCACATAGGCGGACTGGAGCTCCCTGATAGCTTTTGGATGCTCCTCCACCCACAGCTCAGTGGCAATACCCCGGGGCATTCCCATTTTCAGCAGGTTGGAGCCTGTAGCGCCATCCAGAATAAAAGGCCCCTTTTCCAGCAGGGCGGCAAACTCTGACTTTTTCATAAATCTATATTCTCCTCTGTTGTCAACAATACAATGAAAAAAATTGTGGTGAGCATAGCGGTAAGCCGGGTTATGTCGTGAATAATCATCTATCTAGGCCTGCTGTTGCCAGCAGGCTCAAGCGACCTACCTGAGACAGCCGGGCAGGCTTATGTCTCGATCTGGTCTTGCTCCGGATGGGGTTTACATGTGCCCTGGCTGTTACCAGCCAGGCGGTAGTCTCTTACACTGCCCTTCCACCCTTACCAGCAAAAAGCTGGCGGTATATTTCTGTTGCACTGGCCTTGGAGTCGCCTCCACCGGACGTTATCCGGCATCCTGCCCTATGGAGCCCGGACTTTCCTCGTCTGACGCCTTCCGGCACCTGTCAGCCGCGATTATCTGCTATACTCACCAAAAATTTATGGTAAAATATCAGTCGGAATCTTCCGGCTCATGCTCACATTCCGGAACAACTCCGATATTCTGGGTATTCAACGTCCTGCGCTTCAGCCGCTGCTCCTCCGACTTTTCCAGTATAAAATCCTTGATGGTTCTGGCATTTTTGATGTGGGCCATAACCAGTCTGGGATGGGTGACGTCGCCGGTATTGCAGACTACAGTGCCAAGACCGAACATGCGCTCTATAAGACTGGCCTGCAGGGTGACATCCTGTATTTTGTACATGTAGCAGTCGTTTTCCACACGGTTTAGAAAGCCTTCGTTGATGGTGACAATCTCATCCTTCACGGTGTACACGGTAAAGGTAAAGGGAAGCCCTAAGAAGGGCCAGCGCTTGCGTTCTTTAAATTCCATAGGATAGACTCCTTTCTCCACAGACTGCATACTTCTGAAGCTGAAAAATTTCTTTCCTACAGTATACAGGAAAAAGGCGCTTTTTGCAAAAGATATTTATTGAAATCCCGGGTATTTTGATGTAACATAGTACAGGATAAAATAATGGTGATATACGATGGAACTGGAATAGGAGGAGAATTATGCGACATTTAATGAGTCCGTTGGATTTCAGCGTGGAAGAGCTGGACAAGCTTATGGATCTTGCCAATGATATTGAGCGGCATCCAGACAAATACGCGCATGTCTGTGAGGGAAGGATACTGGCAACGCTGTTTTATGAGCCAAGTACCAGGACACGCTTAAGCTTTGAGTCGGCTATGCTTAGGCTTGGAGGAAAAGTGCTTGGATTTTCCAATGCGGCTTCCAGCTCGGCGGCTAAGGGAGAGAGCGTATCGGATACCATCCGCATGATCTCCTGTTACGCGGATATCTGTGCCATGCGCCACAACAAGGAGGGCGCGCCCATGGTGGCGTCACAGGTTTCCGGAATTCCCGTTATCAATGCCGGGGACGGGGGGCATCAGCATCCCACCCAGACACTGACGGATATGCTTACGATTCGTTCCTTAAAGGGACATCTGAATCATCTCAAGATTGGTCTTTGCGGCGATTTAAAATTTGGCCGTACCGTACATTCCCTAATTAACGCGCTGGTGCGCTACGATGACATTTCTTTTGTATTTATTTCCCCGGAAGAGCTTCGCATTCCCGATTATATCCGGGAAGATGTGCTGGACGCGAAAGGCGTTTCCTATGAAGAGGTGGAACGTCTGGAGGATGTTATAGGAAACCTGGATATCCTTTACATGACCCGTGTACAGAGGGAGCGCTTTTTCAATGAGGAGGACTATGTACGGCTGAAGGATTTCTATATTCTGGACAAGAAGAAAATGAAGCTGGCCGGGCCGGACATGCTGGTGCTCCATCCCCTTCCCAGAGTAAATGAAATCTCTGTGGAGGTGGATTCTGACCCGAGAGCCGCCTATTTCAGACAGGTGCAGTATGGCGTATATGTGCGTATGGCGCTGATTCTTACATTGCTGGAGGTGAATGTGTAATGGGAGTATTGAACGTAGGGCGTATCGAGGAAGGCTTTGTGCTGGATCATATCCAGGCCGGAAGAAGCATGGAGATTTACAAGCATCTGAACCTGGATAAGCTTGACTGTACGGTGGCTATTATCAAGAATGCCAGAAGCAGCAAGATGGGGAAAAAAGATATTATGAAGATTGAGTGCTCCCTGGATTATATTGATCTGGATGTGCTTGGCTATATCGACCATAATATTACCATAAATATTATTAAGGATAATGAGATTGTGGAGAAGCGGACGCTTACCCTGCCAAAGCTGATTACCAATGTTATCAAGTGCCGTAATCCCCGCTGTATTACCTCCATTGAGCAGGAGCTTAACCATGTCTTTGTGCTGACAGACCCGGAGAAAGAGGTGTACCGGTGCAAATACTGTGAGGAGAAATACAAGAAGAAGTAGGCGGTATTTGTTTTGAGGAGGGCGTGGATGTGAAGGAAAATTCCGGGGAAAAGGGCATCCAACAGGAGGAGAATTTTCTGCGGGCGCAGAAGATTCTTTGGGAATATTTTACCTATAAAGAGTTTAAACCCGAACAGAAGGCATGTATTACAGAGCTTATGGCAGGCCGGGACGTGCTGGCGATGCTGCCCACAGGCTTCGGCAAGAGTTTATGCTTTCAGATTCCGGCGTTGTATTTTAAGGGGCTTACCATAGTTGTAACGCCCCTTGTTTCGTTAATGCAGGACCAGGTGGCGCAGATAACGCGGCCGGAAGATAACCCGTCCTTGAAAAAAATCATAGCGGCCACTTATCTTGGCAGTATGCAGAAGAATAAAGATCAGATACTTATTGATTGCGCCAGGGGAAAATACAAAATATTGTATGTAGCCCCGGAAAGACTGAAGGACCCGGTTTTCCTGCGGTTTACAGAGAAGGTGGATATCGATTTTATGGCGGTGGACGAGGCCCACTGTATTTCCATGTGGGGATATGACTTCCGTCCGGCCTATCTGGAGATTTTGAGATTTGTGGGAAATCTGAAAAGACGCCCGGTTATGGGAGCTTTTACAGCGACGGCCACCCGGGCCGTGAGGGAGGACATTGAGCGTCTGCTGGGCCTGGAAATAGAGAAGCAGGGGCTGGTTCGTGGAGGATTCCAGAGGGAGAACCTGCGCTTTTCTGTCCGGAAAGTGGGGAAAGCCTCCAAAAAACGGTTTATCAGAAATTATCTGATAAAACATCCCGAGGACACAGGTATTATTTACTGTTCCACCATAGAGGACACAGAAAAGCTCTACGGCTATCTGGAAAAAAGAGCCTTTCATCCCGCCATCTACCACGGGGAGTGTGGCCGGAAGGAACGGGAGGATAATTACCGCAAATTTATGGGAGATCCAGACTGCCAGGTTATGGTGGCCACCAACGCCTTTGGTATGGGTATCAACAAGGAGAATGTGCGGTTTGTAATCCACTACAATATGCCCAGGGATATGGAGGGGTATTACCAGGAGGCGGGAAGGGCTGGCCGGGATGACAAACCGGCGGAATGTATTCTCTTATACTACAGGCTGTCAAAGAGGGAGAGAGAGGAAGCGAAACGCAGGAACAGGAAAATAACAGACGATTATGACATATGCAGGATGTTCCTGGAGAATGTCAGAACAAACAATAACTTTGACGAAGATATTTCGCAATACCGGTATCAGCTGGGAAAATACCGCCTGGATAAGATAGCAGAGTACTGTGAGCTGTCGGGGCACTGTATGGAAAAGAGAGGGCGCCGCGCCACAACCCGGGATTACCAGGATTTTATCATAAGGTATTTTGAGGAGCCTTTGCCCGGAAAACTTTTGCGGTCGGAGTATGTCAGGCAAAAGGAGGAGGCGTTTTTAGAGAAAAAAAGGAGCGAAATCCTGGGGCTTTATTACAACAATACCAGGATTGCAAACGATATCCGAAAGGGAGCGTATACCCTTGGGGAAGAAAAGCAGGTGGATTGTGGACGGAGAAAACCGGCAAAAGAAGCTTCTCCGGGAAAAGAAATGGTGGTGTCCTATAAAATTGAGGCGCATGGAGAAGAGCGGCTCACTTATTTTGATATGATGATTGCGGACGCGGTATACACTCTGGAGACAAACCATGTCCCGGTAATCTACCCAAAGACCATCTATGAGGTATTATCCGGGGATTTCGATGTAACCTTGAAGCCGGAGAAAAAAGCCTTTATAGAAAAAAGCCTGGAAAAAATGGGGAGGATGACCATCACCATCGACTGCTCCAGGGCCGGAAAAGGACGCCAGGTATATGAGGATGAGAAAGAAACCGGCCTTTACAGGGGCAACTTTCTTCCTCTGGAAAAGAGGGGGAAAAGGGGATATTTTTATGAGGAAATACCGCCCCTCTACGGATTTGCCACGGCATTTCACATAAAAGGGCAGTTTCTGACTTTTTCCATGAAAAATCTGCGGGTGCTGGACGAAAGGGATGTAAAGCTTCCCGCGTCAGAGGAAAATCTCAAGATCGTTTATTATCTGCTGTCCCGGCTGGCTATTATGGCGGGAAACAAAAAACGCGTCAGGGCGGACGGCAGCAGGAGGGAAAGCGTTACCAGCCGGGTAATTTTGTACGATACGCTGCTGAAGGCGACGGGAATTGTGGATGAACTGCCAGAGGACAAATATCTGCGTAAGAGAAAACTGGAGACGATTTATGGGAAAATTCATAATGTTCTGGACTTTTATGTGAAAAGAAAAAGTATTCTGGCTTACGAGGCCTGCGTGGACGAATACAGCTCTACCAGAAAGAAACAGCAGGTGAAAGGCGTGAAAATCCAGTTTCCCCAGCCGTTTCTCAATGAACAGTGAAGCCAGCCCCCTACGTCTTAGGGTTCAGCAGTCTTTCATAAAGCAGTCCGGTAAAAAACCACACGGGGAGGAAATCCAGGCGGATTACTCCCTTATAGTTTAATTTTGCCTTGCTGTAATCCCAGGGACACAGATCATGCTTTTTCAGGAAACTCCCGGAAATAAATTCTACCAGAAAAATGCCTGCGGCGTAGAGGGAGCCCCGGAGCCAGACGCTTTTTCCCCTTAGCAGCTCTGAGACAGGCTTTAAAAAGGCGGCGCAGCCATAGATGGGAAACATCCAGAAGGAGGAATGCCCCATCAGCTTCATCTGGCGCCGCCTTAGGGAGGTCAGACCTGTCCAGAAGATTTCCAGGCACCAGCCCAGAAGGCCGCAGAGGAGAAAAGAATGTTTTTTCATAAATCCGGCTCCTTTACTTGGGTTCATTGCTTTGCTGCAAGTAAAGTATGCGCCGTTGGGGCGGGATTTATACGGAAAAGGAATAGGGAAGGATAATGAGCGTTTTTGTAAAAAAAATACGGGAAAATACAGATAAATTATTAATAAAAAAACAGATATAGATATTTTATCCCCCCCCTCTTAACTTCCCCCCACAGCTTTCCAATACTATTATCAGCACTTACCGGAATCGGAAGAATCGGAATCTTATAGCTATCCTGCACTCCTCCTGTCCATATTGGGCAGGGGGAGTATTTTAAATAAGCGGGCACAGCCCGCCGGGTGTAATAATGAAGATAAAAAGCCAGGAGACGGCGGGAGAGGAGCTTGAAGAGTGGATAAGATTTCCGGTTCTGGCAGACATACGTCTGCCCGGTGGAGAGTGAAAAGAAAAAGGAGGAAAAGAGAGTATGGAAGAACTGTATACTGGATATGAGCGTAATGACGCATGCTACGGGACGGTAACCGGGCGCAACGCGTCCGGTTGCTACCTTATACTGGATAACAATGAAAATGCTTTTGCGTTCCGGTTTTCAAACCTGGCCACGGGAACAAAGGTAATCTGCACGGTGAGGCGGTTGGCCGAAGGGTATAAAAAGATGCTTGTGGACATTGACTCTGTATGCTACGCGGCATAAGAAGGGAGGAGCAAAGAATGGCAGATGTATTAAAGGAGCTTAAGGAGATTTCCCATATGGGATGTATTGACGACAGAGGAGAGATTGCAAAGATTCTGGAAAGGGTCAGAGGGCTGACTCTGGGAGAAATCAGCGCTATGGTTGACGATGATGTGGGCCGCTATATAAGATACACGGCGGAGGCCTGTCTGTATGACGAACATGGTCTCCAGGAGGACGAGAGCGCAGTGGAAAACCTTGGGCTTATGGAGCTGCTGTGCCTGGTTGAGAATACAGGACTGGCAATTTACACGTACAGCGATCCTGCGGGCCAGAAGAAAAACATCCAATCCCAGGAGGAGACCGGCGTGTCAAAACCCTACCGGTATGTAGGGCTCTGGAACCTGTTCTGCTTCTTTGAGGAGGCCCGGAAAAACAACAGCCTTATCCGTCTGCTTATGGCTGTGGAAGTCAATGAACTCCTGGGCTATCTGGATGTAAAGGATTTCTTTAAGCACGAAGAGGAGGTGTGCAGGAAGAATTTCCGGGATATAAGAAAGCGATTTGGGGAGAATGCCCAGACTCTGGGAATCGAATGGATTCCCGGCCAGAAGATATGCGTGGAAGATCTGCTGAACCAGGCCGGGAAAGTCAGAAGGACATGCTGGAACCCGTGGTATCCGATAGAGATTTATCGGAGCCAGGTGCTGGCCGCGTTTGAGCTGTGCAGGATTCTGCTGGTGGAATGCTTTAAGTACGCCTTTCCCGAAGAATTCCGGATGGAAAAGATTCTGGGTAAATTTAAACCGTATACAGACCCCATAGACGATATGGATACGTACGACATAGAATGACCGAAAGAGAGGAAAAGACGATGGCAAATATTTTAAAAGAAACCGTGCGGGGCGTGGAAGCTGTGCGCATTGAGGACGAACTGCTTAAGAACAGGGAGATTTTCCTGGTGGATGAGGTAAACCCCGAAAGCTGTAACGAGCTCTTGAAACAGCTGATGTATCTGGAAAATGAGGACAGCAGCCGGGAGGTTACCCTGTACATCAACAGCCCCGGCGGGGAAGTCATAAGCGGCCTGGCTGTGTACGATTACATCCGGCTTATGGAAGCTCCGGTGAGAACCGTATGCATCGGCACGGCGGCCAGCATGGGGGCGGTCCTGTTTCTGGCGGGAAAGGATCGGGAAATGCTGCCCCACACCCGGCTAATGATTCACGACCCCTCCTACAGCCACCGGGACATCGGCGGGAGGAAGCCCCATGAAATCCAGCATGAGCTGGACAAGCTTAATGAGACCAGGGAAGCCCTTGCTGGCATTATCGCGGAAAAGACGGGGAAAACCCTGGAAGAAATCTATAAGGTGACGGCGGAGGACACCTATTACAGCGCAGCGGAGGCCGTGGAATTCGGCCTTGCCACAAAAACCATCACAAAACCAGCAGACTAAAGAAAGGGGATAAAGAATAATGAGTAAGGAAATGAGAAACGCAAGGATTCTGGCAAAGGACATTCTGGTATCAAACGACACAAGAGAGACAGGGCTCAACAACAACGACCTGATAATCGGCGCCTCCGGAGCGGGAAAAACAGGCGGATACGTGATACCTAACATTCAGAATATGACAGGCAGCCTGGTGGTGTCAGACACAAAGGGCAGCCTGGAGAAACGGTTCGCGGAAAGCCTGAAGGCCCAGGACTATGACGTGTACACGCTGGATCTGGTAAATCCTATGCGTTCCTGGGGCTATAACCCCCTAAAGGGAGTCCGGCACTATGAGGACGGCTCCTACAGGGAACAGGATGTGCTCACTCTGGCAAACACCCTTATGCCTTCTCTGGATGAGCGGGAGCCTTTCTGGGAAAAGGCGGCGGCCTCCTACCTGGCTTTCCTGATTGCGTACGCCATGGAAGCGTTACCGGAGGCGGAGCAGAATATGTGCAGCGTCTGCGAACTTCACAGAATCTTTATCCAGAAGAAAGGCGACCTGACCTTTGTGAAATGGGTTGACGCCCACCCGGAGGGCTTCTGCGCCAAAACCTACTGGAAAATGCGGGCCAGTATGGGGGCGGATAAGATGTGGAGCAGCATCAATGAATTTGCAAACAGAGCCCTGGCGCCCTTTGACTTTAAAGAAGCAAAGCATATTTTCGAGAGGAGTGACAGCTTTGATATAAGATGGCTTGGGCAGAAAAAGAGCGTTTTATTCCTGAATGTCAGCGATACGGACAGGGCCTTTGACGACATTGTAAATGTCTTTTATACGCAGACGCTTCAGCTTCTCTGCTCGGAGGCAGATGCGTCCCCGGACGGAAGGCTTCGGGTGCCTGTCCGTATCATTATGGACGACTTTGCCACAAGCGCCAGAATCCCGGACTTTGACAAGGTGATATCCGTAATCCGGTCAAGGGAAATCTCCGTGAGCCTGATTCTCCAGAGCATTACCCAGCTGGAGAGCATGTACGGGGAGGCCCCGGCCACCACCATCATAAACAACTGCGACCACCTGCTGTACCTGGGCTGCCAGGACCAGAAAACTGCGGAGTTTATCGGATGCCGGGCATACAAGACCCCGGAAGCCGTTCTCTGCAAGCCCAGGGACAAGGCCTACCTTCTCACAAACGGGGAGAAGGCCCGGCTGGTGGACAAGGTGAAGCCCTACAGTACCCTGGAGCCTTCCCAGGATACTAAGAAGGCCCAGGAGGATACGCTTTTGTGGGACGAGATCTTTTACGACGAGGAGGAACTGCCCTTTCCCTAAGGCCTGTGGACAGAAAACTGCCTTGCCCTTTCTCCTTAATTGTGATAGGATAACCAGGGAGGAGTATTCTATGACATACGAGGAGGCAAGGGCATTTATCGCCGGAACATCCGTCTACGGCTTACGGCCGGGACTGGATTGTATACGGGAAATGCTTCGCAGGCTGGGGAACCCCCAGGACGACTTAAAGTTTATCCATATTGCGGGAACCAACGGCAAGGGTTCCACGCTGGCATATATATCCACTGTCCTAAAGGAAGCGGGATACCGGACAGGCCGGTACAGCTCCCCGGCTATATACAGCTACCGGGAACAGATACAGGTAAATGAGGAGGCCATTTCCAGAGAGGAGCTGGCCCGTCTGACAGAGGAAATCCGTAAGGCCGGCCGGGAAATGCTGGCGGAAGGGCTTGCGCATCCCACAAGCTTTGAGGTGGAGACGATTCTGGCATTTCTGTATTTCCGGGAAAAAAAGTGCGACCTGGTGGTGCTGGAAACAGGCATGGGAGGCCAGATGGACGCCACAAACGTAGTAAACACCACCCTGGTCAGCGTGCTGACGCCCATCAGCATGGATCACATGGGATTCCTGGGGAATACCTTGGGAGAGATTGCGGCCGCAAAAGCAGGTATCATTAAGCCGGGCTGCCATGTGGCCAGCGCCTGTCAGAAGCCGGAGGCAGCGGCCGTGATTGAGGAGACGTGTAGACAGAAAGGATGCCGCCTGCGGGAGACAGACCTGGGAGAAATCAGGGATGCGGTTTACGGATGGGAGCGCCAGAGTTTTTCCTACAGGCAGTACAGGAACCTGGAAATCCCTCTGGCAGGCGCCTGCCAGATAGAGAATGCGGCCCTGGCTGTGGAGGCCCTGGAGGCTTTAAAAGACCTGGGCTATGAGATACCGGAGAGAGCCCTACAAAAAGGGCTTGCGGGGACAGTCTGGAAAGGAAGATTTGCGGTAATTGCCCAAAATCCGCTCTTTATCCTGGACGGAGCCCATAACCGGGACGCCGCCGACAGGCTGCGGGAATCCATAGAGCTTTATTTTCCGGGCAGGCGTCTGATTTATATTATGGGAGTGCTGGCAGACAAAGAGTACGATTATATTGCCGGCTGTCTGGCCCCCCTGGCGGCGCAGATCTTTACGGTGGAGACGCCGGACAACTTAAGAGCTTTGCCGGCCCGGGCCCTGGCGGAGGCTGTAGCCCCCTATAATCCCCATGTGCAGGCGGCAGAGAGCCTTGCAGAGGCAGGTAAACTGGCAAGGGAGGCGGCGGGGCCTGAGGATGTGATTATCGCTTTTGGATCGCTGTCCTACCTGGGAGAACTGAACCGGCTGGTAAACAGCGAAGCCAGAGATACGGAAATATCCGGGTAATGTATCCGGAAAATACCGGAAAAATGAATTGGGGAGTGTTAAGGATACTATGGAAGATTTGCAGGAACTGCGCAAAAAAATAGACCGCATAGACACCCAGATGGTGTCCCTCTTTGAGGAGCGCATGGATGTGTGCCGCCAGGTGGCGGAATTTAAAATCCAGTCGGCCACCAAGGTGCTGGACCGGAAGCGGGAGCAGGAAAAGCTGGAGGCGGTAAAAGCCCTGGCCCACAATGATTTTAACCGCCATGGGGTTAGGGAACTGTTTCAGCAGATTATGGCCATGAGCCGCAAGCTTCAGTACCAGCTTCTGGAAACCTACGGGGCCAAAGGCCGTTTCCCCTTTGTTATGGTGGATAAAATCGACCGGGAAAATGTGCGGGTCGTTTACCAGGGCGTGGAGGGCGCTTATGCCTGGCAGGCCATGGAAGAATATTTTGGGAAACATGTAAGCTGCTTTAACGTCAGCCATTGGCGGGACGCCATGGTGGCCATCGCGGAGGGTATGGCAGACTACGCGGTGCTGCCCATAGAAAATACAACCGCCGGCATTGTCAGCGATATCTATGATTTGCTGGAGGAATTTGACAATTATATAGTGGCGGAAAAAATCATACCCATCCGGCACGCGCTGATGGGTACGCCGGAGGCGGAGCTTTCGGATATCAGGACTGTCTACTCCCACCCCCAGGGGCTCATGCAGTGCAGCCGGTTTTTAAATGAAAACCGGGAGTGGAGGCAGATCAGCCAGCTCAACACGGCCATGTCCGCAAAAAAGGTGCTGCATGACGGGGACAAGACCCAGGCGGCCATTGCCAGTCCGGCGGCGGCCAGGATTTACGGGCTGAAGATCTTAAAAGATCAGGTAAACGACAGCGATACCAATTCCACCCGCTTTATCGTGGTCACAAACCAGAAAATGTACGCAAAGGACGCAGGAAAGGTGAGCATCTGTTTTGAGGTGCCCCATGAGAGCGGAAGCCTTTACAACGTCCTGTCGCATTTTATATACAATGGGCTCAATATGTGCAGGATAGAGTCAAGACCCATCCCGGGGCGCAACTGGGAATACCATTTCTTTGTGGATTTTGAAGGGAATTTAAATGACAGCGCCGTGAAGAATGCCCTGCGGGGAATCAAAGAGGAAGCGCTGAATTTAAAGATATTAGGAAATTATTAACAGGGGAGGAATAATAGAAATGAGTCAGTTTATAATCACCACAGACACCAATTCAGATTTGCCGGAGGAGTACTTTAAAGAGCATGATCTTGGGGTAATGTCTTTAAAATATATTGTGGACGACGTTACTTATGACCGGGAGAACCCCCTTCCGGTGGAGGAATTCTACGCAAAGATGCGGGGCGGCTCCATGCCTACCACAGCCCAGGTAAACCCGGATGATGCCAAAAAGGTATTGACGGAGTATCTGAAGCAGGGAATGGATATCCTGCATATCGCCTTTTCTTCCGGCCTTAGCGGAAGCTATAACAGTGTCCGCATAGCGGCGGAAGAGCTGATGGAGGAATGGCCAGAGCGCAAAATCATTGTGGTGGATTCCCTCTGCGCATCCCTGGGAGAGGGCCTGCTTGTACACAAGGCCGTAAAAATGCGGGATGCGGGCAGGAGCCTCCAGGAGACGGCGGACTGGGTGGAGGCCCACAAGCTGGAGATTGTCCATAACTTTACCGTGGATGACCTGTTTCACCTCCACAGAGGAGGCCGGGTGTCCAAAACCACGGCTATTCTTGGCACTATGATTAATATAAAGCCAGTCCTCCATGTGGACAATGAGGGGCGCCTCATCAACATTGACAAGGTGAGAGGCCGCAAAAAATCCTTAAACGCCCTGGTAGACCGGATGGAAAAGCAGATTCAGGGATATGACAACGATATTTTCTTTATCAGTCACGGAGACTGTAAGGAGGAGGCCCTCTATGTGGCGGAGCAGGTAAAGAAACGGTTCGGCATTGAGGAGTGCATCATCAACCATGTAGGTCCCTCCATCGGCGCTCACTCCGGCCCGGGAACCATGGCCCTGTTCTTTATGGGGCAGCCCAGGTAAACGTAAGAAATACCGGAAAGCGCCTGGGCCGGGAACATACCGTGAACCCCGGAACCTGCCCACAAAACAGACATGACAAAAACCGCCCATGCATAAGATATAGAAAACATACCTGGCGGACGGAAAATGACAGGAAAGAAGCAGGAGAGCGGGAAACGTATTTTAAAGGGAGGCGGAGCCATTCTGGCATTTTTTATCGGCTCTGGATTTGCCAGTGGCCAGGAGATTCTTCAGTTTTTTGGGGCATATGGAACAGGGAGAGGGACAATGGGTTTGTGCCTCTCCCTGTTCCTTGTTTTCTTATGTGTCCGCCAGGCGCTGACAGACGCGGCAAATCTGCCTGATGGGGACGCTTCCCGGATATTCAGGCATTACTGCGGCCCTTATGTGGGGCTCTTTCTGGAATGGCTTACGCCGGTATTTCTCTTTTTATCCTACAGCGTTATGCTGGCGGGAAGCGGCGCGCTCTTTACGGAATATTTCGGATGCCGTTCCCAGACCGGGCGGCTGGTGATGCTGATCCTGTCCCTGGGTACGGTGATGCTGGGACTTAGCGGGCTTACAGACATTATCGGGGCTCTGGGGCCTGCCATTGTGGCTTTTGTATTTTGCCTGGGCACCGTCTGCGCCGGGACAAATCCCCAGGGTGTGCTGCGCTCGTCCCAGGAGGCTTTGAGAGCGGGCCTGTGGGGGGCAGCGGGGAGCTGGTGGGGTTCCGCTGTATTATACGCGGGATTTTCCGTCATTACCGCCCTGCCTTTCCTGGGGGGATTGGGAAAGGGGTTTGCGGGGAAGCAGGAGTGCCGCCGAAGCGCCGCCCTGGGAACCTTCAGCTATCTGGCAGGGGCGCTGCTGCTGTGCTGGGGGATGCTGGCCTACCTTCCGGAGATCGCGGGAAAACGGGTGCCTACCGTATTTCTGGCGGATAAAATATGGACGGGGGCAGGCGGGGCCTATGCGGTTATTATGTTTCTGGGCATTTACACCACCGCCGTTCCCATGCTCTGGTCCGTGTGCAACAAGCTGACGCCGGGGGAGGAAGGGCTGTCTTTTAAGATTGTGGCGGTTCTTGTGGCCGGGGCGGCGTTTCTGTGGGGAAGGGCGGACTTTTCTTTCCTGGTGGGGACGGTGTATCCTTATATCGGCTATTTTGGGAGCGGGGTCATGGTGTGCATGGCCGGAAAGTGGCTTTTGGACAGGAAAAATAAGAAAAGCGCCTGCCGGATATAGCCGGTAAGGCGCTTTTAGGAAATTTAAAGCCAGGCCTAAGGCATGTTCTGCAGGGCATTTGCTATCAGAGCTTCCTGGTAACGGCGGCCGATTTCCTCCCAGTTTACCAGAGGAAACCAGTTGGCGATGTAATCCGCCCGCCGGTTCTGGTGCTTGAGGTAGTAGGCGTGTTCCCACAAATCCAGGTTCAGCAGCGGGTACAGCTCTATTGCCAGGGGCGTATCCTGGTTGGAAAGGGGCAGAATGGCAAGCTTTCCCCGGTTGTCGGATACCAGCCACAGGTTTCCCGAACCAAAGAGGCTTAGGGCCATTTCCGAGAAGGTCTTTTGAAAGGAATTGTAATTTCCGAAATTCAGAAAGATGGCGTCACGAAGCGCCCCGTCTAATTCCCTGGGAACCGGCGTCAGACTTTCAAAGTACAGCTTGTGGTTGTAAACGCCGCCGGCGTTCTTGCGTACATCTTCCCGGATTTCCCCGGGCAGTTCATTTAAATGGAGCAAAAGGCGCTCCAAAGTCCATGCGTGATACTGGGGATAGGGAGCCAGCGTTTCATTAAGCTTGTCAATGTAGGTCCGCAGATGCTTTGCGTGGTGAAAATACATGGTTTCCATGTCAATATTAGGTTCCAGCGCATCGTAGAGATAGGGAAGGGGCTGGAGCTCAAAGGGATAATGTTCGACCAAAGGGGTCACCTCCTGCTAACCAGTATATGCCCTGGGCCTATGGGGGATGCCGGATTTTGGCAGCAGGGGCGCGTAAAATTCTTGTGAAATCAAAAAATATAGTGTATACTTTAAGTGTCCGCCGGAAAGAGGCTTCCTTTCCGGCCGGGAATATGGGTTTTGGATAAAGAGGAGACGATTATGTACAGAGAAGTTGCGAAGCTTGTATTGTACCGGGATCTGGGGGAGGACAGCATTCTTTTGAAGCTCTCCGGGATTTTCCATGATTTTGACACAAAAGATTTTGATAAGGCGCAGCTGACTACCCGCATTTACGAGCAGATCAAGGCGCTTCTGGATTTATCTACGGTGTACGGGTTTGACAGGAACCTGTGGCACAATTATCTGACGTTTATTCTGCTGACCAATGAAAATTCCTTTAGCATGACAAGTGAAAAGGTGGGCGCCAACGACGGAAGCGTCAATCATTTTGCGAAGGGGGACTTCCGTATTTTCAAGAAGCTCTTTGACTTTGATTTCAGCGTTATCGAGAGAGCTCTTGATATCGACTGCTTTTCCACGGTGTGCAGCTATAAGGCCATTGTAAAGAAAGAGCGCATGTACAATAAGAATGTCAGTGAAAAGGTGCAGGCAGTGAGCGCGCAGATTGAGCAGGCGGCAGATGAGGAGGAGATTTTCCGCATTGTGACGGATTTTTACGCGGCCTACGGCGTGGGTATGTTTGGCCTCAACAAGGCCTTCCGTATCCGGCACCTGGAGGACGGGGTGGAGTTTATGCCGGTGAACAATACGGACAGGGTCATATTGGACGACCTTATCGGCTATGAAATCCAGAAAAAGAAGCTTATCGACAATACGGAGGCCTTTATCCAGGGGCTTCCGGCCAATAACGTGCTGCTGTTCGGCGATGCGGGAACCGGGAAATCTACCAGCATTAAGGCCATTTTAAACGAGTATTACGACCAGGGCCTGCGGATGATCGAGATTTACAAGCATCAGTTCCGGGATTTGTCGACGGTGATCGCCCAGGTGAAAAACCGGAATTACCGGTTTATCATCTACATGGATGACCTTTCCTTTGAGGAGTTTGAGATTGAGTACAAGTTTCTGAAGGCGGTCATAGAAGGGGGCATGGAGACAAAGCCGGATAATGTACTGATTTATGCCACCTCCAACCGGCGCCATATTATCCGGGAAACCTGGAGCGACAGAAGCGACGTAGAGCAGAACGAGGGCATGCACCGGTCGGATACCATGCAGGAGAAGCTCTCTCTCGTGGCCCGCTTCGGGGTGACCATCAGCTTTTCCAGGCCCAGCCAGAAAGAATACTTCCGGATTGTCATGGAGCTGGCAAAGCGTTATCCCGGGATCACGCTGTCAGAGGAGGAGCTGTGTGCGGAGGCCAACAAATGGGAATTAAGCCACGGGGGAATCTCGGGGCGGACGGCCCAGCAGTTTATAAACTATATTGCAGGAAAGGAAAGGGTGTAGCGTATGGGCGGATTTTTTGCGGCAGTTTCCAAGACGGATTGTGTGTTTGATTTGTTTTTCGGAACGGATTACCATTCCCATCTGGGAACCAGAAGAGGCGGCATGGTAGTCTACGACAGGGAAAAGGGATTTGACAAGGCGATTCATAACATTGAAAATTCTCCTTTCCGGACAAAGTTTGAGAAGGATTTTAATGAGATGAAGGGCTTTATGGGC
Organism: Clostridia bacterium; assembly: GCA_910576205.1. Lineage (GTDB taxonomy): Bacteria > Bacillota > Clostridia > Lachnospirales > Lachnospiraceae > RGIG4284. Next base: position 126,190 of record CAJTHL010000012.1, on the reverse strand, counting down.
CTGGGATGCATTTCTGATTATGAGCCTCAGCCCCTGGTTATCCGCTCCCACCACGGTACCTATGCCATTGCCACTGTGGGCAGAATTAACAACCGGGACGAGCTGATTCAGCATACCTTCGATACCAGCAGGACCCATTTCCTGGAAATGAGTGGCGGGGATATCAACACCACGGAGCTGGTGGCTACGGTTATCAATCAGCAGGAAAACCTGCTGGAGGGCATCCGCTATGCCCAGGATATGATCGACGGTTCCATGACTATTCTCATTATGACCCCAAAGGCGGTCTATGTGGCCAGGGATAAGATGGGCCGCACGCCGGTGGCCCTGGGAAAGAAGGAGGGGGCTTACTGCGCTGCTTTTGAGAGCTTTGCCTACCTGAATCTGGGCTATGAGGCTTACCGGGAGCTTGGGCCCGGGGAGATCGTGGTGATGACGCCGGAAGGGGTGGAAACCATGTGTAAGCCTGGAAAGGACATGAAGATCTGCACCTTCCTCTGGGTGTATTATGGATATCCCTCCTCCTCCTACGAGGGCGTCAATGTGGAGGAGATGCGTTACCGCTGCGGGGAGCTGCTGGCGGAGGCGGATAAGAAGCGCAATGTCCATCCGGACACCGTGGCAGGCGTGCCGGATTCCGGCACGGCTCATGCTGTGGGCTATGCCAACCGCTCCGGCGTGCCTTTTTCCCGGCCCTTTATCAAATATACCCCTACCTGGCCCCGCTCCTTTATGCCTACCATGCAGCGGCAGAGAGATCTGATTGCCAAGATGAAGCTGATTCCCCTTCATGATCTGATTCAGGGGAAAAGCCTGCTGATGATTGACGATTCTATTGTACGGGGCACCCAGCTAAGGGAAACCACGGAGTTTTTATACCGCAGCGGAGCTAAGGAGGTACACATCCGCCCGGCCTGCCCGCCCATTATTTACGGCTGTAAGTTCCTTAATTTTTCCCGCTCCACCTCGGAAATGGACCTAATATCCAGAAGGGTTATCCGCAAGCTGGAAGGGGATGCAAAGGAGCCGGATCTGGAGCCCTACACCAACCCGGAGACAGAGAAGTACCATGCCATGGTGGAAGAGATCGAGAAGCAGCTGAATTTCTCGTCCTTAAATTATCACCGGCTGGACGATATGCTGGATTCTGTGGGGATTTCCCCCTGCAAGCTGTGTACTTACTGCTGGAATGGGAAGGAATAAAAGAATACAGGAATAACACACACCCTGCTTTGGAGAACATGCCTAAAGCAGGGTGCTGCTGTTAAAGAGTAATATCCAGCTCCACCGGACAGTGGTCGGAGCCCATAATCTCTGTGTGGATTTTAGCGTCTGTAAGCCTCTCTTTGAGACGCTCCGACACCAGAAAATAGTCGATGCGCCACCCGGCATTTTTCTCCCGGGCTTTGAACCGGTAAGACCACCAGGAATAGACGCCCTCTGTATCCGGGTAAAAATGGCGGTAGGTATCCACGAAGCCAGCCTTTAGCAGCTGCGTGAATTTTTCCCGCTCCTCATCCGTAAAGCCTGCATTCCGGCGGTTGGTTTTGGGGTTCTTTAGGTCGATCTCCTTGTGGGCCACATTGAGGTCGCCGCAGAAAATCACAGGCTTTTTCCTGTCAAGCCCTTCCAGATAGGCCCGGAAAGCATCCTCCCACTCCATACGGTAGTTAAGCCGGGCCAGCTCATTCTGGGAGTTGGGAGTGTAGACGGTCACCAGGTAAAAGCTGTCATATTCCAGGGTGATAACCCGTCCCTCCTGGTCGTGCTGCGCCTGTCTGATTCCCCGGGACACGGACAAGGGCTCCTGCTTTGTAAATACAGCCGTGCCGCTGTAGCCCTTTTTCTCTGCGTAATTCCAGTATTGGTGATAGTCCGGAAGAGGCAGGTCAATCTGGCCTTCCTGTAATTTTGTCTCCTGGAGGCAGAAAATATCCGCGTCCAGGCTCTGGAAGGCCTCCATAAAATTTTTTCCGACAATGGCCCGCAGGCCGTTTACGTTCCAGGATAGAAGTTTCATAGGATCCTCTTGTCTGTTCTTTGATGATGTTCGGCTCAGAAAGGTTAATTCCGGAGGAAGCTAAAATCACTTTTAATGCAGTATAGCTCCTTTTTCATCACTGTTCCCTAATCGTTACATGGTTATTATAGCAAATTATAGAAACAGTGTAAACCTTCCCGGATTTCGAAAAGGCTGCTAACCTGTTTTTTGGTAGCTGAAAACCTTGTAAAAATATTGCTGTTATCATATAATAGAAAGCAAAATAAACGGCTTATCGTGACTGGATAAAGAAAGGGATGAGGTGTACTTATGTATGATGTAACGGCATTAGGAGAACTGTTGATTGATTTTACACCCAGCGGCACGTCGGAGGCGGGAATGCGGATATTTGAGCAGAATCCGGGAGGGGCTCCGGCAAACGCCCTGGCGGTTCTGGCAAAGCTTGGGAAAAAGACGGCTTTTATCGGAAAAGTGGGAGACGACATGCACGGCGCTTTTCTGAAGGAAACTCTGGAGAAGGCAGGCATTGACGCCACAGGCCTGGTGGTGGACCCCGAAGTGTTTACCACGCTTGCCTTTGTGAGCCTGAATGCCCAGGGAGAACGCCAGTTCTCATTTGCCAGGAAACCGGGAGCAGACACCTGCCTGAGGTCAGAGGAGGTAAACCTGGAGATCTTAAAGGACAGCCGGATATTCCATGTAGGTTCTCTGTCTCTGACGGACGAGCCCAGCCGGGGAGCGACTATTTTTGCCGTGAAACAGGCGCGGGAAGCTGGCAGGATTGTTTCCTACGACCCCAACTACAGACCCCTTTTGTGGAAGTCCAGAGAGTCTGCCATGGAGGGTATGCGGGTAGTGCTGCCCTATGTGAATGTGATGAAGCTCTCTGATGAGGAGACGGGCCTTCTTACAGACCATGACGCGCCAGAGGAGGCGGCAAAAGTCCTCTTTGAGGGGGGGATTTCCCTGGTGGCCGTGACCCTTGGAAAGGACGGAGCTTATGTGTATACCAGGGAAGGCGGCGCAAGAGTGCCGGGATTTTTAAGCCAGGTGGTGGATACCACTGGAGCCGGCGATTCCTTCTGGGGAGGATTTCTGTATCAGCTTGTAAAGAGCCAGAAGGATCCTGCAGAGGTAACCCTGGAGGAGGCAAAGAGTTTTGCCCGTTTCGGAAACGCAGTGGCCAGCCTGTGTGTGGAAAAACGGGGCGGAATACCGGCCATGCCCACCATGGAGCAGGTGGAGGCGCGGCTTACAAGCGCGTAAAACAGCGGGTACCTGCGGTACCCTGATACAGGAGGAAGATTATGAAGAAATTGATTGACCGGATAACGGCGGAGCTGGAGACGGCCTTTTCCGCCGCCGGATACGATAAAAAATATGGGAAGGTGACCCTGTCTAACCGCCCGGATCTCTGTGAATACCAGTGCAACGGCGCCATGGCGGGAGCGAAAGAATACCACTGCGCTCCCATACAGATCGCCGGGAAGGTGGTGGAGCAGCTGGCGGGAAATCCGGCGTTTCTCCAGGTGGACGCCGTGAATCCGGGATTTATCAATCTGAAGCTGGCGCCTGCCTTTTTGCGGGAATATTTAAAGGAAATGGCGGCGGATGAAAGGCTGGGCTGTGAAAAGGCAGCACAGCCAAAGAAAATCATTCTGGATTACGGCGGCCCCAATGTGGCCAAGCCCCTCCATGTGGGGCATCTGCGCTCTGCCATTATCGGGGAGAGCATCAAACGACTGGGGCGGTTTATGGGCCATGACATGATCGGGGACATTCACCTGGGAGACTGGGGGCTTCAGATGGGCCTTATTATCACGGAGCTTAAAAAGAGAAGCCCGGAGCTGGTGTATTTTGACGAGGACTACACGGGAGAATACCCGGCGGAGGCGCCCTTTACCATTTCGGAGCTGGAGGAGATCTACCCCACGGCCAGCGCAAGATCTAAGGAGGACGAAGCTTACAAGGAGGAGGCTATGCAGGCCACCTACCTGGTACAGCACGGCCACCGGGGCTATCAGGCCATTTTACAGCATATTCTCAAGGTGTCTGTGGCGGATTTAAAGCGCAATTACGAGAATCTCCGGGTGGAGTTTGACCTGTGGAAGGGAGAATCCGACGCCCAGCCCTACATTCCGGATATGATACAGCGGATGAAGGACGAGGGATTTGCCTATATGAGCGACGGGGCCCTTGTGGTGGACATCAGGGAGGAGACGGATACCAAGGAAATGCCTCCTTGTATGCTGCTAAAATCTGACGGGGCGTCGCTGTACACCACCACAGACCTGGCCACCATTGTGGAGCGGATGAAGCTGTTTGCGCCGGATGAGATTATCTATGTGGTGGACAAGCGCCAGGAAATGCACTTTGTGCAGGTGTTCCGGTGCGCGAAAAAGACGGGCCTTGTGGGCGCGGATACAAGACTTCGCTTCCTGGGATTTGGCACCATGAACGGCAGGGACGGCAAGCCCTTTAAGACCCGGGAGGGCGGAATTATGCGCCTTCAGCACCTTATCGAGGATATCAACGAAGAGATGTACACCAAGATTGCGGAGAACCCGGCTATTCCAAAGGAGGAAGCCCGTGAGACGGCAAAGACCGTGGGCCTGTCCGCTATCAAATACGGGGATCTGTCCAACCAGGCGGCCAAGGATTATGTCTTTGACATGGAGCGGTTTACCTCCTTTGAGGGAGACACGGGCCCCTATATCCTGTACACCATAGTGCGGATCAAGTCCATTTTAAATAAGTATGTGGAGCAGGGAGGAAACCTGGCTGACGTGACTCCGGGAGAGCCCTTTAGCGACAGCGAAAAGGCCTTGATGCTGGAGGCGGTCCGCTTCAATGAGGTTATGGAAAATGCCTTTGAAGAGATTGCGCCCCACAAAATCTGCGCTTATATTTATGATCTGGCAAATGATTTCAACAAGTTTTACCATGAGACAAAGATTTTAAGCGAGGAAGAGCAGACGAAAAAGAGCGGGTGGATTGCCCTTTTGCTTCTCTGCAAACAGATTCTGGAAACATGCATTGGGATTCTGGGCTTTGAGGCTCCGGACCGGATGTGACCACATTTTGGGAATACCGGCTGGGCAGACATAGTGGTTTGCAGGCCAGCCTTGCTGTTGCAAGGCTGGCTCATGACAGGTGGCTGTGGACATTACTCCACAGCCATTCGCTTTACCTGGGCAAAGCTCTTGCTGACAGCAGGGATTGCCAGCACTACCAGGGTCAGAGCGGCTTCACAGCCCAGATAGCTGCCATTGTAGGCCAGGGAATAGACGGGCGCGCTCATGCCGGTGCCCTCCGCATAGGAGGCAAAGAAGATAAGTCCCGACAGAAAGGCGAAGACGTATCGGCCCAGTACCCCGGCAATATAGCCCTTAATGAGGCCGTTTTTCTGACTGGAGAACAGGCCGGATAATCCCAGGGCGCCGAAGGCCAGCAGATAATCCGTAACCATCTGGGGCAGGCTGACGATGTAGGGATCGGAGATAAGCTGCAGAAGGCCGTAGGCGAAGCCTGTCATAAGCCCCACCCGGAGACCATACCAGTACCCGATACAACAGATAAACAGCATGGAAAACAGGGTGACGGAACCGCCCATAGGGGCCTCAAATATTTTCAGGAAAGATGTAATCATAGCCAGCGCCATGGCAGCAGCGGAAAATACAAGCTGCCGGGTGCTGATTCTTTTCTTTCCTCCGGTAAGATAACAGGCGGCCAGCAGAAGCGCCAGCATGAGCGCAACCAGCAGGCCGTAACCGGCGCCGGTAAGGGAATAAGAAGTCCCCCATTCATCCACAACCTTTGTAACAAAAAACGACATAAAAAAACCTCCTTTGTAAATGACGAACATCACGGGAGGGAATCTTAAAACTGCTTCCTTCTGCCAGCATTATCTGGACAAGTAATGAGGGTCAGCACATAAAATGTACTCTCTCAGCCTTAGGCTCCCCTAGCGTTGTGTTACAATATGAAATTGTTGTCTACTTGAAAAGTATACGGCGGAAAGGGGCAAATGTCAATTGTTTTCTGGAGAAAGTCTGCGCCCACAGGTGTGCTGAAAAGATTCTTTCAAATATTGGGAAAATATAGTAAACTATAACCAGAATCTGAAAGGAAAGGATAAAGGACTATGGCATTACAGGATAAGAGCATCATGCCGCCGCCCTGGCTGGCCTATCGGAAAATCGAGCGATACTCCATCGGCTGGCGTATGGGCTATGGGGAGGATTACAGATACCGGTTTAACGATTGGCTGGACGCCCTCTCGCCGGAGGAGCAGGTGCAATACCGCACTCTTTTTCCCGAGCCGGTAACCTGGAAGGGATGGTGGGATAACGAGGACAGCGGCGAAGTGCTGGAACACGGCGACTTCTTTGTAGAGGCGTGGCAGCCAGAGGGCCGGCCCAGGTACACCCGGCAATGGCTCCGGCAGGAGTTTGCCGCCGGCCGGAAGCGGGAGCTGTGCCTGTTCTGGGGCCACCAGCCCGCCCGGGACGGCGGCACGACCAAAAGCTGTCTCAGCCAGTGGTGGATGGAGGACTTCTTTTCTATCAACCATCACTACCTCTGTATGGAGCAGTATATGATGGCAGGTAAAGCGGAGCTGTTCGGCGATCAGGAAATCCGGGAGCAGATCTTAAATTGCAGCGCGCCCAAGGAGATCAAGGCTTTGGGGCGCAAGGTGCAGGGTTTTGACCAGAAGGTGTGGGACAGGTTTAAATACGCCATTGTGCTTAATGGAAATTGGTGTAAATTCAGCCAGAGCCGCTCCTGCCAGGAATTTCTCCTCTCCACCGGGGACAGTGTACTGGTGGAGGCCAGCCCCTACGACAGCATCTGGGGCATCCGCCTGCCTGCCGGCTCTTTGGAGGCGCAAGATCCGGTGAAGTGGCGGGGGCAGAATCTGCTGGGTTTTGCGCTGATGGAGGTGCGGGATGAGCTGCGCCGGGTGACGCAAAACGAAATGCTGTGCGATTGGAGTATGGTATAGGAGAAAAAAACCGTGACAGGATAAGGGGGATATTTCCACACCTTTTTGCTTACGTTAAGACAGAAGCCCCGCCCTCTTAAGCCGCGCTTCAATGGCGGGCCCAATCAACAGCACAATCACCATTTTAACCAGATCTCCGGGAATAAAAGGAATCACAGCGCTGCCCAGAGCGGCAAAAAGGCCTATTTTGGACTGATATGCCAGCCACGCTGTCCCAAACAGGTACGCGACTATCATTCCCAGGATCATGCCGGCCAGCCGTACAAGCCGGCTTTCGGATTTCTCAAATACGATTCCCATAAGAACCGCTAAAAAGATAAAACCAATCAGATACCCGCCTGTTGGCCCCAGCAGTTTGCCGGCCCCGCCGGTAAACCCGGAAAAGACAGGCAGTCCGGCCAGCCCCAGCAGCAGATAGATCAGATAGCTCACCGTGCCCAGCCGCCAGCCCAGAAGCCATACGCTTAGAAAGACCACAAAATTGGTCAGGGAGATGGGAACGGGAGTAAAAGGCAGGGCCAGGGACATGGGCCCAAGAATGCAGGTTAACGCAGTCATTAGCCCGGTTACCGCAAGCTGATAAGTAGTAATTTTTTTTGATTCTATGGTTTTTTGCATGGCAGTAATCCTTTCTTGCTTTTGTGCTTAAACTTAGTCATTTTTACAGGGAGCTAAAAGTCCGGGCGTATACCCCAGATCTTCCAGAATCCTTAAATCCTCCTCCATGGAAATGCCGCTGGTGGTCAGCATGGGCCCGGAGATAGCTGCGTTGGCCCCGGAGGAAAACACGCTTCTGCCCTTATCGGGAAGCTGTCCCCGGCCTCCGGCCATGCGGATGGCGGCTCCGGGATGGAGCATGCGGTAAATGGCGGTAATCCGCCGGATTTCCGGGAGCTTTAGGGGCTTTAGACGTTCCAGGGGGGTCCCTGGGATAGGGTTTAGGATGTTAATGGGAATGGAAAGTATATGAAGCTCCCGAAGCTCCAGGGCCAGATCAATCCGGTCCTCCCAGGTTTCCCCCATGCCTAGAATGCCGCCGCTGCACACGGAAAGACCGGCTTCTTGGGCCGCCTTGATGGCGTTAATTTTGTCGTCATAAGTATGGGTAGTGCATATCTGGGGGAAAAATCTCCTGGATGTCTCCAGATTATTATGAATCCGCTCTACGCCTGCCGCCTTCAGACGCTTATACTGTTCCAGGCTTAGAAGGCCATGGGACGCGCAGAGGGAAAGTCTGGTATTTTCATTCAACAGACGGAAGTTTTCACAAACCCGTTCTGTTTCTTTATCTGTCAGACGCCGCCCGGAGGTCACTACGGAAAACCGCAGCACCCCTGCCTCCTGGTTGCAGAGGGCGCCTTTTAACATTTCCTCTCCGGAGAGAAGGGGGTATTCCTCTGTCTTTGTGGCGTAATGGGCTGACTGGGCGCAGTATTTGCAGTTTTCGGGGCATTTTCCGCTCTTGCCGTTGATGATGGCGCAGATATCGAAGGTATTCTGGCAAAAGGCTTTCCGTATCCGGTCTGCCGCCTGGCAGAGCTCCTCAAGAGGGGCCTCTGTGAGGGCCAGGGCCTGCTCCCTGGTAAGCTCTTTCCCGGCTAGTATCTGGGATTCCAGCTGGGTGATCTGGGATTGTCTGTTGTGGATGGGCTGCATATTCAGATTGTCCTTCCTGTCTGTTTTCTTAAGTTGTTTTGTAGTATACAGGGTCTTTGGAGGATTGTCAACTAATTTTTTAAAGTGGTTAACAATTAAATGAAAATGTGAATGCTGCCAGGATCCCAGGGCTATTGGATACCCCAAATAAAAAGGTGCAAAGCCTTTGTCAATCCATAAGACCTTACACCTTTTATTTTTTGGCGCCTTATACATTTCTATAATTCTGCCTGACGGCTACAGCGTCCCGGCAGGTATGGGGGGCTTTATTCTCCCCAAAGCCCTTTCTGCAAAATCTCCATAGCCTCCTCTGCGGTAATTTCACCAAGAAGCGCCTGCTGGATGGTGGCGGGCCACAGGGGAGAAATCCACTCGGTAGTTTCCTCGCGGATAGGCAGGATGCCGGCGAAGTCCTGGCCATCGATGGAGATCTGCATAAAGCGGTTTTCCCTGATGGCGTCGGATTCCTGGACGGTCTTGCTTACGGGCACGTTTCCGGTGCCGGTACACCAGTCGTACTGTCCCTCGCCGGCGGCCAGGAAGGCCATCCACTCAAAGGCGGCTTCCTTGTGCTGGCAGCTTTTGAACATAACGGCCTCTGTGTCGCCCAGGGAGGTCCAGCGCCCGTCGGGGGAATCCGGGAAGGGGAAAGCGCTGACATCGTCGCCAAAGGTTTCCACTGCATTTACGGAGGTTCCGATATGCTGGATGGTCATGGCAGTCATGCCGGAGTAGAAATTGGCCATAATCTCGTTGTAGCCGTCGCCGGTGGCGCTGGGGGGCGTACAGCCGTCCTTGTACAGATCGATGAAATCCTGCATGCCCTGGACAGACTCCGGGCTTGTGAGATCCTCAAAGCTGCCTCCACGGGCGTAAATAAAGCTGCCCCAGGGTTCCTGTCCGCCGTTGGAACCGCGCATACCGTAGCCGTAAACCTGCTGGCCGTCTATGGTGGTGGTACATTTCCGGCAGGCTTCCAGAAATTCTTCATAGGTTTCCGGCACTCTGATGCCCACGGCCTCAAAATAGGAGGGCCGGTAATACACATACAGCACCTGCACGTTCCAGGGCATGAGATACAGCTTTCCGTCATCGGAAACACCCCGGAAAGTGTCGTAGTAAACCTGCGCAATATCGTCTTTCAGTTCCCAGTTTTCAATGTAGGCGTCCAGGGGCTCCAGAAGATCGTTGTTTAGAAACGCAGGACTTGCGGTAACCTTAAAGCCTGCGGTATCCGGGCCGCCGCCTCCCACGGCTGCGGTGAGAAGGTCCGTGCTGTACTGGCCGCCGTCCCAGGGGACGATCTCCAGATTTACCGTGATATTTTTGCCGTTGGACTCGTTGAATTTCTGCACAATACTCTGCATAAGCTGGGTATGCATGTCGCTGTCAGACCAGAACCAGTGGGTAAGATTTATGGCTTCCCCATCGCCGGCCGGGGTCTGTGTACCCGCCTCTGCGGAATTCCCGGTCTCCGGGGTATTCTGGGGCGCGTCGCTGCCTGCGGGCTTGCCGCACGCCGTAAGCGTACCCATGGCCATAATTCCTGCCAGTAAAAGTGTGGTCAGTTTTCTCATACGTTTCATAGAAACCTCCTTTTTGCTTTTTCTATACGGTTAAATAGTGCCGTCCCAGGTGGATACCTTTGCGTTTTTCTTTTCCTCCTCGTCAAACCAGCGGGTAGTGACGGACTTTGTCTCCGTGTAGAAGCGCACGCCGTCCCTTCCCAGGGTATGAAGATCTCCAAAGAAGGAATTTTTGTGTCCGGAGAAGGGGAAAAATCCCACCGGAACCGGAATGCCCACGTTTATGCCCACCATGCCGCCGTCTGTGTATTTTGCAAATTCTCTGGCGTAGCGGCCGCTCTGGGTAAAGATCACAGAGCCGTTTGCAAAGGGATTCCGGTTCATAAAGGCCAGGCCCTCCTCAAAATCCTTCACCCGCTTAATACAGAGAACCGGGCCGAAAACCTCAGAGTCGCCGATGGTCATTTCCGGCGTCACATGGTCAAAGATGGTGGGGCCGATATAGAAGCCCTTTTCATAGCCCTCTACCTGGATATTGCGTCCGTCCAGAAGGAGCTTTGCGCCCTCCGCAACGCCCTTTTCAATCCATCCGGTGACAAAATCCATATGTTCCCGGTTGACCACAGGGCCCATGTCCGTATCCTTAAGGTAGGCGGGCCCTACCTTGAGAGCTTTGGCTTTCTTTACAATAGCCGCCGCCAGCTCGTCGGCAATGCTTTCCTGGACGCAGATCACGGGAAGGGCCATGCAGCGCTCCCCGGCGCAGCCAAAGGAGGCGTTGACGATTCCGGCGGCTGTCCGCTCAATGGGGGCGTCCGCCAGTACCAGGGCGTGATTTTTGGCCTCGCAGAGGGCCTGCACCCGCTTGCCGGCCGCGGCTGCCTTGCTGTAGACAGACTGCCCTACTTTGGTGGAGCCCACAAAAGAGATGCCGCGGATATCCGGGTGGGTCAGGAAGATTTCCGCCTCATGCCGGGAACAGGTGACAATATTGATAACGCCGTCCGGAAGCCCTGCTTCCTTGTAGAGCTTCGCAATCCGGTGGATGGTCATAGGTGTAAAGCTGGCGGCCTTAATGACAATGGTGTTGCCGGAGGCTACACAGATGGGGGCCATCCATCCCATGGGAATCATGGCCGGAAAGTTAAACGGTATGATACCGGCGAAAACGCCCAGGGGTTCCCGGTATAGAACCGTGTCGAAGCCGGAGGAGGCGTCCATAAGGGATTCCCCCATGCCGTTTAAGAGGGAAGGAATAGAACAGGCCACCTCCGTGCCCTCTCTGGCCTTCAGCACATCGCCCTTTGCCTCCTCCCAGGCCTTTCCGTTTTCCCTGGCCACACAGTCGGTCAGCTCGTCCATATGCTGAACCAGAAGCTCCCGCACCCGGTAGAGAATCTGGGTCCGCTTAATGGGGGGTGTGTCACGCCAGGCCGGATAGGCGGCTTTTGCCGCGGCGATGGCTTCCGCCACCTCCTCCCTGGTACAGCAGGGGGCTTCCGCCAGAATTTCCCCGGTGCTGGGATTGAAGACCGGGGTGTATTTTTCTGTGGCGGATTCCACCCACTGCCCGTTTATCAGCAACTTTAACCTTTCTGCCATTTTATCCTGCATCTCCTTTCTGTTTCCTCATTTTAATAAGAGCATTTTTGCTTTGGCGGCTTCTCTTACCTGCTCCATAGGTTTCCGGAAAAGCCTGATCCGGTCAAACTCCTCCGGGTTTTCTTCCATTTCTCTTCGAAGGGTTTTGCCAAAAACCAGGCGGAGGCAGGTTCCCAGATTGATTTTCCGGATGCCGGCATGGGAAAGCCTTGTCAGATCTTTGTCGCACACGCCGCTGGAGCCGTGAACCACCAGGGGTACGGCAACCCTCTCCCGGATTCTGGAGATGCGGTCATACTGGATACTGGCCTCCTGCACCACCATCCGGTGTACGGTCCCTATGCTGACGGCCAGGGCGTCCACCCCTGTCCTCTCATAGAATACAAAGGCATCCTCCGGCTCCGTGTAAATATTCTGCGGCTGCGCTACGGGATCCGAGTATCCCACAAATCCAATCTCCGCCTCCACGGAAACACCCTTTTTCCGGGCCATTTCCATTACCTGGCATGTTTTCTCCACATTTTCCGCAAATTCCAGCCGGGAGCCGTCAAACATGACGGAAGAAAATCCCACGTCAATGGCTTCCCTTATAGAGGAAAGCTCCACGGCGTGATCCAGATGCACGGCCACAGGGACGCAGGCTTCCCTGGCAAGAGAGATCAGAAGAGGTCCTATACAGGACAGGGGAATATGCTCTGCGGCGTCCCTGTTTACCATAAGCGCCACGCCTTCGTTGAGATCCTCTGCGGCCCGGACTATGGAAACGGCGTCCTCGTACCCGTACACGTTAAAGCCCGCCAGGGCGCGATCCTTCTTTTCAGCAAACAGCGTATTGAGATTTGCCAGCATAACGTGAGTTCTCCTTGTCAAGTCTATGATATTTGTTTGGTTAATTATTGGTGCTATATGTAATATAAATACCATAAATTAATCAAAATGTCAATAATATATCCAAAATATAACCATAATATTTTGGAAAGTTGGTTAAAATATGGGAAAACCAGGAAAATCAGAGACTGGCAAAAATGAGAAAAAAATATCCGGCATCCTGTAGAGCGGGCCCTGCCTGGGCGGCTCTACAGGATGCCGGATAGGTTCTTCCTTTTTTCCTTTTATTTTAGGTGATAATCAGATCCACGTTATTTTTCTTCAGATAATTCTGGTATTTTCCCGAGGGCTCCGTATCTGTGATAACGGCGTCAAAGGCGTTCAGCTCCGCAAAGGTCATAAGGGACACGGAGTCAAACTTGGAGCTGTCTACCAGGAGATAGCGGTATTTGGAGCGGCGCACCACAGCCTGCTTTACCTCAAATTCTCCCCGGGAGGAATTGGTGGCGCCGTTTTCCACGGAAACCCCCACGGCGGAGAGAAAGGCCTTCTCGATATTGTAGCAGTCCAGCATCCGGGAGGCGTCGGTTCCTGTGGCGGAGCAGGTGCTTCTTGAGAGCTCTCCTCCGGTAAGGATAATCCGGTAATTGTTCTCGGAGAGGGAGCGAAAGGCCACCTCCATATTGTTGGTAAAAATGGTCAGGTTCTGCACCTGGGGAAGCTGGTAGTACAGAGCCGTCAGCGTGGTGCCGGAGTCGATAAAAATGGAATCCCCGTCGTGGATAAACTCGGCGGCTTTTCGGGCGATCTGCTCCTTGAGCCGGATATTTTTTACATTGCGCTCCTCAAAGGGAACTGTGTCCCTGGCATGGTTGGAGGCGGCCCCGCCGTATATTTTCCGCACAGCTCCCTTCTTGCAAAGGGCGTCCAGATCCCGCCGCACCGTGTTTTTGGAAACCTGGAACTTGTCACAGAGCGCCTCAATGGTGACGGTTTCCATGGACATAATATAGTCCTCCATCTGCATTAATCTGCTGACTCTCATAATTCTTCTCCTTGTTGTTCTTGCGGACATTCAGCCGTGCCCCGTGATAAAACCTGTCTGCGACCTGGCTGGGCTGGTATTATTATACTATAAAATATAAATGTTGGGAAGCGGATTGACAAGTGAATTTTTCTATGATATAACAATAATAGAACCAAAATATTATCATAAAATACTCATAATATCACAGGAGACGCCTATGAATACGATCACATTTGACCCATCCCGTCCTATGGATATCATTCCCCTGGGCCGCATCGCCATTGACTTTAACCCTCTGGAGATTCATCGTCCCATCTCGGAGAGCCTAACCTTTCAGAAATATATCGGCGGTTCCCCGGCCAATATTGCCGTGGGTATGGCCCGCCTGGGGAAGAAGGTGGGATTTATCGGAAAGATTTCCGACGATGGCTTTGGGGATTTTGCGGAGGGGTATTTCCGGAAGGAGGGCATCGACACCAGCCATGTGACCCGCTGTACAGGCGGCGAAAAGCTGGGGCTTGCCTTTACGGAGATACGAAGCGCCACAGAGAGCAGCCTCATAATGTACCGGGAGGAGGCTGCGGATCTGAGGCTGTCCCCGGAGGACGTGGACGAGGAATATATCAGAAATTCCAAAAGCCTGCTGATTTCCGGCACGGCACTTTGCGCAAGCCCTTCCAGGGAGGCGGCTCTCAAAGCGCTGGAACTGGCAAAGAAAAATAAGACGGTTGTGATTTTTGATATTGACTGGCGGGCTTATACCTGGAAATCCATGGAGGAGGTGGCCGTCTATTATTCCATGGTGGGAAAACACAGCGATATTATTATGGGAAGCCGGGAAGAGTTTGATCTGATGCAGAGCCTTATTGCCTCTCCGGGAGAGGAGGACAAGGCCGTGGCCAGACGCTGGCTGGATTTCGGCAGCCAGATCATTGTCATCAAGCACGGAAAAGAAGGCTCCACCGCTTACACAAGAGATGGGCAGAGCTATTCCGTAAAGCCTTTTCCGGTTACTTTGCTGAAATCCTTCGGGGGCGGGGACGGATATGCCGCGGCCTTTCTGTACGGCCTTATGGAGGGATGGGCCATTATGGACGCCCTGGAATTTGGCAGTGCGGAGGCGGCTATGCTGGTAGCTGCCCCTTCCTGTTCAGAATCCATGCCGGATACGGAGGCGGTTTTTGCCTTTATCAGGGAGGAAAAGGAGAGGTACGGGGATATGATTGCCCGCTTATAAGGTTTTTCGCAAACATTTTACCATAGAAAAAATCCCTTCCTGTTTCTGCATACGGGAAGGGATTTTTCTTTCTGTCTATGTGGATATTACTCGTTTCTGGCGGGGATATCCGGCCAGATCCCAGCCTCTGGCTTCATGACCCACTCGTGGATGGGCAGCGTGTAGGGTTTGATATAAGGCTTTTCCTCATCCTGACGGATAACCCACATATACCACAGGGCATGGCCGGGGGTGGCTGCCTGGCAGTGGGTGATGCTGTCAAAGATAAAGGCTGTGTCGTTGTTGCGAACCTTGATGACGTCGTCGCCCATTTCCCCGTAGCCGTAGCCGTTCTTCGGAAACAGCTTGTAGTAATAGATCTCCGGGTGGTGATGTACATGGGGCGGGTAGCTGGACCATTTGCCAGGGGTATTGATAACCTCCCCAAACACAAAATTAGACTCTGGTGCCAGGCTCTTGTCCAGGACGGTGCGCACAATGCGGGTGCAGGTCTCCTTCATGGTTCCGGCTCCCCGGTGCTCGTCCGGGACATCGGCGGGAGTGAAAAGCTTTGCCGTAAAAGCTTTTTCGTTATCCGTGCGGTGTACGGTCAGCTCACTGTCCCTGCCCACGCCTGTAATTTTAACAGGAGTGCCGGCGGGAACCCAGAGGCAATACAACCCGTCGTCAAAGCAGTTTCCCCGCTTCACCGTCTGCTCCTGGCCGTTCCATGAGAAGGTGACCTCCCCGTATACCAGCAGGTAAGCGCATTCCAGGTCTTTTTGCTCCTCAAATTCCTGGCTCTCCCTCAGGCGCAGTACGCCGAAATCCATTAATGCCTCCGGGTAAAGAGCTCCGTTCATTTCAGCGATGGAGGTGTAGCCGTAAGCCATTTCCTCCTCGCCTTTTCTCAGATAATCTGCCATAAATACATCCATCCTTTCTGCTCCGCCTTAGGGAGCCTGTGATAGTTTATCCTTTGACGGCTCCGGCCGTAAGGCCTTCTACCAGCCGTTTCTGCGCGAAAAAGAACATAATACAGACGGGGATAATGGTGATAATGCCGCCGGCCGTCAGAAGATCCCACTGGACGCCAAGCTGCCCGATCAGGCTTTTCAGCGCAACGGGGATAGTCCTGGTGGCATTGTTGGTAAACATGACGGCAAAGGTGTATTCATTCCAGGAGGTCATGAAAATATAGACGCCGGTTGCCACCAGACAGGGCCCCAGAATAGGCAGCACAATCTTGAAAAAGGCGGTTCTCCGATTGCACCCGTCCACCAGGGCCGCCTCCTCCAGGGCCATGGGCAGGTCGTTGAAAAACCCGTTTAAAAGCCATACGGAGAAGGGGAGCGTAAAGGTGGTGTAAGACAGAATCAACGCGCCCGGCTTGTACAAAAGGCCCATTTTCCGCATAAGGGTGTAAAGAGGAATCAGCAGCAGTACCGTGGGAAACATATTGTTGCTTAAAAACAGGGACATCATAAATTTCCGCCCGGGGAAATGATACCTGGAAAAAGCGTAGGCAGCTAAGGTAGAAGCCGTCAGGGACACCAGGGTGGTGGAGGCGGCCACCACAAAGCTGTTTTTCATGGCGGAAAAAAAGTTTAAGGTGGTGGTAAATAATTTCCGGTAGGAATCCCAGGTAATATTCCTGGGCCAGTAGGTTGCCGCGCCGTATAATTCCGCTTCCGGCTTAATGGACGTGATAAAGGTCCAGTAAAAGGGAAACAGGATAAAGAGCAGAATCAGTACAAGGGGAAGGTACAGGGTGAAAATCCTTTTGGCCAGCTGTTTTCTGTCTCTCATGCCGTCACTCCTCCTTTCGAAATGTGGAAATCAGATAGGGAACCGCTACGGAACAAAGAGCCAGCGCCAGCAGAATGGCCATGGCGGAGGCATACCCTAAGTCCAGGGAGTTTGCCTTGTTAAAAATGTACACGCTTAAGGTCTGGCTGGAGTATGCCGGGCCGCCCCCCGTCATGTTAAAGATAATATCTACGGAATTTGCCACCCAGATAATCCTAAGAAGCATGGTTATGTAGATGGTATTCTTAATGGAGGGAATGGTGACCCGGAACAGCTTCTGGATACCTGTGGCGCCGTCAATATCAGCCGCTTCGTAGAGCTCTGCGGGAATCCCCTGGAGGCCGGCCAGGATCATCAAGGCAAAGAAAGGGATTCCCTGCCAGACAATGGTTACAATCACGCTTATGAAGGCGGAAGAGGTCTGGGACAAAAAGGGTATATTCTGGGAGATAATGTGGAATTTCTGGAGGAGATCGTTGAGGACTCCATAGTTTCCGTCGTACATCCACCTCCACATAAGGCCGATGAGAACACCCGGCGTCACCCAGGGAATCAAGCTGACTGCCCGCACGACACCGCGGCCCCGGAAGCTCTTATTTAGGAGAAGCGCCAGGATAAACCCAAACAGAAACTGGAATCCCACGCCGAACACCACCCACAGGACAGTCTTAAACAGGGAATGCCAGAAAAGCTTGTCTGTCAGGGCCTGGATATAATTTTCAAGGCCGCAGAAGCCGATTTCGCCGGGCCTTCGCAGGTCGTAGTGCTGGAAACTCATCCCGATTGCGTTTGCCACTGGGATAAACACCACGCATAAGATGATAAGCAGAGCAGGCGATACCAGCAGATATGGATAAATACTCTTCTTTTTTATCATGGTGCTCCTTTCTTGCTTCAAAAAGCTGATTGATTTGAGTAAATTATAGCGTTATGTGGAGAAAAAGTCAATATTTTGGTTATATTTATATTAAATTAGTTTTAACTCTTGATATAAAAATGCGATTTGCACCAAAATATCACATTTTTCTGGAACTGTGTAAAGAGAATGGAAAAATGCTCCGGGCCTGCTTGCCCCACTGCCTGTTTTGGTGTATGATAGGAAAAGGTTTGGGAAAACTAGTGGAAGAATTTGCGTAAACTGGAAGGGATATCATGAGAGAGACAGCTTATATCAACGGGCAGATTCTTACCATGGATAAAAAGGGAACGGAGGCGGAGGCGGTTCTGGTGTCCGGTGGAAGGATACGGAAGGTGGGAACCGTGGAGGAGGTACAAAAGGCCATGGGAGCCGGGGCCAGGGTGGTGGATCTGGAGCAGAAAACCATGCTGCCGGGTTTTGTGGACGGTCACTCTCACCTGACGGCCGTTGCCTATGAGTGTATATTTGCCAATGCGGGGCCTTCTCCCAAGGGACCCTGCGATTCCATAGAAACGCTTAAGCGGGAACTGAAACGGGAGATGAAACAGAAAAAAAGAAAGCCGGGCCAATGGTTTGTAGCCCTGGGGTATGACCCGGAGGGGTATCCGGAAGGGAGGGAGCCTACCCGGGAAGACCTGGATGAGGTCAGCCGTGAATGTCCCGTCTGTCTGGTACACAGGCAGGGCCGCCGGGGCGTGTTTAACAGCAGGGCCCTGGAAAAGGCGGGGATTGACCGCTACACCCCGGATCCGGAGGGCGGCTGCATCCGGCGGAGGGAAAGGACAGGGGAGCCTCTGGGAATTCTGGAGGAGAAGGCGTTTTTTTTGGCCTGTGAAAAGGTGCCTATGCCCTCTTTAAAGGAGGCTTTGCAGGGAATCAGGAAGGCTATGAGGCTGTATGCGTCCAGGGGAATTACCACAGTGCAGGAGGCCAGAACCGGGGAGGCGGAGTATGAGCTGCTCCACACGGCCGGCATGATGGGGATTCTGGAGCTGGATGTGGCGGCTTACCTGGAACCGCCGGCGGCGTCAAAGCTGCTGAAGCGGCCCTGGGGATGGCGGACTTATCAGAAACGCTGCCGTCTGGCAGGATACAAGATTTTTCTGGACGGGTGGCCGGAAGCGGGAACCGCATGGCTGCTTAAGCCATATTCCGGACGGACCGGAAGTCGGGAGCCGGATTTCTGTGGATTTCCCGCCATGAAAGAGGAGGAAGTGCTGGAGCATATACGGCTCTGTCTGAAATACAGCTGGCAGATTCACGCCCACGCAAACGGGGACGCCGCCATCGAACAGTTTATCCGCTGCTACGCAAAGGCCAGGGAGGAAAACCCCGACGCCCCAGGGCTGCGGCCGGTGCTTGTCCACTGCCAGATGGTGGGGGAGCAGCAGCTTGACCGCATGAAGGAGCTTGGAATCCGGCCCAGCTTTTTTCCGGATCAGATTTATTACCGGGGAGACCTGTACGCCGAAGAACTGCTGGGGGCGGAGAGGGCGGACAGGATAAATCCGGCCCGCTGGGCCATGGAACGGGGAATGGATTTTACCCTGCATCAGGATTCGCCTCAGTCGCCGCCGGATATGCTGCTTTCCGTGTACAGCGCAGTGAACCGCAGAACCAGACAGGGACGCCTGCTGGGAGAGGGGCAGCGGATTCCGGTGGAGGAAGCCCTGCGGGCCGTCACCATTTACGGCGCCCGCCAGATGTTTGAGGAGCGGGAAAAGGGAAGCATTGAGGAGGGGAAAAAGGCGGATCTGGTGATTCTGGACAGGAATCCGCTGAAAGTGCTGCCAGAGGAAATCCGGAAAATCCGGGTACTTGCCACCGTCAAGGAAGGCAGAACGGTGGCAAAACAGAGATAAGGAGGCATAGACAAATGAAAAGAGAGCGGTTTTTAAGATACTTATATATCAGCCTGACAGGGGCCCTGGCCATAGTGCTGAGTATTTCCTTTTTCTTTATCCTGTTCCGGTTTAAGGAAGTGCTGGGGGGCATAAAAAATGTCACAAACATTCTGATGCCCTTTATTTACGGGGCGATTATCGCCTATCTTCTGACGCCTGTGTGCAATTCCATAGAGAAGGCGCTTCAGCCCTTTCTGGCCAGATATCTAAAATCCGAAAAGCAGGCCCGGAAGGCGGCCAGCGGGCTGGCCATTCTGGGCAGCCTGGGGGCCGCCGTGCTGTTTGTGTATTTTCTCCTGGCCATGGTGCTTCCTGAGATTTTCCAGAGCATAAGAAGCGTTGTGGTGCTGCTGCCGGATAATGTGGAGAAATGGACCCAGTGGATTGAGGGGTTTGTCAGCGACAACCAGGTGGTGCTGAACTATGTGGAGCAGTTTTCGGACGAAATACAGCAGTATTTGCAGGATTTTATGAAAAATGTCCTGCTTCCCAATATGCAGATGATTGTGTCCGGCGTGTCCAGCGGGGTTATCAGCATTCTGGTAATTCTGAAGAATCTGATTATCGGAATTATAGCCGCGGTCTACATGATGGCAAGCCGGAAAAAATTTGCCGCCCAGGCCAAGAAGGCCATTTACGGTATTTTCAAGGTACCTTTTGCCAACGCGATTATTGAGGAAATCCATTTTGCGGACAAGGTGTTCGGTGGGTTTATCATTGGAAAAATGCTGGACTCCCTTATTATCGGCTGTCTCTGCTTTGTGATTATTTCCTTTATGAAGATGCCCTACGCCATGCTGGTCAGCGTGATTGTGGGCGTTACCAATGTGGTTCCTTTTTTCGGGCCTTATTTTGGAGCCATCCCAAGCGCGTTGCTGATTCTTATGGTGAGCCCCAGGCAGTGTATTTATTTCCTGATTTTTATTCTGATTCTCCAGCAGTTTGACGGAAATATCCTGGGGCCGAAGATTCTGGGGGATTCCACAGGCTTAAGCGGCTTCTGGGTGCTGTTTTCCATCCTGCTTTTTGGCGGACTTATGGGCTTTGTAGGCATGGTGATCGGCGTGCCGGCCTTTGCGGTGATTTACGACCTGGTGAAACGGGGCGTGGAGCATTCCCTTCGAAAGCGGAATCTTTCTTTGCGTACAAAAGACTATGTGGAGCTGCGAAGGGTTCAGGGCAGCGAGCCGGCCCGGTATGTGTATGAGGCGGATTTAAAGGCTGTGGAGGAGGCCCAGGAGGCGGAAGCTTTAAAGGCCAGGGCGAAAAAGGCAGAGAAATCCGGGGAAGAGCCGGAGAAGAAACCAGGCAGTTTTCTGGACAAATGGAAAAAGAAGCGATAGGAGAAAGAACCATGATACTTGCCATAGACATTGGAAACACCAATATTGCCATCGGATGCATAGACGGGGAGCGGATTGCCTTTAAGGAACGTCTGTACTCGGACCTCAAGAAAACGGAGCTGGAGTATGCCATCAGCTTTAAGACAGTGCTGGAAATTTACGGGATAGACAGTGGAGAGCTTAAGGGGGGCATTGTATCCTCTGTAGTCCCCCCCATCACAGCCACGGTGCGCCATGCGGCGGAGAAGATTATCGGGAAGAAGATGCTGGAGGTGGGCCCCGGCGTGAAAACCGGCCTGGACATCCGGATTGACAACCCGGCCCAGCTTGGGCCCGATCTGGCGGTGGGAGCTGTGGCAGGCATTGCCGAGTACGGCTGCCCCCTGGCAGTGGTGGATATGGGAACGGCCACAACCATTACCGTGGTCAATGAGAAACGCCAGGTGACCGGCGGGATGATAATGCCGGGCGTGGGGGTTTCCCTGGATTCCCTTATTAACCGCACGTCCCAGCTTCCCAAGATCAGCCTGGAGCCTCCGAAACGCATAATCGGAAGCAATACGGTGGACTGCATGAAGAGCGGCGTTTTATACGGAACCGCAGTCTGCATTGACGGCATGATCGGACGCATCCGGGAAGAGCTGGGAGGCGCAGTGTCCGTGGTGGCCACCGGGGGCATGGCCCGGTACATTATCCCCCATTGCAGGGAGAAAATCGTGCTGGACGACGCCTTGCTCTTAAAGGGATTAAAAATCATCTATGACCGCAATCGGAAGGGGGTATAAGAGCGGCCTCCCCAAATAAGAAATGAAGTGAAAAGAAAACGGCATATAACGAATAAAACCTCCGGATTTTGAGACACTTGTAATAAATGTTTACAAACAGCATCTGTCCGGACAGATGCGGAACTCAAAATAGGAGGTTTTTTATATGCATTTATATTTGCCGATTACGGATATTTCTGCCAGGGAAATCCTGGATTCCAGGGGAAATCCCACCGTTGAGGTGGAGGTCACCACAGACAAAAACATAACCGCCCGTGCTTCCGTGCCCTCCGGCGCGTCTACTGGGACATTTGAGGCGGTGGAGCTTCGGGACGGGCAGTTCCGCTATCTGGGCCTGGGTGTGCAGCGGGCGGTACACAATGTAAATACAAAGCTGGCGGACGCCCTGGTGGGGGAAAACGTTCTGGAGCAGTCTTATATTGACCACCTTCTGTGCGATGCCGACGGCACGGAAAACAAGTCGAATCTGGGGGCGAACGCTACGCTGGGCGTTTCCATTGCTGTGGCAAAGGCGGCGGCAAAGTCCCTGGGGCTTCCGCTTTACCAGTATCTGGGAGGGGTCCATGCCAAACGCCTCCCGGTTCCCATGATGAACATTTTAAACGGCGGAAAGCACGCGGATAACACGGTGGATCTGCAGGAGTTTATGATTATGCCTGTGGGGGCCTGCTGCTTTAAGGAGGGCCTGCGCATGTGTACGGAGGTTTACTACAAATTGAAGCTGTTGTTGAAAAAGCGCGGTCTTTCCACGGGCGTTGGGGACGAAGGCGGCTTTGCTCCCGATCTTGCGGATACCCGGGAGGTGCTGGACTGCATCACAGAGGCTATTTCCATGGCAGGCTTTGACACCAATCACCAGATGAAGATCGCCATTGATGCGGCGGCCAGTGAATTTTACGATGAGAAGAGCGGAAAATATTTCTTTGAGGGTGAGAGTCATATGCGCGGGGAGAAGATTTACCGCTCTGCGGAGGAGATGATCAGCTATTATGAGGAGCTTTTGCGGGATTATCCCATTATCTCTATAGAGGACGGGCTTATGGAGGAGGACTGGGACGGCTGGCAGCAGATGACCCGGCGCCTGGGGGGAAAGGTGCAGCTTGTGGGGGACGATCTTTTTGTGACAAATGTGAAGCGTCTCGGGGCGGGTATCCAGCTTGAGGCAGGCAATTCTATCCTTATCAAGCCAAATCAGATCGGCACGGTGTCCGAGACTATGGATGCCATTGAACTGGCCCAGCGGGCAGGGTACGGCACGGTGATTTCCCACCGTTCCGGGGAGACGGCGGAGGCCTTTATCGCCGACCTGGCTGTGGCAGTCAACGCAGGTCAGATCAAAACCGGAGCGCCGTGCCGTATGGACCGGGTGGCCAAGTACAATCAGCTTCTGCGCATAGAGGAGGAGCTGGAGCCGGTGGATTGCTATTACAATCCCTTTTTCAGATTGATGGATTAACAAAAACACTTGAGAATTTTCCTTAATGATGTTACACTGAATCATATAGAGATTATATGATTCGGAGGAAACGTAAGATGAAGAAATTAACGGTAAAAAAAGGTTCCACCTGTATGGCATGCCTGGAGTGTGTAAGAGCGTGCTCGGAAACCTTTTATAAGGAATTTGACCCCGGTAAATCCTGCATCCAGGTGGTGGAGAAGAAGTCTGTACGCCCTATGGCCTGCCCACAGTGCGGCAAGTGCGCGGAGGCCTGCGAGAACGGAGCCATTACCCAGAACGCCAAGGGCGTTTACATGGTAAACAGGAAACTGTGTACCGGCTGCGGCAAGTGCGTGGAGGCATGTCCCTTTGGCCTTATGGTGAAGGCGGAGGAATCCCCCGTGGCGTCCAAATGTATTGCCTGCGGCAAATGCGCCAAGGCCTGTCCCATGGATGTGCTGGAGGTAGTGGAGAGCTAGGGAAGAGCTTGAAAAAACAGGCGGCGCGTCTGCGCCTGCGGAAACTGAGGTGAAAAGCCATCTGACATTTTTATGTACCAGATGGCTTTTTTGCGGGGATTATGACTGGCAGGGAGGAGCTGCCGGCAAAGGGCAGGAGTCTTTCGGAGCCGCGAAAAGGCTTTACATTAGATAGAAATAAGGCTATAATTGTATCACGACGCTGACGGCATTTTATATGGGAGACAACTATGAGCTACGCAGACACACTGTTTATCAACATGTGCCGGGACATTCTGGAGAACGGTACAAGCACGGAAGGGGAGAAGGTGCGCCCCAGGTGGGCGGACGGGACGCCGGCCTACACGATTAAGCGGTTTGGGGTAGTGAACCGGTACGATCTGAGGGAGGAGTTTCCGGCCCTTACCCTGCGAAGGACCGCCCTTAAGAGCTGCATGGATGAGATTCTCTGGATTTACCAGAAAAAATCCAACGATATCCATCAGCTGAACAGCCATATCTGGGACGAGTGGGCGGATGAAGCGGGAACGATTGGCAAGGCTTACGGCTATCAGATCGGCGTAAAGAGCCGGTACAAAGAGGGTATGATGGACCAGATGGACCGGGTGCTCTTTGATCTGAATAAAAATCCCTTCAGCAGGAGGATTATGACGAACACCTATGTGTTTGCCGATTTAAGCGAGATGAATCTATATCCCTGCGCTTACGGGGTTACCTACAATGTGACCCAGAAGGAGGGGGAGGACAAGCTGACTCTGAACATGGTGCTGAACCAGCGGTCACAGGATGTGTTGACGGCAAATAACTGGAATGTGTGCCAGTACGCTATCCTCCTGATGATGGTGGCGGCGAGTACGGGAATGCTTGCAGGGGAACTGCTCCATGTGATTGCGGACGCCCATATTTACGACCGGCATACGGACATTGTGCGGGAACTGATTTCCCGGGAAACCTACCCTGCTCCCAGGGTAACGCTGAATCCGGAGGTGACGGATTTCTATGCATTTACCACAGATGATCTCTGGGTGGAGGATTACCAGACGGGCCCCCAGGTGAAGAATATCCCGGTTGCGGTGTAGGGGGAAATAAGAAAAACAGCATCACGGAATCTTTCCGGCACACCGGAGCCCGGAGGGGGATGCAAAACTTATAATAGGAGAACAATGCATGAATCTAATCGTAAATGTGGATCAGAACTGGGCCATCGGATATAAGGGGAAGCTTCTGGTGAGTATTCCCGAGGATATGAAATTTTTCAGGCAGGAAACCACCGGACGGGTGGTGATCCTGGGGAGAAAGACCCTGGAAACCTTTCCAGGGGGACAGCCCCTTAAGAACCGTACCAACATTATTCTCACCAGGAATCCGGACTTCCAGGTCAAGGGGGCGGTTATCTGCCACAGCGTGGAGGAAGCGCTGGAGGAGATTAAAAAGTACGACCCCAGGGACGTGTATGTGGTAGGCGGGGATATGGTTTACAAGGCGTTTCTGCCCTACTGTGATGTGGCCCATGTGACCCGCACGGAGCATGCCTATGAAGCGGACGCCTGGTTTGCCAATCTGGAGCAGTCTCCGGACTGGGAGCTGACCGGGCAGAGTGAGGAAAAGACTTATTTTGACCTGGAATTTACCTTTTGCAGATATGAAAGGAAGAGGCATTAATCTATGGCAAAATCGCCCAGAAAAAGAACCCGGTTGAGAGATATCGGTCTGTTTACGTATGATACGAATCTGATTCTGGCAGTGGTGTTTCTGACAGTTTTTGGGTTGATTATGATTTACAGCGCCAGCTATTATATTACAAGCATGAGCGAAAAATTCCGCTATGACCCGGCTTATTTTCTGAAGAACCAGCTGAAATGGAGCCTGGTGGGAATTGCGGCTATGATGGTGGTGGCCAATCTGGATTATCACACGTGGAGATACTTTGCATTAATTGGCTTTGTGATCTCTGTCGTGTTGATTCTGCTGTTGAAAACGCCTCTTGGCGTGACGGTGAAAGGGGCGACCCGCTGGCTGCAGATTCCGGGACTTGGACAGTTCCAGGTGGCGGAGCCTATCAAAGTGGCCATGATTTTGTTTTCGGCTTTTTTCATTACCAAGACAGCCTCGTCTATCCGCCATCCGGGATACATAGAAGCCTTTAAGGCCATAGGGATTGTGATGCTTCCCGTGGTGTTTGTGTTTGTGCTGATCTGGAAGCTCAGCAACAATATGAGTACAGCCATTATTGTACTGGGCATTAGCTGCATTATGATATTTATGGTTTACCCCAGGTACTGGCCTTTTTTTCTGGCGGGAATCCTGGCCTGCATAGGCGTGACCCTGTATCTTCAGTTTTTACAGAATTCTCCCGGGGACGCCGAGGAGGGATTTCGCTCCATGCGGATTCTGGCCTGGCTGAATCCCTACGCCTATGAGTCGGACAAGGCCTACCAGTCTTTGCAGGCCCTCTATGCCATCGGCTCCGGAGGCCTTTTCGGAAAGGGGCTGGGGAACAGCATCCAGAAGCTTGGCCGGATTCCCGAGCCCTACAACGACATGATTTTTTCCATTGTCTGTGAGGAACTGGGAGTCTTTGGGGCTGGCCTTGTGATTCTGATGTTTATTTACCTGCTCTACCGGATTTACAGCGTTGCCCAGCAGGCGGAGGACTTATTTGGAAGGCTGCTGGTGATCGGGGTGTTTGGACATGTGGCTTTGCAGGTGGTTTTAAACCTTATGGTGGTGACCAGCCTGGTGCCAACCACAGGCGTGACTCTGCCCTTTTTCAGTGCGGGGGGCACGGCTACGGCGTTCCTGTTTGTGGAGTTTGGCATTGTGCTGAACGTGGAGAAATGCGCCCGCAGAAAACGGGAACAGCAGATGGCAGAAAGGATTCGGTGACGGCATGAAAAGGGAAAATACAAAGACAGTGAAAATCGGCGACCGCATAATAGGCGGCGGAAACCCCATACTGATTCAGTCCATGACCAATACAAAAACGGAGGATGTGAAGGCCACGGTGGAGCAGATTCAGAGGCTTACCCGGGCCGGCTGTGAAATCATCCGCTGTACGGTGCCCACCCAGGAGGCGGCCCGTGCCCTAAAGGAAATCCGAAGACAGATTTCCATTCCACTGGTGGCGGATATTCACTTTGACTACCGCCTGGCGATTGCGTCCATGGAAAACGGGGCGGATAAAATCCGCATCAATCCGGGGAATATCGGCGGTCCGGAGTGTGTAAAGGCAGTGGTCGGGGCGGCCAGGGAGCGGCAGATTCCCATCCGCGTAGGGGTAAACAGCGGCTCCCTGGAAAAAGAGCTGGTGGAGAAGTACGGGGGCGTCACGGCGGAAGGTCTGGTAGAGAGCGCCCTGGACAAGGTGCGCATGATCGAGGAGATGGATTACGACAATCTGGTTATCAGCATCAAGTCCTCCAATGTGATGATGTGTGCCAGGGCTCACGAAATCATTGCGGAAAAGACCGGCTATCCCCTCCATGTAGGCATCACGGAGGCAGGGACATTAAACTCCGGGAATATTAAGTCTGCCGTGGGCCTTGGGATTATTCTCCACCAGGGCATTGGAGATACCATCCGGGTGTCTCTCACCGGGGATCCTGTGGAGGAAGTAAAGTCTGCGAAGCTGATTTTAAAGACGCTGGGGCTGCGTAAGGGAGGAATCGAAGTGGTGTCCTGTCCCACCTGCGGCAGAACCCGCATTGATCTTATCAGCCTGGCAAATCAAGTGGAAACCATGGCAGCGGAATTTCCCCTGGATATTAAGGTGGCCGTTATGGGCTGCGTGGTCAACGGACCCGGAGAGGCAAAGGAGGCGGATATCGGAATCGCCGGAGGCCTTGGGGAGGGGCTGCTGATTAAAAAGGGAGAAGTGCTTAGGAAGGTGCCTGAGGGAGAGCTTCTGGGGGCGTTGCGCCAGGAACTGGAAAACTGGGGAAAAATGGATAAACAGGATGGAAAATAGCCAGACAGGCTGGATTGACAGAAAATCGCGGGGTTATAAGGATGCTGAAAAGTTTTTATGAGGTATTTCCGTCTCTGGAGGAGAGCGGGAAATTTGCGGATCTGCTGCGGCAGGTGCGGGTAGAACGGGTGACCTCCAACCGGATGAAAACCCGGATCCGGGTTTATATGGTAAGTGAAAAGCTGCTTCACAAGGAGCAGCTTTTCCGTCTGGAAGAAAAGATGAAAAAGGAATTGTTTTCCCAGGATTCCCTGTCTTTACAGCTTATTGAGCGTTACGAATTGTCCGCCCAGTATACGCCGGGGGAGGTAATGCGCCTCTACAGGGACAGCATGGTCTATGAACTGCGGGCGTACAGCATTCTCATATACCAGCTGTTTCAGAAGGCAGAGATAAGCTTTCCGTCCCCGGAAGAGCTGCATTTGAAGCTGGAGGTGTCCCCCCTGGAGGAGGAAGCCGCAGAGGAGCTTGTGCGGGTGCTTCACAAGATTCTGGTGGAGCGGTGCGGCTTAAAGCTTAAGATTACCTCGGAGCACAAGGAGAAAGAGATTTCCCTGTCAAAGGCCATGGAGCAGGTGGACCGTGTGGCCCGGGATAAGATCGTGTCCATTATGCGGGGGAGGACAGGACAGGGGGGGACACAGGGAGGAGATTCTCCTGTGGATGAGCGGGCGCTGGCGGACGACGCCCTTCTGGCCTCCGGTGCGGATGCCTTTGGAGGGGACGGCGGAGAAAGCATTTCCGGCAAAATTTCCGGAAATGGGGCGGATGCCGTCGGAAATACGGCAAATACAGGGGTACGCGGCAGTGGAGCCGGTCTGGCAGGCGCAGGAACCGGAGGAGGGCCGGGTGCAAATGGGGGAAGCGGCGGAAAACAGAGCGGATTTGGCGGCCAGGGAAAGAAGGGCGCCTACCGCAGGCCCCTAAAGCGCTCAGACAATCCTAATGTGCTGTACGGAAGGGATTTTGACGACGAATGCCTGCCTATGGATCAGGTTATAAATGAGATGGGAGAGGTGACGGTACACGGCCAGGTGCTGGCGGCGGATGAGCGGGAAATCCGCGGGGACCGGACCATTCTCACTATTACGCTGACGGATTTTACAGACACCATAAGAGGAAAAATCTTTGTTCCAAATGAGGAGCTTCCCGGCATCCGGGAAAATATCAAAAAGGGCGCGTTTTTGCAGATGAAAGGCATGACGGTTATGGACCCCTTTGACAAGGAACTGGAAATCGGTTCCATGACGGGTATCAAAAAGTCAGCGGATTTCCGGAAAAAGCGGGAGGATTTAAGTCCAAGAAAGCGGGTGGAGCTCCACTGCCACACCAAGATGAGCGATATGGACGGCGTATCCGATGTGGCAGGTATTATTAGGCAGGCAAAAGCTTTTGGCCACAAGGCCATGGCTATTACGGACCACGGTGTGGTGCAGGCCTTTACGGAGGCCAGCCATGCCCTGTCCAAGGGGGATGATTTCAAGCTGATTTATGGGGTGGAGGCTTATCTGGTGGACGATATGAAGGATATCGTCACGGATTCCAGGGGGCAGAGCCTAAAGGGAAGCTATGTGGTTTTTGACCTGGAGACCACGGGATTTTCCGCTGAGAGCAACCGTATCATTGAAATCGGTGCGGTAAAGGTGGAACAGGGGGAGGTGACGGATACCTTCAGTACTTTTGTGAACCCTCAGACGCCCATTCCCTATGAGATTGAAAATCTGACAGGCATCAATGACGGCATGGTTATGGATGCCCCTGTGATTGAGGCGGTGCTTCCGGAGTTTATGGAGTTTTGCAGGGACACGGTTCTGGTGGCCCACAATGCAGGCTTTGACACCAGTTTTATCGAGAAAAACTGTGTGAGACAGGGGCTTCCCTATGATTATACGTCGGTGGATACGGTGGGTCTTGCCCGGGCGCTTCTGCCCTCCCTAAGCCGTTTTAAGCTGGATACGGTTGCAAAGGCCTTGAATATTTCCCTGGAAAACCATCACCGGGCCGTGGACGACGCAGGGTGTACGGCGCAGATTTTTCTTAAATTTCTGGGAATGCTGAAGGAAAGGGGCATGGAAAATCTGGATGAGGTGAATGCCCTAAGCGTGCTGGATGCGGAGGCGGTGAAAAAACTGCCCACTTACCATGCCATTATCCTGGCCCTCAACGAAATCGGACGGGTGAATCTGTACCGGATGATTTCCTGGTCCCATCTGGATTACTATGCCAAGCGGCCCCGGATTCCTAAGAGCGTTTTCGCCAGATACCGGGAAGGCCTCCTTCTGGGCTCTGCCTGTGAGGCCGGGGAGCTTTACCAGGCCCTTGTGCGCTCTGCTCCGGAGGAGGAGATCGCCCGTCTGGTGAATTTTTACGATTACCTGGAAATCCAGCCCCTTGGGAACAATGAATTTATGCTGCGGGATGAAAAATCTCCGGTGAATTCCATGGAGGAGCTCCGGGAACTGAACAGACGGATTGTCCGTCTGGGGGAGGAGTTTGGAAAGCCCGTGGCAGCCACCTGCGACGTGCATTTTCTTAATCCGGAGGATGAGGTTTACCGGCGGATTATAATGACGGGAAAGGGGTTTAAGGACGCCGACCAGCAGGCCCCCCTCTACTACCGGACTACGGAGGAAATGCTGGAGGAATTCCAATATCTGGGAAGCGCCAAGGCGGAGGAGGTGGTTATCGATACCCCCAACCGCATTGCCGATATGGTGGAACGGATTTCCCCTGTGCGGCCGGATAAATGCCCTCCGGTCATTGAAAATTCCGACCAGACGCTGCGGGATATCTGCTATGAGAAGGCCTGGTCCATTTACGGGAAGGAGCTGCCCCAGGTGGTGACGGACAGGCTGGAGAGGGAGCTTCACTCCATTATCTCCAACGGGTTCGCGGTAATGTACATTATTGCCCAGAAGCTGGTGTGGAAATCCAATGACGACGGCTATCTGGTGGGCTCCAGAGGATCCGTGGGCTCCTCCTTTGTGGCCACCATGGCGGGAATCACAGAGGTGAATCCCCTGCCGCCCCACTATTACTGTCCCCAGTGCCATTACAGCGACTTTGAGTCGGAGGAGGTAAGGAAATATGCAGGCGCCGCAGGCTGTGATATGCCGGATAAGGAGTGCCCCAACTGCGGGTGTATGCTGAAAAAAGAGGGCTTTGATATTCCCTTTGAGACATTTCTGGGCTTTAAGGGAGATAAGGAGCCGGATATTGACCTTAATTTTTCCGGCGATTACCAGTCCAATGCCCACAAGTATACGGAGGTTATCTTCGGCACTGGCCAGACTTTCCGGGCCGGAACCATCGGCACCCTGGCGGACAAGACGGCCTTTGGGTATGTGAAGAATTACTATGAGGAGCGGGGAATCCCGAAGCGCAACTGTGAGATCGGTCGCATCGTGGAGGGCTGCGTAGGCGTGCGGCGCTCTACGGGCCAGCATCCCGGCGGCATTGTGGTGCTTCCCCACGGGGAAGAAATCCATTCCTTTACCCCAGTGCAGCATCCGGCCAACGATATGAAAACGGATATTATCACTACCCATTTTGACTACCATTCCATTGACCACAATCTCTTAAAGCTTGATATTCTGGGTCATGATGATCCCACCATGATTCGTATGCTGGAGGATCTGACAGGACTTGACGCCAAGACGATTCCTCTGGACGACGCCGGGGTGATGTCCCTCTTTAAGAGCACGGAGGCCCTGGGAATCCGGCCGGAGGATATTGACGGCTGTCCTTTGGGCTGCCTTGGAATCCCGGAGTTTGGCACGGACTTTGTTATCCAGATGGTGGTGGACGCCAGGCCGCAGTCCTTTTCCGACCTGGTACGGATTTCCGGACTTTCCCACGGCACAGACGTGTGGCTCAACAATGCCCAGCGTTTTATCAAGGAGGGTAAGGCCACCATTTCCACGGCCATCTGTACCAGGGATGATATTATGCTGTATCTGATTCAGATGGGCGTGGAGCCCAGCCTGTCTTTTACCATTATGGAGAGCGTGCGGAAGGGAAAGGGACTGAAGCCGGAATGGATAGAGGCTATGAAGAAGGAGGGAGTGGAGGACTGGTATATTGAGTCCTGCACCCTTATCAAATATATGTTTCCCAAGGCTCACGCGGCGGCATATGTAATGATGGCCTGGCGCATTGCCTACTGCAAAATCAATTATCCCCTGGCCTACTACGCTGCATTTTTCAGCATCCGTGCATCGGCGTTCAGCTATGAAATCATGTGCCAGGGCAAGGAGCGGCTGGCCTTTTACATAGCGGATTACAAGCGGCGCAGCGACAAGCTGTCCAAGAAGGAGCAGGACACCGTAAAGGACATGCGGATTGTCCAGGAGATGTACGCCAGGGGCTTTGAATTCCTCCCTGTGGATATTTACAAGGCCCAGGCCCATAAATTCCAGATTATGGACGGGAAGCTTATGCCCGCCCTAAGCACCATCGAAGGGCTGGGGGACAAGGCTGCGGATCAGCTCTACGAGGCGGCCAAGGACGGCCCCTTCCTGTCCAAGGACGATCTAAAGACCAGAAGTAAACTGTCCAGGTCGGTGATCGACTTGATGGGGGACCTGGGGCTTCTGGGGGATATGCCGGAGTCGAATCAGTTGTCGCTGTTTGATCTGGCACTTGGCGGGTGATAACGGCAATAATAAAATCAGTAGATATTAGATATATGTAAAGATTTTTTAGTAAAGACTTTTTGTAAAACAGGTCTTTCCTTTTTGAGGAAAAACGTGTATACTAAAAGCGTTTGATAAAATACTACTTACGGAAGGAAGTATGATCTATGGTAAAAGCAATCGTTGGAGCAAACTGGGGAGACGAGGGAAAGGGCAAGATTACGGACATGCTGGCGCAGGAGTCAGACATTATCGTGCGCTTTCAAGGTGGAGCCAATGCAGGCCATACCATTGTCAACGACTATGGGAAGTTTGCGCTGCACTCACTGCCTTCCGGTGTGTTTTACGGTCATACCACCAGTGTGATAGGAAACGGGGTGGCGCTTCGTGTTCCAGTGCTTTTTAAGGAAGTGCAGAGCATTGTGGAGAGAGGGGTGCCTGCGCCGAAGATTCTCATATCCGACCGTGCCCAGATCGTTATGTCCTACCATATTCTGTTTGACCAGTGCGAGGAGGAGCGGCTGGCCGGGAAATCCTTTGGTTCCACCAAGTCCGGCATTGCTCCCTTCTATTCGGATAAATACGCGAAAATCGGCTTCCAGGTAAGCGAGCTGTTTGCCGGGGAGACATATCTGCGGGAGAAGATCTCCAATGTGTGCCTGCAGAAAAATGTGATTCTGGAAAACCTGTATCATAAACCTGCACTGGATGAAAACGCCATCTATGAGGAGCTTATGGAGTACAAAGAGATGGTAAACCCCTATGTATGTGATGTGTCTGCATTCTTATGGAGGGCCGTTAAGGAGGGGAAAAATATCCTGCTGGAAGGCCAGCTGGGCTCCTTGAAGGATCCGGATCACGGCATTTACCCCATGGTGACTTCCTCCTCCACCCTGGCTGCTTACGGAGCCATCGGCGCAGGTATCCCGCCCTATGAGATCGGGCAGGTGATTGTGGTGTGCAAGGCTTATTCCAGCGCTGTGGGAGCGGGCGCCTTTGTCAGCGAGATCTTCGGAGACGAGGCGGAGGAACTGCGCAGACGGGGAGGAGACGGCGGAGAGTACGGAGCCACCACGGGACGTCCCCGGAGAGTAGGCTGGTTTGACTGCGTGGCTTCCCGGTATGGATGCAGAATCCAGGGCGCCACAGATGTGGCCTTTACCGTGCTGGATGTGCTGGGATACCTGGATGAGATTCCGGTTTGTACCGGTTATGAGA
The DNA here is from genome assembly GCA_910576205.1 of Clostridia bacterium. GTDB lineage: Bacteria > Bacillota > Clostridia > Lachnospirales > Lachnospiraceae > RGIG4284. Next base: position 92,832 of record CAJTHL010000012.1, on the reverse strand, counting down.
TTGACGGCAAAGTGACCACGGATTTTCCGGTGACCAGCCTTCTTGACAAGGCAAAACCCGTGCTGGAGACATTGCCCGGCTGGAACTGCGATATCCGCGGTATCCGCAAATACGAGGATCTGCCGGAGAATTGCAGGAAATATATAGAGTTTGTGGAAGAAAAAATCGGCTTTCCTATTACCATGGTGTCCAATGGGCCGGGGAGAAACGACATTATCTACAAAAAGTAAAAAGAGGCCGGACGCAGGAATGCTGCGTCCGGCTTTTTAAAGGAGGAGTTTATGCAGGCGATTGTGGAAACTTTGTTTGCCGACAGCATTCCGGTCATCGGTATGCTGATGATTCCCAAAACCCTGGCATATGTGTGGCCGGTTATGATTGGTTATGAAGCTATGAAAAAAGGAGATCTGGCAGGATGATTAAGAACATTATTTTTGATATTGGGAGGGTTTTAAACGGATACGGCTGGGAGGAATACCTGCACCGGGTGGTGCCCGGACAGGAGGCTTATAAGGCCGTGGAGCAGGCCATTTTCCTAAATCCCGCCTGGGTGGAGCATGACAAGGGATTTCTGACAGAGGAAGAGGAAATCGCGGATTTTGTGTCGGCTGCGCCTGCTTACGAAAAGGAAATCCGTGCAGTATACGAGAACCTGGGGGAATGTACCTGGGCATTGGACTACGCCGTTCCCTGGGTAAAGGAGCTTAAGGCAAAAGGACTAAAGCTTTACGTGCTGTCCAACTGGCCGGAGCATATTTACAAGCAGCGGGGAAACAAGCTTGACTTTCTGGATCTGGTGGACGGGTATTGCCTCTCCTTCCAGGAGCACCTCAACAAGCCGGACGCTGAGGCTTTCCTGAATCTTATGGGAAAATACGGGATTACGGCGGAGGAGACTGTGCTGATCGACGACACAAAGGCCAATATCCAGGCGGCAAAGAAGCTGGGAATTCATGGAATTTTGTTTACGGATTATGAAAGGGCCAGGGAAGAGCTGAAAGGGCTGGGTGTTGGGTGACGGATAAAATCAGAAGAAAATATAAAACAGAGGAATCCCTCTTGACATACATAGGTAATCCAGGTATAATTCTATACATAGATTTTCTATGCATAGAAAATCTATGTATACATATCGGAGACGCCGCAGGAACCCTTTTTAGCCTGCCTGTTCCAGGCAGCGCCTGGACAAAGGGCTTTTGGTGAAAAGAGGGAAAGGAGAGGATGCCCCGTGGACAAAAAACTGATGGCAGTGGGAACCTCCATGCTGCTTTTGAAGCTGCTGGAGGAAAAGGATATGTACGGGTATGAGATGATCCGGGAGCTGGAAAAGAGAAGCAATCAGGTATTTGCCTTGAAGGAGGGAACCTTATACCCCATTCTCCACAGTCTGGAGGAGCAGGAGGCCGTTGAGAGCTATGAGAAGGCGGCCCAGAGCGGGAGGAGGCGCAAATATTACCATATGACGGCAAAGGGAAAAAAGCTTCTGGACGCCAAAGCCCAGGAGTGGAACGCCTATCGCGAGGCGGTGCAGACGGTGATGGGAGGTGCGCGCTTTGTCCTCTGTTAAAGAAATGGATAGCGGGAAACCGGCGGCTGTAGACACTGCCGTATCTGAAAGCGGGAAAAATGAGAGCGCCAGAAAGATAGAAGAATTTCTGGAGGAGGTCAATGAGCAGATCCGCTACAAGCCCATGCGGGCGGCCATTGACGAGGAGCTCAAAGGGCATATTGAGGATAAGACGGAGCTCTATAAGGAATACGGCCTGGAGGAGGAAGAGGCGGTTGCCCGGGCAGTCCGGGATATGGGGGATGCCGTGGAGATCGGCATACAGATGAATGACGCCCATCACACCAGAATTTACTGGCCTCTTATGGGTATGGCGCTGGCCCTTATGGTTTTGGGAGTTGCTGGGAATATCCGATATTTCTGGAACGGCACGCTGGATATCTGGTTTCTGAATGACGTAATAGCAGAGAATCTTTATTTTCCCGCGGGCGTGGTGGCGCTGCTTGTGGTGCTGCGCTGGGGATATCCCTTTGTAATCCGCTATGTAAATAAGATCTGCGTATGCTATCTTGTTTTTTGCGGATTTGTGTTTTTGATACGGTTTTCAAGTGGGTTTCTTTATGATATACTAAAGGGGACAGTATTTGCCGGGAGGCTTCTTAGCCTTTCCGTTTATTTTGGGGTCTTGATTCTGGCGGCGCCTGTTCTGGCAGTGTTTCTGTACAGGCAGCGGCACAAGGGAGTCCGCGGCATTCTTTACGCCGGACTGTTTACGGGGACTCTTTTGCTGACCCAGGTGTTTCGGATGTATGGAGATTACCTCAGTATGGCGGTGTTTGCGCTGCTGGCAACATTTTTTGCGGTGCTGCTCTATATGGCTTTTCGTGGATACATGGATATGCCGGTAAAAAAGACCGTGGGCGTGTCTGCGGCTGTATTTCTGGCACTGCTTCTGCTGGGGGGGATTTTCCGGCCGGACAATTCTGCCATAGAGTTGTTTCTGACCCCGGAGCGTCACGCCGGAGATCTGTGGGAGGACGGCTATAACGGCGTTCTCATAAAGGAGCTGCTGGGAAGGGCAAAGCCTGCCGGCCGGGCGGATATAAGCCAGGAAGATCTGTACGCCTACGGCACAGGAAAATGGTATTTTTCTGAAGGCGGCCCGGGCCGGTGGGAGGGAATACAGACGCTGGAAGAGATGGAGGCGTACCTCAATCAGTTTTACCAGGAGGATACGGTGACGCTGGAAAATATTCTGCCCCAGCATTACCAGAATAATTACCGCATCGCCTACTGGATTCTGAAATACGGATGGCTTCCGGCGATTCTGCTTATGGGAGCCATGGCGGTCTTTGGGGCGCTGCTGCTGGGGGTGTCCTTCCATATCCGCAACCGCCTGGGCTGTCTGGTGGCGTTTGCGGGAAGCATCTGCCTGATTATCCAGTATTTGTTTTATTTTCTGGGAAATTTTGGATATCAGTTTGGCTGGTTTGGCACTCTTCCCTTTGTGTCGGAGGGAAAAACAGGCATTCTGGTAAATGCAGTCCTTCTGGGACTGGTGTTGTCTGCCTACCGGTATGATCTGGTGATGGAGGAGAGGATGCATGTTTAAGAAAATAAAGAGGATTCTGGCCTGGATAGGGATAATTCTGCTGGCAGGCATGTACGGGGCTACTCTGGTCTTTGCACTGCTGGACAGCGCCTGGGCAAGGGGCTGGCTGAGGGCGTCTCTGGCCATGACGCTGATTGTGCCGGTATTATTGTACGCCTATATTTTTATTTATAAGCTCTTGAAAAAAGACCCGGAAGATTTGTGAAGAGGAGCCATAGGCTATGCGGCCCTGTAAACAGAAAAAAATTTAAAAATGGATGTATAAAACCGGATGGGGAGGCAATACTAGTATTGAACAAAAGATGAACGATTACTTATATATCCTCCCCTTTAGTAAAATCCCCGCCGCGCTTGCGCGGTGGGGATTTTTGCGGTTATGCGTCGGGGAATATGCACTGCTAACCGGGGAGACTTGAAATATCCTGGCTGTCCAGAAATAGACAGAACCGTCCATATGCCTCTTCCCACATATCTGTATCCTCTGGCATATAGGTTTCAAGCTTTGAGGAATCCCGCACTACCCGACGGATTTCCGTCAGAGAGCTAAGGGCATGACAGCCATAGGCCTGCATAAGAATATTTCCCATGGCGCTGCATTCCTTTGGGCCGCAGACCACGGGAATCCCCAGGGCATTTGCAGAAAACTGGTTCAGCATCCGGTTGTTTGTGCCGCCGCCGGTAATGTGCAGCGTTTTTAGAGAAATGCCGCAGGTATCCGCAATACGCCGGAGAATAAAACGGTATTTGAGGGCCAGAGACTCGTAGATAATGCGGGCCATCTGGCCTGTATTGCCGGGATTTACCGGAGGCTGGCCTGTGTCGTTTAAATAATCGGAAATCCGCCGGGGCATATTGCCGGGCGGGAAAAAGCGCAGATCATCCGGATCCAGGAAAGCCTTAAAGGATTCTGCTTTCTCCGCCAGACCGACGATCTGGGAGTAGGTGAGTCCCGGACATTCTGCCTCCCACTGATACTTGCACTGCTGGATAATCCAAAGGCCCATTATGTTTTTCAGAAACAGGGTTTTACCCAGGACGCCGGCGGAGTTTGAGATATTCATGCGGTAGCTGGCATTATGGGTGACAGGCTGGTCGATCTCCACGCCTGCCAGGGACCAGGTGCCGGAGCTGATGGAGGCCCAGCTGTTTCCGGAGAGGGCGGGGACAGCCACGGCCGCGCTGGCGGTATCGTGGGCCGCGGGAGCAATAAGCTTTACGCCTGGCTCAAGCCCCACGGCGGAGGCAATGCTGTCGGACAATCTGCCAAGGGCATCCCCGGCAAAGACAATAGGTGTTTTTATGCTTTCGGGAATGCCAAAGGCAGCCAGGATTTCGTCGTCCCATTTTTTTGTCCTGACGTTTACAAGCTGGGAGATGGAGGCTGCGGTATATTCGCAGGCAGGCTTTGCGCCCAGCAGATAGTGGATGGCGTCGGCGATGAAAAGAATACCGTGAACATCCGCAAGATAATCCTTATCCTGCTCTGTCTCCTGGATAAACTGGTTTAAGGTGTTAAAATCCAGAAACTGGATACCGCAGCGCTCATAAAGCCGGGCTTTTCCGAAACGTTCCTCCATAACCTCATAAGGCTTCTGGGAAACCATCCGCCGGTAGCTTTTGGGAAGATTCCGGATTTCTCCATTGTGATCCAGAAGGCAGTAGTCCACGCCCCAGGAATCCGCGCCTATGGAATCCAGGTGGGGGCCGTATTTTTCCACATATTTTCTAAGACCCGTGAGAATCTCGTCAAAATACCGGTAAATATTCCAGTAATATTCCTCCCGTATGGTACAGATCCGTGTGGGGAATCGGTGAAGCTCCTCCATGGAAAGGCGCCCGTTTTCCAGGACGCCCACCATGCACCGGCCGCTTTCGGCTCCCAGATCAATGGCAAAATGTCGTGTCATGCTAACCTCCCTGCGCAATGCGCTCAAGAAGCTCCAGGTTCAGGGGGTACTGCCCCAGCTCCCTTCGTACTTCCAGAAAATATTTCCAGTTTTCGGGATTTACGCCTGCATGGATGGAGTTGGAGGAGGAGATAATAAGACCTCCGTCCCGGCCGCCCTCCAGCAGACATTGGGCCACTTCCCGGCGCACGGCGGACAGGGGCTGGTCCACCAGGGTGGAGACACAGTCCACATTTCCCTTAAAGGCAATCCGGTGTCCGTAAGCCTGCTTTAAGGCCTTGAGATCCATGCTGCCTCTTCTGTCAATGGGATCCAGGCAGTCGATGCCGGAATTGATGAGATCTTCCACCACTGCGTTCAGATTACCGTCGCTGTGCTTGATGACCTTCATGCCCATGGATTTTGCATGTCTGACAAGCTTTGTGAAATAGGGCAGAATCATCCGGCGGAACATATCCGGGCTCATAAGCATATTATTGTTGTTGGCAATGTCGTCCCCCACTACAATGGCTTCCACGCCAAGATCGTGAAGATTTTCACAAACCCGGCAGGAAAAATCCAGACTAATCTGCATCAGACGGTGGAGCAGTTCCTCGTCTGTGTAGAAAGCAGCCAGGTAGTTTTCGAAGCCCAGGAGATCCCGGGGCTGGGAAACCACGTCCCGCACCCGCCCTACAATAAGCTTCTGGTCTCCAAGGGTCTTTAGCGCCAGCTTAATCTTGTCGTAGTGGTAGTCCGCGTCCGGGTCCGGAACGGTGAAATCTTCCAGATCTTCGGATTCCTCAATGGGATACCGGATGGGGACGGGGTATTCCTCGTGTACCTTGCAGATAATACCCCACTCGTTTCGTATCACGTCGCCTCCGTTGCCTGTTTCCAGGACTTCGTTTTTGTAATCCAGGGAAACGGCCAGCCCGTCAAGCCCCGCAAGCCCGGCAAATAGATTCGCGTCCCGGGTGCCGTACATGGCCTCCATCACATTGGAGGCCACTACCCACTCCATAGTGGGAACGTGGTCGGGAACCTGGCGGTTGAGGGCGGCCAGAAGTCTTTCTTTTCCAGTCATTGAAGTACATACCTCCGTTCTGTCTTTCGCACCGGCCCTGCCAGACCCCTTTGTACCGGAAGAATTTCCAGCCGTAATAACCGCGTCTTTAAATCCTTCCAGGGACTGTCCGGGCAGATGCTGTTTTTTAACATCCGCCCCCAAGGGTCAGCGCGCCGGCTCCTCGGGAGGCTTCAATGCGGGCTTGATAGCCGCCTGCGCGATAGTTGAGGAGGGGATTGGTGTGACTTAGGCCCAGCTCCAGGCGCACCTGTTCGATAAGGGGCTGCACATCTGTCTCAAATGCCTCCATCAGCAGCTTGTTGCTTAAGATGGTGTCGTTTTCCGCCTGGGACTCCTTTAGGGCGGCCCGGTCGATGATAAGGGCCCTGGCATAGGCAGTCTGGATATTCATGACAGAGTAGATAATGCCCTGGATACTGTTTTCGATGTTGTGGGACTGATCCAGCATATAGGTGATATCCGTGGGAATCCCTTCCAGATCCGCGTCCACGATTTCCTTGAAAATCATGTAGATTTCCATGGGATTTACAGTACCCAGAATCAGATCGTCGTCCGCGTACTTGTGGTTGTTAAAGTGGAAGCCGCCAAGCTTTCCCTCGTCCAGGAGAGTGGCGATAATATGCTCCACATTGACGCCGTGAAGATGATGGCCCAGATCTACCAGCACCTTTGCATGTTCCCCAAGCTTTGTACACATAAGATGGGAAATGCCCCAGTCGCTGACGTCGGTGGTGTAGTAGAAGGGCTCAAAGGGCTTGTACTCCAGAAGCAGCGTCATGGAGGGATCCATGGCGTCGTACAGATGCTTCAACCCCTCGTAGAGGCGGTGCTTGCGCTCCCTGAGATGATCCTGGCCGGGATAATTGGTGCCGTCCGCCACCCACATGCCGATGGTAGTGCATTCCAGCTCCCTGCAAATGCGCACGCAGTCCTCAAAATGCTCCATAGTCTGGCGGCGCACTTCCTGGATGGGAGAACACAGGGAGCCGTAGCGGAATTCCTGACCGCTGAAGGTATTGGGATGAAGAGTGCCAAGCATAAGGCCCTTTTCCTCCGCGTATTGTTTTACGGGAATATAGTTGCCGTCCTCCGTTTTATCCCAGCACACATGGGTTGCCATGCGGGGGGTGACGCCAAGACAGCGCTGGATCTCCGCGCAGTCGTCAATACGGTCCCAGACGGTGACCGCCGCCCCCTTGTCCGAGAATGTGCCGTAACGGGTGCCGGAGTTGCCCACTGCCCAGGAGGGCAGCTCAATGACCTGCGATTTCAGCTTTTCTTTTACAGTGTCTACGGAAATTCCCCGCTGTTCAAGCTGCTCGCAGAGAAGAGAATATCGCTCTTGAAGCTGTTTCATATTCTGAAATTCCTTTCCCAATCGGATTGACAGTGAGGCAGACTGTCTGATAATTGGGAACGATACCAATATCAACATAACATAAAAAACCACGGCCGTCAAGAGATGGCGTGGTTTTTATGGAAATGTCAGGTGTTTTTGTTAAAAGCTGCCGGTGCTTTACCGGGGAAGAGCCTGCCTAGGTGGTTTCCCTTTGGATAAATTCAGACTTGAAAAGGGTGGAGTGGTTGTAGCTGCTGCTGTTCTGGATTTTCTCCATAAGTACCCGCATGGCCTCCTTGGCGATCTTTTCGATGGGCTGGTTTACCGTGGAGAGCCTGGGCTTGCACATGGTGCTTAAGATCAGATTGTCGTAGCCTGTGAGACGCACCTGCTCCGGCACGGCCCAGCCGTTTTCCCTAAGATACTGGAGAGCTCCGATAGCCAGCATATCCGTGGACGCAATGATGGTATCCGGCGGATTCTCCTGGGCCATAAGCGCCCGGGCCGCCCGCTGGCCCAGGGAAAAATAAGATTCTTCCGCAGGGTTCCGGTCCTCTATAAAGATCAGCCGGTCGTCCAGCTCACAGCCGCAGGCAGTCATGCTGGCCCGGTAACCCAGATAGCGGTAGGTGACGTTCCGGATGCCGTTGATGCCCACAAAGGCAATGCGCCTGGAACCGGTTTCATAGAGAAAGCGGACGATTTCCGCAATATCATCCAGTCCGTTTGAGCCTATGCAGGAGATGTTGGGGCGGTTGTCCAGGGGTTTTGGATTGTCCAGAAAGACCACAGGCAGGCTCTGGGACATGCGGTAGAGCTCGTCGGTCAGAATCGTGTCCTGGTAAAAACAGCAGATAACGCCGTCAATCTGCCGCTGCTTCAGCCAGGAGGCGTATTTGCGGGCGTGAATCTGATTGTTGTTGCCGTTTATGAGAAATACCATATAGTCGTGTTCCGCGGCGATGCCGGTGATAATGTGGAGCACTTCGTTGTAGTAGAGGTTGGTGTTGTCCTCCACCAGAAATGCGATGGTCTTTGTCCTGCCGGTCCGGATTCCCTGGGCCAGATAGCTGGGGACATAATTCAGTTCCCGCATGGCGTCCTCCACCCGGGCGCGGGTGGAATCCTTAATGCTTCCCGTGTTGGTGATAACCCGGGACACGGTGCTTTTGCTGACCCCGGCCTTTTTCGCGACATCATATATAGTAACCAAGTTGCGCCTGCTTTCCCGCAGCAATGTGCGTTTTTCTTTGTCTGATAGGGTTAGTATAGCATTGGCGTCGTGATTCGTCAATGAATCCGCCGGGATGTATTTGGTAACGTTCCCTTTTGTGAGAAGTGGTGAAAAATGAAACACAGAAAATAGTAAAAATGCACAAATTTAGGAAATAAATCAAAAATTTAATTGACATTATGGGGAGTTTACTGTATAAAAAAGATAACTGGCAGGCAAAAAAATGCAGGGAACCAGAAAAGAAAGAGGCGCTTTTGTTTTCTCTATCGCCAAAAAAGGGAACGATACCATAATGTGGCGGAAAATAGGGGAAGAAAGATTTCAGACGGACAAAATGGCCAGGGATGGAACGGGAGGCGACGTCTGCTCTATGGGACGCGGTAAGTAGCTTTAAACAGCAAATGCGGAGCTTAAAACAGGAGGACGAGGAATATGAAAAAAAGAATATTGGCAATGGCACTGACAGTCACACTGGCATTTTCAATAACCGGCTGCTCATCTTCGAAGGACACAACAGCCCCAGCCCCGGAGGAGCCGGCCAAGTCCGGGGAGACAGAGGAAACGCCGGAAGCAAAGGAGCCTTCCGGCACTTCGGAGGGAATCAGAATCGGTCTTACCTTCCTGGATCTTGATAACCCCTTCTTTGTAGCTTTTAAGGAGTCCATTGAGGCGGCCTGTAAGGAGGAGGGCGTGGAACTGGTATTCTCTGATTCCCACGGAACAAGCGAGGGACAGATTAAGGCCATGGAGGATTTCATTGCTATGGGCGTAAACGCCATAATTATCACGCCCCAGGACGGGGAGGCGGTACTTCCACAGATCCAGGAGGCGCGGTCAAAGGGCATCTATGTGGTGTGTCACACTATTATGCCTGCGGAGTTTGACGCCTATGTGGGCGCAGAGGAGCATGATCTGGGATTCTGCCTGGGAGTGGCGGCCGGAGAATGGATTAAGGAAAACTTAGGCGACCAGGAAAAAGTGGTGGCGGCCACGCTGAACTATGATATTGCTCCCACGGTAATCGCCAGGAAAGAGGGCATTATAGACGGTGTAAATTCTGTGGTGGACAATGTGGAATTTGTGGCTACAGAGACAGCCGGGGAGACTTCTGCAGGCATGGCCGCGGCGGAAACCTTTCTCACCACCTATCCGGATTTACAGGTGCTTCTCGGAATCAATGATGCCGGCGCTCTGGGGGCATACGAAGCTTTTATGGACGCAGGAAAAACCGGAGAGGATATTCTGATTGGCGGCATTGACGCTACGGATGAGGGTATCGCCAAGGTGGCGGAAGGGGGCATCTACCGCATTACCGTTTCCCAGAATCCGGAAGCCATGGGCAGAAAGTGCGTGGAGGACTGCATTGGCCTTATAAACGGGGAAGAGGTTGAGAAGGAATATTACGCGGAGCTTGTGGCAGTTACCGCGGATAATGTAAAAGATTTCAACAAATAAAAGCATGAGAGCGCAGATACCCTCCGCAGTAGCGGAAGGGTATCTGCCATAGAAAAAGCAGCAGGAGGTGCAAATTGTCTCCACTTCTCAAATTAGATCATATTACAAAACGCTACCCTGGCGTGACAGCCCTTAACAATGTGACCGTATCCTTTGAACAGGGAGAGGTGCATGCGCTGCTGGGGGAGAACGGGGCGGGGAAGAGCACGCTTATCAAGATCCTGGCCGGAGCTGTTGCGCCGGATGAGGGAAGCATTTCCATGGAGGGAGAACCCCTGGAAAACATTACGCCTGCCTTGTCGGTGAAAATGGGAATCGGTGTCATTTACCAGGAGTTTACCCTGGTTCCTACCCTTACGGTGGCGGAAAACATGTTTCTGGGGAAGGAGCGCCGGAACGGTATTTTTCTTAATAAAAAAACCATGACAGAGAAGGCCCGGGAGGTGCTGGGGGAGCTGGACGTGGAGATTGATCCCTCTGTACCCGTGAAACAGCTTTCCGTAGCCTATCAACAGATCGTGGAGATCTCCAAGGCCCTGGCGGGCGACGTACGCGTGCTTGTTATGGACGAGCCCACGGCGCCCCTCACTAACGCGGAGGTGGACAGCCTGTTCCGGCTGGTGAGAAAGCTGCGGGAAAAGGGGGTTACGATTATCTTTATCTCCCACCGCATGGAGGAGATTTTTCAGATTGCGGACCGGGTAACGGTTTTAAGAGACGGAAAATATATCCGGACCCTGCCGATAGGGCAGACAAACGCCCCGGAGCTTATTTCCCTAATGGTGGGGCGGAGCATTGATGAGCAGTACCCCGCCAGGGAGGCCAGAATCGGGGAAACGATTCTGGAGGTACAAAACCTCTGTGCGGGAAATTTTATTAAAAACGTGAGCTTTTCCGTAAGGGCCGGGGAGATTGTGGGCCTGTCGGGACTTATAGGAGCCGGGCGCACAGAGCTTGTGCGGGCTATTTACGGGGCGGATCCCCTTACCTCCGGGGAAATCCTGTTGTGCGGAAAAGCGGTGTCTCTTAAGACGCCGGCCCGCTCTATTGCCCAGGGGGTGGCGCTTCTGCCGGAGAGCAGAAAGGAGCAGGGACTTGTTCTGGGAATGAGCATTGCCGATAATCTGATGATGTCCACGGTAAAGAAGCTTTCCAGGTGGATATTTTTAAAGAAGGCCCAGTGTACCAGACTGGCTGCGGATTACATAGGGCAGCTTCGTATCAAGACGCCCTCTCCGGCCGTAAAAGTGGTAAACCTTTCCGGAGGGAACCAGCAGAAGGTGGTTATCGGAAAATTTCTGGCGGCGTCTCCCAGGCTGATTTTCTTTGACGAGCCCACCCGCGGTATTGACGTGGGGGCAAAGCATGAGATTTATCAGCTTATGAACCGGCTGGTATCCCAGGGGAAGGCCATTGTTATGATCTCTTCTGAGCTGCCGGAGATCCTGGGCATGTCCGACCGGATTCTGGTTATGCACGAGGGGAGACTGGCCGCCACACTTGACAGGGAGGAGGCCACTCAGGAGCGCATTATGCAGTTTGCTTCGGGAAACCTGGGGGCGTCCTGAAAGAATATCGGCTGTGGTCAGAAGCAAAAAACTGTTTTGACGGGCCGGAAAGGAAGAAGTATGTATGAAAGAATCAAAAATGAAGATTAATCTGCGGCAATATGCCATTTCGGGCGTGCTGCTCCTTCTGGTGATATTCTTCAGCGTCACCCAGAAATCATTTTTGCGGCTGGACAATCTTATGAATGTCCTGCGCCAGATTTCCGTTATGGGAATTGTGGCGGTGGGCTCCACCTTTGTGCTGCTAAGCGGCGGGCTGGATTTGTCTGTGGGCTCCCTTCTGGCAGTGACGGGAACCCTTACGGCAAGCCTTATGGTGAATTTCCATATGCCTCCCATACCGGCGGCTCTTCTTGGCATCTGCGCCAGCATGATTCTGGGAGCCTTATGCGGGCTTCTGGTGCAGTTTCTGACACTGCCGCCTATGATTGCCACCCTGGGGATGATGACAAGCGCCCGGGGGGCGGCCTACCTCATTACCGGAGGACTTCCCATCTATGATCTGCCAGAGGATATTAAATTCCTTGGAAAAGGAACGGTTTTCGGCGTGGTTCCAGTGCCGGTGATTATTATGCTGGTGTGTTTTCTGCTGGGATGGGTGTTTCTGGAGACCACATATCTGGGCAAAAATTTTTACGCCCTGGGAGGAAATCCGGAGGCGGCCCGTCTGGCGGGGATTCCTATAGGGCTTTACCGGGTTACGACTTATATTATAAGCGGTTTTGCCTGTGGTATTGGCGGAATTGTCCTGCTTTACCGGGTGAATTCCGGCCAGCCGGGCGCGGCCATGGGCATGGAAATGGAGGTGATTACCTCCTGTGTCCTGGGCGGCGTGTCCCTAAACGGCGGGGAGGGAAAGATTTCCTGCGTGCTTATCGGCTGCCTGGTGGTGGGGCTTTTGTCTAACGGCCTTACCATTATGCAGGTAAATGAATACTGGCAGCAGGTATTTACGGGAATGGTTCTGATTCTGGCAGTCTGCATTGACCGGATTACGAAGATACAGAGGGTAAAAAAGGCGAAAAAATAGCGCATGGCGTATAAAGAGGTGGCTGCAATGAAAACAGTTTTGTGTTATGGAGATTCCAACACCTTCGGGCTGATGCCGGATCTTAGAAACCGGTATCTCTATCCGGAGCGCTGGACAGGGATTCTTCAGAGAACGCTTGGGGATGAATACCGGGTGATAGAGGAGGGGCTGGGAGGCAGAACCACGGTGTGGGACGACCCTGTGGAGGAGCATAAGAACGGAAAGACATATCTTCTTCCCTGCCTGGAAAGTCATCGTCCCATTGACCTTGTGGTTCTGATGCTTGGCACCAACGACTTAAAAGAGCGTTTTCACGTCAGCAGCTTTGACGTGGGCCAGTCGGTGGGAAACCTAATGAGAGCTATTCTTGATTCCCGGTCCGGCCCCGACTTTGGTTCTCCCCGGATACTTCTGATCTGTCCGGTTCCCATAAAGGACAGGGGGAATAAAGATCTCCGGCGGATGATGGGGGAGGGCTATCAAAAGAGCCTGGAGCTGGACGGCTATCTGAGGCCTCTGGCAGAGGAAATGGGGGCGGCCTATCTGAATCCCGGCGACCGGGTGGCGGTGAGCCAGGAGGACGGGATTCACTATACCCTGGAGGGACATGCCAGGATGGCGGAGCTGGTGAAAGAGGAGGTTTTGCGGATTCTGGGGGAGTAGTGGGTCAAAAATAAACAGGAAAATTTTGGGGAATCCCTGCTGTGGCTTTGGCGGCGGGGATTTTCGTTTGTTCTCTGTAAGAACTTGTAATGATTAGACTTTTATTGTCCGGTAAGGTATGTTAAAATGTAGTCTGGAGGACTAATCAGAATGTTTTTTATTATGGGTATCACACAGGGAAGAAAGGATTTTGCGTATAATCAGATGGCGATCTGTGAGAGCTGTGGCGCCTATTGCAGATACCATGTGTTTATGACCTATATGTGTCTGTCCATATTTTTTATTCCATGTCTGAAATGGGGCAGGCAGTATTATGTGCAGAGCACATGTTGCAATGCCGTTTTTTCTCTTGCTCCGGAAGTGGGGAAACGGATTGCCAGGGGAGAAGGCGTAGAGATAACGTCCCGGGATCTGACGCAGGCGCAGCCGGGAGACAGGGGGGGATGCAAAAGATGCGGGAGCTGCGGGTTTGAGACCCGGGAGGAGTTCGTGTTCTGCCCAAAATGCGGGAGGAGATTTGGGGAATTATAATTGGGAAATAAAATAGCAGCAGCCCAGGTAATAAAGAGTTTTATATATAGAAAGGATGGTAAAAATGAAAGGCACATATTTTTTGGGAGCGGACAGGGAAACAAAGTTTGAGGTGCGGGAAATGAAGCCTGGCCCCCTGGGGCCGGAGGAGGTTCTGGTAAAAAATTACAGCTGTGGCGTCTGCGGCACAGATGTACATATTTACCATGGGGAAGAGGGCTCTGCGGCCGTGAATCCGCCTGTGGTGCTGGGACATGAATTTTCCGGCGTGGTGGTGGAAGTGGGAGAGAAGGTGACGGACTTAAAAGCCGGAGATCATGTGGCCATCGACCCCAATATCTACTGCCAGCAGTGCATTCCCTGCCGTATGGGAAAAAAGCAGAACTGTGAGAATCTTTTTGCCCTTGGAGTAAATGTTAACGGCGGCTTTGCGGAATACGCGGTCTGCCCTGCGTCCCAGTGCCTTAAGGTGCGGGAGGATCTGGATTTTGACGTGGCAGCCATGGCAGAGCCTCTGGCCTGCGCCATACATGGCATTGACCGGGCGGGTATCCAGCCGGGACAGCTTGTCCTGGTTATCGGCGGCGGCACCATAGGCCTCCTTATGGTACAGCTTGCCAGGCTTGCCGGGGCTTCCACCGTTATATTGAGCGAACCCATTGCCATGCGCCGGGAGATTGGTATGGAAGTGGGGGCAGACGCAGCCATTGATCCCATTCATGAGGATGTTGCGGGCCGGATTAAGGAGCTTACCGGACGGGATGGGGCGGATGTGGTTATAGAGTGTGTGGGAAAAACCTTTGCAGTGGAACAGGCCTTCCAGGTGGCCGGTGCTGGCGCTACGGTGCTGCTGTTCAGTGTGCCGTCCGTAGGTGCAAAGGCAGAGCTGCCATTGTTTGACGTGTTTAAAAAGGAGCTTCGCATACTTGGCTCCATGATAAATCCGGATACACAGTTACGCGCCGTAAACCTGTTAAACAGCGGCCGGCTGGAGATCGGGAAACTGATTACCCATGTGTATGACCTGGAACATCTGGAGGACGCCATTAAAATGCAGATGAGCAGCGAGTCCATTAAGGTGGTTGTGCATCCCCAGGGAGAATAAAGGGATTACCTGGAAAGAGACTGTAGAAGCCTGTTAGGATATATCATGGGGCCGGCATGAGACGAAAGAAAACGCTATACGGATGTGACAGCGGACATCTGTATAGCGTTTTATTTTTGGCGTTAAAGCGATCTCTTCTTTATGTTATTCCACAACCGGAAGTCCATCAAACCCTGCCTGCAATTCTGCGTCTGTAGGGATGTAATCCGCCATTTCCCCGTTGTTGTATTTCTCATAGGCAACCATGTCAAAGTACCCGGTTCCGGTAAGGCCAAAGAGAATGGTCTTTTCCTCTCCGGTTTCCTTGCATTTCATCGCCTCGTCAATGGCTACGCGGATAGCGTGACTGCTCTCCGGCGCCGGAAGAATGCCTTCCACACGGGCAAACTGCTGGGCAGCCTCAAAGACAGCGGTCTGCTCCACGGTTCTGGCTTCCATAAGGCCGTCGTCATAGAGCTGGGAGAGAACCGGACTCATGCCATGATAGCGGAGGCCGCCTGCGTGATTGGCGGAGGGAATGAAACCGCTTCCCAGAGTGTACATTTTTGCCAGGGGACAGACCATTCCGGTGTCGCAGAAGTCATAGGCAAATCTGCCTCTGGTAAGGCTGGGACAGGAGGCCGGTTCCACAGCGATGAAATGATAATCCTGCTCTCCACGGAGTTTTTCTCCCATAAAGGGGCTGATAAGGCCGCCTAGATTGGAACCGCCTCCGGCACAGCCGATAATAATATCCGGTTTAATGTCGTATTTGTCCATGGCGGTTTTGGCTTCCAGGCCGATGACAGACTGATGGAGAAGCACCTGGTTCAGCACGCTTCCCAGCACATAACGGTATCCCTCCCGGCTGGTGGCAGCCTCCACGGCCTCAGAAATGGCGCAGCCCAGGCTCCCCGTGGTTCCCGGATGACGCTCAAGGATTTTTCGTCCTACCTGGGTGGTTTCCGAGGGGGACGGCGTTACGGAAGCGCCGTAGGTGCGCATTACCTCCCGGCGGAAGGGCTTCTGCTCATAGGAAACCTTTACCATATACACTCTGCAATCCAGCCCCAGGTAAGCGCAGGCCATGGAGAGGGCGGTACCCCACTGGCCTGCGCCGGTCTCGGTGGTGACGCCCTTTAAGCCCTGCTTCCTGGCGTAATAGGCCTGGGCAATGGCGGAGTTCAGCTTGTGGCTTCCGCTGGTATTGTTGCCCTCAAATTTATAGTAGATCTTTGCGGGGGTCTGTAGCTTCTCCTCCAGGCAGTAAGCCCGAACCAGAGGGGAGGGGCGGTACATTTTATAAAAATTGCGGATTTCCTCCGGAATGGGGATATAGGCTGTGGTATCGTCCAGCTCCTGCTTCACCAGCTCGTCGCAGAACACAGGCTGTAGTTCCTCAAAGGTCATAGGCTTGTGGGTGCCCGGATTTAAGAGGGGCGCGGGTTTATTCTTCATATGGGCCCGGACATTGTACCAGTCCTTAGGCATCTCCGATTCTTCCAGATAAATTTTGTAAGGAATTTCTTTTGCTGACATGCTGTTCTCCTCGTTTTCCTGATTTTTTGCCCCCCAGCGCCCGGCCGGGCCTGTGAACCAGACCTTTATGCCTAAGGGCTGTCTGCGGGAATAAAACGCTAAATTATTTATAGCACATATTGGCATGGGGGTCAATGCAGGAGAGAAAGAAAAATAATGACCTGAACCGGAATGTATGCCGCCTTGATTTCTTATCAGCCTCTTGCATTTTGTGCATAAATAAGTTATTCTTTAGAATAACTTATTTATGCACAAAATGGGGAGAGATAAAATGCAGGATACGAGATGTATATCGGAAATATTTGGCGAGCTGGTGTTCAACGACATGGTTATGCAGGAACGCCTGCCAAAGAAGATTTATAAAGAGCTGAAAAAAACCATTGCGGAGGGCAAGGAGCTGGACCTGGCGGTGGCTGACGTGGTGGCCCACGAGATGAAGGAGTGGGCTCTGGAACAGGGAGCCACCCATTACTCACACTGGTTCCAGCCGCTGACAGGCGCCACGGCGGAGAAGCACGACGCCTTCTTGTCCGCACCCCAGCCCTCCGGCAAGGTGCTGATGGAATTTTCCGGCAAGGAGCTGGTAAAGGGAGAGCCAGACGCGTCCTCCTTTCCTTCCGGGGGATTAAGGGCCACCTTTGAGGCCAGGGGCTATACGGCCTGGGACTGTACGTCTCCGGCATTTGTAAAGAAGGGGAAGAACGGCTTCGGGGGGATTCTCTATATTCCCACGGCATTCTGCTCATACAAAGGGGAGGCCCTGGATCAGAAAACGCCGCTTCTGCGCTCCATGGAGGCCATCAATGAGCAGGCTCTTAGGCTTCTTCGCCTCTTTGGAAATGAGACCTCCCACAGGGTAACGCCCTCCGTGGGAGCTGAGCAGGAGTATTTCCTGGTGGACAGAGAGAAATATTTAAAGCGCAAAGACCTGGTGTTTACAGGCCGGACGCTGTTTGGGGCCATGCCCCCCAAGGGCCAGGAGCTGGACGATCACTATTTTGGCGTAATCCGTGACCGGATTGCGGCCTTTATGCGGGATGTGAATACAGAGCTATGGAAACTGGGGGTGTCCGCCAAGACCCAGCACAATGAGGCGGCCCCGGCCCAGCATGAGCTGGCGCCCATCTATGCGGAGTGCAATCTGGCGGCTGACCACAATCAGCTTGTGATGGAGACCTTGAAGGTGGTGGCTTACCGTCATGGCCTTCAGTGCGTTCTTCATGAAAAGCCTTTTGCGGGAGTAAATGGCTCCGGCAAGCACAACAACTGGTCTCTGGTGACGGACGACGGCATTAATCTGCTGGATCCGGGAAAAACGCCTCATGAGAATATCCAGTTCCTGCTGGTGCTGACCTGCATTCTCCGGGCTGTGGATAAGCATGCGGCGCTCCTTAGGGAATCTGCGGCTGACGTGGGAAATGACCACCGCCTGGGAGCGGCGGAGGCGCCGCCGGCCATTATCTCGGTCTACCTGGGAGAGCAGCTCCAGGATGTGCTGTCTCAGCTTATCAGCACAGGGGAGGCTACCCACAGCATCAAGGGAGGCCATCTGCACACAGGCGTGCGGACGCTTCCGGATTTCGCCATGGACGCCACAGACCGGAACCGGACTTCTCCCTTTGCCTTTACGGGAAATAAGTTTGAGTTCCGCATGGTGGGTTCCCGGGATTCCGTGGCACCGGCCAATGTGGTGCTCAATACCATTGTGGCGGAGAGCTTTGCGGACGCCTGCGAAAGGCTGGAGCGGGCAAAGGAGACGGATAAGCTGGAAATGGCGATTCATGACCTGATTAAGGAATATGCTTCCGCCCATCAGAGAATCGTGTTCAATGGAAACGGATACTCTGAAGAATGGGTGGCGGAGGCGGTGCGCCGGGGCCTGCCCAATCTGGACTGTATGGTGGATACCATCCCCTCGCTGACCACTGAGGACAGTGTCGGGCTTTTTGAGCGGTTTGGGGTATTTACCAGGGCGGAGCTTCAGTCCAGGGCGGAGATCCAGTATGAGACTTACACCAAGGCGATGAATATTGAGGCCCGCGCCATGATCGATATTGCCAGCAAGCAGATTATTCCGGCTGTGGTGCAGTACACCACGGCTCTGGCGTCCTCCATCAACCAGATAAAATCTGCCTGTGGGGAGGCCAATATCAGCGTGCAGATTGAGCTTTTAAAGGAGTGCTCCAATGCCCTGGCGGCCACCAAAGCGGCTTTAAAGGAGCTGACGGTCCTCACGGACAACGCCCGGAATTACCCGGAGGGACAGGAGCGGGCCGTGTATTTCAGGAGAAAAGTGGTTCCGGCCATGGAAGAGCTGCGGGTGCCGGTGGATAAGCTTGAGATGCTGGTGGCGAAGGAAATGTGGCCTATGCCTTCCTACGGGGATTTGCTGTTTGAGGTGTGAGATAAAGAAAGAGGGAATCTGAATTTTTCAGAGCTGCGGAGACAGGACTTCCGCAGCTCTTTTATTTGCCAGAGTGGCTTTATGTTAATCTATGGTAATCGTAAACTGTTCCTCCGCCTTTAAATCCACCACTGTGCAGTCATTGCAGTAAGTGCATTCTGGAAGAATAATCATGGCGCACAGCTCTTCTGCATTTACGGGCAAAGGCGCCAGATGCCATACGCAGGCGTTTAACTTCACCAGGGTATGTCTGGGAACAAGAAACGCCTGGGTGTATTCCGGCACGGGAGTCCCGTTGGAAGGGGGCGCGCAATGAATAATCATGTCGTCGTTCAGGGGCAGGATCATTTCCCAGGTGGTAGTGTGATATTCGGCCTGGGTGATAAGCATTTCGGCCGGCTTTTTTACCAGAATGGGGGAGTAGCCCACGCTTGTCCCGCAGCTTGCGGATAAGCGGTCCGGGAAAAAGCGGTGGATTTCCCCGGACAGGGGATAGCCGGAAGGATTCTCCATGGTATAAAACTGACCGAATGAGGCAAAGTTTTCGTGGGTAATGGGAGTTGCTTTGATTTGACGCATAGTGTGACCTCCTGTAGTTTTGTGTAGCGCGGCCTGTCAGTAGCCATAATCACCACCTTATTTATGATTATACACCGGTGAACAAGTGGTGTAAAGAACCGGTTTGGGGATTTCTATCGTTCCCGGAACTGCCACGCGTGTACCCCGATAAACACAAACGCCGTAATCACCGCCACAATCACAACGCTCATTCCGCCCACAATCCCTACCTTCTGTGAGATCATGCCGATAATGGAAGGCATAAGAATCGCACCGCAGCTTCCAAAGGTCATAAGGAAGCTGAGAGCCAGGGGGTACTCTGTGGCGATATCGCCCACCTGGGCCACGGTGGTGGGATACAGGCCGGCCATGAAGAGGCCGGTTCCGATTACGCCCAGCATGGCCGGTGTGGAGGAACGGCTTAAAAGCAACAGGGAAAATGCGGCCAGATAGCCGATGGCGCTGCACAGCAGGAAAACGGATTTTTTAATCCGGGTAGTGAGAAGAGCCGTGGACAGACGGCCCAAAAGCATGACAATCCACAGCACGCTGGCCATAATCTGGGAAAATCCAGGGCTCATAATGCCGGAATCCTGGAGATAGATAATCAGCCAGCCGTTTACGGCCTGCTCTGCGGCCAGATAGGAGAAGAGAATGAAGCAGGCCACCAGGTAGCGGGGATTGCGCAGGAAGGACCAGTTGGAGGAGGCTTCTGTTTTCCTTTTAGGGAAATTGTTGGGAATGCGCATTCTGGCGAGGAGGGGAAGCTGGGTAATCAGCACCAGGAGCTCCAGAAGCACCGCATAAATCCAGCGGCCAGGGTCGTTTCTCGTAAAAAGCATCACAAAGACAGGCCCCAGAAAAGCGCCGATACAGTAAATGCCGTGAAGGAGATTGAGAGCCCAGGCCTTGCCGGTGGCAATGTCCGTAACCACGGCGTTGTTGAAATTGCTGATGGCTCCCCGGTTGATGCCGGTGAGGAAAAACGCCAGAATCAGAAGCCAGGGATTTCCGGTAAAGAGCATCAGCGAAAAAGCCATAACGCCTGCACTGCAGAGAAGGAGCATGCTCTTTTTTCGCCCCAGATACAGTGGAAGGAGGCCGCTTACAAAACTGGAAATCAGATTCCCGATAGAATGAGCGGAAATCAGAAAGCCGGTGAGCCAGTAATCAAGCCCGTAAGTGTCCCTTAAATAAGGTTGCAAGGCCCCTACCATAAGGGCCATAATGCCATTGGCGAGATAGAGGTAACTACAGCCGCTAAAAAGCCGGGCGGCCTCTTTTGAGAATCCGATCTTCCTGGTTTTCATAAGATTTTCCTTTTCTGATGCAGATAAATTCTATAAGCCGGAGAACTGCCTTGAAACAGTCCCCCGGCTTTGAAGTCAGGCAAGTGAAAGAATGACCTGTAAGAGGCGTGCCTAATTACAGGTTAAATCCAAAGTAACGCACGGCGTTATTGTAGGAAATGCCCTGCACGATCTCTTTCAGAACCTTGTAATCCGCCGGGTATTCGCCGTTTTCCACCCATCCGCCAATGAGCTCGCAGAGAATGCGGCGGAAATATTCGTGGCGTGTATAAGATAAGAAACTTCTGGAGTCTGTCAGCATACCGATAAAGTTTCCCAGGAGCCCCAGGTTGGCCAGGGTTGTCATCTGCTCTGTCATACCCACCTTGTGGTCGTTGAACCACCAGGCGCTGCCCTGCTGGATTTTCCCAATGGTGTCCGCATCCTGGAAGCAGCCAAGAATGGTGCCGATGGAGGCGTTGTCGTTGGGGTTCAGAGAATACAGAATCGTCTTGGGCAGCTGGTCTGTGGAAATCAGGGCATTCAGGAAATCTGCCATCTGGGAAGAGGGGGCGTAATTGTTGATGCAGTCATATCCCGTATCCGGCCCCAGCTGCTGGAAGCGCAGGGTGTTGTTGTCGCGCTTGCAGCCGTAGTGGAGCTGCATTACCCATTTCCGGGCATGGTATTCCCTGCCTACAGCAGTCATGAAAGCAGTCTTAAACTGAAGCTGTTCCGCCATGGTAGGGATTTCTCCGGTCATACGCTTTGCGAAAACAGCCTCGATTTCGGCATCTGTGGCAGGGGCGTACATTACATAATCCAGGGCATGGTCAGATACGCTGCAGCCGTGGGCGGCAAAGTAATCCATACGGTTTCTGAGGGCGTCCATAAGGGAGGCAAAGGAAGTGATATTTACGCCGCTTACCTTGCTCAGAGTCTCCAGATATGTCTTGTACTCCGGCTTCTCAATGTTCATGGCCTTGTCCGGTCTCCAGGCGGGAAGCACCTGCACCTCAAAGGAGGGGTCGGCCGCAATCTTTTCGTGCCATTCCAGGGTGTCCACAGGGTCGTCGGTGGTGCAGATCAAGGTCACGCCGGACTGGCGGATAATATTGCGTACAGACATGCCGTCTTCCTGTAATCTGGCATTGCAGAGGTTCCACACTTCCTCGGCCGTTTCGCCGTTTAAGCAGCCTGTATAGCCGAAATATTTCCGCAGCTCCAGATGACTCCAGTGGTAGAGGGGATTGCCGATGGCCTTTTCCAGGGTTTCCGCCCATTTCTGGAATTTCTCTCTGGGGGAAGCGTCTCCGGTAATATAATATTCGTCTACGCCGTTGGAGCGCATCTGACGCCATTTGTAGTGGTCGCCTCCCAGCCACACCTGGGTGATGTTTTCAAATTTGCGGTCCTGGGCAATCTCCTTTGGATTAATGTGACAGTGATAATCCAGAACCGGCATCACAGCCGCATATTCGTGGTAGAGCTTGCGGGCAGTTTCCGTGGAGAGTAAAAAGTCTTTGTCCATAAATGGTTTCATGATAATCCTCCTTAAATAAATGGTGTATAGGTAAAAATAAAAATATTACGCAGTATGACAGGCTCTGGCAAAGGCCGTGTCCGTCGTTCCCCGGACAACGATCTGGGCCGACAGGGCGGTCTTTGCCGGGGCGGGTTCTCCCTTCAGAGCCTTTAGGAGCAGTGTAATGGCATTGGCGCAGATAAAGGACAACTGGCAGTCAATAGAGGATAGCTCCGGATCGCAGCAGACACAGAATCTGGAATTGTTAAATCCCAGGATGGACATTTCCTCCGGTACGGACAATCCCCGGGCTCTGGCAAACTTTAAAGCGCCGATAGCCAGCTCGTCGTCGGAGGTGAGAATCATGTCAAAATGTTTCTGCTTTTGCAGCTCCTCCAGAAAGTTTATGGTATCATAGATGGAGCCGTTGACGCCGCCGGTATGATACGCTTCCCTGGACAGGCCGTAATCCAGACAGGCAGCCTCAAAGCCCCGCAGCTTTTCCCGTCCGCTGTAGGATAAAGCCCGGTAAAGGTAGAGGGGATTTTTGCGGTCACAGTCCAGAACCCGCTTCGTAGCTGCCCGGAGGGCGTCAAAATCATCGCACACGGAACAGTAAATGCCCCTGCCTTCCAGGTAGCCGTTAATGATAATGACGGGAACCTCCTTTGCCGCGTCCAGAATATGCCGGTTCTGGGCGGGGGAAGCCTCCACAAAAGTGGAGCCAGCCAGAATGACGGCGTCCACCCGCTTGGACAAAAGCAGTTCCAGATATTTTACCTTGGTCTGGTAGTCGTATCCGGTACAGCATAAAATGGAATCGTATCCGTGGGAGCGCAGCTCCTGCTCCACATGATAGATGGCCAGAGCCAGATAGGGGTCGGAGGAGTCCGCGCAGAGGATTCCGATGGTATTCATGGTGTTCAGCCCCAGCCCTCTGGCAAAGGCGTTTGGGGTGTAGCCTGTTTCTTTTATAATAGAAAGGATTTTTTCCCGGGTAGCCTCACTGACTTTTCCGCTTCCGTTAAGGACCCGGGAAACGGTAGCAATGGACACGCCGGCCTGCCTGGAAATGTCATAAATATTCATGGATGTCCACCTCATAGCCACAAAAATGTAAATGCTTACATGATTTACAAAGATTATACAATCCCATTTTGGAAAAATCAACCCCAAACAGGAAAAAATAATGAAAAATACCGCGTAAATATTTTGTTAAAATGATAAAATAGACAAAAAACACATTGACAAGCCGAAGAGTATGATATAATATAAATGTAAGTACTTACATCGGCAAAAAGATAATGCCAAACTCAGAATTAGGAGGATGTTTTAATGCAGGATTTTATTAAGATTCATCCCGACGACATGGTAGCCGTAGCCTTAAAGCCCCTGGAAGCCGGGCGCACCCTGGAGGTGGCCGGGCAGGAAGTGACCTTGAAGGAGGACATTCCCCAGGGTCATAAATTTGCCCTTGAGGACATTGAGGCAGGGGCAAAGGTAATCAAATACAACGCCCCCATTGGTGTGGCAAAGGAGTCAATCGCCAGGGGAGGCTGGGTACATACCCACAACATTAAGACGGGTCTTGGGGATCTGCTGGAATACACCTATACCCCGGAGGTTTCGAAAATGGAGGCAAAGGAGGCGGTCTGCTTCCAGGGCTACCGCAGGGCCAACGGAAAGGTGGGCGTCCGCAATGAGATCTGGATTATCCCCACCGTAGGCTGTGTAAACAATGTGGCCACGTCTATTGAGCGTAAGGCCCGGAAATTTGTCAAGGGCAGCGTGGAGGAAATCGTGGCGTTTCCCCACCCTTATGGCTGTTCCCAGATGGGGGACGACCAGGACAACACCCGTCAGATTCTGGCGGATCTGGTAAACCATCCCAATGCCGGAGCCGTACTTGTGCTGGGCCTTGGCTGTGAGAACAGCAACATTGAGGAACTGAAAAAGCATATCGGCGAATATGACCCGGAGCGTGTGAAATTCCTGGTTTCCCAGGAGTGCGGGGATGAAATCGCCGAGGCGCTGAAGATTATAGAAGGCCTGGCAGAATATGCGGGCCGCTGCCAGAGGGAGCCCATTCCGGCAAGCGAGCTGATTATCGGCATGAAATGCGGCGGCTCCGACGGCCTTTCCGGTATTACGGCTAATCCGGCGGTTGGAGCGTTCTCCGATATTCTTATTTCCCAGGGAGGCACCACCATCCTGACGGAAGTGCCGGAGATGTTCGGCGCAGAGACCCTCCTTATGAACCGCTGTGAAAATGAGGAGCTTTTCGGAAAAACCGTAGATCTTATCAATGATTTTAAGAATTATTTTACCAGCCATAACCAGACCATTTACGAGAACCCCTCTCCAGGCAACAAAAAGGGAGGCATCTCCACCCTGGAGGATAAATCCCTGGGCTGCACACAGAAATCCGGCAGCGCGCCGGTGAAGGGTGTGCTGAAGTATGGGGAGCCTGTGTCCGTGAAGGGCCTGAACCTGTTAAGCGCCCCGGGCAACGATCTGGTAGCCTCCACGGCTCTGGCAGCCTCCGGCGCCCATATCGTCCTGTTTACCACAGGAAGGGGAACGCCCTTTGCGTCCCCGGTGCCCACAGTGAAGATTTCTTCCAACACCCAGCTCTCCAGCAGGAAGCAGAACTGGATTGATTTTAACTGCGGCACCCTGGTAGAAGGCACCACCATGGAAGAGCTGGCAGAGGAGCTGTTCCGGTATGTGCTGGCGGTAGCGTCCGGCGAGAAGGTCAAGGCGGAGGAGGCCGGATTCCACGATATGGCCATCTTCAAGCAGGGCGTGACCCTGTAAGCGCCCAGAAAAGAAAATGCCGCGGGGCGGACGGCGCAGGCGGTAAAGACAGAAACGTGAAGCCAGGGGACATCCCTTAGGGATGCCTTCAAGACGGATAAATTTTAACCATTTTCAAAAAGGAGAAACAAGTCATGAAAAAGTTATGCTACGCAACACTGGAAGAGCAGGGGTATGATGGATTTCTGCTGAAAGACGCACCGGAGCGGGTACTCCAGTTCGGAGAGGGAAACTTCCTCCGTGCCTTTGTGGATTACTTCTTCGATATGATGAACGAGAAGGCAGGCTTTAACGGCAAGGTGGTGCTGTGCCAGCCCATCGCTCCGGGTCTTGCGGATATGATTAACGAGCAGGAAGGCCTTTACACCCTTTACTTAAGAGGATTTGAGAACGGAGAGAAGGTCAATGCCAGGAGAATCATCAGCTGTGTGAGCAGATGCTTAAATCCCTACAAAGATTTTGACGCGCTGATGGACTGCGCCAAAAATCCGGATTTGCGCTACATATCCTGCAATACCACAGAGGCAGGCATTGCCTACGACCCGGCCTGCCAGTTTACAGACCGGCCCGCGGCCAGCTACCCGGGCAAGCTTACCCAGTTCCTGTATGAGAGATTTAAAAACTTCGGAAAAGAGGCAGGCAAGGGCTTTGTGATACTGTCCTGCGAGCTTATCGACAACAACGGAAAAGAGCTGGAGAAATGTGTGCTTCAGTATGCGAAGCAGTGGGAGCTGGGAGAGGAATTTGAGGCGTGGATTAAGGGAGAAAACATCTTCTGCTCCACCCTGGTAGACCGCATTGTAACCGGCTATCCCAGAAACGAAGCCGCAGCCATCAACGAGGAAAACGGCTACGAGGATAACATCATCGACACCGGAGAGGTGTTTGGCTTCTGGGTAATCGAGGGGCCGGAGAGCCTGAAAAAAGAGCTTCCCTTTGCCGAGGCAGGCCTTCCCGTGCTGATTACCGACAACCACAAGCCCTACAAGCAGAGAAAGGTCCGCATCTTAAACGGCGCCCACACCAGCATGGTATTGGGAGCGTACCTGGCCGGACAGGATATCGTGCGCAACTGCATGGAGGACGAGGTTATCCAGAAATTCATGAACAAGACTATTTACGAGGAGATAATCCCCACACTGACCCTGCCAAAGGATGAGCTGGAGGGATTTGCGGCCTCTGTCACAGAGCGTTTCAAGAATCCGTTCATCGATCACGCCCTTCTGGCTATTGCCCTCAACTCCACGTCCAAGTGGAAAGCCCGCGTGATGCCAAGCTTCAAGGGATACGTGGAGAAATTCGGGGAGCTGCCCAAATGCATTACGGCCTCCTTCGCATTCTATATCGCTTTCTACAACGGCCAGAAGCTTACGGAAGAGGGCCTTGTGGGAACAAGAGGAGAGAACGAGTACACCATCAAGGACGACCGGCCGATTCTGGAGTTTTATGAGGCCCACAAAGACGATACGGCTGCTGACCTGGCCCACGCCGTATGCGCCAACGAAGCCTTCTGGGGCGAGGATCTCACAAAGATTGCAGGCTTTGAGGCGGCCGTGGCCGGATACCTGGAGGATATCCGCACCAAGGGAGCCTATGAGGTAATGAAAGCGTGTCTGTAAAAAAGGAAGGCAGAAGCGTCACTGTGGAAACCTATGTGGACGACAAGGTATACCGGGATTTCAGCGATTTTAACGCGTTCCAGATCGGATACCGCTGGGTTTCCCTGGCGCTGATGCCGCTGATCCTGCTGGTGCTGGCGGGAGTCAATTTTGCCACGGGAAGCAATGCCCTTGGGGTGATCTGCACCATTTTCGGCCTTCTGGCTCCCCTAAGCTACCTTTTCCGGTATGTGGTGTCCGTAAAGAACCAGATCAGAAAATTTGATCTTGCTACACCCCGGAAATTCTATGAGGTGAGGGTGTCGGACAAGGGTATTTTTGTGAAAAACCAGACGGAAAAGACCTCTTTTACCTGGGAGCAGACCTACCGGGTCTATGAGCGGGATCAGTATTTCTATATTTTTATCACAAAGGCCAGGGGTTTTATCCTGCCTTTGAAAGGGCTGGATACAGAGGAAATCCGGCTTTTGAAGGAAATCATCAAAGAGAACCTGCAGCCTATCCGGTATATGGACAGGAGAAAGGGCAGGAAAAGGAGCAAACATGGCGGAAGTGAAATTTGATACAACCTTGCGGGACTCCCAGGGGACGGCGGTACAACCTATCAGCCCGGCTGATTTCGATATGGATGCCTACGCGGATTATGAGGCGTCTCTTCTGGAGAAGAACAAAGCCTTTACGGAGGCGGACAGCGGACTTCTGGTATACCGCAGGGTCCGGGCGGACGGCGTATTTTACGACAAATGCAGGGATTACAAGGAATCCCTGGCCCTTCAGCTGGGGGCGTTAAAAGCCAGCATGGCCTACAAAGCGGATGTGGCCAATTTCCTGGAGCCCTGGTATGGCATCGGGTATATCGCCTCCTGCTTCGGAGCCTCCTATGGCTGGAATGAGGGACAGGCCCCCCATGTGACGGCGGCCTTTAAGAGCGCTAAGGAAATCCTGGATGCGGATTATGTGCCCATCGCCCAGACGGCAGAGGGAAAGTACATCCTGGAAATGGTAGAATATTTCATGGATCAGACTAAGGGAAAAATCCCCGTGTCCTTCTGTGACCTTCAGTCCCCCTTAAACATGCTGACCTACCTGCTTCCCATGAACGACTTGTTTATGGAAGTGTACGATTCCCCGGAGGAATTAAAGCAGGCGGCGGAGCTGGTGAGCGGACTTTTGATTGATTTCTTAAAGCAGCAGCAGGAGATGATTGGCGATGCACTGGCCCGCCCGGGACATGGATTTGCCAGCAGTCGGGCGTTCCGGGGCGTAGGGCTTTCTGACGATGCTTCCATTATGCTTCAGGCAGAGGATTACGAAGATCTCTTTGTGGACTGCGACGTGCGTATCGGCCAGCAGTTTGGCGGCATGGTATATCATTCCTGTGGTGTTTGGGAAAAGAAGATCGAGATGGTAAAAAACATTTCCAATATTTGGATGGCGGACGGGGCGTTTACCATTGAAACCGACCCCTCTCCCAACAACCCCGCCGTATTTGGAGAAGCCTTTGCGGGCTCCGGCATTATCTTAAACGCCAGGGCGGTGGGTAACCCGGAGAACAGCTTTGCGGCTCTTAGACAGCTGTGGAAACCCAACCAGAAGCTGATTGCAGTCACCTACTGCAAGACTCCGGCGGAGCAGGAGCAGCTCTACAATATGCTCCACCAGCTGGAAGCCTGAAAAGCAGAATCGAAAACCATACAGGTGAGGTCGCGAAGGCGCACGAGAGGAACTTTCATGAGCGCTTTTTCGAATGAAAGTTTCTCTCAGAACATGTGTACCAAAGGGACTTCACCCTTCAGAGCCGTCGCGCAGCGGCTTTAATAGGAGTAAAGATTATGATGAAATATGACATTACCTTTCATCCAAGCTGGTGGCACAAAAATGCCGGTGTGGATTTCACCCAGGAATTTTTTGACGACCCTGAATACCGGATGGAATGCGACCTTAAGATGAAGAAAGCTCTCTACGAGCACTTTGGTGAGTATGGGCTGGGGGAAAAAGATCCGAAGAAGCGCCCGCTTCTGGGCTCGGATTTCCTGGCGGCGGGATATCTCTACTCAGAAATTCTGGGCTGTGAAATCCGCTATGAAAAGGATACTTCTCCCCAGGTTATGAGCAGGAACCTGGACGAGGACGAGATTACAGAAATCAAGGCTCCGGATCTGGCTGCCAATCCCGTATGGCAGAGAACCCAGAAGCAGATCGATTACCTTCTGGAGAAGTATGGAAGGGTAGAGACCTACATCAACCTTATGGGAATCCAGAATATCGCTATGGACCTTATGGGCCAGGAGGTTATGGCGGCCTACTATACGGCGCCGGACGAGGTGGACGCATTGCTTGCGGAGATCACGAAGATGAGCATCGATATCGGAAAGCGGTTCAAGGCCCTGTCAAACGATGTCTCCGGCGGCGTTACCGCTATTGTGCGCCAGGTCATGCCGGAGAACTATCTGACCTCCAACTGTTCCGTGGAGATGGTGTCCAACGATCTCTATGAAAAATTCCTGCTGAAATACGACCAGCAGCTTGCGGACGCGTTCGGAAACTTCGGTATTCATCATTGTGGTAAATCCATGGAGCACGTGGTGCAGGGGTACAGCCAGGTAAGGGGGCTGACCTTTGCGGAGGTGGGCGCGTTCTCCAATATCAAGGCCGTGCGGGAAGCGCTTCCCCACGTATTCTTAAACGCCCGCTACAGCCCGGTGCGTCTGATGAAGGCATCCCGGGAAGAGGTATTCGCGGAGGTGGCGGATCTGGTGAAAAACGGAAACAACCCGGAAAACCAGATCTCTGTATCCTGCGTTGGCATGGACGACAAGATCACCGACCAGCAGGTGAAGAATTTCCTGGACGCCTGCAAAGCGGCTTCCTTTTAAAGGGAAATGTTGACAGAACCATAAAAGGTGATAAAATAGACGGGGAGGGTATCCCAAAAGCCCTTCGCCACAATTCAATGTGATATGGAAAGGCCCCTGGGCCTGGAAATATAAAATGCAAAACAGGAGGCAATATTTATGAAGAGAAAGGTAGTAGCAACAATCCTGTCACTGACACTGGCAATGACCATGCTGGCAGGATGCGGAAACAAGCAGGAGGCGCCTGCGGAGCAGCCCGCCGAGACAGAGCAGGACGCTCCCGAGACGGACGCTCCCGCAGAGACTGAGGAGCCCACGGCATCCACAGGAGAGGCTGAGATCGTACTGAAGTACGCGGAGCTGAATCCTGATGGACACATCATGGACGAGTGCGCGGATTACTTCGCGGAGCAGGTAGCTGAAATGTCCAACGGACGTATCGAGATCGACGTATTCCCGGCCGGCCAGTTAGGCGATGAGAAGACCGCTTACCAGACCATTCAGATGGGCGGCGGCGCTATCGATATCTGCCGTGGTAACACCAACTCCCTGGCTGACTTTGGCGCGGAGAAGCTGAACCTGTTCGGACTTCCCTTCGTATTCCAGGGCCGTGAGCATCTGTGGAACGTTCTGGAGAGTGAGATCGGCGCTGATTTCTTAGCTGAGCCCCAGGAAAAGGGAATGGGCATGGTTGGTCTGTTCTACCTGGACGAGGGTTCCCGTAACTTCTTCACCATCGAGAGCAAGCCCATCGAGAGCGTAGAGGACTTCAAGGGTCTGAAGCTTCGTGTTCCCACCACGCTGATCATGGAAGGGACCACCACAGCTCTTGGCGCCAGCGCAACCCCCATTTCCTTCTCCGAGCTGTATTCTTCTCTGCAGACAGGCGTTGTGGATGGCGCTGAGCAGCCCCACTCCGGGTACTACTCAAACAAGTTTTATGAGGTGGCTCCCAACTACACGCTGACCGGACATACATACAGCCCCTCCATCATCCTGATGAGCGAGAGCGTATGGAACGGACTTTCCGCAGAGGATCAGCAGATCCTTCTGGATGCCGCGAAGGCAACTGAGAAGTACAACAAAGAGACCATCACAGAGCTGGATGGACAGCTTCTGGAGGATATCAAGGCAGCAGGCGCGAACGTGATCGAGATCACGGACAACACACCTTTCGTAGAGGCAACTGCAGACGTAACGGCTGAGTACACCAAAACAGAGGAGCTGAAGAGCCTGTATGATCAGATCTTAAGTATGAAATAATACCTGCAAAAGTAAGGAGGAGGGGACACACGCTCCCCTCCTTCTCTTCATGAGAGGAGGAGAGTCTTGGAAAAAGTCACAAAGTTTTTCGACTATGTATACCTGGTTTTCATGACCCTGTGCAAGATATTCTTTGTTGGTATGGTTGTGGTAACTGCTTATGTGGTGTTTGGTAGATTTGTCTTAAATAACAGCCCTTCCTGGGGAGAAGAGCTGGCCCTTTTATGCATGGTTTACATGTCCATGATTAGCGCGGCCCTTGCTATCCGCAAGGATACCCATATCCGTATGACGGTTATTGATCTGTTTCTTCCGGAAAAGGTGGTAAACTTCTTTAAGGGCATGGCGCAGGTGATGATCTTCTGTTTTTCCTGGTTTATGATTATCTATGGATGGCAGTTTGCCCAGCTTATGGGAAGAAGCATGATGACCGGACTGCGCGTAAAATCCATGTATTTGTATCTGGCTATCCCTATTGCCGGGGTTGCCCTGTGTCTGATGGAAATTGAGCGTCTGATCGGATTCTTCTATCGCATGAAAGGGGGAAAGACAAATGAATAGAGAGACTACCGCAATTCTGATTCTGATGGTAACATTTGTATTCTTTATCGTTTGCAGATTCCCCATTGCGTTTGGTATCGGTATCTCCACGCTGCTGACCTGTCTCTATCTGGAACTGCCTCTGATGCAGGTGGCCCAGCTTATGGTAAAGGGGGTAAACGTATTCTCTCTGATGGCTGTGCCTTTCTTTATTCTGGCCGGTGAGCTTATGGGAAGCGGAGGTATCTCAAAACGACTGATCGCTTTGTCCAATGCCCTAATCGGCTGGATGCGGGGCGGTCTTGCCATGGTAAATATTGTGGCATCCCTTTTCTTCGGAGGTATTTCCGGCTCTTCCACAGCGGATACGGCGTCCCTGGGAACCATTCTGATCCCCATGATGAGAGATGAGGGATACGACGGTGAGTTTTCCACCTGTGTAACCATGGCGTCCTCCGTACAGGGACTTCTGATTCCTCCCAGCCATAATATGGTGCTGTACGCCACCGTTGCAGGTTCCGTATCCGTGGGACGTCTGTTCCTGGCGGGATATGTGCCTGGCATCGTGCTGGCAATCGTCCTTATGATCTACAGCTATGTTGTTTCGGTAAAGAGACATTATCCCAAGGGCGATCCCTTCAACATTAAGAATGTGTTGAAAACCTGCTGGGAATCTGTCTGGGGCCTGTTAACCGTGCTGATCGTGGTTATCGGCGTGGTGTTCGGTATGTTTACGGCCACAGAGTCCGCGGCTATTGCCGTGGTATACGCGTTGATCGTTTCCCTGTTTGTGTACCGGGAGCTGGATCTGAAGGGTATCTGGCAGGTATTGGAGAGAGGCCTTAATACGCTGGCCATCGTGCTGATTCTGATTTCCACATCCTCTGCCTTTGGCTGGATGCTGACCTACTTAAAGATGCCGGAGCTGGTTGCCAACGCTATCCTTGGCGTTTCCGACAACAAATATGTAATCATGCTGATTATGAACGTGCTCCTTCTGGTGCTGGGCTGCGTAATGGATATGTCAGCTCTGATTCTGGTTTGTACGCCCATCCTGCTTCCCATTGCAACGGGAATCGGCGTGGACCCCGTACACTTTGGCGCGATCATGGTGCTGAACTTAGGTATTGGTCTGATTACGCCTCCTGTAGGCGGTACGCTGTTTGTGGGAAGCGCCGTTTCCGGTATCAAGATTGAGAAGCTGTCAAAAGCCATGCTTCCCTTCTATGTTATGATGGTGATTGCCCTGTTGATCGTAACCTTCTGTCCTGGGCTTGTGATGTTCCTGCCCAATCTTATGATGCCTATCCAGTAAATCCGGTAAAAAGGAAGGGAAACGCAAATGGAGCGAGTAGAAGTTACAAAGAGCGGCGCTTATGTGGAAATCTACCCCGTAGAGGGGGAGGCAAAGGGCGCTGTGGTAATATGCCCGGGAGGGGGATACGAGTTTGTCTCTGCCCGGGAGGCCCGCCCGGTGGCGGAGGCCTTTGGGAAAGCCGGGTATCATGCCTTTGTGCTGACGTATCAGCTGGGCGAGGAGAGGGAGCCTCTGGAAAACGCTCCCTTAGGGGAGCTTGGAGCGGCGGTGGCCTATGTAAACAGCCGGAGAGGGCAGTATGGCATAGAGGGAAAGCACGTCTATGTGTGCGGATTTTCGGCGGGAGCCCATCTGGCGGCCAGCCTTGGAATCCTCTGGAACGACGCAAGCCGTTTTCCGGAGGGGACAGATCTTCGGCTTCACAGGCCGGATGCCATGATTTTGTGTTATCCGGTCATAAGCGCGGGAGTATATGCCCACAGGGGAAGCTTTAGGCGCCTGGCGGGCCCGGATGAGGAGGCCCAGCAACACTACAGCCTGGAGAAGCTTGTGACGGCGGAGGCTGTTCCGGCCTTCATATGGCATACGGCGGAGGATGAGCTGGTTCCTTTCCAGAATTCTCTGCTGCTGGCCGGCGCGCTGGCAAAGTTTAATATTCCGGTAGAGCTGCATGTATTTCCCTATGGAGTCCACGGTTTGTCTCTGGCCACCAAAGAGGTGGAAGAGCTGGAAAAAGGCAGAATCGAGGATCCCCATGTGGCCCGGTGGATGGAGCTGTGCGTAAAATGGATGGAGTATTGGGAGGCACACGGATGAAACAGTATGAAGTAAAGGAGAGCGGCTTTTCCGTATTGCACAACAGCGGCGCCTGGAGGCTGGCGGCTCATGTGTATGACCCAGAGGTAAACGGTCTCTCTGCCGTAACGGCCTGGGGACGCCATCTGGATTCCCAGGAGGCCTTTGTGCTGCTTTCCGGAGACGCCTGGCTTTTTGAGCGAGATGAGGCCGGCGCGGTGACTGCCCGGAAGCTACAGAGCAAAGCCGTGTACCTGGTGGAAATCGGCGTGCGCCATGCCATTATTCTCCGGGAGGGAGCCAGCGTGTTCATTGCGGAAAACCGGGATATGGACAATTCCGTTACGGAGCCTATGACGCCGGAAGAAAGGCAGGAGCTTGAAGCGGCTTGTGCGGATTGAACAAAAATCCTGATTTTCGGGTGCCCATATGGGAAAAAAGAGAAAAAACGGGGGAATCGTAAAAAACCTCTTGCTTTTTCAAACTAATTCGTGTATGTTAGAGAAAGATTAGAAATATTTCTAATCAGAATGCGGCCACAGGCCCGGAAAACATAATAATTCTGTTACATACATGGCGACAAAGGTGTTCCATACAGATGGAATGCCTTTTTTGCGTAGAAAACAGGATTTTTTGCAGGAAGCTTTCAGAAAGGACGGAGAATATTATGAGTGAATTTATCAATGTATCCAGGATTTTCGGGGAAAACGTATTTAATGACACGGTCATGCAGGAGCGGCTCCCCAAAAAGGTGTACAAAGAGTTAAAGAAAACCATTGAGGAGGGAAAGGAACTGGATCTGGCCACGGCCGACGTGATTGCCCATGAGATGAAGGAGTGGGCTATTGAAAAGGGAGCCACCCACTACACCCACTGGTTCCAGCCGTTGACCGGGGTTACGGCGGAGAAGCACGACTCTTTCATTTCCGCGCCAAAGGATGACGGCAAAGTGCTGATGAGCTTTTCCGGAAAGGAGCTTATCAAAGGAGAGCCGGACGCATCCTCCTTTCCCTCCGGCGGGCTTCGCGCCACCTTTGAGGCCAGAGGCTATACTGCCTGGGATTGCACCTCCCCGGCTTTTGTGAGACAGGACGCCGCAGGAGCCACCCTTTGCATACCCACTGCGTTCTGCTCCTACACCGGGGAGGCTCTCGACCAGAAAACGCCTCTATTGCGTTCCATGGAAGCTATCAACATCCAGTCTTTACGCCTCCTGCGCTTATTTGGAAATACCACATCCAGGAGGGTGACGCCCTCCGTGGGCCCGGAGCAGGAGTATTTCCTGGTGGATAAGGAAAAATATCTTCAGAGAAAGGATCTGATCTACACTGGCCGCACCTTGTTTGGCGCCATGCCCCCCAAGGGACAGGAGCTGGACGATCACTATTTTGGCACCATCCGTCAGCGGATTGCCGCCTTTATGAAGGAGGTCAACGAAGAGCTGTGGAGACTGGGCGTCACGGCCAAGACACAGCACAATGAGGTGGCTCCGGCCCAGCATGAGCTGGCGCCTATTTATGCGGAGGCCAATGTGGCAGTAGACCACAACCAGATCGTTATGAAGACTTTAAAGATGGTGGCCTGTCGTCACGGCCTTCAATGTCTGCTCCACGAGAAGCCCTTTGCAGGAGTCAACGGCTCTGGCAAGCACAACAACTGGTCTGTCACCACGGACGATGGCATTAACCTGTTGGAGCCGGGCGTTACGCCCCATGAAAATATTCAGTTTCTTCTGGTGCTGGCCTGTATTTTAAAGGCAGTGGACACCCATGCGGATCTGCTTAGGGAGTCTGCGGCGGATGTGGGCAATGACCATCGTCTGGGAGCCAACGAGGCGCCTCCGGCCATTATCTCCATTTTCCTGGGGGAGCAGCTGGAGGACGTGGTAGAGCAGCTTATCAGCACCGGCATTGCCACCCACTCCCTAAAGGGCGGAAAGCTGGACACCGGCGTTAAGACCCTGCCGGATGTGGCCAGGGACGCCACGGACAGAAACCGCACCTCCCCCTTTGCCTTTACAGGAAACAAGTTTGAGTTCCGCATGGTGGGCTCCAAGGACTCCATCGCTTCCCCCAACACGGTGCTTAACACCATTGTGGCGGATGCTTTTGGGGAGGCCTGCGATTTGCTGGAAAAGGCGGAGGACTTCGAAGTAGCCGTCCATGACCTTATCAAAAAATATTTAACCGATCACCAGAGGATTATTTTTAACGGCAACGGTTACTCGGAGGAATGGGTGAAAGAGGCCGAAAGGAGAGGCCTTCCCAATATCAAATCCATGGTGGACGCCATCCCGGCCCTCACCACGGAGAAGGCGGTGGCTCTTTTTGAAAAATACGGCGTATTCAGCCGCAAGGAGCTGGAATCCCGGGCGGAAATCCAGTATGAGGCCTACGCCAAAGCCATCAACATTGAGGCCAGAACCATGATAGATATAGCCGGAAAACAGATTATTCCTGCGGTTATCCGCTATACCCGTTTCCTGGCGGATACGGTGAACGCAGTCACGGCGGCGGGGGCGGAGGCCGGCGTCCAGACAGAGCTTTTGCAGGAGACGTCCGCCCTTTTGTCCGACACAAAAGAAGCCCTGTCAAAGCTGGCGGATGTGGAGAGGAAAGCCGGTGAGGTGGAGGAGGGAGCAGCCCTGGCCCACTATTTTCACGACACGGTTATCCCAGCCATGGAAAAGCTCCGCGGCCCGGTAGACCTGCTGGAAATGATTGTGGACAAGGATATGTGGCCCATGCCCTCCTATGGAGATCTTATGTTTGAGGTATAAAAAGTTTCCCGGAACGGGAGGATGCCAGGCAGCGGATCTGCCTGGCATTTATTATGAAAAAGTTTATTCAAATTGTAAGGAATGATCTTGGTTGGTAAAACATTTATCTGTCTTTCTATGTTAACTATTATATGGAGGAGAAATGAATGGAGTATGAGAATGAATTTAACGTTTTTTGAAGGTTGTATGAATAAAATGTGAACGGGGATCGCCTTGTATTTATGTATTGCTATTTATTCACATTGTGGAAAACGGAGAAATTTAAAGCAGCTAAGGCTGGCAGAGAGAAAGGATTTCACAAAGATAGAAAAAAGTATGAAATTTATTTGACAAAAGTATCTGGCAGAGTATAATAAGGGATAACAAAACAAAGGCGTTTCTTGTTGCAGACAGGAAGCGCCTTTATTGTTGCCAGAAAGGCTTTGGGAAAAGGAAAATCAACGGAGATTTTGAGAGGGAAAACCTCACGAAATCTCCTTTTTTTGCCAGAGCCGTAAATGAGGAGGAAACGATTATGAGTGATGAAATGATGAACGTTGTGAACAGCCAGCTGTTCGGCGTCTGGTTCCTGATAGGAGCTGCGCTTGTTTTCTGGATGCAGGCGGGATTTGCCATGGTGGAGGCAGGATTTACCAGGGCAAAAAATACCGGCAATATTCTGATGAAGAACTTAATGGATTTTTGTATTGGAACAGTAGTGTTTATTCTGATTGGTTTCAGTCTGCTCTTGGGAGAAGATCTGATGGGACTCATCGGAAAGCCCGGATTTGACATTTTTACCAGCTACGCGGATTTCGACTGGTCGAATTTTGTGTTTAACCTGGTGTTCTGCGCCACTACGGCAACTATTGTTTCCGGAGCCATGGCTGAGCGGACAAAATTTTTGTCCTACTGTATCTACTCTGGTGTGATCTCCGCCTTAATTTATCCCATAGAGGCACATTGGATCTGGGGCGGCGGCTGGCTGGCTCAGATAGGCTTCCATGATTTTGCAGGCTCCTGTGCCATCCATATGGTGGGCGGCATATCTGCACTGATCGGCGCAAAGATTCTGGGACCCAGGATTGGAAAATTTTCCAGGGACAAATCCGGAAAGATTACCAGGGTAAATGCCTTTCCCGGCCACAATCTTCCCCTGGGCTGTCTGGGCGTATTTATTCTCTGGCTGGGCTGGTATGGATTTAACGGCGCGGCGGCCACGTCTGTGGAGCAGCTGGGGTCTGTTTTCCTTACGACTACTGTGGCTCCGGCTATTGCGACGGTGGTATGTATGATTTTTACATGGCTGAAATACGGAAAGCCGGATGTATCCATGTGTCTGAACGCGTCCCTGGCGGGCCTGGTGGCTATTACTGCTCCCTGTGATGTGACGGATGTTGCCGGTTCCATTGTGATTGGCGCAGTGGCAGGGCTTCTGGTAGTATTCGGCGTCTGGCTTCTGGACAATGTGCTGCGCATAGACGACCCGGTGGGAGCTGTGGCTGTCCACTGCCTTAACGGAATCTGGGGGACTCTTGCAGTGGGGCTTTTTGCCACAACCAGCGCCCCGGGAAACGACAGTCTGACAGGGGTGTTCTATGGAGGAGGTTTTTCGCTTCTGGGGAAACAGTTTATCGGATTCGCCGCGGTAGCGGCCTGGACGGCGGTTACTATTACCCTTGCCTTCCTGGTAATCAAAGTTCTTGTGGGACTTCGCGTCACAGAAGAGGAGGAGATTGTGGGGCTGGATTCCTGCGAGCATGGACTGCCCTCAGCTTATGCGGGCTTTAGCATTATGGATATTTCCAATACCATGACCATGGACATAAACGAGAATACAAATCTGGGTGTGGATGCTTATGAGGAGGCCTCCGATGCGCAGAAAGCGGCGGCAGTTAAGCTTGTAAAAATGACGGAGGCGAACACAGGTATTTATAAGGTGTCCATTATTGCAAAGCTGTCCCGGTATGACCAGTTAAAGAAAGCCATGAATGATATTGGAGTCACTGGAATGACTGTTACCCAGGTTATGGGCTGCGGTGTCCAGAAAGGAGCCGGAGAACGATACAGAGGCGTGGAGATGGACGCCACTTTACTTCCCAAAGTAAAAGTGGAGGTGATTGTGGGGAATATTCCGGTGGACGCGGTAATCGAAGCGGCGAAGAAGGCCCTCTACACCGGCCATATCGGCGACGGTAAGATTTTCGTCTATCCAGTGGGTAAAGTAGTTAAGGTCCGCACCGGGGAGGAAGATCTGGCTGCACTGCAGGATGTGGAGTAAGCTTCAATAAGAATATGCAGAGTTTTCCAGAAAAAAGATAGTAATTTTCCTCTATCTGTGGTATACTGTCAATAACAAAAATTTGGAATAGAGGCGTATAGGCAGCGCCCTATTCAGAGAAAGGAAAACGGGTGAGTAATATGTGTATGAATAAGAGCAAATTTGATGATTTACTGGCAACCACAAAGCTGAACGAACTGCTGCATAAAAAAGAAGTAGAGGAGAAAAACAAAAATACCCTTCTCTGGGTTCTGGCCATTATCGGCGCGGTAGCGGCTGTGGCAGCCATCGCCTACGCGGTATACCGCTATTTTACACCGGATTACCTGGAGGATTTCGAGGACGATTTTGACGATGACTTCGACGACGACTTTTTCGATGACGACGAAGAGGGCGAGAAGAAATAGGATAGGGAGAAGGTTCTGGTTTTCCCACATTGTGAATGAGAGATAAGGAAAAGCTGCCACAGTGGCATCCCTTGTCGGACAGCAGAGGCTGCCCGCCCGGAAGGGTTTACAGGGAAAGGGGACTGTGGCGGCTTTTTTCATAGATGCAGAAAAAAACGGCGCTAAAATGGAGAGGAATATGAAAAAGGGACAGATTTATGAGGGCGTGATAGAAAAGGTGGAATTTCCCAACATGGGGATTGTGCCTATAGAGGACAGGCGGATTTTTATAAAAAATACGCTTCCGGGGCAGAAAGTGCGTTTTGCTATCCGGAAGCTGCGGAAGGGGAAATGTGAGGGACGCCTTTTGGATGTGCTTGCGCCGTCCCCTCTGGAGGTGGAGCCTGCCTGCAGGCATTTTGGAGAATGCGGCGGCTGCACTTACCAGAGGCTGTCTTATGAGGAGCAGCTTAAGTTAAAGGAAGGCCAGGTAAAGGAAATCCTGGACGAGGCGGTGGGGGATGGCACATACCTGTTTAAGGAAATCCTTCCAAGCCCCAGGATTTACGGATACCGCAACAAGATGGAATTTTCCTTTGGGGATGCGTATAAAGACGGGCCTCTGGCTCTGGGCATGCACAAAAGGGGCAGCTTTTACGATATTGTGCCTGTGGAGGAATGCCGGATTGCGGACGGGGATTTTAGAAGGATTCTGGGGGAGACCCTTCGTTTTTTCAAAAACCTCAACGTCCCCTTTTATCATAAAATGCAGCACAGGGGATATCTAAGACATCTGCTGGTGCGAAAGGGCGCAAAAACCGGGGAAATCCTGGCAGATCTGGTAACGACGACACAGGATTTCCGGGAGAATGGCGCGGAAGAGGGAGCTTGTATTGGAAAAGGGGATTCTGGCTGGCAGTCGGAGGAGAAACTTCTGGAAGCGTGGAAGGACTGCCTGCTGTCCTTATCCCTGGAGGGAAAGCTGGTGGGCATTCTGCACACAAAGAATGACAGCCTGGCTGACGTGGTACAAAACGACGGCACGGAGATTCTCTATGGCCAGGATTATTTCCGGGAGGAATTACTGGGGCTTGATTTCCGGATTTCCCCATTTTCTTTTTTCCAGACAAATTCCCTGGGGGCGGAGGTGCTCTATGAAAAGGTCCGTTCCTATGTGGGAGCTACAAAGGACAAGGTGATTTTTGATCTGTACAGCGGCACAGGGACCATTGCCCAGTTACTGGCCTCTGTGGCAAAACAGGTGATCGGCATGGAGATCGTGGAGGAGGCGGTGGAGGCCGCCCGCGTAAACGCCAGGCTTAACGGCCTGTCAAACTGCTCGTTTCTGGCAGGAGATGTGTTAAAGCTTCTGGACGAAATAGAGGAGCGGCCGGATTTCATTGTCCTTGACCCGCCGCGGGACGGGATTCATCCAAAGGCTCTGGAGAAAATCATTGGCTATGGGGTGGAGCAGATGGTGTATATATCCTGCAAGCCCACCAGCCTGGCGCGGGATCTTGGGATTTTTAAGGAGCGGGGGTACAGGCTGGTGAAGGCGGGGTGTGTGGATATGTTTCCCTGGTCGGGGAATGTTGAGACCGTGGCACTTTTGTCCTACAAATAATCAGATACTTTCCAATATTTCCCGGATATTTACTTGCGTGAAAAACAAGGATGTATCTGGTACAAAGAATGTTTCGGGAACGCTGTTACATGCCAGGATAAATGAGCCGGCTGCACTGGATTGCAGTTTTGTTATAGGCGGAAATAAGACTGGGGTAAAAACCTTAGATTGGATGCGAAATTTTTTAAAATTGCAACATAATTAGCTGGAATTGTAAACGGATATTTCCCCCAACCCCCAATCGCAACCTCCGGTTGACAAATTTTCAAGCGCACTTGGTGGTTGTCAACCGGAAAAAGGGCTATATTTTCGGCAGGAGCTGCGGGAAATGGCAGCGGAAAAGGAGGCTACAGATATGATTCTGGCAGATAAGATTATTTCATTGAGAAAACAGAAAGGGTGGTCCCAGGAAGAGCTGGCTCATCAGATGGACGTTTCCAGACAGGCGGTTTCCAAGTGGGAGAGCGCGTCGTCAATTCCCGACCTGGATAGGATACTGAAGCTGGGACAGTTGTTCCAGGTGAGTACGGATTATCTTCTGAAGGAGGAGATCGAATCCGTGGAGGAGCCTGTGATAAGGGAGAGGGAAGAGGAGGAGGAGAGAGGCGCAAGCGTTTCCCTGGAAGAGGCCACGACATTTCTGTCCCTTAAACAGAAGCTGGCAATGCCCACGGCGCTGGCTGTGATGTCGTTTATTCTATGTCCAATACCACTTATCCTGCTGGCGGGCCTTTCGGAGGAACATGTGCTTGGGATTTCGGAAGATCTGGCGGGGGGTATGGGCATTTTGGTGATACTGGCAGTTGTCAGCGCAGCAGTGGCGGTTCTTCTGGCCTGCGAGATGAAATTGGAAAAATATGGAATATGGGAACGGGAAGGCGTTTGTCTGCAATATGGAGTGGAGGGAATTGTCAGAAAGAAAAAAGAGGAGTCCACAAAATTGCATAGAACCTGTACAATGGCAGGCGTTACGCTGTGTATTCTCTGCGCGATTCCTTTAATTATATCCAGTATGGTGGAGGCTTCTGATCTGGTCTTGATTATATGTCTGGATGTGCTGCTTGTGATTGTGAGCATAGGGGTCTGTCTGCTGACATGGGACGCAGAGAGATACGAGGGATTCCAGATTCTCTTGCAGGAGGGGGATTTTACCCCGGAGCTGCGGATGAAACGAAGGAAACTGAAACATATCCAGAAGATTTACTGGTGTCTGATTACAGCAGTCTATGTGGGAGTCAGCCTCTACACGTTCCGGTGGAGGGAAACCTGGGTTATCTGGCCCTGTGCGGCAATCCTCTACAAAGCCGTTTCAGAGATTGCCTGGCTGTGTATGCGCCACCGCCCGGAGCGGTATTCCAGGTAGGAGATAAGAAAGTTCACGGCCCATCCCAGAGGAACGGCGTACCAGACCATGGCAATGCCGAAGCGGGGGG
This sequence comes from Clostridia bacterium, assembly GCA_910576205.1. GTDB lineage: Bacteria > Bacillota > Clostridia > Lachnospirales > Lachnospiraceae > RGIG4284. The sequence goes on along the minus strand of CAJTHL010000012.1, from coordinate 50,829 downwards.
CCATAACCATGGCGAATACGACCCGCAGGGAGAGGTTGGCCAGATTGGCAATGGTAAATGCCTTCATATGGGCTGCTCCCCGCAGGAGGCCGTCGGTACACATTTTAAGGCCGATCAGTGCGAAGAAAAAGCCGATAAATTTCAGATAACTGCTTCCTGTGGCAAGGGCTTCCCGGGTGCCGTCGCTTCCCAGGAAGGAGGCGGTTATGGGCCTGTGAAAAAGCTCCAGTAAAATACAGAGGATGACGGCGAAAAATCCTGTCAGGCGAAGGGCTGCATGGTAGCCGGCCACTACCCGCTCCTGCTGCCGGGAGCCCAGATTCTGGGCGGTATAGGAGGACATGGCATTTCCCAGGGCGGCCATGGGGACGATGCAGATGCTTTCCACCCGCATACCGGCGGAAAATCCGGCCAGCATCTGGGGGCCGAAGCCGTTGACTACAGACTGCACCAGCATCATGCCGATGGAGACCGTGGACTGCTGGAAGATGGAGGGAAGGGCTACCCTGCACATGGATGCCAGTTCTGTCAGACTATAGCAGGAGACCAGCCAGCGTCTGAGGGAGTCCCCGCCGTTTTCCGGGACTCCTGATCCGGGGGCTGCAAAATCTTTCCCGGAGACATCGGATGGCTCCTGGGAACCTGCCAACGGACTGCTGACCGGATAGGATTTCAGCTCTGCCCGGAAAATAAAGAAGGAGATAAGGGCGGAGATTCCCTGGGCAATGAGCGTGGCCCACGCTACGCCTGCAATTCCCAGATGGAGGGCGCGGACCATATACACGTCCAGAAAGATATTAAATATAGAAGAAAAAATCAGCAGGTACAGTGGAATCCGGGAACGCCCCAAGGCGTTGAACATGGAGGAGAGCACATTGTACATAAATAAAAAGGGAAGCCCCAGAAAATAAATGCGCAGATATTTTGCAGCCATATCCAGGATGGATTCCGGCGTGTTCAGAAGAACCATCATTTTTTCCCCCAGAAGCGCGCCGATGACGGCCAGAAAAATGCTGACAGCCAGGAAGGTCACAAGAGCCGTGGAGATGGATTTTTTCATGGCTGCATAATCTTTTGCCCCGAAATATTGGCTGGTGATAACGGAAGCCCCTACGCCGCCGCCGATTGCCACACAGAGAAATACGTTGGTAAGGGAGTAGGAGGCCCCCACAGCGGCCAGCGCGTTTTCACTGACATAGCGGCCCACCACCATGGAGTCCGCCATTGTATAAAACTGCTGGAAAAGATTTCCGATTATCATGGGCAGCGCAAACAGAAAAATGGCCCGTTGGGGTTTTTCGTGCAGCAGATAGTCTTTGTTCATATTGTGAAAGCCTCCATTTCAGTCTTTTCATTTCCCAAATGAGAGTATACTATAAAAAAATACGTCCGGGAAGGGATTTCTCCGGATAAAATTTGCATTTTCCAGAAAGTTTATGGTATGCTATATTCATCGAACAGGAATAGTCCAATAAGTATAAATAATTATGATGCGGACAGCGGGAATATACAAACCGGGAAGTGAAAGTATGGGGAAAAGGAAATTTGCAGTGAGACAGTACGACCAGGATATTCTCTATCATTACACGGATTTCCAGGCCCTTGACGGGATTCTGGACTGCGCCCAGCTGAGGCTTAACAATGTCCTTAATATGAATGACGCGGCGGAAATGCGCCATTTCATGAGCAGGCTTTGCAGCGCGGTGGTGCAGAGGCTGGAAGGGGAAAATAATTTCTGGGATGCGGGGAAAGCCCGGGAGCTTTTCAAGAAGGAGCTGAAAAGGGAGTTTTTTTATTCGGCGTACGCCGCCTGCTTTTCCCTTTACCGGGACGACGCGGCCCAGTGGGAGCGGTACGGAAACCGGGGCCGGGGCGTCTGCGTGGCCTTCCAGGGGGAGCATCTTGGGAAGCTGGCGGGAGGGGACTTGTCCCTGCAAACCGTATTTTACCAGGATGATATGACAGAGCACGGCCTTGTGGATGTGTTCTGCCAGCTTATAGAAAACGAGGCGGGCCATCTGGAGGACAATCCCTCTATAAAGGAGGCCATGAACGACGCCTGGGTGCAGTCCGTGGTGTTTAAGCACCCGTCCTTCTCCTCGGAAAATGAGGTGCGGCTGGTATTTTCCCCCTTTAAGAGGCACGATGCGAAACCCCGCTACCATGTGACCGCGGAGCGCATTAAGAAATATTACGCCCTGGATTTAAAGGAAATGTGCCAGGAGGCGGGAATCGGCATGGAGGATTTGATTGTGGAAATCATTATCGGGCCGGAGTCTACCCAGTCCCAGCCGATTCTCCAGGATTATCTGCGGGACCAGGGGCTGCCTAAGCTGGCCGACCGGGTGTCTCTGTCGGATTGTCCCCTCCGGAGACTCCCCATTTAAGAAAGGAAGGGCTGAATTTATGGCGTTTACACATCTGCACACCCATACGGAGTACAGCCTTCTGGATGGCTCCAACAAAATAAAAGAATACGTGGCCCGGGTAAAGGAGCTGGGCATGGACGCAGCGGCCATTACGGACCACGGCGTCATGTTTGGCGTGATTGATTTTTATAAGGCGGCCAGGGCAAACGGAATCAAACCCATTCTGGGGTGCGAGGTCTATGTGGCTCCCAATTCCCGTTTTGACAAGGAAACCACAGGGGGGGAGGACAGGTATTACCATCTGGTGCTGCTGGCGGAAAATAACCAGGGCTATGCGAACCTGGTGAAAATCGTGTCCAAAGGCTTTGTGGAGGGGTATTATTACCGGCCCCGGGTGGATATGGAGGTTCTGGAGCAGTATCACGAGGGCATTATTGCCCTAAGCGCCTGCCTGGCGGGGGAGGTGCCCCGGTACATCGTGAAGGGGCTCTATGACGAGGCAAAAAAAATGGCCCTCAAATACGAGGCAGTCTTTGGAAAGGGGAATTATTTTCTGGAGCTGCAGGATCACGGCATTCCGGAGCAGCAGATGGTAAACCAGGCGTTGTTTCGCATGAGCCGGGAGCTTGACATTCCCCTGGTGGCCACAAACGATATCCATTACACCTATGCGGAGGATGAAAAGCCCCACGATATCCTGCTGTGCATTCAGACCGGGAAGAAGCTCTCGGACGAGAACCGTATGCGCTACGAAGGGGGCCAGTATTATGTGAAGTCTCCTAAGGAGATGGAGGCTTTGTTTCCCTATGCAAAGGAAGCCCTGGAAAATACGGAAAAAATCGCCGGGCGCTGCAATGTGGATATTGAGTTTGGTGTGACAAAGCTGCCTAAATATGACGTGCCGGAGGGATTTACCTCCTGGGAATATCTGAATCATCTTTGTACCCAGGGACTGGAAAAACGCTATCCTCAGGTGACGGAGGAGCTTAAGGAACGGCTTACCTATGAGCTGTCTGTAATCCGCAGAATGGGATATGTGGATTATTTTCTGATTGTGTGGGATTTTATTCATTATGCCAAAGAGCATGATATTGCAGTGGGGCCGGGCCGGGGCTCGGCGGCCGGGAGCATTGTGTCCTATACCCTGGGAATTACGGATATCGATCCCATCCGCTATCAGCTCCTGTTTGAGCGGTTTCTCAATCCGGACAGGGTATCCATGCCGGATATTGATATTGATTTCTGTGTGGAACGCCGCCCGGACGTGATTAACTATGTGACGGAAAAATACGGCAAAGACCGGGTGGTGCAGATCGTCACCTTCGGTACCATGGCCGCCAGGAACGCCATCCGGGATGTGGGACGCGTTATGGGTCTGCCCTACGCCTTTGTGGACGCTATTGCCAAGATGGTGCCCACGGAGAAGGATATTACCCTGGTGAGGGCCATGGAGCTGAATCCGGAGCTTCGGGGCAGGTATGAGAGTGATCCCCAGGTGAAGGAGCTTATGGATATGGCCAAGAGGCTGGAGGGTCTGCCCCGCCATACCTCCATGCATGCGGCGGGCGTTGTGATCTGTCAGAAATCCGCGGATGAATACGTGCCCCTTTCCAGGGCTACAGACGGAACCATTGTCACCCAGTTTACCATGACAACCCTGGAAGAGCTGGGGCTTCTGAAAATGGACTTTCTGGGGCTTCGGAATCTGACGGTAATTCAGGCGGCGGTCCGCCTGGTGGAAAAAGAATCCGGGGGACGGCTGGATCTGGAAAAAATTTCCTATGATGATAAGGATGTGTTCGCCGGCATCGGCACCGGACGCACAGACGGCATGTTCCAGCTGGAGAGCGCGGGCATGAAAAACTTTATGAAGGAGTTAAAGCCCCGGAACCTGGAAGATCTGACCGCCGGTATTGCCCTGTACCGGCCCGGCCCTATGCAGTTTATTCCCCAGTATGTCCGGGGAAAGGAGCATCCGGAGAGCATTCATTACGACTGCCCCCAGCTGGAATCCATTCTGGAGACTACTTACGGCTGTATTGTATACCAGGAGCAGGTCATGCAGATCGTGCAGAAGCTGGGAGGCTTTACCCTGGCGCGAAGCGACCTGGTGCGAAAGGCCATGTCCAAGAAAAAGGCGGACGTTATGGCCAGGGAGCGCCAGAATTTTGTCTACGGAAATGAGGAGGAGCATGTGCCCGGCTGTATTGCCAACGGCATTCCGGAAAGACTGGCAAATAAGATCTATGACGAGATCATAGCCTTTGGCGAGTATGCCTTTAATAAGTCCCACGCGGCGGCCTACTCGGTGGTGACCTATCAGACAGCCTATCTCAAGTACCATTATCCGGTGGAATTTATGGCGGCCCTTATGACCTCTGTCATCGATTTCCCGTCCAAGGTGGCGGAATATATTCTGGCCTGCCGCCAGATGGGCATTGATATTCTGCCCCCGGATGTGAATGAGGGGGAGGTGGAATTTTCCGTGTCGGGAAATGCCATCCGTTATGGTCTTTCTGCCATCAAAAGCATCGGCCGCTCCGTGATCGAGGCGCTTGTGGAGGAGCGGAGGGCCAGGGGGCCCTATACCGGCCTGCAGGACTTTATCGAGCGGATGTCGGATAAGGAAATCAACCGGCGGGTGGTGGAGAATTTTATCAAAGCAGGAGCCTTTGACAGCCTTGAGGGAAACCGCCAGCAGAAGATGATGGTTTATGTGGGGATTATGGAAACCATTATCAAAAATAAGAAGCATGACCTGGCGGGGCAGATGTCCCTTTTTGACCTGGTAAGCCAGGAGGAGCAGCAGCATTTCCGCATCCAGATGCCCCACGTCCCGGAATATGACAAGGAAACTCTGCTGGCATTTGAAAAAGAGGTGTTGGGCGTCTATATCAGCGGCCATCCCCTGGAGGAATATGAGGCCAGGTGGAAGAAAAATATTACGGCGGTCACCACGGATTTCCAGCCGGACGAAGAGACGAACAAAACCGTGATTACGGACGGCCAGCGGGTGGTTGTAGGCGGTATGATTGCCGGTAAGAAAATACAGTATACCAGGGACAAAAAGATTATGGCCTTTATCAATGTGGAGGATCTGGTAGGAAGCGTGGAGGTCATTGTGTTTCCCAAAATGTATGAGCGTTATAACGGGCTTCTGGAGAATGACGCCAAGGTCTTTGTCAGCGGCCGTGTAAGCGCGGAGGAGGAAAAGGCCAGCAAGCTGATCTGTGAGCGTGTCTGTTCCTTTGATGAGGGAAGGCAGATAATCTGGATCCAGTTTCCCGATCTGGAGGCCACCCAGAGCCGGGAACCGGAGCTTCTTGAGCTTATCCGGGAGGAGGAGGGGCCCGACGGCATTGCCCTCTACGCGGCGAAGGAACGCCAGATTAAGCATCTGGACCGCAAGTGGAACATCAAGGGAGACAAACGGATGCTGGAAATCCTGCGGAAGCGGTTTGGGGAAGAGAATGTAAAAGTCGTGGAGAAACGTATTGAAAATATGGGGAAAATGAATTAAAATAAAGACACTGAGGAGGAATGTGAAATGGGCAAGGAGATTAATACAATCGGGGTACTGACCAGCGGCGGCGACGCCCCAGGCATGAACGCGGCTATCCGGGCCGTAGTGAGAAAGGCCATTTCCAACGGAAAAAAGGTAAAGGGAATCCGCAAGGGCTACAGCGGACTTCTGGATGAGGAAATCATTGACTTAAGCGCCCAGGACGTGTCCAATACCATTGAGCGGGGCGGCACCATTCTGTTTACGGCCCGCTGCCGGGAATTCCGCACAGAGGAAGGCCAGAAGCGGGGAGCGGAGATCTGCCGAAAACATGGCATTGACGGCATTGTGGTAATCGGCGGGGACGGTTCCTTTAAGGGGGCCCAGAAGCTTGCAAGTCTCGGCATAAATACCATCGGTGTGCCGGGAACCATTGACCTGGATATTTCCTGTACGGAATATACCATCGGATTTGATACGGCGGTAAATACGGCTATGGAGGCCATTGACAAGGTGCGGGATACCTCCACCTCCCATGAGCGTTGCAGCATTATCGAGGTAATGGGAAGAAACGCGGGTTATATTGCCCTGTGGTGCGGAATCGCCAACGGCGCCGAGGATATTCTGCTTCCGGAAATGTTTGACTATGACGAGCAGAAGCTTATCGACCACCTTATTAACAACAGGAGAAAGGGAAAGAAGCACCATATTATCATCAACGCGGAGGGCGTGGGGCATTCTGCCAGTATGGCCCGGAGAATTGAGGCGGCCACAGGTGTGGAAACCAGAGCCACGATTCTGGGACATATGCAGCGGGGCGGTTCTCCTACGTGTAAGGACCGGGTGTATGCTTCCATGATGGGCGCCATGGCGGCGGACCTTCTGTGCGAGGGCAAGACTAACCGTGTAGTGGGCTATCAGAACGGCCGTTTCCAGGACTTTGATATTAACGAGGCTCTGGAGATGGATAAGGGCATTGATATGTATCAGTACGAAATTGCCAGGGCGCTTTCCGTACACTGACGAAAACGCAGGCAGTGACATGGGAAAAAATGTCATGTTAAAAGGACCGGGAGATGCCAGACAGACATGGACAGGATAACGAGCACGGCAAACCAGCAGGTAAAAAATCTGCTCCAGTTAAATAAGAAAGCAAAGCTTCGAAACGCCCGGGATGTATTTGTGGCGGAGGGGATCAAAATGTTCCGGGAGGCTCCGAAGGAACGGATTGTAAAGGTATACGTTGCGGGGAGCCTCTGGGAAAAGCCGGGTACAGAGGAAATGCTGGAGAATGTTCCTTTTGAAGTGGTGGAGGACAGTGTGTTCCGGGTGATGAGCGATACCCAGACGCCCCAGGGCGTCCTGTGCATACTCCGTCAGTACCATTATAAGCTGGAGGAGCTTCTAAAGCCCGGGGAGGGCCCGGGAAGCCGGAAGCCTTTGTTTCTGGTTCTGGAAAATCTCCAGGATCCGGGAAACCTGGGAACCATCCTTCGGACAGCCGAGGGAGCGGGCGTTACCGGAGTGATCTTAAGCCGGGAATCCGTGGATATCTACAATCCAAAGACGATCCGCTCTACCATGGGCTCGGTCTACCGGGTGCCCTTCCTCTACGTGGAGGACTTGAAGGAAACCTTGAAGAAGCTTAAAATCTATGGCGTAAAAAGTTATGCTGCCTGTCTGGGAGGGACGGCTCTCTATGACGGTGTGTCTTATAAAGAAGGAGCGGCATTTCTTATAGGAAATGAGAGTAAAGGGCTCAGCCGGGAGCTGGCGGGGCTGGCAGATGTCTGTATCAGCATTCCCATGGAGGGAAAACTGGAGTCTTTAAACGCGGCGGTTGCCGCAGCAATATTGATGTATGAGGCCTACCGGCAACGCCGGTAGGTTTTTTGTGGAAAATTTTGGGACGTTTTCGGGAAAAAACTGGAAACTTGACAAACGATTAAGGTTCTGTTACAATAACGGTGTAATAAAATCGTAATATATTGTAATATGTGTGACACAAACATGTATTACCAGGAGGGTGTTATGAATTCAGCAAGCAGAAAATGGCCGCTTTGTCTGAGTTTATGTCTGGCATGGTTGCTGCTCTGTGGATTTTCCGAGCTAGGGACAGAAACCACAGCCGGAATCGGTACCGTGATGAACGAGCTTACGGGAGAAGATCTTGAAGAGCTTAAAGCTTTGGAAGAATGGGAGGACAGAGTCCTCGCCAATGTAAATGAGTATGTAAGCGTCAGAGCGGAGGCAAATGCGGAAGCAAAAATTATCGGAAGATTATTTAAAGGCGACGGAGGCTATGTGACCGAGCGCCTGGAGGGGTGGACGAGAGTCCGTTCCGGAAATGTGGAAGGTTATGTGAGCAACGAATACCTGCTCTTTGGCCTGGATGCCTATGAGCGGGCCCAGGAGGAGCTGAATCTGGTCGCTACGGTCAATACCAACGGATTACGGATCCGCAGCGAGGCCGGCACAGATTCCCGGGTTTTGAAGTGTGTGGAAGCGGGAACCAAGCTGGAGGTTGTCCAGGGGGAGGCTTCCCAGGAAGAAGCATCTGTGGAAGAGGCTTCCCAGGAGGAGGCGGTTGAAGGAGAAGCCGCTGACGGGGAAGAGGGAATCGTGGTAGAGGCCATGTCTTACAGCGAGGATGAAGGAGATTCCCAGGATGTGTCCGAAAACGAGTGGGTCTGCGTGGAGTATGCAGATGAAAAGACCGGATATGTGTCCGCGGAATATGTTTCCCTTCAGTATGAGCTGGGGGAAGGCATGACCATGGAGGAGATTCAGAAGAAGGAGCAGGAAGAGAAGCGAGAGAAGCTGAAGCAGCAGCTGGCAGCCTTCAAGGCCAACGGCAATGAGACTGTGCTTCTGGCAGCGCTTATCCAGGCTGAAGCCGGCGGCCAGCCTTATGACGGAAAAGTGGCTGTGGGCGCTGTGGTTATGAACCGTGTGAAGAGCGGCAGATATCCCAACTCCATTGCGGAGGTTATCTACGCCCCGGGCCAGTTCGGCCCCATCAGCAACGGCTCCATTGCCCGTTACCTTAACGGCCCTTCGGCAAGCTGCATGCAGGCGGCCCAGGATGCCATCAACGGCTATACTACCATTGGCACCTACACCCATTTCAGAAGGGCGGGTTCAAATGTGGGCGGAGACAGCATTGTGATCGGAAGCCATGTGTTCTATTAACTGAAAAATGAAAACCGGATAAACCGGGTAAGGGAAAATCCCCTGGAGGCTGGGAAGAGTCTTTGGGGGATTTTTTGAGTGCTTTTTATCCAAAAGTCTGTAAATTCCTAACAACGCTGTAAATAGATCGAAAGAAACCGAGCCGGAGGAAACCGAGCCGGAGGAAACCGAGTAAATGATATTTTATGGAAGAGAGGCGGAAAAAAACGCCTGGAACATTTTTGTTCCCGGGATTGCCAGGCGGCGGCCTTAATATATGGCAGACGGAGAGTGGGAAAAAGTGAGCTGATTAAGCAGAGGCAGCGGGAGACAAAGATACCAGATATTCATTATGAATGCAGGCAGAGAGGGAAAAGCTGATTCTTTATGGTTTCTTTTCTAAATCCGGCTTTGCGGAGGACGTAGAGGATGTGCTGAAGTTTACACTGGAGGATTTGTATGAGGGCGTTTAGCTTAAGGGGCCGGTTTAATTCTTAATTTCTGTTAAACTTTCCATAAGAAATGTTGTATTATTTACAAAAATATAGTAATATTATATATAACATTGGAAGGAGGCAGGGCATATGAACGCGATTTACTGGCTGATTCTTTTTGTTGCACTGTTGGTAATAGAAATCATCACCCTGGGGCTTACGACCATCTGGTTTGCCGGAGGAGCTTTGGCGGCGTTTGTCGTGGCGATTCTGGGGGACAACATCTGGGTGGAGCTGACCGTATTCTGTGTGGTTTCATTTTTCCTGCTGTTTGTTACCAGACCGGCGGCGGTGAAGTGGATGAACAAAGGGCGGGCCAGGACCAATGTGGACAGCCTCATAGGCCGCACGGCCGTGGTGACAAAAGCCATCCGGAACCTGCACGGGGAAGGAGAGGTGCAGCTTGACGGAATGACCTGGACGGCCAGAACTTCGGAGGATTCTGCGGAACTGGAGGAGGGAAAACAGGTAAAGATTCTCAAGGTCAGTGGTGTGAAGCTGATTGTTGCGGAGGAAGCAGCAGAGATTTAGGAAATATTGAGCAAGAGAAATTAAGGAGGACTGACAGATGGGTGAAATTGGAACAGTAGCTGGCATTCTGGTATTTATTTTAGTGGTGGTCATTTTGATCGTCCTGGCATCCTGCATTAAGATCGTGCCGCAGGCCCAGGCCATGGTTGTGGAACGGCTGGGCGCGTACGACAGTACATGGGGCGTGGGCATTCATTTCAAGGTGCCCATTCTTCAGAGAGTCGCAAAGCGAGTGACCTTAAAGGAGCAGGTGGTGGATTTCGCTCCCCAGCCGGTAATCACAAAGGACAATGTTACCATGCGGATTGACACGGTGGTATTCTTCCAGATTACCGATCCGAAGCTTTTCGCTTACGGCGTGGAGAATCCCATTATGGCTATCGAAAATCTGACAGCCACCACACTGCGTAATATTATCGGTGAGCTGGAGCTGGATCAGACGCTGACATCCCGTGAGGTTATTAACACCAAGATGCGCGCATCCCTGGATATGGCAACCGACCCCTGGGGCATCAAGGTAAACCGTGTGGAGCTGAAGAATATTATTCCGCCTGCGGCTATCCAGGACGCCATGGAGAAGCAGATGAAGGCAGAGCGGGAGCGCCGCGAGGCTATTCTGCGGGCAGAGGGTGAGAAGAAGTCTACGATTCTTGTAGCGGAAGGTAAGAAGGAATCTGCGATTCTGGATGCGGAGGCCGAGAAGCAGGCTGCTATCCTTCGGGCGGAGGCCGAGAAGGAAAAGAAGATCAAAGAGGCAGAGGGCCAGGCAGAGGCTATCCTCAAGGTGCAGCAGGCAAATGCGGAAGGCTTACGGATGCTGAAGGAAGCCCAGGCGGACGAAACCGTAATCCAGTTAAAGAGCCTGGAAGCGTTTGCCAGGGCAGCGGACGGCAAAGCCACCAAAATTATTATTCCTTCCGAGATTCAGAATTTTGCCGGGCTGGTGAAATCCATTACAGAAGTGGCGAAAGAGAACTGAGCAAATCATGCAGGCTGGCCGGATAGAGCCTGCCTGGTAACGAACCGTTGTCTGTATCAGGCAAAAAATCAGATGTATAGGAAAGAGCTGTCCTCCAGAAGGTTTCCTTATGGAAAATTCTGGGAGACAGCCTTTTGTGGTTCGTGAAGGGTAGTTGCGATATTAGAATAACGGAGGTGGTACCAAGATGATTCCTGTACTGGATATGGAGAAGGAATACGGCCTGGTGCTGGAGGGCGGAGGCGCTAAGGGCGCTTACCAGATTGGCGCCTGGAAGGCCCTTCGGGAAGCAGGGCTTAAAATCAAGGGCGTGGCCGGGACATCCGTGGGGGCGCTCAACGGGGCGCTGATCTGTATGGACGATATGGAGCGGGCGGAAGAGCTTTGGAAAACCATTTCCTATTCTAAAGTCATGGATGTGGATGATGCGCAGATGGGGCGTCTTTTTGCAAAGGATCTGGAACCGGAAATGATGCGGGAGGTATTGCAGAAAACCCTGCGTATTCTGGGAGACGGCGGAACGGATATTACGCCTTTGCGGCATCTCATTGAGGAGAATGTGGACGAGGAGCGCATACGGAGGAGCCCGGTAGAATTTTTTTCCTGCACCTATTCGGTTACAGACCGGAAGGAATTAAATGTGGATATGAAGCAGGTGCCGGAGGGCCAGATGAAGGATATGTTGCTGGCCAGCGCTTATCTTCCGGTATTTAAGAACGAGAAGCTTCACGGAAAGAAATATATGGACGGGGGCATTACCAATGTACTGCCCATGGACACGCTTCTGAACCGGGGCTACAAGGATTTGATTCTGCTGCGCATTTTTGGGGTGGGTCACGAGAAAAAGGTGGACATACCAGAGGATGTGAATATTTATGAGATTTGTCCCCGGGCGCCTCTGGGCAGCATGCTGCAATTTGATGCGGCCCGAAGCCAGAAAAACATGAAGATGGGTTACTTTGACGCCAAACGCCTGCTCTACGGATTAAAGGGAAAAATATATTATATTGAACAATCCTGGGAAGAGTGCTATTATTTAGAAAAGCTTCTTGGAGCGGGGGCAGAGATCCAGGAATATGTACTGGCGGAATACAAGCTGGATGGAAGCCCGGAAAGACGGCTGCGCAATATGGCGGAAGCTGTTCTGCCCAGGATTGCCGGGGAACTAAAGCTTCCCAGGACATGGAATTATGAACTGCTGTATCTGTCCATGCTGGAGGCCGCGGCCAGAAAATTCCGGGTGCCCAGGTATGAGATCTACACGCCGGAGACCCTTCTTGACGCAATTCGAAGGAGAGCGGCGCTTAAGGGAGCAGAGGAGGGAAAAAATCTGTCTGGGACATCTCTGGAAGAAGCAGATGGCTCGTCTGCGGCATCTCTGGAAGAAACCCATGGCTTGTCCGGAATGCCTCTTAAAAGTCAACAGACTCTGCCTGGGTATATGCGTATGGTTTTGCAAGTATGAGTAGCTATTTATAAGGAAGAAACATCCCGGAATACCTTCGGGATTTTTACGGGAAACGGATTAGGAGAGAGGAGTTAACAGTTATGAATTTGAAAGGACGTCATTTTCTGACGCTTAGGGATTTTACATCGGAGGAGATCGCTTACCTGGTAGATCTGGCTGCCAGGCTTAAAGCAGAGAAGAAGGCAGGGGAAGTAAAAAAGCCCCTGGTTGGAAAAAATGTGGCGCTGATTTTTGAAAAGACAAGCACACGGACAAGATGTGCTTTTGAGTCGGCTGCCCACGATCTGGGTATGGGGACTACATATCTGGATCCTTCCAGCTCCCAGATCGGAAAGAAGGAGAGCATCGCAGACACGGCCAGGGTGCTGGGACGTATGTTTGACGGTATTGAGTACCGGGGATATGGCCAGGAGATTGTGGAGGAGCTGGCCCATTATGCCGGGGTTCCGGTGTGGAACGGCCTCACCAACGAATACCATCCCACCCAGATGCTGGCCGTGCTGCTGACCATAAAGGAACATCTGGGCCGGCTGAAGGGCGTGAAGCTTACCTATATGGGGGATGCCCGCTACAACATGGGAAATTCCCTTATGGTAGTCTGCGCCAGAATGGGCATGCATTTTACGGCCTGTGCCCCGGAGAAATATTTCCCAGATCCGGCCCTGACAGCCTGGTGCCGGGAGGCGGCAAAAGAAACCGGGGCAACAATCACCCTCACAGAGGACGTAACGGCCGGGACAAAGGGCGCGGATGTGATCTATACGGATGTGTGGGTATCCATGGGAGAGCCGGACAGCGTGTGGGAGGAACGGATCCGCGATCTGACGCCATACCAGGTAAACAGCCAGGTTATGGAGAACGCCGGCCCCCAGGCCATATTTACCCACTGCCTGCCCGCGTTCCATGATCTGAAAACCGTAATCGGAAAGCAGATGGGAGAGAAATTCGGCATCACGGCCATGGAGGTGACGGACGAGGTCTTTGAATCACCTCAGTCTGTTGTATTTGATGAGGCCGAGAACCGGATGCATACCATCAAAGCCGTTATGGCCGCCACTCTGGGAGCGGATGAGGCTTCCCGGTAAAACAGGACAGATTAGGAAAAGGATTGTGTCTGGCGGCAAAAAGGAGTGGATTTTATGAGGCAGGATGTTCATGATCCTTACAGAAACTGGAAATTTATTGCCATGATCCTGGCTCTGGCTGTGCTGGCCCTCTGTATCACCGGCCTTCTGACGGATATAAATGTCAGCGTTGTCTTTGCGGCTTTGCTGATGGGGGCGTCTATGTGCGCCACCTCGGGCATTATGGCACTGGCAAAGGGGCGGCGGGTGCTGGGATACCTGTGCTCTGTTCTGGCAGGCGCCTTTCTGGTGCTGTGCCTTGTGTGGATTGCCAGAATGATCTGGTGGGAGTAAGAGGATGAAGAATCGGGTGTTAAAGCTCCTGCGCCAGGAGAATGATTATGTTTCGGGCCAGGAGCTATGTGAAAAATTTAACGTATCCAGAACTGCGGTCTGGAAGATCATGAATCAGCTGAAGGAGGAGGGATACGGCATAGAGGCAGTCAAGAACAGGGGATACCGCCTGGAAACCATACCGGATCTGGTGACGGAGGCGGAGATCAAAAGCTTTCTCCAGACGGATTTTATGGGGCAGAGCTGCGTATCCCTGGCGGAGACTGACTCTACCAACAACTATGCCCGGAAGCTGGCCGAGGAGGGAGCGCCGGACGGTACGCTGGTGGTGACGGAATGCCAGACGGCGGGCAAGGGCCGCAGAGGCCGCGGCTGGGTGTCAGAGAGTGGAGAGCATATTTTTATGAGTATTCTTTTGCGGCCGGATATCCAGCCGGCTAACGCTTCCATGCTGACCCTGGTCATGGGATTATCCGCGGCCAAGGCCTGTCAGGAAATCCTTGCGGAGAGGGGAAGCCGGGAGAAGATCTGGATTAAATGGCCCAATGATCTGGTGTGGCAGGGAAAAAAGCTCTGCGGGATCCTGACTGAGATGAGCGCGGAGATGGAGACGGTGCGCTATCTGGTGGTGGGAGTGGGCATTAATGTAAACGGACGGGATTTTTCGCCGGACATTGCGGACAAGGCGGCGTCTCTATGCATGATTACGGGACATCCCCTCCACCGGGCAGAGCTCATTGCCAGGTGCCTGTCTCATTTTGAGCGGGATTACCGGATTTTTCTGGAGACGGAAGACCTGGGGGGGCTTGCGGAAGACTATACCGGCAGACTTGTAAATACTGACCGCCAGGTGCGGGTGCTGGATCCTGGAAAGGAATACACAGGCGTTGCCAGGGGTATCGACCAGCGGGGCGACCTCCTGGTGGAATGTGAGGGGCAGGTACGCCGGGTCTATGCCGGGGAAGTGTCTGTCCGGGGCGTTTACGGGTATGTGTAGCCGCCTGTGGACATGACAAAAAGCAGGAGATGATAAAAATATGTATGAGGAGCGCGTGGTGCTGTGCGGCGCCAATTCCTACGAGGAAAAATACTATTTTAATGAAGATTTTGCCACTTTGCCCAAAAATATCAAGGATGAGCTGAAAATCATGTGTGTGCTGTTTACCTCCGAGGTGGGGGGCATACTGACCCTGGAGTTTGAGGAGGACGGAACCCTGTGCTTCCAGGTGGCCAGCCAGGAGAATGATTTTTTCTTTGACGAGATAGGAAGCGGGCTGAAAATCCGGAAGCTCCGGAAAGAAAAGACGGAACTATTACAGTCTCTGGAAATGTTTTACCGGGTATTTTTCTTAGAGGAACCGCTGGAAGAGCAGGAGTAAAGAGGTGCGGATAGGAAATGTGACATTGGAAAACCGGCTGGCGCTGGCGCCTATGGCAGGGGTGACGGACCTGCCATTTCGTTTGCTTTGCAAGGAGCAGGGCGCCGGGCTTTTGTGTATGGAGATGGTCAGCGCCAAGGCCTTATCTTACCATAATAAAAATACGGAAAATCTTTTGAAAATCCATGAGAGGGAACATCCGGTATCCCTGCAGCTATTTGGCTCCGACCCGGAGCTTATGAGCGAGGTGGCAAAGGAGATAGAGGACAGGCCTTTTGATATCCTGGACATTAACATGGGCTGTCCCATGCCGAAAATCGTCAACAACGGGGAGGGCTCTGCTCTATTAAAGCAGCCGGAGCTGGCGGCGGAGATTATACGGAAAATGGTCCGGGCCATAAAAAAGCCTGTGACTGTGAAAATCCGAAAAGGCTTCGACGATAACCATATTAATGCGGTGGAGATGGCAAAGCGGGCGGAAGACGCCGGGGCAGCTGCCATTGCGGTCCATGGGAGAACCCGGGAGCAGTACTATTCCGGCAGGGCTGACTGGGAGATTATCCGGCAGGTAAAGGAGGCGGTTTCCATTCCCGTAATCGGAAACGGGGATGTGGATTCCCCCCAGGCTGCCAGAGCGCTTATAGACCAGACAGGCTGCGACGGCATTATGATCGGGCGGGCCGCCCAGGGAAACCCCTGGATATTTGCAAGGATATGTAAATTTCTGGAAACCGGAACGGAGATACCAGAACCCTCCCTGGAAGAAGTCTGCGATATGATGCTGCGTCACGCCAGGGAGCAGCTCCAGTATAAGGGAGACTATACAGGAATCCGGGAGATGCGTAAGCACATTTCCTGGTATACCACAGGTTACCCTCACTCGGCCAGACTGCGGGCGAAAATTAACAGTGTGGAGAGCCAGGAGGAACTGGAGGAAGTGATTGGGCGTTTCCGCCAGGGAGATTTCTAAAATTCATTGACAAGAAAAATGCATTCATGTATAATGCATTCGTTGACGCAACCTATAAAATGCTGGAATAATCGAGAATATTACGCATAAAATCAGCTATAATGATAGAAAGAAACAGGAAGGATGTTGCACTATGAGCGAAAAGAAATTACTTACTTATGAGGGCTTGAAAAAGCTGGAGGATGAATTGCAGGATCTGAAGGTGAACAAGCGCAAGGAGATTGCCAGCAAGATCAAAGAGGCCAGGGAGCAGGGCGATCTGTCTGAGAATGCAGAGTATGACGCCGCAAAGGACGAGCAGAGGGATATTGAGGCCCGCATTGAGCAGATTGAGAAAATTCTGAAAAACGCGGAAGTGGTAGTGGAGGATGAGGTAGACCTGGACAAGATCAGCGTGGGCTGTAAGGTACGGGTTCTGGACGTGGAATTTGACGAGGAGGAGGAATTTAAGATTGTGGGATCCTCCGAGGCCAACAGCCTGAACGGTAAGATTTCCAATGAGTCCCCGGTAGGAAGGGCTTTGATTGGCGCCAAGGTGGGCAACACTGTGCAGGTGGAGACCCAGGCGGGAGTAATTGAGTATAAGGTGCTGGAGATCCAGCGTTCAAACTGAGACAGAGGATATGGTTCCGGCCTGGGGGACAGGCATGGGATGTTCCGGGCAAAGAGTCTGGCAGAAAAGAGAAATAAGGAGTGGCGGATATGGGAGAACAAAAGAACGGAAATACGCAGGAGCAGGATGTAAAGCAGCTTCTGAAGGTGCGCCGGGAAAAGCTGGCTGCGCTGCAGGAATGCGGCATGGATCCTTTTCAGATCACAAAATTTGCTGTGAGCCATCACAGCCAGGAGATCAAGGACGATTTTGAGACCCTGGAAGGAAAGACTGTGACCGTGGCCGGCCGTATGATGTCCAAGCGGGTTATGGGTAAGGCGTCTTTCTGTAATGTGCAGGATTTAAAGGGAAATATCCAGTCCTATGTGGCCCGGGACAGCGTAGGCGAGGACAGTTATAAAGATTTCAAAAAATATGATATTGGGGATATTGTGGGCATTGAAGGAGAAGCGTTCCGGACAAAGACCGGGGAAATCTCCATCCATGCGGCCAGAATAACGCTTCTTTCCAAGAGCCTTCAGATTCTCCCGGAGAAATATCATGGCCTCACCAACACAGACCTGCGTTACCGCCAGAGATATACGGATCTCATTATGAACCCGGAGGTAAAGGATACCTTTATCAAGCGCTCCCGGATTATCAGTGAGATACGCCGTTATCTGGATGGAGAAGGCTTTATGGAGGTGGAAACCCCCATGCTTGTGGCCAATGCGGGGGGCGCTGCGGCCAGGCCTTTTGAGACGCATTTCAATGCCCTGGACGAGGATTTAAAGCTTCGCATATCCCTGGAGCTGTATCTGAAGCGTCTGATCGTGGGAGGACTGGAGCGGGTTTACGAGATCGGCCGTGTGTTCCGCAACGAGGGCCTGGATACACGCCACAATCCGGAGTTTACCTTGATGGAGCTTTACCAGGCGTACACGGATTACTATGGCATGATGGATTTAACGGAAAATCTGTACCGTCATGTGGCCCAGGCAGTTCTTGGAACCACAAAGATAGTATATAACGGCGTGGAGATGGATCTTGGTAAGCCCTTTGAGCGGATTACCATGGTGGAGGCCGTGAAAAAGTACGCGGGCGTAGACTTTGACAAGATCAGCAGCACAGAGGAGGCGCGTGCGGCTGCAAAGGAAAAAGGCGTGGAATTTGAGGAGCGCCATAAGAAGGGCGATATTCTGAGCCTGTTCTTCGAAGAATTTGCCGAGGCGCATCTGATTCAGCCCACCTTTGTAATGGATCACCCCATTGAAATTTCACCCCTCACCAAAAAGAAGCCGGACAACCCCGATTATGTAGAACGTTTTGAGTTTTTTATGAATGGCTGGGAAATGGCAAACGCCTACTCGGAGCTTAACGACCCTATCGATCAGAGGGAGCGCTTCAAAGCCCAGGAGGAATTGCTGGCCCAGGGAGACGAGGAAGCCAACACCACCGACGAGGATTTCCTGAACGCGCTGGAGATCGGTATGCCGCCCACCGGAGGCATCGGGTTTGGCATTGACAGGATGTGTATGCTGCTGACGGATTCGGCGGCTATAAGGGATGTGCTGCTTTTCCCCACCATGAAAAGCATAGAGCGCTAAAACCATACAGAGTACGGGCTTTAGCAAAAAGCGGAAAAAGGATACGGCGCTTGATCTGGGGGGAAATATGGATAAATTAGTGGACTGGCTATTGAAGGAAGAGATAGAGGGACTGATGGAAAAAAGCAGAGACAAGCTCTGCTTTTCCGATGAAATTTATAAACATGACAGAGCAGATGAGGAAGAACTGGAAAAACGCTACAATGCCCTGGTTCTCTATAAAAACGAAAGAATGTTAATCAACGATTATATGGCATGCAGGAGAACAGTGGATAACAGATGCGCGGAGCTGTCGTATCTGGCGGGAGTCCGTGATACCGTCAAGGCTTTGTATAGCCGGGGACTGATAAAAGAAGCCGAAAACAGATGAGAAATACCCCAAATTTATAAATTGACATTTATTTAAAGAAAAAACAGCGAATCAGATAAGAAGGATTTGCTGTTTTTTGTGTTGCTGAAAAATGTCGGAATACTGGGAAAACGGAAAAAAAGGGGCTGTATAAGTTATGATGAGTAACTTAAATTACACTAAAAATTATACCAGATTTTTTAAGGAAAACATGGCATACAATGAAGAAGAGGATGTTTATACCTGTCATGCCGGCAGAACACTGAAAGTCCAATATATAAAGAAACAAAAAAGCAAAAGCGGCTACGAATTCCAGGTGACCATATATGAATGCGAGGACTGTACTGGCTGCCTATACAAAGAGAAATGTACGAAGTCAAAGAAGAACAAACACCTGTACGTTTCCGAAATTTTTATGGAGAAGCGTGAAGAATCATACTGGAATATCCTAAGTGAAACAGACATAAAGTACCGAATGAACCGTTCCATTCAGGCAGGAGGAGCCTTCGTGGTCCAATAAGTATGAAAAATGGAGGTGTTATCCATGGCAAAATACAAGGCGGATATGGAAAATTACATCAAACCCTTGACAGAAGAAATGGATCTCTGTAAATTTGGCGTGTATCTGGCACTTCGTACCGGCCTTTGGATCGGCAAGGTATGTGCGTTCCGATGAAGTGATATTTCTTTGGAAACCTGCACGCTGTCCATTTGCCAGACGGTTCAGCGGATTCAGAAACCGGAGACAGAGGCCCTCATAAAAACCCGGGTGGTAATAGGGGCGCCAAAAACAGACAGTTCCTGTCGAACCATTCCCCATATGCCGGACTTAATGACTCTGTGTGCAAGACTTTCCCCTGGAGATCCCCAGGCTTTTATCCTTACGGGAACACGGCGGTGCATGGAGCCTGGAAAGCTTCAACGCTGCTTGAAAGAGTATACAGAGGCGTGCAGGATTGAGGCGGTTCATTTTCACACCCTTCGGCACACCTTTGCCACCCGCTGTGCGGAGGTGGGTTTTGATATGAAAACATTAAGCGAAATTCTGGGTCATTCGAATATCAGTGTTACCTTGAATCAGTATGTCCATCCTAATCTGGAACAGAAACGGGAAAATATGCGCCTTACCATGCAGGGATGTTATGGGTGGAATCCCTTAAAAAACGCACAAGTATTCGGTATTTACAAATTTTTGAATTGTGGTATACTAAAGTAAAACGGCAGCTTTGGGGAGGAAAATATTTCCAGATTCGAAAGCCGCATGATGAAAAAGATTAAGAAATTTCCGGGTATAACGGGAATTGATTTGTGAAAAAATAAAATCGACGATAAGACGAAGACCCTTTGGAGGTTTTCGGAAAAATGATAGAGCCTGGGCCGGGATTCTGGGCGGCACAGGGAAAACGGGAGTATGCTATGGAACAATATGTGATTAAGGGAGGAAACCCGCTGGTTGGCGAGGTTGAAATTGGTGGCGCAAAGAATGCAGCTCTGGCAATTCTGGCAGCGGCCATTATGACGGATGAGAATGTTCTGGTAGAGAATCTGCCAGATGTAAGGGATATTAATGTACTGTTGAATGCCATGAGCCAGATCGGCGCCAATGTGGAGCGCATGGGCCGACACGTGGTGAAGATTAACGGCGCTATGATCGGCGATTACAGCGTGGAATACGAGTCCATTAAGAGAATCCGCGCTTCCTATTATCTATTAGGCGCTTTGTTGGGCAAGTACAAGCATGCCCAGGTGCCGCTTCCGGGCGGCTGCGATATCGGTACACGTCCCATTGACCAGCATCTGAAGGGTTTCCGGGCGCTGGGGGCGGATGTAAAGATTGAGCACGGATTTATTATTGCGGATGCAAAGCACCTGCGGGGAAGCCATATTTATCTGGATATGGTCAGCGTGGGGGCTACCATCAATATTATGCTGGCCGCTTCCATGGCGGAGGGCGGAACAGTTATTGAAAATGCCGCCAAAGAGCCCCATGTGGTGGATGTGGCAAACTTTCTGAACAGCATGGGGGCAAACATCAAGGGCGCAGGTACGGACGTCATCCGTATCCGGGGCGTGGAGACCCTCCATAAGACAGAGTATTCCATTATTCCCGATCAGATTGAGGCCGGTACCTTTATGTTTGCGGCAGCGGTTACAAAGGGCGATGTGACGGTGAAAAACGTTATTCCCAAGCATCTGGAAGCCACGTCGGCAAAGCTTATTGAGATCGGTTGCGAGATCAAGGAGCTGGACGACGCGGTCCGCGTGGTCTGCTCTAAGGGACTTAAGTGTACAAATGTAAAGACGCTTCCCTACCCGGGATTTCCCACGGACATGCAGCCCCAGATTACCGTGGCTCTGGCCCTGGCCCAGGGGACAAGCATGGTGACGGAGAGTATCTTCGAGAACCGCTTTAAATATGTGGACGAGCTTGCCCGTATGGGCGCCAATATCCGTGTCAAGGGCAATACAGCCTTTATCGACGGTGTGGGTCGCTATACAGGGGCGCAGATTTCCACTCCCGACCTGCGCGCAGGCGCGGCTCTTGTGCTGGCAGGCCTTGCGGCGGAGGGGATTACGATTATTGACGATATTTACTTTATTGAGCGGGGATATGAGTGCTTTGAGGAAAAGCTGGAGAGCCTGGGAGCCCAGATACAGAAGGTGTCGGGAGAGCGGGAGCTTCAGAAGTTTAAGCTGAAAGTAGGCTGAACAGCCAGGGCATAGGGGCATAACCCCAGGTTGGCTTACCAAGTGGAGGCATTTTTACAGGCGGTTTAAAAGGTGCAAATTTTCCCTTGACATTTCCGCTGAAACAGAGTACAGTAGCATTTAGAAAAGTCCATAAAGAACATATTTCTCTTATTCAGAGTGATGGAGATACAAAGGATCTGTGAAGTCACGGCAACCCCGGTTACGGAAGGTGCCAGCCTGAGCGAGTAATTTTCGAACAATAAGAGGATTTGATGTCATTATCGAGTCCGCTTATGTGGGCTCTTTCTTATTTCCGGAAAATCATTTTCCGGGGAAAATAACATAGGAACGCCCCGGGAAAGGGGCAGACGAAGGAGGAAAACAATATGGAAAAACTTTTATTTACTTCAGAGTCCGTGACAGAAGGACATCCGGATAAAATCTGTGACCAGATATCCGACGCGGTTCTGGACGCCCTGCTGGAGCAGGATCCCATGAGCCGCGTAGCCTGCGAGACGGCCACCACCACCGGTCTTGTGCTGGTGATGGGTGAGATCACCACAAAGGGATATGTGGATATTCAGAAGATTGTCCGTGAAACTGTCCGGGAGATCGGATATACCAGAGGGAAATTCGGATTTGATGCGGATAACTGCGCGGTAATTACAGCCATTGACGAGCAGTCCACGGACATTGCCATGGGCGTGAACAAGGCTCTGGAGGCAAAAGAAAACACCATGACGGACGACGAGCTGGAAGCCATCGGCGCAGGCGACCAGGGTATGATGTACGGCTATGCCAGCAATGAGACGCCGGAGCTGATGCCTTACCCCATCTCCCTGGCCCATAAGCTTGCCCTCCAGCTTACCAAAGTGCGTAAAGACGGCACCCTGCCTTACCTGCGTCCCGATGGAAAATCCCAGGTGACCGTGGAGTATGACGAGAACGGCAGACCTGTGCGGCTGGACGCCGTAGTGCTCTCCACTCAGCACAGCGACGATGTAACCCAGGAGCAGATACATAAGGACATTAGGAAATACGTTTTTGATCCCATCCTTCCGGCAGAGATGGTGGACGCGGACACGAAGTTCTTTATTAATCCCACAGGACGCTTTGTGATCGGCGGCCCCAACGGGGACAGCGGCCTTACCGGGCGCAAGATTATCGTAGACACCTACGGCGGTATGGCCCGTCACGGCGGCGGC
The DNA here is from genome assembly GCA_910576205.1 of Clostridia bacterium. Lineage (GTDB taxonomy): Bacteria > Bacillota > Clostridia > Lachnospirales > Lachnospiraceae > RGIG4284. Next base: position 28,104 of record CAJTHL010000012.1, on the reverse strand, counting down.
GCTTTTTCCGGTAAGGACTGCACAAAGGTAGACCGTTCCGCAGCCTATGCGGCCCGCTATGTGGCTAAAAACATTGTAGCGGCAGGACTGGCTGGGAAATGCGAGGTACAGCTTTCCTATGCTATAGGTGTGGCAAGGCCCACCTCTGTCAATGTAGAGACTTTCGGCACCGGAAAACTGTCTGACCAGAAGCTGGTAGAGATTGTCCGGGAAAACTTTGACCTGCGTCCCGCAGGGATTATCAAAATGCTGGATCTGCGCAGACCCATCTATAAGCAGACAGCGGCCTATGGACATTTTGGCCGTACAGACCTTGATCTGCCCTGGGAGAAAACAGACCGTGTAGAGCAGCTGAAAAAGTATCTCTAATGGATGCGTAAAAGCGGAATAAAAAATAAGTAGTTTATAAGTCCCTCTCCGTCAGACGGTTTCGCCAGATGGAGGGGGCTTTTTTGTGTAAGGATATTTTTATAAAATTTTAATGGTTCCTTCTATTGACATGTTCATTCCGTTAAAATATAATAGGAACGGAAATCCGACCGACTGGTCGGACGGAAATCGGCATTTATCTGGACAGTGACGAGGAGGACATTTCAGTGATAGCAAAAGTCAGCGTGAAAAAGCCATATACAGTTCTGGTTGCGGTGGTGCTGGTGATTATTCTGGGTTGCGTTTCTTTTACCAGGATGACTACAGACCTGCTTCCCAGCATTAATCTGCCCTATGTGATTGTAATGACTACCTATCCGGGAGCAAACCCGGAGACGGTGGAGATGGTGGTGACCAAGCCGGTGGAGCAGTCTATGGCTATGGTCAGCAATATAGAGAATATCAGTTCGATATCCGGCGAAAACTATTCCATGGTGATTCTGGAGTTTGCCCAGACAGCCAACATGGATTCGGTTTCCCTGGAAATCCGTGAAAATCTGGATCAGATCAAGAGCTTCTGGGACGACTCGGTGGGGAACCCCATTATTATGAAGCTTAACCCGGATATGCTGCCTGTGATGGTGGCGGCCGTCGGCGTGGAGGGCAAGACCAATGCAGAGATTACGGATATGGCAAACGATGTGCTGATGCCTGCGCTGGAAAGCCTGGAGGGCGTGGCTTCCGTGGACGCGGAGGGCCTGGTGGAGGAGAGCGTACATGTGATAATACGCCAGGAGAAGATCGACGCTGTAAATCTCCAGGTTTTCGGTTATGTGGAAGGGGAATTTGAGGATGCCGAGAAGGAGCTGGAGGACGCCAGAAAAGAGCTTGCCGACGGGCAGAAGGAATTAAACGACAGCATAGCCGACCTAAGGGAAAATGAGGCTGATCTCCAGGAAAACAAGAGCGATCTGGAGGATGGTCTGAATGAGGTGCGCTCCGGCATTAAGGAGCTGGACTCCAAAAAGACCGAGACCGCGGCGCAGCTTGCGGCGGCGCAGACGCTGATTGATGAGCAGAGGGCGGAGATCACGAAAAACCTGGCGGCCATTGAGGCTGAGCTGGGTGATTATACAAAGTGTAAAGAATTAGTAAACGCGTTCGACAGCCTACTGGAAGGCCTGGAAGGCATTAAGGCGCAGGCGCAGGCTGCGGAATCGGAGGCTCCTGGGTCAGGCGACGGGGTTGTGGCAGCAGGGATAAGCGGAATTCTGGAATCATTAAAGGGCACGCCCATGGAAAGCCAGGCAGAAGCTTTGTTGGGAAGTGTAGACACAATTACCGGACTGGAAGGAGCTATTACATCTATAACGACTTTGAAGTCAACTGCTGAAAATGACTTAAAACTTGAGGAGGCAAAACCGGAGGTACAGGCCGCTCTTGCCGCGAAGCCGCAGCTGGAATCCGCCAACGCTACCTTAAGCCAGAAGCTTACCGAGGTCAATATGGGCGAGATGATTGCGGCCATGGAGATGGGAAGCGCCTCCGCCACGCTCAATATCACAAAGTCCCAGCTGAAATCCGCCAAGGAGCAGCTGGAATCCGCCCAGGATCAGCTGACAGACGCCTGGGAGCAGATACGGGATGCCCAGGAACAGTTAAACGAGGGAAAAGACCAGCTGCGGGAAGGCCAGGAGGAGTTGGAGGAGAAGAAGGCGGACGCCCTGGACTCTGCGGACATGACAAATATCCTTACGGTGGACACGGTGAAATCCCTGCTGGCAGCCCAGAATTTTTCCATGCCCGGAGGCTATGTGACGGAGGAGGGCATTGATTATCTTGTCCGGGTAGGCGATAAGCCGGACGATGTGGAAAGTCTGGCCAATATGCCGCTGATGGATCTGGAGATGGATGGTGTGGACACCATTTTCCTGAAGGATGTGGCGGATGTATTTATGACGGACAATTCTGCCGAGAGCTACACCAACATCAATGGGGACCCGGGAATCCTTTTAAGTATCCAGAAGCAGACGGGGTATTCCACAGGGGATGTGTCCAAAAGGCTGAACGCGGAGTTTGCAACGTTGATGGAGGAGGACGCAGGCCTGCATATTATACCATTGATGGACCAGGGAATCTATATTGACCTGGTAATGGATTCCATTCTGAATAATATTCTCATTGGCGCGGCGCTGGCTATTTTGATTCTGATCCTGTTTTTGCGGGATTTAAGACCTACTTTTGTGATTGCCTGCTCCATTCCTATCAGTCTTGTAACGGCCCTGGTATGCATGTATTTTAGCGGCATAACCCTGAATGTAATATCTCTGTCCGGCCTGGCTCTTGGCATCGGTATGCTGGTGGATAACTCCATTGTGGTTATCGAGAATATTTACCGGATGCGCAGCGAGGGCGTTCCCATGCGGGAGGCGGCCATAGAAGGAGCCAGGGAAGTGGGCGGCGCTATTATGGCCTCCACGCTGACTACAGTCTGCGTGTTTGCCCCCATTGTGTTTACGGAAGGAATCACCCGTCAGCTGTTTGTGGATATGGGACTTACCATTGCCTACTCCCTTCTGGCCAGCCTGGTGATTGCCATGACCGTAGTGCCGGCCATGTCCTCCAAGGTACTGGTAAAGACCGAAGAGAAGAAGGTTAGCAGCTTTTTTACCCGGCTCCTGGGTAGTTATGAGTGGCTTCTTGCCAGAGCTTTAAAGGTAAAGCCTCTGGTTCTGGTTGGAGCAGTGCTTCTTTTATGCTTAAGTACACTGGCGGCTTTGTCCAATGGTACGGCCTTTATGACAGATATGGACAGCACCCAGATGACCGCCACCGTGGAGCTGGAAAAGGGTTCCTCCCTGGCAGACACGAAGGAAGTGACGGATGAGATTGTCCGGCGCATTATGACCATAGAGGATGTGCAGGATGTGGGCGCCATGACCACAAGCGGCGATATGAGTATGCTGTCCGGGGGCGGGGATGTAAATGTCTCTTCCATATATATAACGCTGGATGAGAATAAAAAGCATACCAATGAGGAACTGGCAAAAGAGATTGGGAAAATGACCGAAGACCTGGACTGTGAATTGACCCTGGACACCTCCAGCATGGATATGTCCGCCATGGGGGGAAGCGGCATCCAGATCGTCATAAAGGGCCGGGAGCTGGATACTCTCCAGGAGATTGCCACAGACCTGGCCGGGGAGCTTGCGAAGATCAAGGGAACAGAGGAAGTCTCCGATGGGCAGGAGGATACTACCGGGGAGCTGCGGGTCATAATTAACCGGGATAAGGCTATAGAGCACGGCCTTACGGTAGCCCAGGTATTCTCCATGCTGAACGCCAGGCTTGCAGACCCCTCGTCGGCCACCACGCTGACAACGGAGATCAAGGATTATGACGTCCTGGTTATGAACGGGGACGATATAGAGCTTACCAGGGATACGGTGGAAGAGCTGGTTCTGGATGTGTCCAAAAAGGACGGCACCTATGAGCATGTCCCCCTTAAGGAGATTGCGGACTTTGAGAGGACAGAGGGGGTAAGCTCTATACAGAGGGATGCCCAGAGCCGTATGATCAGCGTGACGGCTGCCATAGCGGAGGGCTATAACGTGGGCCTGGTGGGAAATGATGTGGAGCGGATGCTGAAGGACTACGATGTGCCGGAGGGGTACAGCGTCCATATGTCGGGTGAGAATGAGACGATTAACGATGCCATGAAGCAGCTTGTACTGATGCTTGTACTGGCCCTTGCTTTTATGTATCTCATTATGGTGGCCCAGTTCCAGTCCCTGCTGTCGCCGTTTATCATTATGTTTACGGTTCCCCTGGCCTTTACCGGAGGTCTGCTGGCCCTCTTTGTGGGAGGCTATGAGATCAGTGTAATCGCTATGATCGGATTTGTCATGCTGTCGGGTATTATTGTAAATAACGGAATCGTCTTGATCGACTATACAAACCAGCTCCGGCAGGAAGGCATGGAGAAGCGGGAGGCCCTTCTGACGGCAGGGCGGACCCGCCTTAGGCCGGTGCTGATGACGGCCCTTACCACCATACTGGCCCTGTCGGGCATGGTTTTTGCCCGGGATATGGGCTCGGATATGGCCCGTCCCATGGCGGTGGTAACCACGGGCGGTCTGGTGTACGGAACGCTGCTGACCTTGTTTGTGATTCCCTGCGTTTACGATATTTTCATGCGGGAGAAAAAGAGACGGGAGGCGGAGTGAAATGGAGATGAAACCAAAGGCTGTGGCTGTATGCAGGGCAGTGCTAAAGCTTCTGGACGGGGGGGCTGATATAAACAGCCTGAAAGTGTCGGAAATTGCCCAGAAGGCCGGTATTGGCAAGGGCACGGTCTACGACTATTTTTCCAGTAAGGAGGACATGGTAATCCATGCGGTGATGTATGAGCTGGACGGCCTGCTGGAGGAAATGCGGGCCGCCCTAAGGGAGGACGACGGCTTTGAGAAGAAGATTTTCTGGATTTTTGGCTGCATCGAACGGTACTCAGCGGATACCCTGTGTATGACCCGTTTTATTCGCCTGGTAAGCCAGAATTATGAGATGGGGAATAACCTGCGTAAGGAGCTGGAAGAGCATGCGGAGAAAATGCAGGGTCCCTTCCATATTTTAAAGGACCTTTATCAGGAGGGGAAAAAGGAAGGGCTGTACAGGGGAGAGCTGCCTGCCTCCCTGGCTGTGCTCGCCCTGTCCATGCGCTTTGTTATGTATATGATGTATATGAATAACTGGCAGAATATAAGAGAATATCCAGGAGAAGGCATAAAGCTGTTTCTGTATCAAGGGATACTGGAAGATTTAGACAGACAGATAAATTGAATGAAGATTTTCTTAATCTTTCTTAAAAAAACTGTAATTTCCTTGACCAGTCCTGCATATAGTGTTAGAGTGAAAGGTATTCTGATGGAAGGGGCGGACATGCCCCGGACTACGAAAAGGGGAGAATAGATTTTGAGAAGGCGAAGAGCAAATATCAGATTTGCATTTACGGCAGCCATACTGGTGGTATTGGTTGCGGTATTTGCGTTTACATTAAAAAATAAAGGAAAGACCGGGGAGGATGTGTCAGGGAGCCAGACGGAGCAGAAGGTAGATCCGCCGCAGGTGGCGGAGGCTACGCCCAGCCAGGAAGAGCCAGTGGAGGCCACGCCTGCGGAGCCGGAGCCGGACACCACAGTTCAGGCAGTCAGTGAGGAGGAGATTGAGGCCCAGAGAGCGTCCTTTGTGACAGACTATGAGAGCGCGCCTCTCCTAAACACCACCTCCATCAAATATCTGACCGTGGAGATGGGCGGAAAGCCGGGAGATGTGGCGTTTAACTGGTTTTCACCCAGCGGCGCGGCGGGCAAGGTTATGCTGTACGACGTGAATTCCGGGGAAGCCCAGACCATTTCGGCCCAGACGGCGGCATCTGCCACAGAACCGGGATTTTATTACAACAAGGCCCGGGCGGAGGGATTGAAGGAGAATACGACTTACGCCTACAAGGTGGGAAATGACGCGGGGTGGTCGCCGGAATACCAGTTCTCCACGACGAATTTCACGGGGGACTTTACATTCCTGGCTGTTTCTGACGCGCAGATCGGACAATCCCAGTTTGAAGATCTGGACGCCACGGCCGAGAGATGGGACAAGGTGACAAACCGTCTGACTAAATACGTGCCTAAGGCGGCGTTCCTGGCCCATTTAGGCGATCAGGTGGCAGGCTACAACGACCCGACCAACTATGAAGGTTTTTTTGCCCATCTGGGACTTTACCGGATTCCTCTGGTGCCCATTGTGGGGAACCATGATGTGGACAACTGGGAGAGCGGCGGCGGCCCCTGGTTCTATGAGCGCTACAATGTGCCCAACCGTTCCACGATTGGCTGTAACTGGGCGGATACGGACGGCGATTACTGGTTCCGGTATGGAAACGCTCTCTTTATGGTGCTGAACAGCGACACCCTTTACGGGGTGACGGCCCACGAGGACTTTATCCGGCAGACCTGCGACGCCAACCCGGATACAAAGTGGCGGATTATTATGCAGCATTACCCCTCCTACAGCAGTGTGGAGAAGTATAAGGGTATTTCCGAGAAAATCCGGGGCGCGTGTGCAGAGTGGTCAGTAAAATATAATATAGACCTGTACTTAAACGGCCATGACCATGCGTATACCAGGACAGCCATTATAAACGGCCAGTGTGAGACCATAAGCGAGTATGATTATGAATCCGGTTCTACGGCGGTGAATCCCCAGGGAGCGCTCTATGTGACCTGTGGGACGGCCAGCGGATGCCTGTATCAGCCTGTTTCGGATAACTACGCGGCGGTTATGCAGGGCCAGCCGGAGACGCCTACAGCCATTCAGGTGGATGTGGGAGAGAACACCATAAAGCTGACTACATATCTGGTGGATAGCTGGCAGGTCTACGACGAATACACCATCCAGAAAGACTAATTGGGCCTTGACAAAGAAGAAAAAGCCTACTATTATTAGACATATTGTAAAAGGTGGAGAAGAAGAGGAGTACATGGGAGAGACTTGTCAGAGAGGGCGGCTCATTGGCTGGAAGGCTGCTTTGAGGAACCCCGTGGAAGGTAGCTTCGGAACCGGAATGGTGAGAAAGCCTGTGTCAGACATAGCCATTCCCGGCCAGCCCCCGTTACCGGGCCTGAAGATGTGCGCAGGAGCAGGAGAATCTGTGCATAAGTAAGGTGGTACCGCGTCCAGAAACGCCCTTTCATGAAGATGAAGGGGCGTTTTGTGCGTGCAGGCAATAAGCCTGCTCAGGCCGCGTTATCTGTGCAAAGCTGCCTGCGCCATATGCAGAATCAGAACAGAGAAGGAGAGTATACGAATGAAAGAACTGGCGAAAACCTATGATCCCCAGGGCATGGAGGATAAGATCTATGCCCGGTGGATGGAAAAGAAATATTTTCACGCAGAGGCGGACAGGAGCAAAAAGCCCTTTACCATCGTAATTCCGCCTCCCAATGTGACGGGAAGGCTTCATATGGGACACGCCCTGGATGAAACCCTCCAGGACATTCTCATCCGTTACAAGAGAATGCAGGGCTACAACGCCCTCTGGATACCGGGGACAGACCACGCGTCCATTTCCACGGAGGTAAAGGTTACAGACCAGCTTCGTAGCGAGGGCATCGACAAGCAGGAGCTGGGTAGGGAAGGGTTCTTAAAAAGAGCCTGGCAGTGGAAGGAAGAGTACGGCGGGGCCATTATCAATCAGTTAAAGAAGCTGGGATCTTCCTGCGACTGGGACAGGGAACGCTTTACTATGGACGAGGGCTGCTCCGAGGCTGTGCTGGAGGTGTTTGTCCGCCTCTATGAGAAAGGCTATATTTACAAGGGCTCCCGCATTATCAACTGGTGTCCGGTCTGCAAAACTTCCATATCCGACGCGGAGGTGGAGCATGAAGAGCAGGAAGGCCATTTCTGGCATATTAATTATCCCCTGGCGGACGGAAGCGGCGTGGTGGAGATCGCCACCACCCGGCCGGAGACCATGCTGGGAGATACGGGCCTGGCTGTGCATCCCGAGGATGAGCGCTATAAGCATTTAATAGGAAAGAACGTGATTCTGCCCCTGGTGGGAAGGGAGATTCCCATTGTGGCGGACGCCTATGTGGACAAAGAATTTGGTACGGGTGTGGTAAAAATGACCCCGGCCCACGACCCCAACGATTTTGAGGTGGGAAAACGTCACAACCTTCCGGAGATCAATATTCTCAATGACGATGCCACCATCCATGAAAATGGCGGCAAGTACGCGGGACTGGATCGCTATGAGGCCAGGAAGCTTATCGTGAAGGAATTGGAGGAGCAGGGCTATCTTGTGAAGGTGGTTCCCCACGCCCACAACGTGGGAACCCATGACCGCTGCGGCACTACCGTAGAGCCCATGATTAAGCAGCAGTGGTTTGTGCGGATGGAGGAGATGGCAAAGCCCGCCATTGAGGCTGTGAAAAACGGTGATCTGACCTTTGTGCCGGAGCGCTTTGACAAGATTTACCTGCACTGGCTGGAAAATATCAGGGACTGGTGTATTTCCCGTCAGCTCTGGTGGGGACACCGGATTCCTGCCTACTACTGCGATGCGTGCGGGGAGATCGTGGTGGCAAAGGGGATGCCGGGCGTCTGTCCCAAATGCGGCGGTACTCATTTTACCCAGGATCCCGACACCCTGGACACCTGGTTTTCTTCGGCCCTGTGGCCCTTCTCGACCCTGGGATGGCCGCAGAAAACAGAGGATCTGGAATATTTCTATCCCACGGATGTGCTGGTAACCGGATATGACATTATTTTCTTCTGGGTTATCCGCATGGTATTTTCCGGCTATGAGCAGACGGGGAAATCCCCCTTCCACCATGTGCTGATCCACGGCCTTGTGCGGGATTCCCTGGGCCGCAAGATGAGCAAGTCCCTGGGAAACGGCATTGACCCTCTGGAGATTATTGACAGATATGGTGCGGACGCCCTGCGTCTTACCCTGGTGACGGGAAATGCGCCGGGAAATGATATGCGTTTCTATATGGAGCGTGTGGAGGCCAGCCGGAATTTTGCCAACAAGGTGTGGAATGCTTCCCGGTTTATCTTAATGAACATGGAACGGGCGCAGATTCCCGCCACAGTAGAGGAAAGCGATCTCACAAGCGCGGATAAATGGATTTTGTCAAAGGTGAACGCCCTGGCAAAGGAAGCTACGGCCAATATGGACAAGTTTGAGCTGGGCATTGCCGTGCAGAAGATCTACGATTTCATCTGGGAGGAGTTCTGCGACTGGTATATTGAGATGGTGAAGCCCCGCCTGTACAAGGAGGACGACGCCACCAAGGGAGCGGCTCTGTGGACGCTGAAAACCGTTCTTGGAAACGCCCTTAAGCTTCTGCATCCCTTTATGCCCTTTATCACGGAGGAAATTTACTGCAATCTGACGGAGGAGGAGTCTGTCATGATCGCCCAGTGGCCCGTGCATCGGGAAGACTGGAATTTTGCGGAGGATGAGACGGCTGTGGAGACCATCAAGGAGGCGGTGCGGGGTATCCGGAATCTGCGCTCCAGTATGAACGTACCCCCCAGCAAGAAGGCCCATGTGTTTGTGGTGTCCGAGAACGCGGCGGTGCGTAAGATCTTTGAAAACGGCAGCTTATTTTTCGCCGCTCTTGGAAGCGCCAGCCAGGTAACGGTGCAGGCGGACAAGACAGGCATTGCAGACGACGCAGTATCGGCTATGCTGGCGGAAGCGGCCATCTATATGCCTTTTGCCGAGCTGGTGGATATGGACAAGGAGATCCAGCGCCTGAAAAAGGAAGAGGAGCGTCTCACAAAAGAGTTGGGCCGGGTAAACGGCATGCTGAATAATGAGAAGTTCATCAGCAAAGCGCCCCAGAGCAAGATTGACGAGGAGAAAGAAAAGCTGGAGAAATATACCCAGATGATGGCCCAGGTGAAGGAGCGGCTGGCGTCCCTGCAAAAGTAAACCAGGTGAAGAAAGCGGCCGGACACGGCCGGGTAAGCTAACGGGATGACAGGGCTTTGAAAGCAGGGAACGGGAACAGGAAGAGAATAGAGGAACGGATAAGCTATGGATAAGAGAATGACCTATGAAGAGGCGGTGGCCTACATTGACGAGACGCCTAAGTTTACAAAAAAGAATACCCTGGAAAATACCAGGGCGATTTTAAGGAAGCTGGGAGATCCCCAGGACAATATGAAAATCCTTCATGTGGCCGGGACAAACGGCAAGGGCTCTGTCTGCGCTTTCCTCTCCTCCATTCTTACCACGGCAGGAAAGCACACAGGCCTGTTTACCTCCCCACATCTGGTGGATATCAACGAGCGTTTCCAGATCGACCAGGAGCCGGTGAGCGACGAGGCGTTTCTGGAGGCCTTTCACCAGGTTATGGACTGTGTGGAGGAAATCCAGAGGGAGGGTTATGCCCACCCCACCTACTTTGAAATCCTGTTTTTGATCGGGATGGTGCTTTTTGCCGGGAGCCGGGTGGAATACCTGGTGCTGGAGACGGGCCTTGGCGGACGTCTGGATGCCACCAACTCCATTGCACATCCCCTGGTGTGTGTGATTACCTCCATCAGCCTGGAGCATGTGGAGTATCTGGGGGACACCATCCCGGCCATAGCAGGAGAGAAAGCAGGTATCATCAAACCGGGGGTTCCCGTGGTGTATGACGCCACCTTGCCGGAGGTGGCCCGGGTGATAGAGGACAAAGCCAGGGAAGTGGGCGCAAAGGCCTACGGAGTAAGGCCCTCCATGTATGAAATTTTGACCGAGACCAATAAAGATATTGATTTTTCCCTTGATTCTGGGTATTATGAATATAGGAAGCTAAAAATTTCCAGTGTGGCCGAGTACCAGGTTATGAACGCGCTGGAGGCCGTTACCGCTATCCATGTTATGGACGGAGACGGAAGCTTCACAGAGAAAATTATACGGGAAGGAATCGCCAGGATGCGCTGGCAGGGCAGAATGGAAACCGTTATGCCGGGCGTGATTCTGGACGGGGGCCACAACAGGGCCGGGGTGGCGGAGTTTGTGAAAACCGCCCGCCGGCTGGAAGAAAATTATCCGGTAACGCTGCTGTTTTCCGCAGTCAGCGATAAGGATTATGAACATATGATAGAGACCATATGCCGGGAGCTTCATTTCCACACGGCGGTAATTACAGAGGTAGGATGCGACAGGGCTGTGCCGGCTGCACGGCTGGCAGAATATTTCCGGCGTTATTCGAAGGCGCGGATTCTGGAATGTCCGGCGGCGGGCGACGCCCTGGATACGGCTCTTGAGGCAAAGGGGGAGGACGGCATGCTGTTCTGTGTGGGTTCTCTCTATCTGGTAGGCAGCATTAAACGGGAACTGAAATGGAGGTATACTGTTGATTAATTTTGAAGAGGAATTGAAGAGGTTTCACCCCAGCCTGGAAATTGAAGAGGTGGAGGAATACGTGTATCACAATAAACCCAGAGACATCACAGATCTTTTACAGGAAATGCTGAAGGAGATGAAGGAGACAGACCGATATTAAGCGAAGAAGCAGGAAAGCAGGGTGGAATTATGCTTTGTACGAAATGTGGCGCGCCGCTGACGGAACAGGATTACTGCGCAAATTGCGGCGAGGATGTGAAGATCTATAAGAAACTGGCCAGGATATCCAATACCTACTATAACGCAGGGCTGGCCAAGGCAAATGTGAGAGATTTATCCGGGGCAATCCAGGATTTAAAATACAGTTTGGAAATTAATAAGTACAATACGCAGGCCAGGAATCTGCTGGGTCTGATTTACTTTGAGATGGGCGAGGTGGTAGACGCCCTTACAGAGTGGATTATCAGCAAGAACCTGGAGCCAAAGAAAAATACGGCAGATGAATATATAAAGGCGATTCAGGAAAGCCCGGCACAGCTGGAAACCATGAATCAGACCATCAAGAAATATAACCAGGCTTTGACCTACTGCCAGCAGGGCAGCGACGATCTGGCCATTATCCAGCTCAAGAAGGTGTTGTCCTTAAATCCCCGGCTGGTGAAGGCCCATCAGCTTCTGGCGCTCCTCTATATTAAGACGGAAAACTATGACAGGGCCCGCCGGGAATTGAAACGGGCTCTGGACATTGACGGGGCGGATACCGTATCCCTCCGCTACCAGCAGGAAATGGACGCCCGCCTGGAGAAAAGCTCCTCCAGGACGGACAAAAAGAAAGACATTATCTCCTACACCAGCGGGAATGAGACCATCATTATGCCGGCGGCCTATAAGGACAGTCCGGTGCCCAGTGTGGTGGTAAATCTTATTATCGGCCTTCTGGTGGGCGTGGCCCTTATGTGGTTTCTGGTAATCCCGGCCAAGGTCAAAACGGCCCGCAGCGACGCCAATCAGCAGGTTGTGGAATACAGCGACCAGCTCTCCGCAAAGCAGGCGTCCCTGGACAGCATGGAGCAGGAGCTGGCTGCGGCAAATGCCAGGATCGCGGAGCTGGAGGCGGAGCCCGAGGTTGACGAGGAGGCCTTAAATAAGGCGGACAGGTTGCTGGAGGCGGCTATAGCCTATAATTCCAAGGACAATGAGACCGCAAAGAGTTTGCTGGCGGAGGTCAATGCGGAAGAGCTTACAGACGTTTCCCGGGATCTTTACGGACAGCTTAACATGGCTCTGAATCCTGAGGCAGCCAAGGCAAACTATGACGAGGGAAGCAAGGCCTATGACGACGGGGATCACGCCCGGGCCATTGAACTGCTGGAGCCCATTGTGAACGCGGATCCCTCCTATGAAACTGGCTATGCGCTGTATTATCTGGCCCGGGCTTATGAGAGCACTGGGCAGAATGAGGAGGCAGTCAGATATTTTACCCAGTTTGTGGCCCTCTTTCCGGGAACAGCCAGGGGAACTTACTGTAAGAATGCCCTGGAACGCCTCCAGGGAACCACAGGCCAGTCCCAGGGAGGACAACCGGGAACCGGCGGCCAGCAAGGCCAGTCTCAGACGGGAGACCAGCAGGGCCAATCCCAGACAGGCCAGCAGCCGCAGGGAGGAGGCCAGGAGCAGCCTCAGACGGGAGGCCAGCAGGGCCAGCCCCAGCCAGGAGATCAGACGGGGCAGAATCCGCCGGAGCAGTAGGCGGGAGCCGGGCCGGCAGATAGACAGCAAAAGAAAAAGATTATAGAAACACAGGAGAAACCCTGAAGCGAGGGACATACCGGTTGCGGTATGTCCCTTTTAGCGTCCTGGGGCAGGAAAGGCGGATGCGGAACTAAATATGGAGGTAAAGAAGCATGTATAAAAGAAATGGAACCACGCTGATGATCCAGGTTCCAGAGGAACTGGACCATCACGCGGCGGAGGAGATACGGACGGAGGCCGATTTTCTGTTGAAAACCCAGGAAATACGAAGGCTGGTTTTTGACTTTTCCCACACGGTTTTTTGTGACAGCTCTGGGATTGGTATGCTGATGGGGCGGTACAAGATCATGCATGCCCTGGGAGGGCAGGTACAGGCAGTTCACGTAAGTGAAAATGTGGGCCGGATTCTGCGGATGTCCGGCGTCACAAAACTGATTTTGGTGGAAGAGGATTGAAGGAGGAAGATATGAAGAATCAGATGAAGCTGGAATTTGACAGCATTTCAGAGAACGAGGCCTTTGCCCGGGTGACGGTGGCGGCCTTTCTGACCCAGGCGAATCCCACCCTGGAGGAGGTAGCGGATGTAAAGACAGCCGTGTCGGAGGCTGTCACAAACGCCATTATCCACGGTTACGGGGAAGAGGTACATACCATTACTATGCTGGCCCGCTTGAAGGGGCAGACCCTGGAAGTGGAGGTGATTGACCGGGGAGTGGGCATCCCCGATGTGGCAAAGGCCATGGAACCCATGTACACCACGAGGCCGGAGCTTGAGCGCTCCGGTATGGGATTTTTATTTATGGAAGCTTTTATGGACGAGATACAGGTTTTCTCAAAGCCGGGAAAGGGAACCAGGGTCTGGATGAAAAAACGATTGGGAAAGCGTGAAAAGTAGCCTATGGACAGCTTAGCGGAATTGATTTTACAGTCACAAAAGGGGGATAAAAATGCCAGAGAACAACTGATAGAAAAAAACATGGGGCTGGTTCACCATGTGGCCCGGCGCTTTTTTGGACGGGGCGTGGAGGCTGAGGATCTTTTTCAGATCGGCGCCATAGGACTTATGAAAGCTATAGACCGGTTTGACCTGCAGTTTTCCGTAAAATTCTCCACCTATGCGGTCCCTATGATTGCGGGGGAAATCAAGCGTTTTCTGCGGGATGACAGCATGATTAAGGTAAGCCGTTCCCTAAAGGAGCTGGCCGTGCGTGCGGGCCATGAGAAGGAGCGCTTCTGTATGCAGCAGGGACGGGAGCCGGATATCCGGGAGCTGGCGGAAATCCTGGGGGTGGAAAAGGAAGAGCTGGTGCAGGCCCTAGACAGCAGCGCGGAAGTGGAATCCCTGCAGAGAACCTTGTATCAGAGCGAGGGAGACGGGTTCTGCCTGCTGGACAAGATGGCGGGGCAGGCGGCGGACATTCAGGAGGAAACCCTGCGGAAGCTGCTTCTGGAGCGGGTTTTGAAAGAACTGGAGCCAAGGGAGCGGGAACTGATCGTGTTGCGCTTCTTTTACGATAAAACCCAGTCCCAGGTGGCGGAGCGTTTAGGGATGACCCAGGTGCAGGTATCCAGGATGGAGAAAAAGGTGCTGCTGCGGATGCGGGGAATGATATCATAAAAAAATAAAAAAAATTTTAAAGAGCACTTAAGTTATTTCATAATCTCACGATAATATATATGAAAAGTAATTTTCGGGGCGTCTTAAAATATACTTTATTTGGAAAAAGCCGGCAAACCAGAAGTGTATGAAACAGATGCCCAATTAAAACACTATGGGGAACAAGGATGTTCCCTAAGACCCAATCAAGGAGGAAAAATTATGAGAATTCAGCACAATATCACAGCATTAAACTCTTACAGGAACTTAAAGAACAACAACTCTTCTGTTGCTAACAATCTGGAGAAACTGTCCTCTGGTTACAAGATCAACCGTGCAGGCGATGACGCAGCAGGTCTGGCTATTTCCGAAAAGATGAGAGCTCAGATCACCGGTCTTGAGACTGCTCAGAAAAATGCCAACGATGGTATTTCTCTTGTACAGACAGCAGAAGGCGCTCTGACTGAAGTTCACTCCATGCTGAACCGTATGGTGGAGCTGGCTACCCAGTCCGCAAACGGAACCTACTCCAGCGCAAACCGTACAGAGATGCAGAAGGAGATCAAGCAGTTACAGAAAGAGATCGACAGAATCAGTAAGACAGCTAACTTCAACGGAACTTCTCTGTTCAGCAACTACACATCTGCTATCGCAACAAATGTTACGGTTACCCTGGGCGGCACACCGAAATCCGTAGAGGGCGCAGAGATCAGACTTCATGTAGGTGAAATGTCCAGTACGGATGCTCAGATCGTAGTTACTCTGGCTACCATGGATACAAAGAGCCTTGGAATTGACAAGCTTGATATTACAGATCAGACGGATGCACGCGAGGCGATTGATACCATCAACAATGCGATTGACCTGGTATCCTCCATGCGTTCCGACTTTGGTGCTCTTCAGAACCGTCTGGATCACACCATCAACAACCTGGGTGTTCAGACCGAGAACATCACCGCTGCTGAGAGCCGTATCCGCGACGTAGACATGGCTGAGGAGATGATGGCTTACACCAAGAACAACATTCTGGTTCAGGCTTCCCAGGCTATGCTTGCGCAGGCTAACCAGGTTCCTCAGGGAGTTCTGCAGCTGTTACAGTAAGCTGAATAACAACCGAAAAAGCCGCCTTTGGCGGCTTTTTCTTTTTGCAGAAGGAGTAAAACAATGATGAAAATCCCTCTTACGATATCCCTCCTGGCATCCAGCCGGATCGGCTCTCTGGAGCGCTGTCTGGATTCTCTAAGACCTCTTCTCACAAAGGTTCCTGCGGAGCTGATTGTGGTGTTTACCGGTACTGACGAGCGGGTGCGGGAAATTGCCGCCCGCTATACAGATCACATTATTCCTTTTACATGGTGTGATGATTTTGCGGCGGCCCGGAATGCCGGATTAAAGGAGGCCCGGGGCGAATGGTTTATGTATATTGACGATGATGAATGGTTTGAGGATGTGACGGAGATCTGTGACTTCTTTACCAGCGGGGAATACAGGAAATACGGTTTTGCCTACTATATCCAGCGCAATTACACAAACTGGGACGGCATCAAATGCACGGATTTTCCGGCTTACCGTATGGTGAAAAGGACGCCGGAGCTGCACTTTGAGGATCCCATACACGAGGAGCTGTTCCCCCGCAGTGGACACCATAAAGTGTTCCGGTCTTATGTTCATCATTACGGATATATCAAGGATACAAAAAAGACAAACGAGGGAAAAACCACCAGAAATACGCCGCTTCTCTTAAAGGATATCGAGAGGCGTCCCGATTATGTAAAAAATTATCTTCAGATTGTGCAGGAATACTGCACCCAGTCGGACTGGGATAAGGCAGAGGAATACTGCCGCAAAGGCCGGAAGCTTTGTAAGGGAACCGGGGATACCGTTTACCAGCGCTGGCTCCAGGTATACCTGGCAGAGGTGCTCTTCAGAAAGAACCTGGGAATCCAGGCTGAGGAGGAGATTGTCTCCATTCTGGAAAAGGAAAAGCCCTGCCAGCTGGTGCAGATGATTCTTTACAGCCTTCTGATTGCCATGTGCGAGAAGAGAGGGGATTCGGAAAAGCTATTGCAGTATGGAGTAAGGTTTGAAAAATTACTGGCGGATATGGATAAAAGACCCGGAAGCTGGATGGAGCAAAGCTACGGGTATGTGAATGAAGACCGGGTGAAAAACCCGGAGCGTCTCTATCCCGGACGCTTAAACTGTGCAAAGGCAGCCCTGGAGCTTCAGGATTATGAAAAGGCGGAATATTTCTTAAAGCTCCTTCCCTGGGAGGAGGAATATATGATACGCCAGTATTACCCCCTGCTGGACCGGTGGAAAACGGCCTATGCACCCCATATGCTGGAGCTGCTGGCGGGACTGGACGGTGAATCCCCTTATCTTTTATTGCAGAAGCTGCTTTTTGGGGAAGAAGAAGAAAAAGACCAGTCCCAGACGCCCGGGCAGCATTCCCTCCAGACGCAGGAGCTGTGGGTCCGCTGCCTCCAGGAGCTGGATCAGCCTTACCTGCAAAGGCAGATAATCGAAAAGGCGTTGTTTGAGAAGCGGGATTTTGCAGCCCTGTTAAACCGCATGGATCTGGAATCCTGGAAGGAATGTATTGGGGAAATTGTAAAGGATACGCCCTATGTGGAAAATCCAGGGCTTATGGAAGCTCTTGATACACTTTTTGAAAGCCATCCCCTCCAGGGCTTCTGGCTGAAAAAACTGCTTCTGGAAAAAGAGCTTACCAGGGGATTTCTGATGAAAAAAGAGCTGACTGAGACGCTGCGGGAGTATGCCGGATGTATCAAGGCCTTTTACCAGGGGCAGTACCGGGAGGAATTGTTTTCTGCAAAATCCCGGTATCTCCTCCCTGCGGACTGCCGCCAGGCCCTGGTGTTTCTGGAAGCGCTGGAAAACATGGAGCAGGGGCGTCTGGCAGAGGCCGTCCGTCACTTTGGCACAGCCCTTCAGATTCATCCCTGTATGACAGGCGTAATCCGGGAGTTTCTGCGGCTTCTTGGAAACAGCGCGGGAAATCCGGGCCAGACTGCCGGCGCAGAGTTCCAGGGCCTGGCTACACAGATGAAGATGGCCCTTGGAGCTATGGTACAAAGTGGTCAGTACCAGCAGGCCATGTCTGTTTTAGGGCAGCTTCTGCCTCTGATGCCGGAGGATATGGAGCTTTTAAAGCTTCACCAGCAGCTTCTGGAAAGGCTGGCAGACAGATGATGAGACTACCTCTTACGATTTCCCTGCTGGCTTCCAGCCGGGTGAATACCTTGAAGCGTTGTCTGGATTCCCTAAAACCGCTGCTCCTGAAGGTCCCCGCAGAGCTGATTGTGGTGTTTACAGGGACAGATGAGCGGGTGCGGGAAACCGCGGCCCGCTACACGGATCAGATCGTTCCCTTTGCCTGGTGCAATGATTTTGCGGCTGCCCGTAACGCGGGACTGCAGCGGGCAAAGGGCGAATGGTTTATGTATATTGATGATGACGAGTGGTTTGAGGATGTAACGGAGATCTGCGATTTTTTCTTAAGTGGGGCATATCGAAATTACGGCTATGCTTATTATCTTGTACGGAATTACAAGAACTGGGACGGCGTACATTACACGGATTCCAAGGCCTATCGCCTGGCCAAACGTGTGCCGGAGCTTACGTTTGCGGATGCCATTCACGAGGGGCTGGTTCCCCTTGAAGGGGCGGGGAAGGCGTTTTCGTGTTTTGCGCATCACTATGGGTACGTGACGGACACCGGGAAAAAGGGAATGGGAAAGAGCAGCCGGAACATTCCCATGCTGCTGGAGGACATTGAGAGGAATCCTGACTATGGGAAAAACTATATCCAGCTTATCCAGGAATATCTGGCAGTGAAGGAGCTGGATAAGGCGGAGGAATTCTGCCGTCGTGCCCGGGTGGTCTGTCAGAATGGGCCCGGTACAATCTTTCAAGGAAAACTTCAGGTCTTTCTGCTGGATATTCTCTATGAAAAGGGATGCTTCCAGCAGGCTTTGGAGGAAGCAGAATATATTCTGGAAAATGAGAACCCCTGTATGATGGTCCGCTTGATTTTTCATGGGTTTCTGATTGCGCTATATGCCAGGGAAAAAGCTTACGGGAAAGTTGTCTCCTGTGGGATGGAGTTTGAGAGGATGCTGGCATATCTGGACGCCGGTTCCATGACAAAGGAGGAGCGGGGGGACTATCTCACCGAGGACATGGTGAGAATCCCAGGTCGTCTGTATCCGGGCCGGATGAACTGTGTGCAGGCATGCCTGGAACTGGGAGATTACAGGAAGGCAGAGTATTTCCTGAATCTGCTTCCCTGGGAACAGGAGTATTTGTTCTGGCAGTTTTATCCCCGGCTGGATGAGTGGAAGGAGAAATACGGGGAGGGCTTTCTCAAGCTTCTGGCCGGACTTCGGGCGGAGTCTCCCTACCTTTTATATCAGAAACTTCTCTTTCATGAGGAGCAGGAGATTTTCCGTCTCTGCCAGGAACAGATTGACCATCCCTACCTGCAAAAACAGCTTGTGGAGAAAGCCCTGGTGGAACAGCGGGACTTTTCTGTCCTTTTAAACCGCATGGATCTGGATTCCTGGAAGGCGTGTATCGGGGATATTATTGAGCATGCGCCTTTGAAGAAAAATTCTGTGTTCTGGGAGGCCCAGGAAAGGCTTTTTGATAAGCATGTCAGACAGGGATTGTGGATGAAAAAGCTTCTTCTGGAAAAGGAGCTTGTCAGGGGATTTTTTGGCGAGGAAGAGCTGATAAGAGCTTTGGGGGAATACGCCGTATGTCTCCGGGAGTTTTACCGTAACCAGTATCAGGAGTGGATGTTTGCCGAAGAATCCCGTTACCTCCTTCCCCCGGAATGCCGCCAGGCCCTGGTGCTTCTGGAGGCTCTGGAAAATATGGAGCAGGGCCGCATGGCGGAAGCTTCCCGCCTTTTTAGGAGCGTACCAGGGTTTGCCCCTGGCCTGACGGGCGTAATCCGGGAAATCTTACGACTGCTCACGAAGTAGTTGCGGTTTTGGAGAAAATTGTTTATAATGATATTCATGGCTTCATATACTGCCTTTTCAGAGAAAGACAGAAAAAAAGATATGGAGCCTTATAAAGCTTTCCTATAATTTGGAGAAGAAGAGCACAGGAGAGGTGGAACCATGAGCCGAGCGGCAAGAAAGCAGTTGTTTTCCATGACAGATTCGCTGATTAAGGCAAACAAGGCCTTGAAAATGAGCCTGCCCCAGGCAGCGGTAAAGGAGGAGGGGATTGTCCAGCTTTTATCGGACTGTCAAGATGCAGCCGTGGCTATCGGAAACAGTATGGAGGTATTGTGCGGGGAGGGGACCCAGACGGTGGCAGAGCTGGAGGCTTACTGTGAGAATCTGTATCAGATGGCGCTTTCCCTGGCAAATCCCAAAGGGAGAAAGGAGCTGGCCCAGGAGCTGACCCGTCAGCTGCTTCGGGTCCGGCGGCATATTGACGCGGAGGTGCCGGACCGGCTGGAGGCAGTATTCCTGCCTTATAAAGCGTCCATGTGGGATTCCCTGGAGAGTATCTGGATGGCGGCGGATGCGGACACTGACTGTGACGCTTATGTGATCCCGATTCCCTATTACGATAAAAACCCGGATGATACCCTTCGGGAGGAGCATTATGAGGGGGAGGAATTCCCGGAAAATGTCCCCATTACCCACTACGAAAAATATGATTTCGGGGTAAGGCAGCCGGATATTATTTTTATCCACAACGGATACGACAACGGAAATTTTGTCACAACGGTGCATCCCTATTTTTACTGTAAGAATCTGAAGCAGTTTACGGAAAAACTGGTTTATGTGCCCTATTTTGTCCTGGATGGAGAGGGGATTGACAAGGATTATGCCACCCCAGTGGCGGTTCTTTACGCAGATTATATTATCGCCCAGACGGAAAAGGAACGTCAGGACTATATTAAATACTGCACGGAAATCTATCCCGAGGGGAATTTTGAGAAAAAGGTTCTCGCTATGGGCTCGCCGAAATTTGACAAGGTGCGTTCCGTAAAGCGGGACAATGTGGCGGCTCCTGCAGAATGGCTGGAACGCACGGAGGGGAAAAAGGTAATTCTCTACAATACCAGCGTTACATCGCTTTTGAAAGACAGCGACGCTTACCTGCAAAAAATGCAGGACGTGTTTTCCTTTTTCCAAAGCCGGAAGGATGTAGTGCTTTTGTGGCGTCCCCATCCCCTGATGGAGAGTACGCTGTTGTCTATGCGCCCGGATCAGTACGATGAATATATACGGCTGAAGGAGCTGTTCAGAGAAGAAGATATTGGGATCTATGACGACACGCCGGATATGTACACGGCCATTGGCCTAAGCGACGCGTATTACGGTGATCCCAGTTCCCTTGTATGGCTCTACCGGGAAACGGGAAAACCGGTAATGATACAGGATGTGGCTATTCGGGAAGGAGAACAGGATGCCAATTAAGCGTTTTCAGGCGCCGGGAGCCTGTGTCAGAAGGGGAGACGAAAAATGACCGGTATGGATTCCCTTTGTGGTAATACGGGCCATATCGGATATGGCGGACAACAGCGCGGAGACGGATTTTGAAGAATTCCAGCAAAAGGCCGCAGACCGGGCGGTTTCCATTGTGCTGAAGCTGCTGGGCGGCATGGCAGACAGATAGGAGAGGAAGAAAGGAGCGGACAGGAGAATTGAATTATAAGATTATAAACGGCACATTGCTGACACATACAGAGAAGGGCTTTGAAATAGAAAAAAAGGACCTGTATGTGGCAGAGGGAAAGATTGTGGACCCGGCCAGATGCGAAGGCTGGAAAGAGGGCGGCTATGAGACGGTGGACGCCAGAGACAGGCTGGTTATGCCGGGACTTATCAATATGCACACCCACGCCTATATGACCATGATGCGAAATTATGCGGACGATGTGGATTTTGACGAGTGGCTTTTTAAGAGGGTTATGCCGGTGGAGGATCAGCTGCCCCAGGAAGCGGCCTACTGGACCTCTCTCCTTGGCTGTATGGAGATGATCCAGACAGGAACCACAAGCTTTGCGGACATGCATATGTTCTGTGGGCAGTCTCCCAAGGCGGCGAAGGAAGCGGGTATGCGGGCCTTCATAGGCCGGGGCCTGGTAGGGGATGATCTCTATGGGGACGGAGCAGGCAGATTTAAGGAAGCCCTGGAGGAAAAAGCTGCTTACGAGAGTGAGCAGATTAGGTTTATCCTGTCGCCTCACGCAATCTATAGCTGCTCCGCCAGGCTTTTGGAGCAGGTGGCAGACGAAGCCCGGAAATCAGATATGTTAAAGCAGATTCATGTGTCGGAGAGCGTGGCGGAGGTGGAAAACGCCATAAGCAAATATGGGAAGACTCCGGTAAAGCTCTTAAAAGAAATAGGTTTTCTTGATGAAAAAACTATTTTTGCCCACTGCGTGCAGATGCGTGAGGACGATATGGACATTCTGGCGGAAAATCATGTACATGTGGTCACGAACCCGGCCAGCAATGCCAAGCTTGGAAACGGATTTGCCCCTATTGTGGAAATGCAGAAAAAGGGTATCAATGTTTGTCTCGGTACGGACGGCACTGCCAGTAACAATACACTGAATATGTTCCGGGAGATGGGCCTGCTGTCCTTGATTCACAAGGGGATTCACAAGGATTCCACCGCGGCTCCGGCGCAGTTTGTCATAGGGGCGGCCACTGTTCACGGGGCAAAGGCCCTGGGTATGGAAGGGAAGCTTGGGGTGATAAAAGAGGGCGCTTATGCGGACCTTGTTTTCCTGGACCTGAAGGCTGCGTCCCTGTATCCCAACAATAACATCCTGTCCTCCCTGTGCTACTCCGCCAACGGCTCCGAGGTGGAGAGCGTGATGATACATGGGAAATTTGTCATGAAGGACAGGGAATTGCTGACCATTGACAAGGAGCGGGTATACAGTGAAGTAAACAAAATAGTAGAAAAATATTTATAACAAAAAGGAGAGAATGCTATGAGTATTATCAAAGATGCGTCCCTGGCGCCGTCTGGAAGAAAAAAGATTGAGTGGGTGCGTTCCTTTATGCCTGCCCTGACAGAGATCGAGAATAAGTTTGAGAAGGAAAAGCCCTTTAAGGGACTGCGGATTGCCGTGTCTGTTCATCTGGAGGCGAAGACGGCAAACCTGGGTCTGGTGCTGGCAAAAGGCGGCGCAGAGGTGTTTCTCACCGGCTGCAATCCCTTGTCCACCCAGGATGATGTGGCGGCTGCGGTTGCGGAGATGGGCGTGGAAACCTTTGGCATTCACGGGGTATCTCCTAAGGAGTATGAAGATCTGCTGGCGGCGACCCTGGCCTGCCATCCCCATCTCATTGTGGATGACGGAGGAGATCTGATTAACCTGCTGGGCGACCGCTGCAAGGAATATGGGGACGTGTTAATCGGTGGCTGTGAGGAGACTACTACGGGAATCCACCGCTTAAAGGCAAGGGAGCGGGAAGGCGTTCTGCCCTGCCCTATGATGGCGGTGAACGATGCCAAGGCGAAGCATTACTACGACAATAAATACGGTACCGGCCAGTCCGTGTGGACAGCCATCATGGACACCACAAATCTCATTGTTGCCGGAAAGACCGTTGTGGTTGCCGGCTATGGATGGTGCGGAAAAGGTACGGCTATGCGGGCCAAGGGAATGGGCGCGGATGTGATTGTAACAGAGGTGGATCCCTTTAAAGCTCTGGACGCCACCATGGACGGATTCCGCATTATGCCCATGGATGAGGCGGCGAAATACGGAGATATTTTTGTCACGGTAACAGGTTGTAAGGACGTTATCACGCCGAAACATTTTGAGGTGATGAAAAATAACGCGGTTCTCTGCAACGCAGGCCATTTTGACTGTGAGGTGGACGTTGCCTCTCTTCAGAAAATGGCTGTAAAGAGCGAGACACGCCGAAACAATATCGTGGGATATGAACTGCCCGACGGCCGGACTTTAAATGTGCTGGGAGACGGCCGGCTGGTAAATCTGGCCTGCGGCATGGGCCATCCGGCGGAGATTATGGATATGTCCTTTGCGGTTCAGGCGCTGAGTCTTAACTGGCTGGTGGAGCACAAGGCAGAGCTGGAGACAAAGGTTTACAAGGTTCCGGATTCCATTGATGATGAGATTGGCCGGTATAAGCTGGCGGCCATGGGGCTGAAGATCGACACGCTGACACCGGAGCAGGAGGCGTATCTGACCGGCTGGTCTGTGGACTGAACAAAACCGGGAAAATATGTAAATTAATAAAAAAACAGGGAATACCTTGTCGGAATAAGAAGATAGTGTGCCACTATTTTCCGGGAAAATGCTGTGCTAAACTAATCTAAACGGCAGAGCGGGCAATGCCATGGACAGGCAGCCAGAAACCAGGCGGTCGTCCATGGCATTTTGCTGTGGCAGATTTGAAAAAGGGGTGGACAAGGTTGGTATTTGAAATTTTCATGATGGTGGGATGGACCCTGTTTGGGCTTATTATGTTGAGCCTTTGGGCAGATATGCGGGAGATGAAGCAGGACTTGAAAACATACCGGAGAGATCTGATGAGGAATCAACTGGGAGGGAGAACCTCGGAAAACTATCCCGGTTTTTCGGAGGAAGAGTACTGGAGAAGCGCCCGGGAAGAGATGGTCCTGGAGGAAGAGTCCGTGCCGGAGGAGCCTGCCCGGAAGGAGAAGAGAAAGGAGTCCTCCCTTAAACCTGGGGAAGAACAGGTGGTACGGGAGATACTGTCCGAATTTTTAGGATGATTCCTATGCAAAAGTGCCATATTTTTCCTGGGATTGCTTGATTTCTGTAAGCATGTTTGCTAAAATAAAAAGGACAGGCAGTCAGAACCAGTCTCCGGGCAACACAGGGTACTGGGAGAATGGTTGCGTAACTGTAAATAGAAAGGATGGAAAAGTTTTTTATGGGAAAGATTACTTTTGATTATTCAAAAGCGGCGGCATTTATCAGTGAGGATGAAGTTAAGAGCATGGAGAAGATTGCCCTGGACGCAAAGGAGGTTCTGGTTTCTGGAAGCGGGGCCGGAAATGATTTTCTGGGCTGGGTAGATCTTCCGGTCAATTATGACAAAGAGGAGTTTGCCAGGATTCAGAAGGCGGCGGCAAAGATTCAAGGTGATTCGGACGTTCTCCTGGTGATCGGTATCGGCGGTTCCTATCTGGGAGCCAGGGCTGCCATCGAATTCTTAAGACACAGCTTTTACAACATGGTTTCTAAGGAAGTGCGGAAAACCCCGGAGATCTATTTTGTGGGAAACAGCATCAGCACCAGATATATGACAGATCTTATGGATGTGCTGAAGGATAAGGATTTTTCCATCAACATTATCTCCAAGTCCGGCACCACCACAGAGCCGGCTATTGCGTTCCGGGTGTTTAAAAAGATGCTGGAAGAGAAATACGGCGAGGCCGAGGCGGCGAAGCGTATTTACGCCACAACCGACAAGGCCCGGGGAGCCTTGAAAGGTCTGGCTACCGAGAAGGGCTATGAGAGCTTTGTGGTTCCCGACGACGTGGGTGGGCGCTTTTCCGTATGCACGGCTGTGGGACTTCTGCCCATTGCGGTCAGCGGCGCGGATATTTCCAGGCTTATGGAGGGCGCGGCTGCAGGACGGAAAGCGGCGCTGGAGCAGCCATTTGCAGAGAACGATGCGCTGAAATACGCGGCTATCCGCAATATTCTCCTTCGCAAAGGGAAAAATATTGAGGTTTTGGCAAACTATGAGCCCAGCCTTCACTATGTATCCGAGTGGTGGAAGCAGCTGTACGGGGAGAGCGAGGGCAAAGACCAGAAGGGTATTTTCCCGGCGTCCGTAGATCTCACCACAGATCTGCACTCCATGGGACAGTTTATCCAGGACGGCGCCAGGATCATGTTTGAGACGGTGCTGGAGGTGGAGAGCTGTGATGCGGAAATCATTCTTGAGAAAGAGCCAGTGGATCTGGACGGGCTCAATTACCTGGAAGGAAAGAATGTGGACTTTATCAACCACAGCGCCATGAACGGAACTATTCTGGCCCATACCGACGGCAATGTGCCAAACCTTAAACTTCAGATTCCGGCTCAGGACGAATATTCCCTGGGACAGCTTTTCTACCTCTTTGAGTTTGCGTGCGGTGTCAGCGGCTACATTCTGGGTGTGAATCCCTTTAATCAGCCAGGTGTGGAGAGCTACAAGAGAAATATGTTTGCCCTTCTTGGAAAACCCGGATATGAGAAAGAGCGGGAAGAGCTTTTGAAGAGACTGTAAGACAGGAAAGGGACAGTTTGTGAAACTGCATATTTTATATGAAGACATGCACCTGCTGGTTTGTTATAAACCGGCAGGTGTTCCTGTACAGAGCGCAGGCGTGGGAAAACAGGACTGTATCAGCATTCTGAAAAATTACCTTTATGAGAGGCAGAAAAAAGGGGAACCCTATGTAGGGGTGGTTCACAGGCTGGATCAGCCGGTGGAGGGCGTTCTGGTATTTGCGAAAACCCCTTTTGCCGCCAGGGAGCTGAGCCGTCAGGTGACGGAGGGTTCCATGGAAAAATTTTACCTTGCCCTTTGCCAGGAGAAAAGAATTGACGAAACCGGTGGGAAAAATGTGGATAATGTGGATATTTTGGTGGATAAGTCTGGTATTTACAGGGATTTTTTGTTGAAAAACGGAAAGTTAAACACCTCCACAGTTGTTTCCCCGCAGACAAAAGGGGCAAAGCTGGCGGAAATGGAGTATGACTTCCTTATGGAGAGGGAGGGGATAAAACTTGTGAAAATCCGCCTGCTCACAGGCCGCCATCACCAGATCCGCGTTCAGATGGCCTACCACGGAAACCCACTGGTGGGGGATACCAAATATTATCCACAGATGACGGAAGGAAGAGCTGTGGATAAATGGATGGGAGATGTCCAGGGCGTGGCCCTCTGCGCATACTGTCTGGCGTTTTCACATCCAAAGACGAAAGAGCCTTTGTGCTTTGAAATCTGTCCAAAGCATCCACTTTTAAAGGAAGCATGGGAGGCATATCGCTTCCAGTAATTATAAGGCTATTTTTTCCCTCTTTGCAGATACTAACCATAAAATATGGTTTGGGAAAGCAGGGGGTAAAAATGGCCTTTTTTCAGAAGTATCAGACAATATGGAAGAAAGCAGGAATCGCGGGAGGCGTTTATCTGGCAATGAAATACCTGGTGCCTCTTATGATTCCTTTTCTGATTGCGGCCCTGGCGGCCTACTGGGTGCGCCCGCTTTTCCTTAAACTGGAAAGGTACTGCAAAATCAAGCCGGCATTTTCGGCTATGGTGTTTCTGGTGATATTTGTGGGCGGTATGAGTTTTCTGCTGTATTTTCTGCTGGCGCAGCTTGGGGGGCTGGCCAGCCGCTTTCTCGTTAATGAAAGGCCGGACATTTATATAGAACAGGTCCTTCTCAACTGTTGCCAGGCGGCGGAGCGGATGCTGGGCTTTCCGGCGGAGCAGGTAGAGTATGTCCTTGTTACCCAGTTCCGGGTATTTGCGGATGAAATGCAGGCAAGCTGGATGCCAAAGGCCATGGACGGGTCCATGACCGCGGTAAAAGGGGTTGGAAAGGCCCTGGCGGCTGTGTTGATTACAGCCATCTCCTTTGTGATGTGGTCTGGGGATTTTGAGAAAATACGGGAGGAGGCCTCCGGCCTGGTACTCTGGCAGAAGGCCGTCCGGCTGGCCAAAGGGGTTCTGGAGGCTATCGGAGGCTATGTCCGGGCCCAGTGCATAATTATTCTGCTGATTATGGGGGCCTGTACTACAGGTTTTTTCTTTGCTGGCAGTCCCTACGCCCTGCTGTTTGGCATCTGCACAGGGATTTTGGATGCGCTGCCTGTGCTGGGAACAGGAATAGTAATTCTTCCATGGCTTCTTGTGCAGATATTGCAGGGAAATTATGGCGCGGCGTTTATTCTGGCGCTGACTTATGGGGCCTGCACGGTAATCCGCGAGGTTTTGGAGCCCAGGCTTGTGGGGAAACGGCTGGGCCTGTTTCCTATTTTAGTGCTGATGAGCGTATATGTGGGGGTGAAGCTCTACGGAATGAGCGGAATTGTGCTGGGGCCCATTTCACTGCTGGTAATTCAAGAGCTGTGGAGGGAGATGGAGCCTGGGGAGAGGAAGTAAAAGAGTGAAAACAGTTGTAAATAAGGGGAAACACGGACTTGAAACCAGGCGTAAAAAAAAGCTGGAAAAAAATTAAAAAAATAATAAAAAAGTAGTTGACAAATATGGATTGATATGGTAATCTAATTAAGCTGTCTGACAGGGCAGCACACAGGCGAACCTTGATAACTGAACAGTGAAGAAACCTTGAAAATTCAAGAAAAGAAGTTTTAATTCAGCTTACGGAAATAAGCGAACCAAGAAACAGTAAAACGGGAAAAGAACAGTCAGCAGATTGTTGTGACCTGGATCAAGAACCAGAACATGAG
>CAJTHL010000011.1 GCA_910576205.1 Clostridia bacterium | reverse complement strand
ATGTTCTGGTTCTTGATCCAGGTCACAACAATCTGCTGACTGTTCTTTTCCCGTTTTACTGTTTCTTGGTTCGCTTATTTCCGTAAGCTGAATTAAAACTTCTTTTCTTGAATTTTCAAGGTTTCTTCACTGTTCAGTTATCAAGGTTCGCTTTTTGTTGTGTTTACACGCAACTTCTACATATTACCACTGATGTCTTTATTTGTCAACTACTTTTTAGAAATTTTATTGACCTTTTTTGCATCATGTCCGCCGCTTTTGTAACGGTGGGTTTTTATTATAGCATCCCAAAAGCTTAATGTCAAGAACTTTTTTCCATTTTTATTCTTATTTACCAGATAAATAAAAAAAGGAATTTCCCGGACTCTGTTTTTAGGGCAAAAAAAATATCTTCTGAAAGAAAACGGAGAAAGAGGGATTTGAACCCTCGCGCCGGTCACCCGACCTACACCCTTAGCAGGGGCGCCTCTTCAGCCTCTTGAGTATTTCTCCTGAATATATCTTTCATAACGATATTTATTTTTGTCACCATCCTATATTTTCTATATTCTGGTGATGCGAATGTTATTATACTGGATAATTTTTATTTTGTCAATGACTTTTTTCAATTCTCTATAACAATTTTAGCGACGGGATTCCTCATCGCCGGTTCCAGATCACCAGGGCCAGACTGACGATCAGAAGAAAGTAAAAACTGATTCCTCTTGTCACATACATGGAGGGCATCAGATATCCCCCGGTAAAGATATTTACAAATATACTCCGGTACATAAGCTCTGTAATTCCCTGGGAGCCCGGTACAGGAAGCATATCCACGGCAATGTATACCGACGCCTGCAGAAAAATCACAGTCAGCATATCTGCCCCTTGAAGGGAAAATCCCCAATAAACCACATAAGCCAGAAAAAACACGCTGAATCTCTGTAAAAAAGTAAACAGCGTTACGATAAAAATTTTTTCTTTATGCGTCAGCAGAAACCGGACTGCATTCTGGTATCCGTCAATAAAGCCATTGATCTTTTCTTTTCTTGTACCGGACTTTTTAAGGAATTTTATTTTCACCAGCAAGCCCTCCACACCGCTGATAATCCCTTTCATCCACTTTGGCGCAAGCATTATAGCCAGAAGCGCAGCCACAAGGGTAGTGTTAAGGGCAAGCCCCAGAAGAAATAAACCATAATAGCCTTTCAAATGAAATACCAGGGGCTTGTTCCAGAAAAGCAGCATACCGATTCCTATAAGAACCAGCACAAATTTGTAGATCAGAGCCACTGTCATCAACACTACAGAGCTGTCTGACAGACTGTTGCCGTCTTTCTTCATATAATAGAGCTGCATGGGCTGACCGCCTGTGGCAGAGGGGGTAATCCCGGAATAAAAAAAACCAATAAAGGAATAGGAAATACACCGCAATAGCCCGCTTCCCGTGTAAGTCTCGGAGCGTCCCCGGGATATCCCCCGGAGAAGATAGTGAATCATAATTCCCTCCGCGCTGACAAAAAAGATTCCCGTCAGAATCGCCCCACAAAGAGCGGGAATTGACAGCCGACAGACAGATTCCCATATTTTTCTCAGATCCTGCCCGTGGAAAATCGCATAAAAAGTAAGACCCATAACAAGAAAAAAGAGAATACCGTTTGCTATTTTTTTCTTGTCCATGGTGGAATTAGTGTTCATATGCTGCCTCCAGTCCATATCCTTTCCTCACGGCCTTTCTGTCGCACAGCATGGCAAGAGGACCCTCAAATATGACTTGTCTTTCCTGATATTCATAAAAATCCTTCGGCGTTACCAGGGAAAAATGCTTCTCTGCTATGATAATCTGATTTTCCTCCAGAAGCCTTGCAATGTAAGAAGAACAGGTATAGTAATTCTTCTGGTAAAAAGGGCGTTCCAGCAGAATAAAAAACAATCCCAGAACCGCATAATGAAACCGGAAACGGCGGCGGTAATCTCTGCGCAGCCTTTCCTGGATTCTGTCCTTCTGCTCCTGACTGCAGGTAAGCTTATAAATCCTGTACTGGGCCGTAGGGAATGCCCTGCATATTTTTCTCTTGTCCTCCCGTTCAAACCCGGCAAAAAAAGGAATAAAGGGATTTCGTCTTCCTACGCTATAAGCGTCTTCCAGATCCGCATCCATGGAAATTGCCACGTGAATATAGCTCTGTTTTAAAAAGAAGCGAATTATAGAGGCAAACAGGCCGGGCGTGTCTACCATTGCCAGATAAATATGTGCCATGGCCTGCCTCCTATTGAAACTGATATATTTTCTTTGCCATCCGATATCCCTGAATGGTAAGCATGCCGCCGAATTTTCCCGGAAAACAGGTAAGGCCGCTTAAGGTTGTATATTTTAACCGGAAATACAAGGATTTATTTTCTTCCTTGATATCCTTCCAGAGGGTTTTCCGCTTCTGATAGGACTCACCAGTATTAATCAGCAACAGATGAATGGAAGAAATTGCCATCATTATGGAAATATTGCGGCACATATAGCTGGCCAGCCTGGGATACTCCTTCTTCACCTCATTGAGATCAATGCAGTTTGAAACAATTTTTGTCACCCGGATCTGCTGGTCAATGCGCTTCATCAGATTTTTCTCATTTACAGACTGGTCTTCTCTTCCGATATAGTAATGATACAGAGGGATATCCATATAATAAATGCGTTTCACATAAGGCAAAGGCTGGTAGGCAAAAATATTATCCACATAAAATGTATGCTCCGGAAGCGTCACACCTGCCTCTTGAAGGACTTTTGTGCGGAAAACCAACGCATGCATAATCAGATACTGGGAAGGATGAAACCTGCCAATTTCATTCCAGTTACAAACCTGCTCCACAGGGAAAACATTTTTGTAGCTGACCATATGGGAGCTTCCCTCCTCCAGATGGTCATATATGTAGTTTGCCACGAACAAATCCGGTATTTCTGCCGAAGGGTCCGCCTCTTTCTCTATACAGTGCTTCCTTACCCTATCCAGTAAAGCCTGGTAAGCAGTCTCATCCAGCCAGTCATCCGAATCCACCACCTTAAAATAAACGCCAGAGGCCAGTTTAAGCCCTTGGTTAACTCCGGAACCATGGCCGCCATTTTCCTTGTGAACCGCCTTTACAATATTGCCGTAAAGGGCTTCATAATAATCTGCAATTTCTCCCGTACTGTCTGTGGAACCGTCATCCACAATAATAATTTCCACATCCTCACCGCCGGGAAGCAATGATTCTATACAGCGTTTCATATAATCCTGTGAATTATAGCAGGGTACAACAAATGTGAGATACTTCATCTTTTTATTCCTCTTTTCTGTCAGCCTCTTAAATTGCCTTCTTTTAAAGTATATCGGACTTTCCTAAATATCCAAGTGATTTTTTCTTAATACTTTCTAAAGAATAAAACGAAATTTTATAAAGCAAATCTTCAATTAGGCAAGCGAAATCTTTTACGGCTGTTCTGTTTCAAATGCACTGGCAATTCTGGCTTCAATCCGTTCCTTCACCATCTGGGCAATCTCTGTGGACTTCATTTTTCCGTATTCCTCATAGGAAACCGGTTCCAGAAAATGGACCTGCACAGTAACCGGGGAGATGGTGTTGGTGTCAAAGGGTTTAAAAGAATCAATCATTGCCACCGGGATAATGGGGCATCTGGCGTACATGGCGCTCTTAAAGCTTCCCCCCTTAAATTCCAGCAGGGTATTTCCTTCTTTTGATCTGGTTCCCTCGGCAAATATAAGATACCGCTTTCCCTGCTTCACTTCATCGGAAACCTCTTTGATAACGCGCATATTCTGACGGACATCGCTTCTGTCCATAAATTTTGCCTTCAGAATCCGAAACACCTGCTTTAAAAACTGAATCTTTTCAACCTCCACCTTTGCCACCGGCGCAAAATGTCTGTCGCAGGCTTCAATAATAGCCAGCACGTCAAAAAGCCCCTGGTGATTGGGATAAAAGATAAACCCGCCCTCTGCGGGAATATGTTCCTTTCCATAGGCTGCAATCTTCACCCGGCCTCCCTTGTTTGCGTGAAGGGTGATTTTTTTTATTAAGGCATATCTCTTTTCCTCGGAAATTTCATCCGCATGTTTTGCGTAATAACAAAGCTGGTACCACCAATAGGGCACAAAAGGCAGATTGTAGAGAACCATCAGTAGTATTCTTTTCATAATTTTTATCCCTCTTTTATTCTATTTAAATATAACAAAAACTGCTGATATCCAAGAGCTGCATAGGGA
The DNA here is from genome assembly GCA_910576205.1 of Clostridia bacterium. Classification (GTDB taxonomy): domain Bacteria; phylum Bacillota; class Clostridia; order Lachnospirales; family Lachnospiraceae; genus RGIG4284. The sequence goes on along the minus strand of CAJTHL010000011.1, from coordinate 158,164 downwards.
ATAAAGAGTACAAAATATGGCAGGATATATCTGGATTTCGCTTCCCATATTATATGAAAGAAAAATCCACCCAGAATAATCAGCGCCAGAAATAACTGCTCCAACGTATATTTTTTCCGGTACAACCATAATCCCATACACGCTCCAGCAAATAAAATCCAGTGATACTCATTGGCAAATCCCAGGAAAATCCAGTGAAGCTTCCCCACATACAGGCTCTGGACAACAGACGGAAGAGGCCCGTCATGGGCATTTTCAAAATGGCTGATCCAAAGGCATTCATAAAGCGGATTATTCCACTGGGAAACAATTTTTTTATAGTAAAATTCCGCTGCATAAGCAGGGTTATCCACAAAATAATTTAGGGATCTGTGGATATCTTCAGCCGCTTTCTCCGCGCTTTTTTCCATATCCTCGCCGCAGTCCCAGAAGGTTCCAAGAATATATCCGTTGTACCAGCCCTCTGCCATCTCGCCCTCCTGCATTCCCATGGCTATATGCAGAAGAGGAGAAACACCGCTTCCGATTTCATATCCGCTTCGAAGCTCATATTGTTTCTTTACCCCTGTGTCAAAGGAAACCATACACAGTATAGAAGCCGCAATTACAAAAAGGCAGGTATATTTTTTCTGTTCCAGACCTTTCAAAAGCAGATATAAAGCTACGGCAATGGCGGTAATCAGAAAATTTTGTTTAATTGTCACTGCCGCTCCCAGACATAGAGCTGTCATTGCCCCAAAAACAAGCTTTCTCTCTTCCATAAATCGTATGGCGCCGTATACAGATGCCAGAGCCAGAGGCGCGCCCACCATTTCCCCGTAAATAAACGTGGCATAAAATAAATAGGGCATACATCCAAAGAGAAGAAATAAGGCCAGGTTAGTGACCTTCCTGTTTTTAAATACCAGATCTGTAATTTTGTAAACCAGATAAAATTCCAGGCAGATAAAGCAGACGTTTAAAATTTCCACCACAGAATAGGAAAATGGGCCAAAAACGCGAAACAGAATTTCCAGAAAAGCCACATATCCTGTCTGCATGGGATAAATCTGCATATATTTTCCAGGACTAAAATAATAATATTCCCCTCTCATAAAATCTGCCGCACAATCCGCCACCTTTGCCTGATCTGCCGTTGGAACCGCATGGGATACCACCGACCAGATACCGCTAAAAAGAGCCGCATAGCAGAGAAGAAGCAAACAAAGTTTTTTACTGGAAATATTTTCTAAACCTTTTTTCTTTTCTATCCACCATAAAACAAAAAGAAAAATGAACAAAACCAGAAGATGCAAAGGAATAAAATCTCTTTTATAATAAGTAGTTTCCAGATAATCCATTTCAAAATACGCGGTAGACAGAAAAGATACCGTCGATAAAAAAGCATAGATTATCAATGACAGATAAACAATACTTCCACTGCTCCATTTTAAAAGGATTTTTCGAAGTTTTTCTAAGCCCTTCACGTTCATTTCTGATCCCTGCCTGGTCCCGTATATTTTTCAAATTCCAATTCCAGATTTACCTGGGTTCCTGTCAGCTGACTGCCGATAAAATTTACCATAATCATCTGGTTCTTATCCGAATAGCTCCAATAAGGGCTGGTAGACAGAGGTATTACAACCTCCCTGGCGCCGCCGTCATAGATAAAACGCCTGCTCTCCTTTATCCCTTTTCCCTCCTCCATAAAATACACGACACCCTGGTAAATACAATCTTCTGCTACATTTAGGAACTCTGCCCGTATCCTAAGAAAATCAATTTCTTTTCCGGAAACCGGCTCCGCAAGGGTATAAAGGAAAAATGTATCTTCCCCCTCTATCTGATAATATCCGTCAGATAAAACCTGGCTGTTAGTATCCGCCAGCAAAAGCTCGGTCTCTGTCTTTTCCATATTGTGTTCCTTTAGCTTCTGCCCGGCCCACACGGTAGGAAGCATCTTAATCTCTTCCAGATGCATAATCTGCCCAAGCTCTTCGTAAGCAGAAGCATACTGTTCCCGTATCCCTGGATTATTTGTCAGGAAAAGAATGGATTCATATTTGCAGGGCGTGTAATCGTGCTGCATCAGCCATTGATACAAGTGGTAATTCCGTGTGCTTAAGGCGCCTGCGTCGTGACGCCATTCCGGGGAAACTACGATTACCTCGGGTTTCAGGTCGTTTAATACCTGGATGGCCTTTGTCTGCATCACCTCATTATTTGTATTGTAGGTGCTGCTGAAGGGAAGCAGAACCTTTTTATCCAGAATCGTATAGTGGGAAAGCTGGTTTGTCATATCCACAAACTGAAATTCTTCTCCACAAAGTTCATTTGCAATATGATTGAGGGAGATAAACTCCTCCTTTAGCTTCTTCTCCATATAAATATTTCCCAGAGAAGGAATCCCGATCTTCTCTCCCTCCACATACGCAAAGGTCTGGGGAATAGATTCCCGTATAAGAAGCTTTCCGGGAAGAGAAGAAAGATCCGCCCCCTTTATGACACCTGTCAGAAGAAGAAGGAACAACAAAAGCCCAAGTTCCTGTCTCTTCCACCTTGCCTTTACACAGGGTAAAAGCACCATCAGAATCAGAAACAGGCTGCTGATAGTAACCGCAATAATCCCCCTCTCTCCAAACTGAGTCCGCACGAAAGTATATTTAACAATGATTCCATTAAATAAAAGCAAGAACAGAGCGCCGAATATAGCTAGCTTTCTCTCTTCCCCTCTTTTTCCGACACAGAAATAAAAGCTGCACAAAAGAGGAATCACAAAGCCAAATGAAGCGTACCACACAAAAGGCTCCGCCAGCTCTTCTTTCAGAATATCCCCTGTTGTTTCCAGAATAGCCGCTGAATTCTCCGTGATATACCGGAGAATATCAAAAAACATAGGAATAAAGCTGACTCCCAATACAAGGAGAAACCCGTAGGGAAGAATCCATTTTTTTCTATAATCCTTCTCCTTCCATATCCGCGCAAATACCAGATATCCCTTCTCATTAAATGCCTTGTAGAAAATAAAAGGCAGCGCCGCCAGCGAACAGGTACCCCCTATTGACGGATTCCAGGCAATGGAAAGAATAGACAGAAAGACCCAGTAAAAAAGCATTCTGGAAAAATCCTCTCTGGATTTCTTTGAAAATACAAGCATAATAAAAGGAAGAACAAAAGCCCATCTCACATAATAATACTGGTCTCCAAACAGAGAAAACCACAGAATACAAAGAATTCCCACAGCCTTGCTATCCACACAGAAATAGAAAACCAGAGCTGTAATAACCGCAATAACCACACATCCCATCACCATGGCTGCCTCAAAGGAAGCATAAGTCCCGTCAAAAAACAGATACCAGATTCCGGCCTGGAAATAATCACATACCCCGTGAATGGGCATGGTATCCAGGTAAGGAACCGTCCCAAAATGTAAAAACTGCTGAAGTGGAACGGACAGTTCCCCGTAATGATAAAACTCCAGGGGAGCGCCGGAAATGGTCCCTCTGGGAAGCTGATAGGAAGCAAACACTGCCAGGGAAAGAAAACTGGACAGATAAACCTTTGTATGTACTGTTTTTTTCTTTTCAAAAAACAGCAAAACCAGAAGTATTATGGAAATAGCAACACAAAAAAAAGTAAATTTTGCCGAAGAATACTGTAAAACCAGGTTTCCTCCATACTCATATTCATATCTGGTAACTGCCGGAAACACCAGAGGAAGAAGAAGCTGGCTTCCAGATAAAACACCCTCCAGCAATTTCTCATTCTCTGCTTTTTTAGCATAAAACCAAAACAGGCAGACGCCTGCGGCCAAAAGAAGCTGGACAATAAAAAATCCTTTTGTCAGAATTTCATGGAGAGAAGGAAAACAGATTACAATACCCTTTCCTATAACGCCCCAGGAAAACTGGGTAAATACCAGCAGAAAGAAAAGCTGGCTGATCTTTAGAATACCCTCTCTCTCTTTTTCTGTCAAAGACACTTCTTCCCGCTGTTTCCTTAAAAACAAAATTTTTTCTGCCAGGAGATTTAAAAGGAAAGAAAAAAGAAGATAAAACAATACAATCCCAAAAATAACATGGTAAGCCAGGGTCATATCCCCTTCTTTAAAATAACCAATCCAGGAGGTATACCCTGTCACCAGCTCCTTATATTCCGGCGTTTTCTGGTATAAGTAATGCATACGGAAAAAGGCCGTACATGCTGTGGCCAGAACAGAAAACAGGGCTGCCAGAAAACTTACCCGCTTATATTCCGGAAAAATAACCGCTGTTATTTTTTTCATACATTTTCTCTCTTTCCTGGTATGTTCAGACAGAGTATGGATTCCATACCTGCCGCCGCGTATGGTAGCAGCAAAATAAAATAGGAAATTATATACTGGGATTTTGCTTCCCAGATCATATGAAACAAAAATCCGCCCAGAAGAATCAACGGAAACAAAAGCTGTTCCTCCGACCATTGTCTTCTTTTCCTTATAAAAGCTATAGACGCGCCAGATAAAAGAAGGCTTTGGTACAGATTCATGTATTCCACCATGATTTTATTTAACTTTCCGTCATAAAGGCTCTGAATAATTTTAGGAAATTTTCCCTGGTGGGAAATATTCACCCACAAAGATTCATAGGTAGGCTCATTCCACTGGGAAACAAATTTCCGGTAATAAAACCGTAAAGCATAAGCAGGATTCTTTTTAAAAGTATCCACAGATTCCCCAATGGCAGTTTTTGCTATCTCTGTACTCTTTTCCGCATTACATCCGGTTTCTCGGAAAATATCATAATTAAAGGCGTTATACCATCCCTCTCCCCTGTCTCCCTCCTGCATTCCCATGGCAATCCACATAATCTTTGGCATTCCGTCTCCAAGCTCCATACCGGAGCGGGTTTCATAGCTGAATTCCAGAGCGTTCTTTGCCACTCCAAAGAGAAGGACAGACAAGAAAGCCAGAAAAATACACTCCAGCCGTTTTTTGTGGATTCCCTTGTATAAGAGAAGCAGCAGCATACCTACAAAAAAGATGCTGTAATTATTTTTTATCAATATAGAAAGGCTTATAAAAACAGCGGAGCTAATGCCCAAATACCACTTTTTTCTCTCTAAAAATAACAGTTCCAGATAGACGGCCACAAGGGCAAAAGCAAGCCCCAGGGTAGTCCCATACAAAAAGGTGCTGTATAAAATCAGATGACAGCATCCAAAACAGAGAATCAGAAACAGGTTTGTAATTCTTTTTTTGTGTAAGCACTTCTCCACAAACAGATAAAGCATTCCAAAAATCAAGCAGTTTCCCACACAGTTCAGATACTGAAACAGCCGGAAATGTTCTCCGCCGGATAAACGGTAAAGGATTTCCAGAATGGAAACCATTCCAAGCTGGTTTGGATAAATCTGCATATATTTTTCCGGCTCAAAAAACAGAAAATTGTTCTGCGCTGTAATGAAAGCCACAAAAGAGACTGCCTTCTGATCCGCATCCGGAACAATACCGCTGACATTTACCCAGTGCAGGCTTATGGCAAATGTATAGGCCAGCAGTCCTGCCAGCAATATCCTGGAGGGCAGCTTTTCCAGCCATTCCTTTTGATCAGCAAAATAAAGAAACAGGAAAATAGCCATTGCAAAAAGAAAAAACCATAGAGGATTATCCCATCGATACAGAGGATGCTCCGCCCACATATTTCCTGGATCAAAATAAGAGGTAGAAAAAATACTAATCAGGAATAAAATACTTATTAACACCATGGCACAATATGCGATTGTACATCTCATAAACAGAAAAATTTTATCTTTCATTTTTTCCCCATTCCATGGCTTTAGTCAAAATGGAACACAGAAAATCACAAGCCTTTCCTGTGTTCCATCCGCTCAAATCCTCTCGCAATTCTGTTAGGATTCCTCTTCCTCTACAGTCGCCTCATTGTCTTTATTTACCTGCTCCCGCACCTTGGCGATGCTGGCAACCGCAATGTCCTTTTCGGAATCTACATCCATCAGCTTGACGCCGGAGGTGATTCTTCCCAGGATTGAAATATCGCTGCACTCAAACCGGATGATAATTCCCTCTGTGGTAATGAGCATAACCTCATCTTCCATGTTAACCGCTTTGGCGCCAATGACACTTCCGGTTTTTTCCGTGATCTTATAACATTTCACACCCTTGCCGCCGCGGTTCTGGCTGGTAAACTCAGTCATAGCCGTCAGTTTACCAAGGCCGTTTTCCGACACGATCATCAGATATTCTCCCTGAGTATGCACCTGCATGGCAACTACTTCATCTCCGTCTGTGAGATTCATACCGATAACGCCCATGGATGTACGGCCTGTGGGTCTTACATCCGTCTCGGAAAACCGGATACACATGCCAAATTTTGTTACCAGCACAATATCTTTCTCATTATCTGTGTATTTTACCTCAATAAGCTGATCGTCCTCCCGAAGAACAATGGCCTGGAGACCTTTTTTCCTCACGTTGGCATAATCCTGAATGGAGGTTTTCTTCACAATGCCGTTTCTGGTGGCCATAAAGAGGTATTTTCCTTCCTCATAATTGTCAATGGGAATAACGGCTGTTATCTTCTCCCCTGGCTGAAGCTGCAAAAGATTGATAATGGCTGTTCCCCGGGAGGTACGACTGGCCTCGGGAATTTCATAAGTCTTTAGACGGTATACCTTTCCCATATCCGTAAAGAACATGATATAGTGGTGGGTAGTTGTCATAAAGAGCTCCTCAATGTAATCCTCATTAATGGTCTGCATGCCCTTGATTCCCTTGCCGCCGCGGTTCTGGCTGCGGAAATTATCCACGGTCATACGCTTGATATATCCCAGATTGGTCATGGTAATTACCGTATCTTCCAGAGGGATAATATCTTCCATGGAGATATCAAACTCGTCAAAGCCAATGGATGTTCTTCTTTCGTCTCCGTATTTCTCCGCAACTACAAGAATCTCTTCCCTGATTACTCCCAAAAGCTTCTTTTTGTCTGCCAGAATTCCTTCCAGATAAGCGATACGCTTCATAAGCTCCGCATACTCCGCTTCCAGCTTTTCTCTCTCCAGACCTGTGAGAGCCCTAAGGCGCATGTCCACAATAGCCTGGGCCTGGACGTCGTCCAGGGAAAACTCTGCCATCAGACCTTCTTTCGCAATCTGGGTGGAACGGGAACTGCGGATAATCTGAATTACCCGGTCAATATTATCAAGGGCAATAAGGAGGCCTTTTAAAATATGCGCCCGCTCCTGGGCTTTATTGAGATCGTACTTTGTCCTTCTGGTAACTACTTCCTCCTGGTGCAGGAGATAATATTTTAACATGTCCAGAATATTCAGTACCTTGGGCTGGTTGTTTACCAGGGAAAGCATAATAACCCCAAAGGTATCCTGGAGCTGGGTATGTTTGTAAAGCTGATTTAAGATAACATTGGCATTTGCATCCCGCCGAAGCTCAATATTGATGCGCATACCCTCCCGGCTGGACTCATCGCCGATATAGGTGATGCCATCGATCTTCTTTTCCTTGACCAGATCCGCGATTTTCTCAATCAGACGGGCTTTATTAACCATGTAGGGAAGTTCCGTGACAATGATACGATTCTTTCCGTTTTCCATGGTCTCTATGTTTGTCACTGCACGCACGCGAATTTTTCCCCGGCCTGTACGGTAGGCGTCCTCGATGCCCCGTGTTCCCAGAATTTCCGCCCCTGTGGGGAAATCCGGTCCTTTGACAATGTTCAGAATCTCCTCTATTTCTGTATCTCTGTCCTCCTCGACCTGGTTGTCAATAAGCTTCACCACGGCGTTTATGATCTCCCGCAGATTGTGGGGAGGGATATTGGTAGCCATACCCACGGCAATGCCTGTGGTTCCGTTTACCAGAAGATTTGGATAACGGGAAGGCAGTACTACCGGCTCTTTCTCCGTCTCATCAAAATTGGGAACAAAATCTACGGTATCCTTATTGATGTCCGCCAGCATTTCCATGGAAATCTTACTTAAGCGGGCCTCTGTATAACGCATAGCCGCAGCGCCGTCCCCGTCCTCGGAACCAAAATTTCCGTGGCCGTCTACAAGAGGATAACGGGTAGACCACTCTTGAGCCATATTTACCAGGGCGCCGTAAATGGAACTGTCTCCGTGAGGGTGATATTTACCCATGGTATCACCCACGATACGGGCACATTTCCTGTGGGGCTTATCCGGGCCGTTATTCAGCTCGATCATAGAATAAAGTACCCTTCTCTGGACAGGCTTTAGTCCGTCTCTTACATCGGGAAGCGCCCGGGCAGCAATTACGCTCATGGCATAATCGATATAAGAGTCCTCCATTGTCTTTTTCAAATCCACTTCATGGACTTTATCAAAGATATTATCTTCCATTCGATTCTCACCCCTAGATATCTAAATTCTTTACATGCTTCGCGTTCTGTTCGATAAATTCCTTGCGGGGCTCCACCTTATCCCCCATAAGGGTTGTAAAAGTCAGATCAATCTCAGCGGAATTTTCCTCATTCATAATAACACGCTTTAAAATCCGCTTTTCCGGATCCATAGTGGTCTCCCATAACTGATCCGCATCCATCTCTCCCAGACCTTTATACCGCTGGATTTTATTGTTCTGGTCACGACCCACTTCCAGAAGAATGTCATTTAATTCCTCAGCGCTGTAGGCATACCACACCTTTTTGTTTTTTTCCAGCTTAAAGAGGGGCGGCTGGGCCAGGTAGACATATCCCTCCTTGATGAGATCCGGCATAAACCGGTATAAAAAGGTTAAAAGCAGAGTACTGATATGAGCGCCGTCGACATCGGCATCTGTCATAATAATAATCTTGTGATAGCGCAGCTTGCTAATATCAAAATCCTCATGGATGCCGGTACCAAAAGCCGTAATCATGGCCTTGATCTCCGCGTTTCCGTAAATCCTGTCCAGGCGGGCTTTTTCCACATTGAGAATCTTTCCTCTCAAAGGAAGAATTGCCTGGGTAGATCTGGAACGCGCCTTCTTGGCGGAACCTCCGGCGGAATCTCCTTCCACAATATAAATCTCGCAGTTTTCCGGATTTTTGTCGGAACAGTCTGCCAGTTTTCCGGGCAGGGCCATACCGTCCAGAGCTGTCTTTCTCCTGGTGAGATCCCGGGCCTTTCTGGCCGCGTCCCTGGCTCTCTGGGCCAGAATAGACTTTTCCAGGATAATTTTTGCCACCGCGGGGTTCTGTTCCAGGAAAATCATCAGCTGCTCAGAGAGAATATTGTCCACGGCTCCCCGGGCCTCGCTGTTTCCAAGCTTCTGTTTAGTCTGTCCCTCAAACTGAGGCTCCTCAAGCTTCACACTGATAATGGCCGTAAGTCCTTCCCGGATATCCTCGCCACTTAAGTTCTGCTCGTTATCTTTTAAAAGTTTATTTTTTCTGGCATAATCATTGAAGGTTTTTGTGAGGGCATTCTTAAATCCTGCCAGATGGGTGCCGCCCTCGGGGGTATTGATGTTATTTACAAAACTATATATATTCTCCGTGTAGGAATCGTTATGCTGCATGGAAACTTCCACAAAAACATTGTTGTAAAATCCTTCACAGTAAATCACATGTTCATAAAGCTCAGTCTTGGAACGGTTGAGATAAGTGACAAATTCCTTAATGCCTCCGGCATAACAGAAATTCTTCGTCTGCTCTATGCCCTCCCTCTCATCATGAAGGGTAATATTAAGACCTTTTGTGAGAAACGCCATCTCCCGCAGACGAACCTTTAAGGTATCAAAATCATACTCGGTCACTTCAAAAACCTGCTTATCCGGAAGGAAGCTTACGGTGGTTCCCGTCCTATCCGGTTCGCATTCTCCAATGACTTTTAATTTCTCTACCACCTGGCCTCTCTCATAGCGCTGGCGATGGATTTTTCCATCAATATAAATCAGAACCTCCAGCCATTCAGAGAGAGCGTTTACCACGGAAGCGCCTACGCCGTGAAGGCCTCCCGATACCTTATATCCCCCGCCGCCGAATTTTCCGCCTGCGTGAAGAATGGTAAATACCACCTCTACAGCGGGAATTCCTGCTTTGTGGTTGATTCCTACCGGGATTCCCCGGCCGTCATCTACAACTGTGATGGAGTTATCCTGGTGAATGCTTACATCAATATTTTTACAGAAGCCAGCCAGAGCTTCATCCACTGCGTTATCCACGATTTCGTAAACCAGATGATGAAGTCCTCTCTCAGACGTACTTCCAATATACATCCCCGGTCTTTTTCTTACTGCTTCCAATCCTTCCAGAATCTGGATCTGGTCTGCGCCATATTCTTGCATTTTGATCCTCCCATATTTAATTCTCACATAAGACAGAACCCTCAATCACTCTGAAAACCTTATTGACAGAAAACTGATGGTTCACAAATTCATCTAATCCTGTACAGGTAATCATGGTCTGGATATCATGAATCCTGTCTAATAAATAGTTTTGCCTGTTATTGTCAAGTTCAGACAAAACATCGTCCAGTAATAGCACCGGCGTGTCCTTAATGATCTGTTTTACCATTTCGATCTCCGACAGCTTGAGGGACAGGGCCGCTGTCCTCTGCTGTCCCTGGGAACCGAATTTCCGGATATCAATCCCATCCGCCAGAAAAAGAAGATCGTCCCTATGTGGGCCTGTAGTCGTAATTTTAAGCTTCAGATCCCGTTCCCTGTTTTGAAGGACAGCTTCCTCCAGAGCTTCGTCCTCCGTATCCTTTTCATAGATTACCTGGAGCTTTTCTCTGCCGCCAGTAAGATGTCCATGTATTTCAAAGATAATCTCATTAAGCTTTTCTGTAAATTTTTTCCTGTTTTTTATAATTCTCTTTCCATATTCCGTCAGCTGACTGTCCCAGATATCCAGGGTATCCTGCAAATCCGGATGAAAAGACAGATCTTTTAAAAGCCGGTTTCTCTGGGCCACCACTTTGTTATACTTCGCAAGCTCATGGAGATACACCCTGTCAAGCTGACATAAAACCATATCCAGAAACCGCCTTCTCTCTGAAGGGCCCTCTTTGATAATTCCAAGATCCTCCGGAGAAAAAAAGACAAAATTCAAGATTCCGAAAAGTTCACTGGCTTTTCGGATAGGTATCCCGTTAATAGCGATTCCTTTTGTCTTATTTTTTCGAAGATGCATGTCAATGCGGTAAAAAATTTCTTTTTTCTCTACAAAAATACGGATATGGGACTCTTCTTCCCCAAAGAATATCATATCCCTGTCCTTACTGCTCTTATGGGACTTTGTCGTCCCGCTTAAGTAGAGAGCTTCCAGTATATTTGTCTTTCCCTGGGCATTGTCCCCGTAAAAGATGTTGGTTTCCCCGTCAAATTCCAATTTCAGATTGTGGTAATTTCTGAAATTTTTAAGCTCTATGGACTGAATTTTCATAGTCTGCACCAACGTCTCAGTTTATTTTTATTTCCTGCCCTTTATAAGAAAAAACATCACCAGGATGAAGCTTTTTGCCTCTCTGATACTCGGTTTCCCCGTTGACTTTCACCTGACCATCCTGAATCAGTATCTTTGCCTCCACACCGGAATCCACCAGGCCTGCAAGCTTAAGGGCCTGCCCCAGTTTAATAAACTCGTCTCTGATTTTAATCGTATTCATAAAAATTCCTATCTTGCCGCGCTGTTAAAATTGACCGGCAGAATGAGATAAATGTAAGTTTCAGATTCATTCCTGATAAAACAGGGAGCCTTGGGATTGACAAGATACAAGGTCACGTCATCATCATCTATCACGCGAAGGGCGTCTATCAGGAATTTAGGATTAAAACCGATCATAAGGTCTTTTCCCTCTTTCTCAATAGCAATGTTTTCGTTCATGGAGCCAAGGCCTGTAGTAATACTCAGCTCCATATTTCCATCCTCTATCTGGATAATGATAGGCCTCTTGTCCCCTTCCTTCACCAGCAGGGTCGCCCTGTCGATACAGTTTAAAAATTCTCTTTTGTTAATGGTAACTTTTGTCTCATAATCGCTGGAAAGCATCTGTTCAATGCGGAAGTATTCTCCCTCGATCAGCCTGGAAACCACGGTGGTCTCGTCAAACTCAAAAATCATGTGGTTTTTGGTAAAAAAGATATTTACCAGAGCATTCATTTCCCCGGAAAGAATTTTGCTGATTTCCAGAAGGGTTTTCCCGGGAATAATGGCTTTTTTGTTCTCATAGCTCTCTTTTAGCTCAAGCTTACGGATGGATACCCGGTGGCCGTCCAGGGAAACCACCTTCAGCTCGTTTCCGGTAATTTCAAAGAGCTCTCCTGTCATCATCTTGTTGTTGTCATTGTCTGAAATGGAGAAAATCGTCTGTTTGATGATCTCCTTCAGGCTGAACTGGGATACCGCAATGGAATCCTGTCTTTCAATATAAGGAAGGTTTGCGAAATCCTCCCCGGATCTTCCGGAAATATTAAACTTCGCTTTTTCACAGGTAATAACCGTTTGTAAATCCGCCTTTGTCTCAATGGTAACGTCATTGTCGGGAAGCTTTCTCACAATCTCCGAGAAGATTTTCGCGTCCAGGGCAATGACTCCCTTTTCCAGGATATTGCCTTCGATTTTTGTTTCAATACCAAGCTCCATATCGTTGGCTGTAAATTTAATCTCTCCGGAAGAAGTATCGATAAGAATACATTCCAGAATAGACATGGTAGTTTTGGATGGAACTGCTTTTGATACAATATTAACGCCCTTTAATAAGTCTGATTTCGTACAGATAAATTTCATTGTGTAAAACTCCTTTCCTTGCAGATCGTTGAGAATGAGGTATAAATATATAAAAGATATCCGTCTTATTCTTAGTAGGGGCTGTGAATTTGTGAATAAGTGTAGTTTGTCCTTAAAATACAGGATTTCTGTCAAGGATAAGTATGTGAAAAACAAAAGAAACTGTTTTGGAAAACTTCGAAGTTATTCACATGCTTTTTTAAGGCAGGGGAGCCTTAAAATTTATCCACAGGGCATTCACAGCTCTTCCACATATAACCCACAGGAAATCCTCAATTTGGGTTGATCTTGTTTTTTATGGTATTTACCAGCTGTTTCGTACTTTCCTTTGTCTTAATCTCTTCGCTGATCTTTTCTACCCCATGTAAAATGGTGGTATGGTCTTTTCCTCCGAGAAATTCTCCGATCTGTTTCAGAGGGGTTCCCAGGATATCTCTGCTAAGATACATGCAGATCTGTCTTGGGAATACAATGTCAGAGCTTCTTTTATTTCCCTTAATGTCTGTAGGAGAGATATTAAAGTGTTCTGCTATAATCTCAAGAATCAGTTCCAGCGTAATTTTCCGCTCCTGGTTAGGGGAAATAATATCCTTGATAGCTTCCTCTGCCAGGGACATGTTGATCTCCCGTTTTTCCAGAGTAGAGAGGGCAATGAGACGGTTGTAGGCGCCTTCCAGCTCCCGGATGTTTGACTTTACATTTGTGGCAATATAGTTAATGATCTCGTCGTCAATGTGTTGTCTCTCCATCTCCTCTTTCTTCCGGAGGATTGCCACCCGGGTCTCAAAATCCGGGGAAGAGATATCTGCAATCAGACCGCATTCAAACCTGGTGCGAAGACGTTCTTCCAGAGTTTCAATATCCTTGGGAGGGCGGTCACTGGAAATAATGATCTGCTTGTCCGCATTGTAAAGGGTATTGAAGGTGTGGAAAAATTCTTCCTGGGTACTCTCTTTTCCGATTAAGAACTGTACGTCGTCAATGAGAAGCACATCAATATTCCTGTATTTTTCCCGGAACTGGGTCATGCCGTAGCGGTCGCCTGCCCGGAGGGTTTCAATCAGCTCGTTTGTAAAATATTCGGAAGTGACATAGAGAATTTTCAGATCCGAAGTCTCCTTTAATATGTAGTTGGCGATGGAGTGCATCAGATGGGTTTTTCCAAGCCCCACACCTCCGTAGAGAAACAGGGGATTGAATACTTTGCCTGGCGTCTCCGCCACGGCAAGGGATGCGGAATGGGCAAATTTATTGTTGCTGCCCACCACAAAATTGTCAAAGGTATATTTGGGATTGATATTACTCTTTTCCAGGATACTGCTTATGGACGGTCTGGAGGAGGAAGTTTTTTCCGGCTGTTTTTCCCTGTCCATAAGTTTTGCTTCTTCTTCCTTTATAAATACAATATCGTATTCTTCGCCTGTAATTTCTGCAATGGCCACAAAGATGGGAAGCTTGAATTTATCTGTGATATAGGTCACAAATTTATCGTTAGATGCTATGATGGTTACTACATGCTCCTCAATCTTATATATTTTTAATGGAAGAAGCCATGTTTTAAAGGAAAGATCGGTGAGTTCGTGTTCCTTTCTTACATGCTCCAGTATTTCGCTCCATTTCTCGTAGATAATATGCATTTTGCCGTCTCCCGTAAGTTTGTGGATAAAAAATTTCTACCCTATTTTATACATTTTATAACAAATCAAAAATTCAGGCAATAGGGAAATTAAAATTACAAAAACTTATCCGTAATATTAAGTAAAATAGCTTGACTTTAAAGGCTTTTCCGAATATAATTGGAATGATATTGATAAAAAGAGGAGGTGGACAACTTATGAAAATGACATTTCAGCCTAAAAAGCGTTCCAGAGCGAAAGTTCATGGATTCAGGAAAAGAATGAGTACACCTGGCGGAAGGAAAGTACTGGCAGCCAGAAGGTTAAAAGGAAGAAAAAGATTATCAGCGTAGGCCGCATATTTGTGGCCTTTTTCCTTAATAACCGTATAGGAAAAGGAAAGAATGAAGTATTCGGAATCATTGAAGAAGAACAGGGATTTTCAGACCGTATATAAGGAAGGAAAATCCCTTGCTAACCGGTATCTGGTTTTGTATGTAAGGGAAAATGGTCTGGCTGGAAACCGCCTGGGTATTTCCGTAAGTAAAAAAGTCGGAAACAGTATTGTGAGACACCGGTTAACCAGATTGATTCGGGAGAGTTACCGGCTACAGGAAGAAATGTTTAATAGTGGTTTAGACATGGTAGTCATTGCAAGGGTCAATGCCAGGGGTAGAACATATCGGGAAATCAACAGCGCGTTTATGCATCTGGGAAAACTTCATGGGGTTTTAAATAAAGATGAGAATACTATTGATTAAGATGATTCGGTTTTATCAGTGCTATATATCCCCCATGAAAACAACAAAATGCCCCTATATTCCCAGCTGTTCCCAGTATGGACTGGAAGCAATTCAGAAATACGGAGCCTTTAAGGGCACTTTGCTGGCCTGTTGGAGAATTTTAAGATGCAATCCGTTCTCAAAGGGCGGATATGACCCTGTGCCTTAAGGAGAATGAAGGAGGGCGTTTCATTGCCAGTAATATTTTTAACACAGGATAGTACATTTATTATTGGGCCTATTGCACAGCTTTTAGGTCTGTTAATGAATGTTATTTTTGAATTTCTGAATACTTTGGGAATACCGAGTATCGGATTGGCTATTATTATATTTACGATTGTAATCTATATGCTGATGCTGCCTCTTACGATTAAGCAGCAGAAGTTTTCAAAAATGTCTGCAAAGATGAATCCCGAGGTTCAGGCTGTGCAGAAAAAATATAAGGGAAAACAGGATCAGGTTTCCATGATGAAGATGAAGGACGAGACGGATGCCATCTATGCAAAATATGGCACATCCCCTACGGGAACCTGCCTTCCCATGCTGATCCAGCTTCCTATCCTGTTTGCTCTGTACCGGGTAATTTATGCTATTCCCGCTTATATCAGCAAGGTAAAGGAGGTTTTCTATCCTCTTGTTACCAAAGTGATGAGTACAGACGGCGCGGTAGAATTTATCCAGGCTACAGAGAGTGCAAAACAGTTTGCAAAGAGGGATTTTACTCTGGAAAATACCGTTATTGATGTGTTAAATAATTTTTCCGTGGCAGAGTGGGAATCACTGGCAGATAAATTTCCGGATCTTAGCGCAACCGTGGGTACAACCCATGAAAATCTTATGCAGCTCAATAATTTTCTTGGTCTGAATATTGCGGAGACACCCTGGCATATGCTGACGGCCGGCTTTGCGGCAGGAGCCGTTCTGATTATTATCGGAGCCTTGATTATACCGATTCTGTCAGGTTTAAGTCAGTGGATCAGCGTTCGTCTTATGTCCCAGCCCCAGCTGGAGAGCAACAGCGGAAACGAGATGGCAGACAGCATGGCAAGTTCTATGAAGATGATGAATAATTTCATGCCTCTTATGTCTGTGTATTTCTGTTTTATTCTTCCCGCAGGTATGGGAATTTACTGGACTATCAGCGCAGTAGTTCGTACTGTTCAGCAGGTTCTGATTAACCGTCGTCTCTCAAAAATGGATATTGAGGAAGAGATTAAGAAGAATATAGAAAATTATAACCGGAAACGGGAGAAAAAAGGCCTTCCGCCCCAGAAGATTTCCGATGTAGCCAAGATGAGTGTTAAGTCTGTGCAGAAGGAAGAAGCTTCGAAAGAGGAGCGCCAGGAGAAGATCAGGAAATCAACAGAATATTATAATAAAGGTACTGCGAAGCCCGGAAGCCTGGCTGCAAAGGCCAGAATGGTGGAGCAATATAACGAGAAAAATAAAAAATAGGGGGAATTTTGTATGGAATGGAGAGAATTTTCGGCAAAAACAGTGGATGATGCCATTCTGGAAGCTGCGATTAAGCTTGGAACGACACGAGATAATGTGGATTATGAAGTAGTTTTCCAGGGAAGTTCCGGATTCCTTGGAATAGGAAGCAAGGATGCCATTATCAGAGCCCGCTTAAAAGAAGAAGAGGAAGATATCTTAGAAGAGATTAAGAATGATTTGAAGTTAGAGAAGCCTTTTGAGAAGAAACCCGAGAGAAAGGCGGAAAAGAAGCCCGAGAAAAAACCAGATGTAAAACCGGAGAAAAAGGTTGAGAAGCCAGAGGTAAAAAAACCGGAAAGCTTGGAAAAGCCGGCAGAGGCTGAAAAATCCCAGGTGGTTAAGAAGGAAGAAAAATATGTGGAAAAGAAGCCTGCTGAGCCGAAAACGCCTCTGGACGACAAGGTTCTGACGGATGTAGAGGATTTCCTAAAGAAGGTATTTGCCGCCATGGAGCTTGAGGTGGATATCCAGGTATCAGCCAACAAGGAAGAACGGGAAATCAGTGTGGAGCTGAACGGAAAGGATATGGGGGTTCTCATCGGAAAGAGAGGACAAACCCTGGATTCTCTTCAGTATCTTACCAGCCTGGTTGCAAACAAGGAAAGTAATGAATATGTCCGCGTAAAAGTGGATACGGAAAACTACAGGGAGAGAAGAAAAGAAACCCTGGAAAATCTGGCGAAAAATATTTCCTTTAAGGTAAAGAGAACCAGGAAGCCTGTCACATTGGAGCCCATGAATCCCTATGAGAGAAGAGTTATCCATTCTGCGCTTCAGAACGATAAATTTGTTTCTACTCATAGCGAGGGAGAGGAGCCTTACCGCCATGTGGTGGTAACCTTGAAAGAGGGCGTGCGGGTGGACAATTATAATAAGAGAAGAAACAACAATTATAATCGGAACAGAAACAATCATAGGAGGAAGGAGCGCTGATGGCGCTCCTTTTTTGTAAATTATGTATCAGGATACCATTGCGGCCATTGCAACGGCCATGAGCAGTTCGGGGATAGGAATTGTGAGAATCAGCGGACCGGAAGCGTTTTCCATTGGAGAAAAGATATTCCGGCCTAAGAAAACAGAGAAGAAAATCGCGGAAGAGCCTGCCTATACCTTACATTACGGGACCGTATGGGACGGGGAGATTCTGCTGGACGAGGCGCTCCTGCTTTTGATGCGGGAGCCCCACAGCTATACGGCGGAGGATACGGTGGAGATTGACTGCCATGGGGGGATCCTTGTGGTAAAACGTGTCCTGGAGGCAGCGGTAAAAGCCGGGGCCAGGCTGGCGGAGCCTGGAGAATTTACAAAGCGGGCTTTCTTAAACGGCAGGCTGGATTTGTCCCAGGCTGAGGCGGTTATGGATCTTATCGAGGCTAAGAACGATCTGGCTCTTCGAAATTCCGTCTCCCAGCTTCGGGGTTCTGTGCAGAAGAAAATCTATGAGATCAGGGAGGAGATTCTTTATCAGACTGCCTTTATTGAGTCAGCGTTGGACGACCCGGAACATATCAGTTTAGACGGATATGTGGAAAGACTAAAGATTATTGTGGAAAAACTAAAGGCGGAGCTGAAAAAACTATTGCTCTCTGGTGAAAATGGCCGTATTCTAAAAGAGGGAATAAAGACCGTAATTGTGGGAAAGCCCAATGTGGGAAAATCTTCTCTTTTGAATGTGCTGGTGGGGGAAGAGCGGGCCATTGTAACGGAGATCGCGGGGACGACCCGGGATATCCTGGAAGAGCAGATCCAGCTAAATGGGCTTTCCTTAAATATTCTGGATACGGCGGGGATTCATTTTACCGAGGATGTGGTGGAAAAGATCGGCGTGGCCAGGGCTGTGGAAAATCTGGATACGGCGGATCTTGTTCTCTATGTGGTGGACGCTTCTGTTTCCCTGACCCAGGAGGATGAGGAGATCATGGAACGGCTGGCTGGCCGGAAGGCTGTAGCGGTCTTAAATAAATCAGATCTGGACACGGTGGTCACGGAGGAACAGATAAGGGAGAGGCTTTCCCATCCTATCGTATCCATTTCCGCCAAGGAGGAGAAAGGGCTGGAAGGGCTGGAGGCAGTCATTGAGGATTTATTTTTCCAGGGGGAGATCTCCTTTAACGATGAGATCTATATTACGAATATGCGTCAGAAGAGGCTTTTGGAGGAAGCTTGCGGGGCTTTGGGTATGGTGCTGGAAAGTATCGAAAACCATATGCCGGAAGATTTTTTTACTATTGATCTGATGAATGCCTATGGTTCTCTTGGAAGGATTCTCGGGGAAGAGGTAGAGGAGGATCTGGTTAATGAGATATTTGGAAAATTTTGTATGGGAAAATAAGATTTTTGCGAGGACAGAAAATGGGTGGAGAGTATAGAGAGAGTTGCGACGTTGTAGTGGTAGGCGCGGGACACGCGGGATGTGAGGCGGCTCTGGCCTGTGCCAGGCTGGGGCTGGAAACGATCCTGTTTACGGTCAGTGTGGACAGTATTGCGCTGATGCCCTGCAATCCCAATATCGGGGGGACTTCCAAGGGGCATCTGGTGCGGGAGGTGGACGCCCTTGGGGGAGAGATGGGAAAGAATATTGATAAGACTTTTATCCAGTCAAAGATGCTGAATCTCTCCAAAGGGCCTGCTGTTCATTCTCTCAGAGCCCAGGCGGATAAGGCGGAGTATAGCCGCAGTATGCGCAGGACCCTGGAAAATACAGAACATCTGTCTATCGTGCAGGCGGAGGTGGCAAAGATCCTCACGGAGGAATGCGCTTTGTCAGATACGATTTCTGGGGAAAACAGTGTGGAGGAATTTTTAAAGGAAAATTCTGGAAAAAAGAAGATTATTGGCGTGAGGACATATTCCGGCGCGCGGTATGACGCAAAGGCGGTGATACTCTGTACTGGAACTTATCTAAGGGCCCGCTGTATCTATGGGGACGTGAGCAATCATACGGGGCCCAACGGCCTCCAGGCGGCAGATCATCTCACGGATTCCTTAAAGGAGCTTGGCATCGAAATGTTCCGGTTTAAGACAGGGACTCCTGCCAGGATTGATAAGCGCTCCATTGATTTCTCTAAGATGGAGGAGCAGCCGGGAGACGAGAGGGTGATCCCATTTTCTTTTACCACAGACCCGGAGAGCGTACAGATCCCGCAGGTTTCCTGCTGGCTCACTTACACAAATGAGAGAACCCATGAGATCATTCGGGAAAATCTCGACCGTTCCCCTCTATATTCCGGTGTCATAGAGGGAACGGGCCCCAGATATTGTCCGTCTATTGAAGATAAGGTGGTAAAGTTTGCCGAGAGGAACCGGCACCAGGTGTTTATTGAACCAGAGGGATTATATACAAATGAAATGTATGTGGGAGGCATGTCCAGCTCTCTTCCAGAGGATGTGCAGCATGCTATGTATTCTTCCGTGGCTGGACTGGAGCATGTGAAGATCGTCCGCAATGCCTATGCCATAGAATATGACTGTATCAATCCCAGGCAGTTAAAGCCCACCCTGGAGGTCAGGGGGATTGAAGGTCTTTTCAGCGCCGGGCAGTTTAACGGAAGCTCCGGTTATGAGGAGGCGGCAGCCCAGGGACTGGTGGCTGGGATCAACGCGGCCAGAAAAATTTTTGGAAGATCCCAGCTTCTTTTGGATCGCTCCCAGGCCTATATCGGGGTATTGATCGACGATCTGGTCACTAAGGAAAATCGGGAGCCCTACCGTATGATGACCTCCAGAGCGGAGTACCGTCTTTTGCTGCGTCAGGACAACGCGGATCTGCGGTTGACAAAGATCGGTTATGAGATGGGGCTTATTTCCAAAGACCGCTATGAACAGCTTTTGGAAAAGGAGCGGTTGATCCAAAAGGAGACACGAAGGGTAGAACATGTGAATATCGGGACCGGGCCTAAGGTTCAGGCTTTTCTGGAGAGACAGGAGAGTACGCCCTTAAAATCCGGGACAACTCTTGTGGAATTGATACGCAGGCCGGAGCTGGATTACGACCTGTTGGCTGAGATCGATTCGGACAGGCCGGAGCTTCCCTATGGAGTGCGGGAACAGGTGAATATCAATATCAAATATGACGGCTATATCAAAAGACAACAGAAACAGGCGGAGCAGTTTCAAAAGCTTGAAAAGAAGAGGATACCGGAAAATATGGATTACGACAAGGTGGACAGTCTGCGGACAGAGGCCAGACAGAAATTAAAGGAATTTCGTCCAGTTTCTATTGGACAGGCTTCCAGGATATCGGGGGTTTCTCCGGCGGATATCTCGGTACTGCTGGTGTATCTGGAGAGCAGGAGAAGATCTTGTGGAATTTGAGGTAAGCCAGAGTTTTTATTGTTGTAAAAGTGTGATGCTGTCTTTGTAAAAAACAGGCCGGAAATGGGAATGTAAAAATGGAGAGAGAAACGTATTTAGAGAGAGCTTTTAGAAATATTGATATTGCATTGACAGAGGATCAGACGCGGCAGTTTCTAAGATATTATAAATTGCTGACAGAGTGGAACCAGGTGATGAATCTGACGGCTATCACGGAATATGAGGATGTTGTGTTGAAGCATTTTGTGGATAGTCTGACTCTGTGCAGGGTCTGTGATCTGACATTGGATAAGAAGCTTCTGGATGTGGGAACAGGGGCAGGGTTTCCTGGTATTCCCCTTAAAATTATATTTCCACAGTTGGAGATTACGCTGCTGGACTCTTTGAATAAGAGAGTGAAATTTCTGGATTATGTGATAGATGAACTGGAACTTGACGCAGTTGTGGCTGTTCATGGAAGAGCGGAGGATCTCGCAAGGAAAGAAGAGTATCGGGAACAGTTTGATCTCTGTGTTTCCAGAGCGGTGGCAAATCTGGCTTCACTTTCTGAATATTGTATTCCCTTTGTAAAAATAGGGGGTATGTTTGTAGCTTATAAATCTGGAAGTAGTGAGGAAGAAATTGGAAAATCCCAGAGGGCTATCTCATTGCTAAGTGGTCGTCTGAAAAAGGTGGAGGAGTTTACACTTCCAGATTCGGATATTTCCAGATGTTTTGTCATGGTTGAGAAAGTAAAAGAAACAAAGGGAAAGTATCCCCGGAAGGCAGGAATGCCGGGAAAGGATCCTTTATAAAAGAATGTTTCACGTGAAACATTTATAGAAATAGTTTTTGAAAGTTGAGAGGATCCCAATGAAAAAAGTACCAAAAGAATCAATTTTTGCGGTAAGTATTGCGGCTAGTATCTGTCCATTTTTGTTTGTATTGTTTTCTTTCTTTAAGACAGGTGAGCCTTATAGCTTTATGCTGTTTTGTGTCTATCTTTTAATGGGGTCATTGTTGGGCAGCATTTTAGGAATCATCTCGTTAGTTTTTAATCATAAATTTAAAAGTAAAAAAATATTTGTTTTATCTTTCATCCCTATTTTGTTGTCTATAATCTTACTTATTGAAGATTATATTATTTCTTATAATATGCCGTAGTTATAAGATTACTGTCTTTTCGGAATTGTATATTTAATGTTGTGAACCCTTGAGGAAGTTGTCAAATGTATATAGATAATGAATTATTAAAAAACGTGGATAAATTGCACACAACAGAATTAGGCTTGGAGCGCATTAAAAGAAATCTGTCTTTGGATACAGGTGATGTGGTTGATTGGTGTAAAACCAGGATTAAATCTGCTCATGCTGTTATTACAAGAAACGGAAAGAACTGGAATGTGGAAATAGACGATTGCATTATAACAGTAAATTCCTATAGTTATACGATCATTACGGCTCATAAAACACCTTTCCGAAAAGAAAGCTAGTCATTAAATTTGGAGGTATTATGCTTCTTAAATTGGATGATGTAAAACAGATCTGTCAAAAAAATTCATTGAAAAATTTTGAGAAGCCAGATGAAATTTTATACGAAGATATCTACTGCATTATTTATCGTTGTGATCTGATCAAATGTGATAATATGGTTCTTACCTATCGACATATTGATATTGAATATTCTTTTGGCGATTTTTATGAAATCTGTGAAGATACTTCTCTGTTTCAATATATTAATACCTTATACAATTTACCTTTTTTGAAGGAGAATAAAGAGATTGTACTCTATCAAAAGGAATGATATTCCATTAAAAAA
The DNA here is from genome assembly GCA_910576205.1 of Clostridia bacterium. Lineage (GTDB taxonomy): Bacteria > Bacillota > Clostridia > Lachnospirales > Lachnospiraceae > RGIG4284. The sequence goes on along the minus strand of CAJTHL010000011.1, from coordinate 135,426 downwards.
TCTTAAGTGTATTTATTGTGACAAAGAATTTTCTGTAGAATCTTTTTCAAATTATGGTGTGATCTGTCCTTGCTGTAAAAGATTTGTTTCCCTTGAATGTGAATATGGGTATGGGCCGGTCACTCCTTGCAGGATTTATCTTGGTGAAGAAATAGCTGGTATTGTCACTGCTGAAAAAAATCATTATTTCCTTGAGATGAATGGAAAAAGAAATGTTCTTCATAAGACTTATCTGGAAGCAATTCATGAGGCGGAAAAGACTGTTCAACGATCTTTGGGTATAGATCGAAAAAAGATAGATGTTAATATCGTGACAAAGGGGGGGAGTCTTTCCTTTTATGGAGACTGGTTTGGCAGACCATATGATAACTTCCATAAGATTTTACATACGGCCTTTGACGGTGAAATATTAGAGATCTTTTTTGAAGATGGAGAACGACTGCTGGTCTATAATCCTAAGAATATTATCAGCAGTAAGAAAAAGCTGGAGATCAAGCAGGCAGAAAAGGTTAAGTGGCTCTATTGTTCCTATGGAAAAAGAGAGTGTAATATGATAATTTATAAACTGGAAATGGGTAGGATTTTTAAGATTTCGAAATATGGAACGGAATATTTGGCGGTAGATCATACCTGTGCGGCGGTTTCTATGGAGTAATATATTTATACTTTTTCGGAATTGTATATCTAATATACAAGTAAATAGCAAATAAAAATTTTGTAGTTAAATATATGATTATAGTTTTTAGGAAAATGAAAATAAAAAATATCTTTGTATTTTATGTTCTTTAATTTTTTTAACATTAACATTATGTGGAGCGAATTTTGATGAAAGCCGGACAGGAAATGATAATGAATTTATCATGGAATATAAAGTGTTATATACAACGGATTCTAAAAATTAAATATTACAGAAGAAGATACGATCTATGCAGAGATTGTAGGAGAGAAGGGAAGCTTGTCATTTGCGATTCAGAAAGAGGATGGACAAATTCCCATTTATGAAACAAAAAAAATATTTTTGAAATTTTCATTAATAAAAACTAATTACTTTTTTAAAAACCAATAAAATTAAGAAATAAATTTTATCAAACATGTTTCACGTGAAACATATTTATGCTATAATCCATTATAAAGTAACTCAAGAAAAATTTATCTAACAACTTTATGAGGAAATCACCAAAATGGGAAGAGTTATCGCAGTCGCAAATCAAAAAGGCGGCGTTGGAAAAACCACTACCACAATTAACCTGTCGGCTGCCCTTGCGGAAGCTGGGAAACAGGTTCTTACCATTGACATAGATCCCCAGGGAAATACTACCAGCGGATTAGGTGTGGACAAGTCCCAGGTTGACTGTACCATCTATGATCTGATCCTAGGAGAATGTTCCATTGAGGAGAGTGTCATTGTATCGGATTTTGAAAATCTATATCTGATCCCGTCTAATGTTGATTTGGCTGGAGCTGAGATTGAGTTGATCGGTATTCAGAATAAGGAATTTATTGTGAGAGACGCAGTAAAACAGATACGGGACGATTATGATTTTATTATTATCGACTGTCCACCGTCTCTGAATATGTTGACTATTAATGCCATGACTACCGCTGACACGATCCTGGTTCCTATCCAGTGTGAATATTACGCGCTGGAGGGCTTAAGCCAGTTGATACACACTATCAATCTGGTAAAGGAGCGATTAAATCCGGATCTGGACATGGAAGGCGTGGTGTTTACCATGTATGACGCCAGGACAAACCTTTCTCTCCAGGTAGTGGAAAATGTAAAGAACAATCTTCACCAGAAAATCTACAAGACGATCATTCCGAGAAATGTACGATTGGCGGAGGCGCCCAGCCACGGGCTTCCCATAACTGCCTATGATACGAAATCAGCGGGAGCGGAGAGTTATCGTCTCCTGGCGGAGGAAGTTATTAACCGGGAGTAACCATTATGGCCAGAAACGAAGAAAGGGGAAATTTTTATGGCTGCTAGAAGAGGAGGTCTTGGAAAGGGCCTGGACAGTCTGATTCCGGATACAAATTTAAAGTCTTCCACAGAGAACACCAAGAAGGTGGTGGAGCGGGTAGTAGAGAAGGTTGTGGAAAAACCGGAGATGAAAGTGAAGATCTCCAAGGTGGGCCCAAACAGAAGCCAGCCCAGAAAACAATTTAATGAGGATTCTCTTATGGAGCTGGCGGATTCCATCAAACAGTTCGGGGTTCTTCAGCCTCTTCTAGTGCAGGAGAAAAATGGGTTTTATGAGATCATAGCGGGAGAGCGAAGATGGCGAGCCGCCAAAATGGCAGGTTTAAAGGAAATTCCTGTTATCGTGAAGGAATATACGGATCTGGAGATCGTGGAGATCGCCTTGATCGAGAATATCCAGCGGGAGGATTTAAATCCTATTGAGGAGGCCCTGGCCTATAAACGGCTGATCCATGAATTTCAGCTAAAACAGGACGAGGTGGCGGAGCGGGTCTCTAAGAGCCGGACTGCGATCACCAATTCCATGCGCCTGTTAAAGCTGGACGAGCGGGTACAGCAGATGGTCATTGATGACATGATCTCCACAGGCCATGCCAGGGCCCTTCTTGGAATCGAGGATATGGAGCTCCAGGCTGCCACGGCGGCAAAGGTTTTTGACGAGAAGCTCAGCGTGCGGGAAGTGGAGAAGCTTGTTAAGAATATGCAGAAAGAAAAGCCGGAGAAAAAGAAAACAGAGCAGGATTATTCTTTCTTATATGCAGATTTAGAAGAAAAAATGAAAACTGCTATTGGAACCAAGGTTTCGATTCACCAGAAGGCAAAAAACAAGGGAAAGATTGAAATAGAATACTATTCCAAGGAAGATCTGGAAAGAATTATTGATATGATTACACATGTAACGCCTATATCCGGGTAAGAACATTTGTTCATAATAATATCCGTTCAAATGACAGAAAGAAAAGACTAAAGGAGGAAAAATCATGGGCAGTCCTATTTCAGAAATGATTTATCAATATACCGGAATCGATATGATTTATTTCATTGGAGGCTTTGCGCTTCTGACATTGATTCTATTGATTCTGATGATTGTTTCCCTGTGTAAATTGAGGAAGTTAAGGAAAAAGTATGAAGCGTTTACCAGAGGTAAAAATGGGGAATCCTTAGAGGATACTGTCAATGAATACCTGGACAAGGTAGATCACTCCATTGATCTTCTGACCATGACAAGGGAGGAGCTTATTAATCTCAGAAAAAATCAGAAAATAGCTTTTCAGAAAATGGGGATTGTAAAATACAACGCGTTTTTTGACCTCAGCGGGGAACTCAGTTATTCTCTGGCTTTGCTGGACAAGATGGATAACGGATTTATTTTAAATTCTGTCTATTCCCGGGAGGGAAGCTATTCCTATATTAAAGAGGTTAGGGCAGGAGAATGTGATATCGAACTTTCCAAGGAGGAGAAGCAGGCTTTGGAACAGGCAAAAAACGGGGTTGAAAAATAAAAGTACCTGGTATATGATGGTAGAAGGCTGGAAAAAGGAGGAGACAACGACATGTTGGATATGAAATTTGTCCGGGAGAATCCGGAGATTGTGAAACAGAATATAAAGAATAAATTTCAAGAGCAAAAGCTTGGCCTGGTGGATGAGGTGATTGCTCTGGATGCCGAAAAACGGAATACACAGCAGGAGGCGGACGGACTTCGCGCGGCCAGAAACAAGCTGTCCAAGCAAATTGGCGCTCTTATGGGTCAGGGAAAGAAAGAGGAAGCGGAAGAGGTGAAAAAGCAGGTGGCTGCCCAGGCGGAGCGGCTTGCGGAGCTTTCCGATAAGGAAAAAGAGCTGGACGAGAATATTTTAAAGATTATGATGACCATTCCAAACATTATCGATCCCAGCGTGCCCATTGGAAAGGACGACAGCGAGAACGTGGAGGTTCAGCGGTATGGGGAGCCTGTGATACCGGATTTTGAGATTCCCTATCACACGGCCATTATGGAGAGCTTCCAGGGAATTGATCTGGACTGTGCCAGAAAGGTGGCCGGAAATGGATTCTACTATCTGATGGGAGATATTGCAAGGCTTCACTCCGCAGTGATTTCCTATGCACGGGATTTCATGATTGGACGGGGCTTTACTTATTGTGTGCCGCCTTTTATGATTCGCAGCAATGTAGTCACCGGCGTGATGAGCTTTGCGGAGATGGACGCCATGATGTACAAGATCGAGGGCGAAGATCTGTATCTCATCGGAACCAGCGAACACTCCATGATTGGTAAGTTTATCGATACTATTCTGGAGGAGAAGGATCTGCCCTACACCATGACAAGCTATTCCCCCTGTTTCCGCAAGGAGAAGGGCGCTCACGGACTGGAAGAGCGGGGTGTGTATCGTATTCATCAGTTTGAAAAGCAGGAAATGATTGTGGTTTGTAAACCGGAGGACAGCCCCTATTGGTTTGACCAGCTGTGGAAAAACACGGTAGATCTTTTCCGCAGCATGGACATCCCTGTGCGGACCCTGGAATGCTGTTCCGGCGATCTGGCAGATCTGAAAGTAAAATCTGTGGATGTGGAAGCCTGGTCTCCAAGACAGAAAAAATATTTTGAGGTGGGAAGCTGCTCCAATCTGGGAGACGCCCAGGCCCGCCGCTTAAAAATTCGCGTAAATGGGGAAAGTGGCAGGTATTTTGCGCATACATTAAATAATACCGTGGTTGCGCCGCCCCGGATGCTGATTGCGTTTCTGGAAAATCATCTTCAGGCGGACGGCACTGTTACTATTCCGGAGGTATTACAGCCGTATATGGGTGGCCAGAAGGAGCTTTGTGTGAATAAGTAAGCCAAAGATTGTGGATAAACAGTTAAAATCTTATACTGCGTGATATTGGTTGTTTTCAAGACAGGAGAAGCTTTTACGTGAAAAGGAGGTGAAGACAGTGCATGAATATTTACGCGCAATCGGTTTTGGCAAAATTAAGGATAAAGAGGAGCTGAAGCATCTACTTGATTTTGTGGAGGACTGTTACCAGAGCGAACGGTCTGCAGGAAATAAGGACGGAGGCGACTTTACGGAGCGCAAGAAGGCGTTTGCCCCCAGAATGGGCATTATGCTCCGGGGGGAGTGCGACAAAAAGGACCAGTTTCAGAGGGAGTATTATTACCCCTACTTTGAAGGCAGACAGGAAAAATTTTACGAGGATGTGATGGTGGAGCGTCATGCGGAGAAAGAATCCTATGCAGGCGTCTGCGACGATCTGAGCCTGGGGGTCTCTCTGATTTTCTATCTTCAGAATGTAGCGGATTATCTTTATGAGAAACGGCTGAATCAGCTCTCCAGATGCACTGTGACTCTGCGTTTGTCGGGATTGTCCATAGAGGGGAAAATCCTTCTGCCTGTGGTGAAAAATAACGTATCAGAGGAGGAGAATTCGGAAGCTCTCTACCAGCGGACAAAATTAATTCAGGCCGCCCGGGAGGGGGATGAGGATGCTATTGAAAATCTGACTCTGGAGGATATGGACATGTACTCCATGATTTCGGAACGAATCGTGAAGGAGGATGTATTTTCCATTGTCTCTACTTATTTTATGCCCTATGGGGTAGAATGCGATCATTACAACGTGTTGGGAGAAATCCAGGAAGTCCAGCTTGTGCAGAATACGTTTACCAGGGAGGAAGTCTATGTAATGACCATTGAGAGCCACGACCTGGTTTTTGAGGTCTGCATTAACAAGGAGGATCTGGTAGGAGAGCCCCAGGTTGGGCGCAGGTTCAAAGGAGTCATCTGGCTTCAGGGGGAGATCGTTTTCCACTCTTAAGGCTATTCGTCCGAAAGCAGGCGCTCGATGAGATATTCCCGGTTGTTGATAAACATTTCCGTTACCTGGAAGCTCTCAGTGTCCTCGTAGGCGCAGCGGTGGAGCTCTCCGTTGTCAAAGGAGAGAATATCGACGTCCGGGATGCCCAGCAGAATGGGGGAATGGGAAGCGATGAGAAACTGAGAGCCGGCCTGGGCCATTTTTACAATCTGAATAAACAAGGTTAATTGTCTCTGGGGGGAGAGGGCGGCCTCGGGCTCGTCCATCAGATACAGCCCGCTCTGGTTAAAAGACTGAAAGTAGGCCAGAAAGCTCTCCCCATGGGACTGTTCATGGAGGGATTTTCCTCCATATCTGGAGTAATATATTTTTTTTGGATAATTATCCCGGTAATCTTCCGCTTTGGTGGCCACATTGAAGAAGCTCTCGGCCCGGAAGAAATAGCTGGCGTTTGCCTCCGGCCTCCGGTATCCTTTTGACAAACGGATGGCGTCGCTCAGTTCCGAGACATCGTCGTAGGTACTGAAACGGTAATTTAAGGTGCCTCCTTCTGGATTGAACCCAAAAGCCACTGCCAGGGCTTCCAGAAGAGTAGATTTTCCGGTTCCGTTTTCTCCTACAAAAAATGTGATATTTTTCTCAAAGGTAAAGTGTTCTATAGATCTTAGGGCTGGGATATCCCGCAGGTAGGAATCCCTGTCAATGTTTTCCCAATCAATCTGAAAAGACTGGATATAGTTGTGATTCATGAATGTCCTCCTGGCTCCGCGATATTTTTTTCGCTGTATTCTTTGGGGGAATTTCCCGTATATTTCTTAAATATTTTTGCGAAATAGCCCTGGCTGTTGAATCCTACCGCAAAGGCGATCTCCTTAATACTCATATTTCCCTTTGTCAGGAATTCCTTTGCTTTTTCAATCCGAAAGTTTGTCAGAAATTCCGAGAAGGTATATTCCGTGGATTTCTTGAAAATCCGGCTTAGATAGTAGGGAGAAAAATTTAACTCTCTGGCTACGGATTCCAAGGTAATATTTTCCATATACCTTGCCTGTACCAGGGATATAGCTGCCTCGGCAATCTGGGAGGATTTGGGATTGCTCTGGTTTATCCTTATATCCGCAAGGGAGGTAAGGTTTGAGAGCAGAAGCTCCTTTAAGGCGGGAATATCGTTGTATTCCAGTATCCGGTTGGGCTCCAGAAAAACAGCCTGGGTGTCCAGATTGGAGAGCTTGCTGCATACCAGGGCGTAGAACCAGTAGGCCTTGGAAACGATTTCCCGGTGCTTTAGGCTCATCTGCATGGAGGAAAACATTTCATCCACCTGTTTTGCAATCCGGACCGTATCCCCGGTCAGCACCCAGTTTGCCACGGAGGCGGCTGCCAGACGGATATCATATTCTTTTGGGCTCTCCAGACTTTCTGTCACCTCGTCGTAAAACAGAAGCCTCTGGTTTTGCTGTTCGGCATACTGCACGGCTGATAAAGCCTGGTTGTAGGAGAGCTTTAAGTCGTCATTGGGTTCGCTGATGCTTCCCACCCCTATATGAATGGAGGAGCTTTTATTTCCCATGGTTTCAATAATATGCCACAGCATTTCCCGGATCTGGTTTCTTCGCAGTATGGTATCGCTTAAGGCAACAAATACGCAGAGGTCACTAATAATATCCCCCAGACATTCCATGGTCATGTACCGCATACGGCGTTTAATTTCCTGGATAAAATGGATGGTGCCGCCCTCGCCCTTTGCGATAAACACATAGCCGGAGCTGATGGGCATCTGAAGGAAATCGAAAATGGTGGTAATGGATGTGTTGGAGTGCATGGAGGCGATGGAATAGATACAATCGCTTTCCAGCAAGGGGCGTATGGTTTTTAGCTTTTCCGTCTGCTTTGTGTAGGTTTTTAAACTTTCCTCCTGCTGTTGGATTTCCCTGGAAAGCCGGGAGATGATTTTCTGGATTTCCTCCAGCTGAATGGGCTTAATCAGAAAATCAAATACATTCAGACGAATGGCTTCCTAAGCATAGCTGAAGAGGTTGTAGGCGGACAGAATCACAAACCGTACGCCTGTGTGCATAAGCTGCATCTGACGGATAGTTTCCAGTCCGTTGATGCCGGGAAGGTTAATGTCCATCAGCACAATATCTGGTATTTTATCCTGGAATAGGGAAAGGGCTTCAATACCGTTTTCCGCAAACAGCAGCTCCTCAATATCCTGGCGGTTATATTTTAACATCATTTCCAGGACTTTTCTCTCGATTTCTTCATCTTCCACAATTAAAATTCGAAGTTTTCGATTCATAGCGCCTCCTCTGCCGGAATAGCGATGGTTACAATGGTTCCACAATCCTCCTCGCTCTCCACCATAAAGTCCAGCCTTTCCCCGTAAAAGGCATATAACCGCCGGCATACGTTTCCAATGCCTATACTTCTATTTGTCCCAAAGGAGGCCGGGCCTTTCCGGATCTGGTGCAGGTAAATCTGAAGTTCCTCTAACTGTTCCGCATCCATTCCGGCTCCGTTATCCTCAATATGAAGCTTCACATAGTTATCCCCGTAGGAGGCGCCGATCATTACGGACGCCTGTCCGGTCATGTTTCCGATGCCGTGGATAATGGCATTTTCTACCAGGGGTTGAAGAATAATGGCAGGCATGGAAATATTGGGAATATTCTCCTGGATATCCACGATAAATTCCGCCCGATCCCCAAAGCGTCTGTTCTGGATAAAGAGGTAATTTTTGATGGATGCAAATTCCTCGTACAGGGAGGAGGTTTTTTCAGCCTTGTCCAGGGCATAGCGCAGAAATGCAGAGAGCTTTTCCATAAGCTGGCAGGTCTGCTGATCTCCGTTCATATAAGCGCTCTTGGAAATCATATTCATAGTGTTAAAAAGAAAATGTGGGTTGATCTGGGACTGGAGATTTCGCAGATCGGCCTCTGTAACAAGATTTGTCATGACGAGATTTTCATTTTCCTTCTGTAGAAGCTCCTGCTCCAGCCTGGCATTTTCCCGAAGGGTTTCCATATTCTGACGCACACGGTTTGCCATGTCATGAAAAGCCCCATCCAGAAGTACCAGCTCTTCTGCCCCGGAAACCTTTGGGGCAAAGGCGTAATTTTCGTGCTTCATACGCCGGATATTTTCTACAATGGTACGCACCGGGCGGTCGATGCTGATTATGTAGGTAATGCCAAAGAGCAGACCCAGAAATACAATTCCCAGGGAACCGGCCAGAAGGATATTTCTGCGCTGAAGCCACAGATCCTGCACTTCCCGGGTATGATTGGACATATAATCGGCCAGAATGCTGTAGTAGCGGGTAGCGGTGGCCATAATAAGCTGGTTTCTGTAGAGGAGAATACGGTCTGTTTCATATGGGGGAGTGTTCTCTGTCCGAAAGGCTTCCAAAGGCTCATAGTAATAATCCAGCATATAGCCCAGTCTTGTAATTTTCCGGGCAGTATCGGTATTTACGACTTTTTTGCAGTCTTCCAGGCACTGCCTGGCTTCCTTATCCAGCTTCTGGTATTCCTCAAAATTCTCTTCGTTTTGTGAGTAGACATAGTCCCGTGCCTTGACGTCCATGCGTTCCACAGTGGAATAGAAATCGGAGAGCTTCTGGTTACAGCCAAAGAGGCTGGCAGATTCGGATAACAGGTAGGAGACCTGCCTGTTTGAGAATACAATCACAAATACGCAGGCCAGCATGGCAAGAACCAGGTAAAACACTAATTGGAAACGGATACTGCGCCTGGAAAACATATTTTTCTCCTCTATACGCCAGGGCCGCTGCTCCATAGATGGCGTTTCATCCATTTTGCAACGGCCCGTTTCTCTTTTACTTCTATACTAATTATAAAGAAATTACTCTGGTAAATCAACCTTGACTTTCAAAAGCTCATCGTAGTTGTCCATATTGTCTGTGGTTACCATCATGGTGCCGCCATCGTTGATCTTCTGCTCCGGTACACGGCCCTCGGTAATGTTCTGATACAGCCAGTAAGCTGCCTGGTAGCCATAATTCCAGAAGGATACCACGATGGTTCCCTTAATTTTACCTTCTTTTAACAAATCCATATTTTCATCCGTATCGTCCACACCGAAAACAATGAGCTTGTCAGTAATTCCCAGCTCGTCCGAGGCGGTAATGCAGGCAGAGGCTGCTTCCGCCGCCAGGTTTACGCAGACATTGACTTCCGGATAGGTGTTGAAGGTATTGACCCATTCGTTGGTTCCTGTAGCCTTGTCAGAGTTGGATACACTGATATTTGCCAGTTCAAAACCGCCGGGATGCTTCTCAAAGGCCGCAATAACCGCGTTGTTGGAATCTACATAGAAATCGCTGTTAAGGGCTGCGCACTGGATGGAGAGCACAATTTTCTCATCCTCAGCCACGTATTTACAAGCTTCTTCATACATAAGCTCTGCCTGGCGCACAATATCCTTGCCCAGATAGGCAAGACGGCCGTCCACAGAGGCAATATCCGAGTCCACGGTGAGAACGGCCACGCCTGCGTCTACCGCTGCCTGTACCGGTTCTGCCGGACAAATGCCCTGGGTAATGATTCCGTCTGCGTTCTGGGCCACTGCCGTATCTACAAGCTGGGCCATCTCCTCAGCGGAAAGTCCCTGGGGGCCTACCCAGTCGCCCTCCACGCCCAGCTCTTCACAGGCGGCGTCAAATCCGTCTTTTGCCACCAGCCAGATGGGGTGGGACAGAAGGGGGAATACATAGACCAGATAGAGCTTATCCTCGTCGTCTCCGGTATCCTGGGCGTCTCCTTCATTTCCGGTTTCTCCTTCTGCGTTGGCCTCCTCCGGGGCCGGTTCCGTGGTTTTTCCGGAATTTCCGCATCCGGCAACCATGGAGACAATGAGAATCAGACAAAGTGTAATCGCTGCCAACCTTTTTTTCATTTCTTTTCCTCCTTGGAATCTTTTTTATTATACAGACGGCCGTAGCCGCGGTATAGCGTTTTTTCCTGATTTCCAGTAATTAGCCAGATATTCTGACCGTTTCTACCACAGTGCGGATATTTTCTCCCGGCGTATAGGGGGACAGTGCGCAGCCGGAGCATAAAATCAGGCCGCCCTCTCCCCGGAACAGATCGCAGATTTTTTCTGTCTCCACCCGGATATCCTTTTTGTTTCCCTCTGCCAGAAGGGCGGGATCCAGATTGCCGGATATAATAAAACGGCCCCTGGCGGCTTTTTTTGCCGCCTTTAGATCTGTCTTGGCGTCCATTTCTACAGCGGCACATCCGGTTTCAGCCAGATCTTCCAGAATGGGGGTAATCCGTCCGCAGATATGGCAGATGGTGGTAATGCCGTCCTGCTTTAATTCCTGGGCCAGACGGGTTTCCAGGGGCTTACCGAATTTGCGAAAAAGCTCCGGGGAGACGACGCTGCACCCTTCGGAGCTGTTTCCGTAGCTGGTGCCGTCTGCGCCTGCCTCCATGCAAAGATGCTGCATCTGGAAACTGACCCTGTAGGTACACTGAATCAGTTCATGGATTTCCTCTTCCATATCCTCGTCCAGAAGATTCATCAGAAATTCGTTCATACCGGTCAGAAGGCACGCCAGGGAAAAGGGGCCCTGGTCAGCGTTTGCCCGCATGTAGACGCCTTCCTTACGGCACCACCTTGAAAGCTTGTGAACCGCTTCCAGATAAATCTGGACTCTCTCGTTATTTCTTAGGTCTATCTTCTGAAGATCTTCCATAATCTGGGGAATACTTCTGGTCTGTCTGTCCTCACATACGGCCGCAATATCCCTGGGGTATTTCACCCGGGCGCCGCATGCGCCTGCCAGAAGGGCGGTGTCCACATCCAGAAAGATGCCGTCCAGGTCATAGGTCTGACAGGCTTTTATCATGGCCTGGCTCATATTGTCCGCGGAGCTTCTGAATTCATCCATGGTAAGGCCCGCCTCCCGGGCTGCCATCAGAAAATTATGCATCATCACCGGAATCCGGTCCGGAATATTCCCCTTTAGGACTTCGGAAATTCGTTCATATCCTGTCATCTTTATTCACTCCTATAAGATTAATTTTGCATCCGCCTTCTGAAGTCCTTCCGGGATTCTGCCCCAAAGGATGTATCTGCCATCCCGGCAGATGCTGTTTTCAAGTGCAGGAGGACGCCTGCAAAAGACGCACTTCGTCTGCCTCGCCCCTTGCAAATTCCCTTTGCACAATGCCCTTTCCCAGCACAATTATGCGGTCGCACATGGTGAGAAGCTCGGACATTTCTGAGGAAATCATGATTATGGAAATGCCGTTTTCTGTCAGCTCCTGCATAAGCTTGTAGATCTCCGACTTGGTTCCCACGTCAATTCCTCTGGTGGGTTCGTCCAGCATCAGAATCCGGATATTGCCCATGAGCCATTTTGCCAGGATAACTTTCTGCTGGTTTCCTCCGGAGAGGCTTGTAATCATGGTTTCCAGTCCCGGGGCTTTCACCTTCAAGCGCTGGAAATATTCTTCCGCCTGGGCCTCCTCCTCTCTGGCGTTTACAAAGAGCCTTTTTACCATGGAGCGCAGAGTTACCAGGGTCATATTTTCCCGGATATTCATGCACCACACATAGCCGTTTTTTTTCCGGTCCTCCGAAAGGAATCCAAAGCCATAGCGGATGGCCTCGTAGGGTTCCCTGATCTGGATTTCCTGCCCTTCCAGGTAAACAGAGCCGTGTGTTTTGGGTATGGCCCCAAAGATAGCACTGACAAGCTCCGAGCGGCCGGCCCCCACCAGGCCCGCAAGACCCAGGATTTCTCCCCTTTTCAGGGAAAAGCTTACGTCCTCAATGATATTTTTCCCATAGGCGAAGGGATGGGGAGCCTGGAAATGCTCGACCCGTAGAATTTCCTCACCGATTTGGGCTGCCCGCTTGGGATACATGGCTACCAGGCGGCGGCCGATCATATCCTCAATAAGCCGGCTGCTGTCATATCCAAGGGCTTTTTGGTGCTCGCTGATCTTTTCCCCGTCCCGGAATACAACAACCCGGTCGCAGAGCTCAAAAATTTCATCCAGCTTATGGGAAATGTAAATGCAGGAGATACCGTCGTTCTTTAATTTTCGTATAATTTCCATAAGCTTTTGGGCTTCCCGTTCTGTCAGCACAGAGGTGGGCTCGTCCAGAATCAGCACCCGGGGCTTCCGGTAGAGAGCCCTGGCAATGCTCACAAGCTGCTGCATGGATGGATTCAGGTTGCGGACAATGGTGCCGGTATCCAGATGAAGCCCTACCTGGCCAAGGGTCTTTTCAGCCTCCTCGCGCACCTGCTTCCAGTCAATGGATCCCCATTTTGTCCTGGGATACTTTCCAAGGACGATATTCTCTGCTACGGAGAGATCCAGTTCCATATTCAGCTCCTGGTAAATCATGGCGATTCCTGCGTTTTCCGCCATGGCAGTGCCGGTAAACTGGCATTCTTTTCCGTTGAGGGTGATTTTTCCCTCGTATTCCCTATGGGGATAAATGCCGCTTAAAATCTTCATCAGTGTGGATTTCCCTGCTCCGTTTTCCCCTGCCAGGGCAAGGATTTCCTGGGCGTGGAGTTCAAAGGAAACGCCCTTTAGGGCAACGGTTCCGGGAAAACGCTTTATTACATTTTCTACAGTTAAAACAGTCTGCTTCATGTCCTTGGCCTTCTTTCCTGGATTTTTGTGGGATTATGAGGTTTTAATGGAGTTTCTTCGAAGCATGGCCCGCTTATACTGATCCAGAAGCACAGATAGGAGCAGCACGATTCCAAAAACTACATTCTGCCAGTAAACGGAGATTTTCATTACCGTCAGGGAGTTGGTTAGGGCTTCCATAAAGAACGCCCCCAGCATGGCGCCAAACATGGTTCCCATACCGCCGGATACGGAAATACCGCCGATGACGGCCGCGCAGATTACCTTCATCTCCAGCCCTGCTCCAGTGGAGGGCTCCGCAGAACCCAGCCGGGAAGCCATAAGGATACCTGCCAGGGAGGCAAGGCCCCCCATAAGGATGTAAATGGTCATCTTTGTTTTCCGCAGATTAATTCCCGATATGCGGGCAGCTTCCTGGTTTCCGCCAATGGCATACACGGAACGGCCAAAAACGGTTTTGGACAGAATCAGATGGGCCATTATGGCCAGAATTATGGAAAAGGGCACCACAATAGGAATCGAGCCGGCAAGCCTGGTGGATTCGATTTGTACGAAGGCATCCGGCAGAGGGTAGATGGGGACGCCTTTGGTAAGAACAGACACCAGGCCCCTGGCAATATACTGCATACCCAGGGTGGCGATCATGGCCGGTATATCCGTGTAGACAACCAGGAGCCCGTTGATGGCGCCGCAGACAAGGCCGGTAAAAAGCCCCAAAAGAATTGCCACCGGGATGGGAAGCCCCCATGCAGTCATTCCCATTCCGCAGATCAGAGCCGCCAGGGCATAGACGGAGCCGATGGAGAGATCCAGCCCTCCGATAATGAGAATCATAGCCATTCCCACCACACCGATTAGGGTAAATCCCGAAGCCCGGGAAATATTAATAACATTCCGGTAGGAGAGAAAGGAGGGATTTACAATGGTTGCAAACAAAACAAAAAGGATTAAGATTAAGATAATTCCGCTTTCCGGCTTGCAAAGAAACCAGTTTGTAAATTTATGCCCATGGGGGCGCCCTGTTACGACACGCTTCTGGCGGTCTTTTAAGGGATGAATCCCGGTGTTTTTAACTTTCATATTCACACGCTCCTCATCTGATTTAGGATACTTTTATTTTATTGGAAGAAATATTTGCTGAACAGAGACAAGAATGGGAATATTATGTCTAAAATTGTTATTATTTTGCTGTTTCCTAAAAATTTTCCGGTGAATATGCAAATAAATACACATATATTTTCATAATATATATACATATTTTACAAATACTCACAGGGTATACAGAAATTGGGATTTGTGATATACTAAAGCTAAAACAGCATCTGCCCGTACAAGGCCCTGGAAGGGTGGATGCAAAATAAAATAGGAGGTTGGTTATGAAACGGATTGGAATGCTTACCAGCGGCGGAGACTGCCAGGCATTAAACGCTACCATGCGGGGAATCGTTAAAGGAGTCTGTAATGTGTATGACGAGGTGGAACTGTACGGATTTGAGGAAGGCTACAAGGGTCTGATTTACGGAAATTACCATATGCTGACCGGAAAAGATTTCTCCGGCATTCTGACAAAGGGCGGAACCATCCTGGGAAGCTCCCGTCAGGCCTTTAAGCAGATGCGCGTGCCGGATGAGAACGGCCTGGACAAGGTGGAGGCCATGAAGCACACATACTACAAGCTGCGCCTGGACTGCCTGGTTATCTTAGGCGGAAACGGAACCCAGAAGACGGCCAATCTGCTGCGGGAGGAAGGCCTCAATATTCTCCACATGCCAAAAACCATTGACAATGATATTTACGGCACGGACATGACCTTTGGTTTCCAGAGCGCCGTGGACATTGCCACTAACTGCATTGACTGTATCCATACCACGGCAGCCTCCCACGGAAGGGTATTTATCGTGGAGGTAATGGGTCATAAGGTGGGACAGCTTACCCTTCACGCAGGAATCGCCGGAGGAGCGGATATTATCCTGATTCCCGAGATTCCCTATGATATTAAAAAGATCTGTGAGGCCATAGACAGGCGGAACAAACAGAAGAAGGGCTTTACCATCCTGGCCGTGGCGGAGGGCGCCATTTCCAGGGAGCGGGCAGAGATGTCCAAGAAAGATCTGAAGGAATATATGAAAACTTATCCGTACCCGGCGGTGTCCTATGAGATCGCAGAGCAGATTTCAGAAAAAATCGGCACAGAGGTGCGCGTTACCGTGCCCGGGCATACCCAGAGAGGCGGCAGTCCATGTCCCTATGACCGTGTGCTTTCCACACGCCTTGGCGCGGCGGCGGCCCAGGCCATTGTGGATGGAGACTATGGCTATATGATCGGCATTATAAACGGGGAGACTACCAGGGTCCCGCTGGAGAAATCCGCAGGAAAGCTGAAATTTGTGGATCCCAATTCTTCCATTATCAAAGAAGCGAAAATGATTGGTATCAGCTTTGGAGATTAAATGGTAAAAATATGGAATTTTCAGAATACAAGGATAAGGAGCAGCATCCATGTCTTATATGGCGCTTTACCGGAAGTTCCGCCCCTCGGAGTTTGAGGATGTAAAGGGGCAGGATCATATTGTGACAACATTGAAGAACCAGATAATGGCAGATCGTATCGGGCACGCGTATTTATTCTGCGGTACCCGGGGCACCGGTAAGACCACCATAGCAAAGATCTTTGCCAGGGCAGTAAACTGCGAGCATCCCCTGGAGGGGAGTCCCTGCGGGGAATGCCCCTCCTGCCGTTCCATCGGGGCGGGGCGCTCCATGAATGTCATCGAGATCGATGCGGCCTCCAACACCAGCGTGGACAATATCCGGGAGATCCGGGAGGAGATCGTCTATTCCCCCACGGAGGGGCGGTTTAAAGTGTACATTATCGACGAGGTGCATATGCTGTCTCCAGGGGCTTTCAACGCGCTTCTGAAGACCCTGGAGGAGCCGCCCTCCTATGTGATCTTTATTCTAGCCACTACGGAGGTTCACAAGATCCCCATCACCATCCTTTCCCGGTGCCAGCGCTATGATTTCCGGCGCATTACGGCGGATACCATTACGGCCAGGCTTCAGGAGCTGACCGAAAAGGAACAGGTGGAGACGGAGGAGAAGGCTCTGCGCTACATTGCCAAGGCGGCGGACGGCTCCCTGCGGGACGCCTTAAGCCTTTTAGACCAGTGCATTGCCTTTTATCTAAATGAACCCCTGACCTACGACCATGTGCTGGAAGTGCTGGGAGCCGTAGACACGGATGTGTACAGCAGCCTTCTGCGAAAGATCTTAAAGGGAGATCTGGTGGCGGTTATGGAGGATGTGGAGAAGCTTGTGCTTCAGGGACGGGAGCTGTCCCAGTTTGTGACGGATTTCACCTGGTATCTTAGGAACCTCCTGCTCCTCAAAAGCTCCGAGCAGATTGAGGATGTGCTGGATGTTTCCACGGAGAATTTAAACCAGCTCCGCCAGGAAGCCCAGATGGTAGAGACGGATACCCTTACGCGCTATATCCGCGTTTTCTCAGAGCTGGGAGGTCAGCTTCGAAACGCCACCCAGAAGCGGATCCTGGTGGAGGTAGCCCTTATCAAGCTCTGCTGTCCGGCCATGGAACCCGCCCAGGACGGGCTTTTAGACAGGATCCGGGCGCTGGAGAAGAAGATGGAGGACACCCTTACGGGGATCTCTCAGGAGGGGCTTAAAGCCCTGGCCGGGGCGGCTGGCGCTTATGGAGCGGGCCTTCCGGGAGGCGGGGCAGGCTTCGCGCCTGGAGGGGAGGCGGAACCGGAGCCTCCCATGGTGGACGCTGTACCGGAGGATGTGGAACTGGTGGTGAAGAACTGGTATTCGATCGTAAACCAGTCCCATCCCAGCCTTAAGGTTATGCTGAAGGATGCAAAGCTAAAGGCACTGGGAGAAAACAGGCTTGGGATACTTGCCCGCAATTCTCTGGCGGAGGAGAGCCTTAAGCAGACCGATCATATTGCGCAGCTTGAGGAGCTTATTGAAAAGCGGATTCAGCGGAAGATACAGATTCAGGTAGCGTCTGCCCAGACAGACCCCAACAAAAACGTAGGGGTGATTGATTTTGAAAAAATTATCCATATGGATATAGAAGAAGAGGAGGACTAAGAAATGGCTAAGAGAGGCGGATATCCTGGTATGGGAATGCCAGGAAATATGAATAATCTCATGAAACAGGCCCAGAGAATGCAGCGCCAGATGGAGGAGAGCCAGAAGGAGCTGGAGACAAAGGAGTATACGGCTGCGGCAGGCGGCGGGGCCGTGGAGGTGACGGTTTCCGGAAAAAAGGAGATCACAAAGGTAAAGCTGTCGGAAGAGGTTGTGGATCCCGATGATATTGAGATGCTTGAGGACCTTATTATGGCTGCCACAAACCAGGCTCTGCGCCAGATGGAGGAGGAGTCGGCCGCAGCCATGTCTAAGTTGACAGGAGGCTTTGGCGGACTGGGAGGCATGCCGTTCTAATGGACTATTACAGCAGTCAGATCAGTCGTCTGATCGACCAGCTGTCGGCGCTTCCCGGCATAGGGAGCAAGACGGCCCAGCGGCTGGCATTTCACATTGTAAATATGCCTGTGGAACAGGCGGAAGCTCTCTCTGGCGCTATTATCGACGCAAAGAAAAACGTCCGGTACTGTAAACAGTGCTTCACTATGACGGACGCGTCTCTATGCCCCATCTGTAGCAATCCCAAACGGGATCAGAGGACGATTATGGTGGTGGAAAACACCCGGGATCTGGCGGCCTATGAAAAGACCGGGAAATATGAGGGCGTTTACCATGTGCTTCACGGAGCTATTTCTCCCATGCTTGGCATCGGTCCCTCGGACATCCGCTTAAAGGAGCTGATGCAGCGGCTCCAGGGGGAGGTGGACGAGGTGATTATCGCCACCAACTCAAGCCTGGAGGGGGAGACAACCGCCATGTATATCAGCAAGCTTATCAAGCCCACGGGTATCCGGGTCACCCGCATTGCCAGCGGCGTGCCGGTGGGAGGCGACCTGGAATATATTGATGAGGTAACGCTTCTGCGGGCGCTGGAGGGCAGGGTAGAATTGTAAATAAAATGAAAAAGACGGGCAGCAGGCTTTCAGATTCTGCTGTCCTTTCCTGCGTTTTCATCCCCTTTAAAGAATCCGGAACGCCAAAACTTGGGCTTGACCAGGACCCGGCGTTTGTATATACTTAAGACAGAATAAATATAAAGGAAAAGGTGGGAAAATCATGAACAAGTTAGAACTTCAAAAAACTGCGAATGAGATTCGTAAGAGCATCGTTACCTCCGTTCACAGTGCAAAAGCCGGCCATCCGGGCGGCTCCCTTTCCGCGACAGAGGTATTTACATATCTCTATTTTGAGGAAATGCATGTGGATCCGAAGAATCCAAAGGATCCGGACAGAGACCGTTTCGTACTTTCCAAAGGCCACACGGCTCCGGGACTGTATGCTACGCTGGCGGAGAGAGGCTTTTTCCCCAAGGAGGATCTGATGACCCTTCGTCAGATCGGCTCCCATTTACAGGGACATCCCTGTATGCAGCACACGCCGGGACTTGACATGTCCAGCGGTTCCCTGGGACAGGGTATTTCCGCGGCTGTGGGTATGGCTCTGGCAGGAAAGATCGACAAGAAAGATTACCGCGTTTACACGCTGCTGGGCGACGGAGAAATCCAGGAAGGCCAGGTGTGGGAAGCAGCTATGTTTGCAGGCGCAAAGAAGCTGGACAACCTGGTGGTGATTGTGGACAACAACGGCCTGCAGATTGACGGAAACATTGCGGATGTAAATTCCCCCTATCCCATTGACAAAAAATTTGAGGCCTTTAACTTCCATGTAATTAATGTGGAAGACGCCCATGATTTTGACCAGCTGAGGGCTGCTTTTGACGAGGCAAAGGGTGTGAAGGAGGTGCCCACGGCGATTATCGTGAAGAGCGTAAAGGGCAAGGGCGTTTCCTTTATGGAAAATAATGCCGGATGGCATGGAAAAGCCCCCAATGACGAGGAATATGCGATTGCGATGGAAGAATTGAAGAAGGCAGGTGAAGCATTATGTCAGATGTAAAGAAGGTTGCAACAAGAGATAGCTATGGAGAGGCTTTGAAGGAATTGGGCGCTTCCAATCCCGATGTAATCGTATTTGACGCGGACCTGGCCGGAGCTACAAAGACAGGCGTGTTTAAGAAAGAGTATCCGGACCGTTTCTTTGACTGCGGCATCGCGGAGGGAAACATGGTCAGCATCGCTGCGGGAGCGGCAGCCTGCGGCAAGATTCCCTTTGTCAGCTCCTTTGCCATGTTTACGGCAGGGCGGGCTTTTGAGCAGATCCGCAATTCCGTGGGATATCCCCACTTAAATGTAAAAATCGGGGCCACCCATGCAGGTATTTCCGTAGGCGAGGACGGAGCTACCCATCAGTGTAATGAAGACATTGCCCTTATGCGCACAATCCCCGGCATGGTTGTAATCAACCCTAGCGACGATGTGGAGGCAAAGGCGGCTGTGAGAGCTGCGGCAGAATATGAAGGCCCTGTTTATCTGCGGTTTGGACGTCTGGCTGTTCCCGTAATCAATGACGAGGCTACCTACAAATTTGAGATGGGAAAGGGAGTAACTTTAAGAGAGGGCAAGGATGTAACCATTGTGGCTACCGGGCTCTGCGTGAGCAGCGCCATGGAGGCGGCAGAGCTTCTGGCGGCGGACGGCGTTTCCGCAAAGGTTATCAATATCCATACCATTAAACCTCTGGATGAGGAACTGATTGTAGCGGCAGCCAGGGAAACCGGAAAGGTTGTCACCGTGGAAGAGCACTCCGTAATCGGCGGCCTTGGCAGCGCGGTCTGCGACGCTTTGAGCGCAAAGGCCCCCACGCCTGTGCTGAAAGTCGGCGTTCAGGATACCTTTGGAGAATCCGGCCCCGCAGGAAAGCTTCTGGAGAAATATAAGCTGGACGGCAAAGGGGTTTATGAGCAGATAAAGAGCTGGCTGTAAAAAAACAGAATAAGCAGATTTTATAAAAGGGGCCTGGCAGAAGGCGCCCGGGAATACACATGGATTTCCCGGATGCCGGATGCCGGGTTCTTTTTCTGTTCTTTCTATTTCTTTTTCTACTAAGAAATGTTATGATAAAAAAGCAGAATAACCGGTGGAGGAGGGATTTATGCATCAACTTATTTTGGCAGCAGGCTTTCTGGGACTGTCTGAATTTCAATGGACAACCTTGCTGAAGCTGGCTTTGGCGTCTATCTGCGGAGGACTGATTGGAATTGAGAGGAAGATGAAAGGACGGCCTGCGGGCCTGCGGACATTTTCCCTGGTATGTGTGGGAGCCGCCCTGGCTATGATTACAAACGAGTATATTTTCATGAATTTTGCCCACGGAACCGGGGACGCCACGAGAATGGCGGCCCAGGTAATCAGCGGCATCGGATTTCTTGGCGCGGGAACCATTATGGTGACAAGCCATAATCATATAAAAGGACTGACCACAGCAGCCACCTTGTGGGTGACGGCAGCTATAGGTATTGCTATCGGAGCCGGATTTTATTTTGGCGGAATTATCAGCGTTCTTGCAGTCTTTACCTCTTCTACCCTGTATTGGATGATCGACAGAAGGATCATGGCAAATTCCAGGTTTATGAATCTTTATGTGGAGACAGTCACAGAGGAGTGTATGCTTGTCCTGGTGGATTATTTTGACAACAACGGCATCCGCATCCTAAATGTGACCAGGAAGGACGAGAATAAATGGTATAAGAGCGATACCTGCGCGGTGATTGAGCTGGATTTTGGAAAGCGCAGGGTACATAAGCCGGTGTTGGAGGACATCCGGAAAATGGACAGGATACGATATCTGGAGGAAATTTAGGAGCGTATTTTCTATGAAGTTTATGCATCTCTCAGACCTTCACCTGGGCAAACGGTTAAACGGGTGCTCCCTGATGGAGGATCAGGAATATATCCTTGGTGAAATCATTGGCATCGCGGAAGCGGAAAAACCAGACGGCGTTCTCTTAGCAGGGGATATCTATGACAAATCCGTTCCCGGAACCGAGGCGGTACAGCTCTTTGACAGCTTTCTTTTTAAGCTTTCCGGAATATGCAGCCAGATTTTTGTGATTAGCGGAAACCACGACTCCCCGGAGCGTCTCGCCTTTGGGGGGCGCTTGATGAAGGGAAGCGGCGTCCACCTGGCCCCCGTCTATAACGGCAGGATTTCGACTGTGACTATGGAGGATTCTTACGGGGCCCTGTATGTGCATATGCTCCCCTTTTTAAAGCCCTCCCATGTCCGCAGATTCTATCCCCATGAGGAAATGGAAAACTACACGGATGCCCTGGCAGTTGCCCTTGCCGGGCTACCCCTTCACAAGGAGGACAGAAATATTCTGCTGGCCCATCAGTTTGTGACGGGTTCCCTGCGGGCAGAGTCAGAGGAGCTGTATGTGGGAGGCTCGGAAAACGTGGATGCCTGTGTTTTCCGTAAGTTTGACTATGTGGCCCTGGGCCATATCCACAACCCCCAGCATATAGGGAGGGAAACGCTGCGGTACTGCGGAACGCCCCTTAAATATTCTTTTTCTGAGGCGGGGCATGAGAAATCCGTGACAATGGTGGAGCTTCTGGAAAAGGAAAATGTAAAAATATGGAAAATACCTCTTATACCCAGACATGACCTGCGGGAAATCAAGGGTGATTATATGGAACTGACGGCCAGGAATTATTATGAGGGCAGCGCCATA
Organism: Clostridia bacterium; assembly: GCA_910576205.1. Classification (GTDB taxonomy): domain Bacteria; phylum Bacillota; class Clostridia; order Lachnospirales; family Lachnospiraceae; genus RGIG4284. Next base: position 113,231 of record CAJTHL010000011.1, on the reverse strand, counting down.
GAGGATTATCTTCATATTACGCTTACAGACGAGGAGGATATCCCGGACGCTGTGGGGAAGCTTAAGGTCATTTACCCAAATCTTCTGAAGCTCGATTATGATAATAAACGCACACGCTCCCAGGTCAGGATTACCGGGGCGGAGAAAGAGGAGAAAAAAACGCCTCTGGAGCTCTTTGCAGAGTTTTATGAACAGCAGAATAACCAGCCCATGGATGAGGAACAGCAGAAACTTGTGGAAGCGCTCATCCATAGGATATGGGAGGAAGAAAAATGAGGCCGGTAACATTAACCATGTCTGCCTTCGGACCTTATGCGGGAAAAACCGTACTGGAAATGGACAGGCTGGGGGAGAGCGGCCTGTATCTTATTACGGGAGATACAGGAGCGGGAAAAACCACATTATTTGACGCCATTACCTTTGCCCTCTACGGGGAGGCCAGCGGGAAAGACCGGGAGCCGGTAATGCTGCGCTCCAAATACGCGTTGCCGGATACGCCTACGGAGGTGGAGCTTACCTTTGCCTATGGGGAAAAGCGTTATACGGTAAAGAGAAACCCGGAGTTTGAGCGTCCGGCCAGGCGGGGAGGCGGCATGACGCTGCAGCGGGCGGAGGCGGAGCTTCAATTTCCGGACGGGAGAAGGGTTACCAAGGTGCGGGAGGTAAACGCCGCCATAAAAGAAATTCTGGGCATTGACCGGGAACAGTTTGCCCAGATTGCCATGATTGCCCAGGGAGATTTCCTGCGGCTCTTATTTGCGTCCACGGAAGAGAAGATAAATATTTTCCGTAAGATCTTTAAGACCGGGCCCTTCCGGGAGCTCCAGGACTGCCTAAGGCAGGAAGCCGCGGCTCTGGCAAAGGAGTGGGACAGGCTTGGACAAAGCGTGAGGCAGTATATAGCTGGCGTCCGGTGTGAGGAGGAATCGCCCTTTTACAAAGCGTTTTCCAGGGCATGGAAGGGAGAGCTCTTAACAGGGGATGTCATGGCCCTTTTAGAAAAAACCGGGCGGCAGGACAAGGAGGAGGCGGAAAAGCTTTTTCAGAAGATCAAAAATCTGGAGGAGGAGGCGGAACGGCTTAATGAGCTCCTTGGAAAGGCGGCCGGAATAGAAAAGGCCAGGGCTTCGCTCCTGGAAGCCAGAGAAGCACGAAGAGAAAGGGAAGCGGTTCTCCTAAAGCAGAAGGAGGCCTATGAGGCGGAAAAGGAGAGGCGGCCAGAGCTTGAGGGCCTTAAGGCCAGGGCGGCCCTTCTTAATAGACAGCTTTCCCGGTATGGGGAGCTGGAAACCTTGAAAAAAAGGCTCCTTGGGGAGGAGAAAGAGCTGGAAAATCTGCGAAGCGAGGGCAAAACCCAGAGGGAAGCTCTGGAAACCGCAAAGGAAGAGCTTGACGCCCTGGAAAAAGAAAGCCGGCAACTGGAATCCGTGGAAATCTGTCTGGAACGTCTGGCCGGGGAGAAAAAAAACTGGGAGGGGAAGGCAGACCGATACCACAAGATCTGGGAGGATCTGGGAATTTATGAGTGTCTTCTGGAAGAATACAGGAGGGAACAGGAGGAATACCGCCTGCTTTCCGCCAGAGCGGAAAAGCTTACGGCGCAATACACGGCAAAGAACCGGATATTCCTTGACGGCCAGGCAGGCGTCCTGGCTAAGGAGCTTTTGGAAAACGAGCCCTGTCCGGTTTGCGGTTCCAGAGAGCATCCGTCCCCAGCAGGGGAATCCACTGGGCTTCCAACTGGGGGAGAATTGGAAAAAGCCAGAAAAGCCAGTGAAAAGGCCCAGAAGGAGGCCTCGGAGAAAAGCGCCTCCGCCGGGAGGGCAGGAGGACAGGCGGAGGCAAAGGGAAGGGAAATTGAACAAAGCCTTGGGGAGCCGGTAAGCGGCATTTCCCTTGAGAACGCCCGGGAAAGGGTGAAGCAAAAGCTTGGGGAGATAAGCGCGCGGTTAACAGAGCTGGAGGGACAGATACAGGCAGAGAAACAGCGCCTGGAAAGGAAACGGGAAATTGACAGGGAGCTTCCCCAAAAGGAAAAGAAAATTGACAAAATGCAACAAAACATTGCTGACAAAGAAAAAGAACTTATCTTGAAGGAGAGGGAGAGAGAGTATCTCCGGGCAGATATAGAAAAGCAGGAAAAAGAACTGGACCTGGAAAACAGGGAGCAGGCGGAGGAAGCCCTTATTGCGCTGACTGCCAGGACAGAGGCCCTTCAGAAGGCATATGAGGAGGCAAAAAAAGCCTATCTTGCCGGAAATGACGAGATGAACGGTATCAAGGGAAGGATTGCATCCCTTGAGGAGCAGATAAAAGACGCGCCCTCACTGGATATGGAAGAGAAAACCCGGGAGAGGGACGCCTTAAGGGGGCAGTGTGGGCTGCTTCGGGAGGAGCTTAACAAGGTAAGATCCCGCATGGAGATCAATTCCATGGCTTTAAGCAAAATCAGGGAGCAGGCAGACCTTCTTGTAGACACAGAGAAACAATGGAGCCGGGTAAATGCATTGTACAATACAGCCAGCGGAAATATTACCGGGAAGGAAAGAATTAAGCTGGAAACATATATCCAGATGAAATACTTTGAGCGGATTATTGACCGGGCCAACCTGCGGTTTATGGTGATGTCCGGCGGCCAGTATGAGCTGAGACGCCGCCGGGAAGCAGACGACAACAGACACCAGAGCGGCCTGGAGCTGGATGTAATCGACCATTACAACGGTACCTGGCGCAGTGTAAAAACCCTCTCCGGCGGGGAGTCCTTCAAGGCGGCCCTTTCCCTGGCGCTGGGACTGTCTGATGAAATCCAGTCCATGGCCGGAGGCATTCGCCTGGACACTATGTTTGTGGACGAGGGTTTCGGTTCCCTGGATGAGGAATCCCTGCAGCAGGCAGTAAAAGCGCTAGCAGGTCTGACAGAGGGGCGTCGTCTGGTGGGAATTATCTCCCATGTAGGTGAGCTGAAGGAAAAAATTGACCGCCAGATTGTGGTAAGGAAGGACCGCACGGGAGGAAGCCGGGTGGAAATCCGGGGAGAACGGTAAGACTTAAGGAACAGACGTCGCGCTATTCGTGACAAAACAAAAAGAGCTTTGCATAGATTCTGATAGAGAAACGGAAAGGGGAACATGGAAATGAAATATCTGGTAATCGGCGCAGGAGGCACAGGCGGCTGTATAGGAGCCTATATGACGGAGGCAGGAAAGGATGTGACGCTCATAGCGCGGGGGGCTCATCTGGAGGCCATGCAGGCGGATGGCCTTCGCATGGAGACCACAAAAAAGGGAAATTACACGGTAAAGCCCGTGAAGGCCTGCGATATGGAGCATTACGGGGAAAACCCGGACGTGGTTTTTGTCTGTGTAAAGGGGTACTCCCTGGAGGACACCGTACCCTTTATCCGCAGGGTGGCAAAGCCGGATACGGTGGTAATTCCCATTTTAAATATTTATGGAACAGGAGGACATCTGCAAAAAGAGCTTCCCGGACTTCTGGTAACAGATGGCTGTATTTACATAGCGGCGGAGATCAGAAAGCCCGGGTATCTGTGGCAGAAAGGAGATATCTTCCGGGTGGTGTATGGGGTGCGATGTCCCAGGGAATACCGTCCCGTTCTGGCGGACATAAAAAGAGACCTGGATGACAGCGGCATTGAGGGCATACTCTCGGAGAATATCCAGCGGGACGCCCTGCAAAAATTTTCCTATGTGTCCCCGGCGGCGGCCTGTGGGCAGTATTACGGGGTAAATGCCGGAAAAATGCAAAAGCCCGGGGAAATTCGGGATCTGTTTGCCGCTCTGGTGGGGGAGATTGATACCCTGGCAAATGCCATGGGACTTCACTTTGAGGTGGACGTGGTAAGTACAAATCTGAAAATCCTGGACGACCTGGCTCCAGAGGCCTCCACCTCCATGCAGAGGGACGTGGAGAAGGGGAAAATGTCCGAGATGGACGGGCTTATATTTGAGGTGGTGTGTATGGGAGAGCGGTACGGCGTAGAACTTCCCATGTACAAAAAGGTGGCTGCGGAGCTGAAAAGGCGGGGGTTTGGCGTATGAAAACCAGAAAAGAGGCTATCCGGTACTGTCTCACATTTCCAGATGTGTTTGAGGACTATCCCTTTCATGACCCCGCCTGGACGTGTATGCGTATCCGCGCCAGTCAGCGGATATTTGCCTGGATTTATGAGCGGGAGGAGCATATCTGGGTCAATGTGAAATGTGACCCCCAGTGGCGGGAATTCTGGCGGGAGGCCTATACCTCCGTGGTGCCAGGGTACCATATGAACAAGACCCACTGGAATTCCATCATACTGGACGGAACGATTCCTTCCAAAGAAATAAAGCGGATGATTGCGGAAAGCTATGATCTTTGCAGTAAAAAATAAAAGAGAGACAGCCGTCACATTTTCTCTGCCCTAAGCTTTGAAAATCTGACGGCTGTCTTACATGGCTTCTGTTTATTTTTCCGTGTCCACAATTACAATACTGGAATCCCCTTTCTGGGCCTGTTCCAGCACAGCCTCTGCCAGCTTCTGAAAAGAGCTATAGGAGGAAGTGGCGCCCGTAAGGGCATCAATGTCCTTATTACCCTGCCCTTCCAGGAGTTGTCCGGCGTAGTAGCGGGTATACTCATTGGGATAAGTGCCGTTGGAGTGGAGCATATTCTGCATGTAGGCATTATCCCAGCTCTTGATAAAACCGCTGGCGTTTTCGGCATTGTACTCTACAGAGACTATGCTTCCGCCTTTGACTAAAATCGTAATATATTCCTTCCAGCCGTGACTAAATTCAGCGGCCTGGGCTGTATAATATCCATCCTTTAACTCTGTTTTATTGCCGCAGGCTGTCAGCGAAACAAGCATTAACAGAAGCAGGACCAGGCTTAATATCCGTTTCATGCGTCACGTCCCTCCTTCAAAATAAATTTTTTCACCTGGGCCTGGAGAGCTTCGGCTTCCCTTGCCAGCAGACCGCTGGACTGTTCTGTCCCGCTGGCATTTTGCAGGTTCCGGTCGGCAATGGCGGAAATGGTTTCAATCCGCTCTTCCATTATGACCAGAGCACTCTCCTGTCCCTGTACCGCTGCCACCAGGTGATCGGAAATTGTGTTGATCTCACTGGATACAGAGGAAATGGCGTGAAGGGAGTCGGCGGTTTCCGCAGTCAGCTCCACGCCGGTCTGGATAATGGTTCTTGTGCCGCTGACCATATCTGTGGCGCTCTGTGCCGCCTGGGCGCTTTTGGCTGCCAGCTCCTTGACTTCATTTGCCACCACGGCAAAGCCTTTTCCGGCGGTTCCAGCCCGGGCTGCCTCTACGGAGGCATTGATAGCCAGAATACTTGTCTGGAAGGCGATATCCTCAATAGCCTTGGCGATCTTTGTGATTTCCTGGGCGTTTGCGCTGATATTATCCATGGCGCCGGACAGGGAATCCATGCGGGTGTTGGCTTCCTGGACGCATTGGGTAATTTCCTCTGTTTTGGCGCGTGTCTGGCTGCTGCTTTTTGTTACGCTTTCCAGACGCTCCTTCACACGGGAGACCTCATGAACCAGTTCTTCCGTGGACTGGTTCTGTTCCAGAGATGCCTGATGAAGCTGGACGGACTGGCCGCTTAGCTCTTCGGACATATCGGTAAGGCGGGAGGCTGCGGCGCTAAAGCCTACAATGGTTTCATTCATGGACTTGATAATGGTACGCAGGCTGGATTTAATTAAGGCAAAATCTCCTTTGTAGTCCACCTGGGAGGTGACGCAAAGATTGCCTTTTGCCACCTGGGTCAGCACCTGCTGGATATCGGATATGTACCGGTTAACGCTCTCCACAGTTTCGTCCAGGGTCTTGGTCATAATCTCCAGCTCATCTCCGGAATGGACAAGCGCTACTTCCGTATGCAGATCGCCGTCTGAGAGGCCCACCATCCGGCTTGTAACGCTTTTGACCGGCCTGGAAATAGACCTGGCCAGACGCAGGACAAGCAGAATAGAGATAATCAGAACTGCCAGGGTGGACAGTATTGCCACCAGCATGGCTCCGTTGATAAAATGGTTGTAATCCGACTTGGGAATCTGGATAACCAGGGACCACTGGGTACCACGGATAGGCGAAAAGGCCACCAGCATGACTTCACCGTCAATGGAAAATTCCGTGGCTCCGGTTTCCCCTGTAGTCACACGATCAAGAGCATCCTTTTGCCCGCCGTTAAGCTGTGCCAGCGTAGTGCCAGCCCGCGCCAGGGCTTCGTCCGGATGCCCGGTAACGATTCCCTCCCGGTTGACCATATAGGCCATACCTTCCTTGCCCAGATTAATGCTGTCCAGCACATCATCCAGCGCGTCATATTTGTAAACACCAACCAGGTAGAGAATGGTCTCGCCGTTTTCCTTTACAGGCATGCCCATAGTAATACCAAGCGTATCCTGGAAAATCGTGGAGGAGCAGGTAGTCAGATTGTCCGTCTCCTTAAGAAGAGCAAAAAAACTGCTGTCCAGGCTCTCCGGCGTGTGGTTGATCCCCTGAATCAGACCGCCGTCCAGGTCATATAGGGCAATAGTGTAAAATTCATAGATTTCGGCCGCCTCAGTCAGGACCTCTTGACGGCTTGCCTGGAGCGATGCAGCATTAAGCTGTGTACCCTGTGCTTCATCTCCGGCATCCGGATTCATACGGGAATCTCCCGCAATCGTCATCATCCGGTCTGCCAGCATGTGGATATTGGCCTCCACAGTTTTCGCCGACTGTCGCGCCATAGGCTGCAGGCTGTCAAGCAGAATACTGTTTGCAAGAGATTGCAGGGAAAACGCCATAATCACACAGCAAACGATTACCAATACCAGAATATTGAGGGTTGTGCTTCTCAATATCCGTCTGTCAAGACTTCTTCTGATTCCCTGGTTACGGGAGGCTGAATTTTTCCCGTTCACGTTCTGATCTCTCCTTTTCGTTAACATGGGAAAAATAAGGTTTTCCGGCGGCTTGACGCCTTTTCCCATGTCTGTTATAATTGCAAAAATGCCAGCCGGAATCCCGGTTGACAGCAGGAAATCCGAACCTGTTTCCTGGTGGAATAAGATTCGGATTATCCGGATTTATGGAGACAACAGGACTCGAACCTGCGACCCTCTACACGTCAAGCAGATGCTCTCCCAGCTGAGCTATGTCTCCATCAGATGTATTATAACATAACCATCATGGATTGTGCAACAGGAGGATAAAAAATGTTGTCGTTTGAGAGCGATTATATCCAGGGGGCTCACCCGGAAATTCTGAAGCGCCTTCTGGAAACAAATATGGAGCCTGTTTCCGGGTATGGAAGCGACCCTTACTGTGAGAGCGCAGGGAGGAAAATCCTGGATGCCTGTGAGTGCTCCCAGGGAGACGTATTTTTTCTGGTGGGAGGCACCCAGACAAACCAGATTGTAATTGATACTATGCTAAAGCCCTACGAGGGGGTCGTAGCGGCAGTTACGGGCCATGTAAGCGTCCACGAGGCGGGAGCCATTGAATATACGGGCCACAAGGTCCTGGAAATTCCGGAGCGCCAGGGAAAAATCTGCGCCGGGGAGCTGGAGGCTTACCTGGAGGGATTCTGGCAGGACGAAAACCATGAACATATGGTGTTTCCCGGAATGGTGTATATTTCCCATCCTACAGAGTATGGGACGCTGTACAGCAAAGAGGAGCTGACCGGGATTTCCCGGGTCTGCAAAAAATACAACATTCCCCTGTATATGGATGGGGCCCGCCTGGGCTATGGCCTTATGAGCCGTGATACGGATGTGACGTTACCTCTTATTGCCCGGTGCTGCGACGCTTTTTACATAGGGGGGACAAAGGTGGGAGCTTTGTGTGGGGAAGCGGTGGTTTTTCCCGGGCAGGGAAAAGGAATACCGTCCCATTTTCTGACCATGGTCAAGCAGCACGGGGCTCTGCTGGCAAAGGGAAGGCTTCTGGGTATCCAGTTTGATACGCTCTTTACGGATGATCTGTATTTTAAGATCAGCAGGAATGCCATAGAGATGGCGGAGCTTTTAAAGGAATGTTTTAGGGAAAAGGGGTATGCTTTTTACCTGGAATCCCCCACGAACCAGCAGTTTGTGATTCTGGAAGATACAGAACTGGAAAGATTGAAAAAACACGTAGCCTTCAGCTTCTGGGAGAAGGCGGACCATACCCATACGGTGGTGCGCTTTGCCACAAGCTGGGCGACTGCGGAGGCGGACATCAAGGCGTTGAAGGGACTGCTTAAGGAACAGACCTAAACGTCGGGGGATATTAACGACAGAGAAGGAAGGGGAAAATAATGGAGAGAGGTGTGGATAACTACCAGGCCGTCCGGAAGAGATGGCGGGATATTTTTGCAGGCATGGATCACGAAGAGCTGAAAACCCGGTTTTCCCTGGAGGAAGACGGGCAGTTTCTTTACATTATCTATTTTCAACAGCGTTTCAGCCTGGATAAAAAAACCGGGGAAATAGCGTTTACAGAGACGTCAGACCGGGAGATTTCCTTTAACACAGCCATGGCCATCTACCACCTGTTTTATTATTCCAGGCCGGAGGCCAGGGTAAAGGGGGAGTTTGTACCCTTCCGCCAGGTAAAGCGGGCGGCGCCTTTTGAGGCGGCCTATAAGCGGAATATTCTGGAGCCCTTTGCCAGGACTTTCGGGGGGCATATGGAAGAGCTGGCAAATGCATGCCGCAGGCTTGGAGGAAAGCCCATTCCCCAGGGGGATGTGGGCTTTGTTATCAATGCCTTTTCCTGTATGCCCCTTACAGTGGTTTTCTGGGACAGAGACGAGGAGTTTGAGGCCCAGGCCAATATCCTCTTTGACGCGGATATCACGGATTATCTTCACGAGGAGACCGTGGTGCTGGTGGCGGAGGAGCTGACCAGAAGGCTTGTGGAGGAAGCAGGCGCAAACAGCCGGAGGGCGTTGTAGTAAAACACCTGCTCCATGGCTTTCTCAGGAAGGCCGCAGGTGAGTACCTTCTGGATTTCCACAGAAGGATGGTGGAAGGGGGAGTCTGTTCCGAACATAATGCGTTCCGGCCCTATTTCCTCGTAGGCCTGTCTGATTTTTACCCCCATGGGCATGCCGGACATTTCCAGGTAAATATTGGAATACCGTTTTGCCATTTTAAGGGCTGCGTCAATGTATACCCCGTGTCCGTGGCCCATATGAATCATAACGACCTTTACGGACGGGTGCCGTTCTGCCAGCAGGGCAATGCTCCAGGGCAGGGAATAGGGGGGATGGCCGGAGTGGATAAACACAGGCGCTTTTCTTGCGGCAGCCGCTTCCATAATTGGATCCAGGGCTGTGTCGTCTGCTACATAGGCGTGACGTAAGGGGTTGAGCTTGATACCCCGGAAGCCTTTTTTGTCCATGTAATGCTCTATTTTTCTTAAGGTTTCCGCTTCTTCCTCCAGGGGATTCAGGTAGACCAGGGGGATAAACCGCTGGGGATGGTTCTCATAGGCTTCCAGAACCATAGCGTTTCCGGTATGATCTTTGGAACAGAGAATTGTCTTTTCGATCTCGTATTCTTTCATCTGTGAAAGGAGCTGGGGAACCGTGTTTTCCACCCCGGCCCAGCTTCCGAAATTTCCAATGTGGCAGTGAGCGTCAATCTTTTTCATTTTCTATAACTCCTTTAGGCGGCAGAGAGTGTGGGAGGATTGCAGCAGGGAGATAAGCACAGCAAAAATCAGGATTCCGGCTGTGGTCTGCATGCTGACGGTGGGAATGGTGGCCAGTCCGGCAGCAGGGCTTATCATTACAAATTTAACCAGGGTATAGGCAAGGATCTGAAAAACGCCTCCCAGGGCGGCCCCGGCCAGCCATCCAAACCGGCGGGACGAAAGGCGGCCTTCCGTCAGGGTTCCCATAAGTCCGGCCATTATGCCCTTGATTAGAAAGGTAGGGATTATCCAGATCATAAAACCGCCTGTAAAATCTGCCAGGGCAGCCCCCAAAGCTGCGGCAATCATTCCCCGCTTGCGCCCAAGAATCATCACTCCCAGGAAAATAGCACAGTCCCCCAGGTGAGTATAGCCTCCCGTAAGGGCAATGGGGATTTTAAAGGCGTAGGTACATACAAATATAATAGCAGTCATCATGGCGGTTTTGGTGGTGTCTTTTATGGAGAGATTCATAATCATGGGTTCCTTTCCAGGGCAACTTTATTGTGGATACTATACGATAAGTTTGGCATGATTAAAAGTGCCAGTTTATATAAAATTGACCAGGCCAGACGGATTTGATCCAAGAAAGAGTATTGACAGATATTTTTACATATGCCATTGTATAAAAGAGAACAGGATTTTCGGCAAAAGGAGGATTTTGGATTGGAGACATGGAAGCAGGACTGCCATCTCTGCCCCAGGGAATGCGGCGCGGACAGAAGCGGGGGAAAACAGGGCGTCTGTAAAAGCGGCCCAGAAGCCAGGGTCTCCCGGGCCTCCCTGCATTACTGGGAGGAACCCTGCATTTCCGGGGAGCGTGGCTCCGGCACGGTATTTTTTTCCGGCTGTGGCCTGGGCTGTGTGTATTGCCAGAACCACAGGATTTCCGGGGCAAAGATGGGAAAGACCGTTACCGTGGAGGAGCTTTCCCGGCTTTTTGGCCTGATCCAGGAAAAGGGAGCGGAAAATATCAATCTGGTGACGCCGGATCACTACGCCCCTGTTATTATGGAGGCCCTTCTGCTGGCAAAAAAGGAGGGACTTTACCTTCCGGTGGTCTATAACTGTAGCGGCTATGAAAAAACGGAGACGCTTTGCCGGCTGGAGGGGTATGTGGATATTTATCTGACTGATTTTAAATATATGGACAGCTCTTTGGCGGCGCGCTATTCCCATGCGCCCGACTACCCCGGGCGGGCCATGGAGGCCTTGACGGAGATGGTAAGGCAGTGTGGAGACGCAGTCTTTGATGAGGGCGGTATAATGCGCCGGGGCGTAATTGTCCGGCATCTTCTGCTTCCCGGCTGTGTAAATAACGGCCAGAGAGTGCTTCGGGAAGTCTTTGGAAAATTTGGTAACCAGATTTATTACAGCCTTATGAACCAGTATACGCCCTGCGTGCAGGAGGACAGATACCCGGAGCTATGCCGCCGGGTGACCTGCAGGGAGTACGACGCCCTGGTGGATTATGCCCTGGAGCTGGGGATAGAAAACGGGTTTATCCAGGAAGGGGAGACATCCCTGGAGAGTTTTATCCCGGATTTTGAGGATTCCGGTTTTCTGGAGGAAATCTTACCTTAATAAATATGAAAATCATGGAGGAAGTCAGAATGAGCGACGCGATAGTGACCTTGAAGAAAGGGGAGGGACGGGCCTTGAAGGCAGGGGGCCTGTGGATTTATGACAATGAGATTGCCGGCGTTTCTGGCAGATTTGAAAACGGGGATCTGGTGAATGTCCATGATTTTGACGGATACGGCCTGGGAAGAGGATTTATCAATACCAATTCCAGAATACGTGTCCGCATGATGACCCGGAACCAGAACCAGGAGATAGACGAGGATTTTCTGTACATGCGGGTGCAGGCGGCCTGGGATTACCGGAAAGAGACCGTGGACACGGAGAGTTGCAGGATTCTTTTCGGGGAAGCGGATTTCCTGCCCGGCCTGGTGGTGGACAAGTTTGCGGATATTCTTGTGGTGCAGTCCTTGGCGCTTGGGATTGACCGGATGAAGGAGACCATTCTCCGTCTGCTTATGGAGGCTCTGGAGAGGGACGGTATTTCCATCCGGGGCGTGTACGAGAGAAGCGACGCCAAAGTGCGGGAGCAGGAGGGGATGAAGCGGGTGAAGGGTTTTCTGGGAGCGCCCTTTGACACCAATGTGGAAATCCGGGAAAACGGCGTCCGCTATCTGGTGGATGTGCAGGACGGACAGAAGACAGGATTTTTTCTGGATCAGAAATACAACCGCCTGGCTATTCAGAGGCTTTGCAAAAATGCCCGGGTGCTGGACTGTTTTACCCATACGGGTTCTTTTGCCCTCAACGCGGGCCTGGCCGGGGCACGGGAGGTACTGGGGGTGGACGCCTCCGGCCTGGGTGTGGAGCAGGCGCGCAGGAATGCCAGGCTGAATGGTCTGGAGGACCGGGTACGGTTTCTCTGTGCGGATGTGTTTGAATTGCTGCCAGAGCTTGAGGAGAAGGGGGAGCTGTTTGATGTGGTTATCCTGGATCCGCCGGCCTTTGCCAAGTCCAGAAATTCCGTGAAGAACGCAGTCAAGGGTTATCGGGAAATCAACCTGCGGGCCATGAAGCTTATCCGGGACGGGGGATATCTGGCCACCTGCTCCTGCTCCCATTTCATGACCTATGAGCTGTTTACCCAGACCATAGGCCAGGCGGCCCGCAATGTACACCGACGGCTGCGCCAGGTGGAGTACAGAACCCAGGCACCGGATCATCCGGTTTTGTGGGCGGCGGATGAATCCTATTATCTCAAATTTTATATTTTCCAGGTGTGTGTTGAGAAATAAAAAGGCAGAGGAGGAGATGCCGGAAACGGCATTTATCTGGAATGGAGAATACAGTAAGCTGGTTACCGGAAGAATTTACAATGCGTATGCGGGAACTCCTTGCAGAGGAGGAGTATGCGGCTTTTCTGAAAAGCTATGGGGAGGAAATCCACAGGGGGCTGCGGGTCAATATGGTGAAAATCCCAGTGGAAGATTTTTTGAAGATAACGCCTTTTTCTCTAAGACCTGTTCCCTGGGCCGGGGAAGGGTTCTTCTATGAAGAGGCGCAACGACCGGGAATACATCCCTACCACGAGGCGGGCCTCTACTATATTCAGGAGCCAAGCGCCATGGCGGTAGCGGTGTTAGCCGATCCACAGCCGGGGGAACGAGTGCTGGATTTATGCGCAGCTCCGGGAGGGAAAACCACCCAGCTTGCCGGCCGTATGCAGGGAAAGGGCCTCCTTGTCTCCAACGAAATCCATCCTGCCAGAGCGAAAATACTGGCTCAGAATGTGGAGCGCATGGGGATTTCCCATGCCCTGGTTACATGCGAAAGCCCCCAGACGCTGGCTGGAAGGTTTCCCGCCTTTTTTGACAGGGTGGTAGTGGACGCCCCCTGCTCCGGGGAGGGCATGTTCCGCAAGGAGGAGCAGGCACTTTTGCAATGGAGTCCGGAGAATGTGTCTTTGTGTGCAAAGAGGCAGGATGAGATTCTGGAAGCCGCTGCCGGAATGGTGCGTCCCGGGGGAAGGCTGGTGTATTCCACCTGCACCTTTGCGCCGGAGGAGGACGAGGGCAGTATCAGCCGTTTTCTTAAAAACCATGGGGAATTCCGGGTGGAAAAAGTACCGGCATATGAGGGATTTTCCCATGGAAGGCCAAAGTGGGCAGACGGACCGCGGGAGGTGGAGGACACATACCGTCTCTGGCCCCATCTCCTTGAGGGGGAGGGGCATTATGTGGCTGTTTTAAGAAAAGAGGGGGAAAAATCCGGGCCGGATAGAGGGGCCTTTGGGATGCCGGGAAAGAAGCTCTCTTTTCCCAGGGAATATGAAGAATTTGAAAGGGAAAATCTGACCTGCGGGATTTCCGGATTTCCGGTAATGTTTGGAGAGCAGCTCTATGCGATGCCGGAGATAGCAGACCTTAAGGGACTAAAAGTGCTGCGGGCCGGACTGCATCTTGGCACTCTGCGCAAAGGGCGCTTCGAGCCCTCTCATGCCCTGGCCCTGGCGCTTGAAGCCGGGGATGCCCTGCGTGTATGCTCCCTAAAAGCGGACGGGGAGCAGGTACGGGCTTATCTTAGGGGAGAAACGCTGCCTGTAGAGGGAGAAAAGGGCTGGTGTCTGATTCTGGTGGACGGCTACTCCCTGGGCTGGGGAAAAATCAGCAACGGTACAATGAAAAATCATTACCCCAAAGGGCTCCGCCAGAAATAAAGTGGATACGGTACTGGAAAACAGTATCTGCCCGGCCAAAGCCCCGGAAGGATTGCCGGATGCAAGGCAGCCGGCAATTCTTCCAGAACCCAGGGATTTGGAAGGGCGGATACGGTACTGGAATAAGGAGATTTATGGAACGGGAATTAAACATGGATGAAATATCCGACGGAAAACGTTATGGTTTAAATGATCTGGTGAGGGTGGGCTGCGAGGACTGCGCAGGCTGTTCCTCATGCTGCCAGGGCATGGAGGACACCATTGTTCTGGATCCTCTGGATATTTTCCGCCTCACACAGGGGCTTGGAAAAAGCTTTGAAGAGCTTTTGGGGGAGGCGTTTACCCTTGGTATGGTGGACAGCCTGGCTCTGCCCCGTCTGAAGATGGAGGGAGAGGAGGGACGCTGCGTATTTTTAAATAAGGAGGGACGCTGCCGTATTCATTCTTTCCGCCCAGGCATCTGCCGCCTTTTCCCTCTGGGACGGATTTATGAGGAGCAGTCCTTCTGGTATTTTCTCCAGGTTCATGAATGTGTGAAAAAGAATAAGACAAAAATAAAAGTAAAAAAATGGATAGATACGCCGGAGCCCGGGAAATATGAGGATTTTGTGCTGAAATGGCATAATTTTGTGGTGAGGGCCCGGGAAAAAGCAGAGCGTATGGATGGCGGGGAGAGCCAGAGGCAGATGCTGCTTGGCATTCTTCGGGTTTTCTACCAGATTTCATATGCCGGGGACAGGGATTTTTACATACAATTTGAGGAGAGGTTAAAAGAAGCGGAGCTTCTGGTATAGGAAAAGGCGGTTTTCACAAACCTGTAATTGTGAAAACCGTCTTTTTACAGCCTCTAAAGAATATGGTTAAGCTGCAGGCTTCCGGAAACGGGGTCCCACCCCTGGATTTCTACCAGCTCTGAAACTTTTCCTTTTTCCAGGCAGACGATGCTGGAGATCTGGCAGAGGGAGGGAAGAATCGTTTCCCGGGGGCAGGAGGATCCCAGGTACAGGAAATCGGTCAGATGCTCCAGAGCCTGCCTGGCATCCTGCCCCTGGATAATAGCCCAGCAGTGGCAGCCCTGTGAGACAGCCTTCCAGAAAGGGAGAGCATTTTCCCGCCGCAGCTCGTCCAGAATAAAATAGTCGGAATCCAGCAGAAGGCCGTTTTCCATCAACTCCCGGGTATCGTAGGAGGACAGGACGCGGGAGGTGGGTGTGGTGTGCTGGAACATGATTTCCGGGTGGGACAGAGAGAAGAGCTCTTCCCGCTCCTGGATAGCCAGGGCGCTCCGGTTGTGAGGAATCAAATCAATAAGCGCATTTAACAAAGTGCTCTGCTCCTGCTTCCCGCTGCCTGTAAAGAGAATACAGCCTCCATATCTGGCCTGGGCAGAGAGATAGCTGGCGGTCTGGGATTCCAGCATGCCGGAGGCGATGAGATCCCGCAGATATTTTTTCTGCTTGGGAATCCGGTGGATATGAAGATAAGGGGTGTTGACGGAATTGATTCTGCGGGAAGAAACATGAAAACAAAGGAGGTCTTCCGGGCTGGAATCTGCGTCGCAAAAGCTGAGATATGCATAGGGCCCCTCGGGCCGCATGTCGTTCCGGATAAGCAGATATTCCACAAAATGCAGATACTGGCCAGGGTTCTGGAAACAGATACCGGCATTTTTCCGGTGGTTCAGACACTTTAGCCGGATCTGGTCATGAGCCAGGATTTTGATGTTGGATACCAGAGGATCCGAAAGCAGTTTTGTGAGAAGCATCTGGCCGAAAAGGCAGTCGTAAAGCTTCCGGGCCAGAGGACGGATCTGCCGCTCCGGCACGTTGCGCAGCCGCAGAATATCCTGAATGGCCTCCATTGTGTCTGTCCGGTCTTTTTTCTGAACAAACGGATCCTTTACAGTCACATCAATGGTGATAACCCCCATGCAGTAATCCATTAATTCAATAAGTTGCTTTTGTCGTTCCATGTCAAAACTCTCCTTTTGTATGCGCTACAGCCAGCAGGTGAATTTTTTGCAGTTGTTCCAGAAATTCACAGTTCTGGTTGCAGAGCCTTTTCTTTTTGTAAAAATAAAAAAACCGATTTGCCTGGTTGTTGGAAATAGAAGCTTGAAATGCCAAATTGAAAGAAACCGCATAGATGGAGCAGGCAGGAAGCCTGTAAAGTATCTGAAAATGAGAGATATCCCGCTCCGTACAATAACGGTTGCTGTTCAGCAAATAGAGCCCATGGCTGATGTTGCGGAAATTGACAGAAAAGAAATCCTCAGTTTCCATTGTACTGCAAAGAAAATAAAAGATACAGCAATCAGCAAGGACAGACTGCCCGCGGATGTTGTCCAGCGGATTACAGCAGAAAAACTGGTATTGAATATCCGAATGACATAACAGGGTTGTTTTGGACAAACCTAAAAAAACGGCATAACCAGCGCCGGCATAGAATTGCCTGACTTCCTGCCGCCGTGATTGGACGCAAATTAACAAAACCTGCTTGATTTTAATTCGCTCCTTCCTAATATTTCTGGGTATTGGAAAGAATGGAGATTGAGAATTTAAGATGGAAATATTATACAAAATTTTGAATTATTTGTAAATAGATTTGTAGAAATTTTTTCTGCATTCTTCTTAGGCTCCCGCCGCCCAGCTTCCCGGCGAGAGCTGTCAGATGGCGGAACCAGGATTCCGCCGCAAAGGCAAAAATTACTATTAAAAGAAAGCAGACATTGGAAATTCCCTGGATGGCGAATAATTCCCCAAGGAAAGTCCCGCAGAAAAGAAGCCCGCAGATATTCAGCAGGAGGATACCGTATTTTATCCGATTAAAGGGGGCGCTGATTTTAACCATAATCATAAAGCCCACGATGGCAAGCAGCATGGTGGAAGCGGTGGCGATATCTTCCTTTGGGATGGCAAAGACCTGTCCGCAGATTACAAGTGCGCCCACGGACAGCACATCCGTAAAGCCTGCGGGAAGGGCTTTTAGCAACACATTGTGTATAAAGCAGCCCTTGATGCGGCCTTTGTTTGGTTCCAGGGCCAGGAGAAAACCGGGAAGCCCAATGGTAAACATGCTGATGAGGGAAATCTGGGAGGGCTCCAGCGGGTATGTAATGGCAAATACCGCGGAGAACAGGGCCATCAGCAGGGAAAATATATTCTTCACCAGAAACAAGCTGGCGGAGCGCTGGATATTATTTACTACCTGGCGCCCTTCCAGAACCACATCCGGCATATGGGCGAAATCCGAGTCCAGAAGGACGGTCTGGGCCGCCTGGGCGGCGGCTTCGCTTCCCGAAGCCATGGCGATACTGCAGTCAGCGTCCTTCATGGCCAGGATATCATTGACCCCGTCGCCTGTCATGGCTACGGTATGCCCGGCCTCCTGGAGAGCCCGGACAAGAATCTGCTTCTGCTTTGGCGTAACCCGGCCAAAAACCGTGTAGATTTCCGCTATAGCTTTTAAATCGTCCTCTGTATTCAGTGTGGAGGCATCCACATACCTGCCGGCGCCCGCTATGCCTGCCCGCTGTGCCGTTCTGGAAACGGTTTCCGGGTTATCGCCAGAGATCACCTTGATAGCGACACCTTGTTCCTTAAAGTAGGAAAAAGTTTTCGCCGCATTTTCCCGTATCGGATTTTCCAGGATTACAAAGCCCAGGGGCGTCACAGGGCGGTCTGCCTCTATGTTCTCCCGGCCCTTTTCGCTTTCTGCCAGAAGAAGAACCCGGTAACCTTTTTCCAGACAGGGAGTGATTTCCGGAAGAATGGTATCGTAGTGGCTGCCCATGACAGATTCGGGCGCGCCAAGTACAAAGGTTCCCTCCGAAAAGGAAACCGCGCCGTATTTCTTCTGGGAGGAAAAGGGCTGCACAGAGAGAGGCGTCCGCGGTTTTTCCGTATTGTCCGGGGAAAAACCGGCGGTATAATTCCGTATGGCCTCCATGGTTGCGTTGTTGTCCGGCGTGGCGGCGGCATAGTCCGCAAGAAGCGTCGTCAGATCATAGGCGCTGCCGTTATTTTTCTGCCTGCGAACTGGAAGAAACTCCACAACCTGCATTTTGGGCTCCGTGATGGTGCCGGTTTTGTCTACGCAAAGCACATCGACCCTTGCCAGGGTCTCCATGCTTTTCATGTCATGAAGAAGAACCTGCTTCTTTGCCAGACGCAGGGTGCCCAGAGCCAGGGCGATTGTGGTAAGTAGATAGAGGCCCTCGGGAATCATGCCGATAATGGCCGCAACCATGGAGACTATGCTTTTTTGAAAGGTTTCGTGGTTTATAAAATATGCCTGGGAAAATAATATGGCGGCCATGGGGAGCACGATAATGCCAATCCATTTCACAAGCTGGTTGATGGAACGGATCATTTCCGACTGCTCGCCGGTGCCCATTGCCTTTGCCTCGGCGGCCAGCCTGGAAATATAAGACGCATTTCCCACATGGGTAAGCCTGGCATAGCATTGACCGGACACTACAAAGCTTCCCGAGAGAAGCCTGTCCCCGGCTTCCTTTCGGATTTCATCGGATTCTCCTGTGAGAAGGGCTTCGTTTACGGATATGGTTCCCTGGATTACCTGAGCGTCCGCGCAGATCTGATTCCCGGAGGCCAAAAGCACAACATCATCTTTCACAAGCTCTTCCGAGGAAATCCGGGTCTGCTTGTGCTCCCTTACCACAATGGAGTGGGGAGCGTGGAGCATCTTCATTTTGTCCAGGGTCCGCTTTGCGCGGAACTCCTGGACAATCCCGATAATTATATTTCCCAGAATTACCGGGAGGAAGGTAAGGTTTCTATAGGAACCTGCAGCGCATAGCAGCGCCGACAGGATAAGAAAAATCAGATTAAAATAGGTCAGAATATTGGCCCGGATAATCTGGGCATATGTCCTGCCTGTGGTGATATCCGCATGATTACTAAGGCCTTCTGCCATTCGCTCTCTGACCTGGGCTTCCGTAAGCCCCCCTATGCCGGGTGTTTGTCCAATCGTTTTTTCCATTTTACAATCATCTCCTCACTGCTCTTTATTATATCCAGAAAAGCTTAAGTGTTTGCGAAAAGAATTCTTAATATATATGAAAGAGAAGTGTAAAATGGATCGATTTTAGGTCCGGTTTACCTGGAGGGCATCTGGAAGCCGGAAAGAGCCCGGTTCAGAAAATCGTTGAAGGGCTTCATAATCTGAAACAGGCGGACTGCCTCGGCCAGAAATTCCCCGCCATCCAAAAGCAGCTTATCGGGAATGGGATATTCCAGATACCAGCTTTTGAATTTCAGATATTCTGCCTGGGGATGCTCCTTGTCATAGCCGGCGGGAACATTTTTTAATGCGGTTCCTCCCACGGTGAAATATTTCCGGAAGTCCGGGGCCTTTAGTATTTCTTCCCATTCCTGTCCGTTTGTTGCGATATAATCCCGGATTCTGGCAGTGGCGTCCTTAAACATATCCGCAAAAAGCCCGCCGCCGAGAAAGGACTGGTTTCCAGGCTTTATCATGAGATAGTAGCCCACCGGCACAGGCAGTTTTCCCTCCGGGCCGATATGCGCCCGGAAAGCCGGGTTGTAGGGAGATTTGTCGTGGCTGAAGCGGGTGTCCCGCACCAGCTTAAAGGTGAGATTTTTTGCCTCGTTGTGTAGGATGCTGCTGTCATATCTGCCGATATTGAGAATCAGCTCCTGAACCAGCGCTTCAAACTGGGCGTTAGCTTCCTTAAATTCTGTCTTATGAGCATGATACCATTCCCGGTTATTGTTTTCACTTAAATCTGCCAGGTAGCTTAAAATCTGTTTTGTGTTCATGCGCTTATCCTCCTTATCCGTTTTCCACAACGGAAAAAGAATTTCCGTTTAAGAAATCCTCAATATACTTTTTTAGATTTTCCGGGGACTGATAGGTTTTGCAGAAGGAGAACTCCTGGGACAGGTCGTCAATTTTCTCCATGGCTGCCTTTACATCCAGCAGAACCTCTTTTGGCACTGCCGTGTGGAAATCAAGCTGTGCGGGATGAAGCCGGTGATTCTGGATGGCGTAATCGACCCTTTTGGCACAGTTGCATTTCCCTTTTCCGTATGCGCCGCAATATTCTTCCAGGAAATCCGCCATTTTTCTGCGTACCCTGGACAGGCGCTGCCGGTACGCTTCCGGCGTGATTCCCAGAATATCCCCGGCAATCCGGCTGTCTACCCGGAACATGGTTCCCAGAATAAAAATGCATCTGCTCTCGGTATCCAGGCACTGAAGCATTACATTGGTGCAGGACAGCTTGAGCTCCTCCGCCAGAATTGAGCGTTCCACGTCCTGTGTGAGATCCGGCACATCCTCTATGCCGGCATTTTTAATATCGTCCCCGTAATATTCAAAGCTCAAGGGGAATCTGGCAAACATATGCTTCTTGTAATTTTTCAGATGGTTAATGGCAATGCGAAATACCCAGGTGGAAAAAGAGCTCTCTCCCCGGAAGGATGACAGATGGGTCATTACCTTTAAGAGAATGTCCTGGGAGGCATCCTCCGCGTCCGGAAAGGTTCCAAGCATCCTTAGAGAAAGGTTAAATACCAGATCCTGCACGCTGAGTATGACGGTTTCCAGAGACTGCTTGTCCCCTGCTACGGCCTGGTCGATTAAGGCCAGGAGTTCCTTGTCTGTTGATTTATCCATAGTTTATCCTCCTTATAGCTGATTAGACAACCAGACTTCTGCTGTGTGACAGGAAAAAGGGTATTTATTTGGTTTCTAAGGCAAAGAAACCCGGCATTTCCTTAAACGCTGCTTCCGCCTTTTCCGGCATACCCATATATCCGCCGATTTCTACAAGGAGAGAACTCTGGGAGACGGGTATGGCGTAAAATGTCTGGGTTTGTATTTTTCCGTTAACCTCCTGCTCCATATAAATATTTTTCGCTTCTATACCGTCCCTGCCCTTAACTGTGCCGGCGCTGCCTGTACAGGCGGTAAGAGTGAGTATACATGTGACGGTTAGAAATAGCCGGATTATTTTTTTGCTCATATGGGCACCTTTATCTGAACATAGGGGATAAATAGTATTAGTCGCTTTTACAGTATAACATACATTTTTTTATGGAAACAGTTTTATTATGCTTAATTTACCCTTTCAGAATGTTATGGAAACGGCACAGCGTCCTATTCCAGGCATTTTTGTTCTTAACCGCCGTTACCTTTGTCCTGGATATCTGGCCTGTCCGGAATAAAGATATCCCAGAGGTTCCTATTTGCGCCTCTTGGCACTGTCCCAACAGGTGCGGCATCGGAAAGTGAGGGCAATTTGTTTTATCCAAGTGCCTTGTTCTCTGTAATCCTCCTCATAAGTTTTTCGCTAACCGTTGTGCGTTCAGCCGTCTGATATCGCCGCCGCTGAGCTTCAGCTTATAGGTGATACTGGAATGCCGGAAGCTGTGGAACACCACGGATGGCAGGTCGCTATCATCAATGAGCTTTTTCAATTTTCTCTGAGCCTGCCCCCCATATGTAAAAGCCCTTACATATTCTTCATATACTGCAGAACAACGCTTGAAAACTCCTTACTCCGCAGCCGTGATACGGGAACTTCTTTGCCGTTATCCATATATGCAGTCCTGTTTTTATATCCTTTTAAATGCTTCAGGTTGATGAGATAACTCCTGTGACACCGGAAAAAATGGCTGCCCAGCTTCGTTTCCAGATTTTCAATCCGTTCATAATAATCAACAACCTCGCCAGAGGCCAGGTTCAGATATATTTTCCGGTCTATGACCTCGCAGAAAACAATCTCATCCTCCCGGATGATGCGCCCCTCATACCCCTTTTGCACCAGCAGGCTGTCCTCGTCGATGCTTTGCATGGAAGTGTAAAGGCGCTCCATGGTATTCCCAAACTGTTTTTCATCCACCGGCTTGACCAGATAATCGTAAGCCTGTACCTCAAAAGACAAAAACACCATCTCTTTCAGTACCGTGATAAAGATCAGGAATCCCCGGAACTTATCAGCCCGGAGTCTCCTTGCCGTTTCCATGCCGTCCATGCCCTTCATCTGGATATCCAGAAACAGGATGTCGATCTGCCCGTCATAACTTAACAGATCCTCGCCGCTTAAAAATGTTCGAATGCTGATTTCCCTGTTCTTTTTTCGGAAAAAATCAGAGGTCATTGCCTTTATATGATTGGACATGTGTTTTTCATCATCACAGATTGCAATATGGATCAATGCGCCATCTCCTTGCCATTATTCGTCAGCGGCAAAAGAAAAACTTTTGCCGCTGCCATAAAAAATATCTTATTATAACCTGCCAAAAATACCAATACAATTTAATTGTTGTGAAATGTTTATCTGTTGCCATGAGATGCCGTATAAAATCCTGTCAACCTCGCAGGGGGCATCCACAGCTTTCGGCTCACCGGATTTACTGTTTACTAATTTACCTTATACCTCAAAATTGTTTTGAGCTTATCCTCTTTTGTTCTATTAGTCAAATAGATTTCTCTATGATAATCTGTTATCCGTTGTAAACCGTTTTCTTTTGCAAATCTATCCATTTGCTCAAAAGAGAATGGTTCATTGTCATATGAGCCAATATGCAGAATTTCAACACATTTTCCGTCATGTATCGTATCAAAAATAATTTCTTTATACAGTCGGTTTGGCTTTTTGATTTTTACCCTTTCTAATGCAGCACATACCATTTCCGCTGTGATAAAGTCCGGCTGACGTATCATAATGATGTATTCCAAATTTTCTTTTATGAGTTTACCCGCAGCAGAGTCCGTATCAACGTTTTTCTGTTTCCATATACCCTCTAAAGGATAAACCGTAAAGTCGAGGATTTCATTTGATAAAATATTTTTAGTTGCAGTAGATTTATAACCCATTTTAATGGCATACGCTAATGAAAAGAGCGCACCTATCCTATCTGAAAAATCTGTATCGTTAGGATTTCCGCTTCCTTTCATCATAATAAAACTTTGCTTGGGTATATCTACCAGAGCAGGTATGATTTTTGCTCCATACAGAGCTTTTTCGTGCTTTCTCCATTCAAATTTCATATCAGCACCTCCTTTTGGAAACAGTGTATCAAACATAACCTGACGCCTAATGTCATGTTCCATATTTTTCCTGCATTTTCTGTAATCTTTTTTTCATCTGCTCCCGTATAGACTGCGGTTTTATTATCTCAACGCTATCAGAAAAAGACATCACATAAGAATACAGAACCTCATTGTCGGGTAAATCTATTTGAACATATAAATTTCCCTGTGAATCTTCTGTTATGTTATCTGTAAATTCATCATAGACACGAAAAGCCGCTTGCCTGTCAAATTTCAACTTAACGGCAACAGTATTTTCAATTTGTATTTGTTTTTCGGTTTTTGTCGGTGTAAAATCCTGCGTAAAAGTTTCAGACAGCATTTCAAGCTCTTTTATTCTCGTCAACTTAAAAAAACGGTAATCATTTCTTAACAGGCAAAACGAATATAAATACCAGCTTTTGCTTTTGAATACTAATCGGATAGGTCTTACATTTCTCTTCTCTTTATTTCCTTTTCCGCTAAAATAGAAAAAGGAAATAATTCTCTTTTGGAAAATGGCTTCTTTGATGATATTAAATGTATCCTGCTGTGGGGTACGATGCGCCCAGTCTGAAAAATCAACCTCAATCCAATTTGTAGATTTTATCTGAAATAAACCGCTTAACTTTGTAAGCAATTCATTAGAGTTTTTTTCTGTGGTCGCAATTATTCCTTGTAGTGCTGTTAACATTTGTTCCTGTTCTTGTTTAGAAAACAAAGATTTATCCAGCGTATAATCGTTAAGGATAGAAATACCTCCCCCTTTTCCCTGTGTTGCATAAACAGGGATTCCAGCGCTGCTTATGGAGTCAATATCTCTGTAAATGGTTCTGATTGATACTTCAAATTTTTGAGCAAGTTCGGGGGCGGTTGCTTTTTCGTTCTGTAAAAGATAGTACACAATTTTAAATAATCTGCTTTCCTGCATTTTCATCACCTCCCGTATATAATAACACATAAACCTGCCAATGGTACTGGCGAGTTAATTTTAACTTTGTGCCCTCATCTGCTCAACCAGGGACTGTTTTTTCTGCCTGCGCACCATCCAGGCAGCCAGAAGCGCACATCCGCCACCCCGTCCGCAAAAAGGATATCCTGTCTCATTTCTTCATTCAACGGATTGCCTGCAGCCATGGTCTCCTGGTCAAACTGCCTGTCATTTTTGAAATGCACATAGGCACGGTATCCGGCAGAGTCAAAGCCGGCCCACTGCGTCAAAGCCGCTTTGGAAACGGCAATGGCACATATATTCGCTTCCTTTTCCCCACGTTGGACAGGGTTCCGGTCACGGTATAGTCTCCATGAAACTCTCAGTATCCACTCGAACTGTCTCACCAATTTTGGCATTGGAACCGTAAGCAGAGAGAAAATATTTGCTGACAGCGACTTCATTCGCCTGTATCGGGAGTTCTCCTTTTATCAGCTCCATCTGGCTGCGGGCAATATACATCATGTCGCTGTCGCAGTACACATAGGAGGCGTTATATCCCTGCTCCGAATGCTCCGGCCCCACCATCATGTCTGTTTCCCTCCCTTTCTTCCAATATCGCTATTTTAAGCGAAGTCATTCTGTCGCCTTAATCCGCTCCACAAGGGAGAGCTTTCTGGTATAACGGACCGCGCAGGCTGAAAACACTCCCTGCACCAGAAGCAATGCGGCTCCGAACAACAGCACCTGGACCGCCGGGAAGTGATAGGTGAGGGTTCCAAACATGCCGATCCGGTCGAAGACTTTGCACACGGCCAGACTGCACGCCGTCCCCAGAGTCAAGGTGGCCAGCAGCGTGATACCCACATAGTACAGACACTCAAAGGACAGCATGCTGGACAGCTGCCGGTCACTCATGCCCACGGACTGGAACACGCCGAACTCCTGCTGGCGGGTGAGCAGATTAGTAATCAGGGTATTAGCCAGGTTAATCAGAGCGAACACAAAGATAAAGACCAGGATGCCGTAGTCCCGGGCCAGCTCTCCACGCAGGCCACGCTCCAGCTCGGCGGACAGGTCTTTAAGGCCCGAGACCGCCACCCGCTGGTCGGATACAGCGCCGAACACCGCCCTCCGCAGCTGGTCGCTGTCCTGCTCCGTGTGGAGATTGACATAGCCGGTAAAATCTGAAATTTCCGGATAGAGGGCAGACAGCTCTTCTTCGGGCAGAATGAAGAAATGAGTCGAGCTGCCGATCTTAACATCCTGCACAATGCCCATCACCGTATAGGTTTTTGTCTGTCCGTTGTAGCAGGAGAGGGTCACGGTATCCCCCACTTGATAACCGGTCCGGTAGATTTCCTTCAGCGCGCTGCCGGCAGGGCAGACCAGAATGCCGTTTCCATCCAGAAGCTGCCGGTAGTCCACTTCTCCATCCAGAACCGTATCGCCCACGTACATCTCCTCCATATCCTCCCGGGAAATTCCCCTAACAACAAACGGCTCATGGGCCCGGTTGCCGGGAATGGCGCTAATGGCGGGAATCTCCACGCAGGCCAGGCTGTAGGCCGTGACATCATCCACGCCGGGGAGGGCGGCCAGCTCCTTACGCAGAGTCTGGCCCAGAGGGTTCTCTTTCTGCATCTCTACGAATTCCCGGCCGGCGTGATCCTCATATTGCAGCAGATACTGGCTCCGGTCTCCGAATTGAGACTGGGCCATTTCTTTTACGTCCACCGAGTTTGCATAGGCGGAAATGCAGAGCAGCAGAATCCCGGTCAAACCCAGGGAAAGGGTTGTTACAAACGCCTTTTTCCGGTTTCGGGAGAAATTCATCAGAGCCAGTCGGGGCATGGTCAGGCGGCGATGAAGCTGCCTGGAGACACTGCGCCCCTGCTGCCCGGAATAGGCGGTGGTACGGATGGCTTCAATGGCTGAGACCTTTCCCGCCATCGCCATGGGTTTTCTGGTGGCGATCCGAACGGCGCCATAGGTAAGGAGGGAAACCACCAACCCAGAGCGGATATTGTCGCCCCAGGACCAGTAGCCGGGGACCGCGATCAGCGCAATCCCTGCGGCGCAAATCAGACCGATGGGTATTGCGACAGCGGTCAGGAAGCGCCGCTCCCGCCTGACTACCCGCTTCAACTGCCTCGGCGTGGCTCCCAGCACCTTCAAACGACCGTATTCCCGCATTTTGCCCATGACGGAGATGTAGAAGATGTTGTAGATCACAATGGCGCAGACCACGGTAATCAGGAGCGCCGCGGCATAGACCTCCATCCCGTTTCCAAGATACAGGTCCACCATGCCAAAATAGCTGGAGCTGTAAAAGGTTCGATCCTCCGGAATACCCATTTCCGAAAAAAACTGTTCAATATCCGCCCGGAGCTGGGTCGGTTCCATGCCCTGGCTTCCTGCAAAGCGGAACCGGAGCTCATAGGGGGCATTGTGGCTGTCCGCCTCCACAGCGGCCTCCGGAATCCAGACTGTGAAGATCCGGCTGTCGTTCTCCGCCTCCAGAATGCCTGTGACAGTATAGGGTTTCTCGCCGCCTCCCAGGTCCAGGGGCACTGTCTGACCGACCTCCCCTGAGAGATCAAAATAGCGGAAAAAGGAGCGTTCCACGCACAACTCGTTCTCCTTTTGCGGGTAAGCCCCAGTAATCACGCCGTAGCCCATCAAGTCAATCATCTCCGGACTGACATAGCTGACATTCAAAACACTGTCCTCATGACGGGCGGTTCCCGTCTCGACAGTACAGCCCCATTTCTCAAACTTTCCGGCGTCCACAAGCCGGGCGACCTCTTCCCGGGTCAGTCCGCTGCACCCGGCCTGATACTGCCCCAGGATACTATCCAGCGTCTTCATCCGCTGGGCGGAGTAGAGAAAGCAGAGGCTCCCCATCAGGCAGACGGCAAGGGTGATGGTAAGAATAATGAAAACACTCCGACGCCTGTCGGCTTTCATGCTCCGTCCTGCCAGTTTTTTTTCTACTATACTGGTATCATTTTCAAAAGGCCATGTCATATCCGCCACCTCCTTTATCTCGCAATCCTGCCGTCCTCAATCCTTACGATTCGGTCGGCAAGCTGGGCAATCTCGTTATTGTGGGTAATCATAACAATGGTCTGGTTAAACTCCATGCTGGTACGCTTTAAAAGCCCCAGCACATCAGCGCTGGTCTTGGAATCCAGATTTCCGGTGGGCTCATCGGCCAGAATGATGGCCGGCTTGGTGATGAGAGCCCGGGCAATGGCGACACGCTGTTGCTGTCCGCCGGAAAGGTTATTCGGCATATTCTGCAGTTTATCTTCCAATGCCAGCATCCTCACAATCTCGTCCATGAACTTCTCGTCTGCCGTGTCTCCATCTAACTCCACAGGCAGGACAATATTTTCATAGACATTCAGGATCGGGACAAGGTTATAGTTCTGGAATATAAAGCCAATGTTGCGGCGGCGGAAAATGGTCAGCTCCTCGTCATTCTTTCTGGCCAGTTCATCCCCACGGACAATAACACTGCCGGAGGTAGGCGTATCCAGCCCGCCCATCATGTTAAGCAAGGTGGATTTACCGCTGCCGGACGTTCCGACTATCGCCACAAACTCCCCCTGTTCCACAGAGAGATTGATGCCATCCAGGGCGCGGGTAATATTCGGCTCACTGCCATAATACTTTTTCAAGTTAATTGTTTGTAATACATTCATAATCAAATACTCCTTTCCTTATCTCTGTCCTGTTTTTCAAGACATACAGGTATACCCTTGTGGTGCTTCAAGGCTTTCTGCCTGTTGATAAGGACATTATAAAATCCAAATGTCACAGAAATGTCCGAAGCGGCATAAAAAATACGGCTGAAATGTTACAAGACTCGGACATTTCAGCCTGTCATGTATTATCTTGTAGGGAGCATAATGGAAAATTCCGAACCCTGGCCCGGCTCTGAAACCACTTTGATATAGCCGCTCTGCCTCGCTACGATCTCGCGTGTCAGATACAGTCCAATGCCCACGCCCTGCTGTTCGTGTACTTCTTCCTCACGATAGAAGCGCCGGAAAATAGCGGCCTGCTTGCTCTCGGAGATACCCTTGCCGGTATCGGACACACTAAGTTTTACATACATTTCCCATTGTTCTACTGAAATTCGGATGGCTCCTCCGGCCGGGGTATATTTCACTGCATTGTCCAGCAGGTTGAATATGGCTTCCGCCGTCCACTTGCTGTCATGAGAAAGGATGAGATCCTCCGGACAGTCCACCGTTACGGATATATTCTTTTTCTCCGCCGCATATACGATGCCGCTTAAGGCCATCGCCAGCGTATCGATCAGCGGGGCGTCTTTCTTTTCCAGCCGGATCGCCCCGGTTTCCAGCCGGGAGGTTTTCACAAGCGCCTGAAAAAGAAACTCCAGCTTGTCCGTCTGATTCCGGATGCCTTTCAGGAACTCCCGCTGTTCTTCTTCTGTGACCGGCTTTGAAAGCAGCGTGTCCGTCACCATTTTCAGATTTGCCACCGGTGTTTTCACTTGATGGGAAACATCCGACACCAGCATCTGCAGCTCCTGCCGTTCCTCATCCACCTTCCGCCGGTTCTCCTGCATGATCCCATATAACCGTGAAAGACGGTAGCTGATACGGGCAAAGAGTGTTTCACTGTCCGCAGCGCGCACAGGCTCTCCGCTTCCGCTTATCATCTGGTCCATTGCCCGACACAGCTCCCTGGTAAATACGGAAAGCCGTTTGCTGAAGGCAATCGACAGAAGGAACATCCATATAAGGGCACAGAGCGTCAGAAGTACGCCGGAGGCCAGTATCCACATCTGTCCTGTCACCGCGAAGAAAACCGCGCAGATGGCCAGCATGGAAACTGCCATACCGCCGCTGACCAGCAGGAATATCCTTTTTACAGAGATTCGCCCCGGATTCATTTTCTCTCGCCTCCCATCCACTGATACCCGATTCCGTAAATCGTTTTGATATAAGTATCGCCATCAGCCTCAATCTTGCCCCGTATACGGCTGATGGAGGTTGTCAGTGTGTGTTCGTCCACATAGTTTTCATCCGCATCCCACAGCCGTTCCAGAAGCCGCTGCCTGGTAAGGATCTGTTTTGGGTTTTTGCAGAACAGGTACAGCATCTTATATTCCATGGGGGAAAGGGTAATGGTCTTTCCGTTCAGCGCAGCGGACTGTTCCGAAAAGTCCAGAAACAGCCTGCCGTCATCATAAAAGTCCTTTGCCATTCCCCGGTGTTCCAGCATAGCGAACATGGCCCGTATTTTCCGCAGCAACGCCCCAATGGAAAAGGGCTTGGTAATATAATCCACAGCCCCAACTTCATACCCACGGATCTGGTCGCTCTCCTGGTCGTTGGCAGTCAGGAAAATCACCAGCGTGTCGGGGTTCTCCGGCTTTATGAGCCTGCACAGGTCATAGCCGCTGCCGTCCGGCAGGTTAATATCCAGAAGTACCAGGTCATATTCCGTCTTTGTCAATAACTCGGCGGCTGTGCCTGCATTCAGAGCTGACACAGTATCATAACCCTCAGAAATCAGGTTGTAAGTCAGCGTTTTATTTAAAAGGTCGTCATCCTCTACCAGCAAGATCTTTTTCATATCCACACTCCTCTGCTTTTTTACATAGATAAACATACAAATGTCCGCGAAATGTTACAGCGGGCAGATTTTTTTCATAATAATAAAATCCTCGCAAAGCGTGGGTTCTATTATTCATGACAATAGAATTTTTGCAAAGCGTGGATTCTATCATTTAAAAACAAAAATTTCTTCAATAGGGGCTTCTACAGCCCTGGAAATATCGATTGCCAGCTTTAATGACGGATTATATCGCGCCTTTTCCAGACGCATAATTGTTTCCCGGCGCACACCTACTTTTTCTGCCAGCTGCTCCTGTGTCAGATCTTTCATTTGCCGGTACTTTTTTAATCTGCATTCAAATTCTGCCATATCCTATTCCTCGCATTCCTCTGCCTGATCGTCATGGTCATACCGGAACAGCAAATATTCAGAAAGGAAAATCCCCAGGCCCAATGCAAGTGAAAGAATAATAATCGCAGCAATCAAGGTGTACTCAAGGTTTCCAAAAAGTTTCCCCTGACAAAGAATGATCAGTGCGGCAAGCATAACCCCAAAAGTAATCCTATACGAAAAACCAAAAAAACCGAAGAACAGGAAAAACGCAAACGGAAAAACTGTACCATCCACAGGGTATGTCCAGAAACCGGCAACCCCCCAAAATCCCAATACTCCCAAACACCCCAGCTTTGGATTTATTTTACGGGTGACGCCTGTTTCTACTGCCTGTCTCTGCTTTTTTCCTGCATGGATAAAAAGCATGGCAAACAGTGCAGCAAGATAAACGCAAACAAGAGAAATCGAAACAATCATCGGCAAATCCTTTATGTCAAATACAGATAATGTCCCGTTTCTGATATACCTTTACTGCAATCCGGTATGAGATAAAAAACCAGATAACAGAAATGATAAGTACAATATGGAAAGCCAGAAGGATATTCTCCTTTACAGGAAATACCAAATTGATAAGAAGCACAAGCCCCGTAATAATCCCTGCCCCCGCCATAAATGACATCATAAAGACAATCTGCGATTTCTCCGGGTCAAACAGATACGCGCACGGCAGACTGATGCCGCCTGCAAGCAGGCATGCGCTCATCCCGATAGAGCCGTACAGGCATAAAGAGTGAAGCGTGATATCCATACCAAAACACGCAAGGACAACGCAGGGAATCAGCGCTGTCAGCATCCCCAATACGGCAAGCAGGATATAAAATAAAAACTTCTCACCAATGATCTGGTTTCTTGATACCGGCATGGTAATGACATTTTTGTTCCATTTGGATGCCGCATCACTGGTAATGCTGATAAAGACTGCTGTTGTAGCGGCAACCGGAGCCAGAACCAGAAGTGCGCTGGTTTCCAGCAAAAAAGATAGCCCAAAGCCCAGAACAACCAGGGCTTTCGGATATTTTTTCTGCATCCTCTCCCGGTCTGAAACCAGTATCTGCCATTCATAGTCCATTTTACGGTACGAGATGATATCGGATTTATCCAGCGCGTCAAACTGCGCCGCACCGCACTTGATGATGCCATACCGTTCGGTCAGTTCGTCTTTGGGTTTCTCAAAAACCACTTTCCCTTCATGGATAAACACGATATAATCGGCAATCTTCTCTAAGTCACTGGTAATGTGAGAAGATACCAGAATGGAATGTTCTTCGTCCTGCACGAAATCCAGCAGCATATCCAGAATATCATCCCGGACAACCGGGTCTAAGCCGCTGGTGGCTTCATCCAGGACCAGCAGTCTGGAATGATGGGAAAATGCAACCGAAATTGCCAGCTTCATCTTCATTCCTTTGGAAAACTGTCTGATCTGCTTATCGGCCGGCAGGGAAAACTGTTTCAGCAGGCGCAGATAAGCCTGTTCGTCCCATGTCCTGTAAATGTTTTTCATAACCCGGTTCAATTTCCGGGTAATTGCTGCCATCAAACACGACGCCGATCTGTTCTTTGACATCCCCGTCCAATTCCTCGCTATCCAAAATGGATATAACACCGTCTTCCTTTTGAATCAGCCCTAAAGCCGCATTGATTGTCGTGCTTTTTCCTGCGCCGTTTTCTCCAATCAGTCCAACAATGGATCCACTGGGAACGGTAAACGAGACATGATCCAAAACAAAATCCTGATAAGTTTTGGTAAGGCCTGATACCACGAAAGCATTTGTCATCGCTAATCCTCCTCGTACAATAATGTTAATAAGCTGATTAATTTATCAAGCGGTATTCCGCTCATACGGGCAATTTCTATCGCATCGTTGAAACAGCCCTCTATCTTTTTTTGCTGTTCTTCCAAATAAAAGTCCTGATTCCTCACAGATACATAGCAGCCTTTCCCGGCCGTCGTTTCAATAAAGCCATCCTCCTGCAGGATGTCATATGCCTTCTGCACGGTCAGAACACTGATCTGCAGCGATTTTGCAAGGGAGCGGATAGAAGGAAGCGCTTCCCCGGATTTCAAATCGCCGCTCATAACCTGCGCTTTTATCTGGGACACAATCTGCTCGTACAAAGGACGACTTGCCTTATTACTTACAACAATCTCCAAACTGCCACCGCCTTTCTGTCTCATACTGTGTTATATATATAAGTACAGTATAAGACATTATAAAGTGACTGTCAAGAGAATTACAAAAATCCCATTGCCTTAGCGACGGGATCTTTGTATATGGCTATGTAGATATTAAAATCTGGTTTCCTCCTTTTCTAAAAGAACCGTATTTCTGTAGCATGAAATTCATCATTTTTAAAGCTGCCTTTCATTTCAACGGACATATGCTCTTTCAAATCCTAAAATCCGGCCTCTTTGTTCCCCTGGCCCTCTTCATTTTCATCAGTGTCTTTCATATAAAAACGAGTATTTTCTCCAAAAACTACATGAATCAACTCAGCACCGATTACCTGCTCTGAAACGCCGACATGG
Organism: Clostridia bacterium; assembly: GCA_910576205.1. GTDB lineage: Bacteria > Bacillota > Clostridia > Lachnospirales > Lachnospiraceae > RGIG4284. The sequence goes on along the minus strand of CAJTHL010000011.1, from coordinate 80,797 downwards.
TATCTGCAATCAACGCAAAGGTTGCTTGATCCATTTCTTCTCGTGGCGCCTCTCCCTCCATTCCCTTTTTCGGTCTTACCGTTCCCCGTTCCGCCATGTGCTCCCTGCCTGTATCTGGCCTGCTGGGCATCAGCTCCATCCCTTCGATAAAGGAAAGGTTGTTTATGACGGAACACTTGAATAAGCGGTTTATGGTGACAAGTTCAGTCTATCTCGTCTGGGTATCTTTCTTCTTATACCGCATCGTGTTACTTGGTATCATCACCGTTATTTCCGCCATCTTCTTTGGGCTGCTCAACCTCTTTCACAACCTCATCAATGAGCTTTTTCAATGCCCGATTGATGACCTGTCCCTCTATGGGTCTGCCGCAGGATGAAGCGAATACCAGAACATCGTCATCGCAGACCTCCAAGGCTTTGAAAAGCGTTTCGGCAGTCCAGATTTCACGTTGTTTATGTTCCTCTTTCGGGAGTGTCGCATTAAGTACGGGATTCCTCGACATCAGCTCCCATTTCTGCCGTTTTGCACCGCTTTCGTCCGTGTAAGTATAAACAACGGAGTAGCGGTTTTTTCTTTTTATGATTGATGCCATAATCGCCACCTCCTTAAATATTGCTGTCAAGCCAAGCATCAAAACTGGTTTTTATTACTCGAATACCCTTATCCGTGCGGATGCTCTGAAATCCATTCCGCTTGATAAGGTTATATGCCGTAGGACGGCTTATACCAAGTATCTGTTGAATTTCCGCAACAGAATAGCTTGCTTTATGCGGAGCTTTCTTAGTCGCTCCATTCAGTTTTGCAATCTGTTCCTCGAACATTCTGCACCTCCTGTCCGACGGCCTTTTTATAGCGGCTCTGAGAGCCGTACCATTCTTCAAAGCTGTCTATGTAAATACGGGTATACATTCCTACCTTGACCGTCTTAAACGGTTTCTTTTTTAACAGCTCATAAAGTGAGCCTTCCGATATGCCAAGCAAACGGGCTGTTTCCTGCACCGACATTGTAATAGCCGTCCAGTTCTTGCCGCACGGGTCGCCATTGACCTTTTTATAGTGGAGCTGATTGTCATACCAGTCCTCAAAGCTCTCCACCATGACACGCATTTTTCCTGCAATAACAACGGTTTCAAAGTAGGTCATTTCAGAGAAAAAGTGAAATGTGCAAAACCGAAAAATCAAACGGTTTCGCACACTTGACAGGCGTTCATCTGGTTATCGAGCCAATCATCAAAGCTCTTTTTCGATATTCGGATATTCCCACCGATGCGGACACTGTGGAACACACCAGGTTTGACAAGGTTATAAGCGGAATTTCTCCCGATGCCTAAAATGTCCTGTATCTCGTCAACGGTATAAATCCTCTTTTCATAAGGGATACTCGGTATTGCTTCCGTTTCCTTATTTAATGTGGCAATTCTATCTTCAAACATCCGAAGTCCTCCTTTCAGCCTGCGGCTTGTCTGTTTTCACACCAACACTGATAAGTAGCGGCGTAGCAATCGTTTCCATGATTAAGCTGCCGAGCCTTGCCAGCCGTTCTTTCAGCCGCTTCTTGTCAATGGTGCGTATCTGCTCCAACAAAACAACGGAGTCGGCGGGAAGCCCGCTAACTCCGTTCAAGTCATAATGTGTAGGCAGCTTGTTTTTGGTCTGCCTGCTTGTGATAGCTGCAATAATCACGGTAGGGCTATATCGGTTTCCTGTGTTGTTGGAGATGATAAGTACGGGGCGTGTACCGCCTTGCTCCGAGCCGATAACGGGGTTAAGCTCTGCGTAGTAGATTTCGCCACGCTTAATAATTCTATCCATGTGTTTGTCCTCCCATCTGGATTTAGGCAGGAGTTTCCTGCCTATGTAGCCGCCAGATACAAGGAAGTATTTAAGGTCGGGAGAGCATAAAACAAAGCTCTGTTTCCATAGACCGCCTTGTATCTGGCTTGATATGATAGGAGCATTTCTATTTGTCCTCGACACCCCGAAACGTTGCGGGAAGTCGCCAAACGGTCAGTAGCGAACTGACGCCACGGGAGTTTCACCCCAACTGTCGGTCTGACAGAGCCGCCCTCATTTCAAAAAACTTTTTCAATTTTTCTTTGAGCCTGTCCATTCTTCTGTAAACAGCCTTTTCGGTGGTGTTGAGCCGTGATGCAATTTCACGGGTAGAATAGCCCTGTATCTTCATTACAACGATTTGCAGGGTAAGCCTGTCCACAATGATAAGGATTTGATAGAGCTGCTGATTTTCGATGTTATCTAAAAAATCCTCAACGCTTTTCACTTCGGGCTGTGCTGTTTCCTTGGCAAATTCCTCAAGGTATGTACCTGCGTCCTGCAATCTGCGGTAATACCGCCTATCGGAATTAAAGACCGCCCAATCGTGAGTATGGAGCTGTTCGATAGTGTCCTCGCTGACACCCAAGCTCCGTAACTGCTTTTCTTCGGCTTCTTTCCAGAGCCGCCATTTCTTTTCTGCCATAATTGAATGACATTCCTGCAAAAAACGACAAAAGAAAAACCGCAAAGGCTGTCATACCCTTACGGTTTAAGGAGAGTTTATTTCTATTATGTAGAAATTTGACTTCTACTTTTGAGGTACAAAGCCCCCTTGCGGTGGCGAGGATTTTTTTTACAGGTTATCAGCCCATCTTCGGTATGATATATGTAAGTAGAAGTTGCTGCTTGCAAGCAAAAAAAATCCCTCCAAACTAAAACAGGTCTGGAGGGTTAAACTATTTTCATTTGGGCGTGAAGATACAGCCCACCAAAACGCTGTTTTTTTTATTTGGTGGGCTATAACTTAAAATACAAGCCTTAATCCCAAAGACTTCAAATTATTTCTATATTCCTGCATCTCCCTTTCGTCTGTGTTATCTAAAACAAATTGCAGCTCGTTTGTTACCTTTTCACGGTCATAGGGAAGATACGCCGTTACGGGCGTGAAATTAGATACCGTGTTCGCAAACAGGTGTGTGCGTATATTTACGTTATTGATTAGGATTTGCAATTCAAGAATACGCTCTTTTTCTTCGGCAGGTACAAACAATCCCTGCTGTGCCATCTGGTAAAGCTCTGTGTTTGGAAAAAGTGTGAGAGAGTCCACAGAAATAAAATACGGATTAAGCTGACTGAACAGCTCTGCACTATTCCTTGCATTTTGGTATCCGCCGCCTTTTCCCGCAAGCCCTGTCATATAAACAAAGTAGTATTCAATGCCTGCTTCGTCCAATTTCCTGCATTGCTCCAGAATATCCGCCGAGGTATATCCTTTATTGGCAAGGGCAAGCGTTTCATCATCGCCGCTTTCCACACCGATGCTTAGTCCGTTAATACCCATCGCTCTTAATTTTCTAAGCTGCCATACCTCTTTGTTTTTAATATCACGGATGCTCGCAAACATAGCCATTGTCTGACACTTAATCAGATAGTCCCTTACCGTCAATGCCCGTAGTTTAAGATTTTCATATCTCATTGCGAACGGGTTAGCGCCCGTCCAGAAAATCCTTCGGGCGTTTGGCTGATAGCTTTTTATCTCCGCTAAATCTTCCTCAAATTCCTCAATGGGCGACATTCGGAAGCACTCATTTTTATACAGGCTACAAAACTTGCATTTGTTATAGGTGCAGCCAGAGGTAGCCTGTATGATAACCGAATGAGCTTCATACGGTGGTCGCCAAGTTCTGCCTGTAAAGTGCATGATTGCCCCTCCTTTCACTTACAGATGATGAACGCTTTTTCTATACCGCTGTAATTCTTCTTCGCTGACATTTCCTATGATTTCATCGAGAAACGCCAACAGTTTTTTCTTGTCTTTCGGCAGTTGCCCATGAAACTGGTACGCATTGGAAGCTCCCATTGCCGCAAAAATGGTAGGTATCTGCAAATTTTCAATGAGCGTCCGTACCTCTTTGTATTTTTCAAGTTCGCCTTCCTCTTGCCAGTTCCCACGCTGTATTTCAGCATAAAGTTCAGAATCGGGATAAATTGTAAGCATATTTGCCCCGATAAGCGTAGGGTGTATCTGGTTGCATAGTTCAGCCGTCAATTTTGCTCCGATTTCTCCCCGCCCCGCCCCGGAAATGCTCACCAAGTAAAAGAAACTGTAATGAATGCCTACTGCATCTAATCTCTGGCATTGCTCTATAATGTCCGCCGAGGTATATCCCTTGTTCATAAACCGCAGGGCTTCGTCATCGCCTGTTTCTATTCCTATTGTCAGACCGTCATATCCCATAGCCCGCAGTTTGGCAAGTTCCTCATCGGTTTTAGGGGTGACATCTGTAATCCTCGCAAACGAGCCGATAGATGTAACTGACGGGAGATATTTGCGGATTAGCTCTGCAATCGCAGTTAATTTGTCATAAGACAAAACAAAGGGGTTAGCTCCCGTCAAAAATACTCGGTCAATACGCCCGCTGTTCCAACCTCTCGTTGCTCTTTTAACCTCCCATAAATCACTCTCAATATCCTCCAGAGGGGACATTCTGAATTTGAACGGCAAGTCATTATATAAGGTACAAAACTTGCATTTATGATGCGTACAGCCTGCCGTTACTTCCAACAAAATTGATGCCGCTTCATACGGCGGTCGCCAAATTGTTCCTGTGTAGTGCATAAACACATCTCCTTTTCTGTGAGTTTATACTAATTATACTTTTGTACGATGATTTTACAAGTACTGTATTTTTATGTAGTACATGTTCAATAACGGTACATTGATTTTTCGGAAAAGGTGTGTTATACTGTCTTTGAAAGGAGTGGCAGGAATGAAAAAAAGTACATTGGCTGTTGAACGCTGCAAAACAGTTTCTACCATACAAAAAATCTTGGGCGGTAAATGGAAAATTGAAATTATCTATTACATCGCCTTTCGGGATATACACCGCTTTGGAGAGCTTCGCAGGCATATCGGTGACATTACGGAATCAAGCCTGACAAAGCAGCTTCGAGAACTGGAAGCCGACGGCTTCATTACCCGTTATGACTATAAAGAAGTACCTCCCCGTGTAGAGTATAACCTTACTGATTTAGGCAAAAGTTTCATTCCCGTTTTTGAACACATGAAACAATGGGGAGATGAAAACCTAAATCTTTAATAAAAGCTGTCCACTAAGGTCACTACCTTGGCGGACAGCTACTTTTGTTTTATCTGTTAGCCATAATCACAAATCTGTATCCACCATTAAGGAAAAGTTACTACCGTCAAATTTAAGCTGTGAAATAGTCGCATTTTTTACTTTTTCAATCATACTTAACTGTTCTGGTGCAAACAAATAGAATAATGTCTTTATTGTAAAAGCATGAGTAACAACTAACACATTGTAGGTGTTTTCTTTTGCATAATTGCTTTGAGAAATTTCTATAAATATACTTTTTAGACGATTTGCAATATTTGAAAATGATTCGGTCATTCCAGTTGTATCATGGTCATGAATGGCTGTTGCGACATCTGGAAGCCTTCTATTTAATTCCCCAAAAGAAGATATACCTCCTAACCATTTGGCTATATTGTTCACAAAAGTTGTGTTATCCTCTGCTTCCATGTTTCCAAGACACCATTCTCGCAATCTTGTATCCTGCCAGATAGACATAGTAGATTGTCCACTCGCTGACAAAATCCATTTTGCTGTCTGTATTGCCCGTGACATATCGCTTGTATATACGGCATGAAAGTTTATCGTTCTTAGCTTTTCACCTAAATTCAACGCTGCTTGCTTTCCATCATCGGTAAGTGGTGAATCAATCCACCCTTGTGCTCGATTTAAGAAATTCAAAAGAGTTTGTCCATGTCTAACTATGTAGAAAATAACCATTTTTCACCTCGCTTTAATCTCACTAATTACAAAAAAACTTATATCCGTACCCAACTACCGTTGTGATAAACTCAGTATTTTCTGAAATTACTTTGCACTTTTTTCTGATTTGGAAAACTGTATTTTCTACGGCATGGCAGCATCCTACTGATGGCTCATGCCAAACCGCTTCAAAAATCTGCTCTTTTGTAAAAGTAACATCGGGATTTGAATACAGCATATACAGCACATCAAACTCTTTATTTGATAAGCAAACTGCGTGATTATCAATTTTCGTCTGATGTTTTTCAATATCCATTTGCAGCCGTGAATAAGTTTTTTTAATTCCGAAAAACTCTTGTGTAACAATACAATCCTTTCGTATCTGTTCCAAAAGGGCAGAAAAATCTTCAAATTTACGGATACAGCGAAGCATCTTGAAAAGATAAATTTCTAATTGCTCCCCATATATCCTTTGATTAAAGTTCAAAATATGCGTTTCAACGGATATTTCGCTATCATTATCAACTGTTGGACGAGTGCCTATATTCGTTACTCCGCAATATGTATTGCCTTTATATTCAATTTTTGAAACATAAACTCCACTTGGCGGCAAGTCTGTTTCTGATAATATCTGCAAATTAGCAGTCGGCATCCCCACTAATTTCCCTATGCCACGCCCGTGTATAACTTCACCCGAAAGAGTATATAAAGGAGAACTATCTAAAGTCTGGCTCATAATAATTCCTCATATAATTTCATTCATGGATAATATCAGCAAAACACAAGTAACGATTATAATGCCCGAAAGTATCCATAAGCCAATTGGCTTTTTATTTTGCAATGTATCATTTTGAGAAACTGATAAATAACCTGTTTTGCGTAATGCCGTTGTTACAGGCTTGTAAAGCATAAATGTAAATGCTGCGTTCAGCCCGCCTTTAATCAAGTTGAAAGGGAGAAAAGCAGGCAATAACAGTTTGACAATTGCTTCACGAGGGTATCCCATATAAATTGGAGCTACCAAATAATTCCATACAAGCATAACGGACGCCATTGAGATAATTCCTGCCAATAAGCCTATAACAGCTCCAGATAAGGTACGCTTCTTTTTATAAATAAAAGCTGCCACACATGAAAAAGCACATGTCGATATTATGTTCATAATACATCCCCAAATACCCGTACTGCTGGTTGTAACCATTTGAATTAGTGATACGACAACAGATACAATGCGGGCTGTTAGTGGTCCATACATTAAGCCACCTAAAGTTATAATTATGTCTTTTGGGTCGTACTTCAAAAATAGAACAACAGGAACTCGCCCAATCATTGCCATAATGTAAGCCATCGCAACAAGCATCGCCATTGCAGTCATTCTTTTTGTTTTACTTTCCATAAGTAAATTCCTCCGTATAATAAAATTAGCATCTGAAAAAAGTATCTTTCAGATGCTAAAAAGTCAAAGAAATATCATATGTTAGCAAATCAACGGCATAACACACAAACTCTATCTTCTTCTATCCAGACTATACTGTTGGTCTTGGAATTTCACCAAATCCTGACTTGAACTCTGCCAAGTCCTGCGTTTTCACGCTCGCGGACTATACCGCCAATCGGGAATTTCACCCTGCCCTGAAGATACAATTATTCAGTTGTCAGATAAATTATAGATTGCTGTTTGTGACTTTTCAAGATAATCCGTACATTTCGGAAACTTTTCGGAAGTGCCTGCTTTTACACAAACGGTTGTTTCGGTTACAGCTTTTCGTAATGGACTAACTCATCCAAAGAAATACGCTGTGTAGCATGACGCTCTGGGTCAGCAGGATTTTCATTTGAATAACCAATCGCCAAAATGTTAATAGGCTCAAGGGTATCTGGCAGTTGAAATTCCTTTTTGATGACATCGGGCTTGAAGTAGCAAATCCATACAGAACCTAATCCCAACTCGGTTGCTTCCATCATCATGTGGTCTGTAAGAATTGACGCATCTATATCAACAGTCTGCTTTCTGTCGAATGGACGAGTCCATGCTTTAGTATGTTCGGAACAAACAATGATTGCCAGAGGTGCTCCGTAAAGGTTTGCAGCTTTTCCGATTTTGTTTAATCCCTCATCCTCTTGCACAACAATAAGACGGACAGGCTGCAAATTGGCTGCGGTAGGTGCAACATGAGCAGCAAACAAAATCTTTTCTAACTTTTCCTGCTCTACCTTTTGACTTGTGTAATCACGGACGGAATACCGTGATTTAGCAATTTCTAAGAAGTTCATAAGTTTTCCTCCTGCTATAAACTTGATTTTTAGGTTTCCCTATACTATAATTATAGCGAAAATAAATCAGTTTGCAAGAATGCACTTTTTGGGTATATACTACCTAAAAAGTAAGTTAGGAGAATTTCTATGAATACAAATTGTAAAAATGGATATAATTGCCCTGTGGAAGCAACGATTGATTTAATAGGTGGAAAATATAAATCTGTTATTCTGTGGCATCTTATGGGGAAAACCTTACGATATAGTGAACTACACAAGTTAGTTCCAAAGGCAACCGATAAAATGTTAGCCCAACAGTTGAGAGAACTTGAAAACGATGGACTGATTAACAGAAAAGTCTATCCTGTTGTCCCGCCGAGAACGGAATACTCTTTAACAGATTTCGGTAATACTCTTACTCCCATTTTAGATGCTATGTGTGATTGGGGAACAGTTTATTTAGAGGAATCGGATATTAAATCTACTTGTTGCAAATCTAAAAAATAAAATTTTTATTTGCTTATTGGCTCTGCGTCTTATGCGTCTGGCTCACTCATAATATATGTTGACAGTCTTTTAGCATAGAAACCTCTTAGTATAGGAGATTTAGTCTCTTATATTGAGAGATTTCACATTGTTTAACTGGAAGCCACATCTCTGTAAAATATAAGGGTAAGATTTTCAAAGTATAGGTGGTGAGCTAATGGACGAAAGGAACAATCATTTTGACTTCGATTTACGCCGATAGGACAGGCTATCAAGAAAGCCCGCGAAGCCAGAGGGATGACAAGGGTTAAGAATAAGCGGCTTCATAAAGATGTGCCTTAGACATATTCAATTTTTACTTTCTTGATGGGGGCATTGGCTACCTTGAAGATAAGCTCGTCAACGTAGTCCCCATATTTGCCTTGCCGTATGAGCTGGTTTTTCAGCTCCACAAGGGTATGTAATAAAATGCTTTTTTCTTGGCTATCCACATATATGTGAGTTTTCTTTTCTCTCATGCAGCTCACCGTCCTTTCCTGCTTCCATTATATTATAGAAGCGATGGGATACTCAAATGTGCCGTATCTGGTAACAGGTAAACCTATAAAACAAGCTATTGAACTTGGAACTATCGCCTTTCAAATTAGCACGATTTTTAGCAACATTTTTCGGGGAATTAGCAGGAAAGGCATTTTGATTAGCAAGACGGGCTTCTGCTAATCGTACTTTGCTATCTGTCCGATTTCTCTCGGAAAATAAGAAACTATCGATTTTCAGATGTATTAGCATATTAGCAAAACCGGATTTCAGTGCTAAAATGAAGAAAGCCGAAAACCCGCTAAAATCAAGGCTTTCGGCTATGTTCCCAGCGTTCCCGAGGTGACTCGAACACCCGACCTACCGCTTAGGAGGCGGTCGCTCTATCCATCTGAGCTACGGAAACGTGTATAAAATTGTGTGTGACTTGCGGCTTCTGCTCCTCCAAAAAGTTTCCGCTATAGGTTCTCTTAGGAGGCGTGTGCTCTATCCAGCTGAGCTACGAAAACGGACAAAACATTTCTTGTATTATAACAGCTTTTGCCATTATTTACAAATAAAATTTTTGCGTTATCACCGTCTGCGGCGATGCCTGGAATAACGGCGTCTCCTGCGGCCCCTTCTGGAACGGGGACGTCTGCGTAGGCGGACTCTTCTTCCATATCTGCGTAGGAAGGACAACAACAATACTACTATAGCAATGACGGCGGAAAAAATCAATACTAATTTTACATTGATTTTCACAATTCTCTTTTTGGAGCTGTCCAGAGTCTCATCCTCGTTCCCTGTAGCATCGCTGGAGGAGGCTTCATCGCCGGAAGTCTTGTCAAAAGTAAATTCCTGGACAGCAGATTTTGCCAGGTCAATGGTGGTGCCGCCAATAGGCTGCCCCTCATAGGTATAGGAGAGCGAGGCGACTACATCGGGATTTTCCGCCTCGCTCTGGAAATCCAGGGTTGGAGAGGCGTTCTCAAAGGGAACGTCGTTTGGAAGAACCACATAGCCGCTGGGATTTACCTCAATTAGGGCCTGGGAGCTGCCAAAGATACTGCTTCCGGTATGGAAAAATTTGGAATTATCTACGGAAAAATTCGTCTCGTTAGCGGCAATATTTACTTTGCTGAAATTATCCGTTGCGTAATCCAGCAGAAGCTGCGTGTCCGGGTAAAGGGGAACGCCCTTTTCGTTGGTGCTGTGGGTGCGCATGGTTACCACGATAAGCGTCATGCCGTTTCGCTCCGCCACGGTGACAAGCGTGTTTAAGGCGTCCGAAGTGGCCCCGGTTTTTCCGGCGATAACCGTATCGTCCAGAAATTTATCGGTTTTGTAATTGTTAATCATATTGTGATGATTCTTCATGTAAGTGATTTCATCATCCTTGTTTGTGGCCCGCATCTCGTACCGGTCTGTGCCGGAAATGGTCACAAAGGCCTCATGCTTAATGGCTTCCCGGGTAATCAGAGCCATGTCATGAGGGGTGGTATAGTGATTTTCGTCGTTAAGGCCGTGGGGATTTACAAAATGGGTGTTGGTACAGCCAAGCTCCGCGGCTTTCTGGTTCATCATGTCGGCAAATGCCTCCACGGAACCGGCGATATGCTCGGCCAGACCATTTCCGCACTCGTTAGCGGATTCCAGGAGAAGGGCATAGAGGGATTCCTCCACGGTCAGTTCCTCCCCCTCTGTGGTGCCGATGCTGCTGCTTCCATATTCGATGGAATGGGTGGCATAGTAAGAATAAGTCACCACTTCGTCCAGGGAACAGTTTTCCACGGTCAGAAGGGCGGTCATAATCTTTGTGATGCTGGCGGGGTATTCGGCCTTGTCCATATCCTTATTATAGAGAATGGCTCCGGTGGACGCCTCCATGACAATCGCGGCATCCGCATAGATCTGAGGGCCCTGGGGCCAGTTGGGAATAGCGTTAGAATCAATGGATTTGTTGTAATAGGACTGCCGCTCCGCCTCTTTCTGGGCGGCGGCTTCCTCAGCAGCCCTCTTTTCGGCGGCTGTCTGTCGTCTGGCCTCTGCCGGAACAGGACATGCGAAAATAGTAAAAGAAAGAGAGCAGGTCAGAAGGCCTGCCAGAAATCTATATTTAAACTTCATGAAAAGCTCCTTATTATTTGCTTGAAAGATTTTTATCTGAAAATCGTGTCCGAATTCTATTCTGAAACCCATTATAGGGTATTTTTTAAGGGCTTGCAAGGGGGAGTTTCCCGGAATTCTTTAAAATTTTTTTAAATTATCCCTGTTTTTTCAAGGAAATTGTCAAATGGTTCTGGAATGGCTTGACAAAGCCTTTTTCTTCATTATATAATGCAGAATGAAAAAAATCTGAAAAAACGTTGACGGAGACAGTAGGACAGCTTCAAAAGGCAAAGCGAGCCGGGGAGGGTGAGAGCCCGGCGCGAGTAGGGGTTATCTGAAAATCACTTCTGAGTTTCAGGCTGAACACAGAGTAGGCTTTGACGGATTCCCCCGTTATAGGGAGCGCATGTAACGGCATGCTGTAACAGGTGGTATAGCGAAAAATATTTTCGTCCTTTTACAGAAGGGGCGAATTTTTTGCGTACAGGCAATGATCCGTGCGCAGGCAGCGCTGGCCCATGATTGAAGCAAAGATAAGGTAATACAGGTTGGGAAAGCGACGCGAAGCCCCACCCGGTCCCAACACCAGTCAGACAGAAAAAGTAAGATTTTAGAAAGGAAGCAGGAACATGTATCAAAAAGTATCCACAGACTTAAATTTTGTAGACAGAGAAAAAAATGTTGAGCAGTTCTGGAAAGACCATGATATTTTCCGCAAAAGCATGGAAAGCCGTAAGAATGGTCCTACCTACACCTTTTATGACGGCCCCCCCACAGCCAACGGCAAACCCCATATCGGCCATGTGCTGACCCGGGTGGTCAAGGACATGATTCCCAGATACCAGGCCATGAAGGGCCATATGGTGCCCAGGAAGGCCGGATGGGATACCCACGGGCTGCCCGTGGAGCTGGAGGTGGAAAAAGAGCTGGGCCTGGACGGCAAGGAGCAGATTGAGGAGTACGGCCTGGATCCCTTTATCCGCAAATGTAAGGAGAGCGTCTGGAAATACAAGGGCATGTGGGAGGACTTCTCCGGCACTGTAGGATTCTGGGCAGATATGGACGATCCCTATGTGACGTACCACGACGATTATATTGAGTCCGAGTGGTGGGCCTTAAAAGAGATCTGGAACAAAGGCCTCCTTTACAAAGGCTTTAAGATTGTGCCCTACTGTCCCCGCTGTGGAACGCCCCTTTCCTCCCACGAGGTAGCCCAGGGGTATAAAGACGTAAAAGAACGTTCCGCTATTGTCCGCTTTAAGGTAAAAGAGGAGGAGAATGCCTATATTCTGGCATGGACCACCACACCCTGGACGCTGCCCTCTAACGTGGGCCTTTGCGTAAACCCGGATGAGGCTTATGTAAAGGTAAAGGCGGCGGACGGCCATATTTACTATATGGCCCAGGCTCTTCTGGATACCGTGCTGGGCAGCCTGGCAGAGGAGGGAAAATCCGCCTACGAGGTGCTGGAAACCTATGTGGGAAAGGATCTGGAATATAAAGAATATGAACCTCTCTATGAGTGCGCCGCAAAGGTTGCCCAAAAGCAGCACAAAAAGGGTCACTATGTAGTCTGCGACCACTATGTCACGTTAAGCGACGGTACCGGCGTGGTTCATATCGCTCCGGCCTTTGGTGAGGACGACGCCCAGGTAGGCCGCAAATACGACCTGCCCTTTGTGCAGATGGTGGACGGCAAAGGAAATATGACAGAGGAGACCCCCTTTGCAGGCCTCTTTGTGAAAAAGGCCGATCCCAAGGTGCTGGTAGATCTGGAGGAGCGGGGCCTGCTGTTTTCCGCCCCCACCTTTGAACACAGCTATCCCCACTGCTGGAGATGCGACACGCCGCTTATCTACTATGCCCGGGAATCCTGGTTTATCAAGATGACGGCGGTAAAGGACGACCTTATCCGCAACAACAACACCATCAACTGGATTCCCGAGAGTATCGGAAAGGGCCGTTTCGGAGACTGGCTGGAAAATATTCAGGACTGGGGGATTTCCAGAAACCGCTACTGGGGTACGCCGCTGAATGTATGGGAGTGCGAATGCGGCCATATGCATTCTGTCGGAAGCAGGCAGGAGCTCTATGAGCTGAGCCAGAATGAGGCCGCAAAGACCGTAGAGCTTCACCGCCCCTACATCGACGAAATTACCTTCCCCTGCCCCAGGTGCCAAAAGCCCATGCACCGGGTGCCGGAGGTGATTGACTGCTGGTTTGATTCCGGCGCCATGCCCTTTGCCCAGCATCATTATCCCTTTGAGAATAAAGAGCTGTTTGATCAGCAGTTCCCGGCGCAGTTTATCTCCGAGGCCGTAGATCAGACAAGAGGCTGGTTCTACTCCCTGCTCGCAGAGTCCACCCTGCTCTTCAACAAGGCCCCCTATGAGAATGTCATTGTGCTGGGCCATGTACAGGATGAGAACGGGCAGAAAATGAGTAAATCCAAAGGAAATGCCGTGGATCCCTTTGACGCGCTGGCCACCTACGGCGCAGACGCCATCCGCTGGTATTTCTACGTGAACAGCGCGCCCTGGCTGCCCAACCGTTTCCACGGAAAGGCCGTTATGGAAGGACAACGCAAATTTATGGGTACGCTTTGGAATACCTATGCGTTTTTTGTGCTGTATGCAAACATTGACAATTTTGACGCCACAAAATATACCCTGGATTATGAAAAGCTTACCGTTATGGATAAATGGCTGTTGTCCAGGTTAAACACCGTAGTAGGCCAGGTGGACGACAATCTGGCAAACTACCGCATTCCCGAGGCGGCCAGAGCGTTGCAGGACTTTGTGGACGATATGAGCAACTGGTATGTGCGCAGGAGCCGGGAGCGTTTCTGGGCAAAGGGCATGGAGCAGGACAAGATCAACGCCTATATGACCTTATACACCGCTCTGGTGACCATCAGCAAGGCCGCGGCCCCCATGATCCCCTTTATGACAGAGGATATCTACCGCAACCTGGTGTGCAGCATCGACAAAGACGCCCCGGAGAGCATTCACCTGTGCGATTTCCCGGAGGTAAAAAAAGAGTGGATAGACAGCCAGCTGGAGGAGTACATGGGCGAAGTGCTGGATGTGGTGGTAAAAGGCCGGGCATGTCGGAATACAGCCAACATCAAGAACCGTCAGCCCATCGCAGCCATGTTTATCAAAGCACCCTACAGTTTCCCGGATTTCTATAAAGAAATCGTGGAGGAAGAGCTGAATGTAAAAAAGGTAGTATTTACTGACGATGTGCGTGAATTTACCTCCTATACCTTCAAACCCCAGCTTAAGACCGTAGGCCCCAAATACGGAAAACTTCTGGGTGGCATCAAAAAAGAGCTGGAAGCTCTGGACGGCAACAAAGCCATGGACGATCTGAAGGCAGACGGGGCGTTAAAATTTGACATCCAGGGGCAGGAAGTGGTATTATGTGAAGAGGATCTTCTGATAGAAATGGCTCAGAAAGAGGGGTATATCACAGAGGCGGATAATACCGTAACGGTGGTGCTGGACACCAACTTGACGCCGGAGCTTATCGAGGAAGGTTTTGTCTATGAGGTCATCAGCAAAATACAGACTATGCGAAAAGATGCAGGTTTTGAGGTGATGGATCACATCAGGGTATCCATCAATCAGAATACAAAGATCGCGGATATCGTAGAGAAAAATAAAACGGCGATCCAGGAGAAGGTATTGGCAGATACCATTATGACAGACCAGCAGATGTCCATTTCAAAAGAGTGGAACGTAAACGAACAGCAGGTGACCATCGGACTAGAAAAAATTTGTTAAAAACAGGAGGATGCTATGGCAGCGAGCAAAAGACATTTTGACAAAGAAATGTTTAAGAGAAGCGTAGTTTACAATGTAAAGACATTATATAGAAAGAATATCGAGGAGGCCAACCAGCAGCAGATTTTCCACGCGGTTGCGCTGGCCACAAAGGACGCCGTCATCGACGCATGGCTGGCTACCCAGGACGAGATGAAAAAACAGGACCCCAAAATGGTCTATTACATGTCCATGGAGTTCCTTATGGGCCGTGCCCTGGGCAATAATCTGATCAATCTGACTTACTACGACGAGGTAAAGGAAGCCTTGAACGAGCTGGGCTGCGATCTGAACGTTGTGGAAGACCAGGAGCCGGACGCGGCTCTTGGAAACGGCGGTCTGGGAAGGCTGGCAGCCTGTTTCCTGGATTCCCTGGCTACCTTGGGCTACATGGCCTATGGTTGCGGTATCCGCTATCACTACGGCATGTTCAAGCAGAAAATTGAGAACGGTTATCAGATCGAAGTGCCCGATGAGTGGCTGAAAAACGGCAATCCCTTTGAGCTGCGCCGTCCCGAGTACACAGAGACCGTAAAATTCGGCGGCTATGTGCGCATTGAGACAGATGAAAAGGGCAACCACAAATTTATCCAGGAGGGATACCAGAGCGTTAAGGCTGTTCCCTATGATATTCCTATTGTGGGATATGGCAACAATATGGTAAATACCCTTCGTATCTGGGACGCGGAGCCCATGAATTCCTTCCATCTGGATTCTTTTGACAAAGGAAATTACCAGAAAGCTGTGGAGGAGGAAAACCTGGCCCGGAATATTACGGAGGTGCTCTATCCCAACGATAACCATATGGCAGGCAAGGAGCTGCGCTTAAAACAGCAGTATTTCTTTATCTCCGCCAGCGTCCAGAGAGCCGTGCAGAAATATAAGGAGCAGCACGATGATGTGCGCAAATTTTACGAGAAGGCGACTTTCCAGTTAAATGACACCCATCCCACCGTGGCAGTTGCGGAGCTGATGCGTGTGCTGATGGATGAGGAGGGCCTTACCTGGGACGAAGCCTGGGAAGTAACCACAAAGACCTGCGCCTACACCAACCATACCATTATGGCGGAGGCCCTGGAGAAATGGCCTATCGAGCTGTTCTCCCGCCTGCTTCCCCGCGTATATCAGATCGTGGAGGAGATCAACCGCCGGTTTATTATTGATATTCAGAAGAAATATCCTGGCGATAACGAAAAAGTCCGTAAGATGGCGATTATCTATGACGGCCAGGTAAAGATGGCCCATCTGGCTATCGCCGCAGGATACTCTGTAAACGGCGTGGCAAAGCTGCACACAGAGATTCTCAAAAACCAGGAGCTTCGGGATTTCTACCAGATGTTCCCGGAGAAATTCAACAATAAGACTAATGGTATTACCCAGAGAAGATTCCTGCTTCACGGAAATCCGCTTCTGGCTGGCTGGGTGACAGACCATGTGGGCGACGAGTGGATCACGGATCTGCCCCAGATTAAGAAGCTGGCCATTTATGCGGACGACGAGAAGGCTCAGCAGGAGTTTATGCAGATCAAATACCAGAATAAGGTGCGCCTGGCCAGATATATCAAAGAGCATAATGGTGTGGATGTGGATCCCCGTTCCATTTTTGATGTGCAGGTAAAGCGTCTCCACGAGTACAAGCGTCAGCTTCTGAATATCCTTCACGTGATGTATCTCTACAATGAGATTAAAGAAAACCCGGAGATGCCTTTCTATCCCAGAACCTTTATCTTCGGAGCCAAGGCCGCGGCAGGATATCACAGGGCTAAACTGACCATCAAGCTTATTAATTCCGTGGCAGATGTCATCAACAAGGATGCTTCCATTAACGGAAAGATTAAGGTGGTGTTTATTGAGGATTACCGGGTATCTAACGCAGAGTGGATTTTCGCGGCTGCGGATGTATCCGAGCAGATTTCCACAGCCAGCAAGGAGGCTTCCGGTACAGGTAATATGAAATTTATGCTGAACGGAGCCGTAACCTTAGGCACCATGGACGGAGCCAACGTGGAGATTGTGGAGGAAGTGGGAGAGGAGAATGCATTTATTTTCGGCCTTTCTTCCGACGAGGTAATCGACTATGAGAATAACGGAGGCTATCATCCCATGGATATCTTTAACAGCGACCAGGATATCCGCAAAGTGCTTATGCAGCTTATCAACGGCCAGTACGCCCCCAATGATCCCGAGAAATTCCGGGATATCTATGATTCCCTGCTGAACACCAACAGCAGCGACCGGGCGGATACCTATTTCATCCTAAAAGACTTCAAGGCTTATGCAGAGGCCCAGAAGCGTGTGGAAGAGGCATACCGTGATGAGAAGGGCTGGGCAAAGAAGGCTATCCTTAATGTGGCCAGCAGCGGGAAATTTACTTCCGACAGAACCATCCAGCAGTATGTGGATGAAATCTGGCATCTGGATAAGATTACGGTTACACTGTAATAAAAAAGAAAATAAATGTGATAAAATACAGGCGGCGCATATCCGGAAATGGATGTGCGCCGCCTGTATTTTATCATATATGCAGAAAATATGTTCTGGATACCGGGACCTTCCGCATCCAGAATCTTCCATTTGTATCAATTAATACCCGCATATTCTTCTTTGCCCCACATAAGATATAAAATGATAGAAAAAATAAAGACGGCCTTTTCGGTCTTTTTAATTTTATTGTTGTTTCCTTATATAGTAGTGATGCTGTCTGGAAGCCAAACGGAAGAAACGCTGCTGGCAGCAAAAGGAGATAGAATTGATGTTCTCGATGCATGGGTTATGCGGATTCTGCCAGGAGAGATGCCTGTCACTTATGAGCTGGAAGCCTTAAAGGCCCAGGCGGTGATTGCCCGCAGCAACCTGGCGTGGCGTATGGAGGCGGAGGGAATCGGGCCGGAGCAGATCAGCGAAGAACGGCTGGAAATCTGGGAGATGGCCTGCTATATGCCGGAAGAGCTGGAGGAGCTGTGGGGAAACAAACATTTTGAAGAATACTACGAAAAAATCACCTGGGCGGTTCAGGAAACCAGTGGGAAAGTGCTCTCTTACGAGGGAAAATACGTGGATCTGCCCTTTCACGCGGTCAGCGCCGGGCAGACCAGGGACGGCTCCCTTTTGGGAGAGGCGTATCCTTATTTAAAGGCTGTGGAATGTCCGGGAGACCTGGAAGCGGAAGGATATCTGGGTGTGGTGCGGCTTCAGACAGAGGATGTGCCCGAAATCCTGGAAACAGACGCCTCCGGATATGTGACGGAAATCCGCCTGGGGGGGAAAGGCATGGCGGGGGAAGAATTCCGCCACAGGGAAGCTCTGAACTCCAGCTGTTTTACCATCCAGGAGACAAAGAACGGCTGGGTTGCCACCACAAAAGGCGTGGGACACGGCTTTGGACTAAGTATGTACCAGGCTCATGTCCAGGCTTTCCAGGGAAAGACATTTCTGGAAATTTTACAATATTTCTACGAGGGGATGGAATGTATAAGCTTTTCCTAATCTGGCTATCCTATGGATAGAATAAATGATGAGGTGAGCTTATGGCAGTAAAAAAGAGAACAAGAAAGAACCCGCTGCGTGGGCGGATGATGGCGGCAGCTATGAGCCTTTGTCTGCTGGCCGCCGCCGGCATGGTGGGGATGTATACAGTCGGCAGATCCGAAAAGAATCAAAGAGAAGAGGAACTGGCGCAAAAAGTCGCCGAAGCGGAGAAAGCCTTTGAGGAGGCAAAAAAACTGGAAGAGGAACTGGAGGAGCAGAAGCAGGAAGCGGCATCCTCCACGGCAAAGGCAGAATTTGAGGAAAAGAAAGATACTAAAAAAGAGCCAAAGCAGGAAAGCGTGGCTGAATTAGAGGGCGATTATGCCGGCCTGGAACCCACGGAGGAATACTTTCTGACCGAGGAAGAGCTGGCCGCTCTGGAGGCAGAGGCGGAGGAGGCAGCTCTTCAGGACGCAGCTGCCCTGGATGCGGAAGCATTTACCTACAACTTCGCTCCCGAGACGGACAAGCTTCTCTGGCCTGTGGCCGGAAATATTATTCTGGATTACAGCATGGATAAGACCGTATTCTTTACGACCCTGGAGCAGTACAAATACAATCCCGCAGTTATCATCCAGGCGGAGGTTAATCAAGATGTGCTATGCGGAGCCAACGGTCAGGTGACGAAGATTGAAGAGAACGATGAACTGGGCACTACGGTTACTGTGGATTTCGGAAACGGCTATGAGGGCGTTTACGGACAGCTTAAGGATGTGGCTGTAGAACCGGGAAGTCCGGTGCAGGCAGGCGTGAAGCTTGGCCTGGTAAATGAGCCCACCCGCTTTTACGTGAAGGAAGGCTCCAACGTATATTTCAAGGTTCTGAAGGACGGGAAACCGGTGGATCCCATGAATCTGCTTCAGTAGGGATCCTCGTTAACAGGATTCCCGGCAATGAGTTTTAGTTTATCCTGCCGGGAGAGCTGCTTGATGGCCCACTCCCGGCTCATGGCTTCCTCCTTTGTGGGGAAACACTCAAAATAGACAAGCTTTACAGGCAGATGCGTCCGTGTGTATTTGGCGCCTCTGCCTGCTTTATGTTGTTTTACGCGTTTTTCCAGCTGATTTGTCCAGCCAGTGTAGAGGGAGCCGTCGCCGCACTCCAGGATATAGGTGTAATTCATAGTTTCATCATAGCAGGGACGGAAAGAAAAGTCAAAAAATGTCGCAGAAGTTTATATTCTGCGACATGACCGTTTAAGCCTGCTATTAATTTTATTATACTCTCATCTTCCACAATTCGCAACTAATTTTCGATTTTTTTGAATAATAGCGATTATCTTCCGGTAAACTTATTTTCATCGGACAGGATAGTCCGATAAATAGGAAAAACGGAGGTGTAGCCATTATGACATGTGCAGAACAGAAATTGTTACAGACAAACAGTTGCTTTCCTCAGACAACGGAAGGTATGGCAGAAAAGAGAGATGTACAAAAGGATTCTTTTGCCTGGTACTGCGATAGCTGGATTATTGCAAACAGAATACGACTGAAAGCATCCAGCAGCGCCAGATATAAGGCGGATATGGAAAACCATATTAAGCCCTTTTTCGGTGAAAGAATGTTATCTGAGATCACCCCGGAGGATGTGGACAGTTTTACCCGGCTTTTACTGTGTCAGAAAAAGTTATCGGCAAAAACTGCCCGGAATATTCTGGTATTGTTTCATACAATCTTTCTATATGCGGAAAAGCGGAGCGGACAGCAGCTTTCCAGGCTTGAAATCATTTATCCGAAAGATCAGAAAAAAACGGTGCGGGTTTTAAGCAGGGAGGAGGAGGCAAAGCTGATGCGCTTTCTGGTAAATGAAATGGATCTTTGTAAATTCGGGGTTTATCTGGCTTTGCGCACCGGGCTTCGCATCGGCGAGGTCTGTGCGCTGAGATGGAGCGACATTTCCCGGCCGGCCGGCACGCTCTCTATCTGTCAGACGGTCCAGAGGATTCAGAATCCGGATGCCGGAAACTATGGAAAAACGGAGCTTGTCATAGGAAGTCCGAAAACCGACAGCTCACAGAGGGTCATTCCCCTTATGCCGGATCTTAACGCCCTGTTTGCGCGGTTTGACCCCATGGATCCCATGGCATTTATCTTGACGGGAACCCACTGCTGCATGGAGCCAAGGAAGCTTCAGCGCCGTTTAAAAGAGTATACGGAGAAATGCCAGATCCAGGAGGTTCATTTTCATACCTTGCGGCATACCTTTGCCACCCGCTGTATGGAAGTGGGATTTGACGTAAAAACCCTAAGCGAGATTCTGGGGCATTCTAATATCAGTGTCACACTGAATCAATATGTTCATCCCAATCTGGAACAGAAACGCCAAAATATGAGCCGCTTGAAAATTGCTGTCTGATTGTTATGAATTTAAAAAAGTGTCGCAGAATATAAACCTTTGCGTCATTACGCGGATATACCTGCAGGAAACGTGAGAGGCAGGAGTTGCCGGGTGATAGGGATTGGAACCAGGGTCGGAAAGCTGACTGTGGTAGAGGCGACAGATCAGAGAAAGGCAGGATACATAATCTGGAAATGCAGCTGTGAGTGCGGAGGCGGGATTTTCCTGGACACCCGCTGTCTCCAGAGGGAGAGCGTGCAGGATTGTGGGTGCGGTACTGTGGTAGGGCCGGGACAGCGCGACATTTCGGGAATGCATTTTGGGAAATTGACGGCACTTAGACCGACAAAAGAGCGGGGCAGGCGGGGAAGCACCGTCTGGGTCTGCAGGTGCGATTGCGGAAATGAGGTGTGTGCAGAGCTGGGACAGCTGACGGCAGGCTACAGAAAAAGCTGCGGCTGCCTAAGTCGTCCACCGGTGAAAAATTTTACAGGGAAAAAATTCGGCTGGTTGACAGTCGTGGAATATGCCGGAAAATCTGTAGGAGAGCATCAATGGAAATGTCGGTGCGTCTGCGGGCAGGAAACGGTTGTGGGCCAGACGCGGCTTCAATCGGGAAAGACAAAGAGCTGCGGCTGCCTCCGCTCCATAGTCTACAGAGACAGCCTGGGTCTGACAGAGGGAACCTCCGTCACAAAGCTGAAGGCTATAAAAAGCGGACGTCTGATTAAATCCAATACCAGCGGATATAACGGGGTATATTTTAATAAAAAAAGGAAATTGTGGATAGCCCAGATTACATTCCAGGGAAAGACCCGGTATCTGGGCGCCTTTGGCCGACTGATGGATGCGGTAAAAGCCAGGCAGCGGGGCGAGGAAATCTACGACAAATTTCTGGAACAGGTTGAGGTGACGGACAGTGAATGAAAGGAAACCCCTGTATTTTGAACTGCTGGGCACGTTTTCCTATGCCTTGCCGGAGGAAAAAGGCGGAACGCCCCCAAAGGCAGGAAAGAAGGTTCTCTCTTTTTTACAGTATCTCATTGTGAATCATGGGCGAAGTATTTCTTCGGAGGAACTGATTGGAAAATTCTGGGCGGAGAAGAGCAGCGACCCGGCAAATGCGCTTCGTCATATGGTATTCAAGGTCCGCCTTCTGCTGAGAACCATGTTTCCGGAGCAGGAGGATCTCTTGCAGACCCTTCCGGGATGTTATGTCTGGAATGCGGATATTCCTCTTGAACTGGATACGGAACGGTTTGAGACGGCCTGTCTGGAAGCCAGAAAAATACAGGGACAGGAGCATGTAAGGCTTCTCCTTTTGGCTGTCTCTTTGTATAAAGGGGATTTCCTTTCCGCCAATGACAGCGAATGGGCCCTGGTATTAAGGCAGTATTACCGGGCACTGTACCTGGATATGTGCAGGGAAGTCCTGCCTTTACTGGCCAGGGAGGAAAAGTGGATAGAGGTCTTAAATATCTGCGGACAGGGGTATCAGATTGATTTTGCCGAGGAAGATTTTATCATTTACCAGATGCGGGCATTGATTGCTTTGGGCCAGCCGGAGCAGGCGATTGAAAAATACGAAGCTTTCCGGGATAAAATGCACCGGGAATTTGGGATATCGCCGGCAAACAGGGTAGAACGCCTCTATGTGCTGGCTGTGGGGCTCTGTCAGAAGGGGATGGAAAGTACCGAGGTTCTTAAACGGATGTGTGAGGGGGAGCTGGACCGGCGGGCGTTTTTCTGCACTTTTGAAATATTTCAGAATATTGTTGCCCTGGAAAGGCGGCATCTGGAACGCACAGAGCAGACATCCACGCTTGCTATTGTCAGTCTGGGCAAAGGAGCGGTTCCGGTCACGGATATGCGGAGACTGGAGCGCATTCTTCTGGAAAGCCTTAGAACCGGCGACCCAGTGGCCAGGCTGGAAACAGGAGCTTACATTCTTATGCTTACGGGAGCCGATGAGGAAAACACCCGGCTTGTTATGAGCCGGATAGACCGTGCTTTTCATATGGCTTACCGTCATTCCAAGGCAGACATTACCTATCGCATTGCCGCGCTGCCTTCCGGAAAGAAATATTCTTCGGATATCCCATTATGACACGCTGTCAGTGATTTTTTAAGATATATAAATCGGGACCCTTTTTCCGGGAAAAATAACAGACTGCTAACAACATTCTGTTATGGTAAGGCTGTATAGCAGAGTAGAAGGGTGGTGGAAGTGTGCTTCAAGGGAGAATGCTTCCCTGTAACAGCAGGGAGGCGGTGCTCACGGTCAGATCTTATAAAAACGGCATAATAGACGGTTTTCTACAGCATCCACGCCTGGACAAAAAGGAGGAGTTACAGAGCCTGTCCCAGATGGTTCTGCTCTTAAACAGCCTGCTGGATATGGAGACCTGCCCCAATTATCCCCTCCCTTTGATTCTTTCGGAGAGCGACGGCAGTGAGAATGCTGTTATATTCCGTATCCAGATCCTGTTCCGGGAGCATTATACCTGGCAGGGAAGGCTGATATGGCAGAACGAAAACCAGGAAGCCATATTTCACAGCGCTATAGAGCTGCTTCAGCTTATAGATGAGATACTCGCAGAATAAAAGAATGTTCCGGTCAGTACAACGAAACACGGAGGAGAGCAAAGCGCCATGACGGACAAGGAACTACGAAAACTTAGTCGGCGGGAGCTGCTTCAGATGCTGGTCGTACAGGTAAGGGAGACCGGGGATACAAAGCAGGAACTGGCGGAAACCACGGAACAGCTTAGGGAGCTGGAACAAAATTATGAACGTCTGCGGAAGCGTCTGGACCAGAAAGACGCCCGCATTCATGAGCTGGTGGACACCCTGCAGGCGGAACGCACAAAAAGGGAAATCGAGCTTGAGAAGGCGGGATCTATCGCGGAGGCAGCCCTGCGGTTAAACGGGGTTTTTGAGATGGCCCAGAAGGCGGCAGATCAGTATCTCTATAATATCCGGCTCCGGCAGGAGAATACAGAGGAGCGGTATGAAGGAAAAGAAGAGAATTGAAATACCGGCCCTTACCCAGCTGGAAGCAGAATTAGAAAGGGAAAACCGGAAAAGGCAATACCGGGGAGAGCTTGGAAAAATGGCCGGCATATTGATTGTCATCGGCTGTGCCCTGGCTCTTGTGGCGGATATGATGCTGCCAGTTCTCCAGGTAAACGGAACCAGCATGTCTCCCACCCTGCGAAAAGGAGACATTGTGATCTCCATGCGGGGGGCGGAATTTACAAGGGGCGATATGGTGGCATTTTATCACAGCGACAAGATACTGGTAAAGCGGGTGATAGGCCTGTCGGAAGAATGGATTGATATGAACAGTGACGGGGACGTATATATAGACGGCGTGCTTTTGCAGGAGCCCTATCTGGAGGAAAAAGCCTTTGGGGAATGCAATATTGAGCTTCCCTACCAGGTTCCCAAAGGAAAGGTGTTTGTTATGGGAGATCACAGAAGCGTATCGGAGGACAGCCGTAGCAGCAGGATAGACTGTGTGTCCCAGGCACAGATAATAGGAAAACTGAAATTCAGGGTCTGGCCTTTTGAGAGCGTAGGCCCGGTCCAGTAAAAATAAATCATGAAAAGAACAAAAAGGAGGTGTTCCGGTGAAAGATTTAATCCGAAAAACGTGGTTAAAATTTTTTGAGGAACGAAGCAGACGGGAGCGTTTGCAGAAAACAGCAATTTCCATGGTGCTGATCGCGGCGGTTGTATCCGCCACAGTCTATGTGGCAGTTACTCCGGCTCATACGCTGGAGGCAGAGGCTTCTCTTAGCTGTGGGAAGGAAGAGCATGTGCATGCTGAGGGCTGCTTTATGGAACAGGCATTACTTACCTGTGGCCTGGAGGAAAGCGCAGAGGAGCATACCCATACAGAGGAGTGCTATGGGGCGGAGTCTGTCCTAACATGTACCCTTGAGGAGCATAGTCATGGAGAGGAATGCTACACCCAGGTTGCGGAGACGCCATTGGTAGAAACAGAGGAAGAGACAGATATGCCCGGGACGCAGGCTCCGGAGGAGACTGGCAAACCGGAGGATACTGTGATTCCGGAGGAGGAAACAGAAAAGGAACTTCCGGAAGAAAAAGAGGAAGAGGCCACGCCGTCGGAGGTAGAGGAGGCGACGCCTTCAGAAGCGCCAGAGGCCACGCCGTCAGAACCGGAGGGAGATGTGGAATACAGCGTTACGCTCTCCGACGGCCTGGTAATTACCATGACCGGCCCGGCGGACGCATTCCCGGAAGGAACGCTGACCATGCGGGCAATGGAGCTTCAAGAAGGGGACGAGGGATTTGAGGCGGCTTCCCGGCTGCTGTCCGGCGAGACAGAGGGAGAGATCGTCCTGGAGCAGAGAATCTTCGATATCTGCCTTCTTGACGAGGACGGAAACGAAGTGCAGCCCCAGAAAGAGGTAAAAGTGACCTTCAGCCAGGTATTAAACGGCGAAGAGCAGGGCGTACAGATACATCACCTGGATACAGAGGCAAACGTGGCGGAATCCATTGACACCTTTGTGGATGGGGGGGACGTAAGTATGGAAACCGGCCATTTCTCCTACTATAGTGTGACGCTGGCAGGCGGCGGGGTGGCGACTATTGGGGAGAAGTCCTACAAAACCCTGACAGAGGCTGTGAAGGCGGTCAAGAATGAGGAGACCATCGTTCTGCAGCAGGACATAGAGGGGGAGAGTATTACGATTTCCTCCACAACTTGTAAAAATGCTACAATGTTTACAATAGATATTAACGGGCATACCTGGACAGGAAAGAGTAACAGTCCGTTGATTACATTGACAAAGGCAAAACTGGAGCTGTCTTTGACCGGAGGAGAAGGCGGTGTGCTTAAGGGAAATGGAACTGTGGCAGACGGCGGTATTATCAAGTGCAACGGTACGGGAGCGGCTATATTTCTAAAGGACTTAAGACTTACTGGCGGAAATGCCACTAGAGACGGCGGTGCAATTTACTTAAAAGGCGGTAATCTGACTGCAGAAAACTGTATTTTTGAGGGGAATAAGGGAGTCAATAGTGGTGCGTTTTTTGCATGGGGCAGCGGTGCTCCCACCTCCGGCTCTTTTTTGGACTGCCAGTTTATTAAAAATGAATTGGGAAACTCTAACCGTGTAGGCGGAGGGGCGATTACTATGGTTGGCAGTACCGGCGCCCCTGTATCTTTGAATCTGGACACGTGTGTATTTACCGAAAATATAAGTGCAAAAGAGGGCGGGGCCGTTGCTTTTTCGGGTCCTCATAAGACAAATATTGGTACTCTCACTATAATAGATTCCGTCTTTTCAAAGAATCGTGCGGTGGGAAATGGGGGCGCTGTTCGTATAGGCGATGGAGTAACAGAGATAAGCGGAACAAGATTTTTGGATAACAGCACGGATACCAGATATGGCGGTGGAGTCTATATTTATCCCAGTTCCAGCTATAAGTCATCCGTAAATATTCAGGATACTTTATTTAAAGGTAACCAGGCGGCATGCGGCGGTGCAATCGGAAGCAGTATGGGAGCGAATCAAACACTGCAGATATCCGGCGTTACGGCAGAAGAGAACACTGCCAGTGAGGCAGGCGGAGCTATATACGATGAAACTTCTACAACGAATACCACGTTTAAAATTACGGACTGCCAGATTTTGAATAATACGGCCGGATATACGGCTGGAGGCGTTTTTTCTAAATCAAGGACCGTCCATATAACCGGTGAGAGCGTAATTAAAGAAAACACGGCAAAGGGAGAAAGCGACAAGGATACCATAGATTATCCGAAAATTATCGGAGGCGTATATCTGAATAATACATCGCCGGGTTCTCTTAAACTGGAAGAGACATCACATGTCTATAAAAATAAAACCCAGAATGAGAATACCATTCCTAATGGTAAATCTGCGGAAATCTTTTTGTATGCTAAAAAGGGGGTAATACTGGAGGGAGTTTTTGAAAAACTGGAAAATGAATCCGGGGGAAATACCATAACGGATTCCGGTTCTGACTATACTCTGATGAAGTATCTGCCCAAGAAAGGCGCTATCGACTATTATTATTACAATGATGTCATGGAACCCGAACGGATTTATCTGGACCCGGCGGAAACACATA
Organism: Clostridia bacterium; assembly: GCA_910576205.1. GTDB lineage: Bacteria > Bacillota > Clostridia > Lachnospirales > Lachnospiraceae > RGIG4284. The sequence continues at coordinate 53,807 of CAJTHL010000011.1, read as the reverse complement.
CACATGACGGGAATGCTTTTGTTGCAAAAACATTGGAGGAGGCGGTGGCCCGCGCAGAGGAAAAACATGCAGAGGCGATTTACATCTGCTCCCCCGTATCCATTGCGGCAGGGGATGAAGAAAATCTGAATACGGAGGAAGCCATTACCTTTACCCGCTGTGATGAAAACAGAAATTACTTATTCCAGGTAAAGAGCGGAGATGAGGTCACCTTTGAGAAAACCAGAATTAACGGCAATCTTGTAGAGGCAGACGCTGCTCTGGTTCTTGTTTCTTCGGGAGCCACATTGAACATAAAAGGCGATGCAGCCATTAAGGCGGGCAAAAATGTTAACCAGGAAAAGGACTATGGCGGTGGCGCTCTCAGAGTATCGGGCACCTTGAACATGTCTGGCGGAATCATCCAGGGAAACCAGTCAAGCTGGAGCGGAGGAGGCATCCATGGCTTAAATGCAAACCTCTCCTTAACCGGAGGCAGTATTCTGGAAAATGAAGTAAACGGCTATGGAGAGGGAGGCGGAATCTATATGTCCGGCGGAAACCTGTCCATTACCAAAGGAGAGGGAGGCAGCCGTACTTTGATTAAAGGAAATACCACCACCGGAATGGGCGGAGGAATCTCTCTTAAGAACAATGCCAAAGCTAAGATTTATTGCGCAGATATTATAAATAATTCTTCAAAAACCTTAGCTACACAGTATGCCTGTGGAGGAGGCATTAATGTATGGAGTGGATCGTCTCTGGAGATGAAAAATCTGTATGTGACAGATAATTCCATGCTGAAAAAGCCAACAAACGGGGCCACACAGTATTCGGGAGCTATTTATTGCTGTGATACAGGAAGCCTGGCAATTTTTCAAATGGAGGGCGCTTTTGTTGCAGATAACAATAACTCCTGCGATATTCACTCTGTAGATAATGGAAAAGGTACACACGCGTATGTTTCCGGCCATGTCCTGGGTGGCTCCAATGCCAACTGGTCGGGGAAAAAGGAGACTGGGCCGGTAACAAATAAGCTGGAATTATGGGGAATAAACAGGACTTTTTATGCATACAGCAACCCGGAAGCAGGAGCCAGGGAAACTGCCAGAGCCATAGCCGGATCAGACGGTGTGGTAATGACCGGAAACTGGTCTTACGGCTACGGTTCAGCCATTGCCAACAATGGCCGGCTCGTGGTGGGAACCGAGGAAATGTCCCTCACCGTAAACAAGGTCTGGGAGGATGTAAACGGAAATGTGATTACGGATACCTCCAAATACGAGGAAGTGCCGGAAAACCTTAGGGTATATCTGATGAAATCCCTTAATGGAGCGGCTCCAGAGCTGGCCACGGAATTCACGGATGCAGAGACGCAGCTTAACCGGGGCAACCGGTGGTCTCACACCTGGGAAAAACTGGGCGACAGTGAGGCTGTGAAATGGTCCGTGGAGGAGAATAAGGACGACGCGGCCGGATTTGATATGGAGATTTCGGAGCAGCAGCTGGATACAAGCTGGCCTGATGTAGTGCAGAAGCATTATATTGTCACCATCACAAACAAAGAGAAAAGCGAGGTCAATATAGCGGTAGAGAAGGAATGGATTGACCAGGATAATGCAAACAACTGGAGACCGGAAAGCATTACCGCGGAATTGTGGCGAAATGACGATGACAAAAAACCGTTCAAAACCGGGACGCTGGATGCTGAAAACGACTGGTTCCATACTTTTGAGAAGCTGCCCAAATATGACAGTGCAGGAACAAAATATACTTACACGGTAAAGGAAATTCCGGTGGAAAACTACACCAGCGAAATTTCAGAACCGCAGAAGGGGGAAAAAGGCACTACCTATACCATTACCAATACGGCTTACGGAAAAGTACAGCTTAAGAAGACCCTGGACAGCTACAACGAAACCCTGGGAGGAGCCATGTTTGTGTTTGATGTAAAGGCAACCCTGGAGAATGAGGTTATATTTAATGATGTATTTACCACAGACTTCAAAGCGCCCGGCGCGCAGACCATTGATATTGGCAATTTCCCGGTGGGAACAGAAATCACGGTAGAGGAAGTTTACAGCGGAAGCAGCTACCAGCTGTCGGGCAGCAATAAGACGCAGAAGCTGACCATCCAGTTGAATGCGGAAGGAACAGGCGTTGTTGATGTATTGGCAGAATACATCAATACCTATAACGACAAGCTTGTACCTGGCGCGGGCGTCAGAAACCATTACGAGCGAAACGGCAGCGGCTGGACAGGAAGCCAGGCGGTAAATTAAAAAGGGGGGACGGAAGGAATGAAGAGAAAGAAATCACATGTTTCCAGAATAACGCTTCTGGCTGCTGTTGCCCTGGTAATAGCGTCGGCGGGGGCTGTACAGACTTCGTTGGCATATTTTACCACCTATGCAACGGCAAAGGGCAGCCATGAGCTGGCCCTGGGGACACAGACGACCCTCCAGGAGGAAATTAAAGACATGGAGAAGCATATCCGGATAGAGAATACCGGGGGGATTGACTGCTATGTGCGCGTAAAAGTATTTGCGGGAAGCACAGTGGGCCTGTCCTTTGCCGCGGACGGATGGAGGCAGGAAACAGACGGCTACTGGTATTATAACGATATTGTAGCGCCGGGAGCATCCAGCAGTACCATGGTGGTCAGCATTAAGGGGCCGGAGGATGAGGACATGGAGACATTTAATGTGGTGGTTGTCCAGGAGTGTACGCCGGTACTCTATGATGAGGACGGGAATCCTTACGCAGACTGGGCGATGAGCCTGGATGCGGCCGGAAAGGAGGCTTCATAATGAGAATCCGTGAGAGAATAAAAAAGCATGTCAGCCCGGGAAACTTCCCGGGAGGACGCACAGCAGTCCTGTTGTTTGGAGCATCGGCGCTTTTGCTGCTGGGAAGCGTTGTAGGTAGCAGCCAGGCGGCGCTGACCTATTACAGCGCGGACTACCAGGCTGAAATAGAACTGACGGAGATTGGTGTGACATTATTAGAAAATGGTACTCCCGCAGGGGGGCAGGGTGAAAATGGCGGACGGCTCCTGACAAATCTGACTGGTGATAATAAGGGCGGGACGATTCAACCGGGAAAACCCTATAAGGAGGAGCTGAGCGTACATAACAGCGGCTCTATAGATGAATACGTACGGGTAATTGTGTATCGCTACTGGTGGGAGGCTGCGGACGCAGATCAGCCCTCCGGCCAGGCAAACCTGGAGAACGGGGGGAAAAAGAGAACCGATTTGTCCCCGGAGCTGATTAAGCTTCACCTTAAAGAGGGAAGCGGCTGGGTGGAGGATAAAGCCGCCTCCACAGACGAGCGGACGGTGTTCTATTATACAAAGGTTCTTCAAGCCGGGACATCCAGCAGCGCGCTTTCTGATACGCTGATGATTGATTCCTCCGTATTGGAAAGGGTAAAAACAAATGTGACTGCTACAAACGACGGCAAGGTAATCACCCTGGATTATGATTTTGACGGAGTCCGGTTTGTGATGGAGGCGGAAGTGGATGCCGTGCAGACGCACAATGCCCAGGACGCCATTAAGAGCGCCTGGGGCGTGGATGTAACCATCGACGAAAGCGGGAATCTTAAACTGACAGGAGGGAGCGGCGTATGAAAAAGAAAATCGGATGCCTTGTAACGGCAATGCTCCTGGCGCTGGGCAGTGGGGTAACCGCCCATGCGGAGGATTATACGGGAAGCGGGGACATGGAGGTGCGCTTTGCTGGGGATAAGATGGAGAGCACATTCCAGTCGTCCCAGATTTCAGACCAGGCCCGCACATTACAGCCTGGCGACAGCGTTACTTTCCAGATAAAGTTAAAAAATAATGGGGATAAGGCCACAGACTGGTATATGACAAACGAAGTGGTAAAAAGCCTTGAGGAGAAGAAGAGCGGACAGACGGCCAACGGCGGCGCGTATACGTATGTTCTGACCTATACGGAAAGCGGAACCGGCGGGGAATCAAGGGTTCTTTACAGCAGCGAGAGCGTTGGCGGGGACAAAAGCGCCGGGGCTACAGGCGTAGGCCTTCATGAGGCCACCAGCAGTCTGGAGGACTATTTTTACCTGGATACTCTGGAGGCAGGAAAATCCGGCACGGTCTCCCTGCAAATCGCACTGGACGGAGAGACGCAGGGAAACGCATATCAGGAAACGCTGGCACAGCTGCAGATGAATTTTGCTGTAGAGAAAGTTGCTGCGCCCACTACGACAACAGATAAAAAAGAGGGAACCACCCGCCACGTGACCCGGAAAAATACGGTTTACATGGTAAAATCTGCCCAGACAGGAGACGAAAGCAATCCCCTTCTGTGGTCGGGGCTGACTCTGACTGGCGGCATTATGCTGATGATTCTTGGATTTGCCAGATATCGGAAAGGGGGACATGGGTATGAAGATGCAGAGTAAAATACTGGCCGGATTTTTATCCTTATGTCTTATAACGGCGCTGAACAGCGTCACCTGCCTGGCATCGGAACCGGCTCCCGGAGACGGTGGAACAGATCACAACACCACCTACACGGTTACGCTCTATGCCGGAAAACAGGGAACCCTCACAGGCCAGGGTTCTGCAGGGGCCTCGGGGGGCCAGATTGACAGCAACGACTCCAGGATAGTCATAAAAGGCCTGGAGCATGGCTCCATGGTTAGCTTTAACGCCCAGGATATGGTAGAGCTGGATGCAGATAGCAAGTACTATGTAAAAGGAATCCGTCAGAGCGGGCGTGATAACGGGGAGGCCGAGAATGTGTCTAATTCTGCCATAACCGTCACGGAAGACAGGGACTATGTGGTGTTTTATGGCATTAAGGGAAATCTGGTTTCCTATAAAGTAAATTATCAGGACGCCTCCGGAAAAGAGCTGGTACCCAGCCGCACCTATTACGGAAACGTAGGCGATAAACCGGTAGTGGCTTTTCGGTACCTGGAAGGTTATGAACCCCAGGCCTACAATCTGACTAAAACCTTATCGGCAAACGAGGCGGAAAATACCTTCACCTTTGTATATACGCCCTTGCAGACCTTTGCTTCAACAGGCGGCACTGAAGGCGGCGAGACGGTTATTGTAGACGAGGAGACGGTTGTGGTGACCCAGGACGGGGTCACGGTTCTGCCCGGCAATGAGACTGAGGCCGCAGGGCCCGGGGGAGCAGGAGAAGAGGCCGGAGAGCCGGGAGGGGAACCGGAAGAAATTTCCGACGGGGAGACGCCCCAGGCAGGCCCCTCTGATCTTGTAGATCTGGATGATGACGAAGTTCCTCTGGCAGGAAGAAGCGGCATAGAAACAGACCAGGGAAGCAGGGTGATTCACGGCGCCGCAATAATCGGCGTAGGCGCAATGGCAGCTCTGGCGCTTCTGGCAGTGCTTTTGAAGAAATGTCTGAGAAAAGAAAAAACAGAGAGAAAGTAAAGGAAGGCGGCGGGATCGGGGTTTTCCTATGCAGGGCTGTAAGAACGGTTCTTTTGCTTCTTATCGTGCTGACAGGAGCGCTGCTGGTTCTGCCAGGCTTTCTGGGGTATAAACCCTATACCATTATCAGCGGCAGCATGGAGCCGTCGATTCCCCTGGGAAGCGTAGTGTACGCCAGGTCCGTCAAGCCGGAGCAGGTACAGCCGGGAGATGTTATTGTATTTTACGGGGGAAGAAACGGGGACGCAGTTACCACCCACAGAGTTGTGGAGAACCGCACAGTGGAAGGGGAATTTATTACCCGTGGAGACGCCAACGCGGATAATGACATGCTGCCCAGGCCCTACGGAAGCTTTATCGGCCGGGTGGAGCTGGCCGTACCGCTTTTGGGCAGATTTCTCACAGCCCTGTCCGGCACAGCGGGAAGAGCAGGCCTTTTGGGAATTGTGGCTGCAATCATAGGCCTTTATTTTCTGGAGGCGGGGTTGCGGCGGGAGGAAGGCCGGGGATAAGTAATCAAAAACTGCTATGTAAAAGGGGCATCCGATTGCATAGCAGTTTTCCTTTGCCCTTCCATTGGATTTTAGATTTATGAATGCGGCAATGCTTACGCCATGAAACCTAAGGTTGAAACAACAGGTAATGTTTTTAAGAAGGCTTATTGATGATGATACACTGATTAAAAAAGAAAAAACGAAAAACCTGCTTCCCTGTATCTGTAAATTGTGTTATGATAATCGGTAAAAGTGTGTATTGTGAAAGTTTCTTCGTTGACAAGGATATACACATGCGTGTCCTTTTAACCGAGGGCAAGAGAATACGAGGGGAAGTGCAATATGGAAGAATCTTCCACAGATTACAGTAAAATACTGGAGATGAAAATGCGCTGGCAGCTAAGAGAAGTGACAGATGAATCCGTTACCCGGAATATGCAGCATTACATTTCCCAAATACAGCAACAGGAAAATTCTTCCTGGCAGGAAGATGATTTAACCTCCTATGAACAAGTGGTACCTGTGGAACTGGATATTGAAAGCTATAGACAGGAGTTTGAGCTGTGCAGAATAAAGGAGACGGTGGAAAAGATAAAGGAAGTACCGGAAATAAAGCCCCAGGAGCCGGAAAATATAGAATACAAAACATTCAGAACAGGCTATGAGGCATACCGGCAGATAGTGAATGACAAAAAAGAAGAAGAGCGGAAGGTGTTTTCTCTCGATAGAAAAGGGTAATTTTCATAAAATTATATGTAGCGGCTGGAGATCCTAATGATTTCCAGCCGTTTGCAACCAAAGATTTATAAAGGCATCCCCGCAATAAACACATACATTACAATAAAATGGCATACGCTACCACCCATAACAAAGAGGTGGAAAATCTCATGGGAGCCGAAATTTTTATGTCTGGAGTTGAAGATAGGCAGCTTCAGCGCGTAGATAATGCCGCCGATGGTGTAGATAATGCCGCCGGCCAGCAGCCAGCCAAAGGCTGCGGAAGAAAGGGAATTTAAAATCTGGGTGAAGGCCAGCACACAGACCCATCCCATAGCAATGTAAAGTACAGAGGAAAACCATTTGGGGCAGGTAATCCAGCAGGCCTTGATGAGAATGCCTATCAGTGCAATGCTCCAGACCAGAGCGCAGAGGAAATACCCTCTGCGATCACCCAGGGCAACCAGGCAAATGGGAGTATAAGAGCCTGCGATGAGCACAAAAATCATCATATGATCGATTTTGCGCAGAATCCGGTTGCATTTTTCCGAAATATCCAGCGTATGATAGATGGTACTGGCTGCATACAGAGCGATCATGCTCCCGATAAAGACAGCCAGGGAAATCAAGTGGATGCTGTCCGGATTCCGTCCGGCTTTAATCAGCAGAGGCGTGGATGCAAATACAGCCATCATCATACCGATAAAATGGGTGATTGCGCTGCCTGGGTCTTTGATCTGTAATTTTTTCATAACAATACCTCCTTGAGGAATATTTATAAACTGACATGTAGTTTTAAATACTATATGTAATATAAATAAATACTATACCAAAAGGAGGAAAAAGTCAATAACAAAATGAAAAAGAGATTACTTTACAAATCTCTTGATTTTCGTTTTCCCATAATTTACAATAGAATCATAAATTAGGAACAGGTAACAGGCAAAAAGAAGAGATGGAAAGGAGAGAAGCAATAGATATGGGAATGAGCGATAAACAATTTAATGGTTTTGTAAGGTTTCTTCTGGATGCTCTGAAGGATGCAATGGAAGAAGAAGAAAGTGATAAGAGAAATGAAAAACTCACAAAGATTGTAGACAACCTCCAGAAAACATTGGAGGAGTGATTCTTTATGGACATAAAACAGCAGCCAGTGGACGACATGACTGGCTGCTGTTTTTTTAATGTCTATTACATATCAGACGGCTTTGCAAAAAAAGCTACTGCAATGGCCCCCGGCCCCACATGGGTGCCAATGGTGCTTCCTATACAATAGGAAGGAATGTTCTCTGCGTGATCTTTCCAAAGAGGAGCGCTGTCCTCCAGATATTTTCTAAGCAGGCTGTCCTCCAGCCCGGAATAGGCCGTGGCGTAGGGCATGGAAAAGTCGATGCCTCCGGATTTTTCAATGAGCTGCACCAGAAGATTGTTGCCCTTTTTGGATCCAATGGCTTTTCCGGCCATTTTCACTTCCCCTTCCAGGATGGAAATAACCGGTTTGATATGTAAGAGCGCGCCGGAAGCCGCCGTTACAGTGGAAATGCGTCCGCCTTTTTGCAGGTATTCCAGGGTGCCAAGAAGGGCCATGAGCCTGATATTGTGCTTTGCCTCTTCCAGCTTTTTTACCAGAGCCTTCATGGAGAGGCCTTCTTTTATAAGCCTTATGGCATACTGTACCAGAATGCGCTCTCCAATAGAAGCGTTAAGGCTGTCCACCACAAACACCTTTCCCGGAAAATCTTCCGCCGCCTGCACGGCGCTTAGGTAAGTCCCGGAGAGTCTGGAGGACAGGGTAATGACCAGCAGCTCGCTTCCGTCCTCTGTAAGGGAGGCAAACTGCTCCCCAAACTGAAAGCTGTTGATCTGGCTGGTTTTGGGCAGCTCGTTGCTCTCAATCAGTTTTTCAAAAAATTTCCGTTTCGTTAAATCCACCCCGTCCAGATATTCCGTTTCCCCAAACTGAATGGACATAGAGATCATATGGATGCCAAGAGACCGGGCCTCTTCCCGGTCAATATCTGAAGATGAGTCAACAAGTAATTTTATTGCCATGATAAAAATCCTCCTATCTGTGTTCAGTAACCGCTGTTTTGCATTTTTTAAGTGCTGGTTAAAATACTATGCTTATTTGGGGGAAATGTCAACAGAATAAAAATGAAGTGGCGTGACTTACAGGATATAAACAGGCATAAGTATAAATAGTTGAGGCTGTGGAATAATTATGATACAATAAATTTATGAATAGACATGCTTATCTGATTATGGCCCACAACAATTTCCCGCTCCTTCTGGATTTGATAGAGCTTCTGGACCATGAAAGAAACGAAATTTACCTTCATATAGACAAAAAAGTGCCGGAAGCAGAGTTTGCCCGCTTGAAAGAGGAATGCGCCCGGCAAAAACAGGAACGGGCCCTTAAATCCCCTCTGCACTTCACAGAGCGGATATCCGTCCACTGGGGAGGCTACAGCCAGATTGCCTGCGAGCTGTTGCTCTTGAAGGCGGCATGTAAGGGTCGCTATGCCTATTATCATCTGCTGTCCGGCTCCGACCTACCCATAAAGACAGCGGAGGAGATCCTTGCCTTTTTCGACAACCTGACCGCAAATGCGGGAAAGGAATTTCTGGCTTTCGACAGTCTGGAAGCTCCGCCCTATGTGCGGGAGCGTATCTCCCTCTATCATATTCTGCGGGAGAGCTCTTTTTTTCTGGCGGAACCCCTGGACGCGCTGTTTACCAGGCTCCAGCGGCTGTTGCGGGTAGACCGCCTGAAGGGGAGCGGTCTTAAAATCCAGAAGGGAGCCAACTGGTTTAGCATTACGGATGGCTTTGCCCGCTATACCCTGGAAAGGGAGGACTGGATTGCCCGCACATTTTCCCGCTCCGTCTGCGCGGATGAGCTTTTCCTCCAGACCCTGGCGGCCAATTCCCCCTTTGCAGAGCAGATCTATGACCCCTATGCAGATGAAAATTCCATGGCAAACCTGCGCTATGTGGACTGGGAGAGAGGGACGGGCAACAGCCCCTATGTGTTCCGGCCAGAGGATCGGGAAATACTTCTTGGGCTTCCCCATCTCTTTGCGCGTAAATTCTCACAGAATATTTTCAAGGATTCCCAAAAGAAACCATTTCCATAGAACCTGCCGTCTATTGCGTCTCCAGGCTGGTATACCCCATGAGATCATAGTCCACCGCGGCGGCGGCCTCCCGTCCTTCCCGTATGGCCCACACCACCAGGGACTGGCCCCGGTGCATGTCGCCGGCGGTGAAGACATTCTTTACATTGGTCTGGTACTGGCCCGGGGCGGTCTTTACGTTGGTGCGCTCGTTGAGCTCCACGCCAAAGGCCTTAGTCACATAGTCCTGGCTTCCCAGGAAGCCTGCGGCGATGAGAACCAGGTCCACGTCCAGGATAAATTCACTGCCTTCCATGGGAACCATCATCATGCGACCGGATTTTTCGTCCTTTTTGCTCTGAAGCTTGAGACAGACGGCCTGCTTCACATTTCCGTTTTTATCCCCGATAAATTCCTTCACTGTGGCGGTGTAGATCCGGGGGTCAGAGCCAAACAGGGCGATAGCCTCTTCCTGGCCGTAATCCGTCTTTAAAACTTTAGGCCACTGGGGCCAGGGATTATCGGCCGCCCGCTTGTCTGGCGGGCAGGGCATCATCTCCAGCTGCACGACGGATGCTGCCCCCAGGCGGATGGAGGTTCCCACGCAGTCGTTTCCTGTGTCGCCGCCGCCGATGACCAGCACATGTTTGCCTTTGGCGCTGATAAACTTCCTGTCCGCAAAAGCAGAGTCCAAAAGGCTCTTTGTGGTGGCTCTGAGAAAATCCACTGCAAAGCAGATTCCCCCAAGCTCTCTCCCCGGAACCTTGATATCTCTTGGATTTGAGGCGCCACAGGCCAGGATTATCCGGTCGTACTCCGCCAGGAGTTTATCGGCTTTTATACTTCTGCCAATATCGGCACTTGTGACAAACGTCACGCCCTCCTCCTCCATAATCCTGATCTTCCGGTCAATCACATGCTTTTCCAGCTTCATATTGGGGATGCCGTAGCGCAGAAGCCCTCCCACCCGGTCAAAACGTTCAAAGACCGTTACAGAGTGCCCCCGGTGGTTGAGCTGGTCTGCGGCGGCAAGCCCCGAGGGGCCGCTTCCCACGATGGCGATTTTTTTGCCTGTGCGGTGCAGGGGCGGCTCTGCTTTGGCGTAGCCCTCCCTGTAAGCATTTTCAATAATGGCAAGCTCATTGCTCTTAGTGCTTACTGGCTCATCGTGGAGATTACATGTGCAGGCCTTCTCACACAGGGCCGGGCAGACTCTTCCCGTAAATTCCGGAAAACTGCTGGTTCTTTTCAGACGCTTGTAGGCCTGTTCCCAGTTTCCCATATAGAGAAGATCGTTCCACTCTGGGATGAGATTGTGCAGGGGACAGCCGGAGGCCATTCCGCTTATCATTACGCCTGCCTGACAGAAGGGAACGCCGCATTCCATACAGCGGGCGCCCTGGAGCTGCTGTTCCTCTCTGGACAGGGATGCATGAAATTCATTAAAATGTTTAACCCGAACCCTGGGCGGCGCTGCCTTAGGTTCTAATCGTTTATATTCCAGAAATCCAGTTGGTTTTCCCATGTTCTTTGCCCCCTTATTCTTTCATTGTTGCGTAGAACGCTTCGATCTGCGCCTGCTCGCTGGAAAGCCCTTTTTCTTCCATCTGCACCATGGTTTTCAGCATCCGGCTGTAATTAAAGGGAATAATTTTCTTGAATTTTGGCAGATAATCTTTAAAATGCTCCAGGATTTCCCTGCCCTTTTGGGAGCCGGTGCAGGCCACATGCTCCTCAATCATCTGTTTTAATTCCTGGACGTCATATTTGTCCGTCATATCTTCCATGCTGACCATTTCCTTGTTCAGATGCCTGTAGAGGCGGCTCCCCTCATCCAGCACATAGGCGATGCCGCCGCTCATGCCGGCTGCGAAATTCTTTCCTGTGGAGCCAAGGACCACCACACGGCCGCCTGTCATATATTCGCAGCCATGGTCGCCTACGCCCTCCACCACGGCCCGGACGCCGGAGTTGCGCACACAGAACCGTTCTCCTGCCACGCCGCATATGTAGGCTTTGCCGCTTGTAGCGCCGTAGAGGGCCACGTTTCCGATAATGATATTTTTGTCCTGCTTAAATTTTGCGCCCCTGGGCGGGTAAATGACGAGTTTTCCGCCGGAGAGGCCTTTTCCGAAATAATCGTTGCTGTCGCCTTGAAGCTCCAGGGTAAGGCCTCTGGGGATAAATGCGCCAAAGCTCTGGCCCCCGGCGCCCTTACAGTGGACGATGTAGGTATCTTCCGCCAGGCCTTCCGGGTACAACCGCGTAATCTCTGAACCAAACATCGTGCCAAAAGCCCGGTCTACATTGCTGACATCCAGTTCAATACTCTTTTTCTGGCCGCTTTGGAGGGCGGACTTCAGCTTTTTAATCAGCACCTTTTCATCCAGGGTTTTTTCCAGGCCGAAATTATAGAGCTGTTTCGGGTCAAAGATTTCCTTCTGCCCTTCCTTCTTATAAGGATTGCCAAGAATTCGGGACAAATCCATCATGGCCGGGCGGCCTGTAAGGCCTTCCTTTACCTTGAGAAGGTCCGTTCGCCCCACCAGCCCGTCTACGGAACGGACGCCAAGACGGGCCATATATTCCCGCAGCTCCTGGGCAATAAAACGCATAAAGTTTATGACATACTCCGGTTTTCCCTGGAAGCGGGCCCGAAGCTCCGGGTTCTGGGTGGCTATGCCTACAGGGCAGGTGTCCAGGTTGCAGACACGCATCATTACGCAGCCCATGGTTACCAGAGGAGCCGTAGCAAATCCAAATTCTTCCGCGCCCAGAATAGCAGCAATGGCCACATCCTCGCCACTCATCAGTTTTCCGTCCGTTTCAATCCGCACCTTGCCCCGAAGGCCGTTCATCAGCAAGGTCTGATGGGTTTCCGAAAGGCCCAGCTCCCAGGGTAGACCCGCATTGTGAATGGAGCTTCTGGGGGCGGCTCCGGTACCGCCGTCGTAGCCGGAGATAAGGATTACCTGGGCTCCGGCCTTGGCCACGCCGGCCGCCACAGTGCCCACACCGGCTTCCGATACCAGCTTTACGGAGATCCTGGCGTCCCGGTTGGCGTTTTTAAGGTCATAGATGAGCTGGGCCAGATCTTCGATGGAGTAAATATCGTGGTGGGGCGGCGGGGAGATCAGCGACACGCCCGGGGTAGAGAGCCTGGTTTTTGCAATCCAGGGATACACCTTTGCGCCAGGCAGATGCCCGCCTTCTCCGGGCTTTGCACCCTGGGCCATCTTGATCTGCAGCTCGTTGGCACTGACCAGATACCGGGAGGTAACGCCGAAACGGGCCGAAGCCACCTGTTTAATGGCAGAGCAGCGGTTTTTCCCGTCGGACCCCACGGTGAGCCTTTCCACCCGCTCCCCGCCCTCTCCGGAGTTAGACCGGCCATGAATGGTATTCATGGCAATAGCCAGGCATTCATGGGCTTCCTGGGAAATGGAGCCGTAGGACATGGCGCCGGTTTTGAAGCGGGTCACAATGGAGTCCACACTCTCCACCTCCTCCAGAGGAATTCCCTTTTCCGGGTAGTTGAAATCCAGCAGCCTGCGGAGATATCCTTTATTGGATTCCCCGTTTATCAAGGCAGTATACTGTTTAAACAGGCCGTAATCTCCCCGCTTTGTGGATTCCTGGAGGAGATGGATGGTCTGGGGATTGTAGAGATGCATTTCCCCGCCGCTTCTGCTCTTGTGGCGTCCCACGCTTTCCAGGGTCAGATCTACGTTGAGGCCCAGGGGATCAAACGCAGCGGAGTGCAGGGCGTCCGCCTGCTCCTCGATTTCCTTTAAGGTAATGCCTCCCACCCGGCTGACGGTTCCGCTGAAATATTCGTTTATGACGCCGGGGTCAATGCCGATGGCCTCAAAAATCCGCGCGCCCTGGTAGGACTGTATGGTGGAGATACCCATCTTGGAGGCGATCTTCACAATGCCATGAAGCACGGCGCTGTTGTAGTCGTCTACAGCGGCATAGTAATCCTTGTTTAAAAGGCCGCAGGATACAAGCTCCCGGATGGTTTCCTGGGCCAGATAGGGGTTTATGGCCGAGGCTCCGAAGCCTAAAAGGGTTGCAAAGTGGTGAACCTCCCTGGGTTCTCCGCTTTCCAGAATCAACGCCATACTAGTGCGCTTCTGCGTTTTTACCAGGTGCTGGTGAAGCCCGGCCACTGCCAGCAGGGAGGGAATGGCCACATGGTTTTCATCCACACCCCGGTCGGAGATAATAAGGATATTTGCCCCGTCCCGGTAAGCCTTGTCAGCTTCCATGTACAAGTGCTCCATGGCTTTTTTCAGACTGGTATTTTTATAGTAGATGATGGGCACGGTTTTTACCTTAAATCCCGCAGTCTTGATATTTTTGATTTTCAGCAGATCCGTATTAGTCAGAATGGGGTTATCCACCCGCAGGATACAGCAATTTTCCGGCTTCTCCTCCAGAATATTTCCTTCTTTTCCCACAAAGACCGCCGTGGAGGTGATGATTTCCTCCCGGATTGCGTCGATGGGGGGATTGGTTACCTGGGCAAACAGCTGCTTAAAATAGTGGAACAGCGGCTGGTGCTTACCAGACAGGGCCGCGATGGGGGTATCGATACCCATGGAGCCGATGGGCTCTGAGCCATTTAGGGCCATGGGCAGAATGGAATACCGGTACTCCTCAAAATTGTATCCAAAGGATTTCTGAAGCCTGCGCCTTTCATCCGCCGTAAACTCCCTTACCCGCTCATTTGGAATCCTGAGATCCTTTAGGCGGAGAAGCTTCTGATCCAGCCATTCCCCGTAAGGACGCCGTCTGGAATACATTTCCTTTAAGGTGTCGTCGTCAATTATTTCTCCCTTTGCCGTGTCCACCAGAAGCATTTTTCCCGGGCGCAGGCGTTCCTTCACCTTTATCTTTGTGGGTTCCACGTCCATCACCCCCACCTCGGAGGCCAGAATGAGGGTGTCGTCCTCCGTGATATAATAGCGGGAGGGTCTTAAGCCGTTTCTGTCCAGCACGGCTCCCATAATGTCGCCGTCACTAAAAAGTATGGAGGCGGGGCCGTCCCAGGGTTCCATCATGGTGGCGTAATACTGGTAGAAATCCCGCTTTTCCTGGGACATGGCCTTGTTGTTGTCCCAGGGCTCCGGAATGGAGATCATCACAGCCAGGGGAAGCGCCATGCCGTTCATGACAAAGAATTCCAGCGTATTATCCAGCATGGCGGAATCCGATCCCTGGGTGTTTATCACGGGCAGCGCCTTATAGAGCTCTCTGGACAGGTAGGGGGAATCCATGTTTTCCTCCCGGGCCAGCATCTTGTCGGCATTACCGTGGATGGTGTTGATCTCCCCGTTGTGTACCATATAACGATAGGGGTGAGCCCGCTCCCAGCTCGGATTGGTGTTGGTGCTGAAGCGGGAATGCACCAGGGCAATGGCAGACTCATAGTCCGCGCTTTGTAAATCCGGGAAGAAGCCGCGAAGCTGCTGTACCAGAAGCATACCCTTGTAAATAATGGTTCTGCTGGACAGGGACACCACGTAGGTGTCGTCATTGGACTGTTCAAATATACGCCGGGCAATGTACAGCTTCCGGTCGAAATCCAGCCCTTTTTCCACACCCTCCGGTCTCTTTACAAAGCCCTGCATAATACAAGGCATTTTTTCCAGGGCCCTGGCGCCCAGAATTCCCGGCGTGGTGGGCACTTCCCGCCATCCCAGGAATTCCATACCTTCCTTTTCCACAATAATCTCAAACATTTTCCTGGCCTGATTCCGCTTCAGCTCATCCTGGGAAAAGAAAAACATGCCGATGCCGTAATCTCTCTCAGAATTTAAAAAGATGCCGAGAGGCTTCACAGCTTTGGAGAAGAACTTGTGAGAAATCTGTAATAGGATTCCTACTCCGTCACCTGTTTTACCTTCGGCATCTTTGCCAGCTCTATGCTCTAAATTTTCTACGATTTTCAAGGCGTTTTCCACGGTTTGGTGATTTTTCACGCCCTTGATACTGACCACCGCTCCGATTCCGCAGCTGTCGTGCTCGAAACGCGGGTCATACAAGCCTTTATTCGGTTGTGCCATCCATTGAACTCCTTTCTGTCCGCCCATCCAGGGGGCTGTTGTCGATGCAGTCCCTTTTTTGAATCATTGCCTGGGTGTTCTTTGTAAAATCTTAGCGGTATCATACACCTATTTTTCTGAATTGTAAAGTGGAAAATTTTAATCGGGTCTGGAACCGGAGCTTTTAACCAGGCTCATCAGAAGGTATCCTGTCAGCAAAAAAAGGGAGGTTACAAATATTTCCTGGAGCTGCCCCTCCGGCGAGGGCAGGCTTTCCCCCAGAAAACCCTGTAGCAGGGAAACCCCGTTGGCAGTGCTGTGGGCCAGTATGGGAGCCCATAAGGTGTGGCATTTTTCCAGAAGATACCCAAACAGAAGCCCAAGGAAAAAGGCATATACCCCCTGCACTACATTTCCGTGAAGCAGGGCAAAGAGAAGCGCGCTTCCCAGAAGAGAGGTTTTTGCGTTTCCCGTTAAATCCTTCAGACGGCTGTATACAATTCCCCGCATGAGAAGCTCCTCCAATACCGGGGCCAGAATTACGGCAGTGGCAAACTGGATCCAGAGAGTCTCCTGGCATATGGAGGCGGAAACCTCTTGATAGGCGGGAAACCAGCGGGGCAGGGGGGAAAGCCCCAGCAGGTGGTTAAGGCCCCTGGACAGACAGACCGAAGCCCCCAGAATCAGAAGGATTCTGCCAGGGTCAAGACGTGCTCTGGAAAAGGGCCTGTTTCCTCTATAGCAGGTAAAGAAAAGTATGGGAATCAACAGCAGGTTTCCAAGCCCTTGTACGGCTATGCGGTGTTCGCTATAATAAGTTTCGCCCAGTAGAGCAAAAAGCAGCATTTGAAAAAGGCTTTGCAGGGAAAAATAGAGTAGCAGCGGGATAAAAAGCCGCAGGCTGCTTCGCAGCCATTCCTGGAATAAAGTGTGGTTTTTCAAGGTAAATCCTTTCTGCTTTACTTCTGTATACGCCCTCTTAGGATCCAGAAGCCTGGAAGAATTTCCGGCTGCCATCTGGTATGTCCCGGGGCTAATTTCCGGCAACCGATCCTGCCATGCGGCCGGCATCCTCCCCAATAAGGTTCAGCGCCTTCTGGCTGAAATGCACGCCGCCCTCGTCCAGCTCGTCGTCCAGCTGGGCGGGAAGGACAGAGGCCAGAAAAATCCGGTCATCCAGCTGGCAGAGCTCCAGCTGTGCCTGTTGAATCTCCGCATGATGGCCCGGCTGCCGGGTATGGTTTCCGATCTGGATAAGAAAACAGGCTTCCACGCCGGCGGCCTCCATCTGGTCTGCCAGCATCTGCATGCCTGCAATATATTCTTCCTTCGGGGTTTCTTTGTTGGCGTCCGCCTCCCCCTGCATCCATACCATGTAACAATGCCGGACAGAAACCTGATGGGTTTCCAGGTGCTTCCGGCACTGGGTTAAGCGGTCGATGGCATCCCCGGCCAGCCGCTCCAGCCAGGAGTCCATGGAGGAGCTTCCCCTGGAGGCGGCAACGGCTACGACGGGCACTCCGGTTTCCGCATAATAAGCATTTACAAAGGCGCTGGCCATGGTGCCGTGCCGCTTGAGGAGATCCCGGTCGTCCAGAAGTCCTTCCCGGTGTTCCATTTCCCCAAGAGGCTCTCTCAGATAAACCAGCGCCTCCGGCGCAGTGACTGCTTTATATTCATAGCCCGCGCCCTCTGGCACCTGGGGCGCTTCCTTTGCGTTCCCGCCAGCGCCGCTCATATTGCTCTGTCCCATAAACAGGATGATATCCGCTTGTTTTCCAGCCAGCTCCGGCGTAACGTCCTGCACCAGAAGCCGGGAAATAGCGTCCCGCTTTATAAAAAGGAGCCCGGTCAGAAGGAAAGCCAGGATGCCGGCTCCAATTAGGATTATTCGTTTCATGATACGGCCTTTCTTTCTGTTGTTTTATAAAACAATAGCATATTCGCGGGTGGTGTACAAGGAAAAATATGAAAACGGATAAATCCCGCAGTTTCCGCCGGAAAAACCGGCAGATACTGCGGGATTTTAAGGTACTAAATACTTCCCATCTGTTTCATCATAAGCAGCCGCTGTCCGGCCTTTACTTCCTGCTGTCCCAGATCATTTAAGGTGCGCACCTGCTCCATGGTGGTGTGGTAGGTCTTGGCGATCTCCCACAGGGTGTCCCCAGGCTGTACTACATAGATCAGCATTCCAGGCAGGCTCTTGACCTTTTCCAGGTTAAGGGGTTCCTCCTCGACATTTTCAATGTGGGTAAGCTCCAGAGGTTCCAGAACCAGGGCGTTTAACAGGATGGCGGCCTTGACCTCCACTTCTTCCCCGCTGACCATGGCGGCGTGAAGTTGTTCCAGGGATGCTTGAAGGTGATACACGGGCTCCGGGCTCATTCCCGGGGTTTCCAGAAGGTGCTCAAAGGGAAGCGCCCCTTCCAGACAGCGGAAAGGTGTCTGGTCGTCGTCTGTCACATAGAGAATCTGGACAGATACCACGCCTTCTACCTTAAGCCCCTGGTCTGTGACGGTGACTTCGTCTACTTTTACATCCCCGGAGGTATTGCATACCTGGAGGATTTTTGCGTCCGTCTGGCTAACGGGCAGCCGGTCCATGGCGCGGCAGCGGGAAGCGTTGGAGATCAGCAGCCGTTCGCACCGGGCAGGCCGGGTCTGGATTTTCAACTCCCGGGAAGGACTGTACAGATCACAGACCATTCCCAGATGTTCTTCCATATAGATTTTCATATTTACATCCAGAATGGCGTCCACGTTCAGCACGCGCATTTCCCCGTCGTAATCGGGCTTTACCTCCACATCCCCGTGAAGCAGGCTTACATCCACATGGCCGATCATCTGCTCCTGGCAGCCGGAACAGTCTACGTGACTGTTAAAGGGAATACTCTGGGACAGCCACCAGGTTTTGGCAGGCTCTTCCTCGCCCAGATAAAGGACAAAGACCTGGATTTCTCCCTTCAGAATCACCTGTCCTTCCCCGAGACGGATATCCAGCCCCCGGACAGCCGTTTCCTGCCACAGGATTTTCTGGATGTTGGGCTGGTTCATGGGCAGAATCACCTCGTCCTTAACACGGCAGGTATCCCGCTTCTGTGCCGCCAGTCCTGCCACGGAAACCTGGCACATACGTGTTTCCACGTCCTTTCCCTCGGGGACGGCCACGGCCATTTCTTCATCTACCAGCTCCTCCGCTGTCAGAACAAAAGTAATCAGCGCTTTGACGCTGAATTTCCGGGAATGAACCAGGGAAATGCTTAAGTCCTCCAGGCTCCACTTTACCTGGATATTTTCCCCGTCCTGGATTCCCTCCATATGTATCTGTTCCTCAAAGGGAATTTTCCCCTGAATGCCGGAGGGGATCTGTTCCCCGCTGTTGTCCCCGTAGAAAACAGAAAAATTCAAACTTCCCCTAAGCTTTGCCCTGTCTTTTTCCGGCTTGCATTCCGTGATTTCCAGCGTGCCCTGGCGAAGGATGATGTGCTGCACGTCCGGCATACTGTCCGGCACATTGTAGTCGTCATCCAGGGTCATCTGCCACAGCGCCCTGGCTTTCTGCCTGCTCATATGGATATTTTTACGAACAAGTTCCACCTGTTTACCTCCTCAATCTTAAGTTTGCGCCAGCTTTATACAACTATATGCAGACATAGGCCCTTTTAGACGCAAATATTCCCTACTGGAATACGGCCGGAAGCTCCAGATCCTCTGTCATAACAACAATCCAGGGGTAGGAGGGCATTTCCGTCAGTGTCTCCCCCTTGGAGGGCCCTATGAGGGTGGTGTCAATGTACACGGCGTTTTCCGTCAGGTATAGCTCCTCCACCGCAATGCTATACCCGCCGGTGGGCTGTTCCCCGTATCCAGTACACAGATACATGTTTCCCTGCTCCTGGTAGGTAAGCTTAAAAGGCTCCTTTTTCTTTTCCTCCAGCACCTGGGCCAGCTTTGCCGGAACCATGTCCTCCGCCACAACCGTGTATTCCAGATCCTTTATCTTCTTGCTGCTGTCGGTCTGCGCCTGGCAGGCTGTCAGAAAAATAACGATTATCCCCAGAAAAAATAGCCGTTTCATGCAAAATCTCCCCCTTTTCTTTGTGCTTGCGGTTATACCTTATTGAATATTGGCAGATTAATAAGCAGGAATTATAATAACCGCTTATTAATAGTTTATGGGGAAAGCACCAGTATTATCCTTGTTTTTTGTGCAAATGGATATTATAATGATTAAAAAGCACAGTTTTTTAGGAAGGAAGTTGTACCATGCATTTTAAAACGTCAGCCGATGACCACACCAATTACCGTTACAGCGGGATTCTTTTGCATCCCACCTCTTTTCCGTCCCCCTACGGCGTGGGGGATCTGGGGAAGGGGGCTTATGATTTCGTGGATTTTCTTCAGGCAGCAGGCCAGCATCTGTGGCAGGTGCTTCCCCTGGTGCCTACCTCGCTTGGAAATTCCCCTTACCAGGGGTATTCTGTCTTTGCCGGAAATACCATTTTAATCAGCCCGGAAAAGCTGGTGGAGCAAAAGCTTCTGACCCGGGAGGATGTGGCGCATATCCCGGATTTTCCGCCTGACCGTGTGGACTATGACGCGGTGATTGAATATAAGACAGAGCTGTATGAAAAGGCCTACGAAGCTTTTCTCCATACAGCGGACAAAAATCTTCTGGAAGAATACGACTCCTTCTGTGAGGCCAATTCCTTCTGGCTGGATCAGTACAGCCTTTTTATGGCGGGAAAAGATTACCATGAGGGAAAGAGCTGGATTGAGTGGGAGGAATCCCTGCGTGACCCCGGCCCGGAGGAGAGAATTCTCTGGGAGAAGAAGCTGAAAAAGGAGATCATCTATCATAAATTCCTTCAATATCTCTTCTATACCCAGTGGTATGAACTGAAGGCTTATGCCAATGAGCGGAATATTGCCATTGTAGGCGACTTGCCTATATTCGTGGCGTTAAACAGCGCGGATGTCTGGGGAAATAAAGAGTTGTTTAAGCTGGATGAGAAAGGGCATCCTACAGAAGTGGCGGGAGTGCCGCCAGACTATTTCTGCGCGGAGGGGCAGCTCTGGGGAAATCCGCTCTATGACTGGGATATCCATGAAGCCGACGGATTCCAGTGGTGGATTTCCAGAATCCGCAACCAGCTTGACCAGGTGGATTATCTGCGTCTGGATCATTTCCGGGGATTTGAGGCTTACTGGGCGGTTCCTGCGGATGCGCTAAATGCCATCGGGGGCACCTGGAGGCGGGCGCCGGGAGAGAAGCTCTTCCGGGCTGTGGAAAAGGCTCTGGGTGGGGAACTGCCTTTGTTTGCGGAAGACCTGGGGCTTATTACCCCAGAGGTAGAAAAACTCCGGGATACCTTTCAGTTTCCTGGTATGCGGGTGCTGCAGTTTGCCTACGACGGGGACGAGAGCACCTTCCTGCCCCATCAGTTTGACACCCGCAACTGCATCTGTTA
Source organism: Clostridia bacterium (assembly GCA_910576205.1). GTDB lineage: Bacteria > Bacillota > Clostridia > Lachnospirales > Lachnospiraceae > RGIG4284. The sequence goes on along the minus strand of CAJTHL010000011.1, from coordinate 32,543 downwards.
CACGGGAACCCACGACAACGACACGTCTCTGGGATGGTACCAGCATGCGTCGGAGTATTCCCGGGATAAGGTGCGCCGCTATATGAACACGGACGCCTCCAGCGTGAGCTGGGATTTTATCCGCACCTGCCTTGGCACCATTGCCAGATACGCCATATTCCCCCTACAGGATGTGCTGAAGCTTGACAGCAATTCCCGGATGAATGTGCCCGGAACACCGGAGGGGAACTGGGGATGGCGTTATAAAGCCGGAGATCTGAATTCCGGTATGGCGGACGGACTCCGCCAGATGACACATTTATTCGGAAGATAAGAGGTGGATTATGATTCGTTTCATTTTAGTGGTTGTGGTTGTACTTTCCTATCTGATTCTGGGCATCCCTGTGCTGCTGGTGGAATGGATCATCGGCAAATTCAATAAAAGAGCCAGGGATATCAGCTGCCTTCGCATGGTGCAGGGAGCTTTTAAATTTATCCTGTGGATTACCGGGGTGAAAATCACCGTAATCGGGGAAGAAAATGTGCCAAAGGATCAGGCTGTGCTCTATGTGGGGAACCACAACAGCTATTTTGATATTCTCATGACTTACTCCCGCTGCCCGGATCTCACAGGATATGTGGCAAAGGTGGAAATGCTGCGCTATCCCCTTCTGCGGGACTGGATGAAGGCCCTCTACTGCTTGTTTCTGGACAGGGAGGATATGCGGGCAGGCCTTAAAACCATTTTGCAGGGAATTGAATATATTAAAAACGGGATTTCCATCTGCATTTTTCCGGAGGGAACCCGCAATCGCACCGACAAGATGCTGCCCTTTAAGGAGGGCAGCATGAAAATGGCGGAAAAGACCGGGTGCCTTATTATTCCCATGGCTATCACAAATTCGGCTGAGATTTTTGAGCGGCATCTGCCGTTTATTAAGCCTGCCCGCGTGATTCTGGAATATGGCACACCGATTGATCCCAGGACGCTTTCCAAAGAAGAAAAGAAGTTTCTGGGTTCCTATACACAGAAGAAAATCCAGGAGATGCTGGATAAGAACGCAGGCCTTATGTAGGGGAGGAGTATTCTATTATGAAAATCGTAGTGCTGGCAGGCGGTATCAGCACGGAACGGGATGTTTCGCTGAGTACGGGGAGCCAGGTTTATTATGCCCTTAGGGAAAAAGGTATGCAGGTGATTCTGCTGGATGTTTACTTAGGGTATGGGGAGGCCGGGGAATGTCCCGGAGATTTGTTTGAAATGGATGTGGACTGGGCAAAGGATATCCAGGGGGTATCCAGGTCTGCGCCGGATTTAAGCCAGGTGAAGGCTCTTAGGAAAGACGGCGGTAAAAGCGCCTTTGGCCCTAACGTGCTTGAAATCTGTGACCAGGCAGATATGGTGTTTCTGGCCCTTCACGGGGAGGGCGGGGAGGACGGACGGATGCAGGCCGCCTTTGACCTTATGGGCATCCGCTATACCGGTACGGACTACTTAAGCAGTGCCATGGCCATGGATAAGGGGATTTCCAAACAGTTTTTTGAGAAATACGGGATACCCACCCCAAAGGGATGCGTGGTGAAACGGGGGGAGACGGTAGAGCCTGGTTCCATCGCGTATCCCTGTATGGTAAAGACGGCCTGTGGAGGCTCCAGCGTGGGGGCTTACCGGGTAAATGGCCCGGAGGAGCTTCCGGGGGCCCTTAGAGACGCCTTTTCCTTTGGGGACGCCGTCATCGTGGAGCAGTTTATTGTGGGGCGGGAGTTTTCCGTGGGAGTAATCGAGGGTAAGGCTATGCCTGTCATAGAGATCGCCCCATTGGAGGGCTTTTACGACTATAAAAATAAATATCAGGCAGGCAGCACAAAGGAAACCTGCCCGGCGGAGCTTTCTAAAGAACTGACCCTGCGCCTGCAGACCTGTGCGGAGCAGGTATTTGAGGCCCTTGGTATGAAATCTTATGCCCGTATGGACTTTATGATGGATGAAAAAGACAATTCCGTCTACTGTCTGGAGGCCAACACCCTGCCCGGCATGACGCCCACAAGCCTTTTGCCCCAGGAGGCGGCGGCGCTTGGTATGGATTTTGGGGATCTGTGTCTGAAAATCATAGAGACATCCCTCAAAAAGTATGCGTGAGGGCAATAAGCAGTGAAGAAAGGGGAATTTTCCCAATGACACTGCAAAGCTGCATATACCACAACACTCTTATTTAAAGAAGGAGTTACGTTATGAAAAACATGACGCTGGAAAAAATAACCGCAGCCTGCGGGGGCTCCTATGTGGGCCCGGAGGAGAAAAAGCAGACAGAGATTAAAGGGGCTGTCCAGGACAGCCGCCAGGTGGAGCCAGGTTTTCTCTTCTTTGCCGTAAAGGGAGAGCGGGTAGACGGCCACAGCTATATTCCCTCCGTGTTTGCCAAGGGGGCCCTGGCCTGTGTCTGTGAGGTCTTGCCAGAGCATCCCACAGGGCCCTGTATTGTGGTGGAGTCCACGCTCCAGGCTTTGAAGGATATTGCGGAATACTATCGCAGCGCCTTAACCATTCCTGTGGTGGGCATTACGGGCAGCGTGGGTAAGACCAGTACAAAGGAAATGATCGCCGCCGTGCTTTCCCAGCGCTTTAACACTTTAAAGACCAGGGGGAATTTCAACAATGAAATCGGCCTTCCCCTGACGCTCCTCCAGATCCGGGACAGCCATGAGGCCGCCGTGGTGGAGATGGGCATCAGCGATTTTGGGGAAATGCACCGCCTTAGCAAGATGGCCCGGCCCAATATCTGCGTCTTTACCAATATCGGACTCTGCCATCTGGAGAAGCTTAAAGACCGGGACGGGATTTTAAAGGCCAAGACCGAAATGTTTGATTTTGCCCAGCCCGGGGCGAAGGTTATTGCCAACGGAGACGACGACAAACTGATTACCTTGAGGGAGACCCGGGGCAGCGCGCCGGTGTTTTTTGGCCTGGAGCCGGAAAACGACCTTTCTGCCCGGAATATAGAAAATCTGGGGCTGGACGGCATCCGCTGTGAGCTGGTCTGCGGGGGTCAGAAAACCCAGGCGACTATACCCATCCCCGGTATGCACATGGTATACAATGCCCTGGCAGGGGCCGCCGTGGGCCTGTCCCTGGGCCTGTCCTGGGAGGAGATCAGGGCCGGCATTGAGAGCCTAACGCCTGTCAGCGGTCGGAACCACTTGATTCACACGGATAAATGGACGCTTCTGGACGACTGCTACAATGCCAACCCCGTCTCCATGTACGCTTCCCTGGACGTGCTCTCCAACGCCCTGGGCCGCAAAGTGGCTATTCTGGGAGATATGGGGGAGCTTGGGGTCAACGAAAAGCTGCTTCATTACAATGTGGGCTGCCATGCGGTGGACGCGGGAATCGACGTGCTGCTGCTGGCAGGAGAGCTCTCCAGGGAGATGGAGCGGGGGGCAAAGGCAAAAAATCCGGATCAGATTGTCCACTGGTTTGCCACAAAGGAGGAGCTTATAGAAGCGCTACCGATGCTTTTGGTGCGGGGAGATTCTATATTGGTGAAGGCGTCTCATTTCATGGAGTTTGGGGAGATTGTGGAGGCGTTGAAATAATTGCGAAAAGAATTATGCTGCCCGGGAAATCAGGTTATAATAACTGTAAATGGATGAAATGAGGAGGAGCTTGATGTGGCAAGACATGTGAGGGAAATAAAGATAGGTGCATATAGAGGAATCTCTAACCTGCATCTGAAAAATCTTAATGATATCAATATTCTCACAGGCGATAATAACAGCGGAAAAACCAGCGTGCTGGAGCTTCTTTCTACGATGGACAACCCACATAATATAGGAAGCTGGGCGCATATTCTCAGAAAAAGTAAACCCGGGTTTAAAAAAAGATATTTCTATGATGAATTTTTAAATCTGTTTCCGGTTGATGAGGAAGATTATTATGTGGGCTATGAATATATAAATATCCACAAAAAAACAACAAAAGTTGAGCTGAAAGCTGAAATAGAAGAAACGCAGCTTCTGGAAAAAGAAATGCTTCAGTTAGAAGGTTTAATGGAAACAGAACATGAAAAAGAAACAGATCATGTGATGGATACCAGATGCATGCATCTGGAGATCTGGGTAAACGGAGAAAAAAAGAAGAGCTACCAGTTATATGATTTCCAGACAAGGACATCTATGTTTGTAAACAAGGAAAAATCTTTTGTAAGAACTGTTTATATTTCGCCTAATGCTCATGCAACGGGCAGCCTGTTTTTAGATGATATTCTTAGAAGCTCGGAGTTTTATGAGGTTATGCTGGATATTCTTAAAGATTTTGATGAAAATATTTTAAGCATCAATGCAGTACAGACAAACAAAAACAGTTCTGTTCCTGAGTATGTAGTGCTGACCAGAGATCATAAAAAGGCAATGCCGTTGAATGCTTATGGTGATGGTATGAAAAAGGCGATTTTATTGTTGAGCGCTCTGGTGGAAGCCAAAGACGGAATTCTTCTGTTAGATGAGTTTGAGACGGCGATTCATACATCGGCCATGGATTCCGTATTTTCCTGGATACTGGAAAGCGCAAAGAAATTAAATGTTCAGGTATTTCTCACCTCTCACAGCAAGGAGGCGATAGAAAAGGTCCTAAAATGTAAAAAGGAGCTACAGCCGAACATCAATGTCTATACCTTATACAGAGACAATGGACAAAACCTGGTGAGAACGATGAACTGTCTGGAAGCAATTCATGCACAGGACAGTCTGGGATTGGAGCTGAGATAATGAACAGTATTATGTTATGTGAGGGCTCTACAGACTATTTTCTGTTGCAATATTATATGCGAAAGGCATGCGGCTGGGAAGACGATAGAGAAAGACAGCAGGGCATTTTTAAGGTAAACCGGCAAAAATCCAGAAAGCTGTTTAAAAAGGATGGGACGCTTACGATTGCCGCTGTGGGTGGATGCAGCAGATTAAAGGAGGGATTAAAGCTGGTTGTGGCAAGAAACCTGCTGGCAGCCCCAGGTGGGCATGATTTTTTTGACTCAGTTGTCTTGATAACAGACCGGGATGAGACAGAGACAGAACAGAATTTTATAGAAAACCTTACACAGGCCTTTCGGGAAAATCTGGTGTGGATTTCGCAGGAAATTGGAAATAACGCCTGGGTGGAGTGTTCCCTGGTAAATAATGTGGGACAGAAAAGAGCGTTTCGGTTTTTGCTATTAGTGATACCCTTTGAGGAAAAAGGGGCTATGGAAACATTTTTGCTGGACGCCATTGCAAAGGAAGATTTATATGATGGAGAGATCATCAGAAAGTGTAAGGCATTTGTAGACCAGGCAGATCCGGAAAAGAGGTATTTGTCTGGCAGGAGACTGATTACAAAGGCCAAATTTGATACATATTTTTCTATCCGTACTTCTGCAGAACAATTTATGGAACGCCAGAACATATTGAAGGAAATATGCTGGGAGAGGTATACGGAGATTCAGAAGGATTTCCGGCTTTTAACAGAATTATCGTAAGACAAGGAATCAATACCGGCCCCTGGGGCCCCAAAAAGAGGAAAGGAACAAAAAATGAAAAGAGAAAATGGAAGAATTATATTTTACTCCCTGGCCGGAGTATATCTGGTGTATCTGGCTTACAATATGATACGGGATCTGGGACAGGTGGAAGGCGTGGAGAAAATCATTATGATAATTGCGGCTGTTGTGTTTGCCGTTTTTGGAGCCGGACTTGTGATCTGGGGAGTCCGTAAGGGGATGGAGCAGATGAAAAATCCTTCTGTGGAGGAAGCCGGAGAAGCTTCTGAGGATACAGAGGAAGAAACGGAGGCTTTGCAAGAGAAAACAGACCTGGAAGCGGCTTTGAGGGAGACAGACAAGCTGGAGAGTAGTGAGGAGAAATGAGAAAGATTCTGAGGATGTTTTTTGTCCTTCTGCTGATGCTGGCTTTTTTTCTGATAATGTCTTTCCGAAGCGGCGACAGGCGTGAAAGAGGCAGTGTGGCAGGAAGCGGTTCGGCAATGGGTGATATTTCCCAATATGGGATTACTCATACAGAGGATGCGGAGCAGCCGGAGGAGGAGGGGCAGGCCATGGAGGCGGAAAAGGATATGCGGACAGCCGTTTCCGTGGAGAACATAGAGACTTTCCGGGTTTCCCGGGAGCAGATCCGGATTTCCTGGCCGGACAGCCAGGATTCCCTGGTGCGGGAATACATTGTCATGAGGCAGGACTTCCCGGGTAGAAACCCCGGCGGCTGGCAGGTTGTGGAGCGGGTGCAATCCAGGGGGGAGTCCACAGGAGAGGCGTATACAGTGACAGATCAACTGGAAACCCGGGAGCCAGGGCAGTATGCGTATCGGGTTGACGTGGAGGTGGCTGACGAGGCCATGTATACGGCGGCCTCCGGCAGGGAAATCCTTGCCAGCAATGTGAAAATATGCATTGATCCCGGACATTACGCAGGGGTAAATGCCATAGAAGGCCCGGACGCCTACGGCTATGCGGAAGGGGATTTCACGCTGAAGATTGCCAGAGAGCTTGCCCGGCTTTTAAAGGAAGAATACGGTGTAGATTCCTGCATGACCAGGGAAAGCAAAAGCATCACCCTGGGCGGATATACGGATGTGGAGCTGGACAGCAGACATATTGTCCTAAGGGGCGAATACGCGGCCCGGGAGGACTGCGACCTGTTTCTATCCATCCATACAAATGCAAATGAGGAGGGTGCAAACGGGTATGACACCAGCATGCAGCCCGTTTCCATTAATAAGTCTCTTTTGATTGTAAATGAGACGGCAAGGAAATCAGATCTGGTTCTGGAGATCTGCAACGGAGTGGGAACCAATCTCTCCCTGGTAAATTACCGGATGGGACTAAGCACGGGAAGCCGTTTTGACACGGCGGCCCGGGGCAGTATCCGCCAATGGACAAAAGAGTACAACGACAGCCTGGATACGCCGGGGACGGTTGTTTACCGGAAGGGGAATTCGGGGGACGACTATTACGGAGTTTTAAGAGGAGCTGCATCTACAGACACGCCGGGCGTGATTATAGAGCATGGGTTGCACACCATACCAGAGGTGCGAAAGGCTGCCCAGGAAGATCTGGCAGTTAAATGGGCAGAGGCGGACGCCTACGGCATTGCCTATGGACTTGGTTTTGTGCAGGAAATCACAATGCCAGACAGGGAAATATCAGAAACGGGAGAATAAAAAACAGAATACAGAGGGAGAGCTTATGTTTTGTTCAAAATGTGGGAATGAAGTGAAAGACGGACAGAAATTCTGCGGACGTTGCGGGGAGCCGGTTGATACCGGTAATCCGGTTGACGCTACGCCACAGGAGGGCGTAACCGAGATGCTACAGAATCCAGGCATGGCGGGAAATACCGAAGCCCCGGGAATGCCAAAAAAGTCTGTCGGACGGAAAATACTTAAGAGAGCCGTGCCCATAGCCGGAACGGCAATTCTGGCAGTAATTATTTTCTTTGGCGTCCAGCTTCTGGTGCTAAACCAGAAATTTAAGAGTATAAGTGCGCATATTGATACCTATAATGTTTTGTCAGCCCAACAGGACAAAGAATCCCTGGCGGAGGCCTGGGCAGAAGCAGGATTCTTTTCCTTTGGGGAGAAACGGGAGATTCTACAGCGTCTACAGACCGTGTCCGAGGAAGCCAGCGCGGCGCAGGCCTGGCTTATGAAGGAGGCGGCTCCCACAGTGGAGGAGTGGCTTGCCGGGAAGGAGGAGCAGCACCTGGCGGAAGGGTTTGCGGCGTATGAGGAAATCCTGCTGCAATGCGACGAGGCCATAAAGGCCAATGATGACAGAAAAGCGGAGAAGCTCTTTGAGGAGGCAGAGGAGGCTCTGGAGGCTCTGAAGGAAGAGAACGCCCGCTTTGTGGAAGAAAAGCTGGCAACGTACACAAATATAAATATGTCCATGGCGGATAAAGAGGACAAGGATCTGTATACGCAGAATATGGATAAGATCAGCCAGCTGGATTCCCAGGGCAAATACGGCTCTATGGCGATGGTGTTTGAAGAACTGGATAATATTGCCTACAGATACATAGAACCGGAGCGCCGGTTAAACGTAAGCATCCAGCAGGTGGACGCTTCGGATTATCCCCATATTCGTCTGTATACCCAGCTTGTAGATACTTCCACCAACGATGTGCCGGAAGGACTGGATCAGGCCCTGTTTTTTGTGAGAAAGCAGGATGCCAACGCCAACTATATCAAGCAGCAGGTGGTAAAGATCACACAGCTTGATGAAATTGAGGCCTTGAATGTGGAGATGGTGGCGGATGTCAGCGGAAGCATGTTCGGGGGCCCTTTAAATGAGGCAAAGCAGATCATGTCGGATTTTGTGTCCAGCGTCCAGTTTACCGCGGGGGATAAGGTGGAGCTGGTGTCTTTTAGTACCGGCGTCCAGATCGAGGAGACCTTTACAGGTTCTGCGGACGTGTTGAAAAGCCGGATTTCCGGCCTGGTGACAGGAGATATGACCAGTCTCTACGACGCCCTTTACGCCGGGGTGAGCCGGGTGGCGGCCCAGCGGGGGGCAAAATGCGTGATTGCTTTTACGGACGGTCTGGATAATTACAGCAGCTGTTCAGCCGGGGATGTGATTGATATTGCCCAGAGATACCATGTGCCGGTTTTTATTATCGGAATCGGAACCATGAATGATGCGGAAATCCGCAATGTGGCGGTACAGACCGGCGGCTTCTATTATAATGTCCGGGATGTAAACTCTATGTGGGAGATTTACCAGGAGATTTACAAACAGGAAAAAGAACTGTATCTCATTGAGTTTGAGGATGCGGACGGGGTAGTCACAGAGGATGCCAATATCGTGGTGGGATATCACTCTCCTGTTTATGGGGGCGAATGCACCTACACCTACAGGCCAAACGTACTGTTGAGCGTCAGCGGCGCAGGTATCTACCACGATGGCCCGGAGGCGGTTGTGGAGGCTTATATGCGGGGATTTGCCGATGCCATGACAAATTCCGATTTCTCCTGTATTTCGGATTACCTGAAGGACGGCAGCAACATTTACAATTCCCAGAAAGCGTATGTGTCCAGGGATATCCGGGAAACGCTGGATTCCTACGAGATTGTCAGCGTAGACTACTCCGACTCGGCAAATTGCGTGGTGACCACCCGGGAAACCTACTATGTCCAGGTGGAAGATAAGCCGCTGGAGCTTCTGACCCAGCAGTGTAAGTACCAGGTGGTGTATGAAAACAACAGATGGTACATGACGGATTTTGCGGATAAGGTGGATGTGTTATCCAGGGTAAATCACTAAAAAGAAACAAAAAGAAGGGACCTGTCACAGCCGGGGAATATCTGGCGGGCGACGGGTCCCTTTAAATGTGAAAACCGGATTCTGGCAGGCGGGATCAGAGGTTTTTCTTTAAAACAAACGCCTCATAAGGCTTCAGATCCATAACCGCCCTGTCATAGGCATTTTCCATATTGGAAATCAGAAGGGGAGCCCCCACAAATTCATCGGGAACAGCAAAGGGCGTTTCCCGGGGGCTGAAATTGCACACTACAAGAAGCTTTTCCTGCCCCAGCGTCCGGGTGTAGACAAACAATTCCTGGCTTTCTCTGAAAAGCAGCTCATATTTCCCATAGACTATAACCGGATTCTGCTTTCTAAGCGCAATCAGCTTCCGGTAGTAATGAAACACAGAGCCCGGGTCGGCGGTTTCGGCCCTGGCGTTAATCTCCCGGTAATTGGGATTTACGGGAATCCAGGGTGTGCCGGTGGTGAAGCCTCCCTGGGGAGAGTCGTCCCACTGCACCGGGGTTCTGGCATTGTCCCGGCTCTTAAAGGTAATACAGGGCCAGAATACCTCATGGGACAACACGCCATGGACGCACCATTCCTTATAGGCGTTGATGCTTTCGATATCGCGGAAATCCTGGGGACCCTCAAATGGATAGTTAGTCATTCCCAGCTCTTCCCCCTGGTAAATATAAGGGGTACCCTGGAGCATATGCAGGCAGGTGGCAAGCATCTTGGCGGAGGCTTCCCGGTACTGGGGACGGTCGTCGCCAAAGCGGGAGACAGCCCTTGGCTGGTCGTGATTGTTCCAGAAGAGGCTGTTCCATGCGGTGCCGTAAAGCTCGGTCTGCCAGCGGGACAGGGTATCCTTCAAGGTGGTGAGGGGAAGCTTTTCGTCCGTCCACTTCCCATATTTCCCATCCCCCTCCACATGCTCAAACTGGAATACCATATTCAGCTCATGGGTATTTTCCCCCGCATACTGCTTTGCCAGCTCCGTGGTGACACCGGCGGTCTCTCCAACCGTCATAATATCATACTTTGCCAATACTTTTTCGTTCATCTCCTGTAGATATCTGTGGACATTGGGCCCGTGTACACAGTAAGGGCCATAGTCTCCGTAGAGACCGTGAACCTCTCCGTCGGGCATTTCCTTTGTCTTGGAGATCATGCTGATAACGTCCATGCGGAATCCGTCAATGCCCTTTTCACACCACCAGCTCATCATATCAAAGACTTCCCGGCGCACTTCCGGGTTATCCCAGTTCAGATCGGGTTGCTTTCTGGAAAAAAGATGCAGATAATACATGCCGGTTTCGCTGTCAAATTCCCATGCGGAACCGCCAAAGCAAGAACCCCAGTTGTTGGGGGGCGTCTGGGCGTCCGGCCCTTCCCTCCAGATATAATAATCCCGGTATGGGTTATCCACTGACTTCCGACTTTCCACAAACCATCTGTGCTCATCGGAAGTATGGTTTACCACCAGGTCCATCACAATCCTGATTCCCCGTTTGTGGGCGGCATTAAGGAGCTGATCGAAATCCGTCATGGTTCCGAATTCCTCCATAATATCCTGGTAATCGCTGATATCGTATCCGTTATCGTCGTTGGGAGACTTGTAGACGGGCGACAGCCAGATCACATCAATCCCCAGATATTCCAGATAATCCAGCCTGCTGATAATTCCCTGCAAATCCCCGATGCCGTCCCCGTTGCTGTCCATAAAACTGCGGGGATAGATCTGATAAATAACCGCTTCTTTCCACCATGCTCTGTTCATAGTTTATTCCTTTTCTTTTTTTATTTTTCCAAACCGCCGCTGTTATATTTCCAGTATCAATACCTGGTATCCGTGTAACCGGATGCAGCCGCTGTCCTCATTGATGTCGTGATAATTGTTCAGCAGCACCTTCTGATATCCTTGGGGAAGGGTGATTTCCTGCTCTTCCCGCTGATAGTTTCCCACAACCAGAAGCGTGTACTCCCCCTTCCGATAATAAGCCATAAGATTATGCCGCTCCTGCCATACGGGCTCCAGGGCTCCATAGACAATGGTTTCCCGGTAAAGGGGATCCTTACGGAGGGCAATCAGCTTTTTGTAGAAATTCATCACAGAATCCGGGTCAGCCATCTGGGCCTTGGCATTGATGGAGGTGTAGTTGGGATTGACCTTCAGCCAGGGAGTTCCCGTGGTAAAGCCGGCGTTTTTCCCGGCTGACCACTGCATGGGTGTGCGGGCGTTGTCCCGGCTGAATCTGGCAATGACCTTTAAGGCTTCCTCCGGGGAAAGGCCCGCCTCCAGGGCCACTTTGTACTCGTCCCGGGCAGAGATATCATCCACCTCGTCAATGGAGGAAATGGGGACATTCTCCATACCCAGCTCCTGTCCCTGGTAAATAAAAGGAAGCCCCCGTAACATAAAGTTCAGGGCAGCCAGCATTTTCTTACTCTCCACACAGCAGTCCCCCTGCGGAATATAGCGGCTGACCCCACGGGGCTCGTCGTGGTTTTCGATGATATTGGACAGGAAACCAGTATCCCCGATTTTGGCCTGGGATTCAAAACAGCAGTTTTTATAGTCGTCCGGCGTAATGGGCACACTGTCGTACCATCCCTTTTCGCTTCCTCCGAAAATCGTCTCGTTAAAGTCAAAGATACTGGAAAAGTATCCGTTCTCCCCAATATAGTCCGGGATTTCCCCGGGCTTTTCGTTGAAAACCTCACCCACGGAAAAGGCATCATACTTTTTAAAGGTGCGGTCCCGCATTTCCCCTAAAAATTCCCCAATGCCTTTGGCCTCGGCCAGCATGGCGTTGATGCTGCAAAGCCCGTCTTCTCGGTCAGCGGGATAATCGTGGAAGGGCAGGGCCTTTTTGATGTTAACAATGGCGTCTACCCGAAAGCCGCCCAGGCCTTTCTCCAGCCACCAGTTCATATTTTTGTAGACTTCCTCCCGGACTTCGGGATTCTCCCAGTTTAAGTCCGGCTGTTTTCTGTGGAATACATGGAGATACTGCTTGCTGGTACACGGCAGGTCCTCCCATACCGGACCGCCAAAATATGAGCGCCAGTTGGTGGGCAGCTCCCCCTCCTTCTTGTCTCTCAGATAGAAAAATTTCCCGTATTTTCCGTCCGGATCCTCACAGGCCTTCTGAAACCACTCATGTTCGTCGGAGCAGTGGTTTACCACCAGATCCATAAGAATAGACATACCCCTCTTTTTTGCCTGGGCGATAAGCTCTTCCATATCCTCCATGGTGCCAAACCGGGGGTCAATGCGGTAATAATCCGAGATATCATATCCCTGGTCTACCAGCGGAGACTGATAACAGGGAGACAGCCAGAGAATATCCACACCCAGATCCTTAAGATAGTCCAGCTTGCTGATAATCCCTGGGATGTCCCCGATGCCGTCCCCGTTGGAGTCATAGAAGCTTTTGGGATAAATCTGATATGCTACTTTGTCATGCCACCATTTTTTTGTCATAATAACCTCCTGTTTAAGTACCGCAATCTATTAATTTACATTTTAATGACATTTATATGGAAAGTCTTACAGTTATCTGATTAAAAACTACATTATTATGACATTATAAAGAGCTTTTTCCGGAATGCTTCCGATATTGCAGAGGGGTTGTCCCTGTATATTTGCGGAACTCCCGTAAAAAGTTTCCCAGATTGTTATAGCCGCACTCCAGGCAGATTTCCGTCACCAGCAGATCTGTCTTTTCCAGAAGGCGCCGGGCCTGTTTGACACGGTATTCGTTTATATACTCCATGGGGGAATGACCGATTACTTTTTTAAAAAGGCGGCTGAAATATTGTTCGTTCAGACTGACCTGCTCTGCCAGATGAGAAATGTAAATTTTTTCCTGATAATTGTCTTTAATGTAAGTCAGCGCCGTTTTAATGTCTTCCACCCGTTTGTCCATATTTTTTTCCGTAGGCGTGAAAAGGCCGTGGGTGGAGAGGGTGGCAAGAATCTGTAGCAGGGAAGCTTTTGTGTAGAGCTGACGGGCAGGCTCTTCCAGGGGCGCCTGCCCGAAGGACTGGCAGATATCCAGAAAAGCGTTGCGAACCGGAATAAAGGCGGGCTGCTCCGGAGTGATACAGCGGGGAAAAAGTAACCTGCCATTTAAAACAGGGTTTATCAGATGTATCTGCGCTTCATCGCAGGAGTCAAAGCTTAAAATACCAGGGGAAAATACAATGGCATCCTCCCAGTGCCTGTGGGAGGTTTCCGCCATAATGCTGTGAAGCTCCCCGGGATTAATAAAATAGAAGCATTCGGATTGAATGGGAAAGGATTCCATATTGATCTCCAGCCGGAATTTTCCTCCCGAAAAATACAAAAGCTCCACTTCCTCATGCCAGTGATGCTTGACGAACACACCCTTCTGGGAGGAGTGGGTACGGTAGATGGCACAGGGAAATGACCTGGTTCCGTGGGAACGGATTTCCTTTAAGAGGGATGACTGCTGTTCCATGGGAATCCTCCTTTAACAATATGCCCAAATAGGTGTTTGCGAAACGCCACAAGCCGCATAAACACGGCATTTTTTATCATAAAACCAAATAACTCCTCACCGGATATGACTGTTTTGCTTCAAGATTGCGAACGGGCTTAGCGAGTTTCGCAATTACCTAATTATGACAAAAGATAAGCCATAAATTACAGAAGCACTGCGACTGCTACCTGTAGTTCTGGAAAAATGGATGATTCAAAGACGGCGGAAAAAGGATAAATAACGGGAGCCGCATCTTTCTCGTAGTGATAAAGTGTGACACGTTCTTTTTCTGGATCCAGTATTCCAGGACACCCGCCTCAGCATATTTTCCGTTTTTAATAATATAGTCCATTTTTCGGCTGGACGGGGAAACAATTTCTACAATTAAGTCCGGAGCCCCTTCACAGCCCTTTGAGGTGAGCTCGGCTCGTTTGTCATCCGGCAGGCTCCAGTAATCTTTGGAGGTAAAATTTTTGTTTTTCATTACTGGCCTTCTGTGCGTTGATTATTTTTTCCTGTTTTTAACAAATGCAGCAAATTGACGGATCTCATCTAATTCTGCTTCGGTGTATTCATTACCATCAAAATGGGCTGCAAGGGTATCAGAGGAATCTTCGAGGCCAAGGAGATTATCAGCGGATACTTTTAATAAATTTGCAATCTTTTTTATAGTTATTACATTGGGTTCCCTATTGCCGCTTTCATACAAAGAATATGTAGACTTTGCCACACCAATGGCATCGGCTACTTTCTTTTGAGTCAATCCTTTGCATTCTCTTGCTGTACGCAGATTTTCATTAAATTTATCACCCATAGGGGTTTCCTCCTCTTTATATTATTGATTATAAGGACTTTTATGCAAACATGTCAATAAAAAAGTTTGCAATTTGCAAATAAATATCTTGTAGTAGAAAGGAGGAATAGAAATTGTGTAAAAATTTAGAAGCAGAGCATCCGGCTCCTAATAGAAAGTACTGGATATACCGAGGAACACAAAAACGCCTGCTATAAACAAATGAGTTTATGGCAGGCGCTGAGAGTTTTGGATTTGTGTGGGATTTACCGTAGCACCCATTTGCCAAAGAGGGTTTTTTTGTACCGGAGCAACTCCTCTTTCGCCTCCTGGTTATCGCCGGCCTTCTGGAGATATTCCACCCCCTTTTTGATGTCCGCAGTCACGCCGCCTAAGCCGCGGCCGTAGATGTAGCCCAGCATAAAGAAGGCTTCCTTGTTGTTCCAGGTTACCTGCTCCAGGTATGTCCTGGCTTTGGCATAATCCTGCTGGGTTCCCCAGCCACGGAAACAGCATTTGCCCAGGTAGCAGACGCCCCAGTCGCTGCCCTCGCTTTCGGCATAGCTCAGAAGCTGGAAGGCTTTGGCGTAATCCTTGGGCATGGGATTGCCATCGTAGTACATGGCGCCCAGACGATTGGCGCAGCCCACTTTATTATCGCTGACGGCCAGACCCTTTTCATAGCATTTCACTGCATAGTTCAGATCCTTGGGAACGCCCTTTTCGTTTTCGTAGGCCTCTCCGATGTAGAACCAGACATCCGGCTCTCCGCCCTCGGCGGCCTTCTTGAACCATTCCATAGCCTCCTCATAACGTTTTGCCTCCCGCAGGTCTTTGGCATAGATGTACTGGTGGATGGGATAGCCGTACTCCGCACCGATGCGCCAGATATCCTTTGCTTTTTCCGGCTGAGGCAGGATAATGTCCTCGTCGCCCTGCTCATAGTAGCGGTTCAGATTGTTTCCAGCATGATAGATGCCGCCCCTAAGAGCTCTCCAGAACCAGTCTTCGCATTTGGAAATATTTTCCTTTAAGTAAGCTTTAAACTGGGCGTCGCTTGCAAAGGATTCCCGGCCCTTGTCCTGGATACGGAGAAAATCCCACCAGAAATAACAGTTTCCGATGATATACTGGCAGAAGGCATCTCCCATTTCCGCTTTCTGATGGACAACGTCAAAGGCCTCCTGCAAATTGGCAAAAGGCATTTTCTTCTGCACGGAGGGCGTCAGCTCCCCGCTTCGAAGGGCCACCAGCACGCCCAGGGCGCTGCCCTGCTCCACAGATAAGTGCAGGAGCTTTGTGGCCCTTGCGTCGTCTTCCGGGAATTTGTGGCCGCTCCACACATACTGGTAGCCGCAAAGGCATCTGGCCAGTACACAGCTGGCATCTCCGTCTCCGGCCGCCGAGGCCTTCTCCAGGAGTTCAAAGCCCTCCTTACCCTGCCCGGTGCGCACATTGTAGTAGATGTACTGAAGCGCTTGTTCCACCGGATCACTAAAACATTTTCCCATGATAAATCGTCTCCTTTCTTGTTTCGCCCGCTTTTATGGGCACCATGGTACACCCCGAGGGTGTTTATGTTAAATATTTTTGAAATGCCAGGGCGAAAACGGTTTTTCGTCCCAACCGCATTTTATCGCCGGGATGCTTTTTCCACCTGCCGCGTGTAATCCTTCCACTCCGGGCCAGACGGGCGGAAGCGTTCATCGAAAAATTCCAACAGCCAGGCTGCTGCCTGGCGGTGGGTACAGCGGGTGGTAAAAAACCGTAGCTTATCTGAGCCGGGATGCGTAACAGATATTTTACAGCGTCCGTCTGTCTTGTCCCCGGTTTCCACCCGCATCCAGAGCCAGGATTTGGTGAGGGTCAGATCTACGCTCTGATAGGTGCCGTCCAGAATCCCTTCCGCAGCCACCTCCACATCCTCCCTGGTAAAGGTGTCGTGGCTCTGACGCGCGCCGGAGGCGGCCACCAGAACCAGACAGGGGGGCGGAAGCTCTGTTTTCTTTGGCGGCCGGTAAGCGCCTCCGGAATAATACTCAATAAGATTCCACCCATGTAAGTCGGGAACCTGACCTTGTATCCAGGCGCATAGGGCAGCTTCGGCGCCGTCGCGGTTTGTTGCCAGGGACATGGCAAATTCCGAGGAACCGCCGGGATACGCCGGGGTCTGGATTAACAGCAAAATAAATTCTTCCGGTCCCTGGTCGTCCTCGCCCTGGTGGAAAAGGATTTCGCATTTTAATTCCGTAAAAGCCCGCTGGTTTTCCATAATGGGCTGATTGGACATAATGGAAAACGTGGATTCCGTGTACTCCAGACATTGGGAGATGGTCTGCCGGATTACATCCGGCGACAACCGGGAGGTGACGGAACCGTCCAGACGTTTCAGTATCATATTCTGATTTGCCTGGGCTCCCACGCGCTCCTCCTCCCAGACGGCAAATTCCCGCTCGTTTTTCTTATGCTGGAATTCCCGCAGGACGTTTTCCCATTCTATATCGGACATTCCGTTAAAGCTGGCGTATTCCTTGTAGGAACGGAATATCGCGCCCGGAGCCCGAAGCTCCAGGCAGTTTAACAAGGCTTTCAGTTCATCGGGATTTCGAAGGTCCGTGATCTGTGTGCGCTTCCGGTCATCCATTATGTAAATCCCAATCACCCGCCGGGCCTGGGATCTGCCGCCGGACTGATGATATCTGATTTCGTCCCGGCCAAATACCGCCCGGATGCGGGGTATATAGCTGACTACGTCCCCAAGCACCCATTCCTGTCCTACGGCTACCTGGTCGAACCACTGGCCGTTTTCCCGGATATCTTTGTCCACCATGGCAAATAATTCCCTGACGTCGGGGGCGGCATCCGGATAAGGAAGCTGGGCGCGGATAGAGCGGGCCAGACGGCTGTTGGCCGGTGAGACGGCGTCCCTTATGTCTGTGAATGCCTCATAAATGCCGCAAATGAGAAAGACTACGGCGGCAATGCCAGACACGACCAGCTTGGCGTATTCTTCCATTCCCCAGCCTGTTCTCTCCTCCACAAACGTTGTGCCAAAGAAAACCCCGCAGCATGCGGCTATGAAGAAATAAAGAAGGGCCCAGAGAAGCCGGGTCAGTCTCTGCCGCGTCCGCTGGAGGCAATACCCCTCAGCCGGGCCCTCCGGCTCATGCTTTTTTTTGTAGCCCATCAGAAGCAGGATTACCGGGATGGCGAAAATCCGAAGAAGCAGAACCAGAAAGATGTAGATAATCACGTTCCATGGCCAGCGCAACCAGGGGATATCCTTCTTTTCGCCCTTTTGTTTACTCATGATTTCGTCACGTTCCTTTCGATTTTAAAAGTACAGCTTCCGGTAACGGTTTACACAGGCCAGAATTTCCTGTCGCCTTGGTCGGGCCAGGGAGGAGCGCACATCCTGGTGTTCAAAGAGGCTTTCCAGGCCGCTTTGATCCAACTGCTTCTCTATCAGGTCGGCGATCTGGGCCAGGGTTTTCTTTCCGTCCAGCATCCGGAGCTGTGCATATTTCAAGAGGTAGGCCAGGGCCATAGTCTGTTCGCTGTCCCGGAGCTGTTCCAGATAGCGGAGCTCCACGGAGTCTTTCCCAAGGGAAAGCTCGCTGGTTCCCAGAGCCTTCTGTTTGAGCCGCTCTTCCCTGCGAAGGGCCATATTGGGCTTTGGGGCCCTCTTCGACAGATAGGAGGGGAAGATTTCCTGGGCCGTGGAAAAAACAGGAAATTCGCTGGCCGCTTTCTTTGCCCTTTCCGTAATATCATAGGGCACATATTCCTTCATCTGGATAATGGTGTCTGCCACATGGAAATAGGAACCGGAGCTGCCGGCCACAAGAATGGAGGAGATGCCGAAATCCTGGTACAGGCTGCGGACACGCTCGATAAAGGGTGTGATAGGCTCCTCCTCTGAGGCAACGACCTGTTGCATAAGCTTGTCGCGAATCATAAAGTTTGTGGCGGAAGTATCCTCGTCGATCAGAATGAGGGCACTTCCACTTTCCATGCTCTCCATAAGATTGGCGGCCTGGGAAGTGCTGCCGCTGGCGTCTTCCGTGGAGAAATGACGGGTGTCTTTACCGTTTGGCAGATGGCTGATAAACGGGGAAATATCCACATTGGAGATGCTTCGACCGTCCTCGGAGCGAAGCTTCCAGGCGCTTGCATCAGCAATGACTAACTCCCTGCCATCACCTTCAATATGGTTGTAGACTGCGTTTTGCAGGGCCTGCAAAACAGTGGATTTACCGTGATATCCTCCGCCTACAAAGAGTGTAATACCCTTGGGGATGCCCATACCGGTGACAGCGCCCCGGTTGGGAAGCGTTAGGGTGACCTCCAGGGAAGCCGGAGATTTGAAGGGAACCGCGTCTTTTAGGGGCAGGTCGGAAATCCCGCTCTGGCGGGGCAGAACGGAGCCGTTAGCGATAAAGGCACAGAGCCCTTTGGCGGGAAGCTGCTCCCGGATAAACTGCTGGTCTTCACAGAGGGAAATTGCATTCTTTAATTTTTCCTGGTTGATTTTCTGATAGAATAAGCTGCTGCGGACGCAACCGGGCAAGATGTCAAAGAGCATTTTTTCCAGCTCCCTGGCGTCAATGGTGCGGCCTCTGGCGGGAAAGCCTGCCTCGAACCGCAGGGTGACCGTGCCGTTTTGCACTCTGCAGGCCGTGCGCTCCAACACCTCCTGGCCGCAACGGGAGGCGGTGAGAAGGCCGCTTTTTCCGGAGCCTCTGGCGGAAAAGCTTCCCTGGGATAACTGCTTTGCAAAGAGGCGGGTCAGATGATCCTGCAGGGTAATGCGCTTAAAGTGGGTATCGGAGAATGCCGGTGGAAAGGCCGCTTTCGAACCGGCTACCTTTATAGATAAGCGGGAGGGAGCCGCGAAGGGATCTCCCTGGACATGATCGATGGACAAAATATAGTCCCGGAAATCATAGGCCCCCTGGAGGTCTTTATAGGCCGGGTAACTCCGGTGATCAATGGACCTTAATTTTGTCCGCAATTCTTCTGCTGATTTCATATGAAAATATGCTCCTTTTAGTTCCTGTATTCTATATGGAATTCCTGCGCGGTTCTATACGGAGAAATTGTGGCACAGGATACCCTCTTCATTTTATAAAAATGAGCAGTAAAATGCAATATCTTTTAGTGAATTCTGCAAGACTTCTGTCTGACCGGCAAATTTAAACGGCAAACCATAAAAAGGGCTTTTAAAATTTAGAATAGTATGATACAATACCTAAAGCAGAAATATATGGGAGGTACAAAAGGATGAAACATATAAAGACATTGAACACACAGATTTTGCAGAACACGGTAAAAAAGGGCGGATGTGGCGAGTGCCAGACTTCCTGCCAGTCTGCCTGCAAGACTTCCTGCACAGTAGGAAATCAGACCTGTGAGCAGCACAAATAAGGTTGTAAAGAAACAAGTGGATAAAGGAAATAATAAGCAGCGGCTTTGTCGCTGCTTATTATGCTGAAAGGGAACAGGGATGATTCATCAATATAAAAACAACGGATACAATATTGTGCTGGACGTAAACAGCGGGGCTGTCCATGTGGTGGACGAGCTGGTCTATGACCTGATTCCGTTTTTTGAGGAGAAAAGCACAAATGAGCTGGCGGAGCAGTTTAAGGATGTCTACAAAGAGCAGGATATCCGGGACGCTGTCGCAGAAATCCAGGAGCTTAAAAATGCCGGGGTCCTGTTTACGGAGGATACTTATAAGGAAAAGATCCTGGATTTTAAAAAGCGCTCCACTGTGGTGAAGGCCCTGTGCCTTCATATCGCCCACGACTGCAATCTGGCCTGTCAGTACTGCTTTGCGGAGGAGGGGGAATACCACGGAAAACGGGCTCTTATGAGCTATGAGGTGGGAAAACAGGCGCTGGATTTCCTAATTTCTAATTCTGGCAGCCGCCGGAATCTGGAGGTGGATTTCTTTGGAGGAGAGCCTCTGATGAACTGGCAGGTGGTAAAAGACCTGGTGGCTTATGGGCGGGAGCAGGAAAAGCTTCATGACAAGCATTTCCGCTTTACTTTGACCACAAACGGCGTACTGTTAAACGACGATATCCTGGAGTTTGCAAACAGGGAAATGAGTAACCTGGTTCTAAGCATTGACGGGAGAAAGGAAGTCCATGATGCCATGAGGCCATTCCGGGGCGGCAAGGGCAGCTATGATCTGGTGGTGCCCAGATTCCAGAGGGCGGCAAGGAGCCGTAATCAGATGAATTACTATGTCCGGGGAACCTTTACCAGAAATAACCTGGATTTTTCCAGGGATGTGCTTCATCTGGCGGACCTGGGATTCCGGCAGATTTCCGTGGAGCCGGTTGTGGCCTCCCCCGAGGATCCTTATTCCATCCGGGAGGAAGATCTGCCGCAGATCTGTGAAGAGTACGACGCTCTGGCAGCGGAGATGGTGAGCCGCCACGGCACAAAGGGGGAGTTTACATTTTTCCACTTTATGATTGATCTTACAGGGGGCCCCTGTGTGTATAAGCGGCTGTCGGGTTGCGGTTCCGGGACGGAATACCTTGCGGTGACGCCCTGGGGAGATCTCTACCCCTGCCATCAGTTTGTGGGGGAGGAGCCTTTCCTTATGGGAAATGTCTTTGACGGTATCACCAACACGGAGCTTAGGGATGAATTTAAGTGTTGCAATGTGTACGCCAAGGAAAAATGCCGGGACTGCTTTGCAAAGTTTTACTGTAGCGGCGGCTGTGCGGCCAATTCCTATAAATTCCATCAATCCATTACAGACGCCTATGATATCGGATGTGTTATGCAGAGAAAGCGTGTAGAATGCGCCATTATGATTAAGGCGGCCACGGCGGGTGAGAGCTGACAGCTTAAGGGGCGGAAACTTCTGCGAGGAAAGCTGTCCGGATAAAAAATAAGAAAATACGGCGGCGGATGAGAATGCGCTGCCTGGAATAGATGACAGCAGATGTCATTAGAGAGGAGAAAAACGAAACATGAAGAAGAGCAGAGGAATCCTGGTGCTGGTTCTCGCGGCGCTGCTTACGGCGGGCATGATTTACATGGCGGCTGTGGGCGTTGGGGAAAGCAGCACAGGAGCGGCGAAGAATATCAATCTGGGCCTGGATCTGGCAGGGGGCGTAAGCATTACTTACGGAACCGTCATTGACAATCCCACGGCGGAGCAGATGTCGGATACCATCTACAAGCTTCAGAAGCGTGTGGAAAAGGAGAGTACAGAGGCCCAGGTTTACCAGGAGGGCAGCAACCGGATTAACGTGGAGATTCCCGGTGTCCAGGATGCCAACGAGGTTTTGGAAAAACTTGGAAAACCGGGCTCTCTGGAATTCTGGGATTACCAGGGGAACGTCATTCTGGAGGGAACGGATATTGCAGATGCAAGGGCCGTATCCACCAAAGACCAGATGGAAAATGTCAGCTACGCGGTAAGCCTGACCCTTACAGACGAGGGAGCAAAAAAATTTGCTACAGCCACGGAGGAAAACCTGGGTATGCCTCTTCCCATTGTCTATGACAATGAGATTATCCGGGAGCCTACCGTTCAGGCGGTTATCACAAACGGACAGGCACAGATCAGCAATATGGCCTCCTTTGAGGATGCGGAGGAGCTGGCTTCCCAGATCCGTATCGGTTCCCTGCAGCTGGAGTTAAAGGAGCTGCGCTCCAATGTGGTTGGCGCACAGCTTGGGCAGGATGCCATTGTTACCAGCTTGAAGGCGGGAGCCATTGGCTTTGGCCTGGTGATCGTATTCATGATTGTGTTCTATCTGATTCCCGGTCTGGCAGCAGGCATCGCCCTTACGGCTTATGTGGCGCTCATGATGCTGCTTCTCAATGCTTTTGAGATCACCCTTACCTTGCCGGGTATTGCAGGTATTATCTTAAGTATCGGTATGGCTGTGGACGCAAACGTGATTATTTTTGCCAGAATCCGGGAGGAGCTGGGAACCGGCAAAACTGTCCGGTCTGCCATGAAGCTGGGCTTCCAGAAGGCACTATCCGCCATTGTGGACGGAAATATTACTACGCTGATTGTGGCGGTGGTGCTGCTTTTAAAAGCCAGCGGAAGCGTGAAGGGATTTGCCCAGACTCTGGCGCTGGGAATTGTTTTATCCATGTTTACGGCCCTGGTGGTGACCCGGCTGGTCCTAAACGCTCTCTTTGCGGTGGGCATCAAAGATCCGAAGTTTTATGGCGTGCAGAAGGAGAGAAAGACCATTCCGTTTCTTGGAAAGCGGAAAATCTGCTTCCTGGTGTCTGCTGTGGTGATTGTGGCAGGCTTTGCGGCTATGGGAATCCAGGCAGGCATGGGAAACGGGGCACTGGCCTACAGCCTGGAGTTCCAGGGAGGAACATCCACCACGGTGCCCTTCCAGCAGGAGCTGTCTATTGAGGAAATCGACGCCCAGGTGAAGCCCATTGTGGCCCAGGTGACCGGGGATACGGAAATCCAGGCCCAGAAGGTGCAGGGAAGCAACGATGTGGTGATTAAGACCAAGGAGCTGAGCCTGGAGCAGAGACAGCAGTTAAACGAAGCCCTGGCCCAGGCGTTTACCCTGGATGAGGAGCAGATTTCCGCGGAGAGTATCAGCTCCACCATTAGCAGCGAGGTGCGGACAGACGCGGCTGTGGCAGTGGTGATCGCTATTATTTTCATGCTGCTGTATATCTGGTTCCGGTTTAAGGATATCCGCTTTGCGGGCAGCGCCGTTATTGCCCTGGTGCATGACGTGCTGACAGTGCTGGCATTTTACGCCATCGTGCGTATTTCCGTGGGAAATACCTTTATTGCCTGTATGCTGACGATTGTGGGATACTCCATCAATGCAACCATCGTAATCTTCGACCGGATCCGGGAGAACCTTGGAACCATGAGGAAGAAGGACGATCTGAAGGATCTGGTGGATGCCAGCATCACCCAGACCCTGTCCCGGAGTATCAACACTTCCCTGACCACCTTTATCATGGTGGCCGTGCTGTTTGTGCTGGGCGTGGCGTCCATCCGGGATTTTGCATTGCCGCTTATGGCTGGCATTGTGTGCGGGGCTTACTCCTCCGTGTGCATTACGGGAGCGCTGTGGTATATAATGAAGATAAAATTTGTGTCGAAGGAATAAAGTAGAGGCACTTAAATAGGAGCTTGTTTTGGAAGAACGCTGGAAAGAAGCGCCCCGGCAGGAGGGAAACGCAGAGCTGTCACGGAAACTTGGCATCAGCGCCATGACTGTGCGGCTGATCCGCAACCGGGGCGTGGAAGGACAACAGGAGATTGAGCGGTATCTCCACGGGAGCCAGTCAGATCTTCATGACCCTTTTAAGATGAAGGGAATGGAGGCGGCTGTGGAGCTGCTCATACATAAAATAAATGAGGGAAGAACCTTCCGGGTAATCGGGGACTATGATATCGACGGGGTTAATGCCACCTACATCCTTCTCACCGGTATTCGGCGGGCAGGCGGCCGGGTGGACACGGCGATTCCGGACCGCATAAGGGACGGATACGGCCTCAACGAAAATCTCATCCGGGAGGCTTATGCGGCGGGGGTCGATACCATTGTCACCTGCGACAACGGCATAGCGGCTGCTGGGGAGATTGCCCTGGGAAAAGAGCTTGGGATGACCATTCTTGTGACAGACCATCATGAGGTGCCCTATGAGGAGCAGGCGGATGGCAGCAGGAATTATGTTCTTCCAGAGGCGGATGTGATCTTAAACCCCAAGCAGGCGGACTGCCCGTATCCCTTTAAGAAGCTCTGCGGGGCGGCGGTGGCCTACAAACTTATTGAGGCTCTTTACCGGAGCCTGTCCATCCCGGAGAAGGAAACCCATAAGCTTCTGGAATTCGTGGCAGTGGCTACGGTTGGGGACATTATGGAGCTTTCCGGGGAGAACCGCATTTTTGTGAAATACGGCCTGGAGAGGCTTAAGAATACAGAAAATCTGGGATATCGGGCGCTGATCCAGGTCAACGATCTGGGGGACAAGAAGATTACCCCTTATCATGTGGGATTTGTGCTGGGCCCCTGTATCAATGCCAGCGGCAGGCTGGACACGGCTAAACGTGCCTTAAGCCTTCTGTGTGCCTCTGCCAGGGAGGAAGCGGAACGCCTGGCGGGGGATTTAAAGGCCCTCAATGAGAGCCGTAAGGAACTGACTGTCAGTGGAACCCGGCAGGCCCTGGAGATGATTGAAAACGGTCCCCTAAAGGATGACCGGGTGCTGGTGGTTTATCTTCCGGACTGCCATGAAAGCCTGGCGGGTATCATTGCGGGGCGGGTGCGGGAGGCCTATTACCGCCCCTGTTTTGTGCTGACCCGTGGGGAGGAGGGCGTCAAGGGCTCTGGACGCTCCATCGAAAATTATTCCATGTATGAGGAGATGAGCAAGGTCAAAGAGCTCTTTACCAAATACGGCGGCCATCCCATGGCGGCAGGGCTTTCCATGGAGGAAGCCCAGGTGGAAAATTTCCGGAAACAGATTAACGAGCTGTGTGTACTGACGGAGGAAGAGCTAAGGCCTTCCCGGGTTTTTGACGGAGTGCTTCATTTACAGTACGCCGGGGAGCAGATTCTAAAGGAGCTGGAATTGCTGGAGCCCTACGGAAAGGGAAACGAAAAGCCTTTGTTTGTGGAAACCAACCTCCGTGTGGAGAGCGCCCGCGTTTTCGGAAAATCCCAGAATGTGCTGAAGGTGCAGCTTTCCACTGCCCAGGGAGTCAGGGCTTCCGGGATTTATTTTGGGGATGCCCGCAAAATGCTGGAGACTATGGAGGAAAAAGAGCGCTTTTCCATGCTTTATTATCCGAAGGTGGATGAGTATATGGGGAAGCGGAGCGTACAGATGGAGATTGTTGGGGTAAAGTGAACTATGACTGCGGCGGGTATTTGCTTTTGCATTTGCCAGCCGCTTTTTTGCATCAAGGATTATCTTTTGTGGATTCACCGTTGCTTCTCATACAGGAAAAGGCTATAATATTACTATAATTAGTATGACAAGTGCAGTTTATGTAAAAGCTTAATGCAAGGCTCTGCTAAATCAAGAATATATGAGGTGAATGCATGAAGATTGAATCCATCAGAATTAATAACTACAGGGTTTTTCAAGATGTAGTAGTTGAGGATATCCCAAATATGGCTGTTTTTCTTGGCATGAATGGAGTGGGAAAGACAACTTTTTTCGATATCTTTGGATTTCTTCATGATTCTTTACAATCTAATGTCCGCGCAGCGCTGGCAAAGCGGGGAGGATTTTAGGAAGTGATTTCCAGAGGGCAGATGGGGGATATTGAGTTTGAAATCAAATTCCGTCCTTCAGAGGGGGAGTCATTGGTTACCTATCAGTTATCTATTTGCTTGAAGGAGGACCGAAAGCCAGCCATAAAAAAAGAGGTTATGAAATTCCGAAGGGGGCAGACTGGCGCTCCGTGGAAGGTGCTGGACTTCTCCTTTGGAGAAGGAGTTGCCGCAGACGGAGAACTGCTCCAGTATGAAGACGTGCGATTGGCAGAGCGCAGCCCCCAGAAGCTGGATTCCCCGGATATTCTTGCAATTAAAGGGCTGGGACAGTTTAAGGAGTTTATTGCAGTATCCCAGCTTCGGAGACTGATAGAAGACTGGTATGTTTCCGATTTCCACGTGGAAGATGCCCGAGGGATAAAAGACGCCGGATACAGTGAACGGATTTCCGCAACAGGAGATAATCTGGCGTTGGTGGCAAAATATCTGTATGACAATCACAGGGAAATATTCCAGGAAATTCTCTGTTCTATGGAAAAGAGGGTGCCTGGCGTTACCAGGGTAGAGGCTTAGGAGACAGAAGACGGACGTGTTGTGCTGCGATTCCAGGATGGAAATTTTAAAGACCCCTTTGTCTCTGATGGAACCATTAAAATGTTTACCTATCTGATTTTGCTGAAAGATCCGGAGAAACACGCGCTTCTGTGCGTGGAAGAGCCGGAAAACCAGCTTTATCCCCAGTTATTGTTTGAGCTGGCAGAAGAATTCCGGCTTTATTCTGAAGAGGGAGGGCAGGTCTTTATTTCCACCCATTCCCCGGATTTTCTAAATGCAATCCGGCTGGAAGAGCTGTATTGTCTGGTCAAAGAAGGAGGATATACAAAGATCTATAAGGCTTCAGAAAATGAAGTGATCCGAGATTTATATCAAGCAGGAGATTTGCTGGGACAGCTGTGGCGGCAGGATCTGTTGATCGAAGAGGTACAGGAATGACGATTATTTTTTGCTGGAAGAACGATCCATGAAAGAGGTTCTGGATATTATTTTGCCCAGGATTCTCCCGGCAGGCGTTTATTTTAAGGCTATTCCCCACAGTGGAAAGAGTGATTTGCAAGAGTCTGTTCCACGGAAATAAGAGTTTTTAAAGAATCTGGCGGAACCGTCTGGCCGGGAGGTTCTGGTCCGGATTGCATGCAGGGAGCTGGAATCCTGGTATTTTGGCGATTTGAAGGCTGTCTCTCTGGCCTACGGACAGGATGTGAGCGCTCTGGCAGCGAAAAGTAAATTCCGCGATCCAGATGAGATTGGCAATCCTAAAGAGGAGCTAAGGAAATTATTTCCCAAACACCAGCAACTGGATGGAGCCAGAAGAATTGCAGTACATATGGATGTGGAACATAACTCTTCCAGAAGCTTTCAATGTTTTGTATCCGGAGTCCGGAGGTTGTGTGGAGAGTAGAAAGCCATAGTATAGGAAAGGCAAATTTCATTGTATTTTCATCTCCATACTGTTATACTGATATATAGACAGGACCACGAAAAAGGCAAAATAAGAAAGGAAGCTTTAAAACATGCTGGAACAATTAAAAAAAGAGGTTTATGAGGCAAACATGCTTCTTCCCAGATACGAGCTGGTTACATTCACCTGGGGAAATGTAAGCGCCATGGACAGGGAGAGCGGGCTTTTTGTAATCAAGCCCAGCGGCGTGCCTTATGAGGAGCTGAGGCCAGAGGACATGGTGGTAGTAGATCTGGCAGGAAATAAGGTGGAGGGGGCATGCAATCCATCTTCTGACACACCCACCCATACAGTGCTCTACAGCCGTTTTCCGCAGATCGGCGGAATCGTGCATACCCATTCCACATGGGCTACAAGCTGGGCCCAGGCCGGGCGGGGGATTCCCTGCTATGGAACCACCCACGCTGATTATATTTACGGGGAAGTGCCGTGTGTGAGAAATCTCACAAAAGAGGAGATCGACGAGGCTTACGAGAAAAACACAGGCATTGTGATAGCGGACGAGTTTGACGCCAGAGGGCTTGACTACCTGGCAGTGCCTGCGGCGCTCTGCAAGAACCACGGCCCCTTCACCTGGGGAAAAGACGCCCACGAGGCAGTCCACAACGCGGTAGTGCTGGAGGAGACGGCAAAAATGGCGGCTTACTGCGAGATGATAAATCCCCGGAATGTCCCTGCGCCACAGGAGCTGCAGGATAAGCATTACTTCCGGAAGCATGGGGCAAACGCCTATTACGGGCAGACACAGAACTAAAAAACAGCATCAGCCCGGACAGCCCCCGGAAGGATTTACGGACGCAAGGCGGCAGGAAATTCTTCCAGTACATGGGGGATGGGAGGGAAGATGCGGTACTGGAATAGGAGGACACTATGAGCAAGGAAAAAGAGTTAATCGAGAGTGGCAGAGCCGTACTGGGAATCGAGCTGGGCTCAACCCGTATCAAAGCGGTTCTGATTGACGAAAACCACACCCCCATTGCATCCGGAAGCCATGAGTGGGAGAACCGGCTGGAGAATGGATTCTGGACCTATTCCCTGGAGGATGTATGGACGGGCCTTCGTCACAGCTACCAGGACCTGGCGGCGGATGTGGAAAAAAAGTACGGCGCTGTCATAACAAAGATCGGGGCCATGGGGTTTTCCGCTATGATGCACGGGTATATGGCCTTTGACAGGGAGGATAAGCTGCTGGTTCCCTTCCGTACCTGGAGAAACAGCAACACCGGGGAGGCGGCGGACGCGCTGACAAAGCTGTTTTCCTACAATATTCCCCAGAGATGGAGCATTTCCCACCTGTACCAGGCCATTTTAAACGGGGAGGAGCATGTGCCGGAGATTACATATCTGACTACTCTTTCCGGCTATATTCACTGGCAGCTGACTGGGAATAAGGTGCTGGGCGTAGGTGATGCCTCCGGTATGTTCCCCATTGATATGAACACAAAGACCTACGATGGGGCCATGGTAGAGAAATTTGACAGTCTGGTGGCGGACAAACATTATTCCTGGAAATTGCTGGACATTATGCCGAAAGTTCTGGTGGCGGGAGAGCGGGCAGGCGTTCTTACAGAGGAGGGGGCCCGTATGCTGGACGTTAGCGGTCGTCTGGAGCCGGGCTGCCCAATCTGCCCGCCGGAGGGAGACGCCGGAACCGGCATGGTGGCAACCAACAGCGTGGCAAAGCGCAGCGGAAACGTATCTGCGGGCACTTCCGTATTCGGCATGGTAGTTCTGGAGCGGGAGTTGAGCCGGGTGTATACGGAAATTGATCTGGTTACCACTCCTGACGGAAGCCTGGTGGGTATGGCCCACGCCAACAACTGCACCTCAGATCTCAACGCCTGGGTGGGTATTTTCAAGGAATTTGCGGAGAGCTTTGGCATTGACGTGGATATGAACAGGCTCTTCGGAACCCTGTACAACAAGGCTTTGGAGGGAGATGCGGACTGCGGCGGCCTGCTGTCCTACGGCTACCTCTCGGGAGAACCTGTTATGGGGGTTATGGACGGGCGTGCGCTCTTTGCGCGGGCCACAAACAGCCGCTTTAATCTGGCAAACTTTATGCGTTCCCATCTCTATGCCGCCCTGGGCGCTTTAAAGGTGGGCATGGATATTCTGCTAAAGGAAGAGCATGTGGAGATAGACAACGTTCTGGGCCATGGTGGGCTTTTTAAGACCAGGGGCGTAGGCCAGAGCATTCTGGCAGCAGCTATCGATGTTCCCGTATCCGTTATGGAGACGGCTGGGGAGGGCGGCCCCTGGGGAATGGCAATCCTGGCGGCCTACATGCTGCGCCGGGCAGAGGAAGAAAATCTCCAGGATTACCTGGCTGAAAAGGTATTCGGCGGCGAAAAGGGAACCACCATCCAACCGAACCCGGAGGACGTAAAGGGATTTGAGGCCTTTATAGAGAAATTTAAGAAGGGCATCGCCATCCAGGAGGCGGCCATAAAGAGCTTATCATAACAGACAGAATCATATAAACGCTTCAAAAATTGATTTCCGGTCATTTTTGAAGCGTTTATATGGGTCATAAATTTTTAAAGGAGGAAGAATGAGAAAGGCAATATGAGTGCGGAAATAACTTTACAGCAGATGATGATTATTTTTTTGCTCATTATGATAGGGTTCGTCTGCAAAAGAAAAAATCTCGTAAGTGATGAGAATAATCGCTGCCTGTCGCAGCTAATGGTTTATGTATTTAACCCGGCTATCATACTTTCCAGTATGACAGGAGCCGAAATTGAGACAGGGGTATCCATGAAAACCGCTTTCTTTATGGCGGCCTTTTTAATGATATTTACCATTATAGTGGCTGCGCTTATATCCAGGCTTTTGACAAAGGACCATATGGGGAGACGGCTGTATCAGCTGATGTTTTCCTTTTCAAATGTCGGCTTTATTGGAATTCCATTGATTCGCGCTCTTTTTGGGGCCGAATATCTGATTTATGTAGCGGCATTTATTCTGGTGTATAATCTTTTGATTTATACTTATGGATATTCATTGCTTGACAGTGAAAAGAAGCGGTGGAAGCTCCGGGACTTAAGACCGATGTTAAATATGGGGACGCTTGCGTGTATAATTACACTACTTCTGTTTTTTTCAAGGCAGCGGATGCCTCAGATCATCAATAATACCGTGAATTACCTGGGAGACGCCGCGGTTCCCATATCGCTTCTGATTATCGGCGTGAATCTGGGGCAGCAGTCTTTGCCTGCGGTATTTAGAAACGTGCAGACTTATATATTCTGCCTGCTGAAATTAATCGTAATTCCCGCTATTGAGGTCTGCATCATTAAAAGACTGCCAATTTCTGAAAACCTGTGTGAACTATACGCGGTTCTGGCAGCGATGCCGGTCGGAACCATGCCGCAGATCATGGTGGTGGAAAGAGGAATCCCGGCGGAACAGTGTACGAATATGATTATCCTTTCTACGCTGTTATCCATTCTTACGATTCCGCTGATTGTATATTTATTTCCATTCTTGTAATAGAGAGCAGGCTTATCAATGAAACAAGGTATCGCCCAATCATCATAATAGATGAGAGGGCGATATCTTTTTTTGTGGATAGAAATATTTAATACATAAATTATTATTTAATACTATAAAAACGTGAAATAAAAAGTAATATAAAAACTATAAAAAGAAAAAATAATATTATTTTTAGAAAATTATTAAAAAATATACAATTAAATTATAAATTTCACAAATATTGCTTGACAAACAGTGTGGGAAGGGTTTATGATTTTGATATAAAAAATACAAAAAGTATTAAAAAATACGTATAAATGTGATTGGAGGGGAAACATGACAGGAAGGAATGAAGCCATTTGCCTGGCGGCAGAGGAATTATATGATCCGATGGTCGCCTTCGCGCAGAAACTGATTCAGTGCAGAAGTGACACGGGACATGAGGAGGGTGTAGCAGACTTAATTCTGGAAGAACTGAAACTTATTGGTTTTGATGAGGTGGCGCGGGACCGGACAGGAAATGTGGTGGGGATTTTAAAAGGTGATGGAACCGGGAGCAGCATTATGTTTAACTGCCATATGGATCAGGTCGACCCGGGAGATTTAACAGCCTGGCAGTATGAGCCATTTGGAGGAGTTGTTGCAGATGGGTATATTCATGGAAGAGGAGCCAGCGATACAAAGGGGACAATCGCTACCCAGATATACACAGGAGCTCTCTTGAAAAAAATGGGTGTTAGGCTAAAGGGCGATTTAATCTTTACATTTGTCGTGGAAGAGGAGCCCGGCGATATGTGGGGAGCTATCCGCCTTTATGAGGATTTCCTAAAGGGGCGGAAAATTGATTTCTGTATTTCCGGAGAATCTACCAGCATGGATATTTCTCTTGGACATCGTGGGCGTCTGGAGGTTCAGGTAATTTCGAAAGGGAAAAACAGCCATTCCAGCGCACCATGGCTGGGGATAAATGCTGTTTCCAAGATGGCGCCTATGATTGGGGAAATAGAATGTCTGGCAAAGGATACACAGGAAGATGGGACATTTAAGAGCTCTCTTTCGATAATTAATATTGAGTGTCATCCGGGATTTAACTGTGTGGTACCCGATAGCTGCACGGTCAATGTTGACTACCGGTTTACCGCAAGGGAGACGGCAGAGTCTGTTCTGGCAAGATTTCGTAAAGTGGCAGACAGGCTGGAGAAGAAGGATAAGGAGGCGGGATATGAAATCCGCATCCGCAATTTAGAGCACACCAGCTATACAAAGGTCCATGAATTTGCAGAACTGAATAAACCCTGCTTTATTATGGATGAGAAAAATGAATATGTGCAGAAAACCTTAAAGGCTTTGGAAAGTGTGGGTCAGCATCCCAAAACCTATTTCTGGGATTTTGGAACAGACGTCGCTTATTTTGCTGCTGTCTGTGGAATTCCATCCATAGGATATTCGCCTGCGGAGGAGAAATACTGCCATGCTCCCACAGACCGAATCAGTATAGGCCTTATGAAAGAGGCTCTGGAGGGCTACACTGCAATTTGTCTGGAAATTTCTGCCAAATAAAACAAAAGCCTGCAAATAAAAAGTCAAGCTAAATTTTAAAGAACATCGAAAATTTTATACAGGTTGAAAAATGGGTATTACAATTAGACCGCCAGAATATGCCGGTCTGAAAGAGTGCTGTGTGATGGTTAGTTTGACGTGGGAAGAGCGGCG
>CAJTHL010000010.1 GCA_910576205.1 Clostridia bacterium | reverse complement strand
ACCCGGCAGAGGGTGCTGATGCAGTGCTGGAAGCGGAGCTTATGAACCGCGTCTAATCGTTGTTTGAGTGTGGCGTGAAGATGGCAATCGCTTTTTTTAGGATAAGGTTCTCCTCTTCGAGCTGGGCATTGCGTTTTTGCAGTTCCTTTACCTGGTTGGCGGTAAGGACGTCACCGTCGTCCATCTCAACCGTAGAGTATTGTTTGACCCATTTACCGAGAGCGGACTGGGAGACGCCGTATTCCTTGCAGAGCTGGGTTTGTGTTTTACCATTTTGATGTAAAGAGACAAGAGACTTTTTAAAATCTTCATCGTATTTTGTGTAGCTGTTAGTGGCCATAAGGAACCTCCTTCTTTGTGTATAATTTATTATAACAGATAGTGCAGAATAGTGTCTACTTTTATAGTATAGATCCATATTAGATAAAGAAAGTGCTTGCGCTATCAGTAATTCAGCGGTATCATAAGCCCCCTTGAAAGAGGGGGCAGTAAAAAATTTGAAAATTTGGAGGTTAAAGATTATGAGCAAGGATAATAAAAGAAGAGACAGCAAAGGCCGTATATTGAGGACGGGTGAGCAGCAGAGACAGGATGGAAAGTTTATGTATGCCTATCGTGGCAGAGACAATAAGATGCACTATGTTTACAGTTGGAAACTGGAGCCTACTGATAAACTGCCAGCTGGTAAAAGGGAATGCAAAGCATTGAGGGAACTGGAAAAAGAGATTGAAAAATCCCTCAATGAGGAAGCAGCATACCACGGTGGAGATGTTACCGTACTGGAACTGGTTGAAAGATATATTGCCACTAAAACAGGGGTAAGACATAATACCCTTGCAGGATATAAAACGGTTGTCAACATATTAAAGAAGGAAGAGTTTGGCAGCCGGAGGATTGATCTGGTAAAACCGTCAGACGCTAAACTCTGGCTGATTAAGTTGCAGTCAGAGGATAAGAGAAGTTACAGCAGTATCCATAGTATCAGAGGTGTTGTGCGTCCTGCCTTTCGTATGGCGGTTGAGGATGATTTAATAAAGAAGAATCCCTTTGACTGGGAACTTGCAACAGTGCTGATAAATGACAGCGTGAGAAGGGAAGCTGTTACACCAAAACAGGAAAGATTATTTTTGGAGTTTATCAAAAATGATAAGCATTACAGCCAGTACTATGAGGGAATGTATATACTTTTTAAAACTGGCATGAGAATATCGGAATTTTGCGGCCTTACGCTGTCAGACGTGGATATGAAAGGACGGAAGATACACATAGATAAGCAGTTACAGCGTACAAGAGAGGGTAACTATATCATAGCGGATACGAAAACCACCTATGGAGAAAGGTATTTGCCAATGACGGAAGAGGTTTACCAGTGCTTTAAAAAGCTGGTAGCCAGACGCAGGAAAACAAAGGTGGAGCCAATGGTGGATGGTGTGGGCGGCTTTCTGGTTCTGGATCAGAATGGTATGCCGTACCTTGCATTACATTGGGAAAAGCGGTTCGAGTATGCTCTGGGGAAGTATAACAGGACATACAAGGAAGAACTGCCAAAGATAACGCCGCATGTATGCAGACATACCTATTGTAGTAACATGGCAAAGTCAGGAGTAAATGCAAAGACTCTACAATATCTTATGGGTCATGCCGACATTGCCACGACCTTAAATGTGTATACCCATTTGGGATATGATGACGTGGAAAAGGAAGTAAGGGAAATGGAAGAAAGGCTTAGAAAGGAAGTGTAGGCGTGTAGGAATTTACCTTTGGAAAGAGTAAAAAAGAGGTCATTTTACTTCTTTTTTACTCTTTTTGGGAGACAAAATATACTGAGTTGTGGTAAGATATACGAGGTATAGAGTTTTTGGGGCCAGAGGAAAAACCTTGAAAACATAAGGAAAAACCAAGATATACCGAGATATAAGGAGATATGGAAACCATGATAAAAATATTATTTATATGCCACGGCAACATCTGCCGTTCCCCCATGGCCGAATACGTCCTAAAGGATTTAGTAAGGAAATCCAATTTATCCGACCATTTTTACATCAATTCTGCCGCTACCAGCCGGGAGGAAATCGGAAACGGCGTCCACCGGGGCACCAGGGAAAAGCTGCGGCGGGAGGGGGTTCCCCTGGGAAATCACCGGGCTGTGCAGATGACGCGCTCAGATTATGAAGCATATGATTATCTCATCGGCATGGATCGATGGAACATCCAGAACATGCAGCGTATTGTGGGGGGAGACCCGGAGGAAAAAATATATAAGCTGCTGGATTTTGCGGGGCGCGCCGGAGATATTGCGGATCCCTGGTATACGGGGAACTTTGATGAGACCTACGAGGATGTGCTGGAAGGCTGCCAGGGATTGCTGGAACATCTGAAAGAGGATTGGAAAATCGGATAACGCTATAGAGCCGAAAGGATGTAATATGACAAAAGAATGGTTTGAGGCAGAGATTGCCCGGTTTCCCATATGTGAATACGCCTGGCTGTCCGTGGAGGATGTCCCCTTTCTGGAGCAGGTGCGTTACATCTGCCGGACAGAATGTCCCCGTTATGGGACGTCCTGGTCCTGCCCGCCGGCGGTGGGAACCGTGGAGGAGTGCAGGGAAAGATGTTGGAAATATAAGGATGTTTTTTTGTTTACTACCATGGAGGAAGTGACGGATATTTCAGATATGGAGGAAACCCTTCGCACCCGGATAGCCCATGAAGAGATTACCCGGAAAGTAGGGGGGATTTTGCGAAAGGAATGTGGGGAGGTGCTGATACTCTCCACGGAGTCCTGCGCCAACTGCCCGGAATGTACTTATCCTAAGGCGGCTTGTCGTTATCCGGAGATCATGTTTCCCTGTATAGAGAGCTACGGAATCCTGGTGACGGAGCTGGCGGAAAAATGCGGGATTTCCTTTATGAGCGGCGGAAATATCGTAACCTGGTTCAGCTTGATGTTTACAACCTTACCGACAGAATAAAAAATATGGGCAAATAGATGGAAGGAGGCAGTAACTATGCGGATGTATGATTTGATTGTGAAAAAGCGGGGAGGAGAAGCCCTCACAAAAGAGGAGATCGATTTCTTTATTGAAGGCTACACAAAGGGGGTGATTCCCGATTACCAGGTATCGGCCCTTATGATGGCCGTCTATTTCCAGGGCATGAATATGGAAGAAACCCTAAACTTAACCATGGCCATGGCAAACAGCGGGGATATGCTGGATTTGTCGGCGATTCACGGAAAGAAGGCGGACAAACACAGCACCGGCGGCGTGGGGGATAAAACCTCTCTGGTGCTGGGGCCCATGGTGGCTGCGGCCGGTGCGCCGGTGGCCAAAATGTCGGGCCGGGGGCTGGGACATACGGGGGGAACCATCGATAAGCTGGAGAGCTTTCCGGGATTTT
This sequence comes from Clostridia bacterium, assembly GCA_910576205.1. Classification (GTDB taxonomy): domain Bacteria; phylum Bacillota; class Clostridia; order Lachnospirales; family Lachnospiraceae; genus RGIG4284. The sequence goes on along the minus strand of CAJTHL010000010.1, from coordinate 160,544 downwards.
CCACGGCCCTTACGGAGGAGCAGTTTATCAAAAATGTAAACACCATCCACATGGCTATTATGGGACAGACCGCAGATCTGGCTCCGGCGGATAAGAAGCTTTATGCCCTGCGGGACGTGACAGCCACGGTAGATAACCTGTCCCTGATTTCCAGCAGCATTATGAGCAAGAAGCTGGCGGCCGGGGCGGACGTTATTGTGCTGGATGTAAAGACCGGAAGCGGCGCGTTTATGAAAAAGGAGGAGGACTCCTTTGCCCTGGCAAAGGCTATGGTGGATATCGGAAACGGCGCAGGACGCTTTACTACCGCCGTGGTGTCGGATATGGATCAGCCCCTGGGATTTGCGGTGGGAAATGCCCTGGAGGTAAAGGAGGCCATAGATACCTTAAGCGGCAATGGTCCGGCGGACCTTCTGGAGCTCTGTCTGGAGCTGGGCTCCCATATGCTTGCCGGCACCGGCCATGCCCCTGACAGGGAAGCGGCCAGAGAACTTCTGGAAAAGACAATTTCGGACGGAAGCGCGTTAAAGAAGCTGGCGGAATTTGTGGAGGCCCAGGGCGGGGATTCCAGGGCCGTTTACGATACCTCCCTCCTGCCCCAGGCGGCGTATGTGGAGGAAATTCCTTCGCCAGCGGATGGATTTGTGGCTCACATTGAGGCGGATGAAGTAGGTGTGGCGTCCCTGCTCCTGGGAGGGGGAAGGGAGACAAAGGAGAGCGTTATCGATCTGAGTGTCGGGCTGATCCTAAAGAAAAAGGTAGGTGATTCTGTTAAGAAGGGAGAAAATCTGGCGCAGATCTATGCCAATGACAGGGGAAAAATGGAAAATGCAGCAAACCGCTTTCTGTCAGCCTACACTCTGCGGGTATTGCCAGGCACAGAGGCTGTAGACAGCCCTGTAAGGTTGGAATTTTCTGATTCGCCCGTAGAGAAACGCCCCCTAATCCATGGAATCGTGACTGGGGATAAGGGCTCGCGGTAAGTAGAAAAGGGCCGGAAATCAGAAAAGGCCCTTGACCGGAAAACGCCAGTGACCAGAGGACAACTATGCCCGAAGCGAAGGCTTTTGTCAGCAGAGAAGAGAGTGCAGGTCCCAGATGTCTAATTTTCCGTCAGCTCTCATATAGTGAGTAGTAAGAAATAAAAAGGCGAATGGCTATGAGCTGGAAAGAGGAACTGGCGGAGCAGATGAACCTGCCCAAGGATCTGATGCTGGGGGCCGTCATCGTAACCATTACTGGAAAACAGGAGGCTTATGTGGAGAACTACATGAGCCTCATTGAATATACCCAGGAACTGATCCGGGTGCAGACCCGGGACTGCAGAGTGGAAATCCATGGTTCCTGTCTTCTGATCGTCTATTTTACCACGGCTGAGATGAAGATCACAGGCCAGATCAGGGAGGTGAAATATTGTTAACCTCCCTTCTTCGCCTGGGAAAAGGCTATGTGCGCATCCGCCTCAAAGGGTATTCTCCGGAGCGTTTCTTAAATCTTTGCAGAACCCATAACATTCTTCTCTGGGATTTACAAAACCAGGGCCTTTCCTATGAAATGTCCATGAGCATTTCAGACTTCAGACGCCTGCGTCCCATGCTTCGGAAGACCCACTCCAGAATGGAACTGCTGGAGCGCCATGGGCTGCCCTTTTTTCTCTTCCGGTACCGGAAACGGAAAATGTTTTTTGCGGGGATTCTTTTTGCAGCTGCCATTCTGTATAGTCTGTCTTTTTTTATCTGGAACATTCACATAGAGGGAAATGTCAGTTTGTCCACGGAAGTGCTTCTGGCGTATCTGGAGGAGGAGCAGGTGATGCATGGCATGCTGAAAAAGGATGTGGACTGTGAGGACATCCGAAGGAGTCTGCGCATCCGTTTCCCGGATATTGTGTGGGTTTCTGCGGAAATCCGGGGGACGCGGCTGATTATCCGCATGAAGGAGAACCGGGATGGCTTTGAGATCCAGGAGGAGGGAAAGGAGGAGGGGCCCCAGGATATTGTGGCATCCCGGGACGGCGTACTGGTAAGCATTCTCACACGCTCCGGCGTTCCCCAGGTCATGGCCGGAGATGAGGTGAAGGCGGGAGACCTTTTGATTTCCGGCACATTGGATATTCTGGATGATGCAGGCACTGTGATTCATCACAGGTATGTATCTGCGGACGGCACCGTTTACGCCAGAACAGAGTATCCTTATGAGGACACCTTCTTGCTGTCACACGAGGAAAAAGTCTATACAGGCCGGAAACGCCGTGCCTTTTACCTGGAAATGGGGGAGAAGCGGCTGGCCTTTGGGGGGCTTCCCGACTCCTTTTCAAACAGCAGCATTTTGAAAAAAGAGTATCCCCTTCACCTCACCGAGAACTTTTATCTGCCCTTTGTATTCGGCTCGGTCCTGCGGGAAGAATACGAAATTCTGGTGCGCCCCTACACAAAAGAGGAGGCGGAAAGCCTGGCAGAAGCCCGTCTGGAGGATTTTAAAAAAAAATTAAGAGAAAAAGGGGTTCAAATTATAGAAAATAATGTTAAAATAAGAACAACAGATTATTACTGCCAGGCCAGGGGAAACATTTATGTAATAGAAGAGATCGGCCGCGCGGTTCCACTTACACCGGAGCCAGAGCCGGAACCGGAAGAACCAGAGGCACAGCCGGAAGAAGCAGGCCAGTGAAATCCAAAAGCACAGCCGGAGAAAGCAGGCCCCATACCGCTGGCAGAGATAAAAGCAGAAAGGGAACAGGCGGGAGTGAGTGAAATAGAATCCAATATTGATATTCCGGCAGAGCATGAGAGGAACATATTTGGACAGTTTGACGCATATCTGAAAAAGATTGAGCGTGCGCTGGATGTCACGGTTTTGTCCCGGAACGGGACGGTAAAGCTTATTGGTTCCCCGGAGAATGTAAAACAGGCCCAGGCGGTGTTTGAGCAGCTAAAGGCCCTTTCTCTGCGTGGAAATATAATTGATGAGCAGAATGTGAATTACATGCTGTCCCTGTCCATGGAGGGGAAGGAAAAAGCGGCGGTGGAGATTGACAGGGACTGTATCTGTCATACCATCCAGGGAAAGCCCATCAAACCGAAGACCCTTGGGCAGAAACAGTATGTGGACATGATACGGGAGAAGATGATTGTCTTTGGCTGTGGCCCTGCGGGCACGGGAAAGACATATCTTGCCATGGCTATGGCTATCACGGCCTTTAAAAATGATGAGGTAGGCCGCATTATTCTCACCCGCCCGGCTATTGAGGCGGGAGAAAAGCTGGGATTTCTGCCGGGAGACCTGCAAAGCAAGGTGGACCCTTACCTCAGGCCGCTCTACGACGCGTTGTATCAGATAATGGGAGCAGACAGCTTCTTAAAAAATATGGAAAAGGGTTTGATTGAGGTGGCCCCTCTGGCTTATATGAGAGGCCGTACCCTGGACAATGCCTTTATTATCCTGGACGAGGCCCAGAATACCACCCCGGCCCAGATGAAAATGTTTCTGACCCGTATCGGTTTTGGCTCCAAAGTTATTGTCACCGGAGACGCCAGCCAGAAGGACCTGCCTTCCGGCACAAAATCCGGCCTGGAGATTGCTACCCAGGTTCTAAGCAAGGTGGAGGATGTGGGCTTCTGCAATCTGACCAGCAAGGATGTGGTGCGTCATCCCCTGGTGCAGAAAATTGTACAGGCCTACGAGGACTACGAGAAGCGCATGGCCCGCAAGGACAGCCGCCCCGTCCGCCCCAGACGGTGACGGACGCTGCGGTTACAATACGAAAAAACAGCATCAGCCCGGAGAAGTCCCCGGAAGGATTTCGGGATGCAGAGCAGCCAGAAATTCTTCCAGTACCCAGGGACTTGGGAGGGCGGATGCGGTACTAATAACGGAGAAATAAAATAGATGACATTTCACATAGAGAACGAAAGCGGACTGAACCTGGACTTTGACTGGCAGGAGACGGCCCGCCAGGTGGCGGAGGAATGCCTGCGCCAGGAAAAATGTCCTTACGAGACGGAAATTTCCCTGCTGTTGACAACAAACGAAGAAATCCGTAAAATAAACCGGGAATACCGGAATATTGACGCGCCTACAGACGTGCTTTCTTTCCCGCTGGTGGATTACGGGACGCCTGGGGACTTTTCCCTGGTGGAGGAGCGGGAGACAGAGTATTTTAACCCCGGGTCCGGGGAGCTTATGCTTGGCGATATGATTCTTTCTGTGGAGAAGGTGCTGGAGCAGGCGGAGAATTATGCCCACAGCGTCAGACGGGAATTTGCTTTTCTGATTACCCACAGCATGTTTCATCTGATGGGGTATGACCATATGGAGCCGGAAGAGGCCCGCAGGATGGAGGAAAGGCAGAATGACGTTCTGGATGTTTTAAATATAAGGAGATAAGAAGGATGAAAAAACGTTGTACCAGCCTGGTGTTGGCTCTTCTGCTGGTATTTGGGGCTTCCGGCTGTGCCGGAAAAGAGAATGCGCCCCAGGCACAGCCGCCCCAGGGGACAGTTTTCGACACGGAGGCAGAGATCTTAAAGGCTGCGGATATGGACGCGGAAATGGAGGAGCCTTCGGAAGGCCCGGAGGAGCGGGTGGTTGTAGACGGGAAAATCCGAAGCCTTCTCACAGGGGAATGGATACCGGAGATCAAGTCCGTAAACAGACCTATTGCCGTTATGGTGAACAATAAATCCGAGGCGCTTCCCATGTCCGGCATAGGCAGCGCGGATGTGATTTATGAGTGCCCTGTGGAGGGACGCATTACCAGGTGGATGTGCATTTTTGAAAACTGGGAGGAACTGGACCGCATTGGTTCTGTCCGGAGCTGCCGCCAGTATTTTCTGGATTTCGCCCAGGAATTTAACGCTATTTACTGTCATTTCGGACAGGTTGTCTACGCGCTTCCCGATCTGAACAGCGGTGAGTTTGATGTGCTCTCCGGCGGAACGTCTGGGATTAAGAGTCCGGCCGGTTCCATGTATGACCGCATTTCAAGGCCCGGAAAAGCCAAGGAGCATACCCTGTACGCCTTCCCGGATAAGATTCCCCAGGATATTGAGAAGAAGGGGTATGACACCGTCCTCCAGGACGGCTACCGCCGGAAATTCCTCTTTGCCAGGGACGGCGAGGTGGTGACCTATGAGGGATACCCGGACGCGGTGATGCTGCAGCCTGGCGGAACAAGCGGGAAAAACGGCTTTGGCGGCGTAAAGGCCACCTTCCAGTATAACGAGGGGGATCACCTCTACTATCGTTCCACCTATGGAAGCCCCCACCTGGATGAGCTGACTGGCAAGCAGCTGGCGGTGAAGAACGTGATCTTCCAGTACTGCAACGGAAGCGTTATGGATTCCAAGGATTACCTTTCCTTTGCTACCCAGGCCCAGAAGGAAAAGTGCATTGTGTTTACCGAGGGGAAAATGATCGAGGGCTACTGGTCTAACCCGGGAGATCTGGGAACTCCTGCCAGGTACTACCAGGAGGACGGTTCGGAGATTGTGCTGAACTCCGGCGTGACCTTTATCTGCGTTGTGTGGAAGGATTATACCGACGACGTAGTCATTCAATAAGAAGAGATACATAGGGAAAAGCAAGAGGAATATCATGGGAAACAGGAAATCACGGAAAGCAAATTTCATTGTCCAGGGAAGCATCCTGGCGGCGGCTTCCATTATCGTGCGTATTATCGGGATGCTGTACCGGATTCCTGTGACAAATATCATCGGCGACGTGGGAAACGACTATTACTCCGGGGCCTTTGAGATCTATAACATTATCCTGCTGATTTCCTCCTACAGCCTGCCTCTGGCAGTGTCCAAGCTGGTAGCGGCCAGGGTAAAGCTGGGACAGTACCGGAACGCTATGCGGATGTTTAAGGGGGCTATGGGCTTTGCCCTGGTGGTAGGGGCAATGGGGGCCCTGGCAACTTTCTTTGGGGCGGATCTGCTGGCCACGAATATTGTACACACACCTCAGAGCGCGCCGGCTCTTAAGGTTCTGGCTCTGGCAGTCTTTATACTGGCCATTCTGGGTGTGCTGCGGGGGTATTTCCAGGGGCTTGGCACCATGATGCCCACGGCTGTCTCCCAGATTATCGAGCAGGTTATCAATGCAGTGGTGAGCATTGCAGCCGCGGGATGGCTCTTCAAATACGGCCTGAACCTGGATAAGCAGGCCGGTGTGGCGGACGGCACAAGCGCGGCCAGCTACGGTGCGGCGGGAAGCACCATGGGAACAACGGCGGGGGCCCTGGCGGGTCTCCTGTTTTTGATTATTGTCATGCTGATGTACAACCGGGTTCTCCAGAAGAGAATAAAAAGGGACAGAAACAGACGGGTGATGGATTATCCCCATCTTATGAAGATTCTGGTTCTGACTATCCTCCCGGTAATTTTAAGCACTGCCATCTACAATGTAAACGGCATTATCGACCAGGGGCTGTTTAAATTCCTTATGCTGGAGGTTCAGAAGAAGGACGCTCTGGAGGTGAGCCAGCAGTGGGGCATGTTTACGGGGAAATATAAGCTTCTGACCAATGTGCCCATTGCGGTGGCTTCGGCTCTGTCCGCGTCCACCATTCCGGCTTTGACGGCCGCAAGGATTTCGGGAAATACCCGGGAAATGCGAAAGAAAACCGATGGGGCTATCCGCATGGTGATGATGGTCTGCATTCCCTCCGCTGTGGGTCTTACTGCCCTTGGCGGGCCCATTGTGCAGCTTTTGTTTCCCCAGGGCGGGGAATTGTCCGGGAAACTTTTTCTGTACGGTTCCGTGTCGGTGGTGTTTTATGGGTTGTCCACACTGACAAACGGCATTCTCCAGGGAATCGACCAGATGCGCCTGCCGGTGATTCACGCGGCTGTCGCCCTGGTTTCCCATATCATTCTCCTGGTGGCGCTTGTGCTTCTGGGGAAACTGGATATCTACGCGGTGATGATCGCTTATATATTCTTTGCTTTTGTTATGTGCGTGCTGAACGGACACGCCATACGGAAGCATCTGCGCTATAGGCAGGAGATTAAGCGGACGTTTGTGGTTCCCCTTGTCTCCTCGGCTATAATGGGTATTTCCGCCTGGCTGATTTACGAGTTTGTACATGAGATTCTGGGAAATACAGTCACCCTGGCCGTCTGCCTGCCCTTTGCCGTTCTGATTTACGGAATTTTTGTGCTGCTTCTCCAGGGGCTTACGGAGGAGGAGCTCCGACAGTTTCCCGGGGGCAGAAGAATTGCCCGTTTTTTAAAAAAGCTTCGGATTTTGTGATCCCCATACCCGGATACTGATTGAAAACCCTTCTTTTAGCTCATACTAAGCGAAAGAGTATTTATGAGTGAAGGAGGGCTTTTATGAAGAGAATTGCTTTGGGCGTGGCCTGCTTTGGCGTATTATGTACCCTGGCATATTATTCCAGCCGTCTGTATTCCGACTCCTACTACGATGACAGGCTCTGGTCCCTGGAGACGGAGACGCCGGGAGAGGAAGAGACGCCTGTGCAGACGGGAAATGGGGAGGACGTAAGAGGAGAGGGAACCGCGGAAACGGAAGAATCCGGCTATGTGGCAGGCGGCACAGGGCCCAAGAGCCCGGCGGGGGTTACCGTGGAGAGGGATACCCTGGCGGAGCAGGGCGGACGGCCTGGGGAAGAGCTTAGGGAGACCTCCCTGCCGTCCGACCATATACAGACAGAGCTTCCCCTGGGGGAGGAGCCGGGGATCAGCCAGTATTATCTGGTGGAGGAATTCGGCTATGTAAATATTTACAAGGAGGATATGGAGACCATTTACGAGTACACGGAAATCCATATCCGGGATCTGCCCCAGGAGCTCCAGGAGGAAATCTGTCTGGGAAAATGGCTGTACAGCGAGGAGGAACTCTTTGATTTTCTGGAGAATTACTCCAGTTAGCTATTGCGCTTCCCCTCCATATGGTGTAAATTAATATGGAATCCAGAAGGCATGAAAGAGTTATAAGTCCCTAACCAGGAGGCCTTCTGGGAAAGTGGGGAGGATCCGATGAATTACCGGAATTTACTGAGAGAGAAAAAAAGAATTGTCATAAAGGTGGGCTCATCCACGCTGACACACCCGGAGACGGGGGCGCTGAATCTGATTAAGATGGAGCGGCTGGTGCGGGAGCTCAGCAATCTGCGCAACCAGGGGAAGGACGTGGTTCTCGTCACCTCCGGGGCCATTGCCGTTGGGAGAAAGGCTGTGGGCATGGAGAAGAAGCCCAGGGCCATAGCGGCCAAGCAGGCCTGCGCGGCCATCGGGCAGGCGCGGCTGATGATGGTATACCAGAAGCTTTTTTCGGAGTACAGCCAGGTGGCGGCCCAGATTCTAATGACCCGCAACACCATGGCCAATGAGATGAACCGGTATAATGCCTTAAATACCTTTGAGGAGCTGCTGGCTCTGGGGGTGATTCCCATTGTAAATGAGAATGACACCATTTCCACCTACGAGCTGGACCGGCTGGAGCAGTTTGGGGATAATGACACCCTGTCCGCAGTGGTGGCGGCCTTGATTCACGCAGATCTTCTGGTGCTGCTGTCGGATATTGACGGGCTTTATACAGATGATCCCAACCGGAATGCCCAGGCAGAGTTTATCAGCTTGGTGGAGCATGTTGACGACAGGCTTCTGGCTATGGGAAAAGGGCCGGGAAGCGGCGTGGGAACCGGCGGCATGGCCACCAAGCTTACGGCCGCCCGCCTGGCCACCATGGCAGGGGCGGATATGGTGATTGCTAACGGGGCGGATGTGGGTATCCTCCATCAGCTTATGGAGGGGGCGGAAGCGGGAACTTTATTTCTTGCAGATCCCCAGAAGGAATTCCGCCTGGATCGGTTTTTAGAGGAGATGAATGTATGAGTCGTACCGGTTTGATTCTGGAGGGCGGCGGAACCAGGGGCGTGTTTACGGCCGGGGTGCTGGATTATTTTATGGAGCAGGACCTGTATCTGCCCTATGTGATCGGCGTGTCTGCAGGGGCCTGCAACGCAGTAAATTATGTGGCCCGTCAGCCGGGCAGGACTAAGAAATGTACCATCGATTACCTGGCGGCGGGCAGCTATGTGGGCGTGCGCTACCTTATTAAAAACCACAGCCTTTTCAACATGGACCTTATCTTTGACGCCTTCCCCAATGCTATATTTCCCTTTGATTACGACACCTTTTTCCAGTCTGGCCAGACCTGTATTCTGACAGCCACAAACTGCCAGACGGGAAAGGCTGCATATTTGCAGGAGAGGGAGAGCAAAGAGCGGCTTATGCAGATCTGCCGTGCCTCGGCAAGCCTGCCCATCGTGTCTCCTATGGTCAGCGTGGACGGCGTGCCTATGCTGGACGGCGGTGTGGGAGATTCTATTCCCATCAAAAAGGCCCTGCGGGACGGGGTAAAGCGAAATGTCATTGTGCTGACACGGGAGAAGGGGTACCGGAAGAAGCCTGCGGGGAAATCCCTCCAGATGGCCAGGATTATGTACAAGAAGTACCCGTATCTGGTACGGGCAATCAGAAACCGGGCTTACTGGTACAACCGTACCATGGAGCTGATCGAGGACCTGGAGAGGCGGGGACACGTCTTTGTGATCCGGCCCCAGGTGCCTGTGGTAAAAAATACGGAGGACGACAGGCAGGTTCTGACGGCCTTTTACCTCCACGGATATGAGTATGCAAAAGAGATTTTTCCCATGGTTACGTCCTTTGTGGCGGGAGAGAAAACCCGGCTCCTTAAGGGATAAAGGAGAGCCCGGGCGGTATAGAGAATGGGGGTAGAATAAAAGTTATGGACGAGAAGAAGATTGCCAGGATCAACGAGCTCTATCATAAATCCAGAGCGGAGGGGCTGACAAATGCGGAGAAGAAGGAGCAGGCGGACCTTCGCCGGGAATTTATAGAGGCGGTGAGGAATAATCTGAGGGGACAGATGGATAACATCAATATCCAGGAGCAGGACGGAAGCATTACAAATCTGGGAGAGAAATATGGAAATAAGAAGGGACATTGAAATCCGGGAAAACGAGGGGAAAAAGGCTTTCCGAAGGGAAGTGAAGGCCAGAAGGGCAGCCCGTACAAGGGAGCAGATTCATGAGATGAGCGGCCAGATCGCAGAGCGTTTTCTGCATCTGCCGGAATACCTGGAGGCCGCCTGCATTTACGCCTATATGGACTGTAAAAATGAGGTGGAGACACGCGCCATCATAGAAAAGGCCTGGGCCGACGGAAAACGGGTGGCAGTGCCCCGGGTTCGCGGGGAGGTTATGGATTACCATTACATAGAGGATTTTTCCGGGCTTGAGGACGGGTATTACGGAATCCGGGAGCCTCTGGCGGAGCTGCCTGTGGCTATGGAGGAGGATGCCCTTATGATTCTTCCCGGAGTGGCCTTTGATGAGGCCCTGCACCGGGTAGGCTACGGAGGCGGCTTCTACGACCGGTACCAGGAGGCCCACCCGGGGCTTTCCCGCATTGCCCTTGCCTTTGAGTTCCAGGTGTTTCCACGGGTTCCCTTTGAGGAATTTGACAAAAGACCGGTAAAAATCATTACAGAGGAACGCTGTATGGAGAGCCTGGAAACCATTGGGACTCAGGCAGTCCGGGCAAAGCGGGTTTTGGAGGTGCTTTCCACAGAGGAGAAAAATGAGGCTTTAAAGCTGGCCGCAAAGCAGCTTTTGCTGGATGAGGCAGAGATTTTAAGGGCAAACGCCCTGGATATAGAAGCCGGGAAGGCAAAGGGCATGGCTGCCGGCCTTCTGGACCGGCTGGAGCTTAACCATGACCGGCTGTTGTCCATGCAGGAGGGGCTTTTCCAGGTGGCGTCTCTTCCGGATCCGGTGGGAGAGCAGCTGACAAAGCGCAGGCCGCCAAACGGCCTTACTATCTGCCAGGTGCGGGTGCCTCTGGGGGTTATCGGAATTATTTACGAATCCCGGCCCAATGTGACGGCGGACGCCTTTGGCCTCTGCTTTAAGACGGGAAACGCGGTGATTCTAAGGGGAGGAAGCGATGCCTTCCACTCCAACCAGGCCATAGTGGACTCCCTTCGAAGGGCCCTTTTAAGGGCGGGACATCCCCAGAACGCGGTGCAGCTGATTTCCGATACCAGCCGTGAGACGGCCTCGGCTTTTATGAAGCTTGACGCTTATGTGGACGTGCTGATTCCCAGAGGCAGCGCAGGGCTTATTCATACAGTGGTACACAACAGCACCATCCCGGTCATCGAGACAGGCTCCGGGAATTGTCACATTTATGTGGATGAGAACGCGGATTTTGACATGGCCGTAAACATTGTATACAACGCCAAGACACAGCGCATCGGCGTGTGCAACGCCTGCGAATCCCTGGTGGTTCACGAGAACGCCCTAAAGGAGTTCCTGCCGGTGCTGGCAAAGAGATTAGAGGAAAAGAAGGTAGAGCTTAGGGGCGATGAGAAGGCCCGGGAGGTGATTCCCATGACCCCGGCCACGGAGCAGGACTGGGGGACGGAATACCTGGATTATATTCTTTCGGTGAAGAGCGTATCCTCCCTCTCGGAGGCCATCGCCCATATCAACCGCTATAATACCGGTCATTCTGAGGCCATTATCACGGAGAACCCGGAGCATGCCAACCGCTTTCTAAAGGAAGTGGACGCGGCTGCGGTCTATGTAAACGCCTCCACCCGGTTTACAGACGGCTTTGAGTTCGGCTTTGGAGCGGAGATTGGCATCAGCACCCAGAAGCTGCACGCAAGAGGGCCCATGGGCCTTCAGGCGCTGACCTCCACCAAGTATCAGATTTACGGAACCGGACAGGTGCGGACTTAAGGTCCGGGGGACGGGAATAGAGGTTTTATTGTATGAGAGTAATTGCGGGAAAGGCCAGGAGCATGCCCTTAAAGACCATTGCGGGCATGGACACCCGGCCCACCACGGACAGGATTAAAGAAACCCTGTTTAATATGTGCCAGCCCTATCTGGCAGACTGCCGGTTTCTGGACCTCTTTGCGGGAAGCGGCGCCATCGGCATTGAGGCCCTGAGCCGGGGAGCGGCCCGGGCGGTTTTCGTGGAACAGAATAAGAAGGCGGCGGCCTGCATCCGGGAAAACCTTAGTTTTACCAGACTGGACGCGGACGCAGGAGTTCTGGCCACGGATGTGCTTACAGGATTATCGCAGCTTCAAGGGGAAGAGCCCTTTGACTTCATTTTTATGGATCCTCCCTATGGCAGGGGGCTTGAGAGGCAGGCGCTCTCTTACCTGGCTTCTTCGGGGCTTGTAAAGCAGGACGCCTGGATTATTGTGGAGACTTCCATAGGGGATAATCTGGAAGATACAGTGGAATACGGATATTCCATTTTAAAGATAAAAAAATACAAGACAAATCAGCACGTGTTTCTTACCCGTGCCGGAGAGGAAGAAAATGATTAGAGCAATTTACGCGGGGAGTTTTGACCCGGTTACCTTTGGACATCTGGATATTATCAGGCGTTCCTCCAATGTAGCGGACGAGCTGATCGTGGGGGTTTTGAACAATCGGGCAAAATGTCCGTTGTTTTCCGTGGAAGAACGTGTTAAGATGTTAGAAGATGTGACGAGGGAGCTTTCAAATGTGAAGATCCAGTCCTTTACCGGACTTCTGGCCGAGTTTGCCAGGACCTGCGGGGCAAATCTTATCGTGCGGGGCTTACGTGCGATCTCAGATTTCGACTATGAACTGCAGATGGCCCAGACAAACCGGAAGCTCAATCCGCAGATTGACACCATGTTTCTGACAACCAGCCTGGAATACGCCTATTTAAGCTCTACCACGGTCAAGGAGGTGGCGGAGTTTGGAGGGGATATTTCCGCTTTCGTACCGGCTCTCATTATTGAGCCCATGCAGAGAAGAGTGCGGGAGAGAGCCGCAAATAAGTAAATGAAAAGGAGCAGGGATTATGAGCAGCAGAATCGAACAGATTATTGAAGAGATTGAAGAGTACATTGACAGCTGCAAGCCCCAGACATTGTCCAAGGCCAATATCATTGTCAACAAAGAGGAGATTGAGGAGCTGCTTCGGGAGCTTCGGATGAAAACGCCGGAGGAGATCAAACGTTACCAGAAGATTCTGGCCAACAAGAATGCGATCCTGGCGGACGCCCAGGCAAAGGCGGACGCCATCATCAAGGAGGCCAACATACATACAAATGAGCTGATTAACGAACATGAGATTATGCAGCAGGCCTATATCCAGGCCAATGAGCTGGTGGAGGCCGCGGCCCAGCAGGCCCAGCAGATTCTGGACAATGCCACCATTGACGCAAATAATATCCGCATGGGCGCCATGCAGTACACGGACGATATGCTGGGGAACCTGCAGAATATTATCCAGCATGCCATGGACAGCCATGCGGCCAAGTATGAGTCTTTAATGGCCTCCTTAAGGAACTGCCACGATATCGTGAATACGAACCGCAGGGAGCTGGCTCCTACCATCAACGGAGATTCCCTGGAACCGGAAGAAGAGTAAGCGCGGTAAAGGCCAGCAGCAGGGTCAGCAGTGAAGTGAGAATCTTGGATTTTACATACGGGCCCATAGGGAGGCCGCTTCCCACCAGCATGCCGTTTGTCTGGGCCATACCGGAGAGGCCTCCCAGAACAAGAAACCCGCACACGGACAGATAGCGCGGGAGAAGGGGAATGGGGAGCGCGCAGACTGCGGCGATGCCGTTTGTGATTTCCAGAACGCCCATACAGAGCGCGCCGGACAGGGCGTGGCGCCAGGGAATCAGAGCTGCCAGCCTGGCCATAATGGAGAAGAGGATAATATAGCATCCAAGCTTGAGGATGCTTTCCAGGCTGTCCATGATACAGGCATCTACGATTTTGAAGCTCATTTGAAATCCGGATGTCTGTTTTTGTTGTGAAAGGCCGGGGACAGCCTTCCGGGATTTTTCCGGGAAACGCCGCCCCTTTCGCCAGAACAGGGCCAGGACAAGAGGCGTGCCGTACACCAGGGCCAGGGTAAGGGGAATAAGCTTTGGGGCTTTTAGGTGTTCTGTCATGCAGAAGCCCAGGAGAAAGGCGGGACTTACGTTGTTGCAGAACAAAAGCAGGTAGGCTCCCTCCTCCGGGGATATCTTCCCCTCCCGCACCAGATCGCCGGAGAGCTTGGCACCCATGGGATAGCCGCAGAGAAAGCCGAAGAGCAGGGCGTAGGCTCCCATGGAGGATAAGCCCCAGATATGCCGGATCAGCGGACTTACGCGGGCCAGAAGCGGCGACAGGCCGTCCAGGGAGATAAGAAGCCTGGATAGAATAAGGAAGGGCAGCAGCACCGGAAGCACGGACTGGAACCACAGCATAAGGCCCGCACGGGAGCCGGCCACGGCTTCGTCGGGATCCAGCAATAAAAATGCCAGTAACAGCATAATCATAAAGACAGACAGGAATTTTTTTCCCATAGATAAAACCTGATCCTTTCGGTGGTATTTTTTGCCTGGGAAAGGGCAGTCTCTTAATGGAATATATGAAAAACAGGAGGACAATTATGAGTGTATTACAGGATTTAGAGCCCCGGGATGTGTTTGGTTTTTTTGAGGAAATCGCAGGGATTCCCCACGGCTCCGGAAATACAAAAGCCATCAGCGATTACTGTGTGGATTTTGCCAGGAAGAGAAATCTAAAGCATCTCCAGGATGAGAGCGGGAACGTGATTATCTGGAAGCCTGCCTCTAAGGGACATGAGGAGACAGCGCCTGTCATTCTCCAGGGGCATCTGGACATGGTGCTCCAGCAGGCGGAGGAAAGCGCCCTGGATATGGAGCGGGAGGGGCTTAAGCTTGGCGTAAAGGGGGATGATATCCATGCCAGCGGAACCACTCTGGGGGGAGACGACGGCATTGCCGTGGCCTATATGCTGGCCCTCCTTAACGGGGATTATGCCCATCCGGCTCTGGAGTGCGTTTTTACCGTGGATGAAGAGATCGGGCTTCTGGGAGCGGAGGCCCTGGATATGTCCGTGTTAGAGGGAAAATGCATGATTAACCTGGACTCCGAGGAGGAAGGGATATTTACCGTGGGCTGTGCCGGCGGCCTTACGGGGGAATGCACGCTGCCCGTAAAGCGGGTGCCTGTGGAGGGCGTGCTGTATGAGATCAGCCTGGAGGGATTAAAGGGAGGCCACTCCGGGGCGGAGATTCAGAAAGAACGGGGAAATTCCCATAAACTTACGGCCCGCCTCCTGGCCCGTCTGGACGAGCGCTTAAGTTTTGCCCTGGTGGCCCTGGAGGGCGGAAGGGTGGACAACGCGATTCCGGGCCAGACCGTGTGTTCCCTCCTGGTGGACGCCCAGGAGGAGGACGTTCTTCTGGAAGAGGCCAGGGCCTATGAGGCCGTTATCCGTCATGAGCTTCGGGCAAGCGATCCTGAGGTGCGCCTTGTGGTGAAACGGGAAGGGGCGGGGATGGAACAGGCCCTGGATCCCCGTTCCAAGGCCCTGGTGATTTACCTTCTGCATATGATTCCGAACGGGGTCTGGAAGCGGAGCGTGGAGATTGACGACCTGGTACAGACCTCCTGCAACCTGGGGGTGGTGAAGCTTTTGGAGGATGCCCTTACCTTTACCCACTCGGTACGAAGCTCCGTGGAGTCTGAGAAGCTGGCTCTCTCCGACCAGGTACGCCTTTTAACGGAATTTCTGGGAGGCTTCTATGAGGCCAGGGGCGTGTATCCCGGATGGGAATATCAGAAGGACACAAAGCTTGAGCGGGTGATGGCGGAGGTTTTCCGAGAGCAGTATCAGAGGGAGCCCAGGATCATTGCCATCCATGCAGGTCTGGAATGTGGTATCTTCAGCAGCCGCATCGAAGGGTTTTCCTGCGTGTCCATCGGCCCGGACATCAGGGATATCCATTCCTTCAGGGAGCGCTTAAGCATTTCTTCCGCAAGGAGGGTGTGGGAATTTCTTCTGCAGGTGCTGGAAAGGTTCTAAAAAGACAATCTGCCGCATAGACTGGTATGTATGAGGCAGAATAAAATTTTTGCGGCGGCCCTGTTGCTGCTGCTGTTTCTGGGGCTGCTGCTTCAGTGGGAGCTGGACTGGCTGGATGGTCAGACGGAGGAGGTAACGGAGAATATTCCTGAGAAGGAGCAGGCCCGGGTTTATTATGAGCTCTATGAGAACATCTGGAAAGATCTGGAATATTTCCCCGTTCCCCTGTCCACGAAAAATCCGGATGCAGGTATCCGGTTTGAGGATAGCTGGATGTTTGAGCGCAGCTATGGGGGAAGTTATGGCCATGAGGGAACGGATCTGATGCCGGACACCAATGTGTCGGGGGTTTATCCGGTTCTCAGCATGACGGACGGCGTTGTGGAGAAGATCGGATGGCTGGAAAAGGGCGGATACCGCATCGGGATCCGAAGCGTCCACGACGTATACTTTTACTATGCTCATCTGGATTCCTATGCCAGGGACTTTCAGCCCGGAGACGCCGTGCGGGCAGGGGAGCTGCTGGGCCTTATGGGGGATACGGGCTACGGGCAGGAGGGCACCAGAGGAAAGTTTGACGTCCATTTGCATGTGGGCATTTATGTGCGGACGGAACAGATACCGGAGCTGGCGGTAAATCCCTACTGGTTCCTTAAGTTCCTGGAGGCCCGCAAATTGAGCTATGATTACTAGCAGTTTTATGGTATACTGTTTAGATAGGTAAGGAGAAGAGGATATGGAGATACAGCTTTGGAGGGAAATGTTAAATCCTTATGGCCTGGCCGTCAAGGAGGTCACTACCAAATTCGAAAATCTGATGAAGGAGCACCGGGACCGGGGGGTATACTGCCCCATTGAGCGGGTGGAGGGACGTGTAAAGACGGTTTCCAGCATTCTGAATAAATGCCAGAAGAAGAAAATTCCCCTGCAGGATATGGAAAAGCGGATTTCAGACCTGGCGGGGGTGCGCATCATCTGCCAGTTTGTGGAGGATATCGACAAGGTAGTGGAGATTATCAAAGACCGCAAAGATATGGAGGTCAGGCAGGAGCGGGATTACATACGGAACGCCAAGGAGTCCGGCTATCGCAGCTATCACATGATTATCAATTACACGGTGTACACCCTGCAGGGGCCAAAGCCCCTTACCATGGAGGTGCAGATCCGCACCATGGCTATGAATTTCTGGGCTACCATAGAGCACTCCCTGCAATATAAGTACCGGAAGAATATTCCGGACGATATCCGCAAACGTCTGTTAAACGCCGCGGACGCTGTCCTTATGCTGGATCATGAAATGTCCTCCGTGCGCAGCGAGATTATGGATGTGCAGAACTCCTTCCAGATTCAGGCAAATATTGTGGCGGATATTCTCAACAATATCCAGAATCTGTACAAGGTGGCAAACAAGCGGGAGATCGCCAAAATCCAGGATGAATTTTACCGGGTTTACTCCACCAACAATATTGACCGTCTGGAGCGGTTTAACAAGCAGCTTGATATTATTGCGGAGGGATACCGGGCGCAGTCTGTTCCTATGGGAGCGGATGCCATGTAGGGAGAATACGTTTCCAGACGGTGAAACGGACAAAGGATGATATAGAGGAATACGGGATATGGAACTGCCTGTCAGTTATGAAAAGAAGATGCAGGAGCTTTTGAAAAATGAGTTCCAGGCATATGAAAAATGTCTGGAGACCCCGGTTTTCCGGGGGCTGCGGGTTAATACCGGGAAGATAGGGGCGGAGGAATTTGAGAGGATTTCTCCGTTTCCCTGTGGAAGAATCTCCTGGATTCCAAACGGATATTACATTCCGGAGGAGGCGAAGGCCTCCCGCCATCCCTACTATGGGGCGGGGCTTTTCTACCTCCAGGAGCCAAGCGCCATGACGCCTGCAAGGATGCTGCCCGTAAAGCCCGGGGATAAGGTGCTGGATTTGTGCGCGGCTCCGGGAGGCAAGGCCACGGAGCTGGCGGCCCGGGTGGGCCCGACGGGGCTTCTGGCGGCCAACGATATCAGCAGCTCCCGGGCCAGGGGCCTCTTAAAAAATCTGGAGCTTCTGGGGTTTCCCCATATTCTCGTCACAGGCGAGAGCCCGGAGCGGCTGGCGGGATATTTTCCGGAATATTTTGACAAGATTCTGGTGGACGCCCCCTGTTCCGGGGAGGGCATGTTCCGAAGGGAGCCCTCCATGCAAAAAAGCTGGAAGGAGAGAGGGCCGGAACACTATGTCCCCATACAGCGGGAAATCCTGCGCCAGGCAGCCCGGATGCTGGGGCCGGGAGGTCTGCTTCTCTATTCCACCTGCACCTTTGACCCTCGGGAAAACGAGGGGGCCGTCCAGTTTCTGCTGGATGAGGAGCCGGATTTTTCGGTGGTGAGCCCGGGGGAGGAGATGGAAAAAGCTTTCCAGGAGGCCGGCTTCTGCCCCGGGAGGCCCGACGCCATTGAGGGCGGAAGGGAAGAGCTGGCAAAATGCTTCCGTATCTATCCCCATAAGGTAAAGGGGGAGGGGCATTTCCTGGCGCTTCTTCGAAAAGAGGGAAAGGCCTTAAAGGGGAAGCTTCATAAAGGAGAGTTTCAGAAGGGGACTTCCCTTTCGGACAGAGGCGTCTCTATGCCGGAAGCTCTTGTGAGGGATTTTCTGGGGAAGCTTGGAGAAGGCTGCCTCTTACGCCCTCCGTTTCCGGCGGAAGCCGCCTCTTTTCCCTACAGGCTGCGGATTCTGGAAAACCGGGCCTATCTGGAGCCTGCGTGCCTGCCGTCTCTTCGGGGGCTTCGGATTTTGCGCACAGGCTGTTATCTGGGGGAGATCAGAAAGACCCGTTTTGAGCCCAGCCAGGCTCTGGCCATGGCCTTGAAGAAGGAGGACTGGCCTCTGGTGATCGATCTGCCGGCTGGTGATTCCCGGGTTTTCCGGTATCTGAAGGGAGAGACGCCGGATCTGGGAGAGACAGAGGGGCCGGATGGATGGTATCTTTTTTGTGTGGACGGATTTCCCTTAGGCTGGTGCAAGCGGGCCGGGGGCGCCTGGAGAAATAAGTATTATTCCGGCTGGCGCTGGTAGCGAAGAGGGTAGAAATATGCGTCTGGATAAATATTTGTGTGATATGGGCCTTGGATCACGCGCCCAGGTAAAGGCGGGCATCCGAAAAGGTCTTGCCCAGGTGGACGGCGCCGTGTGCCGGGAACCGGAGCGGAAGATAGCAGAAGGCCAGACCGTGGCCTATGAGGGGCGTCTGGTGTCCTATGTGGAAACGGAGTATTATATGCTGTACAAACCGGCGGGGGTGGTGTCGGCCACAGAGGACGCAAAGGAAGCTACGGTGTTAGAGCTTATTGGGGAGCGCAGACGAAAGGATTTATTTCCTGTGGGGAGGCTTGACAAGGATACGGAAGGGCTTCTCCTGCTGACAAATGACGGGGCTTTGGCCCATCGGCTCCTCTCCCCCAGACGCCATGTGGATAAGGTGTATTATGCCAGGGTGGAAGGTGTGGTACGGCCGGAATTTGTGGAGCTGTTTGCCAGGGGGCTGGATATAGGGGACGAAAAGCCTGCCCTTCCGGCGGATCTGGAAATAATTTCCGTTAACGGAGAGGGCTTAAACGGGCAGGCCTTAGAAGCTTTCTCCACCAGATCGGAAATCTGGGAAAGGTCTTTCCAGCAGGCGGATATTTCGGAGATCCGCCTTACGCTTCGGGAGGGGCGGTTTCACCAGGTAAAGCGCATGATGGATGCCGTGGGATGCCGTGTGATATATTTGAAGAGGCTTTCCATGGGACCCCTTAAGCTTGACCAGGCGCTTAAGCCTGGGGAATACCGGCCGCTGACGGAAGAGGAATTACGCAAAATAAAGGAGCTGTGAATGTTAGAGAAGATTACGACGGTTTTGTTTGATCTGGACGGCACGCTGGTGGACTCCATGTGGATGTGGAGCGTCATTGATGTGGAATACCTGGGAGGCCTTGGGGTTTCCGTGCCGGGAAATCTGCACCGGGAGATTGAAGGCATGAGCTTTTCCGAGACGGCCGTTTATTTCAAGGAGGCCTTTCACATTCCGGAAAGCCTGGAGGAGATCAAGAATGTGTGGGTGAATATGGCCAGAGACAAATACGCCCATGAGGTGGGATTTAAGCCAGGGGCCCTGGCATTTTTAAAAGAGCTTCGGAAACGGGGGCTTAAGACAGGCATCTGCACCAGCAACGACCGGAAGCTGGCCCAGACTGCGGTGGACGCCCTGGGAATGGGGCCTTACATAGACTGCGTTATGACGGCCTGCGAGGTGCGGGCCGGGAAGCCTTCCCCGGATATTTACCTGGCCGTGGCGTCATCTCTGGGGGCAAAGCCGGATTCCTGCCTGGTGTTTGAGGATGTTCCCAACGGTATCCAGGCAGGGCTCAACGCGGGGATGCGGGTCTGCGCTATGGAGGACGATCACTCCCGGGACCAGCGGGACCGGGTGCGGAGCCTGGCCCACTATTATATTCATTCCTACCAGCAGATTCTGGACGGCACCTTTGAACGGCTGAAGGGGTAAGGGCATTAGACACATGACGAAAAGGGAATTTTTACCCGTAAGCCTGGAAGAATGCAGGCAGAGGGGAATCGGACAACTGGATTTCGTGTATATTACCGGGGATGCCTATGTGGATCATCCCTCTTTTGGAACGGCCATAATAAGCCGTGTGCTGGAAAAACAGGGCTATACGGTGGGAATTCTGGCCCAGCCGGATTTCCGCGACCCGGACAGTGTGAAGGCCCTTGGGGAGCCCCGCCTGGCCTTTCTGGTGTCTGCGGGAAACATGGATTCCATGGTGAACCATTACACGGTGTCAAAGAAACGCCGGACAACGGACGCCTATTCCCCCGGGGGAGAGATGGGGAAGCGGCCGGACCGGGCCTTGATCGTCTACTGCAATCTTCTGCGCCGGGCCTTTAAAAAGACGCCCATTATCCTTGGGGGCATAGAGGCGAGCCTTAGGCGTCTGGCCCACTATGATTACTGGAGCGACAGCCTCAAGCGTTCCCTTCTTCTGGACACCGGGGCGGATATGATCTCCTACGGCATGGGGGAGCGCTCCATTGTGGAGATCGCGGATGCCCTTGACAGCAGTATTCCCGTGGGGGAGATTACCTTTGTGGAGGGGACGGTTTACCGGACGGACTCCCTGGAAAATATTCCGGACGCTGTGAGGCTCCCGGATTACCAGGAGCTTCTGGAGGATAAGAAAAACTATGCCAGGAGCTTTTGGATACAGTATCAGAATACGGACGCTTTTTCCGGAAAGCGTTTGGCGGAAGCTTATTCCAGCCACTGCTTTGTGGTACAGAATCCGGCGGCTAAGCCTTTGTCTACAGAGGAGATGGATGCGGTTTACGATCTGCCTTATGTGGGAAAAGCCCATCCATCCTACGATAAGGCGGGCGGGGTTCCCGCCACAAAGGAAGTGCGCTTCAGCCTCACCAGCAGCCGGGGGTGTTTTGGAGGATGTTCTTTCTGTGCGCTCACCTTTCACCAGGGGCGCATCATCCAGGCGCGAAGCCATGAATCCCTCTTGAGAGAGGCGCAGCATATGACAAAAGAGGCGGATTTCAAAGGCTACATCCATGATGTGGGAGGCCCAACGGCAAATTTCCGCCATCCCGCCTGCAAAAAACAGTTTATGAGGGGGGCGTGCCGGGACAGGCAGTGCCTTTTTCCAAAGCCCTGTAAAAATCTGGATGCCAGTCATGGAGATTACCGGAAGCTGTTAAAGAGCCTGCGGGAAATTCCCGGGGTCAGGAAGGTGTTTATCCGTTCCGGCATCCGGTTTGACTATCTGCTGGCGGAAAAGAGCCCGGAGTTTTTGCGGGAGCTCTGCGGGTATCATGTGAGCGGACAGCTTAAGGTGGCGCCGGAGCATATTTCTAACCAGGTGCTGGAGCTTATGGGAAAACCCCGGCGGGAGGTGTACGACGCCTTCTGCAAAGCCTATGAAGATACCAACCAGAAACTTGGGAAAAAGCAGTTTCTGGTGCCCTATCTTATGTCCTCCCATCCCGGCTCCACCCTTGGGGAGGCTGTGAAGCTGGCGGAATACTGCCGGGATCTGGGATATATGCCGGAGCAGGTGCAGGATTTTTATCCCACCCCCTCCACCCTTTCCACCTGCATGTACTATACGGGGCTGGATCCCCGGGTTATGGAGCTCGTTTACGTGCCCGGTTCGCCCCATGAGAAGGCTATGCAGCGGGCTTTGATTCAGTACCGGGATCCAAAGAATTATGACCTGGTGCTGGAGGCCCTCAAAAAGGCGGGGCGGATGGATCTGGTGGGGTATGGGAAGCACTGCCTTATCCGGCCGCCTAAGGGGGAAGGAAAGGATGCTTCCCGGGGAGATAAAGAACGTCAGTTTGGAAATGGCGGCGGGCATTTGCCCGGAAGAAGCGGACGACGGGCGGAAGGAAGCCGGGAGCGCCGGGACGGGGAAATGAAAAAGCCGGGAAAGAAAAAGACCATCCGGAATGTACATAAGAAAAAGAAGTAAGGCTTCGGGGAGCCGGATTTAAACGCGCATCCCCCCAAGGCCGCATGAAACAGGAGACAGAGCACATGAAAATACAACAGATACGCAATTCCATGATATTGTTACTGACGGCCGTTATCTGGGGAACCGCTTTCGTGGCCCAGAGCGTGGGTATGGATTATGTGGGGCCCTTTACCTTTAACTGCGTGCGGACGCTTATTGGCGGGGTGGTCCTTATTCCCTGCATCGCTTTGCTTAACCGGCTGGAGCGGGGGAACAAAGAGAAGAAAAGGACCCTTTCCCCGGAGGAGCGAAGGCGGGAGCGCAGGGATCTGCTTGTGGGAGGGGTCTTTTGCGGCGTGATTCTCTGTGTTGCCAGCAGCTTCCAGCAGTTCGGGGTAAAATATACCACTGTGGGAAAAGCGGGATTTATTACGGCGTTTTATATTATCATCGTGCCGCTTCTGGGGCTGTTTTTTAAGAAAAAATGCGGGGCCCTTGTGTGGACAGGCGTGGGCCTGGCTCTGGGAGGGCTTTATTTTCTGTGTATCAACGAATCCTTAAGCATTCAGGTGGGAGATCTGCTGGTGTTTATCTGCGCGCTGTTTTTCGCCGTACACATTCTGGTAATCGATTATTTTGCCCAGCGTGCGGACGGGGTGAAAATGTCCTGCATCCAGTTTTTTGTCTGCGGGATTCTCTGCGTCCTGCCCATGCTGTTCTTCGAAAAACCCCAGATACGGGATATTCTGACGGCCTGGCAGCCGATTCTCTATGCGGGCGTTCTCTCCTGTGGCGCAGGCTATACCCTGCAGATCGTGGGACAAAAAGGCATGAATCCAACCATTGCTTCTTTGATCTTAAGTCTGGAGTCTGTGGTTTCCGTGCTGGCAGGCATGATGATCTTACAGCAGCAGTTAAGCAGAAGGGAGATTCTGGGGTGTGTGCTGATGTTTAGCGCCATTATTCTGGCGCAGCTTCCCCAGAAGGAGTAAAGATCTGGCAGGATCCGGTAAAGAACAAAAGGACAGGATCCGGAGAGGGATTGGGACGGGATATGGAGATACGGGCGGCAGTATTTGATCTGGACGGGCTGATGATCGACAGCGAGCGAGTGGTGATGTATGCCTGGAACGTGGCGGGAAACCGGCTGGGATACGGGGATCTGGGAGAAAATCTCTACCATACCCTTGGAATGAGCCGGAAGAGCCGGGAAGCCTATTTTATGGAAAAATATGGGAAGGATTTTCCCTTTGAGGTATTTTCCAGGGAAAACAGGCAGGCCTTTATGGACTATGCGGCCAGGCACGGCATTCCGGCCAGAAAGGGGCTTCACGAAATTCTGGAAATTCTGCGGGAATTAAAGCTTCCCCTGGCTGTGGCCACGTCCTCCAGCCGGGAGTATGCCCTGGGACAGCTTGGGGAACACCGGATTCTTGGGTATTTCCGGGAAATTGTCACAGGAGACATGGTGGAAAAGGCCAAGCCCTCCCCGGAAATTTACCAGAAGGCGTGTGAGCTGCTTGCCTGTCCCCCGGGGAAGGCGGTAGCCCTGGAGGATTCTGTAAACGGCATTCTGGCGGCCCATTATGCGGGAATGCTCCCTGTGCTGATCCCGGATCTGGCCCAGGATTTAAGGGATGTGGAAGGGATTCTGGCAGGGAAATTTGCGGACCTGGGGGAGGCCGGAAGGTGGATTGCAGGGCAGGCGGGATGTGGAGGCGCTTTGTGAGTACCGGCTTAAGGCATGCGGATGCGCCGATAGGTTGGGGAACATGCATAAAGTATTGAAAGTTTCGTTAATTTCTAGTAAACTGTGTTTTATAATGGATATAAACTTAGGACAAGAATTTATGAGGGAGAAACAACAATGGGATTGAATGAAGTACAAAAGAAAGAGCGTTCGGAGTTTCTGGAGAAAAATCTAAAGATTACGGAGTGCTCTCAGAGAAAGCCTTATGTTTTTATAAGCTACGCCAGCGATAACTGGGAGGCTGTGTTTAAATCTGCTGTGGTGCCCATGCAGAAAAAGTATGGTCTGCGGGTTTATGCGGACAAAGCTTTTGACAAGGTGAACGATAAGTGGATCGTTCCTATGCTGCGCAATGTGCGCGGCGCAGATGTGGTTATAGCTTTTATCAGCCAGAGCTATATAGAGAGCTATGCCTGTTTTCTGGAACTTCTGACTGCCGTAAACAATCGGAAGCAGGTTGTGTTTGTCTCGCTGGAGGAACACCTTCATCTGGGAGATACTACAGACCAGCCTGTTATAGAGCGGGGCGTGAAGAATGAGATCCTTAATCAGGGTGCGAATATCGCTACCAATACGAATAATACTTCCAATGATATTATGAGGGCCATGAAGTCGTCTTTTACCAGCCTGTCCACTCTGCTGGAACAGGATGCGCTGTCCAGGTATGATATTTCCGACGCCTTTATCAATTTTTTCCGTGATGCCTCCATCAACCGGAAGAGTATTAATGACCTAAAAGCAGTACGGGGAACCATCAGGTCCGTCAGCGGCGATGTGTTTGACAAGTCTCTGATTATTGAGTCGCAGCCAGGACCGGCGCAGGAATCTGCCGGTGGGTCGGCTTCGGGATACAGACAGGAGCCTGCCCGGGAACCAGATCCGGAATCCGGACAGGAGCCCGCGCCGGTTTTGCAGGCGGGACAGGAGAGCCAGCCGGAAAGGAAGGCGGATTTTTCCTTCACGGATAACGAGACGGAGAAGAAAACAAAAAAAGCTTTGCATTTGAAACTTATTCTGGGGGGCATTGCCGTAGCTGTGGCAGTGCTGGTTATTGTATTCATTGTCCGGATGGGGAATGTCACCGACAAAGCCTATACGACCCCTGGCGGGACTTCCGGCACCTATACCGGCCAGTGGAAAAAGGAACAGCCCGAAGGTCAAGGGACTTTTACAGGGGAGGACGGGACGACTTACGAGGGAGAATGGAAAGAAGGCGAGATCGACGGCCAGGGAACGGCATGCTATACGGATGGCTCTGTCTACGAGGGCGGATTTAAGGACGATCTGCCAGACGGCCAGGGAAAACTGACTTATGCCGATGGTTCTGTCTATAAGGGCGGATTTAGCGAAGGTGAAAAGCACGGCGACGGCGTCTACACTACTGTAGACGGCGTGGAAGAAAATGAAACATGGGTACATGGACAAAAGATTGAAACCGTTGCATGGGATAACGGCACTTACACCGGCACCACAAAGGACGGTACGCCCCATGGAAGTGGTACGATAACCTACCCCGACGGAAGTACCTACAAGGCCTATGAAGGCGAATGGGAAGATGGCAGATACCATGGTCAGGGAACGCTGAGCTTCGCTTCTGGCAGTGTCTATGAGGGTGAATTTGAGGATGGCAACTACAGTGGTCAGGGTATTATGACATACTATAACGGCGTAGTGTACGAGGGCGAATGGAAAGACAACAAGTACCAGGGACAGGGAACGCTGACCTATGCTGACGGAAGCTTTTTCCAAGGTGAATTCAAGGAAGGCGTAAAGGACGGCGACGGCATCTATACCAAGGCGGACGGTACTACGGTCAACGAGAAATGGGTGAAGGATGATAACATCCCATGGGATAACGGCGTTTACACCGGCCCGACAAAGGATGGCACGCCTAACGGTAACGGAACGATAACTTTCAAAGACGGATCCGTCTACAAGGGCGCATTGGTGAATGGCCTGTTCAACGGAAAGGGTACCATGACCTATGCCAACGGGGACGCGTATGAGGGCGAATGGAAAAGCGGCAGCCGTGGCGGCCAGGGAGTCTATACCTACGCCAACGGAAATGTGTATGAAGGCGAATGGGCAGATAACAGTCGTAACGGCCAGGGGAAACTGACCTATGCCAATGGAGATGTGCTCGAGGGCGAATGGAAGGACAGCCTCATAAATGGTCAGGGGAAACTGACTTTTGCCAATGGAGATATCCTGGAAGGAGAATTTAAAGACGGCAAGGAATTTAACTGCATCAGAACCAACGCAGACGGCACTGTAGTGAAATGGGAAAACGGTGAGAAAGTTGAAGACTGAGCCGGGCGTCTCCTTCATGTGGAAAAAAGGGAATGGTCATGAAAAATAATTATCGGACAATGGGCAGACTCCTAAGCATACTGTATAAAATACTTCCATTTTTTATTGGCATATATTGTTATTTTCCTGTCTTTGCCAGACAGGACCGTGTATACCCTTTTCTGGATGCTGTCTACTCGTCTATCAAGCTCTACTCCGGTTCAACCGAGAGCGGGATTCCAGTGGGAGGTCTTTTGCAGATTGCCCGTTTTCTGGCACTGGCGGCAACTCTTAACCTGTTGATTAACGGGCTTAACAAGATGACGGACATTATAAACCGGGTTAAGCTTCTGGATTTTAATACGACGGTTGTTTATGGGGATTCTGTTTATGCGGGATACCTGTTTGAGAATCTGGAATTAAAACAGCGGATACGGGGGGAAGAGAAGTTTATAGACAGTGCGGAAAGATATGTGCTTATGTTTTCAAGCGATGCCAGGAATCTTGCTTTTTATAATCGGAATTATGAGTCGCTGAAGAGCAAAAACGTCTATATCATGTTGGAAAATATTGCAAGGCAGAATATTGAGAACCCGCTGATTACGGTTTTCAGTATTTCGGAAAACTGTGCAAGGCAGTACTGGAAGGACTATCCGGTCACGCACAGCGAAAAGGTGGCGATCATCGGATTTGGGAACGTAGGAAAAAATATTCTGCTGTATGGATTGCAGATGAATCTGATTGATCCCGGGCAGCATTTTGTATATCATATTTATGGAAATGGAGCGGAATTCAGAAGGGAACATACAGAACTTGCGCAAATGAAGCCTGATGAAATCATTTTTCACGATGACGGTGTCTATGAATTTGCGGAAATGGAGAGCTTTGACAGGATTATAATCTGTGGCGGCAAGGAGGCGGACCACAATATTGAGATAGCGGGGAGACTGCTGACAGCGGCGCCCCTCCGTCACCAGATTTATGTCTATGCTCCAAACGGCGATATTATCAGCAGTATTTTGGGAAACGACAGAATCATATGCTTCGGGACGGCAAAGGAAACGGCGACTCCCGAGATCATCTTCAACGGACGGTCTATGGAGGCTGCCCGCAGGCAGCATGAGTTTTATCAGAAGAGATATGGGGGAACGCCATGGGAAAAGCTTGATTCTTTTAAACGCTACTCAAATGTGAGCTCATCGGATTATATGCATACGATCAACCGTCTGCTTGAACAAGGAGTCAGCATGGAAGTCATTGCGGAACTGGAGCATATCCGGTGGAACAGGTATCATTACATCCATAATTGGAAGTTTGGACCTGTCACAGACAGCATAAAGAGGGTACATAATTGTCTGATTCCTTTCGCGGAACTCAGCGAAGAGGAAAAAAGAAAGGATGTTGAGGCGATCAGAAGTAAAATCCGTCAGGATTGAGGCAGAAGAGAAAACGTAAAGAAACGGTATCTTAAAACAGGAGAGGCAGACACAAAAGATGGAAAAACAAAAGAAGGCACAAAACACAAAAAAAACCTCAGAGGCGCTGAACGGAAAGGCCCTGGCGGAACACAGAAGAAAACAGAAGCTGGCCCTGGAAATTATTGGACGCTTGAAGGAGGCGTACCCGGATGCAGGGTGTACGCTGGATTACAACCAGGCATGGAAGCTTCTGGTGTCTGTCCGGCTGGCGGCTCAGTGTACGGACGCAAGGGTCAATGTGGTTGTGAAGGATCTCTATGCGAAATATCCCGATGTGGATGCCCTGGCGGAGGCGGATGTGGAGGATATAGAGGCCATTGTGAAGCCCTGTGGCCTGGGGCGCAGCAAGGCGCGGGATATCAGTGCCTGCATGAAAATTTTAAAGGAAAAATACCAGGGGAAAGTGCCGGATAGCTTTGACGACCTGCTTGCGCTTCCCGGCGTAGGGAGAAAGAGCGCCAATCTGATTATGGGGGATGTGTTTGGAAAACCGGCCATTGTGACAGATACCCACTGTATCCGCCTGGTAAACCGCATGGGTCTGGTGGACGGCTTTAAGGAGCCGAAAAAAGTGGAGATGGCTTTGTGGAAGATTATCCCTCCCCAGGAGGGAAGTGATTTCTGCCATCGACTGGTATATCACGGCCGGGATGTCTGCACTGCGCGGACAAACCCTCACTGTGAGAAATGCTGTATTCGGGATATCTGTGCCAGAAACGGGGTGTAAAGGTTTAAAGAAGAGAGGGGGAACCTGGTGAAAAAACAACTGACTGGTTT
The DNA here is from genome assembly GCA_910576205.1 of Clostridia bacterium. GTDB lineage: Bacteria > Bacillota > Clostridia > Lachnospirales > Lachnospiraceae > RGIG4284. The sequence goes on along the minus strand of CAJTHL010000010.1, from coordinate 131,798 downwards.
TTTTCTGTGTATCTGTCTGGCAATACTGGCAGGCTGCTCTGCCAGAGAGCCGGACAGGCTGACCCTGGAAAAGGTCAGGGAGCTTTCCGGGAAGGGAGAGGAGCTGACCTGGAGCGACTTTGAGCAGTATGAGGGCATTGAGACCGGTTCCGGCCTTTATATTATGGAGTATGATATTGATAGGCAATATAAACTGATAATCGGGGGCACTTCCGGGGGGAAGCCCATGTACATACGGCTTGTGCTTGTGGAAGATATAGACACCTATATTGATATAAGAACAGAAGATCTGGAGGAATTTATAGCGCGGACAGAGGGAAGCTGACAAAGGGACCGGGAAGCTGCGCTTTAGGGGGGAGTCCGGGTCTTGGGGAACGGGACACAAAAAGGAGCTGTTTTATGAAGATTGCCGTGATTACCGGAGCCTCCTCCGGCATGGGAAAGGAATTTGTCAGGCAGATCGGCGGAGCCTACAGGTCCCTGGATGAGATCTGGGCGATCTCCAGGAAAGTAGAAGGACTGGAGAAATTTCCTGGGAGATGTTCCCGCCTGCGTCTGCTGCCTCTTGACCTGACCAGGGAAGCGGATATGGAAACCTTGAAGGGGGAGCTTTGGAAAAACAGGCCCTGCATCCGCATACTGGTAAACGGGGCCGGGGTGGGACATTATGGTCTTGTGGAGGAGCTGACGGTGGAGGAGCAGCTTCAGATGATCGATTTAAACTGCCGTGCATTAACCCAGGTGACGCTTTTCTGTCTGCCTTATCTCACAAAGGGAAGCCGCATTTTGCAGCTCTCCTCTGGCTCTGCGTTCTGCCCCCAGCCGCGTTTTGCCGTCTATGGGGCGGGAAAGGCCTATGTGACCTCTTTTTCCAGGGCCCTTCACCGGGAGTTAAAGAAACGGAAGATTACGGTTACCAGCGTCTGTCCGGGGCCGGTGGACACGGAATTTTTCGTCCACGGAAATATTGCGCTTCCGGCCTGGAAGAAGCCCTTTCTGGTAAAGCCGGAAAAAGTGGTGTGCAAAGCCCTCTTTGATGCGGAGGCGGGAAAAGAGCTGTCTGTCTACGGCCTGCCGGTAAAGCTTGTGCGGCTGGGAGCGCGGATTCTCGGATGAGGCGGTATTCTGTCAGAGAATCCTATAAGCTTAAGACGGAAAACAGGAAAAATAAATAGCGGGAGCTTGTATACTGGCAGCTTACGGATATACATTTGTCCATAAGCTGCCATTTTGAAGGGATGGCGCAGTCCTTTCCTAACCATTTTCATGAGTATTATGTGGTTGGTTTTGTGGAGGAGGGGGAGAGGATTCTGTCCTGCAAGGAGAAAGAATGTGCCATTAGCAGGGAAAGACGCCTGCCCTGGCCGCCGCCCGGACGGGATTTTCGGATCAGAGCCATTTTACCGGCTGTTTCAACAGCTTAATGGGACTTACCCCCCTGGGGCATACCGGGAGATACTTTGCAAAAAAGAGAGGGAGACATAACATGGACAATAAACGAATGACCGGCCATCTGGCGGCATTATTTACAATACTGATCTGGGGCACTACATTTATCTCCACAAAAATACTGCTGGAGGATTTTTGGCCGGTAGAAATCCTGTTTTTCCGCTTTGTCATGGGATATCTTCTGTTGTGGCCTGTCTGCCCCCGGAGGATGAAGGGAGTAACCATCAGGCAGGAAGCGGTATTTGCCATGGCAGGATTTTGCGGAATCTGCCTGTATTATCTGCTGGAAAATATTGCCCTGACCTATACCCTGGCCTCCAATGTGGGGGTTATGACCTCGGTAGCTCCCTTTTTTACGGCTATTCTGGTGTATTTTACCGGAAAATCAGAGGAAAAGCTGCGTCCGGGCTTTTTTGTGGGGTTCGTGGTGGCCATGGCGGGGATTGTCCTTATCAGCCTCCAGGGGGCGGGATGGGAGATAAATCCCCTGGGGGATATTCTGGCAGTGGCCGCAGCCTTTGTGTGGGGCGTTTATTCTGTCCTGACCCGGAAGATCAACGGCTTTGGTTACCCGGTTCTTCTTATAACCCGCAGAACCTTTTTCTATGGCATCCTGTTTATGATGCCTGCCCTGGCGTTTTTTGATTTCCGCCTGGGAGCGGAACGCTTTACAGATATGACAAACCTTTTCAATATAGTTTACCTGGGAGTCGGAGCCTCTGCGCTTTGTTTTCTCACCTGGAATTTTGCGGTGCGGGCTCTGGGGGCCGTAAAAACCAGTATCTATATTTATATGGTTCCCGTCATAACCACCGTGACCTCCGCGCTGATATTAGAGGAGCCTGTGACCTGGATTTCCCTTGGGGGAACCGGGCTTGCAATAACCGGGCTGGTTCTTTCCGGTTATGAGGGAAAGAGACGCCGGAAATCAAACAGTGCGTGAAAATAAAAATTATAATAATCTGAAACTTTTCTTCCTCTTATGACCCTATATGAGTGAAGGGCAATGGTTCTTCAACCAGACAGTCTGGAGCGCAATGGAGGAAACACACATGAAACTGGAAACGCTGGAAGCGTATATTGAGGCTTACGGAAAAGACGTCTACGCTTTTTGCCTGTATCTTACCCACAGCAGACAGGATGCGGACGATCTGTACCAGGACACCTTTCTGAAAATGGTGGAAATCAGGGGAAAACTGGAATTGTCAAGGAATCCCAAGAGCTATCTTCTGTCCGTGGCCGTCCATATCTGGACCAACCGGAAACGGAAAACCGCATGGCGGCAGAAGATCACGGGTCCTCAGATTCCAATAGAGGACATGACCCAGGATCCACCAGACGGAAAGGGTTCCCCGGAAGAGCAGTACATTACCAGGGAAGAGCGGGTCATGGTGCGGCAGGCCGTCCAGGCATTGCCGGAGAAATACCGCCTGCCAGTCCTTCTCTTTTACATGGAGGGGCAGAAACTCTCGGAGATTTCCCGGATTCTGGAAATCCCGGAGGGCACGGTAAAAACCCGGCTATACAGGGCCAAAAAGCTGCTGGAAAGAGAATTGGAGGTTGTTTTAAATGAGCAGAGATATGGACAGGATTTTAAAGCAGGCGTTGTCTCCAGAGAGAGGACCGGAAGCACGGCTTAACCAGAGTATCCTTAAGCAGGCAGAGGAGATGACTTATATGAAACGAGGAAGAAAAAAATACCCGGCAGTCGTCCTGGCGGCGTGTCTGACGCTGGCATTTGGTTCCATTACAGGATTTGCCGCATACAAATATTTTACGCCTTCCCAGATGGCAGAGGAGATGAACGACGATAAGCTGGCAGAGACATTTGCGGGGGAAAACGCAGTGCTGGTCAACGAAAGTCAGGAGTTTGGGGACTATAAAATCACATTTCTGGGAATTGTGGGGGGAAAGGACGTCAGTAAATATATGGGGACAGAGGCCGGAAGCCTTCTGGATGAGCGTATGTATATTGCCACGGCCATTGAGCGCACAGATGGAACCCCTATGCCAGATACAAGCGACGAAAACTATGGAAAGGATCCCTTCTTTGCGTCCCTGTACATTGGAGGGTTAAATCCAAATGAATACAACTGTATAACCATGCACGGCGGCTATTCGGAGTTTGTACAGAACGGAGTTACCTACCGCATGGCGGAGACAAACAACATCGAAATGTTTGCCGACAGGGGAATTTACTTTGGCGTCAATTCCGGCACTTTTTACGATTCCCAGGCGTATAATTTCAATGAGGCTACAGGGGAAATTACGCGAAATGAAGACTTTAACGGTGTCAACGCCCTGTTTACCGTGCCTATTGATAAAGCCAAGGGAGATCCGGCGGCGGCGGAAGCGTTTTTAAGGGAACTGCAGGCAGAATGGGATGCCCCGGAGGAGCCCATAGAGAAGAGTGAGTCAGATCTGGCGGTGGACGACTGGATGGAGACGCTTATAAACATGAGCCAGGAGAAAACTCTGACAAAGGAATTCATGGATCAGTACGCCACGGTTATCGAGTCTACTGTGCAGGTTCTGAAAGTGGAAGGAAATGAGGTTCCCTATTCCTACCAGGTGGGAGAAGATGGTAGTGGGGGAAGCGGCACCTGCTTCTGTGAGGAACTCTTTGGGAAGGAGCCTGCCACGGGCGCTTTGGGGATTCTTGGATATATGTATAGCGACGGCGTTACAGACCTTGAAGTCCCCACCATGACATGGAATGGAGACGGAACCGCAACTTTTGCCGTGTATATGTATAAAGTGCCGGAGCAGTAAAATCAGCTCTGGGATTGTGAAGCGTATTTTATAAAGGAAAGAGACGTCACAGCCTTTAAAAGGGGCGGTGGGCGTCTCTTTTCTTACAGCATATAAATACTTTTTATACATTGCTATTTATTAAGGATTCATTTATAATTATTGCTGACAAGGTTATAATATCGTTTGATAAAAATGCTTTGGAGGTCCTTATGGCAGATAGAAAAAAACTGGAAATAGAGTTAAAAAGCTTGTGGTTTGATGAGAGAAATCCAAGGTTACCCATACGCCTGCAAGGTGAGACGGATGAAAATAAAATTATAGATTATATGGTAAAATATGGAAATATTGTTGAATTAATGCTTTCCATTGCTGAAATGGGATATTCAGATGCGGAGCCTCTTCTGGTTGTAAGGGAAGCAGATGGAAGGTATATCGTTGTAGAGGGAAACCGGCGGTTAGCCGCTTTAAAATTGCTGAATAATCCAGGTCTGACCAAGATAAGGCAGCAGGCTATTAAAAATGTGATTCTGGAAGCAAAGTTTAAACCAGAGGTAATACCTTGTATCCTTTATGCAAATAAAGAGGATGTTCTGGATTATCTGGGCTATAGGCATATTACAGGTGTAAAGGACTGGGGAGCGCTGGAAAAGGCGCGTTATCTTGACCAGTTATATAAGATTCATATTCAAAATACGCAATTAGATAAAATATACCAGAAACTGGCAAAAATTATTGGGAGCCGCACGGACTATGTTGCAAAGCTCCATAAGGCTCTGAAGCTGTATGAGAGAGCAAATGACAGAGCCTATTATGGTGCAGATATTAAGGAAGAGGATATTCAGTTTTCCTGGCTGACAACTGCTTTGGGCTTTAGGGGGATATCAGAATATATTGGCTTGTCTGGCACAACGGATGCCTCCCTAAGCAGCTTAGAGGAAGAACATTTTAAAAAAATATTCACATGGATGTTTTATCCCGGAAAAGCCGTTATCAGAGAGGTAAGGGAGATCTCTGACCTTGCAAAGATTACAGAATCTCCTGCAGCATTGGCCAGGCTGGAAAAAGGCAGTACTGTAGACGAAGCTTTGCTGTATACTTCAGCTCCAGCCGAGGCGTTTATTGAAATGCTTTCAAAGGCAAAACAACAATTAAAACAGGCTAAAGATGCCATTGAGCAGCTTGGCAAAGAGCCACTTGAGGCGAAGGGGCTATTGGAAGATATTGATCGTTTATTAAAGACAATCTCGGGAGGATTGGAAGCTAATTTTGGACGGAATGAAGAGCAGGGGATTAGTATAGAGAAGCTTGCTTCTGACCCGGAAGTACTGGAACAGCTAAGAAAGCTATTAAGGAAATAAAAACGATTATGATAAAGACAGAGAATTCATTAAAAATACCAGATTGGAGTGGGTATCATGTGAATCGCTGGGCAGATTATATAGAGTTTCGATGCTTGTATGTAGATGATCACATAATAACCAAAGATGACGTACTTGATTTGTTTTTTGATGAAGATATTCTGGATTTGCAGCGGGGACAAAGCGTTCACTCGGCGAATTATGATAAATTAAGTACAAATATAGATAATTATTACGAAGTAATCAAATATCGAAATGAAATGTTTTCAGAATACTATCCTTTTGAGATTGAGGATGGACAATGTATCACCATAAAAGAAACCTTAACTGGAGAATATTTACATTATTTCTTTTTGCTGATTTGCTCAAATATAAGTTTTATGGATAAGCTTTCTATGCAGAAGGTTACCTATGCATTTGAAAAATACTGTTATCCATTTATGAAATGTTTAATGCCTGTAAATGCACAGACAGAATTATTTGGAACGGCACGTGACGAGGGTGTATTTCATGGGAATCTGCGTACACGAATTATGCAGCTTGCTGAATGCCTGGGAGCACAGACAACAAAGATTATAGATCAGGATGAGAGGTATGACAGGATCCGTGGAGGAGATGGGGGGCTGGATATTGTTTCCTTTCTTAAATTAGATGATTCATCGCATATTCCTTTTGCTTTTGCCCAATGTACTTGTAGTTATGATGAATGGATAGATAAACAAAAGGCTGTCGGTTACGACGTATGGAGTACCAGGATTGCGCCCTTAGCCCCTTTCTGGTCCTGTATGTTTGTACCGTTTTTTTGTCAGAATGCTTCCGGGAGATTTGAAAATGCCACAGAGATACATACTTGTGTAATAGACAGGAAGCGGATTCTTAATCTATTAAATTCCAATCATAAACTTTTTTGTGAAACAGAATTAAAGGAATTGAAAGAATTGTTGAAAAAGATCTGGTGAGATTTGCCTTTTTAAAAAGGAGTCCTATATTAATATGCTGCGCCTTGCCATCTGCGACGACGAACCGTATTACTTAGAAAAAATCAAAGCCCTTCTGGAAAAATACCTGGATGCCCGCAGGCTTCCCTATGAGATCAGCCTGTTCCCCTCCGGGAAGGCTTTTCTGGAGGAGGGGGAAAACCGGGTAAAATATGACGTGGTATTTCTGGATATCAACATGGAAGAGGTGGACGGCATCCAGACAGCCATGGAAATCCGTGCATTTCACTCGGACACGTATATAGTCCTTGTGACGGCCTTTATCAGCTATGTGCTGGAGGGGTACAAGGTCAACGCCGTGCGTTATATTCTAAAGGATGCCCTGGAGGCGGGAGTGGCGGAGTGTATGGAGGCCATTCTGGAAAAAATGCGGCTGGCACGGGTGCGGTTTTCTTTTCTGGAGGGAGAGAAAAACCTTTACACCGACAACCTTCTCTATGTGGAGAGCCGCAGGCACAAAACCCTCTTTTCCTATATGGAGACAGGGCCTGTAACTTATCAGTTATACGATAAGCTGGACGCCGTAGAGGAGAGGCTTCAGGGGTATGGCTTTTTGCGCATTCACAAGAGTTACCTGGTAAATATGCGGCATATCCGCAGGATCAGTAATTACAGGGTGTTTCTTGATACCGGGGAGGAGCTGCCCATTCCAAGGCTTCGCTACCGGAGCGTCAGGGAGGCCTTTGTGGCGTATAAAGGGGCAATGTGAGATGAAAACATGCAAAAGATACGGATATCTGAAAAGAGCCATAGGGGGAATCCTTCTGGCGCTGGCCCTTGTGGGATGCAGCCAGGAGGATTCCGGGAGACTTCCCAGGGAGCGCGCCGGAGCAAACCCGCCGAAAGCTTCCGGGGAGACGGAAAATGGAAAAAGCCGGGAAGAACAAAAAGAAACCGGAAATGAAGCCTTGCGTGAGGAGACTTTTGGGGACGCCTGGCGGACAGCGTATGCAAAGTATCTGGAGGCCCTGGACCAGGAAGCAGGGGGGAAATATGCGGCAGGCTGTACCTATAGCTTTATTTATGTGGATGATGACCAGATTCCCGAGCTGGTGTGCGACAGCGGGTTTGAGGCCGGGGGATGTCTGATTCTCACATACAGTCACAGGGAGGTAGACGCCGTCCAGACCTACCGGCTTAATTTTGATTATCTGGAGAGGAAAGGCCTCCTGTGCAATTCCGACGGAAATATGGGATTCTACTATGACCGGGTTTTTGCGCTGAAGGATGGGAAATGGATTCTCATGGCGGAGGGAGAGTACGGGGACCCGGAGGGCGGCCCTGTGCTGGACGAGGAGGACAACTTTATTTTCCAGTACAGCTGGGAAGGAAAACAGGTATCCGGGGAGGAATATGAGGCAGCTCTTAAGGAAGTCTACGACAGGAGCCGGGCAAAGTCGCCAGAGATTTACTACGACTGGAAAGAGCTTCAGTCCCTTCTAAAGACAGGGCGGCATACGTCGGCAGATCATACTTATGATCTGGTAGTGGAAGATCTCACCTGGCGGGAGGCCAGGGAGGAATGCAGGAAGAGAGGCGGGTATCTTGCGGTAATCACCTCCCAGGAGGAGCGGGAGGCCATAGAAGCCCGGATAGGGGAGGAGGGAATGACAGGCATCACCTTTTACGTGGGGGCAAACAACGGGCGCATGGATGGGGAAACCACATTTGGCTACAACTGGATAGAACCGGACGGCAGCAGGCGGGAAATGCCATTCCGGGCTTATTACGGATTCTGGAGGCATTACGGGGACTATAAAATGGAGCCCACCTACCGGGGAATGACCGAGGACGGCCGGGAGGTGGAGGAGAGCTGTCTTGTTATGATGTACAACAAGGAGGACGGCAGATATTACCTGAACGATGTGCCGGACGATATGCTGGATGCGGCGCCCTCCTATAAAGGGAATACGGGGTATATCTGCGAATACGATGAATCACCGCCTGGAATTACAGAATCTGCGACAGACTGACTGGCGGCCTGAGAGAGGTGAAGCATTATGGAAGTGTTAATAAAGTGCCTTCTGCTGTCCTGGATGGCCGGCGTTAGCTGCAGGCTGTTTTTTGATACCCTTGCGCCCCTTCGCCGCCCGGAATCCCCGGCAGGCCGCACAGCTTCCTGGGCTTTTACGGCGGCTTTCCTTGTGATAGCCTTCACAGAGATTCCCCCGTATATTTTACAGCCGGTGCGGTTTATAGTTCTTGTGGCTTTTGTAGCGCAGATGTATTATTATATAAAAATATGGAAAAATCTGGTTTTTTCTCTCCTGCTGTGTGCGGTTTACTGGCTTGTGAATATGCTGGTGTTATCTGTTTTCTTGATGTTTCCAGGAGAATGGACGACTGCCTTAGGCAATGCCATAGAAATTCTTACGGACGGCCTGTTCCTCGCCGCTATATATGCCTTTCATTTCCGGTACAGGAAGCGCGCCCTGTGGCAGACACAGGAGGGGAGGGGGATGTTTGCCCTCTTTCCCCTTTGTGGCATGGTAGTGCTTATGGCCCTCAGCATGATTTCCCAGGATTCCCATGGAGGGGAAAACGCGGCCCGGCTGGCGGCGTTGTCAGCCTTTGGGGTGGTGTGGATGGGCGTTTTTTATTTTTTCGGAAATTTTCTGGAGACAGAGGGGAAGCTGCAGGAGGCGCGGCTGTCCCAGGAACGGATTCAGAACCAGATGGAGCTGTACCAGAGTATCCAGGCCCAGTATGAGCAGCAGCGGCGGTATCTCCACGACTATAAGAACCAGCTCCAGTCCATCCAGGGGATGCTCCTGGATGGACAGAAGGAGGATGCTTTATCCTATATTTCCCGGCTTGTGGGAGGCATTCGAAAGAGCGGGGACGCGGTAAACACCAATCACAGGGTAGTCAACATTGTGCTAAACCGGAAATATCAGGAGGCCTGCGAAAAGGGCATTGCCGTAACCATGGCGGTAAACGATCTGTCCGGGCTTTCCATGGACGAGGAGGATCTGATCGTACTTCTGGTAAATCTCCTGGACAATGCCATCGAGGCCTGCGGGAAGCTGGAAACCCAGAGGATAATCAAGCTTAAGCTGACGATGGAGGAGGGCTGGCTGATTCTGTCCATCCGCAATCCGGTAAAGGAGCCCCTTCGCATCCAGGGAAATGTCATTGTCACCACCAAGGGGAACGCCTTCCGTCACGGCATCGGGCTTCGGAACGTGGACGCGGTAATCAGGAAAAACAAGGGCACCAGCGTATTGACATGTGAGGAGGGCTGGTTTTCTTTTTCGGCCATGATACCCTCCTAGGATATTTTCAAAGACAAAGGCGCGAAAGCGCCTTTTTTTGCTGTGCAGCCGTCGATTCGTGACGGGCTGGTTGCCAGGAGGCAGGGGCGGAAATATAATGGAAAAAACAGCAGGGGGCTGTCGGAAAATTACGGCAGCCTCTCTAAGACAAGAACAGGAGGAACCAGATATGGCAGTGAATCATGTAATCAAAGGCCTTCTGGCCTTAGCGGTGGCCTTAAGTCTGACGGCATGTAAAACAGAGGAGCCACGGAAGAGCCCGGATACGCCCCGGGAGGCGGCGGAATGTGTGATGGAGAGTTTAAAGGAACTAGATATGGACACTTTAAACGCATGCTCTGATAATTTTATCCGGGTTCACCGAAACTTTTTCGGCCTTCCCGTGAGACGGGAATACCGGGTATTCAACGAACTACAGCAGCCAGGACTTTTTAAAACGAAGGCCTGTCGCTGGAACCAGGACTTTGCCCGGAAGCTGGTGGAAAACCTGGAATGGGAGATCCTGGAAGTGCGGGAAGAGGGGAACACTGCAGAGATTGATCTCAGGATTTCCAACCTGGATATGGCGGAGGCTATGGGGAACTATATGGCGGCTCTTCTGGAAGGCATGGTGGAGAGCGACGGCATGGGCCTTGGAAGTCTCTTTAGGGAGATCCGGGATTTGGGGTACGATAAGAGCAGCCTCTTAACCATTATGGATTCCCCAGAGCTTCCGGAATTTGAGGCAGAGGTAACCGTCCATGTCTGCCAGGAGGAGGACGGGTGGAAGCTTCAGCTTGGCGAGGAGTTTATCAATGCCTTTATGGGAAACATAAACGCGGAGAGCTGCTCGGAGGAGACAAGGCGGCGCATTGAAGAGCTGGAACGCCAGTATGAGGAAAAAGTGGAGGCCTGGGCCGGCAATCTGGAGGAAAAGCTGACCCAATAACGTGTCCGCAAGCACCTTTTTTCCAGAAACTACTTGTCAGAAATGCCGATAACGTGTAAAGTAATAGGGAAGTAAAAGTGGGGGGATGCGGTACTGGAAAACAGTATCCACCCGTACAAGGCCCCGGAAGGATTGCCGGATGCGAAGCAGCCGGAAATTCTTCCAGATGACCAGGGTCTTGGGAGGGGGGATGCGGTACTGGAATGGAGGTAGGAGTATGGACATAGAGATCAGGCCTTACGGGCCGGAGGACACGCTGGCAGCGGCCGCCATTTGGAACACAGTTGTGGAGGACGGCGTGGCTTTTCCCCAGATGGAAACGCTGACAGAGGAGACGGGACAGGCCTTTTTCCTGGAACAGTCCTTTACGGGCATTGCCTTTGACAGGGATACGAAGGAGATCGCAGGCTTATATATCCTGCACCCCAACAATGTGGGCCGCTGCGGCCATATCTGTAATGCCAGCTACGCGGTAAAGAAGGGCGTGCGGGGGCAGCGCATCGGGGAAAAGCTGGTGCGTCACTGCCTGGAAAAAGGGCGGGAGCTTGGGTTTACCATTCTTCAGTTTAACGCGGTGGTGGGCTCCAACGCCCCGGCCCTGCATCTGTATGAGAAGCTTGGATTTACCCGGCTTGGGGTGATTCCCGGAGGATTTTTGAACCGGGACGGCGTTTACGAAGACATTATTCCCCATTACCGGCTTTTGTAGAAAGGATTCAGAGAATGGAAATTGTGGAAGAGATATTTACCGGGTACTGCAAGGCCCACAATCTGACCCAGATTGTGACCTGCGAATATGAAAAGCTGCCAGATGGCTTAAGTCTGCAGCATGTGGACTGCGACTATGAAAAATGCGTACACAACGGAAACTGCGACGTTATCCGTCAGGCGCTGGCAAGAGAAGAGTGAGCGATGAAAAAGATAGCGAAGGGTTCCTACGGATATATTGCAAATCATAAAAAACGGCAGGCGGTCAAGACACTGCTGTTCTTTTCCCTGCCCCTGGCTCTGGTGGCGGTGGGACTTTTAAGCACCAACGAGAGAATTAACCTGCTGGCGGTGATCGGCATGGTGGGCTCGCTTCCCGCCTGTAAGGAGATGGTGAACCTGTTGCTTTTCCTTCCGAGGAAATCCATGGACGCAGCCCTCTACAAAGAAATCCATCCCCATGTGGGGGAACTGGTGCATCTCTATGAGCTGGTGCTGACCACCTATGAGAAAAATTATCCCGTGGACAGCATGGTAATCTGCGGCAGCAGCCTTGTGGGCTACACCTCCGGGAAGGATCTGGATATCCGGACCGGGGAAAACCATATCCGCAAGGTGCTGAAAGACAACGGACTGCGGCAGAATGTGAAGATATTTACGGATTTAAAGCATTACCTGGAACGGGTGGATACGCTGGCGGCCAGAACGGAGAAGGAGGACATTCCCTATACGCCGGACGAGCGGTATCCGGGGCTTACCAGGGAGGAGCTTATCATGCATCTGATGCTGGCGATTTCCATCTGAGATACAGCGGTTTGAAATACAGTCCGGGGGCTTAGAGGAACAGACAGCTCCTGCAGGCTGGGGAGCTGGAGGAGCAGGCCTTGCAGGCTGGGGAAATGGGAGGCACGGATTTTGCGGACATTGCGGATTGGGGAAAATGAGGCGGGACAGCGTCTGGACAGGATTCTTACAAAATACCTGGAACAGGCGCCAAAAAGCTTTTTATATAAGATGCTGCGCAAAAAGAATATCAAGCTGAACGGAAAGAGGGCTTTGGGGAGCGAACGGCTGGTTTTGGGGGACACGGTGGAGATTTACCTGTCCGAGGAAACCCTGGAAGGCTTTCAGAAGAAAAGCCTCCCTCTCCGGAGGGAAAAGACAGATCTTTCCATTATCTATGAGGACAGCCATGTGCTCCTTCTCAATAAGCCGGCGGGCATGCTCTCCCAGAAGGCGAAGGAGACGGATGTCTCCCTGGTGGAGCATGTGACGGCCTATCTTCTGGAATCCGGCCAGATTACAAAGGAGGAGCTTCGGGTATTCCGGCCAGGCGTCTGCAACCGGCTGGACCGGAATACCAGCGGCCTGGTGGCGGCGGGAAAAAGCCTTTCGGGGCTTCGGGCTATGAACGGACTTTTTAAGGAGCGCGGCCTTCACAAATATTACCGCTGCATTGTGGCGGGCCTGGTGGAGGAGTCCAGGAGAATCCAGGGCTGGCTCTTAAAGGACGAGGCGGCAAACCAGGCCCATCTCTTTTCAAAAGAGCGGCCGAGGGCGCTTCCCGTGTGTACGGAGTACAGGCCCCTTAGGGGGCTTACTTTAGGGGGGCGTCCCTATACTTATCTGGAAGTGAATCTCATTACCGGGCGCACACACCAGATCCGGGTCCATCTGGCCAGTATGGGACATCCCCTGGTGGGGGATGGGAAATACGGGATCCCGGAAATGAACAGGTACTTTAAGAAGACATATGGCCTGTCCCATCAGCTTCTTCACGCGTATCGTATGGAGTTTCCCAGACTTTCCGGAGCGCTTGCAGGGCTATCAGAGAGTGAGGTTATTGCGCCGTTGCCGGAGCTGTTTGGGAGACTGCTGGAGGATATGGGAGAGGGATAAAGGGCCAGAAGGATTAAAAGAGGAGGGGCGGACTATTGGAAGCCGCCTGGAAGGGGCGGGAAGTCCCGGACGATATAGAGGAGAGAAAGGATGCGTGAGGATTGATGGCGACCTGGAATTCCAGGGGGCTTCGGGGTTCCACCCTGGAAGACCTCGTCAACCGGGCCAACGACAAATACCGGGAAGAAGGGCTGGCGCTGATTCAGAAGGTGCCCACGCCCATTACGCCCATTAAAATCGATAAGGAGCACCGCCATATTACCCTGGCTTATTTTGACCAGAAAAGCACGGTGGATTATATCGGCGCGGTTCAAGGGATTCCCGTGTGTTTTGACGCCAAGGAGTGCGCCACGGACACCTTCCCTTTGCAGAATATCCACGCCCATCAGGTGGCCTTTATGGGGGATTTTGAAAAACAGGGGGGATGCGCCTTTCTTCTGATTTTTTACAGCGGAAGGGGTGTGTTTTATTATCTGCCCTACGATCACATGAAGAAATTCTGGGACAGGGCCCAGGAGGGCGGCCGCAAGAGCTTCCGCTACGAGGAGCTGGACGCGGCATTTTTTCTGCGCCAGGGAGGAAACGTTCTGGTGCCTTACCTGGAAGGGCTGCAAAAAGACCTGGAGAGAAAGGATAAAGGGATGGATTGACTTTTTCCCTGTCCTGCCCTATAATAGTTACACTGTACTTTTGTAATTTACCAGAGTAAAGTAAAAGGCGTGTTTGGCCGGCGGTTTCCCGGAAAATGGAAGCGGGCCGGGCGGGAGGAGCAGACTTATGAAACAGATTTTGCATACGCCGGAGGGCGTGCGGGATATTTACAATGAGGAGTGTCAGAAAAAGCTTTGCCTTCAGGAGCTTTTGCACGATACCCTGCGGCGGTACGGATACCGGAATATCCAGACGCCCACCTTTGAGTTTTTTGACGTGTTCAGCAAGGAGGTAGGGACGGTTCCTTCCAGAGAGCTGTACAAGTTTTTTGACAGGGAGGGAAATACCCTGGTACTGCGGCCGGATATCACCCCTTCCATTGCCCGGGCGGCGTCCAGGTATTTTCTGGAGGAGGACATGCCCATCCGCCTGTGTTATATGGGAAATACCTTTATCAACAACGCCAATTTCCAGGGGCGCTTAAAGGAGGTCACCCAGCTGGGGGCGGAATGCATGGGGGAATTGTCCGTGGACGCGGACGCGGAAATGCTGGCCCTTGTGGCGGAATCCCTGATAAGCGCGGGACTTCGGGAGTTCCAGATCAGCGTGGGCCATATCGGTTACTTTAAGAGCCTTCTTGGGGAGGCGCAGATCGGTGAGGAGGACGAGCTGGCCCTTCGTGAGCTGATCTCCAACAAGAATCATTTTGGCGCGGAGGAGCTGCTGTCGGGGCTTTCCATAAGGGAGAATGTAAAGGAAGCATTGGTCTGTCTGCCTCAGATGTATGGTTCCAGGGAAATTCTGGAAAAAGCCTCCGCCCTGGCGGTGAACCGGGAGGGGAGAGAGGCGGTGGAACGCCTGGCGAAGCTCTATGAAATTTTGAAGCTTTACGGTCTGGAAAAATATATTTCCTTTGACCTGGGAATCGTAAGCAAATACAAATATTATACGGGTATTCTCTTCAGGGCCTACACCTACGGCACCGGGGAGCCGGTGGTAAAAGGAGGCCGCTACGACACGCTTCTTGGGCATTTCGGAAAAAATGCTCCCTCCGTGGGTTTTGCCATCGTAGTTGACCAGCTTCTTATGGCGCTGAACCGGCAGAATATCAAGATTCCCACCCCCATGCCGGCCCTGCTGCTTCTCTACCGGGAGGAGGAGCGGGCTAAAGCCGTCGCCCAGGCAAAGACCCTGCGGGAGGCGGGCACGCCGGTGGAGCTTCTCCGGATGGAGGAGGGAAAGACCATGGAGGCCTATCGCTCTTACGCCCGGCGCATGGGTGTGGACGATGTCCGCTGTGTAGCAGATGCGGGACTGGAATAGGAGGAATACCATATGAGATATCTCACTTTTGCTCTGACAAAGGGCCGCCTCGCAAAGAAAACCCTGGATGTGTTTGAGCGGGCAGGCATTACCTGTGAGGAAATGAAAGATCCGGCCAGCCGGAAACTGATATTTGTAAACGAGGAGCACAAGCTCCGGTTTTTCCTGGCAAAGGGGCCGGACGTGCCCACCTATGTGGAGTATGGCGCCGCGGACATGGGCGTGGTGGGCAAGGATACGATTCTGGAAGAGGGCCGTTCCATGTACGAAGTGCTGGATCTGGGCTTTGGAAAATGCCGCATGTGCGTGTGCGGGCCGGAATCCGCCCGGGAACTTCTGCGGCACCAGGAACTGATACGGGTAGCCACGAAATATCCCAACATTGCCAAGGATTACTTCTATAATAAAAGGCATCAGACTGTGGAGATCATCAAGCTGAACGGCTCCATAGAGCTGGCGCCCATAGTGGGACTTTCCGAGGTGATTGTGGACATTGTGGAGACAGGCTCCACCTTAAAGGAAAACGGCCTCCAGGTGCTGGAGGAGATCGTATCACTGTCTGCCCGCATGGTGGTAAACCAGGTGAGCATGAAGATGGAAAACCAGCGGATCGGGGAATTGCTCCGCAATCTGAAGGAGGTTTTGGCAGAATGAGGATATTACAGCTGGAGGAGAACAGCCGGAAAAACCTGCTGGATCAGCTTTTGAAGAGAAGCCCCAATAATTACGGGGAATATATGGACCGGGTGTCAGAGATCGTAGACCGGGTACGGAAAGAGGGGGACGCGGCCCTTTTTGATTACACCAGCCGCTTTGACGGCGCGCAGGTGACGGCGGAAACGGTGCGGGTGACGCCCGGGGAGGTGGAAGAGGCTTACCGGCAGGTGGAGCCGGAGCTTCTGGAGGTGATTCGCAAAGCCCTTAAAAATATCCGGGCCTATCACGAGAAGCAGAGACGTTACAGCTGGTTTGACAGCGGGGAAAACGGAACCATGCTTGGACAGAAAATCACCCCTATCGCCTCCTGCGGCGTCTATGTGCCCGGGGGAAAGGCGGTGTATCCCTCCTCCGTTTTGATGAACATTGTTCCCGCAAAGGTGGCCGGCGTGGGAAAGATCGTTATGGTGACCCCGCCCGGAAGGGACGGGAAGGTGAATCCCAATACCCTGGTAGCGGCCATGGAGGCGGGGGCGGATGAGGTGTACAAGGCAGGCGGAGCCCAGGCCATCGGGGCTCTGGCTTTTGGAACAAAGAGCGTTCCCAAGGTGGACAAGATTGTGGGCCCCGGAAATATCTATGTGGCCCTGGCAAAAAAGGCGGTTTTTGGCTATGTCAGCATTGACTCCATTGCGGGGCCCAGCGAAATCCTGGTGCTGGCGGACGAGACAGCCAATCCCCGTTTTGTGGCGGCAGACCTACTTTCCCAGGCGGAGCATGACGAGATGGCTTCCGCCATTCTGGTGACCACCAGCCGGGAACTGGCCCAGGCAGTGTCAGAGGAGGTGGACGCCTTTGTGGAGAAACTTTCCAGGAGGGGAATTCTGGAAAAATCCCTGGAAAATTACGGGTATATCCTGGTGGCAGACAGCCTTGAGGACGCCATCAACGCGGCAAACGAGATCGCCTCGGAGCACCTGGAGATTGTCACAAGAGATCCCTTCTATGTAATGACAAAGATCAGAAATGCCGGGGCCATTTTCCTGGGGGAATACGCCAGCGAGCCTTTGGGGGATTATTTTGCGGGCCCCAACCATATTCTGCCCACCAACGGGACGGCAAAGTTTTTTTCTCCCCTAAGTGTGGACGATTTTGTGAAAAAATCCAGCATCGTGTATTATTCCCGGGAAGCCCTGGAAGCCGTACACACGGACGTGGAGGCTTTTGCCCAGGCGGAGGGGCTTACGGCCCATGCAAATTCCATTGCGGTGCGCTTCGAAGAGTAAAAAATGCAGCGGTTTATAACAGTCCAGCTAAGAAATGTCAAGTATTTATAAAAAATACTTTTGGCTGGCCGGTAAAGCCGCAAAGGTACACGAGAGGAACTTTCATGAGTGTTCTTTCGAATGAAAGTTCCTCTCATTACAGGTGTGCCGAAGCGACTTTACCCTTTAGTGCTGTCGCGCAGCGACTTTTATAGGAGGGATAGAGATGGAGAGAGTAGCACAGATTACGCGGACCACAAAGGAGACGGACATTTCCCTGGGCCTTAATCTGGACGGCGCCGGAAAGGCGGAGATTTCCACGGGCATTGGTTTTTTTGACCATATGCTGGATGGATTTGCCCGCCATGGGCTCTTTGACCTGACCTGCAGGGTAAAGGGGGATCTGCAGGTGGATTGCCATCACACCGTGGAGGACACGGGAATTGTGCTGGGGCAGGCCATAAAGGAGGCGGTGGGGGATAAAAAGGGCATTGTGCGGTTTGGAACCTGCATTCTGCCCATGGATGAAGCCCTGGTGCTCTGCTCCCTGGATTTGTCCGGGCGGCCCTATTATGTATCTGACGCAGTGTTTCCCAGCCCGCAGGTGGGAGATTTCGACACCCAGATGGTGGCGGAGTTTTTCTATGCGGTATCCTGCCAGGCGGCCATGAATCTGCATTTTCGTATGCTGTCCGGCTCCAACAGCCATCATATGACAGAGGGAATGTTTAAGGCCTTTGCCAAGGCCCTGGATATGGCGGTGGCAAAGGATCCACGCATTGTGGATGTATTATCAACGAAAGGAAGTTTGTGATTATGATGAACACGAAAAATATCGGATGTATCCGTCTGGCGGACGGCAAGGCGGAGGACGGAAGGGACGCCGTTACTCTGGCGAAATATTTCAGCGATAACGGGGCCGATGAAATTCTGGTGTTTGATCTGGCTGACAGCGACGCGGAGCACGAGCGGAATATGGGCGTGCTGAAAGAAATTGTCCGTGTGGCGGAGACACCCGTGAAGGCGGGGGGCCATATTAACCGCATGGAGGATGTGAAAAAGGTTCTCTATACAGGATGCGCCAAGGCTATTCTGAACTATGGCAAGCAGTCCAACATTGACCTGACAGAGGAGGTTTCCCGGCGTTTTGGCAGGGAGAAAATCGCGGCTGCGGTGGACAGCACGGATGTGGTTAGCGCGCCGGCGGCCCTGGTGGAGGAGTATGTCAGCGAGCTGATATATTTAAATGAGCTGAAGCCCTTTACCGAGTGTGTAAAGCCCCTCGACTGCAATATGGAGTGGGCGGAGTTTAAGTTAAATTCCGACGGCATGGTAACCGTGGTGGTGCAGGATTACAAGACGGATGAGGTGCTTATGGTGGCCTATATGAATGAGGAGGCCTACAACGCTACCATCCGGACAGGGAAAATGACCTACTGGAGCAGAAGCCGTCAGGAGCTGTGGGTCAAGGGGGATACCAGCGGCCATTACCAGTATGTGAAGGAGCTTATGGTAGACTGTGACTACGACACCATTCTGGCCAGGGTATCCCAGACCGGGGCGGCCTGCCACACAGGAAACCATAGTTGTTTTTACCAGGATATTGCCAGGAGGGAATTTAGCAGCACAAATCCCTTAAAGGTCTTTGAAAAGGTTTATGGCGTGATTGCGGACCGGAAGGCCCATCCCAAGGAGGGCTCCTACACCAACTATCTCTTTGACAAGGGCATCGACAAGATTTTAAAGAAGGTGGGGGAGGAGACGGCGGAGCTGATTATCGCCGCCAAGAATCCGGATCCCGAGGAAATCCGTTACGAGATGTCGGATCTTCTGTACCATGCCATGGTATTGATGGTGGAGCGGGGCGTCACCTGGGAGGACGTGACCAGGGAGCTGGCCAACCGCTGACATGAAATCCCTCTTTTTTGCATAAGCTATAGGGAAGAGGAAAGGGGGGGTTTTATGGCGAGAGAATCCGGTCAGTATCGCCAGATGCTGCTGGAGCGGCAGGAGCGGGGGAGATACGGCTCCTTTGCAGGAAGCGGGGAGGATTCGGAGATTCCCTGGTTCCGCATCCGGTTTTATGTGAGCCTGGCGCTGTTTCTGTGCTATGTCCTGCTGGACTATACGGGCATGAAGCTGCATACCCTGGACAGCGCCGGGATTCTGGCCCATATCCAGAAGGATATGACAGAGGATTTCCACGTGGACACCATGCTGGCCAGAATGATGGATCAGATTGAGATCACGGAGGAAGGCTCCCTTCCGGCAGAGGAAGGCCTTATCAAGGGCGACGGGCAGACGGACGGAGAGGCTCTTCCGGCAGAGGGAGGGCAGACGGACGGAGAAGCTCTTCCGGCAGAGGGAGGAGATACGGACGGGGAAGCTCTTCCGGCAGAGGGAGGAGATACGGACAGGGAAGCTCTTCCAGAAGAAGGAGGAACAAACGGGGAAGCTACGGAAGCCGGAGCGGAGCCGGTTAACGTGTCCGTCCAGCCGGCTTTTGGGCAGGAAACCTCCCCGGATATGATCTGATAAGAAGGACGGGACAGTCTTTTTTGTGATCGCACAGTATTTTACATAATTTTACAGATCCAGGAAATTACATGATGATGAAGAAAGTCTCTTTGAAATTTTCCAATAAAAAACTGGTGATTCTGGCGCTGGCGGCCCTGTGGACTGTCCTGTGTCTGTTTCTGACGCCTGTCTATACGACGGTGACCCTGAACTTTGCGGAGGATCCCCATGGGGAGGTTATCGTCACGGTGTTTGCAGGTCCCCGGGAGCAGGCGGCGGCCAGGGATGCCAGATACCGGGTGGTGAACCGGGGAACTGCCCGGGTCTCCTACCTGGATGTTCAGATAGGGAGCCGCTGCGCCTTAAAGCGTATCGACCCTCTGGATCAGTATTACAAGAGCGGGGAGCCCCTGACGCTTACCGGCATTACCGTGTCAAAAAACGGCATTCCCGTTTTGCAGCTTGACGGCGGGGAGCTTCGGGAGTGCTTTACAGTAAACGGGGATATGGAACTTCTGGAGGGGGAGGATTTCACCTTCCTGGTAACCGGGGACGATCCCCAGATGCTTCCCACGGATGCTTTTAAGGATCTGTATGGGGCGACGCCTTTTTCGGTAAAAATACTGGGCATTCTGGTTTTTGGCGGAGGGATCTGCCTTTTTGTGCTGCTGGTTTTGTGGCTTCAAAGGGAGATTTCCGGTTGGGGCCTCTTTTACCGCTGTACGGCCGTTCTTTTGTCCGGGGGGCTTCTGGGCGCGGTTTTCCTTACCGTATATGTGGGATTTCGCAATCCTTTTTACCTCAACCCGGATGAAATCCACACCCTTACCGTGGTGGAGCATTATTTTTCCCATTTTATGCCGCCGGACATGCGGGATCCGGCCATTATCAATTCTTATGCCATTTACGGAACCACCCGCCACAGCGAATGGAATCTTTTTTATTTCCTCACTGCAAAAACCGGACAGGTGTTTACCGACGAGATTATCCGGGTGCGCCTCTTTACCACCATCACCTTCTGCATTATGGCGGGAATGGCCCTTAAAAATATCAGGAAAAACAGCGCGCTTCTTTTTGCCGTTCTTCTGACACCCCAGGTGTGGTATCTCTTTTCCTACTGTACTTCGGATTCCTACGATTATTTTATGAGCTTTCTGTGCCTCTATGAGCTTATCAGAAAGGAAAGTATGCTTAACCAGGTGATCGGGAAGCCTTTCTGCAAAAAACATATCTGGTATGTGTTCCTACTGGGGCTCTTATTTGTGCAGATTCTGTGGGGCAAGCCCTCCTTTTATCCGGTGCTGATCTTTGTGTTCCTTATTCTTCTGATCCGGCTGTTTTATCCCTGGACAGACGGCTGGGAGAGCGCTTCCGGCCCGGCGGGAGATGGGGGGAACACTGGCATAGAGGAAAAACGAAAGGTACAGCGGACGCTGCTTTTCCGGTATCTCACCATCCTGGGTGCTACGCTTGTGATTTTTGCCCTGCGCTACATGATTACGGATTTCCCCTATTACGGGTTTGCAAAATACGATGTCTATATGGAAATGCTGGAGAAAACGGCGGACTACGGCTATAAGTTTTCCACGCCGCCCATGGAACGGGCATATTCCATGAGCTTTATGGAAAAGGGCGTCACTCTGGGAGAATTCCTTACCGGGTTTGACTTTAACAAGAATCTTTTCCGCACCTTTGCGGGATTTTTCGGCTCCTACGCCTTTGGGGCGGCCGACTGGTATTATATGGTGATGGGAATACTTTACCTGGCCCTGCTGGGATATTTTGTATACAGGGTCTGGCGGGCAAAAAGCGCTAAGGCCTGGTGGGAGCTGGCTGCGGCGGTATTTACCATGGGGGTACACTATGCGTTGATTGTGTATAACGGCTGGGTGATTGATTTCCAGCCCCAGGGGAGATATCTTGTCCCCATCCTTATTTATGGGGCCTTTCTGGCTTACCGGGCAGACCGGGAGGGGAAGGATAAGGTTTTCCGGGTGTTCCTGTGCCTTACCTGCCTGTTGTCCCTGTACTGTTTTTATACCTATGGCGTATACAATCTGGTGCCCATGCACGGGATGCAGGGATAGTGGAGAACCAATGGAAAATGAGAGAAAGCTTATAAGGATCTCCGTCCGCAATCTTGTGGAATTTATCTTAAGAAGCGGGGATCTGGACAACCGAAGAGGAGGCCGGGCAGACCGGGAGGCCATGCTGGCAGGCGGGCGGCTCCACCGGAAAATCCAGCGTCAGATGGGAGCTTCCTACCAGGCGGAGGTGGCGCTTAAGCTTCTGGTTCCCATGGGGGATTTCGACTGCCAGGTGGAGGGCCGGGCGGACGGGATTTTCCCGGAGGACGGGGAAACCTTTGTGGATGAGATCAAGGGGGTCTACCGGGATCTGGCCGCTTTTACGGAGCCCGTGCCGGTGCATCTGGCCCAGGCCATGTGCTATGCCTGGATTTACGCCAGCCAGAAGGGGCTTGACTCCATAGGCGTGCAGATGACCTACTGTAATCTGGACACGGAGGAGAAGAAATATTTCCGGGAAGCCTATTCGGCGGCTTATCTAAAGCAATGGTTCTTCTCTTTGATGGAAGAATATGGAAAATGGGCATCTTTCCAGTATCAATGGGCAATGCACAGGAGGGCCTCTATTGAACCTCTTGAATTCCCTTTCCCCTATCGGGAGGGACAGCGGGAGCTGACGACAAATGTGTACCGGGCCATGCTGCGGAAGAAGCGGCTGTTTATCCAGGCTCCTACGGGGGTGGGAAAGACTATGTCCGCAGTGTTTCCGGCTGTGAAAGCCCTTGGAACAGGACTTGGGGACAAGATTTTCTATCTGACGGCAAAGACCATCACAAGGACTGTGGCCGCAGAGGCCTTTTCCCTGCTGCGGGACCAGGGGCTTCGCTTGAAGACGGTGGTGCTGACGGCAAAAGAAAAACTGTGTACCTGTGAGCGCATGGACTGCAATCCAGAGAACTGTATCCATGCAAAGGGCCACTATGACCGGGTAAACGCGGCCATGTTTGATCTGCTTACCCGGGAGGAGGACGACTGGAACCGGGAAGTCATTGAGGAGCAGGCCTTGAAATACCAGGTGTGCCCCTTTGAGCTGAGCCTGGATCTTTCCACCTGGGCGGACGCCGTTATCTGCGACTACAACTATGTGTTTGACCCCAATGTGCATCTGAAGCGTTTTTTTTCCGAGGGGGTCAAAGGAGAATATCTTTTTCTCATCGACGAGGCCCACAATCTGGTGGAGCGGGGGAGGGAGATGTACAGTGCCACGCTCTACAAGGAGGATTTTCTGTCCCTTAAGCGTCAGATGAAGGGCAGATGGCCGGGATTCTGCAGGAAGCTTGACAAGTGCAACAAATACCTGCTGGCCCTTAAGCGGGAAAGCGGCGACTGCCAGGTACACACGGAGATCACCTTCTTTGTGATGGCACTTATGGATGTGATGGCGGAGCTGGAAAAAATCCGGGAGGAGGGCCTGGAGGCGGAGCTTTCCGACGCTGTGCCGGAGTTTTATTTCCAGGTACGGCATTTTCTGAATATTTACGCGCTGGCAGAAAGAGAGAGCGGACTGCCTCCTGGACAGAAGGCCCGGGAGGAAGCTGTGCCGGGGGCGGAGCAGGAGACAGAGGAAAAAGAGCTGTCCGGGGGGGACTATATCATCTATACAGAGCTTCAGGAAGACGGCCGGTTTAAGATAAAGCTCTACTGCGTGGAGACGGCCCGGAACCTGCGGGAATGCCTGGACAAGGGAAACAGCGCCATTTTCTTTTCCGCCACGCTTTTGCCCATGCCCTACTATAAGCATCTTCTGGGGGCGGAGGACGACTACGCCATCTATGCCCAGTCTCCGTTTTCCCGGGAAAACCGCCTGCTTCTGGTGGGCAGGGATGTGAGCAGCCGCTACAACAGGAGAAATGCCGGGGAGTATGAGCGGATTGCGGCGTATATCAGCCAGACCGTGGACAGCCGTCCCGGCAATTACCTGGCGTTTTTTCCGTCCTATAAAATGCTTCAGGAGGTGGCAGACCTCTACGAGGAGAAGTTTCTGGGGCCGGACGTCCGCTTTCTTACCCAGTACGCAGGCATGACGGAGAAAAAGCGGGAGGAATTTCTGGAGGCCTTTGAGGAGCAGGGAGGCGGAGAAAGCCTTCTTGGCTTTTGCATTATGGGAGGCATTTTTTCCGAGGGGATTGATCTGAAGCAGGATGCCCTTATCGGCAGCATTATTGTGGGGCCCGGGCTTCCCCAAATCTGTCGGGAGCGGGAGCTTTTGCGCCGGTTTTATGAGGAGCGGGGGATGGACGGCTTTGCCTACGCCTATCAGTACCCGGGCATGAACAAGGTGCAGCAGGCGGCCGGACGGGTGATCCGTACCCAGGAGGACCGGGGGGTGATTCTTCTGCTGGATGAGCGTTTCACCCAGAATGCTTACCGGAAACTGTTTCCCA
Source organism: Clostridia bacterium (assembly GCA_910576205.1). GTDB lineage: Bacteria > Bacillota > Clostridia > Lachnospirales > Lachnospiraceae > RGIG4284. Next base: position 107,545 of record CAJTHL010000010.1, on the reverse strand, counting down.
GGGAATGGGAAGAGCACAGGATATGCCGGATGCCGGAGCTTAAGGGATATCTGGAAGAATTCTGGAAAACATAAAACTTGACAGAAATGGACATTTTGCACTATAATATTCCAGAAGAAGTTATTTTTTTTAACATCTTGCCGAAACTGCATCCATACATAAATGAGGGGGAAGTCATTTATGGCCCATCAGATCCTTGATTTAAAATGCCCGGGCTGCGGCGCGCCGTCTGGCGCCGGGGAAACCGTGTGCCGTTACTGTGGCAGGCCGGTCATTATCTCTACATTTAACAGTGTCTATACCATGCCCATGCCGGAGATCAATCGCTATGCAGGCGCTTACCGGCAGGCTCTGGCGGAAAACCCGGAAAACGCAGAACTGAATCGCTCCGTTGCCATGTGCTACCTTAAGCTTCGTCTCTATGACAAGGCCCAGGAAGCTTTTGAGAAGGCGGCAGAGCAGGAGTTTGATAACCCGGAAACCTTTTTCTATGGGGCGGTCTGCCTCCTTAAGGGGAAGCGGCCCTTTATGACGGTGAAGCCGGTGATAGAAAAGATTGAGGAGTACATCAATGCCGCGCTTTTGATAGAGCCCAGGGGAATTTTCTATTATTTCCTTTCCTATGTAAAGTACGACTATTATTTTTGCAAGCGGCTGAATACCACACCGGATTACCGGGAGCTTCTTAATGGGGCGGTGCAGGCAGGCCTGTCGGTCTATGACGTGGAACAGCTATATGGAATTCTGGGAACGCCCAAACCGGATTGCTTGTAAATTATGTCAGAATAGCGTTCTCTTCTTTAAAATTATGGGTAGAAGGGCTTTTGTGAAATATTATCTTAAGGAGGGAATTGTGTTATGAATTGTACAAAGTGTGGCGCGCCGCTGGAAAACGACGCGAAATTCTGCAACGTGTGCGGAAGTCCGGTGGAGGCGCCGGCAGAGCAGAGCGTCTATGGGGCTGGCAGTTATACGCCGGGAAGCTACGCCCCGGGAACACCAGGCGGCTATACGCCGGGAGGTTGCCCCTCCGGGGGCGGTTATACGTCGGGGGGACAGGGCGGCTATGGGGATGTGGACGTGAAGACAGTGCGGAAATATTTCCTAAGCAACCGGGTACTGCCCTGGGTTCTGATTATTGTGGGCATACCCTTTATCTGTATGATGGGTCTTGGCCTGATTCTCATTATCGTTGGCATCATCTTGCTGATGAAGGAGAGCTATGCTGGCGAGTCCAGCGTGGACCAGGCATGGAGAAAACAGGCGGACCGTCTGGAGGCCAGGAGTATGGAAAAGCTCAACCTTATCCAGGAGCAGACCAGCATTATCGACCCGGTGACCCTGATCGGCTTCGGCGCGTCCCCGGATGACAGCTTTTCCAATGCCAGGGCGGAATCCCAGGCAAGAAGAGGGCGCAGATTCAGTTTATTTGGGTGGATTTCGGCGCTGTTTAAGAAGGCGGACGGAACGGAGTACGATCCGGAGGAGGTTTACAAGATCGGCTCGGACGACAGGATCCGTTCTATGCTGATGGAGGTTTCCACCTTTGTGTTTACCGATACCCAGATTCTCATGTATGTGGCGGACGTGGATATTTCCACGGGCCTTATTTACCGGGAAGAGACAAGCGAGTGCTTCTACCAGGAGGTTGAGGCCATGAACTTTAGAGAATCCCTGTACAAGGTGTTTAACCGCAAAAAGAAAGTATATGTCAATCAGAAGAGGGAGAGCTTTGTACTTTACATGGGAGGCTGTAGTTTCTGCGCCAGCCTGGGAGCCAGCGGGGAGAACGAGTCTGTCCTGGCTGACCGGTTTACGGCTATGCGCAATCTGATCCGCGACAAGAAAAATGCATAGGAAAAGCATGTAAATAGAATATGCAGGGAAAGATAAGGCGGTCAGTCTGATAAAGGTCTGACCGTCCAGACTTTTTCCGGACCTTAGGCTTACGGTCCCTGCATTTTTGCCAGAGACGGCATTTCCGGATTTTTAATGAGAGGAGATAACGGATATGGGATTATTTGCAAAAAATGAAAATGAAGTGAATTATGTGGGCGGGAAAAAGCATTTTGCCGACGTCATCAAAAATACTTCCCCTGTGGATACCCTGATCTGGCTTAACGGAGAAGAGGATTTCAACAACAACTCTACGCTGATTGTGGCGGAGTCGGAGGAGGCGCTGTTTTTCAAGGATGGCGTTATCGAGCAGGTGTTTACTGGCGGAAAATACAAGCTGGATACCAGCAATTATCCTTTTATAAGCCGTCTGCGCAATGCCTTGACAGGAGGTATCAGCACCTTCAACTGCAAGGTGTATTTTGTAAACAAGGTGCATTCCATGGAGGTGCTCTGGGGCACGGATTCCCCCATCCAGGTGCGGGATCCCATTCAGGGGATTGCTACCAGCGTTATGGCCAGGGGCGCTTACCGGGTGCAGGTGCAGAATTCTAAAAAATTCCTCTTGAAAATGGTGGGAAACAGCAAGGCGTATATGACAAAAGAGGACATGACCGCATATTTCCGCAGCCGGTTTTCCCAGCATATCAAAAGCCTGATTGCCGGATATATAAAAAATTCCAACGAGGAAATTCTGGGCATCTGTTCCCAGCAGGATATGCTGGCGGAGGAGATTGCCCGGCAAATGGGGGAGGCCTTTGACGAATACGGGATCCGCCTGGTGGACTTTTCCATAGCCGCCCTGGATATTCCGGAGAATGACCCGGGCCGTATCCGTCTGGAGGAGGCTTACGCCCAGCACCGGGCAGACCAGATTTACGGGATCAGCTGGGCCCAGAGAACCTCCGCAGATATCCTGCGGGATGTGGCACGGAATCCGGGAGCCGGCGGAACGGCTGCGGCCGGAGCGGGCTTTGGCATAGGTATGGCGGCCGGAAGCGTGTTTGGAACCATGGCCCAGCAGATGTTCGTCCCCATGGAGGGCGGTATGGCAGGCGCGGCCCCGGCCGCCTCCCGGCAGGCCCAGCCCTCCCCGTCAGAAAAGAGCCAGGGGGCTCCTTTGGCAGAGGAGATAAAATGTCCTGCCTGCAAAAGTCCCAATAAGAAGGGCTCGAAATTCTGCAATAACTGCGGGGGAAAGCTGGAACAGGAGAAGCCTGAATGTCCCGTCTGCGGGGCGGAAAACCCGGTGGGAGCAAAGTTTTGCAACAACTGCGGTTCGCCCGTGAACCCGGCGCCGGCCCAGGAGAACTGCAAAGGCTGTGGCGCAAAGCTGGAGCTGGGGGTGCGCTTTTGCAGCGAGTGCGGGACGCCGGTAATATAAGACAGGAAAGAAAAAGGAGGAACCGGAGTGAAAAAGACAAGAATTTTATGGATTATTTTAGATCTTATTTTTCTGCTAGCATTTAATATTTTGTTTTTTACCATGGCGGGAGTGAAAGGGCATCCGGCATCGGTCTGGATTTCCTATTGCTTTATCCACGGGGCGTATGGGCTGATGCTGCTGACCCCGCATATGGTCACCAGGGGAAAGAGCAGCGATGTGTACGGGTTTTCCCTGTATACCATTGCCAGTGCCTACTTTATGATTGAGCTGGTGGCCGGCGTGATCTTTATCCTGGTGCATCCCGAGGGGTGGAAGGGTGCATTGATAGTCCAGATTCTCCTTCTGGCGGTCTATGCCTTTGCCCTTCTGACGAGCATGCTGGCCAACGAAAAGACGGCTTCCAACGAGGCGCGGATGCAGGGAGAGCTGAAATTTGTCCGCACTGCCACGGCCCAGCTGGAGGGCATTATGGGAAGCGTGGAGGACAAGGATATCCGCAAGCTTGTGGAGAAGGCCTATGATACGGCCAGAAGCTGCCAGGTGAAGTCCGCCCCCAGGGTGGCAGCCCTGGAAAACGGTATGATGAGCCAGGTGGGCGCTATCCAGCGGGCAGTTTTTGGTGGCAATAAAAAAGAAGTGGAGAAGGAAGTGGAGCTGTTTGGACGGATGGCTGCGGAGCGGGAAAGGCAGCTGCGGATGAATGTCTAAAGATTAACAAAGTTTTTTTGTTTTCCCAAAACGTATTGACATTTCATAGGAATTCGCATAAAATGAGAGCAGTTAAGTATAAAACATTTTGTCGTAAGGCGTAATACTTTACAATAGAAAACAGGGGGGCAGGCACGAATGATTGCAGAACAAAAGGAACTGCTCTCCGATATGGGTAGAGAAGATAATTGCAGTCGGACAGTTACGGCAGACAAATCCCTCGAAATTTCCCGGGGGGGGGTGTTTTCCTAATGGAGGAAATTATTTATACGGCATATTTCCGATATGCGGCTCACGGGTAAAGTTTCATATTAGCACACAAAGATTGTGTGAGACAGATAGAGTCTGGAATACTTTATGAAAAAAAGAAATTCAGACTTTTTCGTGTGGTATAAAATCTTGAAAACAGGGCTTGACAGGATATGACGGGAAAAGAGTTGCATAAACTGCGCAGGCAGGATCTGCTGCAGCTTCTGGTGACCCAGAGCAAGGAGAATCTGGCGCTGCGGGAAGAGCTTGAAAAAACAAATACGGATCTGACCCAGAGCATGGATACTACAGAGCGTCTGAAGGGAAAGCTAAACGACAAGGATGCCTTGATTGAGAAGCTGAAAGGCCGTCTGGACGAGAAGGACAAAGAGATAGACAGCATTCAGGTTCTGGCCCAGAAGGACGGGGAACGACTGAAGGGGAAGATCAACGAACGGGACGCGCTTCTGGAGAAGCTGAAAGGCCGTCTGGATGAGAAGGACGACTCCATCAAAAGACTGAGAAAGCAACTGGAGGATAGAGACCGGGAGCTGAATGATGAAACCTTTCGGTTAGAGAGGGTTAACAGCCGTTTGCGGGATGAACTGGAAGATAAAGAAGTATTAATAAGAAAGCTGAGCCAGCAGATGGAGGAAAGGGATACAAAGATACAGGAACAGAAAACGGAGATAGAGACATGGCGTTCCAGGTGGAAGGATCTGACAGAATCCCGATCCATTCCGGAGCTGCTCTCCAAAATGAGAGTGCTGTATATGAAGCAGAAGGCCAGACGTCAGGGAATCGGCGTGACGCCTGGTAAGGGTGGAAAAAGCAGACGCAGGTCAGACAGTCTGCGATGGGAGGATATCGAGGTTTGATAGTATATGTATGTAGGCGTAAAAAAATCTAGGGAGTTTGGACAGATACAGCTGCCTATGCAAGAGATTCCCGGGACCTCGGACCCGCCGGAGCAGGAGCCTGTAAAGCTGGATTTTCCAAGTCTTGAACTCCTGGAAGAGGAGCTTAAGAGAGAGCAGTATAAAAACAGCTATAGCAGGGTTTTAAAAAGCACCGTATTCTCTTTGATGGTGGTAGCTGCGGCAGCTGTTCTGATTGCCGTTTTGCTGCTTCCGGTACTTCAGATCAGCGGAACTTCCATGTCGGACTCCCTTAGGGACAAAGACATTGTGGTGGGAATCAAGAGTTCCCAGTATTCCACCGGCGATATTATTGCATTTTATTATAACAATAATATTCTGGTAAAGCGGGTGATCGCCTCCGCCGGTGATTGGGTAGATATCGATAAAGAAGGTAATGTGTACGTGAATAATCAACTGCTGGATGAGCCTTACGTCACGGATAAGGCCCTGGGGGACTGCAACATACAGCTGCCATACCAGGTGCCGGACAACAAGTGCTTTGTGATGGGGGATCATCGGGCTACCAGCATAGACAGCCGGAACACAGCCGTGGGCTGCGTGGGAAACGACATGGTTATAGGAAGAGTGCTGTTCCGGGTGTGGCCGTTTTCGGAAATGGGAATGGTAAACAGGTAACTGTAAGATTTTTAAGGAAGGGGATATCAGTTATGGAAGCTTCGTTTTTTTCACAGGCGGCAAAATTTCTGCGTGAAAAGAAGCAGAATAAGCGGTGGATGATTATGTTTCTGTGTTCGGCCGTTCTGGTGGTTCTGGTGACGGTGGCTGCCCTCAGAATGTATGGCCAGGCAATGACCCACCAGGTAAAAACGCTGGAATGCAGTGCGGAGGTACATGAACACAGAGAGGAATGCTATGACGACGAAGGGAATCTGATCTGTGGTTATACGGATTACCTGCTCCACATACATAATGATGACTGCTATGATACAAATGGAGAACTGGTCTGTCCGCTTCCGGAAACAGAGCCCCATGAGCATACAGAGGAGTGTTACCAGGAGCTGGAGACGCTGGTCTGCGGTGTGGAGGAGTCAGCCGGGCATCAGCACGATATGGCATGCTATGCCATGACAAAGGATGCGCTGACCTGCACTCTGGAAGAGCATACACATGGAGATGACTGTTACAGCCAGCAGCAGGTTCTGGTGTGCGATGTGGAGGAGTCGGAAGAGCATGCACACACAGAGGAATGCTATGCCCTGGAAAGCGGAATTTTAAACTGCGGTATGGAAGAGCATACGCATGATGATAACTGCTATGCATGGACGGAAGGCCTTGTATGTACCGTACAGGAGGGCGAGGGTGGTCATGCCCATACGGAGGAATGCTACGGAATCGACCTGGTGCCTGCCTGCGACGAACCGGAGCTTCATACCCATGAGGAGGCATGCTTTGACCAGGAAGGCAATCTGATCTGTGGTCGTGTGCAGCTGGAGGAGCATATCCACGGGGAAGGATGCTTCAAAATAATGGAGCTGACAAATGAAGAAATCGAGATTTTAAATAAAAACAGCCAGACATCGGGAGGGGAAAAGACTTTTGAGGGGAACGGCTATGTGGTTACCGCTTCCTACGGCGCAAACGCCAATATCCCGGAGGATGCAGAGTTTGTGGCCAGGTTGATTACCCCGGATGAGGATCCCGGGCATTATGCCCAGCGGGAAGAGGAATTCCAGGAAACCCTGGGTGACGAGGAGGTCACCATGAGCGCCCTCTTCCATATCGGCTTCTACGTGGATGGGGAGGAGATTGAGCCCAGGTCTGCGGTAACGGTTACGGTGCAGTTCCTGGACGAGAACGGCCTGGCAGACGGGGAGCCCATTACGGTAGTGCATTTTGCCGAAAAGGGTACGGAAGTGCTGGACGGAAGCGACGCGGAGGACAACAGCACCACCTTTGAGATGGATAGCTTCTCTGAGATCGCCATAGGGCGCAGAGGCATGGGGAAAATGGTGGAGATCTCCGAATCCTTTGCCTATGCCGACGAAGAATTTCATATTACCTTTCATATAGAAGGAAAAGCAAGGCTGGCGGCGGAAAACAGCCCCGGCACAGGAACGGCGGAGGGCGCCGGACAGGAAAATACCATGTCAGACGCAGGCAGCGTGTCGCCGGAAGCAGGAGAAAACGGGGAAGAGGCCGGTGAGGCTGCGGGAGAAGCCGGGGAAGAACCGGATGCCATAAACCCGGGAACCGAGGCCATGGAAGAGGAAAGCGTCCCAAAAGCCGGCGTCATGGCGGATACTGGAGCAGCCTCGGACGCAGGCGTATCGCCGGAGACGGGAGACCGGACCAAAGCCGACGTTTTGGCAGAGGGGGAAGAGGCAGCCGGATCCCAGATCCAGGAGCCGGAAGAGAATGCCGGCACAGCTCAGGAAACAGACACAAATAACCAGGCGCCGGCAGCCGGCGTTTGTCAGGTGCCTGCCAGCGGGGATTCTGCGTTTCTCCTTGAGGTAGCCCAGCTGGATGAAAGCTCCCGGGAGTTTGTGGCTATTTCGGAGTGTGCCCAGGAGCTGGAGACAGAGGAAGGCAGTATTCCGCTTGCGCTTCGGGGCATGACACTGTCTTTAACCCATGAGGGACAGGAAATTCCTTTGAATAACTGTCAGATAACGGCGGAAATCGCTCCGGCCGAGTCTTTGATCCAGCAGGCTGAAGAACTTTCCGAAAATGAGGAAGAGCAGAATGAAATCCGTGTCCGGGTGTTTACGCTGCAGGAGGATAATCAGGCGGCCCAGCTTGATAATATGCTGCTCAGCGAGGAAAATGTCCAGGAGGAGACGCTGGATGTGGCGCTGGACAGCACAACTGTGGGTGTGAGCGCCAACGGAATCGCCAATGTGCATTTCAAGGTGCAGTTTTTTGCCAGTATCCAGGTGCCGGACCAGGCGCCGGCCAGCTCGGACGCAGAGCTTCTCCTAATTGACACCAGTGGAAACGGGGACGGCACAGGCGGAAATCTGCCCAGAAACGGCGTGGCCACGAATACCGCAAGCCTTTTTCTGAAGGCGGAGGGAAAGACGGGAAGCGTTATCTTTAAAGAGTCTCTGGAGGAGATTTATAAAGAGGAAGGCTATGACTTTTCTACATATCCCGAGCTTAAGAATTTTAATAAGTTTGACAATGAAAGAAATAATGAGGACGAGGGCCAGACAAGGGTCAGCAACTATGATGTGGAAGAAATCTGGGTACTGAGAGATGGCAGTGACGAGAAAAGCCTGGAGCCCGGAGACTGGATCATCTATGATGATATGGAAAATCTGGAGCTTACAAACAGCTCCCAATATGAGGATGATCCCAACTGCATCGTGATCAAGGAGGGCACGGTACTGCGGCTGGTAGGAAAGCCAAGGCAGACCACTCACAATAACAGTGTGGCCTTCTATGATTTTGATATTACTGACGGCCAGGTTTACTCCGACTATACGGATACATATCCGAATGGCTGGAAGATTGGCGACCGGAATTCCACGGGGGTTCTGCATGGGTATACCAACAGACAGGGAATCAACAACAAGTTGAACTTTGAAGGGCAGTCCGGCCCCAGGCTTGGCTTTGGTAATGCCAACGTTAACGGTACCGGACTGCAGGAGGAAATGTATAACAATTCCTTTATAAACAAGAATAATTCGTCCAATACAGGGGGATGCGCCTTTGGGATTGTGAGCAACACTCTGGGAAGCAATGACTATCCCGTATTTAATGTGGCGGCTCCGGATCTGTTTAGCAATAAGGAACAGACAGGTAAGACAGGGGTTCCCGGATATTCCCTTGATTTTGATAAAAGCGGGGACACCTACACGCTGAAGGCGGTTAACGGAAGCTCTGTCACAGGGCTGGATAAATTTCAGCTGGTGTTTGATAAGGCTGTGTCCTGGGCTCCCGGGGGCTGGAAAAAAATCTGGTCCAATCAGTTCTGGCCCATGGATTCTGCCAGCACCTGGGGCACTGATGGGCATGATCTGAAGTTTGGAGATGCATCCAAAAAAGATAATCGGATTGCACACGGAAGCAAGGGCGGATCAGAAGCTTTTTCTGTCAGTGATGATGAGAAGGATCACAACAGCTATTTCAGCATGAACTTCTCTGTGGGATTTGAGCTGACAGAGGATTATGTGGGCCCCTTAAACTATTATTTCTTCGGTGATGACGATATGTGGGTATACCTGGACGATAAGCTTGTGTGCGATATCGGAGGCGTCCACTCATCCGTAGGGGAGTACGTGGATCTGTGGGACTATATTAAAAAGGGAGATTCCGGAAAGCATACCCTCCGCTTCTTCTACAATGAGCGGGGCGCCTCCGGTTCTACCTGCTGGATGCAGTTTACTCTGCCATGTGCGGCTTCCCAGCCGGTTGAGGAGCCTGTGGGGGGATTTAAAAAGACGCTGACCATAAGAAAGGCCGTGACCGGGGAGGTTGTGGAGACAGACGAGGCCTTTGAGTTTGCAATAGAGCTTAAGGACATGGCCGGAAACATCTTAAAGAACGACTATGACTACATGATTCTGGGGAGTGACGGAACCATTGACTTTTCCGGAACCATCAGACATGGGGGTACCTTCTACCTGAAAAACGGTCAGACCATCGAGGTAAAAAATCTTCCGGACGGGGCTTCCTTTAGCATCAGGGAGAAGGAATACGGGAGCTATAAGCCGGATATCTCTGGCAGCAATATTATTGAAAGCGGTACAACGGCCGAGGGCAGTATTGACTGGGGAAGAGACGATGTGGTGAGTTACCAGAATGTGGTGGTAGGCTACGCCCTTCCGGAGACAGGCGGTACCGGTACAAAAGGGATACGCATAGCGGCCCTGCTGCAGATTGTGATTGCGGCGGCGCTGCTTGGGTATAGACAAGTAAGACGCAGAAAGGGGGGAATGGGCAGGTGATGAAAACCTAAACGACCTATGCGTCAAGGATCCGGTGGGAACACCATTCCCATCCCAGAGGATCAAAAGAACCACATATTTATTTTCAAAATTCTTTTTGAAAGGAGAATCTACTTATGAAACATATGAAGAAACTTGTCAGCTTAATGCTGGCAGCGGTTATGGTTCTGGCCATGACGGTGACGGTATCTGCTGCAGAGCCGGGTGCTGAGGGGGGAAGCGGCCCCGCGGAGATTACCGTGACCAATGCCACTAAGGATGCCATTTATACCCTCTACAAGGTGTTTGACGCAACGGTAAATGACGAGAATCCGGATGATGTGAGAATCGCCTACACCTGGCCCGAGGGCAAAACATGGACAGATAATGAGTTTTTTGCCAAAGATGCCAAAGGGAATATTTCTGCTCTGCCTGACGCTTTCAAAGAGGGCAGTACAGAGCAGCTGTCTGAAGGCGCGATTGGATGGATTGAAGCAAACGGAACAAAAGTGACAGAGGCAACAGCTACAGAGCAGACCCTTGTATTTAAAGGCCTGGAGTATGGCTATTACTATGTATCCAGCAATGTAAAAGAGACAGGCGGCGTAATTACTGTTACCAGCACTACGCCCAAGGCCTCCGTTATTGACAAAAACCAGAAGCCCAGCTGGCCGGATGAGGGCAAGACAATCATTGGCGAGGATGGAACGCCCATGCTTCCCGATGCAGACGGCAAAATTATAAGCGACGGCGCATTTGGGGATGAGGTGAAATTCCAGATTTCTGTGAAGGCCACCAATTACCTGGACGACAAGAAGATTATAGAGTATACCATCAACGATACCATTGACCCGGGTCTGGATTACAACAAGGATTCCCTGGTTGTGACCGTAGGGGATAAAACTCTGGACGCTGCGGCAGGGGAATATACGGTTGAATGGGATGCGGCTACAGATCATGCCTTTAAACTTACGATTCCCTGGGTGGACAATGCAGACGACAAGAATCTGTTGTATGACGCCAACTCTCTGATTACGGTAACTTATACCACAACCATCAATAAGGATGCCGAGATTGCCGGAGATGGCAGTGACGGCAACAAGAATAAGGCAAAATTTGAGTATATAACTGAGGACGGAGAACCCCATGAGGATGAGAGGGAGGAGGAGACAATTACCTACACCTACGCTCTTGGTATTCAGAAAACCGATGAGAAGGGAAATCCTCTGGCAGGAGCAACCTTTGGCATCAAGAATCCGGATGGAACAGATCTGTGGGCCGTACCAGTGGAAGGACAGCCCGGAGTATACGAGCATGCAAAGGATGAGAATGTACCAGGCGCAGTAAAAGAGTTTGTGACAGGCACGGAAGGCGCGGCCAAGGGCCAGATCATAATCAAGGGCGTCCGGGAAGGCGTTTATGAGATTACAGAGCTTAAGGCTCCGGACGGCTACAATATGCTGACAGATCCCAAGACTGTGGAAGCCCAGAGAACAGGCGCAACCTCTTACAAGAAAACCTATACCGTTTACTATGACAAGGACGGCAATATTGTGAAGGAAGAAGAGGCAGAATCGTCACAGACCTATGAATTCCCCTTCAATGTATCCGAGATTACCATTGTCAACCACTCTGGTACCCAGCTTCCCTCCACCGGTGGAATCGGTACCACGCTCTTCTACATCATCGGCGGCGTTCTGGCGCTTGGAGCCCTTGTACTCCTGGTAACCAGAAAACGCATGAGCAGAGAGTAATTGTTTTGTAATTCCTCTTAGGTTTAGGGGAATTAAAGCGGCGATGGAAGGCTTCTTCCATCGTCTGCCGCGCAGGCTGACACCTTCAAGCGGTGTGCGGTGAGCAACGGGCGTAAGCCCGGCCAACGTCAGCAAATGAATAGGACGGGAAACCGATGAAAAAGAAAAAACAACAACAGCAACAGCCGGCCGGGAAAAAGAAAGGGTTTTCCCTCACGACGTTTTTATTAGTGCTTATCCTGCTGGCCGGCGTGGGGATTATGGCGTACCCTACGGTCAGCGACTGGTGGAATTCCATGCATGCCACCCAGGCCATTGCCAACTATGTGGAGGCGGTGGAGGAGATGTCCCAGGAGGATAAGGATGCCATCCTGGAGGCGGCCAGGGAATACAATGCTTCCATGCCAAACGGCGTGCATTTTACCCTGACTGACGCGGAGCAGGCCTTGTATGAGAGCCTTCTGGATGTGTCGGGCACAGGCATCATGGGGTATGTGCAGATTCCCGCCATCAATGTAAATCTTCCGGTTTACCACGGCACGGAGGAATCCGTACTACAGGTCGCGGTAGGCCATGTGAACGGCTCGTCCCTGCCTGTGGGCGGGGAGCGTACCCACTGTGTACTGTCCGGGCACCGGGGGCTTCCAAGCGCAAAGCTCTTTACAGACCTGGACCAGATCGGGGAGGGGGATATTTTCACCGTTACGGTTATGGATGAAACCATTACCTATATGGTAGACCAGATCCGCATAGTGCTGCCAGAGGAGACAAAAGACCTGGCCATTGTGGAGGGGAAGGATTACTGCACATTAGTGACCTGTACGCCTTACGGCGTCAATACCCACAGGATGCTGGTGCGGGGACGCAGGACGGATAACCAGTCGGAAACCGTGGTGATAACCGCGGAGGCTTTCCGCATACCTACCTACATTGTTATTCCGGCAGTGGGCATCCCGCTGATGTTCCTGCTACTGCTGGGAATGCTGATCTATTACCGCAGGAAAGGCCCCAGAAAATCGGAGCAGGAACTGCTGGATGATATCCGCAAAAAGAAGGAGGACTAGTTTATGGATGGGGAGAGGAGAAAACGACAGAGACGCAGGCTGTGCCTGGCGCTGGCATTGGCGCTGCTCTTTGTGATTCCCGGCGTGTTTCCAGTGTATGGGGCTCAGACCACCGGGACAAAGATGGCCGTAGATTACAAGGATTCCTGTTCTCTGACCATTGTGCCGCCCAGGGATACGGAAGGGACGCAGGGCATGGCTGAGGATCTGCGGACGGCGAATATTGTGGTTGATGTGTATAAGCTGGCGGATGTGGCGGCTCCTGCAAATACCGGCGATTACGAATTCCAGTTTAAGGCCGGCTATGAGGAGCTTTCGGACATTTATAAGGGGCTTGCCCAGGATACCCAGAAGGATAACTGGCGGGAGCTGGCGGACGCGGCTGCCCGGATTGCCCTTGTGGAGCCGGGAATGACGGCTTCCTTTGAGGCATGGGAGCTGGAGCAGGAGCTGGAACTGGGAACGGAAGGCTGGGGCCTGTATCTGCTGATCCCCAGGGGAAGCGATATAGAAGAGGATGATTATATCACCCAGGTGACGGACGAGGAGAACAGGGACTGGATTGCCACCAGGGCATATTCCAGAGAATACACATACACCTTCGCGCCCATGATGATTTTTGCCCCCTACAAAGAGGGAGGGAATACAGCCTGGGGGATCACGGATGAGGACGGCAATTATGGACATAATCCCTGGATTCCCAATCCCCAGATCAGTCTGAAGCCGGAGCAGGATCCCCGCTACGGCTCCCTGGATATTGTAAAGAATCTCCTAAGCTATGAGACAGGCGGCCAGGCGGCCTTTGTCTTTGAGGTGAAAACCCTGCTGGACGGGGAAGAGTCCATCCGGTATGTGTCCATTGTCTTTGACGACAATCCCGGCCAGAAGCACGTTCTTCTGGAGGACGTTCCCATAGGGGCCACGGTGACGGTGACGGAGGTGTATTCCGGCGCCTCTTACGAGGTGGTGACGGATAAATCCCAGACAGTTACCATTGAGGCGGATAAGGTGGCGGAGGTTGCCTTTACCAATGACTACAATGAGGAGCGAAAGAGCGGAGGCTCTCTGACAAACCGGTTTACCTACACAGAGGGAAACGGATGGGCCTGGGAACAGCTTCCCGACAGCCAGAAGGATAAGGAGGGCATATAAGATGAAGAGAAATGTTTTTCTGCTGGCGCTTTGCCTCGTTCTCTTACTGGTTCCGGCTGTGGACGGCGCATGGGCTTATTTTACCACTTACACCCAGGCCAGGGGCGGTTATCCCTTGAAGCTTGGGGAAAAGACGGAGATGAAGGAGGAGTTTTCCGCCTGGACAAAACATGTTTCTATTGAGAATACAGGAGACCTGGGCGCGGTTTTTGTCCGCGCCAGGGCGTTTTGCGACAGCAAATATATGCTGAAGTATTCGGATGCAGGCGGGAAATGGTCTGACGGCGGGGACGGCTTCTGGTATTACAGCGATGTGGTATACCCGGGGGAAGCCACGGAGGAACTGCTGGTTAAGATCGACGGAGTGCCCACAGGCGAGGACGGAAAGCCTCTGGAGGACGGGGAGAATTTTGACGTGATAGTTATTTACGAGTGTACCCCGGTCCTCTATGACAAGGACGGAAAGCCCTATGCGGACTGGGAACTGAAGCTTAACCTCGATGGGGAAAAAGGAGGCGATACGTGATGGGTAAGATAAGGAAATTTCTCACATCCCCCAAAGTGTCGCTGGCTGCTTTTGGGCTGGCTGTGGCGCTGCTCTTATTCTCCTCGGTGGGAGGAGCCCGGGCTGCTCTGACCTACTATTCGGACACTTATGGTTCCCGGGTGCAGACCCGCAACATCGGCGTTACCCTGGTGGAGAACGGCCGGGACGTATCATGGCGCAATTACGGAAGCTCTGCGGACGGACGTTGGGACGAAGGCATGGGCGTCCTGCTGGAACATATGCTGGGAGAAGGGGACAGCCAGGAGAAAAAGGCGGAAAACCTTGTGGTGGGGAAGGCCTACCAGGAGGAGCTCTGCGTCCGGAACAGCGGCGATATCGGACAGTATGTCCGGGTGATAATTTACAGGTACTGGTTGGATGAGAACGGGCAGAAAACGGAAAAGACACAGAAAATGTCCCCGGAGTGGATTAATCTGAATCTGGTAAACAGCGGGAACTGGCTGTTAGACCAGGAGGCCTCCACCAGGGAGCGCACAGTGCTCTATTATAACCGGGTGCTTGCGGCCGGAGCCGCAACGCCGCTGTTTTCCGACACCCTGTCTATTGACAACGCGGTGGCGGCCAAGGTGACCCAGACCGAGGAAAAGGTAAACGGCGGTACAAAGATTACCACCACCTACGACTACAATGGCGTCACCTTCTGTCTGGAGGCTGAAGTGAACGCTGTCCAGGAGCACAACGCTAAGGACGCTATCTTAAGCGCCTGGGGACGGCGGGTAGATGTAAACGAAGGCGTCTTAAGTCTGAGATAAGGGGGAGAGGAGCATGAGAAAAAAGAGTTACGGCCTGTTCCTTATGTTGCTTTTGCTGGTCTTTATTCCCATAAAGGCCCAGGCGGAGACCTCCTACGGAAGCGACGACTGGAGCGTGGTTTTTACGGCGGACAGCAAGATGGACTGCAATTTTTCCACTTCGGACATGGACGACGTGATTTACGGAATGCAGCCCGGAGACAACGCTATTCTGACGATTCATCTGAAAAATGAAAATAAGAAGGCTACCGACTGGTATATGCTGAATAAAGTCCTGTATTCCCTGGAGGACAGAAGTCCCAACAAGGGAACCAGGGGCGGCGCATACACGTATATTCTCACCTACACCAATGCCAGCGGCGTGCCTAAAACTCTGTTTGACAGCGAGACGGTAGGCGGCGATGACGTAAGCCAGGCGGGACAGGGCCTTCATGAGGCCACGGACGCCCTGGAGGAATTCTTTTTCCTGGATACCCTGGCGGGAGGGGAGAAGAGTAAGATTACCCTGGAGATTGCCCTGGACGGCGAGACAAACGGAAACGACTACCAGAACACCCTGGCGGATCTGCAAATGCGGTTTGCCACGGAGCTTAGTACACGGACGGCCACGGTAAGCGAACATGCGGTAAGGCGTGTAACCGCAGACGTGCGTACCGGGGATGACTTTAATCTGACGCCCTTTATCGGCGCGGCCTGCGTCAGCGGAACCCTGCTGCTGTTTCTGGCCCTCTTCGGAGCCATAGACCGGAAAAAGCAGAAGAAGGAGGCGAAGTGATGAGAAAGAAGAGAAATTCTTTATTCAGTAAAGGGCTTGTTTTTCTGACAGCTTTTGTCTGCCTGGCGGGCATGTTCCCCATTTCCGCCAGGGCGGAGGATGCCTATACCTACAAAATCCGCCTGCTTTCCGGGGCCCAGGGCTCCATCAATAACGAGGGGCAGGTGGCCTGGGAGGGTTTGTCTTATGGGGACACGGTGAGCTTTCGCCAGAATACGGTGACGATTTCCAGGGGAGGCAGCCGGGAGACCCACAATATCAGTATTGCCGTCAGCGACGACAGCAAATATTATGTGAAGGGAATCCGCAAGAGCGGCCGTGACAATAATGTGGCAGAGGAAGTGGCAAAATCCTTTTTCACGGTGACTGAGGACGCGGATTATGTTATTGCCTACGGCATGAAGGGGGAGTCTGTGGCCTACACGGTGAAATTCCAGGATTCCTCGGGAAAGGAGCTGGCCCCGGACGAGACGTATTACGGAAACGTGGGGGACCGCCCGGTAATCGCCCACCTGTATATTGAGGGGTATCAGCCCCAGGCCTACAATCTGACGGGAACCTTAAAGGCAAATGCCGCGGACAATGTATTTACCTTTGTGTACAGCCGCGTGGAGGCTGAGGCTGGCGGCACTACCACCACCACGACTACGACAACCACCACAAATACCACCACCACAACAACCGGAGGGAATACTGCCACAGGCGGAGCCGGAGGCGGCGGAAATACTGCCCAGGAAAACCAGGGGGAGGAAGAGGAAGCCGGGGAGGAGCCCGGCGGAGAGAGCCTGCCCGCAACACCCTTTGATCTGGTGGATATAGATAATCCGTCTGTACCTCTGGCAGGAAATACAGGAGGCGGCGAAGAGGCAGAGGGTTCCAGCGTGGATTCCAAAGACTTTGCCGTTCTGATGGGAATGATGGCCATGCCTACGGCCGCCAGGTTCGGCGTATGTTCCCTGGTGATTCTGCTGGTGAGCCTGGGGGCTTATTTCCTGTTTTTCCGACGCAAAGAGGAGAGAGAAGAAGATGTATATGAATGGCATGGATGATGCTTTGCTGTCCCGGAGAAAAAAAGGGGGCGGGGGATTTCTTCCCTCGCTCTGCAATATTTTAGGAGTCCTTATTCTAATGGCCGTACTGGCCCTGTGCCTGGCGCTTACGCTGCCCCGCTTCCTGGGCTACGGCATCTACAACGTGGTCAGCGGCAGTATGGAGCCGGAGATTCCCGTGGGGAGCGTAGTCTATGTGGAGGGCGTGCGGGCCGAGGATGTGGCCGGCGGCGACGTTATCGCCTTTCAAAGCGGCGACTCTGTCATTATCCACCGGGTGGTAGAAAACCAGGTGGTGGAGGGAAAATTTACCACCAAGGGGGACGCCAACGCTGAGGAGGATATGGAAAAGGCGGACTATT
The DNA here is from genome assembly GCA_910576205.1 of Clostridia bacterium. GTDB lineage: Bacteria > Bacillota > Clostridia > Lachnospirales > Lachnospiraceae > RGIG4284. The sequence goes on along the minus strand of CAJTHL010000010.1, from coordinate 90,017 downwards.
CCGCGCTGATTGGAAGGGTCAGTCGCCACTATCCTTTTTTTGGACGGTTTCTGGAGATTTACACCAGCTCCGTGGGAAAGATTTATGTGATCTGCTTTGCCGCCTGCGGGGTGATGTTTAACATCCTGGCAGGAAGGATGCGGGAGCGCAGAAGAGAAGGATAGAATAATCATGCAGGAAGGAATGGACAGACTATGTTTCGGAAAATAAGGCGCCTGCTGACAATGCTGCTTCTTCTGGTGTTTGTGGGGTCTGTGGGCGTGATTCTTTACGCGCAGCATCAGTATCATACGGACGAACAGCTTTACAGCCAGGCCATGAAGCAGTTTACGGCCGTCAATGTCCCAAGGCATGAGGAGGACATTAAGGAGGAGACGGTAGAGGTTCCGCCCATTGAGGTGGATTTTGATGCTCTGCGCCAGGAAAATGAACATGTGATCGGCTGGATTTACTGTGAGGGCACGGTTATCAACTACCCTGTGGTGCAGGGGAGCGACAACCAGTATTATCTCAAGCACGCCTACGACGGCACCTACACCACCTCCGGGTCGATTTTTATAGACTGTGGAAACCAGCCGGATTTTTCGGATTCCAACACCATTATCTACGGTCATCATATGCTGAACAAGACCATGTTCGCCCCTCTGGGGGAGTGGGCGGATCAGCAGTTTTACGAGGAACATCCCTTTATGTGGCTGCTGACGCCAGAACAGAATTACAAGATCGTCCTTTTTAGCGGCTATACCACCAAGGCCGGGTCGGATACCTACGCCATTTTCCAGGGAGCCGGGGAGGAGCTGGACCAGTATATCGGAAATGCCCTGGCGAAATCCGACTTTGAGGCGGATGTGGAGCCTGGAGAGGGGGAGCGCTATGTGCTGCTGTCCACCTGCGCCTATGTGTTTAACAATGCCAGGTCTGTGCTTCACGGTAAGCTGGTGCCGGTGTAGGGGAGGATTTTGGGATGGAAATCCAGAACAGACCAGAGATAGCCATAAGGAGCTGCTTTTACAAAAAGGCGGCTCTTTTTATTGCTTTGTTAAATGGGTTTGTGTATTGAAAAAAATGGTGAAAACGGATAAAATTATAGCATACAATTAGGGACAGAAGTCAAGAAATAGGAGGATTTCCATGAAAATAGACTTACACGGACAGGCCGGCCTGCCCTACATCAACCGGGGCGTATATACGGGAAGCTTTTGCGGCATGCGCTACCGCATGAGTAAGGAGACACGGACCAGGGGAGAAGAGGAGGAGAAGGTACTTGCCCTTGCCATTTACCCGGAGCCCCTGTGTTTTGAATGTACGCCGGAGGAAAAAAAGGAGTACCAGGACTTTCCCTTTACGGAGGAGGGGTTTGCCCAGGCGGTGGCATATCTCAACGAATGCTATGAGGCCCGTCAGGGGGAGTGGGAGGAGGCTTTGAAGAACCGCTTTAAATAGCAGGGCCCGGAAGTCCTGCCCTAAGGAGAGGATAAAAAAGACACCTTGCAGAAAAACTGCACAGGTGTCTTTTGGGTAATGGGATTTTAATTTTCGTCCTCGTCCTTTTTGGCCGTGTAAACAGTCCGTTTTCTGGCCATGGCGTCGTTTTCCAGATACTCGTCGTAGGTGGTGATCTTGTCGATCATGGTTCCGTCGGGCATCAGCTCGATAATGCGGTTGGCCGTGGTCTGTACGATCTGATGGTCACGGGAGGAGAAAAGCAGCACCCCTGGGAATTTTATCATGCCGTTGTTTAATGCGGTGATGGATTCCATATCCAGGTGGTCGGTGGGCTCATCCAGGATGAGCACGTTGGCGCCGGAAATCATCAGCTTGCTGAGCATGCAGCGCACCTTCTCCCCTCCGGAGAGAATTTTTACCTTCTTGACGCCGTCCTCCCCGGCAAAGAGCATTCTTCCCAGGAAGCCCCGCACATAGGTGGCGTCCTTGATCTCGGAATACTGGGTCAGCCAGTCGGCGATGGTATCGTCGTTGTCAAACTCCGCAGAATTGTCCTTGGGGAAATACGCCTGGCTGGTGGTAACGCCCCATTTGTAGAAGCCCTCGTCCGGCTCCATCTCCCCGGAGAGAATCTGGAAAAGGGTGGTTTTGGCAAATTCATTGCTGCCCACAAAGGCAATCTTGTCGTCGTGTCCCATGATAAAGGAAATATTATCCAGCACCTTTACGCCGTCGATGGTCTTGGAAATGCCTTCCACCGTCAGCACCTCGTTGCCGATCTCCCGGTTGGGCCGGAAATCAATGTAGGGATATTTCCGGCTGGAGGGTTTGATCTCATCCAGCTGGATTTTTTCCAGGGCGCGCTTTCTGGAGGTTGCCTGCCTGGACTTGGAAGCGTTGGCGCTGAAGCGGGAGATAAACTCCTGCAGCTCCTTGATCTTTTCTTCCTTCTTCTTGTTTGCCTCCTTCATCTGGCGGATAAGAAGCTGGCTGGACTCATACCAGAAATCATAGTTTCCTGCGTAGAGCTGGATTTTGCCGTAGTCAATGTCCGCCGTATGCGTACACACCTTGTTCAGGAAGTAGCGGTCATGGGAGACCACGATTACCGTGTTGTTGAAATTAATAAGAAACTCCTCCAGCCAGGCTATGGCGTCCAGATCCAGGTGGTTCGTAGGCTCATCCAGCAGAAGGATGTCGGGATTTCCGAACAAAGCCTGGGCCAGCAGCACCTTGACTTTTTGTGCGCCGGGCATATCCTTCATAAGGTTATAGTGCAGCTCGGCGTCGATTCCCAGGCCGTTTAACAAGGTGGCGGCGTCGGATTCTGCCTCCCAGCCGTTCATGTCGGCGAACTCTGCCTCCAGCTCGCTGGCACGGATGCCGTCCTCGTCGGAAAAATCCTCCTTCATATAGATGGCGTCCTTTTCCTTCATAATCTCGTAGAGACGGGCGTTGCCCATAATAACCGTATCCAGAACCGTGTATTCGTCGTAGGCGAAATGATTCTGCTTCAGAAAGGAGAGGCGCTCTCCCGGGGTAATGACGATATCCCCCTGGGTGGGTTCCAGCTCCCCGGTGAGAATCCGGAGAAAGGTGGATTTGCCCGCGCCGTTGGCTCCGATAAGTCCGTAGCAGTTTCCCTGGGTGAATTTGATATTTACATCCTCAAATAAGGCCTTCTTACCAAGCCTCAAAGTTACATTATTTGCGCTAATCATGTTGAAATCCTCTGTTTTTCTGTATTTTCATGTTTGAAGCCACTCATTCTATTATACATAAAATCGTTGGTATTTCAAGGGAAATATAAGGCTTTATCAGCCTTTTCTCAATCAAAAACAGATTCTGCGTCCCACTCCAGAATGGTTCCCGTGGCGGCGTCGATCTCAAACTCATACTCCATTTCGTTGTAGACGATTTTTCCCTCGTAAATCAGGAAGCCGTCGTCGTAGTCTGTCTCCAGGCGGATATGGGAGGAATCCGCGCCGTGTACCTGGGCCAGAGCGATTCTTTTTGCCTCATCTTCAGTGATGCCGGAGGAAGAGCCCTGGGAGTTTCCGCCGTGGTGGCGATCATTGTGATGATAGAAATCATTCTCAATCTCGAAGTCATAGTTGCGTATGCTGCCTGTGGCCGCATCGATATCGTAATCGTATTCTTTGCTCCCTACATAAAATTCCACTTCGTACTCCTGTACGCCGTTATCCATGTCCAGCTCCGTGCGGATATAGGAGACCTCCTCCCGGGAAACGCCCGCATGCTCCAGGGCAATGCCTTCCGCTTCCTCCACAGTGATGCCGGAGGCTTCTCCGGACTGGGCGGCGGCGTTGTCCTGAGGGATGGAAACGTCTGGCGGCGGGGCGGGGGTAGGGGTCGGGGCTTCCGTTTCCGGTGCGGCCGCCACATCGGCGTTTTTACTGTCTGGGTTCTCTTTTTCCGTTTCGGCCGGCGCGGCCGGCGGCTGGGTATTTGCCGGGGCTTTCCCACAGGCCCCAAGGCACAGGGCACACACCAGGGCAAGTGTAAAAAGGAATGGTTTTCTGTGAATCATAATAAAATCCTCCTATTGCTGTTTATAGAGAGTATTATACTATATGCATCTGGAATTTTCCAGATTGCAGAAAAAAAATACATATATAAGCAAAAAACTGTCCTCTGGGAATTGAATATTGACGGCTGGTATGGTAGGATAATTCGGGATTATAGCCAGCAGAATTTAGGCAGGAGGTAATGCAAAATGGAAACGCTTTGTGGAATTGATTGTACCGGATGCGGATTTAAAAGCAGCTGTAAAGGATGCACAGAAACAGACGGACGCCCATTTGGCGGAGAGTGTATTGTCGCCGGGTGTTATAAATCGGGTGGCTAAAGCTGCTTTATTGCATACAGGAAGCGGCTGATGGAAGAGTTTAATACGCTTGGAATCCCGGATATGCCCACAATAACCACGCTTTGTCAGTTAAGCGGCGCATATGTTAATCTGGAATACACTCTTCCAAACGGAGAAAAAATGAGATTGGGCAACAGGCGATACAGACCGAAAAAGAAAGGAAGGAAAAAACACCGTGGAAAAGGAGTGATTCTGGCAATTCTGGCAGTTCTTATAGCTGCCGTTGCTATATTTACGGGAAGCGCTATTTATAATGCCCCCACAAGGCAGTTGGCAAAGTAGCTGGATCGGGGTATCCGCTGTCTGGAAGAGACGGATTACGAGCAGGTAGTTGAGGCCTTTACAAAATTTCACATGCTTAAACAAAAAGGGCCAAAAACATTGAAAAATCAACATTTTCAGCCTCTTAGATAAATGCGGAAGATGGGACTTGAACCCACACGGCACGAATGCCACAAGATCCTTAGTCTTGCTCGTCTGCCAGTTCCGACACTTCCGCCTACGGCGTTACATCCGTATGTTGTGTAATTTCACAACGCTTATTTATATTAGCACTCTTGCGGAAAAATGTCAATGACTTTTTTCAAGTTTTATGTCAGATTTTGTGTCAGAAATCCATCACCAGCCCGGTCTTAAGTTTCTGCACTTTTTCACCCAGCACATTCTTTAAGATTCCAAAGGCCTGGTTTCCCGTGCAGTGCCCGGTATAGACAGTCTGGATGCCGGTGTCCTTTATCCGTCTGGCCAGGGAGAGTACCTCCTCCCGGGGTTTGTTAAAGAGGTGGAAGCCTCCTATCAGGGCATAGGCTTTTTTGTCTGGAAATGTGTCGCAGACCTCGCGGATAATATGGTCGGCCCCGCCGTGGGAACAGCTGTTGAAAATGATTAGGCCCTGGGGGGAGTCAAATACAAGGCTTTGCTCATGGGAAAAATCGTCGGGCCGCCATCCGTCCCGTCCCTTAAGGTACATTTTTTCCCGCTGGCCCATAGCGGACAACCCCGGCGTTTTGTGGGGAACAAGATAGATTCCCTCCGCGATGGTACAGTCTCCAGCCACAGGGACAATACGGTCTTTATATTCTGTAAGAATCCCTCTGGGAATCCCGATGTATTTCCTGAAAATCCATTTTTTTGCGTAGCAGTTCTCCCCGCACGCGTCCCGCAGATAAAATTTCGCCTTGTCGTTGATTTTGAAAAAGGGTATCATCCCGTTTCCGTGGTCGTAGTGGGCGTGGGACAAAACGCCGTAGTCAATGTCCTTTAGGGAAAGGCCAAGTTTTTCTGCGTTTTCCACAAAAAGCTTTGAGGAACCGGCGTCCAGTAAGACCTTCCTGTCTGTATATTCAATATAAATACAGAGGCCCCACTCTCCCTTAAGTGTTTCCGCTGCGATATTGTCCACAATAACCGTCGCCCTCATATTTTTGCCCTCTCTTTCTTTAAAATACCGGGGGTTTCCTTAAAAAAGGAAATTCCAAAGGTATTATATAATAATGCCTCCCCCTTTACAATTATTTTTCCGGATGTTCTGGTGTAAAGCCTGTTAAATTTTTAAGGGCGCTGGACTTTTTGGCTTACGGCGATTCCCCGCCTGGTTAAGGCTGGCTTACGATGGTTTCTTAACAAGGAATTCCTCCATCAGCATATAGGAAAGCTCCAGGTATACCCGCTTTTCATAGGACTTCAGATCAAGCCCGGTGAGCTTTTCGATACGGTCAAGCCGGTTGAGAAGGGTGCTGCGGGCGATGAACAGTTCTTTCGCGGTGGCCACGGCGTTGTAGGAGTGCTGGAAATAGGTCTTTAAGGTATGGTTCAGATCCGTATCGTTTTGACGGTCGTATTCCAGAAGCTGAAGGATTTCGGCAGCAATTACCTGCTCGGGCCGGAATCCCTGGCAGCCCTTGTGAAGCAGGTATTGGAAGGCATAGTCGTCAAAGTTAAAATACCAGTAGGAGGGATCGGCCTGCTCGCCCATTTCCAACGCCACCAGTGTCTGCTTACTGGCCGTCTGAAGCCGGGACAGGTCCGTAAAGGAACGGCTCAGACCGGCTACCAGCAGGCTCTCCCGCAGAAACAGGGCCAGCTTTTCCTTAAAGGGCGTATCTGTCCTGCGGAGGAATTCGGACAGGTTTACCAGAATATAAAACTGCTCGTCTAGGACAAGCCCCAGACAGCCGGGCCACATATCCTCAATATGGGTTGCCAGCACAGAGTTAAGCTTGTCGTGGTTTGCGGAAAAATGTGATTTCAGCTGTACCAGACGATACTGGTCGCCGCTCTTATGCCCAAGCCGACCGGCTTTTTCATAAAGAAACTTAGTGTCGGTGGCAGTGCCGCAGATGAGATTGCACAGCATCATCTTGATTTTCGTATCGGAGGATTTCCGGTGCCAGAAAGTCCCCAGTTTGGCGTAGAGCCGTTCAATGTATTCGGAAAGAATCAACAGAATCTGGGAATAATAGGCGTTCTGGGCAGGGTCTGTCTTGTTGAGAATGGACAGCTTTCCGATATATCTGCCATTGTAAAATATATTTTTATGGAGCATGTTTTCCACGCCCACGTAATTATACACATCTGGTATCTCATCCATCTGCTTGTAGTTGGGGAGGGAGGTCAGAATGTTGATGGTGTCCAGGGGCAGCACGGTGGTTCCATATTTTTCCTCGAAACCGGTCTCGTGAGCCAGGCGCTTGGAATAGCTGACATAGCGGAACTGGGAATCCGTAAGGCCCAGGGGATCCTGCACGAGCTGGTCGCAGCTGCGGATAATGGCGTTGTAGCTTAAAAAGGTGTTGACAGATTGGCTGAGCTGCTCCTCCCATTTCTCAAACATGTCAAAAATTTCCAGAACATAGTTAAACACCTGCTCTGTGGAGACGGAGGAGGGCACGACAATGTATTCGTTTTTTCCAGCTTCCAGTTTTTCTCCATAATCCCCGATACAGAGAAAAACAGCGTCCCGCTGTTGGTGTACAATTTGTCTTTTTATATCCGGTCCTAACACTACAAAATGTCCACGCATAGCGTCCGGTGTTCCCCAGAACATAGGCCGGCTCACCTGGCAGGGTCTGGCCAGATGAGCGCCGAAAATATGCTTGGATGCCGGATATTTTCTGGAAATCCAGTAGAATAAAAGATCACCGTTTAACTGCACTTTCCAATCCCCCTTCTCCATTTTCTATACTACAAATTGTATCGGAAATCCCCATAAAAAACAAGTGTTTTGTGGCATTTTCATAAAGAATGACAAGGTTATATACTTTTTGTATGGAAGTATCTGCTAATTTTATGTATTTGGTAAGGGGGGAACAGACAATGACGCAACAAAAAGCGCCGGCATATCGCTGGATCATTCTTCTGCTGACATTTTTGCCCTGTTTTATGATGGCATTCTGCCAGTTCCAGGCGACGCCTTACGCGGGAGACCTGATGCAGAAGCTGTCACTGACAGAGCAGCAGTATGCGACGATTGCCACTGCGCCCATGCTGGTGGGCGTGTTTCTCAGTTTTGCGGCCGGCTCTCTGGCCGACAAAATGGGTGTGAAACGGGTGGTGCTGGTGTCTCTGATTTTTACCACCGTTGGGGCCCTGTGCCGGGCTTTTGCGCCGAATTATATTCTGCTATTGCTGGTGACAGTGCTCATGGGCGTAGGGGGCGTGGTGCTGGGGGCAAACAACGCCAAGTTTATGAGCTCCTGGTTTCCGCCCCAGGAGGTGGGAATTGCTATCGGAGCTATTCTGGCGGCAGGCAACGGCGGGACCGTGCTGGCCATGTTTGTGGGCAAAAAGCTGTCCGCCGACGTCAATATAGCTTTTCTTTATGGAGGCGTGGTCTTTGCCGTGCTCACCTTGCTCTGGCTGCTGTTTGTGAAGGAGCAGAAAACCCCGGAGCCTTCGCTGTCCGGAGGTGAAGCGCCGGCCGTGAAAATGGGGGATGTGCTGAAAAGTCCCAGGATGTGGCTGGCGGCGGCCGGCGCGGCTGCCTATATGGGAGTGAATATTACGGTTTCCGCTCTGCTAAGTCCTGGTCTGGTGGCAAGAGGCGTAAGTGAGGAGGCAGCCGGTATGACGGTGATTATCTATTCCCTGGTGGCCCTGGCGGCCAGCATCGGGATGCCAGGCGTAATCGGCAGGCTCTTTAATACAAAGATTACCTGCTCCGTGCTGTCTGTGCTGGCGGCTTTAAGCCTGTACCTGGCATGGAACGCCCAGGCGGACGGATTGCGGAATGTGTGGATTGCCGTCTGCGGCATTGCCATAGGAGGCCTTTTGCCAACCTTGATGTCCCTGCCCACGATTCTGCCCGAGATCGGCCCTGCCCAGATCGGCGCGGCCGGCGGCCTTATCACCACGGTCATGATGGGAGGCGCGTTTTTAATTCCCTCCTATGTCATCACGCCCCTGGCCGGAGGAATCAACGACGCCGCATTTCTCATCGCCAGCTTCTGCGGGGTAATCCTGGCTGTCATCTTCGTGATTCTGCCCAACGTAAGCGTCAGGGCTGGAAAATAAATATCCCCTATGGGGGTGGCACTAAAAATAGAAAGGATGATTTTGTATGGAAAAAATGTTAAAAGACCAGATTGCAATCGTTGCCGGAGCGACCAGCGGCATGGGAGAGGCCGTAGCCAGGCTGTATGCCCAGGAAGGGGCGGCCGTTATCATTGGCGGGCGCAGTGAGAAAAAGGGGAAACGCATTGCGGAGGAGATCACTGCGGCCGGCGGCGTCGCCCGCTATTACGGCTCCATGGATATCTCCAGAAAAGAGGATATTGACGCTATGGTGGATCAGACTCTGGCGGAATTTGGCCAGATCGATATCTTAAGCGTGTTTGCAGGCCAGACCTTTGACGGCGCCGGTCTGGATCCCGACACGGCTTACCGCAAAACCATGACCGTCAATATGGACGGCACCTACAACCTGGTATTCAAGGTGATTCCCCACATGAAGGAGCGCAAAAGCGGCAAGGTAATCCTCTGCTCCTCCAACGGAGCTTTTAACCCCACCACGCCTGCGTATTCTTATCATATGGCAAAGGCTGCCTGCGAGTCCCTGACGGTTAACCTGGCCATGGAATGCGCGCCCCTTGGTATCCGTGTGAACTGCATCAAACCAGGCCCCATTATGACGCCCTTCTGGGATGAGCTGGATCCCGAAGGCAACAAGCGTCAGGCTCTGTTTTCCGGTATTGCCGGCACGGAGGTTCCTCTGGCGCGTATGGGTACTCCCGAGGACGTGGCGGGCCCGGCCCTGTTCTTCGCCTCTGAGCTGTCCTCTTACGTTACGGGCCTTTGCATGTATGTGGCGGGCGGAATGGGCTATATCTACGCCCACGGCCAGTCCTTTATCCTGAAAAATCTGACATAAACCGCGGATCCACAGCGGTAACCGTATCTGACAAGGAGGTTTACTTTTATATGGCGATTGATTTTGGAAAACGTATGGGCCTTGGGGGCCTCAGGCTTCCGGTGCTGGATCCCCACAATCCCATGTCTATCGATATGGAGACGTTGAAAAAGATTGTGGACGTCTATATGGCCAACGGCTTTAAATATTTTGACACCGCGTATATTTACCACGGAGAGCTGTCGGAGGGGGCCATTGGGGAGGCTGTGGTAGACCGCTACCCCAGGGATTCCTTCTTCCTCTCCACAAAAATGCCCATTAAGCAGATGCGAAGCGGTGATGAGATGGAGAGCATTTTCGCGGAACAGCTTAAGAAATGCCATGTGGATCACTTTGATTTTTATCTGATTCACTGTGTCAGCAAAGACACCTATGCCAGGTGTGAGGAATGGGGTACCTTTGAGTTTTTGAAGCAGAAGAGGGCGGCGGGGAAATTCCGCGAGTTTGGCGTATCCTTCCACGATTCCCCGGAATTTCTGGATAAAGTGCTGACGGAGCATCCGGAGATTGATTTTGTCATGCTGCAGATCAACTATATAGACTGGGTCAATCCCGCTATCCGCGCAAAGGAATCCTATGAGGTGGCCATGAAGCACGGGAAACCTGTGGTTGTTATGGAGGCCTGCAAGGGCGGCACCCTGGCCGAAATTCCGGAGGAGGCCAAGAAAATTATGCGGGAATTCAATCCGGAGGCTTCCATTGCGTCCTGGGCCTACCGTTTTGTAGGCAGCCTTCCCGGTGTCCGGGTAGTGCTGTCGGGTATGCCTAAGATGGAATTCCTGGAAGATAATATAAGCGTTTTTGAGGATTTCAAGCCTTTGAGCCAGGAGGAATACAAGGTTATTGACCAGGTTGTGGAGATCATCAATGCCAACACGCCGATTCCCTGTACCGTGTGCAGATACTGCGAGACCGCCTGCCCGAAGAAGATCGCGATTCCCGACTATTTTGCCCTGTACAACGATATGAAGCGGCTGGAGAAGAGCAGTACCCCCAATGACGTACTGACCCAGGCCATGTTCTACGGTGCCCTCATCGAACAGGGCCACGGCCCGGCCTCCGCCTGCGTGGGCTGTAAAAAATGCGAGAAGGTCTGTCCCCAGTCCCTGCCCATTACGGATTATCTGCGGGACATGGTGGTGGAGGAGATCGAGAAATACGATCCCATGGCGAAGATTGAAGCCATGAAGCATGCCGGCTCGTGAAACCATGGCAAACCCTGCGGCCTTACCATAACAGCTCCACGTATACGGCTCCATTTCCCTCATTGACAAATCTTCGGGAATGTGATAGATTTAAAGAAATCTGAGAACGAAAACCGTTGAAGCGGAGATAAAAGCAGTTGTGCGCGCACAGAGAGCCCGGGCAGGTGAGAGCCGGGTCGGACAGCAGGCTGCCAAATGGGCCGCGGAGGGCGCAGTCAAAGGCCGGATTTTGCCTGGAAGCCGGGCCGAGTATTCTGCGACGTGAGGCATACGTCAGTTGCCGGGAATATGCAGGTATTCCGCTAAGGGCATGGATCAGACCATGAAGCAAGGTGGCACCGCGGGTTAGAAATATACTCGTCCTTGACAGATAAGAAATTCTGTCAAGGGCGTTTTTTGTGTGCCAGGCCCCCAGGGCAGTTTGCAAAGACAGGACGCCCGGGGCAGGGACAGGAGAGAGGAGAGAAGCATGTCAAAGGGAAGATTTGGGATTCACGGAGGCCAGTATATTCCGGAAACACTGATGAATGCAGTGCTGGAGCTGGAGGAGGCCTACAACCACTATAAAGAGGAGGAAGGGTTTAACCGGGAGCTGACAGAACTGTTCCGGGAGTATACGGGAAGGCCTTCCCGTCTGTACTACGCGGCCCATATGACCAGGGATTTAAAAGGGCCGAAGATCTATCTGAAGCGGGAGGATTTAAACCACACGGGCTCCCACAAGATTAACAATGTGCTGGGGCAGGCGCTGCTGGCAAAAAAAATGGGCAAGACCCGGGTGATTGCCGAGACAGGAGCCGGGCAGCACGGGGTGGCCACAGCCACGGCGGCGGCCCTGATGGGCATGGAGTGCGAGATCTTTATGGGGGAGGAGGATATAAAGCGCCAGGCGCTGAACGTATACCGCATGCGGCTTCTGGGGGCGAAGGTTCATGGGGTGACCTCCGGCACAGCCACCTTGAAGGACGCAGTGTCGGAAACCATGCGGGAGTGGAGTAACCGGATCTCGGACACCCACTATGTACTGGGTTCCGTTATGGGCCCCCACCCCTTTCCCACCATTGTCCGTGATTTCCAGTCTGTGATTTCCAGGGAGATCAAAGAGCAGATTCTGGAAAAGGAAGGGCGGCTTCCCGACGCGGTGCTGGCCTGCGTGGGGGGCGGCTCCAATGCCATGGGAACCTTCTACCATTTTATAGAGGATCCCGGAGTGCGCTTAATCGGCTGTGAGGCCGCAGGGCGGGGCATTGATACGGCTGAGACGGCAGCCACCATCTCCACCGGGCGTCTGGGGATTTTCCATGGGATGAAATCCTATTTCTGCCAGGACGACGACGGGCAGATCGCGCCGGTATACTCCATTTCCGCAGGCCTGGATTATCCGGGGGTGGGGCCGGAGCACGCCTGGCTTTACGATACGGGTAGGGCGGAGTATGTGCCGGTGACGGATGAGGAGGCTGTGGATGCCTTTGAATATCTGTCCCGGACAGAGGGCATTATCCCGGCCATCGAGAGCGCCCACGCCGTGGCCTATGCCAGAAAGCTGGCGCCCTCCATGGGCAGGGAGCAGATTCTGGTGATTACCATATCCGGCCGGGGAGACAAGGATTGTGCGGCCATTGCCCGCTACAGAGGGGAGGATATCTATGAGTAACAGGATTAGGAGTGTATTTGAAAATGGAAAGGCATTTCTTCCGTTTATCACCTGCGGGGATCCTTCCCTGGAGGCGACGGAAGAAATGGTGTATGCCATGGCGGAGGCGCAGGCGGATCTGATTGTGTTGGGAATTCCCTTTTCGGATCCCACGGCGGAGGGGCCGGTGATCCAGGCCGCAAATGCGCGGGCCCTGACAGGCGGCGCAACCACAGACGGGATATTTGCCATGGTGGAGCGGATACGGAGACACACGGTGATTCCCCTGGCGTTTATGACTTACGCCAACGTGGTATTTTCTTACAGGCAAAAGGGGGCCGGCGAAGAACAGCCGGGAGGAATCCGGGCTTTTATCAGAAGAGCCGCCGGGGCCGGCGTGGACGCGCTGATTCTGCCCGACGTGCCCTTTGAGGAGCGGGAAGAGTTTGCGCTGCCCTGCCGGGAAAACGGGATAGCCTTCATTTTGCAGGCTGCCCCTGCCCCAGGGGAACGCATTTCCGGCATTGTGCAGGCGGCGGAAGGGTTTGTATACTGTGTGCCGGCCCCGGGCGTCCGGCGTACAGAAGGCATGGAAGTCCTGGTAAGACAGATAAGACAGGAAAGAGAGATCCCCTGTGTTATAGACACCGGAAGCTTTCCCCGGTCGGAGGCAGATTCCCTGGCCAGGCTGGCGGACGGCGTCATGGCGGGAACGGGGGTTGTAGAGCTCTGCCAGAGATATGGTAAGGGGAGCGCTTCCCATGTGAGGGATTATGTGAGAAGGAAGAAAGAAGCAATCGGCATTTTATAAGCTGAATGACGTAAAAGAGTAACCGCTGTGGGCCCACGTGCTATACCAGGCTTACAGTGGTTTTTATATAGGGGTAAAAGGAAAAAAGTTTACATAACAATAACAATTCCGTTTTCCGCCAGAGCCACCCTGGAAGATAAAGGACGCCGGACAGAGCTCTATTCGGGAGGTATAATAATCCGGATATAATTCTAAGACAGACAGCCTTTTTCGGTATGTGCAGAATTGCTATAATAATAAGCAACACAGAGAATTATTTGTGTAATAAAGCGAAAGAGGTGAAGGAAAATGAAAAAAGCGGTTGCATGGTTGTTGGGATTTATGATGGTGTTGTCACTGACGGCATGTGGGGCAAAGGAAACAAAAGGAGAGGCGGGAGGACAGTCTGCACCAGACGTCACAGACGGGAAAGAGGCCTCTGGAAATGAGGAGATTTCTCTTTCTATTATTCTTATTACCGGAAATGAATTTTTTCAAGGGGCAATAGACGACTATTGTGACCAGCATCCCAATGTAAAGGTGGATGTACAGATCATGGACACAGAGAGCTATAAAACCATTATTAAGACGAAGCTGGCGTCCAATGACGCCCCGGATATCCTTCCCGTTTTTTCGGCGGCAGATTATTTTTCTTACTATGAAAACGGATATCTGGAAGATCTGAGGGATATGACAGAGATCCTTGACCGTCTGAATGAGGGCGCCATTTCCAGCTTTGTGGCAGATGACGGGGGAATCATCGGAATTCCATATCTGCAACAGTTTCTGCTGGCTTACTATAATAAGGATATGTTTGCCCAGTACAATCTTACGGCTCCGGCTACCTGGGAAGAGCTGATAAACTGCTGCGAGGTGTTAAAGGCGGCCGGAATTACACCCGTTGTTCAGGGACACAAGGATACCTGGGTTACACAGATGCTTACATACAGTCTGAACGCAAGCGCGGTCCAGGCGGCGGATCCGTCTTTTTATGAGGGGACGGCGGACGGAATCAATAAGTTTTCCGACAATGCCGGGTGGCTGGATACACTGACAAAATACGACGATATGATTAAGAAGGGTTATATGAACGAGGGCTCTCTTGGCATGACGTCGGAGCAGATGTACGAGGCGTTTATTAACAAGGAGGCGGCCATGACCTTTACGGGAACCTGGGGAGACGCCAGTATCTTTGCGCTGAATCCCGATTTTGAAGTGGGCGGATTCCCCATTCCCGCCGAGGGAGGCTCCACGGGCTTTGCAGTCAGCATCACAGGTGGATGGGGCGTTTCCGCTGATTCAGAGAATGTGGAGGCGGCAAAAGATCTTCTGGCCTATATACTGTCCAAGGAGGCTCTGGAAACCTACGCAAGTTCGCAGATCACCTGTTTTAGCGATATTGAGTCCGGAGTGAGCGACGCGCTGGCAGAGACCATGGACGCTGCTGCAGGCCTTCCGGGATATCCCTTTGACGACGCAAATTTTGCAAGCGGGGTCCAGGCAGTTATGTTTTCCAGCATTCAGGAGATGATTGGCGGAGACAAGACCCCTGTGGAGGTGCTGAATGATATGGATATGGCAACGGAAAAGGCAAATAAATAAGTCGTTTTGGCGCAGAGAGAGCTCTTACCTGCTCTTTCTGCTGCCAGCCCTGCTGGTTTATGTTGTTTTTTCTATCTATCCCATGTTTTCATCTTTTTATTACAGTCTGACAAACTGGGACGGCTTTTCGGCTAATGTGAGAGTGATTGGGTTTGGAAACTATATTTATATGTTTAAGGATCCCGGCTTTAGAAAAGCCCTTTCCAATACGTTCCTGTTTGTGCTGATGGATGTTGTGCTGCAGAATGTGCTGGGCCTGGGTACGGCGCTTCTGCTGGAAACAAAGCTTCGGGGAAGAAATATCATGCGGGGGCTGTTCTTTGTGCCGGTTGTCCTGCCTTCCATTGTGGTATCCTATATCTGGACCTACATTTATGGCTACAACAAAGGGGTACTCAATCTCTTTCTGGAAAAGCTCCATATGGGGCCGGTGGATTTTATCGGGGATTCCGGCATTGCCATTTATTTTGTGATTCTGACAGGGATCTGGCAGTGGATGTCTTACCGCATGGTCATCTATGTGTCCGGCCTTCAGAGTATTCCCTCCGACATTTATGAGGCGGCGGAAATCGACGGGGCCAGGCCCTTCCAGAAGCTTAAGAATATCACGCTGCCCATGCTGGCGCCGGCCTTTAAGATCAATATGATTTTGTGTATGATCGGCGCGTTGAAACAGTTTGATCTTGTGTATACCATGACCCAGGGAGGGCCGGGCTATGCCACGGAGGTTATTGCGACCAAAATTTTCCGGGAGGCGTTCGACTATTCGGATTACGGGTATGGCTGCGCTATCGGCGTGGTTTTGTTCCTGATGATTATGTTGATAACGGTTGTGACAAACTGGTTTTTTGATAAGAGGGAGGTGGAAATTTGAGAGGGCAGACAGGAAAAAAGAGGGCTGGCGCGGCGGCTGTCTTAAAGACCGCCGGCATGGCGCTGCTGCTGGTGGTTTATCTTTCCCCCTTATATCTTCTTTTCTCGATTGCGCTGAAATCCAAGGAGGAATTTGCAAGAAACCGGTTTGGCCTGCCAGCAGAGATTCAATGGGGCAATATTGCAGAGGCTATGGAAAAAATGAAATTTTTTCCGGCGCTTTGCAACAGCCTGTTTATCTCCGTTGTCTCGATTCTGCTGATCCTTCTGTCTGCCTCCCTGGCGTCCTATACGCTGGGAAGGCGGAAAGGAGCGGTTTATTCCAGGCTGTACCTGTTTTTTCTGGCGGGGATGATGATTCCCTTCCAGCTTACGATGCTTCCCCTCTACAAACTGATCCATACCCTTGGGATAATGAGAACCCACTGGAGTGTGATCTGTATCTATACGGCGGGCTTTATGCCCATTGCCATTGTGATTCTCACAGGCTTTATGAAAACCATTCCGGGAGAACTGGACGAGGCGGCTCTTATTGACGGCGCCACTCCTGCTTATACATTTTTCCACATTATCCTGCCACTCATAAAGGCTCCTCTGACCACGGTAATGATTTTCTGCCTGGTTGGCATCTGGAACGATCTTCTCACCCCGCTTCTGTTTCTGGGAAACAGCGCTCAGACCTTGATTGTGACATTGTATAATTTTGTGGGAGCGTTTTATACTACAAACTGGACCATGGTTTTTGCGGGCTCCATTGGGGCGATGCTTCCGCTTCTGGCTGTATTTCTGGCCTGCCAGAAGTATTTCATCAAAGGTATGGTGGCGGGGGCCGTTAAGGGCTGAGCAAAGAAAAGGTGGCGAAACTGTGGATGAGAGAGTTTGTTGAAAGCATTATAAATAAAGGATTCAGGATTCATGTTCTGCTGGCCGGGATTCTCTGTTCGGTTTCCCTGATTCTGGTTACGGTTTTCGGCATGTTTGTCATTACCCGGAATACCTCCAGGATTCTGGCCGGGGAGCTTCTCTCGAAGCTGGTATGGCAGATCAGTCTCAATATTGACGAGAACATCAGTCAGATCCAGTCCCTTCTCATAAATATTACCGTGGATCAGAAGGTACTTTCCATTCTGGATGAGAGCGGGCGCAGGGACGGGGATATCACGCTGTCACAACAGGTTGCGCTACAGGATAAACTGATGCAGACCCATCTGCTATGCAATGATATCCAGGGTCTGTATCTGTTTGACAGCAGGGGAAACGCCTACTATAATTCCATATCGCCGTCTCTGCGGCTGGGTTATCAGATCAGGGAGGAGGACTGGTATGGGGAGCTTGGAGACGCGCGGAGCATCTATGTGCTGCCCACCCATGTGCCAGAGCGCTATGCGATTAAAAAGCCACAGGTGATTTCCATTGTCCGGCAGATGGAAAATCTGGAGACCCGGGAGCCTCTGACTACCATTGTGGTGGACGTAAAGCTTGAAATGCTGGACCATATTATGGACAGCCTGCAGCTTTTTTCCAATTACAGCCTGCTGATTCTGGATGAGAAAAATCAGCTGGTTTACAGCAATGAAGGGACGGATATCGGGGGCACCAGAATAGAGGCGCTGTATCAGCATATTCTGGAAGAGGGGCTTTCCCAGGGGGAGGCGCAGGGAAGCGCCCGGCTGGATATGGACGGGGAATGGCTGTATGTGGAATATGCCACCTCGGAAAAGACAGGGTGGAAGATTTTCTGCGGTGCCGACGTAGAGAAGATCACGAATGTATCCAGGAACATCCGCGCCATTACCATTGGTTTGATTATCGCAACCGGTATTATTACCGCTTTCAGCCTGGGGCTGTGTATGATTCATCCGTTTCAGACCCTGAACCAGCTGGAAAAAGAGCAGGAGCAGCAGCTTCTGCACGCGGCGCGCCTGGAGCTTAAGGCGCTGCAGGCCCAGATTAACCCCCATTTTATTTATAACGCGCTGGAAACCATCAGCATGATGGCCGAGGCGGACGACGAAGAAGATATCCAGCAGATGGCTATTGCGCTTGGAAAGCTTTTGCGAATCAGCATGAAGGGGAAGTCTGTTATTACGTTAAAGGAGGAGCTGGAGCATGTGGGAAGCTACCTTCTCATTCACCGGAAGCGGTTTGGGGAGAATTTCAGAATCCATATCCAGGTAGACGAAGCCCTTTGGGCGTGCATGGTGCCAAAGCTGATTTTGCAGCCCTTAATAGAGAATTCCATCCGCCATGGGCTGAAGAAACAGATTCAAAGGGGGGAGATCCGGATCCTGGGATACACCTGTGGAGAGCACATGGTACTCGAGGTCTTTGATAACGGGGCGGGTATGGACAAGGAGACCCTGGAGAAGATCCGGGCGGCATTGGAGAGCAGACAGGAGGACGCCGGCGGGGAATCGGGAATCGGACTATGCAATGTCAGTCAGCGGATCCGCCTGTGCTATCCGGGCGGTGACTATGGGCTTCGGATAGAGAGCTGTAAAAATCTGGGAACCACGGTTTATGTGACGCTTCCCAGGGAATCCGGGCAGGCAGATGCGTGTGGGGAACATGCGGAAAGGTGAAAGCGGCAGATGATAAGCGTGATGGTTTTGGATGATGAGCGGATTATCCGGCAGGGAATCGTGAAGATTATCCGCGAAAATATACCAGAGGTATCCGCCATAACAGAGTGCGGCAGTGGGGAAGAGTGTCTTTCGTACCTGGAAACCTCGCCGGTAGACCTGTTATTGACGGATATCCGGCTGGATGGCATTGACGGGCTGGAGCTTTTGCAGATTATACGCCGCAAAGAATGGAATATGGACGTCATCCTGATCAGCGGCTACAGTGATTTTGAGTATTGCAGAAAGGCCATCTGTTACCAGGCCTACGACTATCTTCTGAAGCCTGTTGATAAGGCCGAGCTGATACGGATAGTCAGAGGCTATGCGGCGCAATTCCGGACAAGGTCTGATTTTGGGGAAAATACAACGGCTTCCCAGCATCAGACAGTGAAGGAGATAAAAAAATACATCCGTGCCAATTACCAGAACCGTCTGTCTATGGAGGAGCTGGGGGAACGTTTTTTCTTAAACGCCAACTATATCAGCCAGCTTTTTAAAAAAGAAGAAAAATGCGCTATCTCGGTGTATATCTTAAGAATCCGTATGGAGATGGCCCGGATTCATCTTGAGGACTGCACAAAGCAGATAGCGGAGGTTGCCAGGCTTGTGGGGTATGATTCCCCCAAACAGTTTACCATGGCATTCAAAAAATATTTTGGGCATACGCCCAGTGAATACAGGAGACAACATGGAAATGAAGGGCACAATAGAAAGGCGTAGTTCCTATGAGATTTATGATCTGCGGTGTGATTACCGGGACAATCCCGCCGGAGTCCGCTGTGACGGGCCCTGCTTTAGCTGGAAAACACGTTTTTCCGGCGTCTGCCACGGCTTTTACCAGAGGGCTTATCAGATCAGACTCTGGGATGTTAAGAATCATGAAATCTGGGATTCCGGCAAGGTGGAGTCAGAAAAGCAGTGGGGGATACCCTGCCAGGGTTCCCTGCGTCCCCATACCCGGTATTTCTGGAGCGTGCGTATCTGGGATGAAAGAGGAGAAGCTTCCCGGTGGAGCCAGAAACAGCAGATCATTACGGCCCTGGGGGAGGAGGACTGGCTGGGGGACTGGATTACTTATGACGGCATCGACGCCATCTATCCCTTCCGGGATCATGTGTGGCTTCGCCGGAGCGTTATTCTGGATACAAAACCCCGGGAGGTGTTTCTGTATGTGGCGTCTCTGGGGTATCATGACCTCTACATAAACGGAGAGAAGGTCTCGGACACCGTTTTTTCCCCGGCCCGGGGCTGCCTGCGGGGAGGCAGGGTGACGGTTAATTATAGAACCTACGACATCGCCGCTTTCTTAAGGGAGGGGACGAATGTCATAGGCATAGCCATGGACGCAGGCTTTTCCCGGATGAACGCCGATCTGTCCCCGGCGCTTCTCGTGCAGGCCTATGGCAGCGGTTTTGAATTTCATTCGGACGCTGCCTGGGTCTGTGCCGCAAACGGAAATCAGTATCTGGGGGCTTTCCGCTGGGGAGATTACGGCGGGGAAAAGACAGTGGTTCCGGCATGGGAAACCGCGTGGAGCACAAAAGAGTGGGATATAAGCGCATGGCACGCCGTCGGCATCCTTCCGGTAAATTACAGGCTGCGTGAACAGGCTGTGGAGCCGGATAGGATTGTGGAGGTGATAGAGCCTGTAGACATAAAGGGGGAGAAGGAGCTTCTGGTGGATATGGGAAGAAACTTTACCGGCTGGCTGGGGCTTCGCCTTCCAGAGCTTCAAAAGGAGATTGTCATTGAGGTATCGGATAAAAGGGAAGCCCGCTGCGCCTTTCACCAGAGGCTGGTTTACGGGCCCGGCCTGGGACATGGAGGGTGGTATTACAGTCAGTTTAACTATGTGAGCGGGCGTTTCTTTACCATAACAGGGCTGGAAGCCCCCCTGGAAAAGGGGGATATCCGCGGGCTTGTGATTTCCAGCGCCATGGAGCGAAGGGGCAGGTTTTCCTGTGAACAGGAGCTGCTGCAACAGATCTATGAGACGGACCTGTACACCTACCAGGCCAGCACCATCGGCGGCGTCACGACTGACTGTCCCCACAGGGAACGCCTGGGATACGGGGAGACAGGGGCCAGTACCACATGGGCGGACGGGCTTTTGAATTTTGATATGGGCGCTTTTTACCGGAATTATCTTCTGACCTGGGCCGACACCCAGAGGGCAGACGGCTATTTTGCCCACACGGCCCCGGATTATCCCGGCGGCGGAGGCACGGTCTGGAGCAGCTATCCGGTGATTGGCTGTAGGGATTTCTACCGGTATTTTGGAGACCGTGCATTCCTGGCCCGTCTGTATCCGTCTCTTCTGAAATGGACGCAGTTTCTGATGGGCCATGAGAAAGACGGCCTGCTGGAACGCTACGAGTTTGAGGAGTGGGATTTTCTGGGGGACTGGGCCACCCCGGACGGAGATGACTGGGGAAATATGGAAACTGCCCTGTATTTTAATAATTGCTGCTATGCCTATGTACTGCGCCAGATGGAAGAATTTGCGCAGATTCTGGAAAAAGCCGGGGACTGTAAAATTTTCCGGGCCAGGCACAGGGCGGTTTCCTGCGCCATAGATGGAAAATTCTGGAAGCTGGAAGGATATTTCTGTAAGCGCGACGGACGCTACCAGGCGGCGGCCCTTGCCGCAGGTGTGGTATCTGTGGAAAAAGCCCCAGACGTGGAAAGGGAAATGCTGAAAATTATTGAGGAAAAGCAGTATCTGGACGGCGGCAGTGCGGGAACGATCTTATTGCTCCGCCTGCTGTCCCAGACCGATGGAGGGAACCGCCTGATCTATAAGTGGATGTGCAAAAAGGATATTCCAGGCTACGGGTATTTCCTGTCCATGGGAGAGACCACCTGGCCGGAAATGTGGGACATGCGAAACGTATACGGCGCAAGCCGGATACATACCTGCTATACAGGCTGCGCTGGCTGGTTTGTGGAAGGTCTCTGCGGCGTCCGTGTCAGCCACAAAGGAATCAGAATCAAACCGTTCATCCCCGAAGATCTGGGCTGGGCCCAGTGTGAGACCGATACCCTGTGGGGAAAGGCAGCGTGCAGATGGGAAAAACAGGAGGAAACCGTCTTGATAACAATAACAATCCCGTTTTCCGCCAAAGCCACCCTGGAATATAAGGGATGCCAGACAGAGCTCCATCCGGGAGAGCAGAAATACACATTTACGCTGGTATAGAGAAAACATGTAAAAAATGTAATAATTATGCAACAAATTTGACATAATTATCCTTGCCCCACCCCAAACAGTGTGGTATAATGTCCACGTAGGCAATGAGCAGTGCAAAAAGGCAGAGAAGAGACTGCGTCGTGCTTGCACGAAAGCAGTTTCTTCTCTGCCTTTTTATAGGACGAAGCCCGTGATTCGGAAAACCGCAGGTTTTGCGAATCGCACTGCAGGAGGAAACCGCCACTAAAACCCAAATAAACAGACAGAGGTAGATAGCAATGAGAAAGAGAATGCAGCTTTTAGGTCTGTTGCTTGCCATGGCCCTTGTCCTGGCAGGATGCGGACAGAAAAAAGACGACGCCGAGGAGGTTGTGCAGCAGGAGGAGCCCGGTTTTGACACCGAGGAGGAGCTGACGGACCCGGAACCTGTAGAGGAAGAGGAGCCGGCGCCTGTGGAGGAAGAGACGAGAGAGGGCATGTTCCGCAGCGAGCTCACCAACGAGTGGATAGACGAGAGCCTGTGGGGACAGCGGCCCATTGCCGTTATGGTAGACAATGAAAAGACAGCTCTGCCCCATTTTGGTCTGACCCAGGCAGACGTGGTCTATGAGATGATGAACAGCACGGCCAACGACCGCATTACCCGTTTCATGTGTATTGTAAAAGACTGGAACAGCCTGGAGCAGTTCGGAAGCATCCGGAGCGTTCGCCCCACCAACCTGCAGATTGCGCCGGAGTGGAACGCGGTGGTGTGCCACGACGGAGGCCCCTACTATATCAACGCATACCTGAACAATCCCTATGTGGAGCATTTCAGCGGCACCTTTGGCCGTGTGAACAATGGAAAGCCCAGGGAGTTTACCGAGTATATTCTGCCGGGAGATCTGGACAAGAATTTTAAAAATTCCGGCTACAGCACTACATACAACGAGTATTACCAGGGCCCCCACTTCCAGTTTGTGTCGGAAGCCAATCCCATTGACCTGTCGGAGGCTTCGGATTCCATCGATTGCACCTATATCGACCTGCCCTTTAAGCACAACAGCTCCGAGCTGAAATACGATGAATCTACAGGACTGTACATGTATTCCGAGTACGGACAGCCCCACAAGGACGCCGCCAACGGAAACAAGCAGCTTTCCTTTAAGAATGTGCTTCTTCAGGACATGCGGTTCCAGCAGTACGACGACCACGGATACATGGGCTTCTACTGCATTGACAGCGGACGCCAGGGCTACTATATCACAAACGGCAAGGCGATCCCCGTGACCTGGAAAAAAGAGAGCGATCTGGATATCACCCGCTTCTACGACAAGGACGGAAACGAGATCACCCTGAATACAGGAAAGACCTATATCGGCATTGTGCCCAATGACAACTGGGACGAGCTGGTAATCGAGTAAAATACAAAGGCAGCAGATCTGGCCTGCAGAAGTCCGGTTTTGGACGATTCTGCGGGCCATAATTTGTTTAACAGGCATTTTTACAGAGCTTTGGAAAAATGCGGAAGAAAATGTGGGGAAAAACAGCAGGGGGCATTTTGAAAACCTATGGAAACGAGACAGAAATCAACACAAATCCACATAAAAGGCTTTCTCCTGGCAGAACTGGCCCTGTACCTGGCCTTTCTGTACCTGGATGTGAGGGCGGAATCCGGAAATCTGCCAGGCTGGGGGTATGATCTCTCCAACGGTCTGAAATACATCTCCGTGCTCCTCTGTTTTTTCTGGCGGCTGGGAAAAAAGGACAAAAGACTTCTGGCGGCCCAGGCGTTTGTTCTGGGGGCGGACTATTTTCTCCTGTTTACCGGATATGGGGCCCTGGGAATCTGTGGATTTCTGGGCGTGCAGCTGTGTTACCGGATGTATCTGCGGGGGGTGAAGAGCTGGCGGTGGTATGTGCTCCAGTGTGTGCTGACGGGGACGGCGGCATTTGGAATCCTGCGGTTTGGGAGCCTGTCGGGAACGGGACAGGAGGCTGCGGATGTGCTGGCGGTGGTGTACGCTGCGGCTCTGGTGTTTCATACGGTCCTGGCCTTTGGGGAGAGGAGGAAACAGTACGCCTTTTTCCTGGGCCTTTTACTGCTTCTGCTCTGTGATATCCATGTGGCCCTCTATAATCTGCCCGCCCTGCCCGGGCCGTTTCTTACAGTCTGGCAGAATCTGGCCTCCACGGCCATGTGGCTTTTTTACCTGCCCTCCCAGGTGCTGGTGGCTCTTTGCGCCGCAGGCTTCCAGGCAGGAGGGGACGGCGGAAAACAAAAAGGGAACTGACGGCGAAGCCTGAAGGGACATAAAAGCGGAAAGAAAAGTTTACCCTAAAAGCAGACTCCGGGCTTGACAAATAAAACAGGAACCGCTATAATCCCAGTAGCTTCATAAAAAAAGAGCTATGACGGGAACAAGTAGAAACCAGGGAAACAGACAGAAAGCAGCCGGGAGATGAGAGGCGCATGGGAAGCTGGTTTTGAATACATCCCTGAGCTTCGCACCCAACGGAAATCCCAAGTAGGCTGCGACGGAATCCGGCGCCCGTTAACGTGCCAGGGTATCGTAAATGGTACCTAAAGAGGTAAATGATGTGAGTCATTTATAAAAAAAGGTGGTAACACGGGCAGAGCTTCGTCCTTTTAGAAGGAGGAAGTTTTTTTATTTGGGAAAGTAAGGAAGATAAAGAATTAGGAGGAACAAATATGTCACAGAACGTATACGACATCCTGATGGAGCGTGGCTTCATCGAACAATGCACCCACCCGGAGGAGGTGCGAGAGCTTCTGGGAAAGGAGTCCGTGACCTTTTATATCGGATTTGACGCTACGGCGGACAGTCTTACGGCCGGTCATTTCCTGACCATTATGGCCATGATGCATATGCAGCGGGCCGGCCACCGTCCCATTGCCCTGCTGGGGGGCGGTACCACCATGGTGGGAGATCCTTCCGGGAAATCGGATATGCGCAAGATTATGACAAAAGAAACCATACGGCACAATGCGGATTGTTTTCACAGGCAGTTGTCACGGTTTCTGGATTTTGACAACGACAAGGCCATTATGGCAAACAACGGGGACTGGCTTTTAAATCTGAACTATGTGGATTTCCTGCGGGAGGTGGGAGCCCATTTTTCCGTAAACCGCATGCTGACGGCGGAGTGCTACAAGCAGAGGATGGAGAAGGGACTGACCTTCTTTGAGTTTAATTACATGATTATGCAGTCCTACGATTTCCTGAAGCTTAACCAGCTTTACGGATGCCAGATGCAGATGGGCGGAAATGACCAGTGGTCCAACATTATCGGCGGCGTGGAGCTTATCCGCAGAAAAGAGAATAAGCCGGCCTACGGTCTGACTTTTAAGCTTCTCACCACCAGCGAGGGCATCAAGATGGGCAAGACCATGAAGGGGGCCGTGTGGCTTGACCCGGCAAAGACCTCCCCCTATGAGTTTTACCAGTACTGGAGAAACATTGAGGATGTGAAGGTGGAGGAATGCTTAGGCCTTCTGACTTTCCTGCCCATGGAGGAGGTGCGCCGTCTGGGGGCCCTTAAGGATGCCGAAATTAACCATGCCAAGGAAGTGCTGGCCTATGAGATCACAAAGATCGTCCACGGGGAGGAAGAGGCAAAGAAAGCCCAGGACGCGGCCAGAGCCCTGTTTGTAAAGGGCGCGGATACGGACAATATGCCCACCACCATCTACACCCGGGAAGAGCTTGAGGCCGGAAAGGATATTCTCACCCTTCTGGTGGACAGCAAGCTGGCTCCCACCCGCTCCGAGGCAAGACGCCTGGTGCAGCAGGGAGGCGTCACCGTCAACGACGTGAAGGCGACGGATGTGTACCAGAGCTTTACCACGGCTGATTTCAATGAGGATGGGGCCCTGATTCTCAAGAAGGGCAAGAAGGGCTTCCATAAAATAAAGCTTCAGTAGACAGAAACCGAAAAGGATACCACAGACAGAGAAGTCTCCCAAAGGGAAAGAGGGGGGACTTCTTTGCTGCTTATTTTATAGTAGCCCAAGGGAATGTTTCATTTTCAGAATACGCAGCACGGATTCATCGATGCGGGCCTCTGGAATTTCCCCGCTTTCCACGGCGCGTATGACCGCCGGAATCTGAACCGTAAAGTCTGTGCAGCACAAAAGATCATTGCCTGCCTGTACGGCGGCCACGGCTGCCTGGGAGGCGTCGGTGAAATCCCGGATGCCGTCCATATACAGGTCGTCGGTAACGATAACCCCGGAAAATCCCAGGTCGTTTCGCAGGATATCGTGAACCCTGGGGGACAGGGAGGCCGGGAGGCTTTCATCCATGCATTTTACAATGTTGTGGGACACCAGGACGCAGTCTGCCCCGGCCCGGATGCCGGCCTGGAAGGGGAGGAAATCCGAGGACACAAAGGTGTCATAGGGGCGGCTGTCGTAGGCGATGCCTGTGTGGGTGTCCGCGTTATTCCCATAGCCGGGGAAATGCTTCAGCACACAGCCCATTCCTTCCTCCTGCATAACGTTTACAATGGTTTCCACATATTGGGCGGTTAAATCCGCGCTTTGTCCGAAGGAGCGTTTGAAGATAAAATCCTCCGGATTCTGGGATACGTCTGCCACAGGGGCGAAATTGACGTTGACGCCGGTTTCCTTAAGAAGCCTGGATTTTTCCCGGGCATCCGCTTTCACAGCCTCAAATCCCCCGGCCTGGTACAGCTCCTGGGAGGAGGGAAAGGGCGCGTCCCTGAAGGCCGGGAATCTGCTGACGCGGGTTACGCTTCCGCCCTCCTCATCTACGCCGATGAGCATTGGGATAGGAGAGGCCTCCTGGAACCCCTGGATTTTTTCTTTGGCCTGTTCCCTGGTAATCCCCTCAAAATCCCGGGCAAAGAGAATATACCCGCCAAGATGGAAATCTTTAATATTATTCACCGCGTTTTCCGAAGGACACCGGGCAATAAACATCTGCCCTACCTTCTCCTCCAGGGACATCTGCCGGAGAAGCTCCAAAAGAATGCGCTCTTCCTCCAAAACCGGTTCCTGGGGGGATATATCCGGGGGCATCTCTTCAACAGCGCTGCTGTCAGGCAGGGAGGCCGCAGGACCTGAGGGCTCCCGAAGCTCTTCCAAAGATTTTTCATAAGACAGATTTTCAAGGGTTGTTTTCATAAAATGTCCGCCTACAGCATACAGACGGGATAATTCATCCACAGTCCGGTCAGATTCCTTCCCTATTAAAAAAACAGTACAGCACAGGAGCAGGAAAACCGCGCTGCCCAGAAGAAGGGGAAGCCTTCTTCTGAGATGCCGTTTTCTTGCTCTTCTGCGGGCATATCTTTTGCTCACTTTTTTATCTCCGTTATATTTTTCTGCTTTGATTATAAAATGCCCCGCATCTTTGGTCAAGGGCTATTTCCTGCCTCCCCCATTCTTGACTTTTCCATCATCTTTCTATAAAATAGCAGTTAGGATACAATATTTCAAAAAAGGCCCCACAGGAGGACGTAAAAAGTCATGGCTTTACTGGAAATACAGTCCCAGGGAATGGCAGAGCAGACGGACCGCAGGCTTAAGAGACGGGAGCGGACGCTGCCTCTGACGGTGGTAGCTCTGCTGGCTGTTCTGGCGTTGACCGGAACGCTGTTTTTTTATGGATATCTGGATGAAACCCTGTTTCGGGAGCGGAATTCCCATCTGATTGAAATATCGGACAAAGTTACCCAGGTAATACAATCTGCGGTGCGCCATTACCGGACCGTTACCAATACCGTGGAAAATCTTCTGGCAGAGACCAGCGCCCAGGATTCCCGGGAGGTGACAAAAAGGCTTGAGGAGATCGGGGACTATCTGGAGCTGGAGCCAGGTTCGGTGCTGGCCTTTGACAGTGAGGCTCGGCTTTATGTGTCGGATGGGGCAACAAGCAACTGGCGGGACGCGGCCCTTCTGGCGGCTGACCAGGAGCGCCAGGAGCTGGTGACCACCCTGGATTACCGCATGGATGGCAGTACCTATATTCTCTTTCTGAAAAAGATGGATACTTCTGTGGAGCTTGGGGGAAGGGAGATCACCCATGTGGGGGTGGTGGTGAATATCACGGTTTTCCAGGAGGCTTTTGACGCGGATGTGTTTGCCAATAAGAGCCATGTGTATGTCATCAATCCCAACGGGCGCAGGCTGTACCGCCACAAGTGCGAGGGCGGGTTTATTGATGGGTACAATATCCTGACTGCACTGGAGGAGTATACGTTTATCCATGGCGGAAGCCTAAAGGATATGCGGGAAAATATCGGGGGGCGCGTAAGCGCCGGCTATGAATTTGCCTACGGGGAGGAGAAGTATTTTGTGGCGGCTTCCCCGGTGGGACAGACAGACTGGTCTGTGCTGACCTTTGTGCCCACGGAGGTGCTGGGGGCCGGAACCACGGAATTTCTCAATATGGCCGTTGTCTATGCCACAGCTATCGTGTCTCTGGCAGTGCTGATGATCGGCCTCCTCCTGTTTTTCTTTATGGCCAAGAAGAGCGACAAGCGTATTATAGAGCACCAGAGAAAAACAAATGAGATGCTAAAAGACGCCGCAGACGCGGCCAACGCGGCCAGTGTGGCCAAGAGCAATTTCCTGTCTCACATGTCCCATGATATCCGTACGCCTATCAACGGCATTATGGGCATGACGGACATTGCCTTGAAGAATCTGGAAGAACCAGAGCGGGTGGAGGACTGCCTTCACAAGATTGAGAGCTCTTCCGGCCATCTTTTAAGCCTGGTGAACGACGTACTGGATATGTCCCGGATTGAGAGCGGCAAGACACAGATTGCCCGGGAACCCATGGACATGCGGCAGGTCATTGGGCACTGTACCTCCATTATCGGCGGGCAGCTCCAGGGAAGGGCCGTGGAGCTGGTGGAGGAGTTTGAGGAGCTTTCCCATCCCCATGTGCTGGGAGACGAGCTGCATCTAAGACAGGTGCTGATAAATATACTGGGAAATGCGGTGAAATTTACCCCGGACGGGGGAAAGATTTATTTCCGGATACAGGAGCTTTCCGCGGTGGAGGATGAGGTTCTTTTCCGCCTGGAGGTGGAGGATACCGGTGTGGGCATGAGGCCGGAATTTCTGCCACATATTTTTGAGGCCTTTTCCCAGGAGGATGACGGCACGCGCACCATTTACAAGGGTACGGGCCTGGGCATGACCATCACAAAGCAGTTTGTGGATCTTATGGGGGGCGCGCTCTCGGTGGAGAGCCAGTTAAATGTAGGCACCTGTTTTACCCTGGAGCTGCCTCTTACCATCGACTGGGAGGTCAGGGAAAGTCCGGAGGAGGTATGCAGGGAGGTGGAGCTTGCGGGCGCGCGCCTTCTTGTGGCCGAGGACAATGAACTGAACATGGAGATTGCCCAGTACATGCTGGAGGATGTGGGCATTGAGGTGACTCCTGCCATGAACGGCAGGGAGGCGCTGGATATATTTGCAGCCAGTGAGCCCGGAACTTTTGACGGGGTTCTTATGGATGTCATGATGCCTGTGATGGACGGGCTGGAAGCCGCCCGGTCTATCCGGGCTCTTAACAGGGAGGACGCTTTGAACGTGCCCATTATTGCCATGACGGCTAACGCCTACGATGAGGATAAGCGGCGTTGCCTGGAAGCTGGCATGAACGCCCATATGGCGAAGCCCATTGACGGGGAGACGCTTATACGGATTCTGGAGCATTACATAAAGCCAGGACAATGAGGACTGGCGAAAGGGGATGACTTAAGGTGGCTTTAAAGAGTTTACGGCGTCTTGCTATTGGGGGCCTGGCGGCATTGCTTTTGTTGCAGGCCTGTGGACTTAAGGGTGGGCCGCCCAACCAGGACAGGGGCAAAGGGGATGCTATTACCTGGGGCACCTTTGGAAGCTATAGCGCCCATAAGGAGTTTCTGGACCTGGTCCAGGAGACATATCCGGAAATAGAACTGGAGTTTGAGTCCTATGACGGCGGCAACCGCACCGGCTACAGCTGGGCCCAGATGCGGGCGGACGATATCCCGGATATTTTTATCACTTCCCAGGTTCTGGACAGGGAACTGGTAAAAGAGCGGCTGGTGGATTTGTCCGGATATGCCTTTGTAAATGATTTTTCTACCGTTTATCTGAACCAGATGGAGATTGATGGAGGAATCTATCTTCTGCCTGTCAGTTATTCTATGTACGGTATATACTACAACCGGACGCTGATGGAGGAAAAGGGATGGGAGGTTCCTGGGAACTTCGCGGAGCTTGAGGCCCTGTGCGGGGAAATCCGGGAGGAGGGCATGATTCCCGGGATTCTGGGGACGCAGCTTCCTGCCAACACCTTCTCCGTCATGTTTAACATGGCAAATACCGGATGGCGCACTACGCCGGAGGGCGTCCGCTGGGAACGGGAGTTTCTGAAAGGGGACGCCTCCGCCCGGGAAATGTGGGAGCCCACCATGGACTATGTCCAGAAATACATAGATATGGGGATGTTTACGGTAGACCCGGAGGACCGCTCCGCCACCACCCTTATAAAGGATTATCTGGGGGGACGAAAGGCTGTGTTTTTTACGGGGGTGCAGACGGTTCCAAGCCGGGTGATAACGCCGGAAAGCGCCGACGAGCTCTCCCTTATGCCCTATCTTGGGGATACGGGTACGAAAAATATTTATATGTACAATCCCTTCTGCTATTTTGGTATCAGCAAACGCCTTACGGAGCCGGGCAATGAGGAAAAGCTGGAAAATGCCCTTAAAATCCTGAACCTTCTCTTTTCCCCGGAGGGACAGGAGGTGTTGACCGACAGCAGTTTCCCCAATACCTTAAGTGCTCTGAGCGGGGATATTGTACACGAGGACGCCATGGTCTACGACGCCCAGCAGGCCCTTTGGGACGGGCGGGCCTTTCCCATGACCTATGCCGGCTGGGACGCGGTTCTTTTCGATATGGGCCAGGCCTTTAAGGACTGGTTCCGGGGGGAGAATGGTATGGACGGGAAAAACTGCATGGCCAGCATGGATCTGTTTATGGAGACATATCTGGACGGCGGGGATGCGTATTATTTTTGTGAGAGTACGGCGGATTTCACCCTGGAGGAGACGGGACGCCTGGTGGGCAAGGCTTTAGGAAGCGCAAGCGGGGCGGACGGGGCCATGATTTCCCTGGGCGGGTTCCATGAGGGCGGCATTGAGAACCGCTACGGCGTCAACGGAAGGCTTTACGGGGGGAAGATCAATGAGGATGTAAAAAATACCATCTGTCCGGCCTATGACGGAGAGTACGCCATTCTCACCATGACGGGAGCCCAGGCAAAGGAGCTGGCCCAGGCGGGATTTGACTGGGCCGGAGACGGGCAGCCCTTTCCCTATGTGCTGGTGCTTAGAGGGAACAGGGAACCGGAGGACGAGGCTCTGTACCGGATTGCGTTTCCCATGGGGGGATACACGGAGGAAATGGCAGAACGCTATGACGGGGAGGTAAGGAAAGGGTCGCTGCGGGATATTCTCCGGAACTACCTGGAGGATGAGAAAACGGTTTCACCGGAGGGAAATCCGTGGGAATAAACAGAAGCCAGGAGGCATACAAAAGGTAAAAGGAGATGGGAAAATGGATGAATTGATGCGGATGTTTGCAACTTTGGTGCCGGTTACCATAGGGGTGGTGATTGTCCTTATCATACTGATTACGGGGTATGTGAAGGCGTCTCCGGACACGGCCTACATTATTTCGGGTCTGCGTAAGCAGCCTAAAGTCCTGATCGGAAAGGCGGGGCTCAAGATTCCTTTTCTGGAGAAGAAGGATGAGCTGAACCTGCAGCTGATTCCCATTGACGTCAAGACCTCCAGCGCAGTGCCCACGGCAGACTATATCAATATCCGTGTGGACGCGGCGGTAAACGTCAAGATCAGCGACCAGCAGGAGCGGCTGGCTCTGGCAGCCCAGAACTTCTTAAACCGGCCTACGGATTATATTGCCCAGGTATCCAGGGAGGTGCTGGAGGGGAATATGCGTGAGATTGTGGGCAAGATGAATCTGGAGGAGATGGTTTCGGACCGCCAGAAATTTGCCACTCTGGTAAAGGAGAATGCGGAGCCGGATCTGGCTGCCATGGGTCTGGATATTGTAAGCTTCAATGTCCAGAACTTTGTGGACGGGAACGGGGTTATTGAGAACCTGGGTGTGGACAATATTGTAAAAATCCAGAAGAACGCGGCCATTTCCAGGGCGGAGAGCGAAAAAGAGATCGCCAGGGCCCAGGCCGTGGCCAAGAAGGAGGCCAACGACGCCCAGGTGAGCTCAGAGCTGGAGATTGCAAACGCCAGGGCAAGGGCCCAGAAGGAGAAGGCCATCGTCCAGGCGGAAGCCACCCGGGAGTCCAAGGAGGCGGAGATTAACGCGGCTACCTTGATCGCCCAGAAGGAAAACGACCTGGAAATCCGCAAAGCCGAGCTTCAAAAAGACGCGGATACAAAGAAGGCCATTGCCGACGCCGCCTACCAGATCCAGAAGGAGACGGAGCGGAAAACCGTGGAGATCACCACGGCAGACGCGGACCTGGCCAGGCAGGAAAAGGCCATTATCCTAAAGGAAAAAGAGGTAGAGCTTACGGAGCGCAGCCTGGAGGCCACGGTGAAAAAGCAGGCGGACGCGGAAAAGTACGCTAAGCAGCAGGAGTCGGACGCCACGCTCTACGAGGTGCAGAGAAACGCGGAGGCGAAGCTTTTTGAGCGTCAGAAGAACGCGGAAGCCGACAAGTTTGAGCGGGAGAAAGAGGCGGAAGCCCTGAAAGCTACGGCGGAGGCCCAGAAATTTGCCATGGAGCAGGAAGCGGCAGGTATCCGGAGCAAGGGACTGGCGGAGGCGGAGGCCATCAAGGCAAAGGCCCTGGCAGAGGCGGAGGGTATCGAGAAGAAGGCGGAGGCCATGAAGCAGATGGGCGAGGCCGCTATTCTGGAGATGTACTTCAAGGCCATGCCGGAGATCGCCAGAAATATTTCGGAGCCTCTGGCAAAGGTGGATAAGATTACCATGTACGGGGACGGCAATTCCTCAAAGCTGGTAAAGGACATTATCGGAACCCTGTCCCAGGTGACGGAAGGCTTAAAGGAATCCACCGGCGTGGATCTGCAGTCAGTGCTGGCGGGCTTCCTGGGGGCGAAGCTGGTGGAAGGCAGCGGGGAAAACAAGGCGGAGCTATAGCGTTTATTCGTCCGCCGGCTATGGGATATATACAAAATCAAGAAGCAGGGCGGTACGTCAGTCAGTGCCGCTTTTGCTGAATCTGGAGGAACCACAAATGAATCAGAAAACAGAAATCAAGCCGCCTGTTGAGGCGCGCTATCGCCGGGAGCTGGAAGCGCTTTCGGCTTTGGACACAGGCAGGAAGCCCATAAACTGGAAGCTGTCTCCCCAGGCGGTGCGGACCTTTATCCTGGGCAGCAGGGAGCCTGTACGGTGGAATGGGGAGGAATTTTTCATCCGTAAGAAATACCTGGGAAACGACAGCCTGGTGGAGCGCTGCATCATCACCCTGGCGGGAAACCGGGGGCTTATGCTGGTGGGAGAGCCTGGAACGGCCAAGACCATGCTGTCGGAGCTTTTGTCGGCTGCCATCAGCGGCACCAGCACCAATACCATCCAGGGCACGGCGGGAACCACGGAGGATATGATAAAATACAGCTGGAACTATGCTCTGCTTCTGGCCAGGGGGCCTGTGCGGGAGGCCCTGGTGCCCTCCCCCCTCTATGTGGGTATGGAGCAGGGGATTCTGACCCGGTTTGAAGAGATCACCCGTACTCCGGCGGAAATCCAGGACAGCCTTATCAGCGTCTTAAGCGACAAGGTGCTCAATGTGCCGGAGCTGGGGGAGGAGGGCCTTCTCTTTGCCAGGGCCGGCTTTAATGTCATCGGGACAGCCAACACCCGGGACAAGGGCGTCAATGAGATGAGCAGCGCCTTAAAGCGGCGGTTTAACTTTGAGACAGTCCTCCCTGTGCGGGACGTGGCCCAGGAGAAGCAGATTATTGTGAACGAGGTGAGGGAGCTGGCGGCGGAGAGCCAGATTTCCATGCCTGTGGACGAGGATGTGGCGGAGCTTCTGGCATCCACCTACCATGAGCTGCGGGAAGGCATTTCCTCCATGGGACACCGCATTGATACCCCGTCTGCGGTTATGAGCACGGCGGAGGCGGTTTCCGTCTACTACCAGACTATGATGACCGCCTACTACTATGGGGATTCCCACATGGATCTGGGATGCCTGGTGCAGAACCTGGTAGGCGCCGTACAAAAGGAAAACAGGGAAGATCTGGAGAAGCTTCGCAGCTATTTCCAGACCGTGGTGCGGGATAAAGGAGGAAAAGAGGGCGGCATATGGAACAGCTATTACGAGGCCAGGAAATACCTGAAATAAATCCCTACGATAATACGCAGCCCGTAGTATTTTTCCCGGTGCGCCATCACAGCCCGGCCTGTTCCTATCATCTGAAGCAGGCCATAGAGGAGATCCGGCCGGAGTGTATCCTCATAGAAGGGCCCCAGAATGCCCAGAGCCAGATTCCTGTGCTGGGCCACAAGGATACGAAGGCGCCGCTGGCCTTATACTATTTTTATAAGGATACCAGGGGGCTTTTAAGCCAGGAGAAGGAGGATTATAAATGCTATTATCCCTACCTGGACTGCTCTCCTGAACTGGTGGCTCTAAGGGCGGCGTCCGACAGAGGGATTCCGGCCCGGTTTATCGATTTGTCTTACGGGGAAATCCTTTTACATACCGCCGGGGATCATGGTATTCGCAAAGGAACGGAAAAACAAAGCTACAACGACGATTATCTCTTAAGCCGCAGCCGCTATCTGGCCCTGCTCTGTGAAAAGGCAGGGCTACGAAGCTTTGAGGAATTCTGGGAAAAATACTTTGAGATCAGAGGGCTGCGCCTGGAGACGCCGGATTTTGTGAAGGAGATGCTCACCTACTGTTATCTTTCCAGAATCCATACCCCCCGGGAAGAACTGGAGGCGGACGGGTGCCTCTGGCGGGAGCGGTTTATGGCCGGGGAGATTAAAAAGGCGTCAGAGGAATACAGGAAAATCCTGGTGGTTACCGGGGGATTTCACACCTACGGCCTGCTGGAGGAGATTAAAAGCCCCCATCTGGTAAAGCTTCACAACCTGGGGGAGAAGGAGCAGGGGGTATATCCCCTGGCCTATTCCATGGAGGCTGCGGACGCGCTGAACGGCTACGCCAGCGGCATGCCCTCTCCGGGATTTTACCAGAGGGTGTGGGAGCACATTGTGGAAACGGGGACGGTAGAAGAAGCTTACCAGGAGACAGTGCTTAACCAGCTTGTCCAGACAGGGCGGCAGGCCAGGCGGAAAAAGGAAAGCCTTTCCTCCTACGATGAGATCTGCGCGTTTTCCATGGCCAGAGGGCTGGCGGCTCTTCGGGGAAAGTGGGAGCCGGGGCTCTACGAGCTCCAGGACGCGGCCCTGTCCTCCTTTGTAAAAGGGGAGTGCAGTCTTTCCACGGACCTGCCTCTTCGCATTCTGGGGGAGCTGAATACGGGAAAGCAGGTGGGGAAGCTCTGCGGGGACGCCCTGCGTCCGCCCCTTCTTATGGATTTTGAGGAACAGTGCCAGAAGTTTGGTTTCCAGGTGCAGGCGGCCTCGGAGAAAGAACTTGTACTGGAAATATTTACTAAAAATAAACATATGGCCATGAGCCGTTTTCTATACCAGATGGAGTTTCTGGGAACGGGATTCGGAAAGCGCAGGAAAGGCGCGGATCTTTTAAACCGCAGGGACAGAAGCCGCATCCGAGAGATCTGGAGCTACCGGTTTTCCAGCCAGGTGCTGGCGGCCCTGGTGGATGCGTCCACCCTGGGAGGAACCGTCCGGGAGGCGGCCCGTACCCGGCTTTTGCACCAGTTTGGGAAGAGCCAGAGCAGCCGGGAGGCGGCCAGGCTTCTGGTGCAGGGATTCCTTATGGGCTTTTTGTCGGAGCAGGCCTCCATGGGAGAGCACGCCCACAAGGTGCTGCTCACAGACGGGGATTTCTTTTCCTTGACGGAGGGATTCTCCCATTTGCGGATGCTGTATGAGCTCCAGGAGCTGTATCACGTAAAGGCGGTGAAGGAGCTGGAAGAGCTTCTCCACATCTGTTTCCAGAAGGTGGTGCAGCTTCTGCCCTCCATGGCCCAGGTGCCCGACGAGCGTCTCAAGGACTGCATGGAGAGCTGTCTGAATCTTTACCAGATAACCGGCGTAAAGCAGTTTTCCCATCTGAGAGCTGTGCTGATGGAGGCCTTTTCCCGGCTTCTTGAAAAGCCGGGTATCCAGCCGGGGCTGGAAGGAGCGGTTCTCGGGCTTCTCTACGGGTATGACAATGCCTGCAGCGCCCGTATCAGGGAGACGGCCGGGGGCTATCTTGAGGGCTCCGGGGAAATGCGCATGAAGAGCGCCTCTTTTCTGCGGGGGCTCTTCTACACGGCCAGGGATTTTGTCTTTGTCCGGGAGGATTTTCTGGAGCTTATCGATGTACTTCTTCTGAAACTCTCCCCGGAGGAGTTTCTCTCTCTGCTTCCGGAGCTCCGTATGGCGTTCTCCTATTTTACGCCTCTGGAGACAGACCGGATCGCCGGGAAGGCGGCGGCCCTCCACGGCGTCAATGCCAGACAGCTCTTAAAGGGCAGGAAGGTGTCCCCCCTGGAATACCAGTACGGGGAAATGCTGGACGCTTATGGACTTAAGGAGATGCAGAACTAAAAACGAAGGAGCGTAGAGATGGCGACGGAACATGATACTAGTCAGATTAACAGATGGAGACTGATTCTGGGGGGATATGCGGCAAAGCAGCTGGAATTTTCCCAAGGGGCCTCCCTGGGAAACGGCATTTCCTGTATGGACCTGGAGGATGTGCTGGATTTCTTATATGAGCGGGAACAGGGGGAGGATGTGCGCCGCCAGGGGGGCACACAGAGCAGCCATCTGACGGCGGCCACATGGATTACCAGGATACGGAAGCTCTTTCCCAAAGAGACGGTGGAGATTCTGGAGCGGCACGCCCTGGATACCTACGGCATGACGGAGCTTCTGACAGATAAAGAGGTGCTGGAAAAGCTGGAGCCAAACCAGGAGCTTTTAAAGACCATTTTGCAGCTTAAGCATCTGATGAAGGGCGATGTGCTGGAGGCGGCCAAACGGATTGTGCGGCAGGTGGCGGAGGAGATTGCGGAAAAGCTGAAAACGGATATCCGGCGTTCCCTTCTGGGGCGCATTGACCGCAATTCCAGCAACCCCATTCCCTCCATACGGAATCTGGATATCCGGAAAACCATTCGGAGGAATCTTAAGAATTACGACCAGGAAAACCAGAGACTGATGCTGGAAAAGGTATATTTTAACGGGAGAAACAGGCGCTACCACAAGTGGCGTGTCATTATCGCGGTGGATGAGAGCGGTTCCATGCTGGATTCCGTGATTCACAGCGCAGTTATGGCGGGGATTTTTGCCAGGCTTCCCATGCTGGACACCCGCCTGGTGATCTTTGACACCCAGGTGGTGGACTTAAGCGGCCATCTGGAGGATCCTGTGGAAACCCTTATGAGTATTCAGCTTGGGGGAGGCACCCTGATTGCGGGAGCTCTGGAATATTGCGAAACCCTTATAGACAATCCCCGGCGCACCATGCTGGTGCTGGTTTCCGATTTATGCGAGGGAGGAAGCATCCAGCGGCTTCTTGGCGTCAGCCGGAGCATTATAGAGAGCGGGGCGAAGCTTATCTGCCTTACGGCCCTGGATATGGATGCGAATCCCGCCTACGACAGGCATACGGCCCAGCGGCTGGCAGATCTGGGAGCTCATGTGGGGGCCATGACGCCGGAAGCCCTGGGGGATTTTATGGGAAAGATTATGAACGGATAAAGAGGGAGCGGACATGGAGGCATTAAAGACGCTGCTGGGCCAGGTGGACGACGATTATCTCATTGGCCTTAGCAACAAGGGAACCATAAAGCGGGCGTATAAGGACCTGGAGAAGGAGACGCCGGTACTTACCTGGCAGGAGGAGTCTGCCCAGGTGGCCTTGAAGGAGGAGACCTGCGTTATCCGCGTCCCCCTGGGGGAGAGCTCCTGCACCTGCCCTTCCCGCAGCATTTGCCGCCATATTCTGACGGCGGTCTTGTGGCTGAAGCGGGAGCTGGCGGGGAAAGAGGCGGAAGGTGGGGAAAAATCCCCGAAAGGGCAGGTTTCGGAAGAAGGAAAACAGCCTTCCACAAAAAGCCCGGCGCAGTCAAAAGAAAGCCTGAAGCCAGCAAAACAGAACATGAATCCGGATGTAAAGAATGAATTTCTTGCCCTGCCCCTGGAAAAATTAAAAAAGGCCTGCGGAAGCCGCAGCCTTAAACGCTTTTTTGCCCATATCCAGGCAGGGGAGACGCCTTCCATGGAGGAGACCTCCATCGTGACGGTGAAGCTTCCCTGGGACAGGGAGACGGTAAAGCTTCTGGAACCTCTGGAATATTCCACCTGCACCTGTCACAGCAGGGAACTGTGTACCCATAAGGCCCAGGCTTTGCTCTATTACCAGATGAAAAAGGGTGTCCTCACTTTGAAAGATCTGGAAAGCGCAGGGGAGGAAGGGGCGGCCTTCCATAAGGAACAGGCGGCGGAGGCTGCCCTGTCGGTGTGGGAAGCTTTGAGCCTGCAGCTTTGCACGGGGCTTTCCCGCCAGTCGGAGGAAGTGATGGAAAGCCTGGAGCGGCTGGCGGTTATCAGCCACCGGGCCCTTCTCGCCAGCCTGGAGAGCGGCCTTCGGGAGATGGCGGGAGAATACAAGGAATATTTGGAGCGGTCGGCGGCCTTCCGGGAGGAGCGTCTGCTGCAAAAGCTTCTGGAAGCATACAGGCGGGCCCGGGGCATTGCAGGGGCGGGCAGCGTGGAGGAAATCCGCCCATTGGCGGGAAAATTCCGGGATACCTATGAGCCGGTGGGAACCCTTCGCCTTATGGGCTTCGGCGTTCGTTCCTTTTCCAGCAAAACCGGGTATGAGGGGGAGATCTACTACTTTCTGGAGACAAAGAAGCAGGAGTTTTATACCTGGACAGACGCCAGACCCATGTTTTATGAAGGGGTACACAGAAGACGGCCGGCCAGCGTGGAAAACGCGCCTGCGCCCTGGGGGCTTTCCTGCAGCCGGGAGCAGATGACGGATCTGGCTTTTGAACTGAGGGAAGCCAGGGCAGCCTCCGGCGGACGCCTGTCCGTAAGCCAGGAGACAAAGGGGGAGATTACGGGGGTAAAGAGCCTTTGCCATGAGGCGGTGGCCCCGTTGATCTTCTGGGATTATGAAGAAATGCTTTCCCATTATTATGGGACTTTTGCAAAGGGGCGGGAAAGAAGGGAAAACAACGCCTTTCCAAGCGGAGGCCGGCGGGAACGTCTGGCGCTAGCCGGGGCCGTCCGCTGGGGAGAGACGTCCTTTGACGAGATAGAGCAGCGGTTTTCCTGGACTTTGTACGACGAAAAGGGCAGAAAGCTTTTTGTGGCCTTGAAATACACCAGGGAGGAAAAGCTGACCATTGCCCTGCTGGAGCGTCTGGAGCAGCGGCTGCGGAAACGCTCTTACGGGTCTGTTGTCTTTTTTGGGGCCTTGTATCTGGAGGAAGGGAGGCTTTGCATGTATCCCATCGAATTCTTTTTGCAGGAAGCGGGGGCGAAGTGTCCGGGAAAACCGGATTCCCTGGAAGGCGTATCGTCTGGGGGAGAGACGGGCGGGCCCGGGGAAAGCAAAAGAACTGTCCCGGAGGGGGATATTCTCTGGACTATGGAACAGTATCTGGGAGAGGCGCAGCGCCAGCTGGCGGATGTGTTTGTGACCGGGCTTGATTCCGTGCCGGATGAGATGGCACAGCGCCTGTCGGCCTGCGGGGAGGAGGGAGAAGCCCTGGGCCTTCACCAGGCCGGAAAGGAACTGGGGCTTATAGGCAGGCTTTTGGGGGAAAGGCGGCATCAGATGGAGTTTTCCCCGGAGCCGGTCATAGAAGCCATGGAGAGATTTAGCCGGTATCTGGCGGCGTGCAGGGAAAAGCTTTCTTTTGACCAGGCCCTTGGGGCCATGACTGAGGAGGAGTAAGGTGCGGAAAACGGTTTTGTACATTGCCATGAGCCTTGACGGTTATATTGCGGACAGAAACGGCAAAGTGGACTGGCTTATGGGCCAGGACGCCCACATGGAAAATGATGACAGCTATGAAGCCTTTGTAAGGGAGATGGACAC
The DNA here is from genome assembly GCA_910576205.1 of Clostridia bacterium. Classification (GTDB taxonomy): domain Bacteria; phylum Bacillota; class Clostridia; order Lachnospirales; family Lachnospiraceae; genus RGIG4284. The sequence continues at coordinate 50,103 of CAJTHL010000010.1, read as the reverse complement.
GATTATTATGGGCTGGGAGACCTACCACCAGGTGGTTACCGAGTTGTCCCGGGAAGAATGGGTATACAATGACCTGCAAAGCTATGTGATTACCCATCGGAAATGCCAGTCCACAGCGAATATTACCTTTACCTCCACGGAGCCCTGCGCGCTTGTGGAAGAGCTGGGAAAGAGGGAGGGAAAGGATATCTGGATCTGCGGAGGGGCTTCCATTGTCCGCCAGCTGATGGAAAAAGATCAGATAGACAGGTATCATATTTCCGTGATTCCCACCATATTAGGGGGCGGCATCCGCCTTTTTGGATGTCTGGAGCAGGAGAGGAGGCTTAGGTTAATCACAGCCAGAAGCAGCAATGGAATAGCGGAACTGGTGTATGAAAAGAGGCTGCCCCATTAGGGCAACCTCCTTTTTCCATACATTAAATCTCAATCTCAAAAGCCTCTCCAATCTGGACATAATCGTCGGAAATCTGTCCGTCTGTGTCTGGAAGCTTCACAGCGTACAGGGTCATGGTTACGGTTCCGGCATCATCGCCCAGACGTCCGTCCCCGACATATTCCTCGTTTTGCAGATAGCCGGACTTTGCATCTGACGACCGGACGCCATATTCCACCTGGTTTCCGTTCTGGTCTGTGGCCATGACCATGAGAAGATAACGGGTGCCACCAGACCAGCTGAAGAAAATCCGCTGTTCCAGCTCATTGGAGGTATATTCCTCCAGGGTGACTTTTGTGCTATCCGGAAGCTCAAAATCCTTTCCGATAGCAATGTGCCTGGTGTCGGCGATGAGATCGCTACCACTGGCGGAAAAAGCAAATTCCCATTTTCCGTGGACCGGGTTTTCGTGACCAAGACTGCCAAAGGTCAGGCGGAAATCATTTTCCAGGGCGAGATCCGTATCTTTGGAAACCTGGTAGGCTTCCACAACGCCCAGAACGGTCTGCTCCTCATCCAGAAAGCCGGCGCTTCCGCTGCCGCTGACGGAAACCCTTTCTCCGTTGATAGATAAGGAGCCGTCCGGAACAGGCATATCCTGCATAGATTCTCCACCCTCCCTGGTAACCGTGTAGCTGGCCACAAGGGTGTCCTGGGAGACCACCACCTCGTCCAGGGTAATGACATAGCCCTTATCTGAGACGGAGGTGTTGACCACCTCCCGGTAACCGGCCAGGTCTGTGGAGAGCCCCAAAGCGCTGCTTAAGCTGTAGCGGATCTGCCGGATGGCCGCGTGTACCTCCTCGCTGAAAACCGCTGTTCCCGCAAGAACCGCCACCGCCGCGCAGGCCGCCACGGCAAGGCCCCGGAAGCTTTTCTTTGTGTACTGTTTGTCCTTTTTGATTTCCCTTAGAACCGTATTCTTATATTTTTTCATATCCAGATCGCCCAGGCTGTCGATGAGATACGCTTCATCCGCCCCAGAATCTGTCCTCAATTCATTTGCCAGTCTATAGGCTTCTCTGTTCATACTCATGTTCATGCCCTTTTCCTTTCCCCAAATTTGTTTCGGATCCGCCGCTTTCCGCGGAAAATCCGCACATAAACGTTATCTCTGCTGATCCCCAGCGCGTTGCCTGCCATCTCCGGCTCTTCCGCCTCCAGGAAAATCCTCCGGAAAAGTTCCCGGTCTTTTGGCGACAGACAGCTTAGGATCTCCTCGGTTTCCTTTGAAAGCTCCTGCTCTGCAATTTTAGAAAATGTGGAATCCTCCTGGGAGAGCTCGTTTTCCGCGTCCTCCAGGGAAACGGCCAGGGGCTCCCGCTGCATTTTGCGCAGAACGTCGATGGACTCCAGACGGGCCACGCCTGCGGCCCAGTTGGCAAAGCTGCCTTTGTCCGGGTTGAAGCTTTCGATATTCTGCCAGATACCAAGAAAAATATCGTTCATGCATTCGTCCACCCGGTCCGGCCAGGTAAACAGCCTTTTTCTTACGATGGATTTCAGCAGTCCGCCGTAGGTCTCTATGACATACAGAATGCCTTCTTCCTTCCGCTTTCGGATCAGTTCCACAAAATTACCTTCGTTTGCTTTCATATCTATACCTCGGAATATTAATTCGGCGCCGTTGTCCGGCCCGGGGAAACGAGATGCCCCACCGGCCCTTTCACCTTGTATTCCGATTCTGGGAAAGGAAATCTTACACTTATGATAAACTTTTTTGAATTTTATTCACATGGACCCGGTATCCCATAACACCACACCTGTTTTTGATTCCCCCGCCCCGGGTCAGCTATGGGTGGGGGTGGTCAGCTTAGGGACAAAGACGTCAAAATGGATGTACACCGCATTCGCGTTAGGATAGTCTGGGTTTTCCTTTATGTAGTCGCTGACGTAGCAGTTGGCGCTCCCAACATAGTGGTATTTCTCGGCAACCATGGCGTCATAATGGGACTGGGAGTAGCGGTAGTTGATGTACCAGGCGGTAAACGGGCCCTGCATAAGGGCGTATTCCCTGGTTCTCTGGTATCCGTGGACGGTATTTTCCCCCCAGAGGTTTGCCCCGATCATATTTATTATCCAGTTGACTTCGTCCTGGTTTTCGTCGGCCTTGAGCCAGTCGTGGGCGTCCCAATCCTCCAGGGCATCGATATAGGCCCGGTAGCAGGCCAGGGCGGAAAGCTCGGCGTCGTATTCCAGGGGGGCTACGCCCATCTCTTCCCGGTACTGGTTGATCATATCCAGCTCTTTCTGTTGCATTCTGGTGAGTTTGGTGGTCAGCTGCTTCTTCTCACTGCCCGTGGTGACGATCTTCTTCTGGGTCTTTTGATTCATGGCGTAATAGAAATAGTAGCACTCGTAGCTGTCCCCAAAGGCTTCCTGGATTCTGGCGTCGCAGTTCTTCTGGTAGGCGGCTACATTGAAGTCCTTGCACCCCTGGCGGCCCTCGTGGATGCCTACCGTCTGGAAGTGCTTAAGGAGCAGGGCCTTGTCCTTGTGGTAAAGGTGGGCCAGGCCGGGGAAGGTCTGAATATAATAGTCCCCGTCAAAGAGGAGGTCCCAATCCACCTCCTGGACAAAGGTGTCGTACAGTTTGCCGTAGTCCCAGGTGACGTCGTAGGGATTCTCCCCCTCGTCCACGTCTACGGCACAGTCGCGTATGGAAATTTCTACCCCGGCTTTAAGCCCTATAAGCTGGGCAATGTCCTCCAGGCCAGGGCCCACCTGGAGCTTTTCCTCCGTCTCCGCCCCGGCGGCGGGGGCCCCGGAGCTCTCCTTTGACCCGGAGGAAGCCGGAGCCTTGGAGTCCTCCCCGGACTGGGAGGATCCGCTGCTCTCCTGGGCGGCCTTTTGCCGTTCCAGCTGCCTTCTCATGCGCTCCCGGACAGTGGTGCGGGAGGACGTTTCGGATGAAAAGACCTCCACGTCCGTGTTTTGGGCGGGGGCCCCGCCGCAGCCGGAAAGACTGGTTACCAGCAGCAAGACTGCCAGGACCAATACCGGTAGTTTCATTTTCTTTTTCTTCAATACGAACATCTCTTTCTTTCCCCTCCCCCGGAATGCTGCCAGTGTGACACCCTCGGTTTGTGTTCCAGCCGCAGCCTTTCCAGGCTATCTGTGTTTTTTATTATATCTTTTCTGATACAGAAAGTAAAGCATTCTACCGGCGTAAGGTACGCCCGTCTCATAAAAATGTAGTATAATATAGCAGGGTGATAAAAGAGGAAGGAACAGGGGCTGTAATGTCAGCGATAGAATCTCTACGACGCCAGAGTTAAGGGAAATACCAGCCGCATCTTGAAAAATAGACGGGAGCATGGTATACTTAGGAGTAATTTGATGTTTTTGCCCTATTGACAGGAGAAAAAAAGGGGAAAATACAAAGAAGGAGAATACTTATGAAGAAAGTGGAAGACTATATAAGAAGCATACCGGACTTTCCGGAGAAGGGGATTATATTCCGGGATATCACTTCCGTCCTACAGGACGCGGACGGCCTGCGCCTGGCCATTGACTCCATGCAGAAGCTTCTGGAGGGAGTGGATTTTGACGTGGTGGTGGGAGCCGAATCCAGAGGATTTGTGTTTGGGACGCCTCTGGCCTACAACCTTCACAAGCCCTTTGTGCTGGTGCGTAAGAAGGGGAAGCTGCCCTGTGAAACCGTATCGGAAGAATACGATCTGGAATATGGAAGCGCCGTTATCGAGATGCATAAGGATTCCATAAAACCCGGCCAGAAAGTGGTTCTTGTAGACGACCTGATCGCCACAGGCGGTACCATCCAGGCGGCGGCAAAGCTGGTGGAAGAGCTGGGGGGAGAGGTGGTAAAGATTATTTTCCTGATGGAGCTTAAGGGATTAAAGGGCAGGGAGCGTCTGGCCGGATATTCCGTGGAGTCCGTCATTTGTTATGAGGGAAACTAGACGGCGAAGAGCTGCATAATTTAGATAAAAGTCAGGTGATGATATGTCAGAATTGCAGAAAAGCGTAAGTGAAAACAAAACCGGAGCTTCCGGCCACGGCAGGCAGGAGATTCTGGCAAACGACGCGGTTGTCAAGGTCATGGAGGATTTTACAAGCCCCGGTGAGCTTTACGAAACCCTGGTAAAGCGGGTGCTGAAATACCATCCTTCTACGGATATTTCCATGATTGAAAAGGCGTATCGGATTGCTTTCGAGGCCCACAACGGACAAAAGCGGAAATCGGGTGAACCTTATATTATTCACCCTATTTGCGTTGGCATTATTCTGGCAGACCTGGAACTGGATAAGGAGACCATTGTGGCCGGGCTTCTCCACGACGCGGTGGAGGATACGGTCATGACCACGGAGGAGATCGCCGCGGAATTCAGCGACGAGGTGGCTCTTCTGGTGGACGGCGTCACAAAGCTTGGCCAGCTGTCCTACTCCAAGGACAAGGTGGAGATTCAAGCAGAAAACTTAAGGAAAATGTTTCTGGCCATGGCCAAGGATATCCGCGTGATTCTCATCAAGCTGGCGGACCGGCTTCACAATATGCGGACTTTAAAATACATGAAGCCGGAGAAGCAGAGGGAGAAGGCCAGGGAGACCATGGATATCTACGCGCCCATTGCCCAGAGGCTGGGTATTTCCAAGGTAAAGAATGAGCTGGACGATCTTTCCCTCAAATATCTGGAGCCCGAGGTCTATTATTCCCTAAAGGAGCAGATCGCGGATACCAGAAGCTCCCGGGAAGCCTTTGTCCAGGGGATTGTGGGCGAGGTGAAGCGCCATATTGAAAACGCGGGCATCGAGGGCGAGGTGGACGGCCGGGTCAAGCATTTCTTCAGCATTTACAAGAAAATGGTAAACCAGGATAAGACCCTGGATCAGATCTACGACCTTTTCGCCGTGCGGATTATTGTGGAGTCGGTGAAGGACTGCTATGCGGCCCTGGGGGTAATCCATGAGATGTATAAGCCCATTCCCGGGCGGTTCAAGGACTACATCGCCATGCCAAAGCCCAATATGTACCAGTCCCTCCACACCACCCTTATAGGCCCCAGCGGACAGCCCTTTGAAATCCAGATACGCACCTACGAGATGCATAAGACCGCAGAGTACGGCATTGCGGCCCACTGGAAATACAAGGAGAGCGGCGACGGAAAGAAATCCGTGGGCAGGCAGGAAGAGGAAAAGATGAGCTGGCTGCGGCAGATTCTGGAGTGGCAGCGGGATATGTCCGACAACAAGGAGTTTATGAACCTCCTGAAAAGCGATCTGGATCTGTTTTCCGAGAGCGTATACTGCTTTACCCCCACCGGGGACGTAAAAAACCTGCCAAACGGATCCACGCCCATTGACTTTGCCTACAGCGTCCACAGCGCAGTGGGGAACCGCATGATCGGGGCCAGGGTCAACGGAAAGCTTGTTACCATCGATTACAAAATCCAGAACGGGGACCGCATCGAGATTATCACTTCCCAGAACTCCAAGGGGCCAAGCAGAGACTGGCTTGGCGTGGTGAAGAGCACCCAGGCCAAAAATAAGATTAACCAGTGGTTCCGGGTACAGTTCAAGGACGAGAATATCCAGAAGGGCAAGGAGATGCTGGCCCAGTATTGCAAGACCAAGTCCATCCATATGCCGGATATTATGCGGACAGAGTTTCAGGAGGCGGTGCTGCGCAAATATGGATTCCGGGACTGGGAGTCTGTGCTGGCGGCTATCGGCCACGGAGGCCTTAAAGAGGGCCAGGTCATCAATAAGATGGTGGAGGAGTACGACAAGATCCACAAAAAAGCCGCTACGGACGAAAAGGTTATGGAAGCCGTCTCCGAGAACCGGGATAACAAGCTTCACCTGGCAAGATCCAAGAGCGGTATTGTGGTAAAGGGAATCACGGATATTTCCGTGCGGTTCTCCAAGTGCTGCAGCCCTGTGCCGGGGGACGAGATCGTGGGGTATGTCACCCGGGGCAGAGGCGTCTCCATCCACCGGACGGACTGTGTGAATATTATCAGCCTGGAAGGAATTGAGCGCCGCCGCCTCATCGACGCGGAGTGGCAGGATGCCAGCATGACTGGCGCCATGGAGCGTTACGCGGCGGAAATCCGCATTTTTGCCAATGACCGCACGGGGCTTCTGGTGGATATCTCGAAGATCTTTACGGAGCGGCAGATCAATATGAGCGGCATCAATGTGCGCACCAGCAAGCAGGGCACGGCCACCATCTCCATTTCCTTTGAAATCGGCGGTAAGGACGAACTGCAGCGCATTGTGGAGAAGCTGCGCCAGGTGGAGAGCGTGCTGGATATTGAGCGCGCTACAGGCTGAGAAATGCCGGAAAAGGCCTGGAAGGCAGTGCTTGCTGCCCCTTAGGGCGGTGCCGGCGTCATAGGGACCGGGACGGAGACAGACGGGTGAGACGAAAAGGAAAGGACAGCATGGGGAAAAGAAACGAAAAGGGAAAGACGGGAAAAAATCTGTGCAGGTGGATGGCTGTGGCGGGCGTCTGCCTGCTTCTTTATGGCTGCGGGGGGCCTTTGGAAATGCCCAAGGAGCCTCCCAAACAGACGGAGACAGAGGAAACACAGGTGAAAATGGAGCCTGCCTCCAGCCAGGTGCTTGAGGTGGGAATCATGGCGGACGGCACAAATCCTTACGCGGTGGTGGCTTCCGAGAACTTTTGCCGGAAAGCCGGGGACGGCAGCTATCCGGTTGTGGTGGAGTACCACGACAGCCGGGACGGGTGCGACACCCAGAAGGCGCAGCTTAAGGGGCTTAAGGAACGGGGCGTGGATCTTTTGCTTATCCATGTGGTGGACCTTAAGCGGCAGGAAGAGCTGGCAGAGGAAATTAAGAGCCTGGATATTCCTGTGCTGTATTTTGGCACGCGGCCCGGGGAAGCCCTTCTGGAGGAGACGGGCGGAACGTATGTGGGCCTGGAAGAGGAGGAGGAAAAGGAGCTCTCAAAGGTTCTGGAGGAGGGAAGCTTTGAGGAGTCCGGTTTCAGGGAGCTGGCGGAGAGTGCAGGAGGGAAGCTCTATGGTCTGGCGATTAAAATGAGACAATAGTCAGAATACTTTAAACAATATATACAAATTCGAAAAATTAAAAGGGATCTGCAAAACAATAAAGAGATAACAAAAAATTAATTTAAAAATTTTTAAAAAAAGGTATTGACAAACAATAAAAGACAGATTATAATAAGACCATAGAAAACAGAGAGAGAAAAAACAAAGAGAGAAAAAACAAAGAGCACGACATATAGGATATAGTAAATATATTTTATATAGATGAGGTGCTAAAAGGAAGAAGAAAAAACAGCAAAGGAGGGGATTCCAACAAAAACATAACGAAGTACCCCATAATAGGAAAGAAAGAGAAGGTACGGGCCCTTGAGAACATAAGCAATGGAATTCAGAAATTTCCCATAATTGTTTGAGGCAGAGCTCATGAAGGTAGAGAGTCGGTAACGAGAAAGTGAAGGCCGAAAAAGAAGTCTTTATAAAAGAACAAGAGAATGGGTGAGAATCAGATAGATGTTTAGGGAATTCTGGAATTTCATATGAAAAAAGAGGCTGACAGGGAAAAGAAAAACTGAATAGGAAAGAAAAGAATTTCGTAAACAAAACGTGTAACCGAAAACCAGAGAAAAAGAAAGGGTAAGAGGTACAGTCCAATGGACAGCATAGTTTAGAGGCGGGTGTCAAATAGAAGATTTGATGCCCGCCGGTTTTTTGTGTCTGCAAATATTTCACAGGGAGGATTTTGACGGGGCAAAGGATTTATGATACAATGGGCGTTAAGAAAACTGTTAGCGGGGAAGAATAAACTTTGTGACAGGATATCTGAGGAGGCGCTGCCTTGGCGGGTTTTGTGGTACTTAAGGGGGTAAAGAAAATATATAAGATGGGTGAGGTCACCATCCCCGCCGTGGACGGGGTGGATTTTGAGATCCAGAAAGGGGAATTCGTGGTGATCGTAGGGCCCAGCGGGGCGGGAAAAACTACGGTGCTGAATATTCTGGGAGGCATGGACACCTGCACGGAGGGCATGGTGCTGGTGGACAAAGAGGATATCAGCAGCTACCGGGGAAAGCGTCTGACGGCTTACCGCAGAGATGAGATTGGCTTTGTATTTCAGTTTTACAATCTGGTGCAGAATCTGACCGCTCTGGAAAATGTGGAGCTGGCCCTTCAGATCTGCAGGGATCCTCTGGACGCCGGGGATGTTCTCCGGGAGGTGGGCCTGGGGGGACGTATGGATAATTTTCCGGCCCAGTTGTCCGGCGGGGAGCAGCAGCGCGTGGCCATTGCCAGAGCTCTGGCAAAGAATCCAAAGCTTCTTCTCTGCGACGAGCCTACGGGAGCGCTGGATTACAACACGGGGAAGGCTATTTTGAAGCTTCTCCAGGATACCTGCCGGGAGAAGGGAATGACGGTGATTGTTATTACCCATAATTCAGCCATTGCGCCCATGGCGGACAGGGTGATCCAGATCAAGAACGGGCGGGTCAGCAAAATGACCCAGAATGAATGTCCGGAATCTGTGGAAAACATTGAGTGGTAGATGCAAAACCGGCATAAGCAGGAGATATATATGGGCAAAAAGGCGTTGCGGAAGGAATTCTATATGGAAATCAGAAAGACCCGGAACCGTTTTCTGTCTTTATTGGTGATAACGGCTCTGGGCGTTGCCTTTTTTTCCGGCGTGCGGGCATCCAATCCAGACATGGTACTGTCTGCGGATGCCTTTTATGATGAGACGAATCTTATGGATATCCGGGTGCTGGGAACCCTGGGCGTGACGGATGAAGACGTGGAAGCCATTTCCCGGGTGGAGGGTGTGGCGGACGTGATGCCTGTGCAGTCTGTGGATATGCTGGGGGACACGGGGGAGCACCAGATGGCTCTTCAGGTTATGTCCATGCCGGAGCTTATGAACCGGATTTCCGTAAGGGAGGGGAGGGCTCCCCAAAAGGCAGGGGAATGTCTGGCGGACGCCAGGCTTCTGGACAGCGGGCTTCTGGAAATCGGAGATATCCTGACCCTGCGGACGGATTCGGAGGAAGACGTGGAGGATGTGCTTCACGAGACAGAGTATGTGGTGGTGGGAGCCGGTGTATCCCCCTTATTTCTGTCCCGGGACCGGGGGACCACAAAGGTGGGTACGGGAAGCCTGGACGGTTTTCTGATGGTGCCCATGGAATCCTTTGCCATGGATTACTATACCCAGATCTGCATTACGGCCCAGGGGGCCAGGGAAATGACAAGCTATACAGAGGCCTACGATGAGTTCGTGGATGCGCTGGTGGAACGCATAGAGACTCTGGAGGAGGGGCAGTGTAAGCTCCGCTATGCCCAGGTCCAGGAGGAGGGATATGAAAAGATCGCCGAGGGGGAGGCGGAGGTAGCCGACGGCGAGCAGAAGCTTCTGGACGCGAAGCTTCTGCTGGAGGAGGGACAGCAAGAACTAAAGGACGCGGAGGAAAAACTAAAGGACGCGCAAGAGGAGCTGGCAGACGGGGAAGCCACCTTAAAGGAAAAGGAGCAGGGGCTTCTGGATGCCCGGGCGGAGATCGACGATGGGTGGAAGGAGCTTACCGAGGCAAAGGAGAAGCTTGTCCTGGGGACCATCAAGATCGAGAAGGGGTACGCGGCTTACAACGAGGGACTGGCAGAATTTAAGGAATCCCAGACACAGCTTGCGGCTGCCCGGGCGGAGTATGAGAAAACCGGGGGGACTTATGACCGGCTTAAGAAGGCGGAGGCGGAGCTGACCTACATTCTGGAGGCGCAGAAATATACGGATGATGAGCTGGCGGCTCTTGGGATTCCACGGCTGACCCTGGATGAAATTCAAGCCAGGGAGCAGGAGCTTGCCTATGTGAAAACGCAGCTTGCGCAGTTTTCCGGCATGGAGGCGGAGCTGGCTGCGGCCAGGGCAGAGCTTGAAAAGAACGAGGCGCTTTTGGCGGAGGGGGAGCAGAAGCTACAGGAGGGAAAGGCTCTTCTGGACAAGTACAATGCAGAGATTGAGCGGGGCGGAAGCGCGGCCATCTATGCGGAGCGGGATCTTATGGAGGCGGAGGAGGAATGGAAGGACGGCCGGCAGAAGCTTTCTGAAGCCCGGGAAGAGCTGGAGGACGGAAAACGAAAGCTCTCCGAAGCCCAGGAGGAGCTTAGGGACGCAAAGGAGGAGCTTAAGGACGGCCAGCGGGAATACGAGGAGGCTGTGGCGGAGAATGAGCCTAAGCTTAAGGACGCCAGGGAAAAGATCGCAGACGCGAAACAGGAGCTTCAGGATCTGGAGGAGCCGGAATGGTATGTGCTGGATCGGCAGTATCTCCAGACTTATGTGGAATACGGCCAGGACGCGGAACGCATTGGGGCGATTGGCCAGTGGTTTCCGGCCATTTTCTTTCTGGTGGCGGCCCTGGTATGCCTAACCACCATGACCCGCATGGTGGAGGAGGAGCGTACCCAGATCGGGACTTTAAAGGCCCTGGGGTACAGCGCTTCCTCCATTGCGGCAAAATATATATTCTATGCGCTGCTGTCAAGCCTTCTGGGAAGCCTTCTGGGGCTTTTGGCAGGGCAGCGGCTTCTGCCTGTGGTGATTGTGAACGCTTACCGGATTCTCTATGTGAACATTCCGGCGGTGCTTACGCCCCTGCACTTTACTTATTCGGTGACCTCGGCGGCGGTGGCGGTTCTGTGTACTACCCTGGCGGCGGTGGCTGCCTGCTATAAGGAGCTTTTGTCCGTGCCTGCGGCTCTGATGCGCCCTGTGGCCCCCAGGGCCGGGAAGCGGGTGTTTTTAGAGCGGCTTCCCTTCCTGTGGAGACGGCTGAATTTCAGCTATAAGGCCACGGTCCGGAATCTGATGCGCTATAAGAAGCGGTTTTTTATGACGGTTTTTGGTATCGGAGGCTGTATGGCTCTCCTTCTGGTGGGATTTGGCATCAAGGATTCCATTTTGTATATCGGAGTTGTGCAGTTTGGGGAAATCCGCACCTATGACGCATCCTTTTCCGTGGAGGAGGAGGCTGGGGAGGAGGAGAAGGATGCGTTTTACAAGGCCCTGTCCCAGGATGAGCGGATTCTGGCCTCCATGTGGGTGCGGGAAGGCTCCCTGGACGTGGAGGCGGGAGGCGTTACCAGAAGCGGCTATATTCTGGCGCCCTCCAGACCGGAGGAGCTTGGGGACTACATTCATCTTAAGAACCGGATTTCCCGGGAGGAGCTTTCCCTGTCCGGGGAGGGCGTGGTGATTACGGAAAAGCTGGCGAAGCTTCTGGATGTGCAGGAGGGGGACAGGATTCTTCTGAAGGAGGACGAGACCCGGCAGGTGGAGACGGTGGTTTCCGGCATTGCGGAGAATTATTTCCTTCACTATGTGTATGTGAGCCCGGAGGTTTACGAGACTCTTTATGGGGAGGCGCCTGTCTGGAACGCAGTTTATACGGACATGGTTCCTCTGGAGGAGCAGCAGGAGGAAGCCCTGAGGATGGAATACCTGGAGGGAGATACCGTGTCGGAGGTGACTTTTGTCAGCGGCATGGCCCAGCGGGTGGCGGATATGCTTGGCAGCATGGACACCATTATCTATGTGCTGGTGATTGCGGCGGGGCTTCTGGCCTTTGTGGTGCTTTACAATCTGAACAATATCAACGTGAGTGAGCGGAGGCGGGAGCTGGCTACCTTGAAGGTGCTTGGCTTTTTTGACGGGGAGGTTTCGGCTTATGTAAACCGGGAGAATGTGATTCTCACCTTCCTGGGGGCCTTTGCCGGGGTATTTCTGGGAAGGCTCCTCCACCGGTTTATTATTGTCACCGCGGAGATTGACATCCTTATGTTTGGCCGGGATATTGCCCTTAAAAGCTATGTGTACAGCGTCTTTTTGACCTTTCTGTTTTCGGCTGTTGTAAACGGAGTCATGTTTTTTAGGCTGAAGAAGATTGACATGGTGGAGTCCATGAAGAGCGTGGAGTGACGGGGGAAACGGGACGGGTATGGAAACTTTGCAGAGTGGAAACGGGCCGGTCCTGGATCCTGTGCAACGAAATGTTGCGGGGTAAGCCCGTAAAATACAGAGGAGGAAGAAGTTTGGCGTTACAGTTTATTCTGGGTGGTTCCGGATCGGGAAAATCCTACTGTTTATACCGGAGAATTATTGAGGAGGCCTCCCGGCATCCGAAGCGCCGTTATCTGGTGCTGGTGCCGGAGCAGTTTACCCTGCAGACCCAGCGGGATCTGGTGGCCATGCATCCCAGGCACGGCATTCTGAATATTGACGTCTTAAGCTTCCAGCGTCTGGCCTACCGGGTCTTTGAGGAGACGGGAAAAGAGATCGGCACGGTGCTGGAGGAGACGGGAAAAAATCTGATGCTCCGGCGGGTAACCCAGAAAGAACGGGAGCGTCTTACGGTGCTTGGAGGGAATTTAAAGCGCATGGGTGCTGTCAGCCAGATGAAGTCCATGATCTCGGAGCTGACCCAGTACGGCATCACGCCGGAGAGGCTTACAGAGGTTATGGAGGAGAGCAGAAGAAGCCCCCAGCTCTATTATAAGCTTCAGGACATGCGCCTGCTGTACGAGGAGTTTCATAAAAGCCTGGAGGGACGCTATATTACGGCGGAGGAAATCTTAGGGGCTCTCTGCCAGGTGATCGATAAGTCGGAGACGGTTAGGGGGAGCGTGGTGGCTCTTGACGGCTTTACGGGCTTTACGCCGGTGCAGAACCAGGTTCTGGGAAAACTTCTTTTGCAGGCCCGGGAGGTCCTTGTGGCCGTAACCCTGGACGACAGGGAAAAGGCGGACGGTTTTTTCCAGGAGCACGAGCTCTTTTACCTCAGCAAAAAGACCATACAGAGCTTAAAGAAAATGGCCCGGGATTCCCATGTGCCGGTGGCGGAAGATTTTGTGGTACATCAGGGAGAATTGTCCAGGTTTCACAGGAAGGGGGATTTGTTCCGGCTGGAGCAGAATCTTTTCCGGCAGGCGGGGTATCCCCTCCGGAAGGAGGATAGGGAGGAAGAGGCCCAGTTGACAAGGGAAGCCCAGACGGTCCGGCTTCTGGAGGCCCGGGATCCCCGTATGGAGGTGCGCCAGTGCGCAGAGGAGATATGCCGCATGGTGCGTAAGGATTATCACTTCCGGCAGATTGCGGTGGTTACCGGGGATTTAACGGTGTACAGTCACTATATAGAAGAAATTTTCCCGGACTATGGGATTCCGGTATTTCTGGACTACAAGCGGAATGTCCTGGAAAATCCCATGGTGGAATTTCTGCGGGCATTTCTGGAAATAGCGGAGCAGGATTTTACCTATGAAAGCGTATTCCGGTATCTGCGAAGCGGCCTTGCGGGCATGGAGCCGGAGGATGTGGATGTGCTGGAAAATTATGTGCTGGCTCTGGGAATCCGGGGACATAAGAAGTGGGAGGACCGGTGGCTGCGTCTGTACGGGGATTTAAAGGAGGAGGAACTGGAGAAAATAAACCTTCTTCGGGAGGAATTCTGGCAAAAGAGCGGCCAGGCGGCGGCACGGATACGGAAAAAGAAGATGACGGTTCTTGAGAGAACCCGGGAGATCTATGACCTGGTTACGGGCCTTCGGCTACAGGAGCAGCTTAAGGGCCGGGAGGAATATTTCGCGGCCGGGAAGGAGGCGGGCCTTGCCAGGGAATACCGGCAGATCTACGGGATTATCATGGATCTCTTTGACAAGGTGGCGGAGCTTCTGGGGGAGGAGACCATGCCTCTTTCGGAATACCGGGAAATCCTGGACGCGGGATTTGGGGAGGCAAAGGTGGGTGTTGTGCCGCCAGGCCTGGACCAGGTTCTGGCGGGAGACGTGGAGAGAAGTCGTCTCAAGGATATCCGCGCCCTGTTTTTCCTGGGGGTTAACGAGGGAAATGTGCCCCGGGCCGTGGGGACGCCCGGCGTGCTCTCCGACATGGACCGGGAGAGGCTGAAGGCTCTGGGACTGGAGCTTGCGCCAACGCCCAGGCAGCAGGCCTTTACCCAGCGGCTGTACCTGTATCTGAATATGACAAAGCCATCGGAACGTCTGTATGTGAGCTACAGCCAGGTGGATGTAAACGGGAAGGGGCTTCGGCCCTCGTATCTGATAGGGGTTCTCCAGAAGATTTTTCCGGGGCTTTCCCCCTGGAAGGCGGAGGAATTTTTACGGGCAGGAGGGGGCCCTGCTTTTGCCGGGGAGAAGGAAAAGCCATTGGCAGATGCCTGCGCCTCCACCGGGAATCCGGATATTCTGCCTGGGGAAAGGGAGCCTGGGAAGGAGGCTTCCTGGCTGGAACAGATCGATACCCCCAGGCAGGCGCTGGAATATCTGAAACGGGGACTTGTGGGATACCGGGAGGGGGAAAACGACCCGGAATTTCTGGAATTATACCGCTGGTTTGCCGCCCGGGAAAGCCAGGAGGGGAAGCTTCGGCAGCTTCTTAAGGGGACATTTTCCAGGAGGCGGGACAGCGCCCTGGGAAAGGCGGTGGCAGGGGCTTTGTACGGTACGGCGCTGGAAAACAGCGTCACCCGTCTGGAGCAGTTTGCGGCCTGCGCCTACGCCCATTTTCTGCGTTACGGGCTGAGCCTTAGGGAGCGGGAGCTGTACGGGTTTGAGCCTGTGGATATGGGAAATGTGTTTCACGGGGTTATGGAGCTTTTTTTTAAACGGATGCAGGAGAGCGGCTATACCTGGGGGACGCTTCCGGAGGAGGTGCGGGAGGAGTGGGCGGACGCCTGTCTGGAGCAGGTTATCACCGACTACGGGAATACGGTGCTTCAGAGCACGGCACGGAACGCTTATACCATTGACCGTATGCGGCGCATTATCCGCCGCAGCGTCTGGGCCCTTGGGGAGCAGCTGAAAATGGGCAGCTTTGCGCCGGAAAATTACGAGGTGTCTTTCGCCCAGGTGTCGGATCTGGAGGCGGTGAATATCAGCCTGTCCCAGGAGGAATGTATCCGTCTGCGGGGGCGCATTGACCGGATGGACGTCTGTGAGGAGACAGAGCGGGTGCTGGTAAAGGTTATCGACTATAAATCGGGAAGCACGTCTTTTAAGCTTCTGTCTTTGTATCACGGATTGCAGCTCCAGCTTGTGGTGTATCTGGGGGCGGCTCTGGAGCTGGAACAGAAGCTGCACCCGGATAAGGAGGCGGTGCCTGCGGGCATTTTCTACTACCGCATGGAGGATCCCATGCTGGAGCTTATGGAGGGGGAGACCCAGGAGGACAGGAACAGGCGGATTCTGGAGAGCCTGAAGCTGAACGGCCTGGTAAACCGGGAGGACGGAGTGATTCAGAAGCTTGACAAAAGCATGCCTGGAAAATCCAGTGTTCTTCCCCTGTCCTACAACAAGGACGGAAGCCTTAGGGCCGGCTCCAGCGTGGCCAGCCGGGAGCAGTTTGAACAGATGATGAATTATGTAAATCAGAAAATCAAGGAGCTTGGAGGCCGTATGCTGGAGGGGGAGATCTCGGTAAATCCCTACGAGCTGGACGGAAAGACAGCCTGTGATTACTGCGTTTACAAGGGGGTCTGCCAGGTGGAGCCAAAGGGGAAGGAGTGGGGATTCCGAAGGCTTCCCCAGCTGTCGGCAGATGAATTATGGGAGAAAATGGGAAAAGAAACAAGCGGAACGGAAGATTTCTGAATACACGGAAATATTGCCGGAAACGGCGGAAATCAGACGTTGCCGGTAAAGAGAAAAGAGGAACGGCAGGATGGGCGGCATAAATTGGACAAAAGAACAGGAACAGGTGATTACCCTGCGGGAGCGGAACCTGCTGGTGTCGGCGGCGGCAGGCTCGGGAAAGACGGCTACCCTGGTGGAGCGGATTCTGACTTATCTTTGCCGGAAAGAACATCCCGGGGAGATCGATCACCTTCTGGTGCTGACGTTTACAAAGGCGGCGGCGGCGGAGATGCGGGAGAGGATCGGAAAAGCCATTGAGGAGCGGCTGGAAAAGGATCCGGAAAACGTCCATCTCCAGCGGCAGAGCGCCCTGGTTCACAACGCCCAGATTACCACAATCCACAGCTTCTGCCTCTATGTGGTGCGCAATTATTTCCATCTCCTCTCCATTGACCCGGGGTTTCGCATGGGGGACGAGGGAGAGTTTAAGCTTCTGAAAAAGGATGTGCTGGAGGAGCTTCTGGAGGAATATTACCAGGAGGGAAGGGCGGAATTTCACGCCTTTGTGGAGGCCTACGCCACGGGAAAGCGGGATGAAGGGCTGGGAAACCTGATTCTGGATCTGGCCGAATTTTCCCTGGGTTATCCTTACCCCAGGAGATGGCTGCGGGAGTGCCGGGAGGCGTATCTTCCCCTGGGGGAGGAAGAGGCGCAGGAGGGAAAGAATCCGCAGGCGGAGGAGGAAGAGGCAAAGGGGATAAGAGACGGGAAAAATCCTCCCTGGCTTATGATTCTTCTGGAAATTACAAGGCATACCCTGGAGAGCGTAAGAGAACAGCTGCGGGACGGCATTTCCCTGTGCCTGAGTCCCCAGGGGCCTTATCTCTATGAGGAGACTTTGCAGAAGGATCTGCTTCTTGTGGAGGAGCTTTTGTCCTGCGCCTCCTATGAGGAATATTACGAGGCGTTTCAAGGGCTGTCCTACGCCCGTCTTACCACAAAGCGCATGGGGGAGGATGTAAGCGGGGAGAAAAAGGAGCAGGTTAAGGATGTCCGGGAGCGCATGAAGAAGTCCTTTAAGGAGCTGAAAGAAAAATATTTTGCCAGGTCTTTTTCCGGTGCCATGGAATATATGGAAAAGGCGGCCCCTGCCACCTGTATGCTTCTGGAGCTCACAGAGCGGTTTCTGGAGGATTTTGGGGAGAAAAAGCGGAGCCGGAACCTGGTGGATTTTTCGGATCTGGAGCACCTGGCCCTGGAAATCCTGGTGCAGGACGTGACTGCTGATGAAAAGGGGAAGCCGGTGGTGATTCCCACCGGGGCGGCGGAGGAGCTGGCAGATTATTTTGAGGAGCTTATGATCGACGAGTACCAGGACAGCAACATGCTCCAGGAAGTGCTTCTGACCAGCGTGAGCCGGGGAAGGCGGGGAACCCCCAATGTATTTATGGTGGGGGATGTAAAGCAGAGCATTTACAGCTTCCGTCTGGCCAGGCCGGAGCTGTTTCTGGAGAAATACGAAACCTATTCCACAGAGGAGGGGCTGTATCAGCGCATTGACCTCCACCAGAATTTCCGCAGCCGGAAAGAGGTGCTTGACGGGGCCAACTGCATTTTCCGGAAGATTATGACGGCTGCAGTAGGGGGCATTTCCTACGACGCGGACGCAGCTCTCTATCTGGGAGCGGATTATCCAGAGGCAGATTCTACGGAGACAGAGGGAGGGCCGAATCAGACGGAGATCCTGCTTCTGGAGACGGATTCCCTGGAGGGGGAGGAGGATGTGCAGACGGCGCCGGGGTATGGGAAGGAATCCGGAACCGGGAAGGAGACGGAACCCGGAAGGGATATCCGTACAGTCCGGGAGCTGGAGGCGGCTATGGTGGGAAACCGTATCCGGGAGCTTCTGGGGGAAATGCAGGTCTGGGACGGAAAAAAGGGGGAGTACCGGCCGCTGGGTTACGGGGATATTGTGATTCTGCTGCGCTCTCTGACCGGATGGGGGGATGTGTTTGCGCGTGTCCTGACGGAGCAGGGAATCCCGGCCTACACAGAGTCCAGGACGGGATATTTTGACACGGTGGAGATACGCACCCTTTTAAATCTGCTGCGAGTGGTAGATAATCCCAGGCAGGACATTCCCCTGGCTGCGGTAATGAAATCCATGATAGGGGGATTTGCCGACGAGGAGCTGGCATGTATCCGAAGCGCCTACAGGGAGCAGCGTTTTTCTGA
Organism: Clostridia bacterium; assembly: GCA_910576205.1. Lineage (GTDB taxonomy): Bacteria > Bacillota > Clostridia > Lachnospirales > Lachnospiraceae > RGIG4284. The sequence goes on along the minus strand of CAJTHL010000010.1, from coordinate 31,803 downwards.
GGCCTGCATAAAATACCGGGAAGAGCAGGAGGGGGAGCTGGCATGCCGCCTTGGAGCTTTTTATGACCGGATAAAGGGGTACCGCTATAAGGCCCAGTATCTTTCCATCCATGAGCTTATTACCTATGTGCTGGAGGACTCGGGATACGGGGATTACCTGGCGGTAATGCCGGGCGGAGAGCAGAGAAGCGCCAATATGCGTATGCTGGTGGAGCGGGCCATAGTCTTTGAGAGCACCAGCTACCGGGGGCTGTTTCATTTTGTGCGCTATATGGAGCAGCTTCAGAATTACCAGGAAGATCTGGGGGAAGCCAGCATTTCCGGGGAAAATGCCCAGGCAGTGCGGATTATGAGTATTCATAAGAGCAAGGGACTGGAATTTCCCGTGGTTTTTGTGGGAGGACTGGGAAAGGGCTTTAACTACCAGGACAGCAGAAGCCGTGTGGCGCTGCATCCGGAGCTGGGGGTAGGCGTGGACTATGTGGACAGTAAACGGCGGGTAAAGACGCCTACCCTGCCAAAGAAAGTTATCCAGAAAAAGCGGGAGCTTGAAATGCTGGGGGAGGAGCTGCGGATTTTGTATGTGGCGCTTACCAGGGCCCAGGAAAAGCTGATTCTCACGGGAGCGGCAGGAGGGCTGGAGAAAAGGCTGGAGGCCTGCAAAATGCGGGCCGGACGTGAAACCCTGGACTATCTGGAGCTGACAAAGGCCCGCACCTGCTGGGACTGGCTTCTTCCCGCCGTCTATGGAGAGGAGCAGTTTCTTATCCGCCGGATAGGGCCGGAGGAGCTGGTATTACCGGAGCTGGAGACACAGATGGAGGAGGCGGGAAAACGAAGCGTCCTGGAGGCGCTGTTGCAAAAGGCGGACGGCCAGGACGCTTACCAGGAGACGGGATATGAGCCGGAAGGGTATCTTTCCCAGGCGGGGGAACGTCTTGCCAGGCGGCTTGGGTTTTCCTATCCGTTTCTGGCGGAGGTGGAGCTTCAGCCAAAGGTCAGCGTGTCGGAATTAAAGAGAGGCGGCCAGGTGGAGGAGGAAGACAGGGAAATGCTGCTCTACCGGGAGCCGGAGGTAGTGCCTTATGTGCCCCGCTTCGTGCAGGAGGGGACGCCTCTTTCGGGAGCGGCCAGAGGAACGGCCTACCACCGGGTATTGCAGGAGCTGCCCTTTGACAAAATGACCCACACGGACCGGGTAAAGGAAGCCTTGAAAGCCATGGAGGAGCAGGGGAAGCTTACCCCCCAGATGGCTAAGAGCGTGTACCCCTTTGATATCTTTGCGTTTTGCCAAAGCTCTCTGGCAAAACGCATGACCCGGGCCAGAAAGGAAGGGCTCTTGTACATGGAGCAGCCCTTTGTCATCAGCCAAAGCGCAAAGGAAATCCGCCCGGAGTGGGATTCTGAAGAATCGGTGCTGATTCAGGGAATTATTGACGCCTGGTTTTACGAGGAGGGGGAGATTGTGATCCTGGACTACAAGACGGACTGGGTAAAGGAAGGACGGGAGCTTGTGGAGCGCTATGGGAAACAGCTTAACTACTACGGGACTGCTCTGGAGCAGATTACCGGGCGGCGGGTGAAGGAAAAGGTGATTTATTCGTTTTGCCTGAGGGAAGCGTTGTCATTCTAAGCGGGATGGGATATAATGATAGGGGAGAGATTCAGAATAATCCAGGGCGGTTTCCAGAATGACCGGATAGAAAGGAGAATGCTATGAATGCATTGAGACAGGATACAGATTACACGACAGAAGATATTTATGCGCTGCCCGATGGAAAGCGGGCGGAACTGATTGACGGGCAGATCTATTATATGGCTCCGCCCAATACAAACCACCAGCGCCTGGTTATGAATTTCACATATAGTATAGAAGGATATATTCGAAATAAGAAAGGCGGCTGCCAGGAGGCACCGGACTGGGTAATCGAGATCGTGTCGCCTGGAAGCAGATCCATGGATTATTATAAAAAGCTGATTAAATACCGCACTGCAGGAGTCCGGGAATACTGGGTGACAGACCCGGAGAAAAAATGGTGACCGTGTACCGTTTTGAGAAGGATGACATGGAAGAATATACCTTTGGCGAAGAGATCCGGGTAGGAATTTATGAGGATTTCTCCATTAAAGTGGAATAGGCCGGATGCTTACAGTTCCCCGGCCCCGGTCCGCCTCTTCCGGTATTCCCGGGCGCTCATGCCGTAATAATGCCGGAATGCCGCAGAGAAATGCTCTGGGGAGGAATACCCCAGCTCCACGGCCACGGAGGCGATGCTGCGCTGCCTGTCGGCAAGAAGCAGGGCTGCGGCCGCCATTTTCGCCTCCGTCTTTTTCTGCTGGAAGGTTTTTCCGTAATGGTCTTTCAGGAGGCGTTCTGTCTGACGCCTGCCAAGGCCCAGACGCCCGGCCAGATCCTCTAGGGAAAGGCTCTGGTATTCGTAGAGAAAATATTCTTCCAGGATAATAAATTTGCTGTCCTCCAGATTGGAGGGGCCGAAATGCCGCAAAGCCTTCTGACGGGATTCATAGTTGCGGACAGTGTGGATAATGAGCTGGGTCAGCAGGGACTCCACCTGGGTGACATAGCCGGTATACTGGTTTTCCAGCTCGTAGAAAATCTGCTTCATAAGGCCATGGATATTCTGGCTGTCCTGGCCAAACCAGAAGGGGGTCGTTGTGAACAGCTTACGGATGGAGGGCCCGCTTTCTCCCAGGGCATCCAGGCGTTTATCAGGATTTTCATTTCCGGGCCTTTCATTTGCGGCCGTTTCGTTTCCGGGCTTTCCAGGCCTGGATTTTTCATTTCCGGCACTTAGAGATGTCCTTGGAAGCCGTGGGCTTCGCTGCTTTCCAAGCTTCAGATAGACACAGTATTCGCACATGGGATCCTCCAGGGAGGGCACCTGGGCATGCTCTACATGGGGGCCTGTGATATACAGGGTGTTGGGCACAATGTCATAGAGCACCTGGTTGATTTTTACATGCCCGTAGCCGGAGGGGATGTAGTGGATCTCATAGCTGTTGCTTCCATGGCTGTGGTTGGGGATGGTGCGCAGAAACCGCTCAAACACAAGGTTAAGGGCAAAAAAATCCATCTGTTCAACAGTAAAGCGGATATTTAGGTCGGTGTATAGTTTACGCATGGTATGGAATCCTCACGAAATCCTGTGCCTGTAATGCAAGGGGAGATTTCACCTCTGGAAGGCTCCTGTAGTGATAACCAGATCCCGGTAATCCCGGTCTATCTCCTCAATAATACTGTCTGTACAATCAGTTCCGAATAACTCCGCGCCTGCTGCCAGCCCCATAATGGTTAACTGGGTAAGGCAGTAGTGGCCGTAGCCGGAAAATTTGATTTTTACCTGTTCCGGAATGTTTGCCCGCATGATTTTTAAGGTTTCCATCCGCGGCGAGGGGGCGTAGCCTGTGGAGCACTTCACCCAGTCCACCCCTGCCTCTGCGGCATATCTGCAGGCCATAGCCAGTTCCTGGTCTGTGAGGGAACCGTTTTCCATAATGGCTTTTACGGGGTAGCCGTAGGAATGGCCCAGAGAGACGATCTCTTCGGCCTCTTTGCGGAAGGTTTCGTAATCCCCTCCCTTTAAAGCGCCGATGTTGATGACAAAATCAATGGCCGCAGGGCGTCCATGCATGATTTTGCACATTTCATCAATCTCCTTTATCTTCATGGACGTGGTGGCGGCCCCAAAAGGAAAGGCGGGGACAATACCGGTCTCAATATCCGTTCCTTCCAGCATGTCTGCAATAAGGGATGTCCAGCATGGATTGCAGTGGACGCCGTTTACGTTATAATAAATGGATTTTTTCACGTGCTCTGCAATCTGCGCCTCGGTGCAGTGGGCTTCCAGCAGTGCGTAATCAAAAATTTTCCCAAGGTTTTCCCGGGTGTATTCTTTGCCGTTGATAATCATAGTCCAACCTCCTTAAAAATATGAAAAATGTATTTCTGGTGTATGATAATGGGGATAGGATACTACCGAAGATCCCCCTTCTCCACATGCTCCCGGATAATGGCGTCTGTCAGCTCATAGAGCCGCCGGGAGCCGTCTTTTGTCCTGGCCTGTCTGTTGTAGACCTGCGCCGCCGTCACCTGGTGTTCCCGCCAGTCGCTGCCCTGGTTGCTGTGGTTCAGAAGGAGGGGTTGCAGGTTGTCCATGGCGTGGGCAAATTTCGCCTCCGGAGTCTCATTCTCCTCAAACTCATCGAAAATGGACATGAGCTCTGCCCCCTGGTCTTTGGGCAGCAGGGAATAGATGCGCTTTTTGGCGGCGTCCTCCCTGGCCTTCTGGGTTTTCAGGGCTTCGGCGTCGTAGGCGTAGGTGTCGCCGGCGTCGATCTCCACCACGTCGTGGATAAGGCACATCAGCATCACCCGGGTGATATCTACCTTCTCGTTGGCATATTCCCTGAGAAGGAAGGCCATAACCGCCATGTGCCAGGCGTGCTCGGCGTCATTCTCGTTTCTTCCGTGGCCGGACAGATGAGTCTGGCGGAAAATATTCTTTTCTTTGTCGATTTCCAGGATAAAATCCAGCTGCTTTTTCAAACGCGTATCCATAGAGGCACCTCTTTTATCTTTTGTGCTTTCATTTTAACATAAATGCGCCGGCGGTTCAATGCCGGCAGAAAAGACATGCGGGCAGACAGAAAAAGCCTGAGGTCAGGAGGATGGGAGGGCATAGAAGAGGACGGGGAGGTTTAAGGAGCATCCCAGGCGGCTTGCGGGAAACGCTTATCTGTGGTATAATTCAGAACAAATACTGGAGGGGGAGGATGGAAATATGCTGGAAAAAATACAGGCAACGCCCTTGGGTGACATTCACTACTGGACAGACGGAGAACCACAGAATAGCCCGTACACGCTGGTGTTCCTGCCTGGGCTGACTGCCGATCACCGGCTGTTTGACAGGCAGATGGAGTATTTCTCTGGCAAATACCCGCTCCTGGTCTGGGACGCCCCCGGGCACGGGGCATCCTGGCCCTTTCAGTTAGAGTTTTCCCTAATGGACAAGGCAAAGTGGCTTGGGGAGATTCTGGAGAGGGAGCAGGTGGAGAGGCCGGTGCTGATTGGACAATCCATGGGCGGGTATGTGGCCCAGGCTTTTGCCCAGCAGTTTAAAGGGCGGCTTGCGGGATTTATCTCCATTGATTCCGCGCCTCTCCAGAGGCGTTATATCACGGCAGTGGAGCTGTGGCTGCTTAAAAGGATGGAGCCGGTGTACCGCTATTTTCCGTGGAAACTCCTGGTGAAATCCGGGGTCAGAGGGTGTGCGGTCTCCGCATATGGCAGGAAGCTTATGCGGGATATTATGATGGCGTACGACGGGGACAAGGAGCGCTATGCCCGGCTTTCCGGCCATGGATTCCGTATGCTGGCCCTTGCCATAGAGGCAGATCTTCCCTATCTCCCTGACTGTCCGTCCCTTCTTTTGTGCGGGAAATGCGACCAGGCCGGCTCCACGAAGCGGTACAATAAGGCCTGGCATAAGACCGCCGGAATCCCCCTTATATGGATTGAGAACGCCGGACACAATTCCAACAGCGATCAGCCGGAGCTGGTAAACGGGCTCATTGAGGACTTTGTAAGAAAATTGGGAACATGTTCTGGAAAATTGGCATTGACAGGGCAAAATTCTTAAATTATAATACTAACGAAAACTGAATAGGGATCAAGTGCCGGATAGATCCGGATAATAGGGAATAGAGTGAAAATCTCAAACGAACTGGTCACTGTGAACGGGGAGTTTTTCCGCAGAAGCCATTGTGCCAAGGCATGAGAAGGTGCGGAAGGACGAGGATCCAAAGTCAGGAAACCTGCTTGATCCTAAGTTATTGACGCTTCCTGTAATAAGTGTTCAATCAGAATGAATGTGCGCGCAGTTTGTTTGACGAGTGGGCATTTATGTGAGGGGGAACGGCAATGATCGTTTCTTTTTTTGTACCTGCAGGACAGATAGAGAACTTAAATAGGAGGATAAGTATATGAAGAGAAACGTATGGAGCATCCTGCTGATCTTTGCGATGCTGCTATCCCTGGCGGCATGCGGGCAGAAAAAAACGACGGAAGGAATGCCCCAGGAAACACAGGAACAGGGTGCAGAAAACCAGGAGCCGGAGGCCGGGGCTCCCGCGGAAGAAAAGGGAGATACCCTGGTGGTAAGGGCAGCCAAAGACATTGGGGACATGAATCCCCATACCATGAAAAGCCAGATGTTTGCCCAGGACTGGGTCTATGAGAGCCTGGTGGCAATGAAAAACGGCGAGATCGTGCCGGAGCTGGCCGAGAGATGGGAGGTTTCTGAGGATGGGAAAACCTATACCTTCCACCTAAGAGACAATGTAAAATTCAGCGATGGCAGCGATTTCAATTCCAAGATCGCCAAAAAGAATATCGAGGCGGTGATGGCCCATGCAGACGGCTATTCCTTCCTCCAGTCCCTGTCTTCCATTACCGGGGTCGAGACGCCGGACGAAGGCACATTGGTTCTGACCTTAAGCCAGCCCTGCAATTCCCTTCTGAGCGATTTTACCTTCAGCCGCCCGCTGGTGATGCTGGGGGAGGCCGGTTTCCCGGCGGAAGGGGATCCCTATGATTACGGTGTCACGGAACCTATCGGAACCGGCATGTGGGTGCTGAAGGAATATGTGGCGGATCAGTATGCAGTTTTTGAGCGGAATGAGAATTACTGGGGAGAAAAGCCTGCGTTCCAGTATCTGCGGGCCGTGGTGATCCCGGACGTGAACACGGCGGCTTCGTCCCTAAAGGCGGGAGAGATCGACCTAATGATGGACTCCACCCAGATTACTGCAGAGCTTTATGAGGAACTGGGCGCGGCCGGATTTTATACCGCCAAGGCTCCCACTACCAGCATTTCCAATCTGAACATTAACACGGCCGGGGAGATTACCGGAGATCTGCAGGTGCGCCTGGCCATGGAATACGCCACGGACAAGCAGGCTATCTCTGACGGGATCTTTAACGGGCTTCAGGAGCCTGCCACCGCTTATTTTTCCACGGAGGTTCCCTACACGGATACCGGGATTGAGCCGTATCCTTACGACCCGGAGAAGGCAAAGCAGATCCTGGAGGAGAGCGGCTGGATCTGCGAGAATGGCGATACCATCCGCTCCAAAGATGGAAAGAGGCTTGAGATCGACCTGATCTACGATTCCGCTGTGACGAAGGATATGGATATCGGTCTGATACTCCAGTCCCAGTATGCGGAAGTTGGCATCCAGCTGAACATTGTTCCCCAGGACAGCCAGGTTTACCGGGAAAACTGGACGAAGGGAGATTTCGGAGTCTTGATCTACAGCTCCTGGGGCGGCTCCTACGAACCCTATGCCACCCTGGCCGCCATGGCAAAGGACGGGGATAAGTTCAATACCGTGCAGAAGGGCATGAGCAATAAGGCGGAGCTTGACAGGGTGATGCTGGACTGCTTAAGCCAGACGGATGAGGAGAAGCTTGCCGAGAATTTTGTCTTTATCATGCAGAGCTTCCACGACGAGGCTGTCTATGTGCCCTTGACTGTTACCAACAAGCTGGGGATCATGCGCAGCGATATGACGGGAATGGATCTGGCCACAGGACAGGACAGCATGGATGTAAGCGGGATAACCTGGGCTGAGTAATGATAAAAGACAGCCAGGGGGAGAGACGATATGATCCGTTATCTGCTAAAGCAAATGCTGGGACTGGTCCCTCTGTTATTTCTGGTTTCGGCAGCAGCCTTCTTTTTAATAAGGCTGCTGCCCGTAGACCCGGCCACAGCATATTTAAACTCCATAAACGCCCCTGTTACGGAGGAGAGCCTGCAGCTTGTAAAGGAGGAGCTGGGCCTGGAGGATCCTGTCCCGGTCCAGTATGTAAAATGGCTGGGACAGGTTTTGCAGGGGGATCTGGGAAATTCCTACCAGACGAAGCGCCCGGTGACGGAGGAGCTTAAGACCGACTTGAAATATACCGGGATACTGGCTCTGGCGGCCCTTGTGTGGGTGCTTGCCCTCAGCACTGTTTTTGGGATCCTGTCGGCGGAACGGGCAAACAGCTTCTGGGACAGGCTTATCCGGGGATTTACTTTTGTGGGGGCGGCCATACCGAAATTCTGGCTGGGATTTCTTCTGGTATACCTGTTTTCCTTGAAGTGGGGGGTGCTCCCGGTGCAGGGGGCCACCAGCCTTTCCTGCCTGGTCCTCCCCTCCTTCACCCTGGCCTGCTCTTATATAGCCACCTATACAAAGCTGCTCCGGAACAGCATTCTGGAGATGAAAAACCAGCCTTTTGTCACTTACGCCAGGATACGCGGGTTTACCCGGAGGCAGGCAGTGTGGCGTCATGTGATACCCAATGCGCTTCTTCCGGTTCTTACGGCGCTGGGACTTCATATCGGCGGAATGCTGTCCGGGGCGGTCATAGTGGAGAATGTCTTTTCCTGGCCGGGCCTGGGCAGGATGTGCGTCAGCGCGGTGGCGGCCAGGAATTATCCCATGATCCAGGGATATATCCTGCTGATGGCGGTGATCTTTGTTGCCGCCAATCTCATATCGGATATGGCCTGCGCGGCGCTGAATCCAAGAATCCGGTTAGGGGGAAATAAATGAAAAGAAAATTCTTTCTGCTATTGCCAGCCTTGCTGGTGCTTATCTGCCTGCTGGCCCCGGTTCTGGCGCCCTGGGATCCCAACAAGGCGGATCCCACCATAAAATTTGCGAAAATGTCTGCCAGCCACTGGCTGGGAACCGATTATCTGGGGCGGGACATTTTTTCCCGGGTATTGTGGGGAGGACGGCGGACTATGGGCTACGCGGCCCTGGTGACGGCAGCCTCGGCTGTCTTTGGCACCTGCCTGGGGATGCTTTCCGGGTTTACCGGAGGCGTCTTTGACAGTGTGGTCATGAAGGGAAGCGATATCTTACGTTCGTTTCCGGGGATCGTCCTGGTGCTGATTGTGGTCAGTGTCCGGGGCGTGGGGATCGGCAGCGTATGTCTGGCCATGCTCCTCGTCCGGTGGATCTGGTATGCGCGGATGGCCCGGAACCTCACCCGGGCGGAGATGGGGAGAACCGCCATTCTGGCCAGCCGGCTCTCTGGCAGCAGCTGGCTGAAGATCCTGCGCCGTCATATTTTTATTTCCATTTTACCGGAAATGCTGCCTGTGCTGTCTCTGGATTTCGGCGGTGCGCTTCTGGCCATCTCCGGGTATTCCTTTCTGGGGCTTGGGATACTGCCCCCGGATGCGGAATGGGGAATGATGATAAATGACGGGCGCAATTATATGGAGCATCCGGGAATGATGCTCTGGCCGGGGCTTTGCGTTGTTTTCATTGTCATCAGCGTAAACCTTTTGGGGGACAGGCTCCGGGACAAACTGGAGGTGCGAAGATCATGACAGGGGAGAACCTGCTTGTGGCAGAAGGGCTTTCCGTTTCCATGAGGGAAGGGGAAACATGGATCCCTGTGGTCTATCCGGGCGATATGGCCATAGAGCGGGGAGGCTGTACAGGGATTATTGGGGAGAGTGGCTGTGGGAAATCCATGCTCTGCAAAACGCTCCTGGGACTGCACGATCCGGGGAAATGGCAGGTCCGGGGGCAGGTGTTTTTTGACGGGGAGCGTGTTCCCATAGAGGCGGACGACAGGATGGACGCCTTCCGGGGACGGCGGATGTCCATGATCCTCCAGGATCCGCTGTCTGCCTTTGATCCCCGGATGACCATTGGGGCGCACTTTCTGGAGGGATGTAAGGGAAAACAAAAGGCTTTGCGGCGTAGGGAGGCAGTGGAGTGGCTTGGGCGGATGTATATGCCGGAGCCGGAGGCCGTCATGAAACGGTATCCTTTTGAACTCAGCGGGGGGATGCTGCAGCGGGCAATGATTGCGTTAAGCCTTATGGGGGAGCCGGAGCTTCTTATAGCTGATGAGCCCACCACGGCCCTTGACAGCACAGTCCAGAGGGAAATCCTCTGGCTGCTTGCCAGGCTGAGGGAAGAGAGGGGCCTCTCACTGCTGCTGGTATCCCATGACTTGAAAGTGATCTCCCGGATGGCGGACTGGATCTATGTCATGTACGCGGGGCGCATTGTGGAACAGGGGCCTGTGAACGTGCTTCTTGAAAATCCGATTCATCCTTATACGAAGGGGCTGTTCCGTTCCAGGCCGGCGTACTCGAAGGAGCGTTTGACGGTTATGGCGGGCAGGCCGCCCAGGATTGGGGAGGATACGGGAGGCGGATGCCCCTTTGCGCCCCGCTGTCCCCAGGCGGACGCTGCCTGTGGGGAGGGGGATTCAAAGCTGGAAAGGGCAGACGAAGACCATTTTGTGAGATGCCGCCACTGGAAAGGAAAGGCCGGGTTATGAGAGAGGCACAAGGAAACACACTGCTGGAGGTAAAGAATATTTCAAAAACCTACCAGAGCCGGAAAAGGCAGCCAGTATATGCCCTGCGGGAAGTGGGATTTTCCCTGCAGGAAGGGCGCTGCCTGGGAGTGGTGGGGGAGAGCGGCTGTGGAAAGAGCACCCTTTGCCGCGTGATTGCGGGAATAGAAAAACCGGACGTGGGTGAGATTCTCTACCAGGGAGAACCGGCGGATCACAGAAAGATCCGAAGCAGCCTGCAGATGGTGTTTCAGAACAGTATGGATGCGGTAAACATTCATCTGAAGGCGGGAAAGATCCTTGCCGAGCCATTGGAAAATTTCACCTCTCTAAACCGGAACCAGAGAGAGCAGGAGGTGGAGCGTCTGCTGGAGCTTGTGGGGCTTTCGGCGGAGGATAAGGCGAAATATCCCAGGCAGTTCAGCGGCGGACAGCTTCAGCGTATCTGCATTGCCCGGGCCTTGGCGGCAGAACCAAAGCTACTGCTTCTGGACGAGCCCTTAAGCAGCCTGGATGTATCGGTACAGGCCCAGCTTCTGAATCTGCTGTCAGATCTAAAAAAGGAGCTTCATCTTACCTGCCTGCTTGTTTCCCATGACCTGGAGGCGGTGTATTATCTGGCGGATAAGCTGCTGGTCATGTATGGGGGCGCGGCGGTGGAGGAGATAGAGGATATCCGGGATATCTGCGCTTTAACGCATCCCTATACCAGAAGGCTCCTGGAGGCTGGGGAACTGGAAACAGAATCCGGGGAGGCCGGACAGAAAGACGAGGGGATTCTGACGGAAGAGAAGAGAGAATATCTGGCGGCGTCCTTCCGGGAAGGATGCGTATATGCCGGGCATTGCCCCAGAGCGGAGAGAAAATGTTTTCTGGAAAGGCCCGGACTGGTGGAGAGAGAGGCAGGTCACAGAATTGCCTGCCATTTTGGATAAAATTTTCCGGCATAGTCAATAATAATGCCAAACCTGCAGAGGGTAAAATGAGGAATAGTTCTTTTCGCGGATATTGACACCGGGTGCCTTATGTAGTATGATGAATACATAATAAAATATTTTAATAAAGTATTAAACATACAGGACGGACGCAACACAAAAACCAGTGTCTGCCCGGAAGGGCGGAAGGGAAATTTTTAACAGGAGGAACCATAACATGAACGAGGGAAAGATCAAAGCTTTTGAGCTGGACAAGATGGAGTGGCAGGAGTTTTTCGACGAACACATGCAGCACAGGTTTTTTGACAAGCGCATGATCGGCGCTGAGGAAGAGGGGATTGTGGTAAACTTTTCAAAATACGACAAGGGCTTCTACAAGGATGCCCACCGCCACAACTGCAGCCACGGCATCTATGTGATTTCCGGAAAACTGCGGACCGACGAGGGCGTCTACGGCCCGGGAAGCTTTGTGTGGCATTCCGAAGGCTCCGTAGCCAGGCATGGAGCCACGGACGAGGAGGACTGCGTGTTTCTCTTTGTGACCAATAAGCCCTTTGACATTATCTATGTGTCGGAGGAGGAGCAGAAGGAAACAGAGCATTGAATGAAAGTATATTTAGGAACCGTAATAAGCGCTGCCCATCAGTCTTTAGGATGAGAGGCAGCGCTTTTTCGCGCTTTTTCCCGGTATTCCTTTGGAGTACGGCCGTAGAGGCGGCGGAACATCTGGGAAAAATAGCTGTTGTGGACAAAGCCGCAGGAGACGGCGATCTCCGTGATGCTTAAAGAACTGTTTCCCAGCAGCTCACAACTGATCTCCAGGCGGTACTGGTTCAGGAAATCGATGGGGGATGCGCTCATATATTCCTTGAAAATGGCACAGCACCTGCTGCGGCACACATTGGCGGAGGCGGCGATATCGCCAAGGGTCAGTTTTTCCGCGTAATGCTGGTGGATAAAGGAGAGCATCTCCCGCTGGGCTTTCAGATCCGGGTTGGCTTGCGGTTTTGCCTTTGGATCTGGCGGAGGGAGCAGGCGCAGAAATTCTGCCCAGAACAGGTGCATTTCGCCGATGACCTGCATCTCGTAGGCATGGCAAGCCTGCTGTCTGCAGGCCATGACATGTTCAAGAAGCCGGGAGACTGTCCCATAAAAGGCCTCCCCGGGATGAAAGCAGTAAAATTCAAATCCAGGATCCTGGAGAACAGGAAGCACGAATCGCTCATAGAGGGAGGCGTTTCCTGTAAGGAGTCCGGGGTGGAAGATCAGACAGAAAAAAGTACAGTCCTCCCGGTGATATGAGGAAGAATGGTGCATCTGCCTTATATTGACCATGGCGCAGTCCCCGGTGTTCAGAAGAAGGGTTTTCCCATTGACATGAAATTGCATCCGACCCTTTACCAGGTACATGAGCTCGATCTCATCGTGCCAGTGGGGGAAGGAGCGCATATTCATATATTCGGACAGGTTTCGCGTCCTTATGTAAAGAGGGATCCCCGGGGTATCGTAGGGGATGGCCTCTGACCGGTATTTTAAGATTTCTACTTCGATTTTCTGATCCAATGGTTTCCCTCCGTCTGTATTTTACCATAGAATATAATATAATATAACAAGAAATCAATACACATATTCCCACAAAATGGTTGATTATCTCAAAAAAGCCTTGATTTACGGGCATACAAGCAGGATTTCAAGCTGAATTTACTACCAATTTACTACTTTTGAGGGAAAGAGCCTTGATATACCGCCCGGAACCCTGCCAGCCCAGCCACCAGCACACAGCATTGAGAAAGAATAAATGAAAACTGAATACGACGCAGACGCGGCGTTTCTCTATCCCTATACGGGAGAACAGGAACGCCGCTTTTTTTATGCCCTCATGTTACGCAGTAGGGGCGAAAAAAGCCTTGCTATATGCGGCTTTGCGGGCGCGGTTTTGCCGGGAACAGGGTTTTATACCTAACCCCGGCAAAATGGCGTTCTATCGCGTAACAAATCCACAACCAAAGGAGTGATGAAGCTATGGCAGTTTTCCGAGTGCAGCGCAACAAGGGCTATACCGTTATGAGCAACCACCATTTACGCAACAAGGAACTGACCTTAAAGGCAAAAGGGCTTTTGTCGCAAATGCTTTCCCTACCCGAAGATTGGGACTACACCCTTGCGGGGCTGTCACAGATCAACCGGGAAAGTATCGACGCTATCCGTACCGCCGTATGGGAACTGGAAAAAGCCGGGTATATCAAGCGGCGGCAGGGACGGGACGAGAAAGGCAAAATGACCGCCATTGAATACACCATATACGAGCAGCCCCAGCCGCCGGACGACACCCCGCCGGGATTGGATAAACCGATATTGGAAAATCCAACACCGGGCAATCCGATATTGGAAAATCCGACACCGGGTAAACTGACGACGGAAAATCCAATGCAATTAAATAAAGATATACAAAGAACTGACTTACCAACAAAAGAAAAAATAAATACAGATTTACAAAATACCCATTCCATTCCTATCCTTTCCCCTAACCCCTCTCCCTCTAACGGAGAAGCGGCTACGCCGCCGGAACGGAAGCGAAAGGAAGCGGACACACAGAGCGCATACGAGATTTATCGGGAGATCATCAAGGACAATATCGACTATGACATTCTCATGCAGGATATGAAGTTTGACGGGGACAGGCTGGACGAAATTGTTGACCTCATGCTGGAAACCGTCTGTACCCGGAGAAAGACGATCCGCATTGCCGGGGACGACTACCCCGCCGAGCTGGTGAAAACAAAGTTTATGAAGCTGGACGGCGAACATATCCGTTTTGTGCTGGACTGTATGCGGGAGAACACAACCAAAATCCGCAACATCAAACAGTATTTACGGGCGGTGCTTTTCAATGCCCCGTCCACAATCGGCAACTATTACACGTCCCTTGTGGCTCACGACATGGCAATCGGCGCACTTGCGCCAAAGGAGCCGCACGACCCCTATTCATTCAAACCGGGCGAAAGCCTGTAACCACCCACAACCACAAAAGGAGGATTTTATTATGGCACAGAAAATGACGGGAGCATTGGTATTTGACGAGCGCACAGACCGCTACGACATTCGCTTTGACCTTGCCAGCTATTACGGCGGGCTGCATTGCGGGGACTGTTTCGACGTGTTCACACGCGGCAAGTGGAAGCCGACCCGTATTGAAATGAACATGGCGCAGGAATGGTACTTGGTGGGTATCAGAGCGGACGACTTAAACGGGCTGCGGGTGCGTATCTGACCGCCGCCCCATAGACTACCCCGAAAGGAGGGACAGACCCCATGCAGGACGAAATCAACGAAAAAACCGTTGCCCTGTATATCAAGACCGGGAAGCTGACCGCCGAAGTGCTGCAAAAGGCAATCAAAAAGCTGCTCTCACAGGCAAAGAAAGAGCTTGACAGACAGGCGATCCCCCACGGGAAGCAGACCCTAAAGCAGCTTATGAAGCAGAATACAGGCGTTTCCAACATTGAGATCACAAAGGACAACATCAAAGCCTTTGAGAGTACAGCGAAAAAATATGGTATCGACTTTGCGCTGAAAAAGGACGCGACGGAAACCCCACCCCGCTACCTTGTATTCTTCAAAGGCAGGGACGCGGACGCGCTGACTGCCGCTTTCAAGGAGTTTTCCGCAAAGAAGCTGACACAGGATAAGAAGCCCTCAATCCGAAAGGCATTAGCCGCTTTCCGGGAAAAGGCAAAGGAGCTGAACGCCAGCCGCCAGCAGACCAAACACAAGGACAGGGAGGTATCGCTATGAAGCCGGAAATCAAGAAGCTGCTAATCCTCAATCTCCCGTATCTGCTCTTTGTGTACCTGTTTGACAAGGTGGGCGCGGCTGTCCGGCTGTCCCCCGGCATGGACGCAAGCCAAAAAATCTTACACTTGGGGGAGGGCTTCACCGCCGCTTTTGCCAGCGCAGCCCCCAGCTTCCACCCCGCCGACCTGCTGATCGGCATTGCCGGGGCGGTGGTTATCCGGCTTGCCGTTTACCTAAAAGGCAAGAACGCGAAGAAATACCGCAAAGGTATTGAGTACGGTTCCGCACGTTGAGGTGCATAATCTTAACTGTAAGCAACACATATATTGACGCAGGAGGGTATGCACATGAATGATTACAGCAAAATCACAGCCCTTTATTCCCGCTTATCAGTGGGGGACGAGGACAGGGACGGCGGCGAAAGCAACTCCATACAGAACCAAGACGGGATTTGTCAAGGATATTTTCGCCCAAAAACTCACAAAAAACAATTTCTATCACTGGCGTAAATATTATCTCTGTTAGTTGAAGCAAAAAACCAATAGAAATCAGCATTTCCTCCTGCAATCGCAGGAGGAAATCTTGCGTTTTGGGATTAGTCGTGTTATAATAAGCAGCAGAAATCTTCAAATCGGCACATTCCCAGAAAAGGGAGGTTCATTCATGGCTATCAGTTACAAGAAATTATGGAAACTGTTGATTGACAAGGATATGAAGAAAAAAGACTTGCAACAATTAGCTGGGATAAGTGCGGCATCCGTTACGAAGCTCGGCAAAAATGAAAATGTAAATACGGAAATCATTGAAAAAATCTGCACAGCTCTAAGATGTGATGTCTGTGATATTATGGAAATGGTAGAAGAAAAGTGAATCAGTTATACGGAATATGAGTTTTGAAACAAGGATAAATCTGCTGTAAGTCGGAAGACGCTGGTCTCCGTGAGAAGGGAATAAAGACATATGGACAATCAAATTCACAATACAATCGTAAGTTTTATATGGGGAATTGCGGATGACTGTCTGCGCGACGTGTATGTGCGGGGAAAATATCGTGATGTCATTCTGCCAATGACAGTTATCCGCCGTTTGGATGCCATGCTGGAGGACAGCAAAGAGGCTGTTCTTGATATGAAGAAAAAGCTGGATGAAGCCAGAATCGATAATCAGTGGCCGGCGCTGTGCAATGCGGCAGGTCAGGCATTCTGTAACGCCTCCCCGTTCCGCCTGCGCGATCTCACCAGCCGCGCAAAGAAGCAAACGCTAAAGGCCGACTTTGAGGCTTACCTGGACGGTTTCTCCCCTAATGTGCAGGAGATTTTGGAGAAGTTCAGGTTCCGCAATCAGATTGATACAATGATCGAGGCGGATATTCTGGGAGCGGTGATTGAGAAATTTATCTCGCCGGATATCAATCTCTCTCCGAAGCCGGTTTATAAGGACGATGCACAGACTATAGTGAGGCATCCAGGACTGGACAACCATAGCATGGGTACGATTTTTGAGGAACTGATCCGCAAATTCAACGAGGAAAACAATGAGGAGGCAGGCGAACACTGGACGCCCCGTGATGTTGTTGAATTGATGGCTGACCTTGTGTTTATACCCATCGCCGACAAAATCAAAGACGCCACCTATTCCTGCTATGACGGAGCCTGCGGGACAGGCGGTATGCTTACTGTTGCGCAGGACAGGCTTCTGGCGATTGCCCAAAAACTGAAGAAGAATGTGTCTATTCATTTGTTTGGGCAGGAAGTGAACCCCGAAACATATGCAATCTGTAAGGCGGATATGCTGCTCAAAGGTGATGGGGAACAGGCAGAGCATATCAGTTATGGTTCTACACTTTCCTTGGACGGAAACGCCACAAGGCAGTTCGATTTTATGCTGTCCAATCCGCCTTATGGGAAAAGCTGGAAGGTGGACGCGGAAAAGATGGGCGGCAAAAAGGAAATTCTGGATACCCGATTTAATGCCTATCTTGAAGGTGGCGAACAGATGGCCATGATTCCTCGAACAAGCGATGGTCAACTGCTGTTCCTTTTGAACAATGTGGCAAAGATGAAAAAGGATACGCCGCTGGGCAGCCGCATTGCCGAGGTACATAACGGCTCGTCCATTTTCACGGGGGACGCCGGCAGTGGGGAAAGCAACGCCCGCCGCTATCTGATTGAAAACGACTTGGTTGAGGCTATCATCGCACTGCCGGAGAATATGTTCTACAACACAGGAATTGGGACATTTATCTGGATTCTGTCCAATCAGAAAGAGGAACGCCGCAAAGGGAAAATTCAACTGATTGACGCAACCGCCATGAAATCCCCGCTCCGCAAAAATATGGGCAAGAAGAATTGTGAAATCACATCGGAAATCCGAAATGAAATCGTCCGCATTTTTACGGAGATGGAGCAAAGCGAAGTCAGCATGATTTTTGATAATGAGGAGTTTGGCTACTGGTCTGTCACGGTAGAACGCCCTCTGCGTCTGCGTGTGTACCCGGACAGAGAAATTCCCGCAGACATATTCAAGAAAGCGGACGAGCTTGCGGCGGTAAAAATTGCTCTTGCTGAAGCTGCAAAAAACGCACCTCTGGATGACTGGACAGCATTTGCCAAAGCAACAAAGCTGAAAGCCGGCATTCTCAAGAAAATCCGGTCCTTTATTACTGAGAAAGACTCATCTGCACAGCCCATTGATGGTGAACCGGATGTTGATTTGCGGGATACGGAAAATATCCCGTTTACCTATGAGGGCGGCATTGATACCTTTATGAAAAATGAAGTGCTGCCCTATACCTCCGATGCTTATGTGGATGAAAAGAAAACGCAGGTCGGTTATGAGATTAGCTTTACCAAGTATTTCTACAAGCCGGTGGAGCTGCGCCCGATGGAGGAAATTTTGGAGAGCTTGAAAGCCCATGAACAGGAAGCGGACGGTATGATGGCGGAGATTATGGAGGGGATACAATGAGCGCAAATCACATCCATGGTAATCTCACTTGGCTCGGGGAAATCCCCTCATATTGGGACTGTAAGAAAATCGGCTCTTTATTTACTGAGCGAAAAGTTAAGGTTTCCGACAAAGATTACCCACCACTTTCTGTCGCAAAAATTGGTATTGTGCCGCAATTAGACAGTGCAGTGAAAACTGATGCAGGGGACAATCGTAAACTGGTGCGTGTAGGGGACTTTGTTATCAACAGCCGGTCTGATAGAAAAGGCTCTTGTGGTGTTTCAGAACTTGATGGCTCGGTTTCTCTTATTAACATTGTGCTTACACCCAGAAGCGAATGGAACAGCAGATATGTACATTATCTATTGAGGAGTCAGACATTTTCGGAGGAGTATTACCGCAACGGCAGAGGAATTGTTGCCGATTTGTGGACAACACGATACAGTGAAATGAAATCCATTCTTCTCCCCATCCCGCCCAGCCCCGAACAGGATCAGATTGTGCGGTTTTTGGATTGGAAGGTTTCGAGTATTAATAAACTTATTGGAGTGAAGCAAAGGCAAATATCCACACTAAAAGAATTGATGCAAGCCGAAATTGAAAAACAGTTGCGTGTATACCCAGTGGTAGATACAGTTCGACTTAAGCAACTCGGTACCTTTTTCAAAGGCGGTGGTTTTTCAAGGGATAACCTTGTAGAGGGCGGCGGGTATCCTGCCATTCTTTACGGCGATATCTACACGCAGTATGAATATAAAACATCCGTAATCACTCACAGCATTGATAGCAATGCTTATGATGTTTCACGAAAAATAGTGAAGAGCGATATAGTAATGGCCGGAACCGGTGAAACAAAGGATGAAATCGGTAAATCCATTTTGTATATGGGTGATGAGGTAGTTGCTGCGGGCGGAGATGTCATTGTGTTCCGACCGAATGAAGGCATCAATGTGGAATACTTGCTGTACCAGCTTTATAGCCAGGCGGCATTGAAGCACAGATATATCCACGGCAAGGGCGATATTATCGTTCACATTTATCCGGCTGCGTTGGGTAACACATTAATTTCGCTTTCAGATGAAGAA
Organism: Clostridia bacterium; assembly: GCA_910576205.1. GTDB lineage: Bacteria > Bacillota > Clostridia > Lachnospirales > Lachnospiraceae > RGIG4284. Next base: position 12,640 of record CAJTHL010000010.1, on the reverse strand, counting down.
AATCAAGTGAAAGCTGTGGAGCGAATCAATGAAATCATAGACCAAGTAAAAAAAGCTATCGCTACCTTGACCAAAGAAATCTCCATTTTGCGAGAATTCAAGGCTCGCTTGGTAGCGGATACCGTCATCGGCAGGATTGATGTTCGTGGCATTAAAATTCCAGAATGCGAATTTGTGGAGGAAACGGTTGATACAGAGAATGATGAAAGTATGGAGGGAATGGAAGGTGAAACATATGAAGAATAAATTATCAAAATGGTGGTTTCTGGTTGTCCTAGCCATTCCTTTCCTTCTGATGCTCTGCCTGCATATAGGAATTGCTCTGGGGAATTATTTTGGCATCAATATCAATGTGCCAAATGTCGATGCCTCCACATGGTTTATCTTTTGCGGCAGTTACCTTGGCGGGACGATGACACTTGCGGGTGTCATGCTTACATTGCGACATGAACGCAATATCCATCAATATGAGAAATCAATGGATAGCATCAAAAAAGAAAAAGATGCGTTGGGGAAAGCAATTTGTGATTTGAATGTTTTTGCACCAAGCACTCTCTATCAGCAGTTTAACAGTTTGTATATCACAAGCAAGGGATATAATCCTGCTGAAGTAGCAGCTATCCGACAGCAACTTTCTGAAGAAATGCGAAAAATTAATGCTCTGAAATTGGAAACTATGTTTTTCACAGATATTTATGCAATGACCGCAGGATGTTCCGCTTGTAAAAAGCCTTGCAGAATCCAATCAATTTTGCCGGAGTTTCAAAAGATATATGAGAAGGTTGGAAGCAAACTTTTCGAACTGCTACAGATAGTAGATGCCTATGTTGTTGTTTCTGTCAGCAATGCCCTGTATCAAGCCTTGATGACAAATTGTCAGCAAAGCAACCAGCGGCATCAAGCATTGGGACAGCCGCCAGAGTATAGTGAAGCTGAAATTGAAATCCATAAAAGCAAAATTATTGACATTGAACCTCAAAGGGAAAATTTACTTGCCCTAATGAATGAGGTTAGCAAATATAATCAGAATGAAATCCAGCAACTATCTGCCCTGGCGCGTGAATACATCGCCACAAAACAACAAAACGCATATAAAAAATGTTTTCACGGCAAGGAGGACTGATAAAATGGCTGACCTTAACCTAACTCCTTATGAGGACATCTACTCCGAAATAAAAGAAGCCCTCCTGTTGTCGCGCAATCAGGCATACAGCGCAGTCAATTTTGCGATGGTACAAGCCTACTGGCAGATTGGGCGCATCATCGTAGAACATGAGCAAAACGGCAATGTGCGGGCTGATTATGGAAAAGCTATTTTGCAGGAGTTGTCCAGCCGTTTGACCAAGGACTTCGGTAAGGGCTTTTCTGTGCGGACGTTGCAGCAGATGAAGAAATTTTATGTCACATTCCCAAATACGAACGCACTGCGTTCGCAATTGACCTGGACGCATTACCGCCTCCTGCTTTCGGTGGAAAATGAACAGGCAAGGCAATGGTATATGGACGAGGCAATCGCTTCCGCATGGTCGAGCCGCCAACTGGAAAGGCAGATTTCTACCCTATACTATGAGCGGCTTCTTGCAAGCAGAGACCAGGTACCTGTAAGGGCCGAAGCTGTTGAACTCACAGCACCTTTATCTGCGGAAAATTTCATCAAGGACCCGTATGTGTTGGAGTTCCTCGACCTGAAAGATTACCCGGCCCTGCGGGAGTCTGATTTGGAACAGGCATTGATTGATAAATTGCAGGAATTTCTGTTGGAGTTGGGACGTGGTTTCTGTTTTGTAGCCAGACAGAAGTTGATGCGCTATGAAGATGAGGACTTTTATCTTGACCTCGTGTTTTACCACAGTATCCTGAAATGCCATGTGCTGCTTGACCTGAAAATTGGCAAATTGACGCATGGTGATATTGGGCAGATGGACAGCTACATCCGAATGTTTGATGCGCTATATAAAAACGAAGATGATAACCCTACTATCGGCATCATCTTGTGTTCCCAAAAGAATGAGGCAATCGTCAAATACTCTGTTTTGAACGATGCTCAACAAGTTTTTGCTTCGCGTTATCGTTTTGCATTACCCACTGCTGAAGAATTACAGCGTGAAATCGAAGCCGAGCGCAAGCGGATTGAAGAACAGGAGGGCTGAGTATGGCCTTTACAAATACAAAAGAAAGCGGTTTGGAGGCCCTCATTGTAAAATGGCTGGTTGAGCAGAACGGTTATGAAGAAGGGACTAACGCTGATTATAATAAAGAATATGCGATTGATGAAACCCGCCTTTTTCGATTTTTGCAAGATACCCAGCCCTCACAGATGGGTAAGCTGGGTGTGTTTCAGTCCGAGCAGAAAAAGCGTCAATTTCTGAACCGCCTCCAGGGTGAGTTGGTCAAACGCGGTATTGTAGATGTTCTGCGCAATGGCATTAAAGTGTACCCGGTTGATCTCATCATGTTCTATCTCACACCGACCGAAAACAACGAAAAAGCAAGGGAAATGTTCCAGAAAAATATTTTCAGCGTGACGCGCCAGCTCCGTTATTCTCAGGACGCAGGCAAGCTGGCCCTTGACTTGTGCTTATTCATCAATGGATTGCCTGTTATCACCTTTGAACTGAAAAATCAGCTCACAAAGCAAAATGTGGATGATGCTGTCCAGCAGTACAAGGATGATCGCGATCCGAGAGAGATGTTGTTCCAGTTCAAACGCTGCATGGTGCATCTGGCCGTGGATGACGCCCGTATCAAATTCTGCACTCGTCTTGCGGGCAAAGACAGTTGGTTTCTGCCCTTCGATAAGGGATATAACGATGGAGCGGGCAATCCGCCGAATCCCAATGGCTTGATGACCGATTATCTGTGGAAAGACATTCTTACAAAAGAAAAACTGACGCTGATTGTTGAGAACTATGCTCAGGTCGTTATCGAAATAGATGCGGACACCAAAAAGAAAAAGGAAAAGCAAATTTTCCCAAGGTATCATCAGTTGGATGTGGTTACAAAACTTCTTAGCGATGTGCAGGAAAATGGTGTCGGGCGTAAATACCTGATCCAGCACAGCGCGGGAAGCGGCAAGTCCAACTCTATCGCGTGGCTTGCCCATCAGTTGATTGGACTTGAACAGGATGGACGTCCGATGCTGGACTCGGTTATTGTGGTCACTGACCGCCGTATCCTCGACAAACAGATCAGGGATACCATCAAGCAGTTTATGCAGGTTAGCAATACCGTAGCATGGGCAGAACACTCCGGCGATCTTACCAAAGCCATCACCGATGGCAAGCGCATCATCGTTACCACAATTGAGAAGTTCCCATACATTGTTCCGCAGATTGGAGCCGCGCACAAAGAGAATCGTTTCGCTATTATCATTGATGAGGCGCATTCCGGGCAGAGCGGACGTAACTCTGCGCAGATGAATCTTGCCCTCTCCGGGCTTGCCTCGGATGATGAGATGGACAACGAGGACAAAATCAACGCTATGATGGAAGGGCGTAAGCTGCTGAATAATGCCAGCTATTTTGCCTTCACAGCTACACCGAAGAACAAGACATTGGAGACCTTCGGCATACTTGTTGTGGATGAATGCGGAAACCCTATATTGAATGATAAGGGCGAATTGCAGCATAAACCATTCCATGTCTACACAATGAAGCAAGCTATCCAGGAAGGATTTATTCTGGATGTATTGCGGAATTACACGCCGATTGACAGCTTTTACAGGCTGATGAAAACAGTCGAGGACGACCCGATGTTTGACAAAAAGCGCGCCCAGAAGAAACTCCGTAATTTTGTGGAGAGCAACAGCTATACCATAGCGAAGAAGGCCGCTATGATGGTTGACCACTTCCATGAACAGGTTATTGCTAAGGGAAAAGTTGGTGGGCAGGCCCGCGCTATGGTTGTGACTGCCAGTATTCCGCGATGCATCGAATATTATTATGCGATCAACAAGTGTCTTTCTGAAAGACACAGCCCCTATAAAACCATTATTGCTTTCTCTGGTGAGTGTAAGTACAACGGTCAGGAACCGCCGCTGACCTCGGCAGGCATGAATGGATTCCCGGACGCAAAAATACCAAAGACCTTTAAGGCAGACCCGTATCGCATTCTGATTGTTGCGGATATGTTCCAGACCGGCTTTGATGAGCCCCTGCTCCACACGATGTATGTGGATAAGATGCTCTATGACATCAAAGCGGTACAGACACTTTCGAGGCTGAACCGCTGCCATCCGAAGAAATATGACACCTTCGTTTTGGATTTCGCTAATAAGCCGGAAATTATTGAAGAGTCCTTCTCCCGCTACTATCGCACCACGATTTTGTCCGGCGAGACCGACCCGAACAAACTCTATGATCTTGTGGCGACAATGGAGGGGTATCAGGTATATTCCAGCGACGATGTAGAACACCTGGTTAACCTATATCTGAATGGCGCAGACCGTGATAAACTTGATCCTACCCTGGATGCCTGCACAGCTATTTATATGCAGCTTGAAACGGATGATCAGATCAAGTTCAAAAGCGCAGCGAAAGCGTTCTGCCGTACATATGGATTCCTCGGCGCGATTCTTCCCTATGGCAATGCGGATTGGGAACGGCTTTCCATTTTCCTCAATCTGCTGATACCAAAACTGCCTTCTCCCCGCGAGGACGATTGGTCGCAGGGCATCCTTGAGGCAATCGATTTGGAAAGCTATCGCAATGAGGCGCGTGAGTCAATGTCCATCAAACTGGAAGATTCCGATTCCGAGGTTGCGCCAGTCCCCGCTGGCAAGGTCGGTCACATTATCGAGCCGGAGATGGATTTACTTTCTGTTATTCTGTCTGATTTCAACGATATGTTTGGCAATATCAACTGGAACGATGCAGATAATGTGCGCCGACAGATTCTCGAAATTCCTGCTATGGTTTCCAGGGATGAGAAATATCAGAATGCCATGAAGAACTCTGATGAACAGAGTGCAAGACTTGAAAGTGAGCGGGCTTTGCAGCAGGTCATCTTCGCTATCATGGCTGATAATATGGAATTGTTCAAACAGTTTCAGGATAATCCCTCATTCAAGAAATGGCTTTCCGATCTTGTATTTAATCTTACCTACAACAAAGAAGGAAAGCCTTATGAAGCACCACCACAGAAACATAAGTCCATCGTTTATAACTTCGAGCCACAACAGGAAGCTCAGATGGTAGCAGAGGAGCAAACGCCTTACGGAGAAAAAAGTGAATAGTCCAAAGTTCATATAGGCGGGTGTGCGCTACTTGGCAAGCAGTGCCTTTGTTCCCACAAAGGCTCGAAACTGCGGTTCCCGGCGTTGCCGGAAACCGCAGTTTCTGCTTGTTGGGGCCGTACCCCAAACCCTGTGAACAGCCCCGTTGCCGGGGCTGGCTGCGCGTTCGTTTCACGAACGCTGTTGTTCCTGCTACGCAGGAACAGGCGGGGCTTTCGCCCCTTGGAGAGCCGGAGAAGCGTCAGACACGGCCTTGCTGGAAAAAGAAAAACGGGGCTGGTCTGTACCTCTTGCCGCTACCGGATTGCGGCAAGGCTCGCAAGCGACTGTCTGGACAATTCCCAAATCTCGTCCAGGCGGTTCTGTAAATCTTCAATGTCCGCCGCATAGATGCTCCCGGTTTCGTTCGCCCGTTTAGCGTACTGGTTCAGATTATCGGAGCATCGCCGGAGCATGACAGTAAGCTGGCGCACATCCTTCAGGTCCAGCTGGATACAAATTCCGTCCAGCGCCATCTTGCGGACATAGGCGCTCATAGTCAGAATTCCGGCGTCCTCCATTTTGAGTTTTATCCGCTCCTTGTCCTCCGGCGAGATGCGGATTTTCAGTTCTTCGGTTCGGTTGCTCATTGCTTTTTGGCTCCTCCTCTCGCAAATAAAATCAAGCCGTTTTTGATTTCCGACATCGTGCCACAAATCAGATTTTCAAAAAATGGCCGGACACAGGAGGCAGATTCCCATGTCCGGCACATATTCCGTGTTTCTGTTACGGTTAGTGGTGGTGACATATTTTGACACCACCAACAGCCGTAACGCATTTCATTCTAACCGTTACAGATAATCAAGTGGTACTTTTGACCACTTGATTATTCGTAACACCATGCGTAAATTCGTTACGATTGAGGTAAGGGGTCAATTTGACCACTCACCTTATCCGTAACGCTCTGGCGATACGCCCGCTGGCGGCAGGCATTGGAGCAGTAGACCGCATCCGACCGTTTGGGGGTGAAGGTTTTTCCACAGCCTTTGCAAATCCGATTTTGTCGTTTTTCCAGCCGCCGCTGCTTCAAATCTTTCTGGTATCCACGGTTCCCGCACAGATGGTAATAGCAATATTTCTTGGTGTTGATCTGCGTGTAGAAGACTCGACCACAGCCCTTGCAGATGATTTTCCGCACAGCCGAGTACGGCCTTATCCCGGCAAGCTTTTCTTTATACCATTGCTTCAGCGTTTCCTGATTTTCATATTCCCAATCACAGTTCCACATAGAGTTTTCCCTTCCTTCCATAGGACAGGGCGGGCCAAAAATATCTGACCCGCCCCATCTCGTGTTATACGGTTTCTGCTTCCTGCTCCTCGGCCCGCTTCTGCCGGTACCGCATTTTGCTGTGCGCTTTCCGCTGGCAAGCCTCACAGCAGTATTTCACATCGCTTCTGGTCGTGGTAAATGCTTTCCCGCAGTTCCCGCAGACACATTCGCGGCTTCTGCTTGCCGCCGCATCCTGCCGATAGAATTTCGCCCGGCAGTTCGGAGAGCAAAACAGAGTGTTCGACCGCCCGGATTCAAATTCTTCCCCACAGCATTTGCAGACCAGCTTGAACGGCTGACCGACAGCGTGTTCGCCGGCCTTGATCTTCTGATAGCGTTCCCGGCTCTTGACCCGGTGCCGGTGCAGGGAAGCCTGCCGCTTTTCTTCCTCCGGCGTCAGCTCCGGGGCCGGGAGGTCAAACCGCCCGATGAATTTCAGATAAATGTCTACTTGCTGCGTCCTGTCGCCGTCAATCTTTTCCGGGGCGTGGACGATGATCTTTTCGATGAATTCATTTATCATCGGCGTGGTCAGTTCCGAGAAATCGGTGTACTTCTTCGCAAGAGCGAGGAACCGTTCCACATTGGCGGTGTCCTGCTCGAAGCTGTCCAGCGCCGATTCCGCCTCCGTGACGGACTGCCGGAGCGCCGTCTGCTCCTGCTCATACCCGGCAAGGAGAGTGTCAAAACGTTCCTCTCCGATGCGCCCCACCGCATAGGATTCATACAGCTTCTTGATGATGGTGTCCAGTTCCTCACAACGCCGCCTGTCCTTGCCCAGCCTGCGTTTCAGTTCCTTCGCCGCCTGCGCCTGCCGAACCTTGGACGCAGCCCAGACCTTCTGGATAAACTCGGCCTCATTGGAAATGGCGTAGGTGCTGGCGGAGCGGATGGTTTCCAGAATCAATGTCCGTAGAGCCTTGGTGGAGATATGATGGTTACTGCAAGCCATCCCGTGCTTCTGCCGGGTCAACGTGTAGGTGGAGCAGTCGAACCAGTCCGACGGGTAGGGCTTGGCAGCGTTTCCTCTCGCCCGGTGGTTATACAGCTTCGCGCCGCAGTCAGCGCAGTAGAGAAGCCCGGTCAGGGGATTGGCCTCGCCGATGGTATCGTGGCGGCGGGGTGTCTTCCGCAGTTTTTGGGCAAGCTCCCAGGTTTCCTTATCCACGATGGCCTCGTGGGTATTTTCAAAAACCAGCCAGTCCTCCGGCGAATGGACAACAGCCCGCTTGTCCTTGTAAGACTCCTGGTGGGTGCGGAAGTTGACCGTATGCCCCATATACTCCGGCTTGGAGAGTATCTGCCCCACCGCAAAGCCGTTCCAGCTATAAGGCCGGGGGATGTCCTCTTTGCTTTTCCATACGCCACGCCCCTGTCTGGCGAAATAGGTGGCTGGCGTCTCGACCTTCTCCTCACAGAGCATCGTGGCGATTTCATATGGCCCGTGGCCCTCAATGGTAAGCTGGAAGATACGCCGCACAACAGCAGCGGCCTCCTCATCGATCAGCCAGTGGTATTTGTCGTTGGGGTCTTTTCGGTAGCCGTAGATGGCGCAGTTGGTGGTGGGCTTGCCGGATTCGCCCTTGACCCGGATGGCGGTGCGCTGCTTGCGGCTTAGGTCCCTCAAATACCACTCCGACTTGATGTTGACAAAAGGCGCAAACTCACTGGAATTGGGGTCGGCATTGTCAATGCTGTTTCCGATGGCGATGAAGCGCACTCCAAATTTTCTGAAAAGGACTTCTGTATAGAAACCGGTTTGCAGATAGTCTCTTCCGATTCTGCTCATGTCCTTCGTGAGTACCAGTGCCACCTTCCCGGCCTCGATGTCGGCCACCAGCCGTTTCCATGCCGGCCTGTCGAAATTCCCGCCCGACCATCCGTCATCGGTGTAATGGACGATATTGGAAAAGCTGTGCTGGGCAGCGTAGCCCTCCAGGTATTTTTTCTGATTTACGATTGAATTACTGTCCCCAGCGGATTCATCGTCACGAGAGAGCCTCTCGTATAAAGCCGTGATTTTCTTTTCAGCCTGCGTTGCGCTCATGACGCGCTCCTTTCAGACTGACGGCTCATTTGTGGTGCATCCATTGTACCACGCTCCCCGCTGTTTTGCAGCCCCTCATTTCGGATCATCCGAAGAATTTTTTCTTCCATCGTCTCGCCGCCGTTGTCGGAAAAGACCACCTTCACCTTGTAGGTGGTGGAGCCGATACGCCGGGTCATATACTGGCAGTTTTGATTGTCGTTGTTTTTCGTCATGGCGTCCTTTCTCATATCATTGAAACTCAAAAACAGAAATTTCCGATATGGGAAGCCGTTTCCCCGAAGCAGTTCCTGGCAGGCAACCCTGCTCGGCGCTGTGCCGTCCCCATGAGGGGCGCTCGCTCCCTGTTGGGAGGTCATGGCGGTTTAGCTGTTCGGGCGGTCATTCAGTTGTCGTTTTCGCCACCTTTCTGTTTCTGGATTTTGGGTTATGTATGAGAAAGGAAAAAGCAGATACAAAAAACCGCCCACGGATTTTCTCCGCAGTCGGTTATGTATCTGCCAAATGAAATATGTGTACTATATAGACATCAGATATTCAGTTCAAATATGAACTCATTATAATCCAAACATCCGTTCTTGTCAAGCCCTGCCAAAGAAAATTTTTGAGGGAGGCTGCGAACAGGCAGTCAGCGATGGTACAAATGCAAAGGAAAAACTCCCGCAAGGTCCCGCCCATAGGGGGCGCCTTGCGGAAGTCTGTACGCTTTTGCGCTGGTGCAAATGCCGGGTGAAAGTCATGCATAAATCAGTTCACACTTGATACTTTCCTCGGCGCGATCTACAATGCTGTTCATGGCCCTGACCCATTCCCACTGTGACTGGTGCTTCAATTCCTCGGTCACGCTTTCGGCGGTGGCCATCTGCCTGATGATGAACCGATAGCGGTCCTGCGCCTGCTCGTCCATGTCGGCAAGGTAGGTGTGCAGTCTGCCCGTCAAAATCAGATGGTTCAACAGAAGCGGGTTCGTTTCCTCCAGATACGCCCGGTGCATCCGCCCCCACTTCCCAATGGGGCGGTCATCATCCTCTGGCAGTTCTATAGCCGGGATGTAGTAGTCCCCGACCAAGACATAATCAAGGCCGTTTGTTTCGTCATGGATGCTTGGATTTAATTCGCTCATAGTGTTTTTCTCCGTCATTTCAGCTATTTTCGGTGGCGGCTACCGATAATTCGATACAGTTCTTCTCCTTTCCTACAACCGCAAGTCCTATTCACCACAAATGAGCCGCAGTCATATGTATTTGGTGGCAGAAACCACCCTCTACATAGTAACTCTCAGAAGCGGATTTTGGAGGACTACGCAAGAAAGAACGGGTTTACCAATATCCGGCATTTTACTGATGACGGAATCCGGGGAACTACGTTCAAGCGTCCAGGGCTTGACGCTATGTTAGACGAAATCCGAGCGGGCAACGTGGCGACTGTTATCATCAAAGACCAGAGCCGAATCGGGCGTGACGTGGTTGAAGTGGGGCTTTTGAAGCGCACCTTTGATGAATACCATATGCGTTTTATCGCCGCCAATGACAACCTTGACACCGCCAACGGCTTTGATATTATGTCTATCTTCCGTGACGTGATAAATGAGTGGTACGTTGCCGACACCAGCCGCAAAATCAAAGCTGTTTTCAAGTCCAGAATGGAAAAGGGCTTGCGCTGTTCTGGCAGTGTCTGCTATGGCTACCGCGCTTCCAAAGAAGAAAAAGGCGAATGGCTGATTGACGAGGAAGCCGCCGCCGTTGTGCGCCGTATCTTCCAGAGCGTCCTTGCCGGGGAAACCATAGCCAGCATAGCAAAGGCACTCCGCGCCGAGAAAATCCCTATCCCGTCCGAGCATTGGAAACGGGCGGGCGAGCCAGTCTGGGCGGCAAAGTACGCCGACCCTTACGCATGGTCAGCCACCACTATCGGCTACATACTGAAACGCCCGGAATATATGGGGAGCAAGGTACTGGGGAAAACCGTATGCGAGAACTACAAGACCAAGAGCAGCCGCAAGACCGCGCCGGAGGAACAATATATCTTCGAGGGCGCAATCCCCGCCATAGTGGACGAGGAAATGTGGCAGACCGTACAGAAGATACGGGAAACCGTGCGCCGCGCCCCCAAGCGGCAGAACGCCCCGAACCGTTTGACCGGGCTTCTCTACTGCGCCGACTGCGGCTCAAAACTCACACACCGCTATACCCTTGTGCAGGGGAAATGGATTGAGGACGCTTTTATCTGCTCCGGCTACCGCCACTTAATCCATGACTGCACCATGCACCATATCCCCACGGTGAAGATTGAAGCCGCCATCCTTGCCGTTATCCAGCGCGTGAGCTGGTATGTGCGGCATAATGAAAAGGAGTTTACAAAGCGTGTCCGGGAAGCGTCCGACCAGAACCAAGAAAAAACCGTCAAAGAGTGCAAGCAGAAAATCAACAAGGCACAGAAGCGGCACAAAGAGCTTGACGGGCTTGTAAAAAAGCTGTACGAGGGCAACGCCACGGGCAAGATACCCGACAGGCATTTTACCCGGCTTCTTGCCGAGTATGACGAGGAACAGACCGGGCTGGAAACGTCCATAGCCGAATGGCAGAGGCAGATTGAGAACTGGAACGCCGACAGGCTGAAAACAGACCAGTTTATCCAGCTTGTGAAACGCTACACGGATTTTTCCGAACTTACAACGCCCATGCTCAACGAGTTTATCGAGAAAGTGATTGTACATGAGGGCGAGGGGCGGGGGAATGACCGCCGCCAGCGGATAGACATTTACCTAAACTTTATCGGCGCATTTGAAGTACCAGCCCATATCATCACCCCGGCAGAGGTGGAGGAACAACGCCGCCAGCAGGAGGAACAGGCGGCAAAAGAAGCCCGGTCAAAGGAGCTTGAAAAGGCGCGGTATGAGAAGCGCAAGGCAGAGAAACGGGAATTTACCGCAAGGAAAAAGGCGGGGCTTCTCACCCCGGAGGAACTGGAAGCCGAGGAAAAACGGCTTGCACACAACCGGGAATGGCAAAAGGAATGGCGGGAGAAACGCAAAGCCGCAGAGCCGCCCAAGCCGCCTAAGAAAAAATCCATAAAGGAGCTTATGGAACTGGAAAAAACCGGGGCGGAGCTTACGCCGGAAGAAACGGAACGGCTTGCGGAACACCGTCGGAAAAAAGCCGCACAGCATAAGGCGTGGCGCGAAAGGCAGAAAGCCGGACAGCCAAAGACAAGGACGCTAAAAGAGCTTGCCGCCGCCCAAAAAGAGGGGGAAGCCCTAACGCCGGAGGAATCGGAACGTCTGGAAGCCCACAAGAGCCGGAAAAAAGTTGCAATGGAAAAGCTGGTACAACAAGCCGAAACCGACCCGGCAGCGGCGGCAGAACTGGCAAAGAAGCGAGTGTATCAATCCGAAGCTACCAAGAAATCCCGGCAGAAAATGTATGAGGAAGCCGCCACTGGAAACCCGGAAGCGGTGGAACGCTATGAGAATTACCTTGCCGCAAGGAGGGAAGCATACCACAGGAAAAAACAGGAAGCCATCGCCGAAAAAGCAGAGCAAAGCGCATAGCCGTCCTCTCTGAATATCAACAGCAGGAAAAGCAAGGGCGCATTGTGGAAATGTGCATAACTGGCTATGGAATCATGGATAACTCTGTTCACAGCACATGGAAAAGCGAAAGGGCAGCTTTCCCACGTCCTATGAACAGAGTTACCCACAATTCCAAAAGACAGCCAGTTATACACATTACGGCACAATGCCGACTACTACGGAATCCCTCTCACTCAATCATTCAATCAATAGCAAATAAAAAGCTATTCCTATAATGCAGAAATTTGTTTATAATTGTCAAAAGAAAAAATAAAAAAATTCAAATTTATGTATTGACTCTCTCGTAACGTAACGGTTTACGATTGAACCGAAAGCCTGCAAATAAAAAGTCAAGCTAAATTTTAAAGAACATCGAAAATTTTATACAGGTTGAAAAATGGGTATTACAATTAGACCGCCAGAATATGCCGGTCTGAAAGAGTGCTGTGTGATGGTTAGTTTGACGTGGGAAGAGCGGCG
>CAJTHL010000009.1 GCA_910576205.1 Clostridia bacterium | reverse complement strand
TGATTACAATAATGGACTGGCAGAAGGAAGCGTGAACAAGCTGAAAGTTGTCAAAAGGATCATGTATGGCCGCAACAGTTTTGAGTTGCTGAAAGGGAAACTGTTGCGGCTTGAATTAAAACGCAAAATCAACTAACTTCGGAAAGATTCAAATATTTATTGACTTTAAGTCAATAAATAAATACAAAGGAGGTGCAATAACATTTGGCCAGACCTGTAAAAAAGACACCAGAACAATGGAAAAAGGAAATACTGGATGCAGCACAGAAAATGTTTATCCCCAAAGGGTACGAAAAAACTTCGGTTTCTGACATTATGGATGTGGTAGGAGGTTTTCAAAAATGCTAATGGCTTTGTTCCTGCCCATAATTGATAATCTGCCTTTCCTGTGCTAAAATGTAAGTAAAGTAGCAGGAGGAATGGTATGCCCAAAATTATGATAATCGAGGATGACCCGGCCATTCGGGAAGAGTTGGCGTTGCTCTTGGAAAATGAGGGGTATACAACTCTGGTAATCACGAAATTTACAGATATACCGGCGCAGGCAGCACAGGAACACCCGAACCTTATCCTTTTGGATATTGGACTCCCGGGTAAAGACGGTTTCTCTCTGTGTGCTGCGTTGCGGAAGGCCGTTCCTGCGCCAGTAATTTTTGTTACCAGCCGGGATGCCGGTGCGGACGAGGTACGGGCGCTGAGCCTGGGCGGGGACGACTACATCACCAAGCCATACAGTGTTCCCGTTCTGCTGGCCCGGATCAAGGCGGTTCTGCGCCGGAGCGGCAGCGGCCCGGAACAGGCTGATTTACTGGAGGCCGGCGAACTGCGATTGAGCCTGACAAAAGGGGTTGTGTCGTCTGGCGGAAAAGCCGTAGAACTCAGCCGGAATGAACTGCAAATTTTGGCCTGCCTAATGGTCCATACCGGGCAGATTGTTTCTCGGGCCGATCTGATTGACGCCCTGTGGGACAACCAAATTTACATTGATGACAACACCCTCAGCGTGAATATGACCCGGTTGCGGGGAAAGCTGGCAGAGATCGGTCTGCCAGACGCCATCAAGACCCGGCGCGGAATGGGGTATCAACTATGACCCTGCGGGAATTTTTGTCGAATCGACTGAAGTGTATCGCACTCCAGGTGATTTGCGTCGGACTGGCAACGCTGTTCCTTTTCACCACGGGAACACAGCCGGGAGTTCTGGTGATTTTGCTGATTGTGTTTCTGCTGGTTTTTCTGACGGTGAATATGCTTGATTTCTTTCAGCAGCGCGCCCGCCTCCTGGAATTGAAATCTATTCTGGACGGGCTGGACCGTAAATACCTGTTTACGGAGTGCGTTCCGCAGCCAAAAGGACTTTTTGAACAGCGGCTCTTTGACCTGGTTCGCCTGGCTGGACGCGATATGACTGGTGCGGTATCTGACGCCCAGGCATCACAAAGAGAGTACCGGGAGTATGTGGAACGCTGGGTGCATGAGATCAAGACCCCTCTCACCGCCGCCCGCCTTATTTGCCGGGAGCTGGATGGGGGAACCCGCCGGAAACTCATAGCGGAACTCAGTCAAATCGAGGCCCATGTAGAGCGGGCATTATTCTACGCCCGTGCAGAGAACCCGGAGCAAGACTGCCTGTTCCGGCAGATAGAGCTGGAGGAAATTGTCGTCCGGGCGATTGAAAATCACCGCTCTCTGTTGATTCAAAACTGTATCCAGGTGGAGACAGAGGGGCTGGACTGTATAGTCTATACCGATGAAAAGTGGGCTGTGTTCATCCTGGGCCAGTTGCTCCAAAACGCCGCCCGTTACCGGGGGGAAGCCCCGGTCATCACAATCTCAGCCCATGCTCTCGGAAAACAGGTGCGGCTTACCGTCTCGGATAATGGCATTGGTATCCCCGCCCATGAACTGCCCCGTGTTTTTGACAGAGGTTTTACCGGCAGCAGCGGACGGAGCCGGGGCGGTTCCACTGGTATGGGCCTATACCTGTGCAGAAAACTGTCCGGTTTCCTGGGGCTTGGGCTGGAGATTGCCTCTAAAGAAGGAAAGCAAACCACAGTGACGCTGACTTTTCCGGCAAAAGAAAACCTTACAAAACTGTAAGGTAAATCAATATGATTTCGATACAACGGCCTTCGCTTTTGGTGTACCATAGAGCCACAAGCAAAGGAGGCAAACGATATGCTTCAAGTACAAAACATTGAAAAATATTACGGAAGTAAAAACAATGTCACCAAAGCCCTGGACCGGGTAAGCTTCAATGTGGAGGCCGGGGAATTTCTGGCCATTATGGGTGCGTCAGGGAGCGGAAAAACCACTCTGCTCAACTGCATTTCCACCATTGATACCATCAGCGCCGGGAAGATTCTCCTGGATGGGGTGAGTGTAGCCGATCTGTCCGAAACCGAATTAGCCAGGTTCCGCCGGGAACGGCTGGGTTTTGTCTTCCAGGACTTCAATCTGCTGGATACTTTAACCATTGAGGAAAACATCGGCCTGGCCCTCTCCCTAAATCATCAGGACCCTGGGACAGTTCAGAACCGGGTGCGGGAGGTGGCTGGAAAGCTGGGCATCACCGACATCCTGCTCAAGTTCCCCTATCAAGTGTCTGGCGGGCAGAAGCAGCGCACTGCTGTCGCCCGGGCTATAGTGGCAGGACAGTCTTTGCTGTTGGCAGATGAACCGACTGGGGCGTTAGATTCCAAAGCTTCCAAGAACCTGCTGGAGATCATGACCACCATGAACCGGGATATGGGGGCCACCATCCTCATGGTTACCCACGACGCATACAGCGCCAGCTATGCCAAACGGGTGCTGTTCCTAAAGGACGGGCGGGTGTTCAACGAACTGCTCCGGGGGGACCGGGGACGGCCTGTATTCTACCATGAAATTCTGGATGTTCTTGCTGCGTTAGGGGGTGATGTCAGTGACGTTATCTAAGATGGCCCTCCGAAACGCCCAGAGGCAGGCCAGGGATTATCTGGTTTACTTCGTTACCATAGTCATGGCGGCGGCGTTGCTGTACGCCTTCAATGGCCTGGTGTTCTCTCAGGAGGTTCAAATCCTCTCCAAAAGCCTTTCCAGCCTGCGCTTGATACTCGTCCTGGCCAGCATTGTGGTGGTGTGCGTCTTTGGTTGGCTGGTAAGCTATGCCACGGGTTTTATGCTGTCCCGCCGTGGCCGGGAGTTGGGGACGTATCTGCTCATCGGCCTGACCAACAAGCATGTGGCCTGGCTGTTCTTTCTGGAAAACCTAGTCGTTGGCGGCTGCGCCCTGGTGCTGGGGGCAGCCCTGGGCAGTATTCTCTATCAGATGCTGCGGGCCATTTTATTCGCCCTGTTCGGTATGCCTTACCAGTTTGCTTTCGGCTTCTCCCTCCCTGCGCTGGGGCTGACGGTGGCCTATTTTGCCTTGATCTATCTCTTTGCCCTGCGCCGGAGCCGCAAATATATCCGCAGGGCGAAGATCCACGACCTGATCTATGTTGATCAGGTCAACGAGAACATCGTTATCCAGACAAACAAAATGCGCCGTTGGATTTTTTCCACCTCCATTGTGCTGGGTGTGGCCGGAACCTGTCTGCTGATGGCAGGAGGAGCCGTTTTGGGCATTATCGGGGCGGGGTGCGTGACTGTGTTCCTGTTCG
This sequence comes from Clostridia bacterium, assembly GCA_910576205.1. Lineage (GTDB taxonomy): Bacteria > Bacillota > Clostridia > Lachnospirales > Lachnospiraceae > RGIG4284. The sequence continues at coordinate 161,572 of CAJTHL010000009.1, read as the reverse complement.
GCTTCTTCCTTAGCTTTGCCTCCGGTGTTCCTGCCTTTTTTGAAAAACGGCCCAGCCGGAAATACCAGGGGCAAAACCTGCTTGTGTTCCGCACCCTCACCGCCAAGCTGGCCACTATGGGAACGCTCATGGCCATCATTTCTCTGATTTTTACCGCAACCCTCATCTCCGAGGGAGCAGGGATGATGTTCCGTGGACTTTTCGAGAGCCGGGCGGCGGAGAGCGGCTGTTTTGATCTGTATCTCGGCAGTGAGGATGGCACACCCCTCAACCAGGACTATTTCAGCTACATCCGGGCGAATATCCCGGTGGAACAGTCGCTAAACTACAGCGTTTACCACACTGGAGACAGCCGGGTTCTGGACTATGTGGAAGAAAATGAGAAGGACTATTTCTGTTACTATGAGCGGGACCCGGTGCTGCGGTACAGCGACTATGCGGCGCTACGGGCCATTGCGGGATATTCGCCGGTGGAGTTGAAGCCGGGAGAATATCTGATTCACTGCTGGTCCTATCTGGAAGAGCATTTGGCGAAATATCCCCAGGCCCTATCTGTTGGGAGCACCCAACTGACCCTTGGCGGGGTGCATACAGAACACCTGATGCAGGACTACAACGCAAGCAACGGGACACAATTCACCCTTGTCGTGCCGGACGATGTTGCGGAAGGCCTTCCGGTGCATCATTATGCCTATGCGGCGAAGACGGCCCAGCCGGTGACCCGGGAACAGTTCTACAGCCTGTATGAAATCCACTACAGACTGGGGGAACAGGACCTTACGCGGAGCTATGACACTATCCGCGCCAAAGCGCTGGAGGAGTCAGACGCGGCGGCCTGGACCGCTGACACCGCGTTCCCTCTGTTCTACCTGGCTCTGGCTCTCACCATGGCCGCCGCCACCATCCTTACTATCCAACAGCTCAGTGAGACAGAGCGATACAGGCGGCAGTTCCGGCTCCTGCAAAAGCTGGGCATGGACCGGCGAGAAATGGCAAGGACCCTGCGAAATCAGTTTGCCATTTACTATGCCATGCCTGCTGTGCCGCCGCTGCTCATCGGCGTACCCTTAATTTTCAATCTGGCCTCCCTGCCCGAGCCAGGAGTGATGGTGGGAATGAACAATCCTTTGTCCATTGTGACGATCTCGTTGGGGATTTTTTTCCTAATTTATGGAATCTATATCCTGCTGGCTTATACCAGCTTAAAACGGAATGTGATGCCGACATAACAAGATTGGCAGTGTCAAACAATATCTTGTCGGTCTGGATACATAGAGCGAACCACAGTGTTTTTGTTGGGGCCGGTCTTGCTGTATCTGCGTTTTTTTGTTTTTGAAGGGAGGCTGGACAATGGAAAAAATCAAGACAGAGAAAGTCGGGCGCAAGCGGGGAAGGCCGAAGCTGGATGCCCGCATCACCGGGGAATACGCCCCCGGCCTTGATCATTGGGCGGCACCTTTGTTCTAAGAAATATAAAAATCAGGTAAGAAATCCTGTTCTGTGGGTTCCTTACCTGTTTTTTTCGTATTTTAATAAAGCTGCCTTTTAACAGCCTCTTGTTTATGCTGTTTTCAAGGGAAACAGATAGCTTTTCATCCGTCTGTTTTTATAGTATAGATCCAGTGGATAAAAAGGAGCCATTCGGCTTGCCCGGTGTTGCTTACAAAATATGTAATTGGCGAACTGGCTGACTTTACCGGGTTCATTGTTTACCTTCTTTAATTTCATCTAACCGATATTACTATTTGTAACATTTCTACTATATCCTCTTCTCCTGACTGGGCCAATAGATATCAGGCATTGTGTTTTTTCCTTTTTCCGATCAGTTTTTTTAACTGTTCCCAATCTTCCTTTTCGAAACGGCCAAGGAATTCTTCGGTCAGGGTATCCCCCTGGGCATTTGACCATTCTTCAATGATACGGGCTTCTTTTTCCAATAATGCTGACAGCCATTCGCCAAACTTTATATTATCTGGATTGTTTTTCAAAGTGATTCCTCCTCTATATGTTGGCCGAATACGGCCAATGTTATTATAAACAAGATTGGGGTATTATACAAGTAGCGAGGAGAATGATATTATGATTGTGTATGATAAACTTTTTTCTACAATGAGAGAAAAGGGTATCAGTCAATATACCTTAATAAAGTCGTATGGTATAAGTACAGCTCAATTAACACGCTTAAGGCGAAACGAAAATGTGAATACACATACATTGAACAGGCTTTGTGAGATTTTAGAGTGCGGACTTGAAGATATAGCAGAATATAAGAAGAATGTCGTAAATTAAGCCTATACGCATAATTTCAATCTCCCGGCCATAAAAGAACCAAGAAAACAGAAGCTCTATACGGCATCGCCAGATGCATCTTCCCACAAGCAGAGGCGATGGGAAAGTCAGAGATTTTTTGAGGTAATTCAAATTTGTACAAACAGCCTGATTTTAAAAATCAGGCTGTTTTTTTAATTGCAGAATTTAAGGGAAGAATTTTATCTGTCAGACGGGAAACGCCAATCCTCTGCATTTTGATAAAATTTTAGCCTCCCTTTAGCCAGATATGATAAACTATATGCAAAAGCGGGGTGAGAGAATGAGACTACTGATAGCGGAGGACGATCCCAGATTGTTAAAAACGCTGATTCATATTTTTGAGAGCAATAAATTTGTGGTAGACGGTGTATCTAACGGAGAGGATGCCCTTGCCTACGGGGAGACTGGAGAATACGACGGGCTGATACTGGATATTATGATGCCGGGATATGACGGGATACAGGTATTGCAGAGGCTGCGGAAGAAAAAGATCACTACCCCGGCCCTTTTTCTGACTGCCCGCACGGAAGTGGAGCAGAGAGTGGAGGGGCTGGATGCCGGGGCGGATGATTATCTGCCCAAACCCTTTGCCACATCGGAGCTTCTGGCGAGAACAAGGGCCATGCTGAGGCGAAAAGACAATTACTGCCCGGATTTACTGGCTTTCGGGGATGTTTTTCTCAATCGCTCCACATACAGCTTAAGCTGTGGGGGAAAAGCGCAGACATTAAGCGGCAGGGAATTTCAGATTATGGAGATGCTTATGCAAAAGCCCCATATGGTTATTCCGACAGAACAGTTTATCTCCCATATCTGGGGGTGGGACAGCGATGTGGATACCAGTGTGGTGTGGGTGCATATTTCCAACCTGCGGAAAAAAATCCATGCAATTCAGGGGCCTCTTGAGATCCGCTTTATCCGGAGTGCGGGATATATCCTGGAGGAAACGCTATGATTTACAGCTTGCGCAGAAAATTTATCCTTATCTCTACCATTTCGGTATTTTTAGTACTTCTGGTTATTTTTGTGATTCTGTGTGTGATGAATCATATGCAGTTAAATCATACGATGGATACGCTGGCTGACGCTATTGTCTCAAATGACGGCGTTTTCCCAAGAAATGACAAGGCGGGAAGGCCGTTTCCCTTAGGAGGCGGTCCCCACAGGGATATTATCACAAGGGAGACCCCTTTCAGCACCCGTTTTTTCACCGTATGGTTTGAAGAGGATAACCGCGTTTCCAGGGTAAACAGGGAATCCGTTTTCGCAATCACAGAGGCCCAGGCCCGGGAATACGCTGTAGACGCCCTGGAAAGGAACCGTGAAAGGGGATGGATATCGGATTACCGTTTTAGGGTTTTCCAGTCGGACGCCGGAAAGGCAATCGTTTTTGTAAACGGGGAAATGAACCGGATGATGACCAGCCGCTTTTTGCTGACCGCGTTCCTCTCTCTGGTGGGAAGCGGTATGGCTGTTCTGATACTAATCATTATGATTTCCAAAAAAGCGGTCTATCCGGTGGCGGAAAGCTATGAAAAGCAAAGGCAGTTTATCACGGACGCTAATCACGAGTTGAAAACGCCCCTTACCTTGATTTTGTCAGATCTGGACATTGTGGAAGCAGAGGTGGGGAAGAACGAATGGCTTGACGATATGCGGATTGAGGGAGAGAGAATGAAAACCCTTATTAATCAGCTGGTAACCTTGTCCCGAATGGATGAGGATAAGGCCAGCCTTTGCCTCTGTCCCTTTGATCTGGGCAGTGCGGCGCTGGATACGGTGTCCGAGTTCCAGGCTCTGGCTATGGAAGGGAAAAAGGATTTGAAGGCAAAGGTAGAACCCTCCATGGAATACTGTGGGGATGAAGGGCTGATCCGCCGCCTTCTTGCCATTCTTCTGGATAACGCGGTGAAATATTGCGACGATGGAGGGAAGATAAGGGTCACGGCCTATAAAAAACGCCACCCGGTTATTCTTGTTGAAAATACATATGAAAATGCAGGCAATCTGGAGCTGGAAAGGCTTTTTGACCGCTTTTACCGGGGGGATAAGTCCCGCACCTTTGACGGAAGCTTTGGGGTGGGTCTGTCCATTGCCAGGGCAATCGCCAGAAACCATCGCGGAGATATTGCTGCCTATAAAAAGGAAGGGATGATTGGATTCCGGGTGGAGTTAAAATAAAAAAGAGGAGACAGATTATGGGACAATACCAGAACCTTGACGCACCGCCCGCAGGGAAAAGAATTCCCCTCAACGGCTCGGAGCTGAGCCTGGGTGGAAAGCTGCTGTCCTAATCCGGTGAAATCACTGGTCAAAAGAAATAAGGAGGCTTACAATGATTTCAGCAAAAAACCTGACAAAATGTCATGGAGACGCCAGGACTGCCGGCAATACATTCCGTCACGAACTGAAATACCAGATCCGCCTGTCGGATTATTATGCCATCCGCCAGAGGATCCGCCCGGTTATGAGGCCGGACGGACATGTCAGAGACGACGGACAGTATGTGGTACGGAGCATTTATTTTGATAATCTGTACGACAAGGCGTTGGGCGAGAAAATAAACGGCGTCCAGAAGAGGGAAAAATTCCGTATCCGCTATTATAACGATGATTTTTCTTTTATCACACTGGAGAAAAAGATGAAATGGAACAGCCTGTGCATGAAAATGGACGTAAAGTTTGCCCAGGAGGAATGCAGAAAAGTACTGGCAGGAGATACCGGATGGATGCTAAACCATCCTTCCGGCCTGATAAGAGAGCTGTACTGTAAAATGAAAAGCCAGCAGCTTCGGCCAAGGGTTCTGGTTTCCTACGTGCGGGAACCGTATGTATATGGAGCCGGAAATGTCCGGGTTACCTTTGATTCCAATATCCGCAGCACCCTTTTTCACAGGGGGTTTTTAGAGGAAACCGTGACAGACCTGGCGGTGGCAGACAATCCGGGCGAAGTGATTTTAGAGGTGAAATTTGACGCTTTCCTTCCGGAGATCATTCAGTCGCTTTTGCAGACAGAGGGAATCCGACAGCAGGCGTATTCCAAATATGGCGCATGTCGGAGATTTGGTTAAAAATAACAGGAGGAATAAAAACATGAGTTTTAACGATATTTTCAAATCCAGCTTTCTGGAGAGTGTAACGGAATTTTCTGTCATGGACACGTTTCTGGGATTGGCGGTGGCCTTCCTGCTTGGTCTGTTTATTTTTGTAATCTATAAAAAGACCTTTACCGGGGTGATGTATTCCGACAGCTTTGCCTTGACGCTTGTGGGGCTTTCCCTTGTGACGACGCTTGTGATTATGGCGGTGACATCCAATGTGGTTTTATCCCTTGGCATGGTGGGCGCCCTGTCCATAGTCCGCTTCCGGACCGCAATCAAAGAGCCCATGGAGATTGTCTTTTTATTCTGGGCCCTGGCCACCGGTATTGTAATCGGAGCGGGGATGATTCCCCTGGCCATAATCGGCTCGGCCATAATTGGCGTGATTTTGCTGCTGTTCGCAAACCGGAAAATCCATAGCAGCCCCTATATTCTGGTCTTGAATTTCCGGGACGAAAAGACGGAAGGGGCGGCCCTGGATATTCTGCAACAGAGCGTAGCACATTGTATCGTGAAATCCAAAACAGTGAACAGGGCTGGTATTGAGCTTACGGCGGAGATCCGGACAAAAGATGCCTCCACGTCCTTTATTAACCGGATTTACGATGTTCCGGGAGTGGAGAACGCAACTCTGGTAAGCTATAACGGCGAATATATGTCATAAAGGAGGAGGGCCTATGATGGCGCAAAAATACATGACAAAAATCACGGCTCTGCTTATGGCCGTGGCCGTCTCCCTGTGCCTTGGGGCAATGTTTTTTCCGGAAAGAATTGCCGAAGCCTTTGGCGGCCCCGGGATTGCCATGGAATACGTGTCCAGGCTTTTTAATAAGGAAGAAATTCTCCGGGTCAATATTATTATGGACGAGACGGACTGGGAGGATATGCTTGCAAATGCCCTGGCGGAAACCTATTACCCCTGTGATGTGGAAATTAACGGGGAAATGTTTTACCAGGTGGGAATCCGCCCCAAGGGGAACACAAGCCTTACGGCCATTGCCAGCGACCCGGATACGGACAGGTATAGTCTGAAGCTGGAGTTTGACCAGTATGTGGACGGCCAGACCTGCTATGGACTGGACAAATTGATTCTGAATAATAATTATGCCGACGCCACCAGCATGAAGGAGGCGCTGGTCTATGATATGTATGCATATCTGGGTGTGGACGCCTCTCTCTATAATTACGCGGAGATATCGGTGAACGGACAGTACCAGGGCGTGTACCTGGCGCTGGAGGCGGTGGAGGAAAGCTTTCTTCTGCGCAATTATGGGACGGAAAACGGGAAGCTCTATAAACCCGAAAGCATGAATATGGGAAAGGGAGGAGGCGGAGCCGGCGGCTTTTCCATGGGGGAAAACGGAGCCAGTCTGAATTACATAGACGGGGATCCGGACAGCTATCCGGCCATTTGGGAAGGCGAGGTGACGGACACTACAGACGGGGATCACAAACGGGTAGTAAAGGCGCTGAGGCATATCTTTGAAGGCACGGATCTGGAAAACTATATGGATATAGACAATCTCCTCAAATATATGGCGGTTCATATCTTTTCCGTCAACGAGGACAGTCTGTCGGGGATGATGGCCCACAATTATTATCTGTATGAGTCCGGCGGCCGGCTCAATATTCTCCCCTGGGATTACAATCTGGCATTTGGGGGCATGGGGGGAATGGGCGGAAGAGACGACGGCGGAAACGCCACAAGTATGGTCAACGATGCCATCGACAATGCCTTTTCCGCTACGGAATTTTTTGATACGCTTATGGAAAACGAGGAATATCACGCAAGGTATTACGGCTATCTGCAAAGGCTTGTGGAGGAATACGTTTATGGCGGCGGTTTTGAAGAATTTTACCAGAGTACCCGCAGCCGGATTGATTCCCTGGTAGAAAGCGATCCCACGGCTTTTTATACCTATGAAGAGTATGAGGCGGCGGCAGATACGTTTTACCAGGTTGTACAGCTTCGCGGCCAGTCTGTAAGGGGGCAGCTTAACGGGGAAATCCCTTCCACGGAAGAGGGGCGAAGAGAGTCTGACGCAGGCGTCGACGCCTTGCATCTTTATACGGACGTTATGGGCAGCATGAGTATGGGAGACGGTATGGGGGGCTGGAACGGGGAAGAAAGGGAAGGGGCTTCGGATAAGGCAAAGGAAAACTTCCCGGAAAGAGAGGGCCCTTTTCTGGAAGCTATGGCACAGCCAGTGGAGGACGGACAGCAGCCGCCGGAAAACGGTATGGGAAATATGCCCTGGAAGGGCGGCCAGCCGCCGGAAAACGGTATGGAGGATATGCCCCGGATGAATGCTGACGGAGGCGCCGGTGAGGAAACGCTTCGGGATAATCTGACTTTGTATGGCGTCTGTTTCGTTGTTTTAACGGCTGCTCTGGCATTTGCAAAGCTCTACCGGAGGAGGCTTTGGAACCGCTGATTTTTCCGGAAGACAAAATGCATGATTTTTTTCATGAATTCCGGTATAATAGGGGATAGATTTCAGGAAGGAATGGAGGAGCATGAAAAAGAACGCGGAAAAAACCAACGTCATGAGAATTCTGGAACAGAAAAAAATCCCCTATACAAGCTATTGCTATGCGGATACCGGCGTAATCAGCGGAAAGGAGGTGGCCTTTGTCCTGGGACAGGATCCGGCCCGGGTGTTTAAGACGCTGGTGACAGTGGGAAGCGCCGGGAGTCCTTATGTGTTTCTGGTTCCTGTAGAAAAGGAGCTGGATTTGAAAAAGGCGGCGAAAGCCGTGGGGGAGAAGAGCATCCAAATGCTGAAATCCAGGGAGCTTTTGGGGCTTACGGGCTATATTCATGGAGGCTGTTCCCCCATAGGGATGAAAAAGCAGTTCCCCACGGTTATCCACGTGTCTGCGACGGAAGCCGCCACGATTATTTTCAGCGGCGGGAAAATCGGTTACCAGGTGGAAATTTCCCTGGAGGAGATGAAAAAGATATTGCGTTATGACCTGGAAGATATTGTTGTAACGTAAAAGTATCCGATAAATGGGATTCTCCATTTATACCCCCTTGATTTAATTTCCATACTGCTTTAAAATAGAGTAAAAGAGGGATCTTAAAATTTAACAGCGAACAGGGAGGCTTCTGTTATGAAGAAACGTATTTTAGTAGTGGACGACGACGCAATGAACTTAAAAAGGACCAAGATGATTCTGGAGAAAATCTATGACGTTTCTCTTGTGGAGTCCGGGAGGGCGGCGCTTGGGAAACTGGAGAGTGAAGAATTTGACTTGATTCTTCTGGACATTGCCATGCCGGATATGGATGGCATCGAGACCTTTGAACATATGAAAGAAAAATCCATTGATATTCCGGTGATCTTTCTGACTGCGTCCGGATACGAGGACGACGTATTAAGCGCCATTAACCTGGGAGCGGTAAACTATCTGAAGAAACCATTTTTCCCGCAGGAACTCATGAAACGTGTTGCGAAGGGGCTTGAGAAAGAATGAGAACCGAAGAACAGACAAGTATACATCTTCTTCTGGCTGTTATCGTCAGCATATTCAGCGCAATACTGGTTGCGGTTACGGTTGTTTTTTCCTGGGAAATGTGGATGATTCCACTGATTCTCATTGGCTGCGTTATTGTGTGGAGCGTCCATATCGAAGGAGCCGGCTCTGGGACACTCTACAGGAATCTTTGCGCTGGATTGCTGATGATTGAGTTTTTTTTCTTTGGGGTACATCAGAGTACGTTTTATGAAATACCTGCTGTTGCCTGTATTACGATCCTTATATTGTCCATGTTGGAAAGAAAACGGCTGTTGTATATGACAGCTATTTTGTATGTTCTGGAGATATTATATCATTTTTTCTGGCTGCACACGATTACCTATGACATGGAAAAACAGGATATGATACGTCTTGGCATTGGAATCGCTGTTGTGGCCGGGTCGCTGGCCATCGGAAGATACCGGGTTAAAAAGCGGATGGAAGTCAGGGGACGGTATAAAAACGCGTACATAGAGCTGGACCGGGTAAGGCGTCAGAATGCAGAATTTTTGTCAAACGTATCCCATGAGCTTCGCACGCCTATTAACATGGTGCTTGGAATCAGTGAGGTTATACTGGACAAGGATATTTCCGATGAAATCCACGAAGATATGCACTCTATACTGATGGCAGGCAAGCGTTTGTCCAATCAGATCAATAATATGCTTGACTATGCCGAGATAGTGGAGGGCACGCTGACTTCGGCAAAGGAAAAATATATGATTACATCGGTGCTGAATGATGTGATTGCCACAACGGCCGGGCAGGAAGGACGGAATAATCTGGAAATCGTCTTTGACATTGATCCCCAGATGCCGTCGGTTCTTATTGGAGACGCGGAAAAGATTTCCCATGTGCTTAAAATACTGCTGCAAAACTCCATCAAATTTACGGAAGAGGGAGGCATTGACGTCTGTATCGGATACCGGAAGGAGAGCTATGGTATCAATCTGTCTATAGATATCTATGATACAGGCATTGGAATGACTGCTGACCAGCTTACCCAGATGTATGGCGAGTTTTACCAGGCAGATTCCGGAAGCAGTCGTTTTACGGGGGGGCTTGGGCTTGGGATTCCCATTGCCAGAGGCCTCTTAAATTCCATGGGCGGTTTTATCTATTTTGAAAGTAAAGAACGCCAGGGACTCCAGGCTCATATTGCCATTCCCCAGGGAGTGGCTGATGAATCGCCGGCTATTGAGCTTCCCAACGCAAAGAAGATTTGTGTCGCCTGCTATTTCAGACCAGAGAAATACAGCTGTGACGAGGTGCGGGGATTTTATGACAAACTGATCCTGCATTTGACGGAAGGATTTGGCATCGAAGGTCACCAGGCCCACAACTTTGAGGGATTACTTAAGATTCAGAACAGCCATTCTCTGACCCATGTGTTTATTGCCCAGGATGAGTACCTGGAGAACCGCAATTACTATGAGGAGCTGGCCGAGAAGCTTCGTGTGGTTGTGATTGCGGAGCGGGAATTTGTTCTGGACCGGAGCAGTAGGCTTCTTTTGATCCGTAAGCCGTTTTCGGCTATTGCCGTGGCGAACCTGTTAAGCGGGGACTTTATAGAAAACAGATTTGAGGAGGAGCAGGCGACAGGCAACAGGCCGTTTTCCTGCGAGGGAGTCCGGGTTCTGGCCGTTGATGACGAGGAGATGAATCTTGTGGTGGCCAAGGGGGTTATGGGCAGCTACGGGATAGAGGTGGATACCTGTCTCAGCGGAAAGGAAGCAGTGGAACGGTGCAGGACAAATTCCTATGATATGGTATTTCTGGATCACATGATGCCGGGCTTTGACGGTGTGGAAACGCTGCGGCATATCCGTGAGATAGACAATGGGGCATGTCAGGATCTTCCGGTTATTGCGTTGACTGCCAATACTGTCAGCGGCGCAAGAGAAATGTTCCGAAACGAGGGATTTACGGAATTTATACCCAAACCCATGGAGCGGCTTGTATTGGAGCGGGTGATACGCAAGGTTCTGCCGGAGGAATGCATTAAATACGAAGAGACACCCATAGAGCCGGAGGAAAATCTGCTTGAGCCTCAGCCTGTAAAAGAGGAGAGGAAGCAGGAAGAGAAACGAAGAGAAAGCTCCTCCCAGCCTGGGTCTGTAAAAGAAGAGAAGAGGCGGGAGAAAAAACAGGAGACAGATTCGTCCCGTCCTGCGCCTGTAAAAGAAGAGAAGAGGCAGGAAAAAAGGCAGGAGGAGAAACGGGAGGAACGCCATTCCCAGCCTGTGCCTGTAAAAGAAGAGAAGAGACAGGGAAAAAGACAGGAGAAAAAACAGGAAGAACGCCGGCCTTATACAGAGCCTGAAAAAAAGGCGGAAGGAAAAAAAGAAGCCCAGGAAGAGCCGTTTACCCAGGAAATGCCAGGGGGAGAGGGGCATTCTTCCAAGGGGCTTGCCCGGACATTTATGCCGCTTGTAAAGGCTGGCATTAATGTAAAGATGGGCCTGGCCTACTGCTGTGAAGAGGAAGATTTTTATATTGAAATGCTGCAGATGTTCTGTGCCCAGAGAGGGGAGAAAACAGGGGAGATCGTTGCCCTTTATGAAGCCGCTAACTGGGGGGATTACGCTGTTAAGGTTCACGCGCTGAAAAGCACTTCCATGACGATTGGCGCAGGGCTGCTCTCAGAGCAGGCAAAGGCTCTGGAGCACGCCGGAAGGAATGGGGATGTGAAGTTTATTCATGAGAACCACTCCAGGCTTTTGCATATGTACAATGAAGTCTGCGAGAGCATTGAGAAACTGTTACGGAAGGAGGCATAGCATGTTGAAAAAATGGTTTGAAATTATTTTTGACCATAGAATCAGCCTGCGGGAACGTATGTTCCGTGTGGTCACAGGCATCTGCATGCTTGCGCTGATATTTGTATTATCCATTGGCAGAAATACGGTTAATCTGATGGTACTGGCTGCTGGCCTTGTGGTTATGGCGGTGACCGTAAAGATCAGCATTCAGAAGGAATGCATTAATCTGGGAGCTACCCTGATTACCCTGTTGCTTCTCGTGTTGTTCCCGGTGAGCTTTTTCACGGCGGGTGGATTTTACAGTGGAATGCCCGAGTGGTTTGTAATCTGTTTTATCTACATCGGCATAACGCTGGAGGGAAGGCGTAAAGCCGTATTCTATCTGTTTTGTGTTGCGGAGACACTATTCTGCTATTATATTGCCTTTTCTTATCCGGAGCTTGTTGCGCAAAATACACGAAGCCACTCCTTTTTTGATTCAGCCGCTTCCGTTATTATGGTTGGAGCGCTGACCAGCGTTATGCTGCTGTTTCTGAATAAGCTCTATGAGGAGGAGAATGAGCTGTCCAGGCAGCAGAAAAAGGAGATTGAGGAGCTGAACAGGGCGGAAAATCACTTTTTCTCCAGTATGAGCCATGAGATCCGTACGCCCATCAATACCATTATTGGTTTAAATGAGATTACACTTAGGGGGGATATTCCCGAGGATGTGGCAGAGAATGCCAGGAATATCCAGGGCGCCAGCAGGATGCTGCTTACGCTTATCAACGATATTCTGGATCTGTCCAAAATCAAATCCGGAAAGATGGAGATTGTAAATGTTTCCTATGAGACAGGGGCGCTTTTTTCAGAGATTGTCAATATGATCTGGATTAAGGCCAGGGAAAAAGGGCTGGAATTCCGGCTGCATGTGGACGCCTCAATTCCAAGTATGCTCTGTGGAGATGAGGTGCGCATTAAACAGGTGCTTATTAATCTGCTGAATAATGCCGTGAAGTATACAAGTGAGGGTTTTGTGACCCTGTCTGTACGGTGTGAACGTCTGTCTGTAAACAGGGTGCGGGTCTGGTATTCGGTGGAGGATACCGGGCAGGGAGTAAAGAAGGAGAACATTCCTTACATCTTCAATGCCTTTAAGCGGGTGGATGAGGAGCGGAACCGTCATATTGAGGGGACTGGTCTGGGGCTTAGCATTGTGCAGCAGCTTGTGGAGCTGATGCACGGAGAGATCAGCGTTAACAGCGTCTATACAAAAGGGTCCAAATTTATTGTAATGCTGGATCAGGATATTGTTGACAGCAGCGAGCTGGGCGTCTTTACGCTGGCTTCCCGCACGAAAGTTCATGATACAGAGCAGTACAGACAGAGTTTTGAGGCGCCGGAAGCACACATTCTGGTGGTGGACGATAACGATATGAATCTGATGGTGGTACGCAAGCTGCTTGCCGCTACCAGGATCCAGACAGACACTGTGCTAAGTGGTGAGGAATGTCTGCGGATGACGCAGAAACAGCATTATGACGCGATTTTAATGGATCATCTGATGCCCAATATGGACGGGATCCAATGCCTTCACGCGCTGCGCACACAGCCTGGCGGTATGTGTCAGAATGTGCCTGTAATTGCGCTGACGGCCAATGCGGGAAGCGACAATCAGCTGCTCTACCGGAAGGAGGGCTTTAGCGGTTATCTGGCAAAGCCCGTCAGCGGCGCGCTTCTTGAAGCGGCTGTTCTGAGTATACTGCCAAAGGAGCTGGTAAAGCTCAGCGAAGAAACCAGTAATTCGGAAATCGGAAAGGACATTCTGATCTTTGAACAGTCCCAGCGGCTCAGCCTTATTGTAACAACAGACAGTGTATGCGATCTTCCGGAATCTCTGATAAGAGAGTTTGGCATTTCCATATGTCCCTATTATGTGTGTACGGATCATGGACGGTTCCGGGACGGAGAGGAACTGAGGACGGACGAATTGCTGCTGCATATGGCGGAGGGACAGACGGATTATTCCCAGCCCCCCGATGTGGAGGACTACGAAAGATTTTTTGCGGAGAAGCTTACCGAAGCTCAGAATGTGCTTCATATTACCATGGCAAAACATGTCAGCCAGGGCTATTACAATGCTCTGGAGGCGGCGAAATCCTTTGAAAACGTCACGGTTCTGGATTCCGGCCATCTTTCCAGCAGTATGGGGCTGATGGTGTTGTGCGCTTCCTATATGGCGGAAAGGCATTTTTCAAAAGGGGAGATTGTGAAAAATATGAAAAGGCTGCGGCGGCATATTTCCTCTGCCTTTATTATTGACAACACCGAGATGATGTGCCAGGCAGGAAAGATATCCAGGCGGGTACAGATCTTCTGTGACGCGCTGCTTCTTCATCCGGTTATTGTACTGCGAAAAAGCAGAATGGTAGTAGGAAGTATGCGGACGGGAGATTTTGCCCATATGGCGAAAAGCTATATTAAGAGGGTTTTCCTGGATTCCAGAAATATTGACCGGCGTATTCTTTTTATTACCTATGCCGGTATGGATGACCAGAGACTTCAGTATATCCGGGATCTGGTGCAGCAGTATTGTCCCTTTGAGAGAATTTACATGCAGAAAGCATCCTCTGCCATAGCCAGCAACTGCGGCCCGGGCTCCTTTGGCCTTTTGTTCATGAAGAAAAATGAGATTGTTCTCAATCTTTCCCAGGCTTCAAGACCAGAGGAGACAGACTGATATAGGAGGGGAAAGCCCAAGATAGAGGAAGTAAAAACGGATAAAAGCATATTCTGCTATACACTCCCTGCCTGGAGGAACGATGAAGAGCTATAATTTTCAAAAGCTGACCCCAATCAATAACATAGAGGACATGGGCGTCTACGCCTCGGCCCTGGACTTTGTATTTACCAATGAGGACCTTAGGAACATTGCGGTGACAGGCCCTTACGGGGCGGGGAAGAGCAGTCTGGTGGAGTCCTATAAGAGAAAGAGCCCTTACCGGTTTCTGCATATTTCCCTGGCGCATTTTGAGGAGACCGGGAAGGAGGTCCTTAAGGATGGCGCCGGGGAGAAAGGTCTGGGAAGGGAGAAGGTTCTGGAGGGAAAGATCCTGAACCAGCTGCTGCACCAGATTGATGTCCGGGATATCGGGCAGACAAACTTCAAGGTAAAGAGGCACGTCTCCCAGGAGGAGGTGGTAAAGCGGGCAGGGTATATTACCTTGTTTTTCCTGCTGGCCTTTTATCTAACCCGGTTTGGGGCCTGGCGGGAGCTGCTCCTGGCCTGGCCGGATTCCTTTTTGCGGGAGGTTCTTCTGGTTACCTTAAGCCCTTACGCGGTGCTTCTGGCGGGATGCGTCCTGGGCGGGCTTTTTCTTACGGGGGTCTGCAAGGTAATCCTGCTTCAGAAAACCAGGAATCTCTTTAAGAAGCTTAAGTTTGAGGGAAACGAGCTGGAGCTTTTTGAGGAGGATAAGGAGTCCTATTTTGACCGGTATCTCAATGAAGTGCTGTATTTGTTTGAGCACGCCAACGCGGATGTGATCGTGTTTGAGGATCTGGACCGCTTTGAGATGGTGGGGATTTTTGAGAGACTGCGGGAGATTAACCGCCTGGTGAACGGGCGCAGAGGCAGGGAGGGGAAACCGGTGATCCGCTTCTTTTATCTCCTGCGGGACGATATTTTTACCGGAAAGGACAGAACTAAATTTTTTGACTATATTATCCCGGTGATTCCCGTGCTGAACGGGTCCAACGCCAGGGAAAAATTTCTGCAGTTCTTTGAGGAGGCCGGGATTTCCGGTGACTTTGACCGTGTTTTCCTGCGGGACGCGTCCCTCTACATTGACGAGATGCGCATCTTGCAGAATATTTACAACGAGTATGTGATCTATTCTAAAAAAATCAGTTTTATCGGGCTGGATTCCAGCAAACTGCTTGCCATGGTGATTTATAAGAATCTGTTTCCCAGGGATTTCCATGATCTGCACTTGCGGCAAGGTTATGTAAACCAGGTGTTTGCCGGTAAGAAATTCTATATGGAAAAGGAGAGGGAGAAGAAAGAGGAGGAGTTAAGGAAAAAAGGGGAGAAGATGAGGAAAGAGCTCCAGGAGCTGTCAAAGGGGCAGGAAAGAGATCTGGATGAGCTGGACGCCCTGTTTTTCAACTTTGACAAGGGACGGCTTCGCATTGGCGGGAAAGAGAAAAGCGCCTATGAGAGCAATGACCAGATTCTTCGCGACATGAAAGCGAATTCCGCAAACATTCAATATTATTTTGAGAATTATTTTACAAGCGGAGAATGGAGAACTTATCCTTTCCAGGAAGAATACCAGAAATTATCCCGGAACCCGGAATATGCAAAGCGGAAGAAACAGATTGAAGAGCGGGCGGCAGGCAGAATCCAGGCCTTAAAAGAGCAGATCGCAAAGGAGGATAAACGGGCGGAGGAAGAGATGGCAAATCTGGAGAGCTGGAAAATAAAGGATTTTATCACGCGTAAGCAGCTTGATGAGCTTATCTATACAGATCCCACAGGCCGGACAGAATCCTTTGACAGCGTAAAAACAAGCCCTTACTTCCCGCTTCTCAGGTATCTGCTCTCAGAGGGATGGCTTGACGAGACATACCCGGACTACATCAGCTATTTCTATGAGGGAAGCATCAGAAGGCAGGAGAAGGAATTTCTCTTAAGCATTGCGGAAAGGAAGGCAAAGCCCTACACTTTTGACCCGAAGCCTACGCTGGAGCTCTTAAACAATCTGGACAGGCGGGATTTTTCCAGGGAGGAGATTTTAAATTATGCCCTCCTTGAGCTTCTTATGGAAAGCCGGGCGGAATACCGGTCGTTTTTTGACGCCTTTTTAAAGCTCCTTAAGGATACGGGCAATCTGAAGTTCGTCATGGGATTTTACCGGTATACCAGGTATCCCAAGTGTTTTGTGGAGGAGCTTCACGAGCACTGGCCGGAGGCGGCGGGGCAAATCTTAGAGGAGGAGGAATTTTCCCTTGCGGATAGGAAGGATTATCTGACAGACACCATCCTTACCTGCGTGGAGCAGGATTCCCGGGATGCATACCTCTGGGAGAGCAGACTCCAGATGCTGAATACAGACGACTGTATCACTGGGTACATAAATGCCCATAGGGAGTTTCTCTGTATCCAGGATTCCAATGTGGATAATATTCTGCAAGGATACATACAGCTTGGAGTGAAGGTTGAGACCTGGGCTTTTGAGCCTGAATACCAGAAAATGTGCCTGGAGATCTATAAGAATAATCAGTATCTTCTTTCCGGGGAAAATATAGAGGCGGTGTTTAAGGCCTTCTTTCTGCACGAGGGGGAGGAATGGAGGTGGGAGGACGCAGCCACAAGGATTCTCACAAGGGAGGGAGAGCCCGTCTGCGGGTATGTGAAGGAAAATCTGGATGTCTTTCTTTATATTGTCTTTGAGAGCGCAAAGGGCCCCTTGACGGACAGGGAGGAGACTGTGCTTCTGCTCTTGAATGAAAAGAGCGTATCTTTGGATAAAAAGAAACAATATGTTGCGCAGATGAGAGATCCCATTACCCATCTGAGGGATGTGAAGGATAAATCCCTGTGGGACGGGATACTGGCCTGCGAAGGGGCAGCCTGTACGGAGGAAAATATACTCACCTATTATTTCCAGGGAGCGGGTAAGTGGACAGATACCCTGACTGGATTTATCAACGGCGGCGCCGGAAAGCTGGACTTTGGGTTTCTTAGGGGGGATAAAAGCTATGGGGAGGAGGCCGGAAGTCATTTCTGGGAAGACGTGCTTGTCTGCAAGGAGTTAAAGGATGAGAAATTTGAGGAAATTCTTACCAGCATGTGGGTTTCTTACAACAGATTTGGCTGGAAAGGGCTTGGGGAGGGCAGGCTGGAAATTCTGATCCGAAGGCGGGTTATCCGTATGACGGCTGAAAATCTGAAATTTATACGGGAACATTACGGAGCCCGGATTTTGTTTCCACCGGACGCTTCTGGCGATCCGGACCTGGGTCTCTCTGCTCCCTCATACTTTGCAAAGAATAATATGGACGCGTACCTGTCTCTGGCTGCCGGGGACCTTTTCTCCATGGAAGAGCTTTTAGAGCTTCTGGAGGACCGGGATATCAGCGTGGGCGTGAAAAAGAAGCTTCTGGACAAGACGACCGGGAAAATCCCGGTGACCGGGAAAACTTACACGCCGGCTGTGCGGCAGAAGATCCTGGCGGAGCATTTTGACGAGGGGGATCTGGAATTCCTGCTGCTCAACTATGAAAGGGAGCGGGAGGAGAAGAGCCGGGAAGTGATAAGAGAGATTGCCGTTTCCCATGTGGAGGAAATTCTGGAACAGGAGTACCCGGTAGCCCCGGCGCTTATGCGGGAGCTGGTGGGGGAGGAACGCCTGGAGATTTCCCACAGAAAACTCCTGCTTTCCAGGAATCTGTCGGCTTTCTCCAGGGAAGAGACTGTCGCCCTGTTAGAACAGGCGGAACTCACCAGGATTCTTCCGGTTTTTGAGGGCAGGAATCCCCGCGTCCAGAAATGTGAAATTACGGACAATCTGATTTCGGTTTTCCAGCAGAAGGGCTGGCTTGGAAAGGCCCGGGAGGAGGTAACCGGCGGCGTTACCTTCTACCGGCTGTACCGGAGGGGAAAAGGGTAAGGGATATAAGGCTTTATGGCCGGGCAGGAGGAGGCGCCAGAGGCAGGTTAAGTTTCTTTAGCTTTTCCACGGGAGAACCGAAGCCGTCCTCCTGGAAGATTTTGTTTTTGATATCCAGCATCCGGGCGTCGGTCTGGGAGATAATGTCCGCGCATTCCCGCAGCTCCTGCTGGATCTGGGCGGAATCTGGCACGTCCTGCTTGTATTTTAGCTGATGCTCCAGGCTGGCCCAGAAGTCCATGGCTATGGTGCGGATCTGCACCTCTACCCGCATGGACTGCTTGCGGTCGGAGAAGAAAACGGGAATCTCCACAATAAGGTGGAGGCTCCGGTAGCCGTTCTCCTTTGGGGCCTTGATATAATCTTTTTTCTGAATCAGGGTGATATCGTCCTGTCTGGTAAGCATGTCCGCCACAGAATAGATATCGTCAATAAAAGAACAGATTACCCGGATTCCCGCTACATCGTTGAGAGCGGCGGTCATGGCCTCCACGGTGAGGGGCAGGCCTTTGCGGTTTAGCTTTTCCACGATGCTGAAGGGCTTCTTAATGCGGGAGGTGATAAACTCAATGGGATTGCGCTTGTAGCGGATAGACAGCTCGTCGTTTAGGACCTCCAGTTTGGTGCGCACCTCACGGATGGCGCAGTTGTACATCATCAGGGCTTCCTGGAACTGATAGGCCTGATTGATAAAATATTCCTGGGCATCCGGAAAGGATGTCTCCTCTATAAAATTCTTCTGTAATTCACCGCTCATAGAACACCTCACAAAACTAACTGGTTTTTATCATAACAGAAAAACGGCGGAAAGCAAAGAGGGAAAAGCTAAATTTCAGCCGATTCCAACAAATGATTGTAATAACAGGGAAAAAACGCTATACTTATTTATAGAAAGATGCGGAACTGGAATAGTCCAGCTAAGAAATGTCTAGTATTTATAAAAAATACTTTTGGCTGGCCGGTAAAGCCGCAAAGGTACACGAGAGGAACTTTTATGAGTGTTCTTTCGAATGAAAGTTCCTCTCATTACAGGTGTGCCGAAGCGACTTTACCCTTTAGTGCTGTCGCGCAGCGACTTTTAATTAGGAGGATTATAAATGAGCATTCGGATTGGCATTCTGGGTTATGGAAATCTGGGGCGTGGCGTGGAGTGCGCCATCCGCCAGAATCCCGATATGGAGTTGAAGGCAGTGTTTACAAGGAGAAATCCGTCGGACGTGAAAATTCTTACGGAGACGGCAAAGGTATGTTCTGTGGAGGAGGCAGTGGACTGGAAGGATGCGCTGGACGTGATGATTCTCTGCGGGGGAAGCGCCACGGACCTTCCGGAGCAGACCCCGGAATATGCAGAATATTTTCATGTGGTAGACAGCTTTGACACCCACGCAAAGATACCAGAGCATTTCGCCAGGGTAAACGCGGCGGCAAAGAAAGGCAGGAAGGTAGCGGTTATCTCTGTAGGCTGGGATCCGGGCCTGTTTTCCCTGAACCGGATGTATGCGTCGGCCATTCTCCCGGAGGGGAAGGACTATACCTTCTGGGGCCGGGGCGTAAGCCAGGGGCATTCCGATGCGGTGCGCAGGATTCCCGGGGTAAAAGACGCCAGGCAGTACACCATTCCTGTGGAGAAAGCTCTGGAGGCGGTGCGGGCCGGGGAGAACCCGGAGCTTTCCACCAGGCAGAAGCACACCCGGGAATGCTTTGTAGTGCTGGAGGAAGGGGCGGACGCCGCCGTGGTGGAGGAAACCGTCAAAAATATGCCGGATTATTTTGCGGACTATGACACCACCGTGCATTTTATCGACGCGGAGGAAATGAAGAGAGAGCACAGCCACCTTCCCCACGGGGGCTTTGTACTTCGAAGCGGCGTCACCGGCTGGGAGCGGGAAAACCGTCACCTTATAGAGTACAGCCTCAGGCTTGACTCCAACCCGGAGTTTACCTCCAGCGTGATTGTGGCTTACGCCCGGGCGGCTTACCGTATGGCTTTGGAGGGACAGACGGGCTGCAAGACGGTGTTTGACATTGCGCCGGCCTGGCTTTCCCCCAAAAGCGGGGAGGAACTTAGGGCTTCCATGTTATAAAATTAATAAAGGACTTTGTGATATGGCAGTTAAGGAAAATATTAAGGAACAGACAAAAAGCCAGGTTAAAATCCCCAGGCAGTACCAGGTCCTGATCTACAACGACGATTTCACCCCCATGGATTTTGTGGTGGAGGTGCTGGTGCGGATTTTTGATAAGAAGGAGGAGGACGCGGTGATTCTGATGCTGAGCATTCACGAGGGAAGCTCTGCGGTTGCCGGGGTCTATCCGAAGGATATTGCCAGGACAAAGGCGGCTGAGGCCGTGGAATGGGCCAGGGAAGAGGGATATCCACTGAAAGTGGAGGCTGTCTGCCAGCCGTGAATATGTGACAGAACGAGGATCGTAGAACCTATGGAATTTACCGTGAGACTGAACAACGTAATGGTGCATGCCGTGACACTGGCAAAGGAGGGCAGGCATAGCTATTTTATGCCGGAGCATATGATCTATGGACTCACCTTTGAGCCGCAGTTTGCCAGAGAATATGAAAACGACGGGGGAGACATAGAAAAGCTGCGGCAGGATCTTCTGGACTTTTTAGAGAACTACGGGGGGACAGCTAAGGAAGGGGCGGATATGAAGCCCACGGCGGACGCAGAGGCGGTCTTTTACGAGATGGAAGTCCAGGCCAGGTCCAGCGGGCGGGAAAAGGTGGATGTAAGCCATCTGCTGTCGGTGATTTTAAGGCTTGAGGATTCCTACGGCCTGTATTATCTCACCGCCCAGGGGGTAGATCTCATCGAAGTGCTGGGGGAAATGTCCAGGGACAGCCTGGCGGCAGAACGCGGCACAGAGCCGGGCCGGCCCAAATGGATACCTTATGGGGAAGAAATACCGGGAAACCGGCAGGCGGATGGAGAGGAAACGGACATAGAGAAGGGTGAGGAGACGGCCGGAAGAGAGGACTTTCAAAAATCCAGCCGCTTTCTGGACTTTCTGGAAAATATGAATGAGACATGCAGGAAGCGGAATCCCTTGATTGGCCGGGAGGAGGAGCTGGAGCGCACCATCCAGATTCTGTGCAGGAAAGAGAAAAACAATGTGCTCCACATCGGAGAGCCCGGGGTGGGCAAGACGGCTCTGGCCTACGGCCTGGCCCAGAGGATAGAGAAGGGAAACGTGCCGGAGCCTCTTCTGGGGGCAAAGCTCTACGCTTTGGATTTAGGGGGCCTTGTGGCAGGCACCCAGTACCGGGGGGATTTTGAAAAGCGTTTCAAGGAGGTTATGGAGGGCGTGTCCCGCCAGGAGCGGCCCATTCTGTACCTGGATGAGATTCATAATATCGTGGGGGCGGGAGCCGTAAACGGCGGCAGCCTGGACGCGGCAAATCTTCTGAAGCCCTACCTGGAGGCCGGTCATGTGCGGTTTATCGGGGCCACCACCTACGAGGACTATAAAAAGCATTTCTCCGGCAGCAGAAGCATGGTGCGCCGGTTTCAGAATGTGGAGGTGAGGGAGCCCTCCCGGGAGGAGGCCTGCGCCATTCTCAAAGGGTTAAAGCCAGGCTACGAGAAATTCCACGGCGTCCGTTACGGAGCCGGTGTCCTGGAACACGCGGTGGAGGTCAGCAGCCGGTATATGAACGAGCGTTTTCTCCCGGATAAGGCCATTGATCTTATGGATGAGGCGGGGGCTTACCGGAAGCTTCACCCTCTGGAACAGAAGAGTCAGACGGTGAATAAGGCCCTGATCGACCAGGTGCTGGCAAAAATCTGCAGCATTCCCGTAAAGCGGGTGGAGAAGGGGGAGGCGGAAAAGCTGGCCAGTCTGACAGGGCAGCTAAAGGGGCAGATTTTCGGCCAGGATGAGGCCGTGGTCCAAGTGGTAAACGCCATCAAATTTTCCAGGGCAGGGTTAAACGAGGAGAACAAGCCCATTGCGGCATTCCTTTTTGTGGGGGCCACGGGGGTTGGAAAGACGGAGCTTGCAAAGGTTCTGGCAGCGGAGCTTGGAATCAGCTTTGTTCGTTTTGACATGAGCGAATATGCGGAAAAGCATGCGGTGGCAAAGCTTATCGGCGCGCCCGCAGGCTATGTGGGATATGAGGAAGGGGGCATTCTCACGGAGGAAATCCGCCGCCATCCCCATTGCGTACTTTTGCTGGATGAGATCGAGAAGGCACATGGGGATATTTTCAATGTGCTGTTGCAGGTGATGGATTACGCCACACTGACGGATAACCAGGGAAGAAAGGCGGATTTTCGAAATACTATCCTGATTATGACCTCTAACGCAGGGGCCGGTCAGATCGGAAAAAGCCAGATTGGCTTTGGAAGCGCAGCCGTAAATGTGGATGCTCTCATGGAGGCGGTGAAACGCACTTTTCAGCCGGAATTCCGGAACCGCTTAAGCCGGATTGTGCTCTTTCGCAGTATGGACGAGGATATGGCGGAGCGGATTGCGGGGAAGAAATTAAAGGAATTATCCGCGAAGCTGGCGCTTCGGAAGGTGGAGCTTACCGTGACGCCGGAGGCTGCGGAATATGTGAGAAAGGCTGGGATTACCAGGGAATACGGAGCCAGGGAGATGGACCGGGTGATTTCCGGGGAGGTGAAGCCGCTTCTGGCGGATGCTCTGTTGTTTGGGAGGCTTAAGCGGGGCGGGAGCTGTATGCTGGATATAAAGGACGGGAAGCTGTTTCTTTGCTGAAGGACGCCGTTTCTGCCAGGCGGATCTGGAACATAAATAAGGGGGATTTACCATGAAGAAGGATAAGAAGATTACTACGCCACGGCTGCAGGCAAAGGAGAAACCGTGGGTGCAGGAAATACAGCCGGCGCAGGAAACGCCGCCGGTGGGGGAGAAGCCGCAGGAAGAACCAGACGACAGAGTGGAGAAGATGAGCCTGCCACGCACGATTCATCTGGTGCCCATGAGCCAGATCAGCGGCTACGAGGTGAGGCCCGGATTTTATGAGATCAACGGGGCCACGGCTATTCCCGGCGGGGTGAACTTTACCGTTCACTCCCATGGAGCCACTTCCATAGAGCTTCTGCTGTTTCACCGGTCGGAGGAGGAGCCCTATGCCGTGCTGCCCTTTCCAGAGAATTACCGCATTGGAAACGTGTACTCCATGATTGTCTTTAAGCTGAACATTGAGGATTTTGAATACGCCTACCGGGTGGACGGCCCCTATGAGCCGGAGAAGGGGTTGATTTTTGACAAGAGCAAATATCTTCTGGACCCTTACGCCAAGGTGGTTTCCGGCCAGAGGAAATGGGGGGACTCCCCCGCCAACGGGCGGTACTACAAGGCCAGGGTGGTAAAGGATGATTTTGACTGGGAGGATATGCGGCCGCCCCTGCTTCCTGCGGAAGATCTGATTATCTATGAGCTTCACGTGCGGGGGTTTACAAAGCATGATTCCTCCGGCGTCCTGCATCCGGGTACCTTTGCGGGGCTTCGGGAGAAGCTTCCCTATCTGCTGAAGCTTGGGGTAAATGTGGTGGAGCTTATGCCTATCTTTGAGTTTGACGAGATGCAGGATTACCGGCAGGTCAACGGGGAAGACCTCTACAATTACTGGGGCTACAGTACGGTAAGCTTTTTCTCCCCCAACACCAGCTATGCGGCCAGGGAGGAGTTCAGCCGGGAGGGAAACGAGCTGAAGGACCTTATCCGGGAATTTAACATGCACGGCATTGAGGTTTACCTGGATGTGGTGTTTAACCATACGGCGGAGGGAAATGAGGATGGCCCCTTTTTCTCCTTCAAAGGCTTTGACAATAATATTTATTATCTGCTTACCCCGGAGGGGTATTATTATAACTTCAGCGGCTGCGGCAACACGCTGAACTGCAACCACCCCATTGTGCATCAGATGATTCTGGACTGCCTGCGCTACTGGGTGACCACCTACCGGGTAAATGGATTCCGTTTCGATCTGGCATCTATCCTGGGGCGCAATGAGGACGGAAGCCCCATGAATAAGCCGCCCCTTCTCCAGTCCCTGGCCTTTGACCCCATCCTGGGGGATGTGAAGCTGATTGCGGAGGCCTGGGACGCAGGCGGCATGTACCAGGTGGGAACCTTCCCTTCCTGGAACCGCTGGGCGGAGTGGAACGGGAAATACCGGGACGATATGCGCCGCTATCTGAAGGGGGACGAGGGCATGGCCCACACGGCGGCCCTCCGCATGACGGGCTCTGGGGATATTTACGGGGCCAGGATGCGGAAAAATGCTTCCGTCAATTTTATCACCTGCCACGACGGATTTACCCTCTATGATCTGTACGCCTACAACCGCAAGCACAACGAGAAGAACGGCTGGAACAATACAGACGGGGCCGACGACAACAATAGCTGGAACTGCGGGGTGGAAGGGGATACGGACGACCCGGCGGTTCTTGCCCTGCGCTACCGCATGATGCGGAATGCCTTTGCCCTTCTCATGTGCAGCCGGGGGATTCCCATGTTTCTGGCAGGGGATGAATTCTGCAATACCCAGTTTGGAAACAACAACGCCTACTGTCAGGACAATGTGATCTCCTGGCTGGACTGGGGCCTCCTTGAGAAACATGCGGACATGTTCCGGTTTTTCCAGTTTATGATACGTTTCCGCAAGGAGCATCGGGTTTTGCGGACAAACGTAAGCGACGGTACCGGGGGATTCCCGGATGTGAGCCTTCACGGGGTTGAACCCTGGGCCGGGGAGTTTGCCCAGTATGACCGGTATGTGGGGGTGATGTTTGCGGGACGGGAGAAGGGGTCCAGGCCCCAGATTATCTATGTGGCGTCCAACGCCTACTGGGAGGAGCTTACTGTGAGCCTGCCTGTCCTTCCGGGGACTATGTACTGGGAGTGTGTGGTGGACACCTTTGAGGAAGTGCCAGGAAGCCGCCGTCTTCCGGGGGCGTCCTTTGCCATCCGCCCAAGAAGCGTTATGGTGCTGGCGGCAAAGGACAGGAAATGAAATTCCCGGATGTGAGGGAAGAGCCGGTGAATCGCGGCTTAAAGGGGGACGTAAAGGAGGAAGGTCAGCCAGGCTGGTTTACTATGCCCGCAAACAGGGGCAGGCCTTCCGGCCCTGTAATCACAAAGAGGAAGGGACGGTCTGCCACAAAATCAATTTCCTCATGGGCGGACATGGAGCCGCCGCCGCTCATGGCCATAACCGTGTAGGCCGCCGCCGTACAGCCCTCCTCGTCGATCTGCACCCGGGCGGCGTGTTTAGCCTGGGATACATAGATCCCTTTCTGGTCTCTGGTCATGGGAGAAAAATCCGAGAGATCCGGGTCAAAGACGTCAAGGATCCCCAGGTTCTGGAGGCCGGAAACCAGATCCAGGTCGGATACCACGTCAAACTTTGGCAGGGAAATATTTACCGTCAGGGATTTCTGATTGTCCCACTGGCCGCCGGATAGGAGAAAGGCCATGGCCTGGGGGTCGTTTAACAGCTCCTCCGCGGAAATGCCCTCGTCCGGCAGAAGGATGTACATGTTTCCCTCGTTTTCCATGGGGAGGGAAATAGCGGAAAAATGTTCTCCCCAGTAGTATTCCTGCACCCGGGAGGCATGGAGGAAGTCGCAGGTGGTATCTGCCTTGTTTCCGTGAAAAATATCTGGGGCGGTTTCGCTTTCCAGGAAAGAATTGCGCCATTTTGCCTGGAAACAGATGGTGGTGGCCAGGGCCAGAACCGTTTCCTGCGTAAGCTGGATGCCGGAGGCCTGCTCCTCCAGAAGTCCGCCGGTCTGCTGGTTCAGCCAGTCCGCCAGGGCCTTGTTAAAGTCCTGGGAGCCCATTTCTCCCTGGTAGGAGGAGGCGTAATAGGTTTTTGCCAGGGTGTCCATGGTGGAGGGGACAAAGGAGATATTTTCGTTTAGCCACAGGGAGCTTGCCAGAATGCTGACCGTGGCATTGTCGTCGTAGTAGCTGGCGTTCCAGAGAGCAGAGGCCTGGGCCCGAAGGGATTTTAAGTTTTCTTCCCCAAGAGCATCCAGAATCTGCTGCCGGCTGTCCCCGTCCGTAAGCTCGGCCAGCATGCCAAGGGCCAGGTAGACATTTAAGGGAGAGTATACCCGGTTTTCCCCGTCAAAGCCCGACAGGAACTGCCTGGCGCTCTCTGTAAAAAACGGCTCCAGATCTGCGTCGCAGGCTTTTGCCATGTCCAGGCGTTCCCTGCGGTCTGTCACCCAGGCGTCATAGTCCTGGGAGAAGGCTTCGTCGTCAAAATCATCCGTCATTTTGTTATAGTAGGAAGCCTCGTCCGGGTAGGGAGCCATCTGTGGATAGGCGGCTTCGGCGACGGCATAGCCGTTTCTGCCCTCGGGAGCCATGGGAAGAGGACTGAAAAATGTTCCCGCCAGAATGACAAGGGTGAGTGCCGCGGCTGTGACGGCCATCCAGGTTTTCCTGCGTCTGCGCCGCTTTTGGCGGATGTGTTTTTCGGTTTTGTCTATGAGATCTTCCCGGATATCGGTAATTCCATCGTACAGTTCTTCACGGTTCATAGAGATGCCTCCTCTCTTTCCAGGACATTTTTAAGACTTCTTCGAAGCCGCAGCATTCTCTGGGCCATCTGGGAGGGTGTGCAGCCGTACTCCAGAGCCAGGCTTTTTACGGCGTCCCCGTACCAGTAACGCCGGATAAAGAGGGCGCAGTCCCCCGGGGAAAGGCTGTCCAGCCAGCCGCTTATGACGCGGGAGAGCTCCTGCCGCTCAATAACCAGCTCCACCTGGTCGCTTCCGGGGATACAGTCTTCCAGCTCTGACAGCAGCACCTCCATGCCGGCGTATCTCTTTTTTGCGTGTCCGGCCCGGTAACGGCTGATGGACAGGTTTCTTGTGATGCGCCCCAGAAAGGCTCTGAGGGATTTGGGAAAGACAGGCGGTATTTTATTCCAGGCGGCGTGCCAGGTATCGTTTACGCACTCCTGGGCGTCCTCCCGGATACGCAGGATATTCATGGCAATGTGGTGGCAGAATGTGCCATATTTGCGGTCCGTCTCCGCAATGGCCAGCTCGTCCCGCTGGAAATACAGATCAATGATAGCGTTGTCGTCCATAACATGTTCTCCTCCCTGTGGCGTAATAAAAAGGCCCTTTATCTATATTGTCGCAGAAAAGGCGGGGATATTGGGGGGAAGGCAGGAAAAAATTATTTTAGGTCAAAAGTATTATACTCTTGAGGGGCTTGGACGGCAAGGATAAAACAATTATTAAATACCAGGACACACTATGAAATTATTGAACAGGACTTGACTTTGTGGTATATTTAAAATTATCTATCTGGAGAGGTGAAAGATACAGGAGGTTTCTAATGGGGCAGTTATCATTACGGGAATTAGAGCTTAATGTTGATGCTGAAAACACTATGAAATCAAAAATAGCAGGAAATGTTGATATGGGCCAGAGAATTAGCGGTTCAAGAGCGATGCAGATGTTGGAATTATCGAGACATTCATTCGAAAAAATTGTGAAACTGGGTACGCTTAAACAGTATATAGATGGTAAAAAGAAGTATTATATTTTGTCTGAAATAAAAACATTCATGACAACTACAGAATACAAGGAATTGTCTGAAGGTACTGTAGATAAAAGAAATACATTAAATGACCTAACAGGAAAGGACTGGCTCCCCGAGACAAAAAGTTTTTTCTATCAAAAGGGGCTGGGTGCAGACAGTTTTGAGGCCCAGATAGAGAAACAGCATCCTGCGCCATACTCTTTCCAGGATATTGGTCGTCTGATTCGTTTCTTTACCAAAAAAGGAATGCGTGTTTTAGATCCGTTTGGCGGCGTGGGTTCTACTGCAAAAGCGTGCGAGATAGATGGGAGAGTTTGTACTAGTATTGAACTTTCACCAAAGTGGCATGCGCTGTCTATCGAGCGATTGGAAAAAGAGGTAGGAAAGGGGACAAGTAAAAATCATAATTTCATCAATGGCGATTCATGCGAAGAGTTATTAAAACTACAACAGGAATCTGTGGACTTTGTGGTTACTAGTCCGCCTTACTGGGGAATTCTAAATAAGTTAGATCAAAAAGTAATAAAAAATCGTGTAAATAATAACCTTGAGACAAAATATTCAGAAGATGAGAAGGATCTTGGAAATATAACCGACTATCAGGAGTTTCTTGATTTACTGGTAAATAAGGTTTTTTTACAGAGTGCCCGTGTATTGAAAAATGGAAAATATATGGCGCTTGTAGTTTCTGATTTTAGGGACAAGTCGGATTTTATAAGTTTTCATTCGGACCTGGTTTCAATGATGAATAAGAGGGAAATCCCTAAGGGAGGCTTTTTGAATCTGCAAGGGATAAAGATTTTGCTTCAGAACCACAAAAGCCTGCTTCCATACGGATATCCATTTGCATACGTTGAGAACATTCACCATCAGTATATTTTGATTTTTAGGAAAGAGGCAAAACGTAAATGAGTTCTTTTCAAGGTGTGATATGTGGAGATTCGGATATACTGATAGACGAGATGATAGAAAAAAATATAAAGTATGATCTTGTTTTAACAGATCCTCCTTATAACATAAACAAAGACTTCGGTAATAATTCCGATAAACTTACCGTTGAAGAATTTATTGATGTTACCAATAAGCGGATTGAAAAATTAAAAAAAGTTTTGACACCATATGGAAGTATTCTTTGGTTTGGAATTCATAATTATATTGGATATATACAGATAGCTATGTATAACGCCGGGTTATATTACAGGAGAATAAATATATGGCATTATGAGAATGGTTTTTCGCGATCAACAAAAGAGCCAGCCACACATTATGAGCCATTTATCTGGTTTTCTATGAATAAAAAGAAGTGGACATATAACTGTGATGAAGTAAGGGTTCCCTATAAAAGTGCAAAACGGCTTAAATCTCTGGTAAAGTATAAAGGTTCAGATGGAACCGAAAAGATATGGACACCAAATCCCAAAGGCTCCATGAGGGGAGATATCTGGGATTTTCCCACGTTGGCAGGCAAGCGTTTTGAAAAGGAAAAAACGATTCATCCCACGCAAAAGCCGGAATCGCTGATAACAGAGTTAATAAAGGCATTCTGTCCTATGGAGAATGGTATATACAAGGGACGGATACTGGATCCTTTCCATGGATCTGGCACATTAGGTGTATGCTGTGAGAAACTAAACAGAAAAGGTAATAATATATTCTGGACGGGCATTGAGATTGAAGAGAAATGGTGTGATATTGCTAATGAAAGAATAAAAGCGATAACGGAGGAGGTCAATGATCAGATTTAGAAATCCCTCCAGTAGTCTGGAAACAATACTTGTAAGTTTTGAACGGCTATATAGTGAATTAAAAAACAAGGATTATTTTGATAATGATGATATAGCGATTGTGCTGGCAAAGGCAAATCTTATGGCATCATCAGGATTTATTGGTGATGCTGCACTTTCGTTAGGTGCCAATAAAGATAGAAGTAGAGATAAAACATACAATAATGCCAAAATGTTTGCTGAAATTTACCGGCTTCTTGGGCTTGTTTCTGTGGTAAATGATGTTTCATCAAACTATCGTTTTACATATATTGGTGAGCATATGGCCGTTCCAGGAGCAAATAAAAAGGCCATAATTGAAGAATGCGTTTTAGGAATGAATAATCCTAATAAAATAATAGATGTGTCTTATGATGAATCCGTGAGATTTTTTTCGTGTGTGTTATTAACGATGAATGAACTTGACGGGATTATTTGCAGGGATGAAATGATACTTGGACCTATGAATGTAAATGATAACTCGCCATCGGAATTTAACAAAATGCTTCAGTACATAAAAGATGTGAGGGGAAATTATAATAAGCTTCAAAAGGATCTTGAAAGCCTGGCAAAATCTTTGCAAGGCAACAAAAGAGGCGGAATGAAGTTAACATCAGTGAAGAATTGCACGAGGTTTCCTATTTCTGTTTTAAAATATTGTGACTGGGTTAAAAATATCAACTTGAATATTTATGGCAGAAGTGTGCGCTTTATGAAACTTACCAGACACGGATATGAAACCGTTGAACGATTGAAAAAAATGAAAGATATCAGGCTTTCTGATTATGAGATTTGTTCTGATAGACAGAAACAGGCATTGATAAGATTGGGGGCATTTCAAATGCTTGTAAGGGCCAGATTTAATTTGGGATCTGTCGAAACAGAATTAGAAAAAGACAGGGAAGAGGTTTATGATTTGCTCAAGGGAAAGGAAATTCTCTTTTCCCCTTATCAGACACTGGAATTTTCTGTTGTAAATAAAGCCATGTATATAACTTTTGAAGCACATAGTTCAGAGAATAAGACAAAACGATTATCATGTTATTCAAAAACATGTGAGAAGGCTGTTTCTGGTAAAGCTGAGAGTATGCGTATGGAAAAGATGGTCAACTTGAAGAAAGAACTTATTACAGATGAAGTTTTGGCCTTTACGGAGCATGTGCGCGTATTATACAAAAGTGAAAAAAACAGGCATAAGATTATAGATAATATACTTGCAGAGCATATAGCAGATAAAAAAACGGAATTCTATCCATTGGTTGAAACACTGTTTAGAATTATAGGGGTGGATTGCCATAAATCCAGGGATGGCGTTAATGGAGAGCGGTGGGATGCAATGATCCGTGATTCCGAAAGAAGTATTCCGATAGAAATAAAATCACCTTCAGAAGAAATGTACATTTCCATCAAGGCTATAAGACAGGCACTTGAGAATAAAATAATTCTTTTATCAAGAAAAACATATAAAACGGATAATGTTTGTTCAACTTATGCAGTTGGATACTATCCTCCGAATAATAGGGCGGAGGTACTGGATCTGATAAGTAATATAAAAGATACCTATGGCTATAGCATAGCAGTATTTGATATTGCTTCATTGATAAATGTAGCGGTTAATATTATTTTATTTGGCAAAGGGATTAATATTGAAAAATTATATGGATTGGAGGGGATTGTAAACATTGAGGACATTAACTGCTAGTTATGTTCAGTCCAGAATATTTATACTAAAAGACGCACGAAGTCTTTCTGTGACCTTTAACCCGGAAAATGAAACGGTGGTTAAATTGGATAATGGGATGTATATAAGGCCTTCCTGCATAAATTGTATTGAACCCAGGTGTATGAAGATGGATGATACGGATATGGGTTGTGCGGAATTTCCGGAAATAGCACAGAATATGAACAGAGATGTGTGTCCAGTTAACGCTATCAAAACTGGACTTGAAAAAATAGAGATTGATGACAATAAATGTATAGGATGTGGATTATGCGCCGCAAGTTGTCCGTTTGGAGCAATCTATCTTAAAAGTGGAAAAGCAAAAGTTTCAATCGGAGATAGGACAAACCTGGAAGAACTCCTTGTAAATGCAGATGGGATCAAGAGACAATGCGACTATATTAAGCATATTGCAATGTCCACTAAAACAGGGACTATGCAACAGGAATCAGATCACGTTATAGATGCTATTTATGAAAATATTAAAAATATGTCCCAGGAAGAGCAAAACATATTAGCCCGGAATTTACTGGTCAGATTGGGGAATCATGCGACATTGGGACGGCAGGGTAATGTCTATATGAGAATGGATGGGCTATATAAAAATAAAATGCAATTTGGCATAGTCGAAATAGAAACGGGTATGGATGTGTTGGATGTTGCTAGAGCTATCCTGGATGATATAGCTGTAATGAATGTCAGATATGGTGTTGATAAAAGTAAAAACCATCCTCTGGCAATTATATTAGGCATTCCAAATAAAAGGACAGATTACTGGCAGGTAATAAAGGATATAAAGAATATTGTAGACATACCCATAAGTACAATTACTTTTGGGGCTCTTTTAATTCTTCTCTGGAATAATAGAAAAGAAAATGATTTTGACAAATATTATATCGACATTGATAACTCTTCTATAAGAAAACCTAT
This sequence comes from Clostridia bacterium, assembly GCA_910576205.1. GTDB lineage: Bacteria > Bacillota > Clostridia > Lachnospirales > Lachnospiraceae > RGIG4284. Next base: position 129,260 of record CAJTHL010000009.1, on the reverse strand, counting down.
ATCTGCATTGGCAGGTAGGAGTATTAAGCTGAGTGAAGGATTTTGTGGGGTGTTGGAAAACGAAAAATGAGTTGTTTCGAAGAAAGTGAGTGATATAGGTAAAGCCCTGGAAAATATGAGAAATAAATCCTTTAAAGAAGGGACAGCATTATCAAGGGACCAGGAATTCCAAAAGCAGATTCCTGGTCTTAATTATGTCTGGCAACAGGAAGAAAAAACAATTACGGCAACGCAGAAAATATTACCGGAAAAAACACCAGTCTGCGAAAATTGATAAATTCTTTGCCAGTTTCAGAGATTGAGCACCCTCCCGGGTTCCGATATACTGTTTACAGAGGAAATAAACGGCGCAAACGCCGGAAATTTTTCCGGGATGCACCATTTATGCAGAGCAGAGTATTCTACAAGCAGGGAGGGTGTTTTAATGAAGGAATGGAATAGAGAAGAGCTTATGGAAAAAAATCCCATATTGTGGGATATAAGCCAGGGAAAAGAGGCGGTGTGGGTGAACCCGGATTACGTCTCTTTCCAGGAGGCGGCAAAAGGGGCGGAGCTTACCATGGAGGATGTGCTGGATGCGGAAAGGCGTCTTAAGCGGTTTGCGCCCTTTATCAGCAAATGTTTTCCGGAGACCAGAAAGCGGGGAGGCTTAATTGAGTCTGATCTGACGGCAATCCCAGCCATGCAGGAGCATATCCGGGAAAAATACGGAAGCGTCCTTCCGGGAAAGCTTCTCCTCAAGAAAGACAGCCATCTGGCCATCGCAGGCTCCATTAAGGCCAGAGGGGGGATTTACGAGGTACTGAAGCACACGGAGGAGCTGGCATTTGCCAGGGGACTTTTGAAGGAGACGGACAATTACGCGGTTCTGGCAGAGGAGGAAGCCCGGAAATTTTTTAAGGAGCAGATCATCCAGGTTGGCTCTACGGGAAATCTCGGCATGAGCATCGGTATCATGAGCGCGGCTATCGGCTATCAGGTAATTGTACACATGTCGGCGGACGCCAGGCAATGGAAGAAGGACCTGCTTCGAAGCCATGGGGTGACGGTGAAGGAATATGTCTCCGACTACAGTGGGGCCGTGGAGGAGGGAAGAGGGATGTCGGATGAGAATCCGGACAGTTACTTTGTGGATGATGAGAATTCCAGGAACCTTTTTCTGGGCTACGCGGTGGCGGCGCTGCGGCTGAAGACGCAGCTGGAGGAAATGGGTGTGACGGTGGATGAGGCCCATCCGCTGTTTGTATACCTTCCCTGTGGCGTAGGGGGCGCGCCGGGGGGCATAAGCTTCGGATTAAAACAGCTTTTTAAGGACTGCGTCCACTGCTTTTTTGTGGAGCCTACCCAGGCCCCCTGTATGGGAGTGGGCATGATTACGGGACTTAACAGCAAAATAAGCGTCCAGGATATGGGCCTCACTGGACGCACCCATGCGGACGGCCTGGCAGTGGGGAGGCCTTCCGGCTTTGTGGGGGGACTGATGAAGCCCTTCTTAAGCGGGGAATTTACCGTAAGGGACAAAAAGCTGTATGATTATATGCGGGATCTCTGGGAAGCGGAGAATATTTTTCTGGAGCCCAGCGCCTGCGCCTGCTTCCAGGGGCCGGTAAAATTTTCTGAAAGCCAGAAGATCCAGGCTTATCTGAAACAGCACCGCCTGGAAGGCCAGATGGAAAATGCCGTTCACATTGCCTGGGCCACAGGCGGAAGCCTTGTGCCGGAGGAGGTGCGCAGAGCCTATAGAGAGACATACCTTGAGGAGGAAGACTAATGAGAACAAAAATAATTAATTCCAGAATTTTCTGTGGAAATGGGGAGATTCTGGAGAATGCGGATATTTTGTTTGACGAGACGGGAATCCTGGATATCGGCCCATCTTTACACGGGGAAGCAAAGCGCGTTCTGAACGGAAGCAAAAAGACGGTTCTGCCTGGATTTATAGACTGCCACACTCATCTGGCAGGCCTTGACGCCGGGGACGGGATCGCGGTGGCTTTCCGTACCCAGGAGGGAGCCAGAGAGCTTTTAAGCTCTGGCATTACCACGACCCGGGCTGTAGGGACGAAATACGGGGCGGATATCCGCCTGCGGGATATGATTGCAAGGGGGGAATTAAAAGGCCCCAGGATTCTGGCTTCCGGGGAAGTTATCTGTATCACCTGCGGACACTGTGCAGAGATCGGCATGGAGTGCGATACGGTGGGCGAAGTCTTAAAGGCGGCAAGAAGCCAGTGCAAAAGAGGGGTGGACTGGATAAAGTTTATGGCTACTTCCGGGGTACTGGGGGTGGGGCCCTCCACCGAGGTGCAGCTCTCTGGAGAACAGATAAAAGCTATTATCCAGGTGGGAAGGGCTTTTGATACGCCCACCTGTGCCCACATCATGAATTATGAGGCTTTGAAAACCTGTGTGGAGGCAGGAATTACCTGTGTGGAGCACGGTTATGATATGGATGAAGCGATGGCACAGCGCATGGTGGAAATGGGAACCTGGTATGTGCCTACAATGGCCGTAACCCTGATGGAATCCACTTATATCAAACCGGACACCTCCAGGAACCGGGATCTGGTGGAAAAGGCAGCCGCTGCCCAGAAAAAGGTGCGAAATGCGGTGAAAGCCGCCATAAAGGAGGGGGTAAAGATGGCGGTGGGAACAGACACAGGCTGTCCCTTTACCAATCCTTCCATGTACGCTTATGCCACGGAGCTTTCGCTCTATCATATGTCTGGCATGGACAACCGGGAGGTTCTGACCTGCGCCACCCGCCATGGGGCGGAACTTCTGGGCATAGAGAGGGAGACGGGAACACTGGAGCCTGGAAAAGCGGCGGACGTGGTTCTGGTGGAAGGAAATCCCTTAGAAAATATAGAGGCGGTAAAGGACGTGTGCGCCACATTCTGCAAAGGGGAGCTTCTCTATCACAAGGCATAACGATGCATCTGCGGACACACCTGCGGCGGCCACTCAAGGAATATTTTCATAAGGAAATGGAAATAACAGTCAGTAACAGGTAACATATGCTGACTGTTATTTTTTGCGGTTAAAAACAGGCCTGTCGGGTTTACGGCGGCCGCCGCGGGGAAAGGAGCGGTTTACAGTGCAGGCATTTGTGAAAAATTATCTGAAACAGATTATCCCGGTGACGTTTCTTCTGAAGATGAACGGGGAGTTAAGCCGGATTGGGGAGGGGGAGCCGGCCTTTACGGTTACGGTGAAGCGGGAGCCGGAAAAGCGGGCTCTCCTCACCAGCACATCCCTGGCCCTGGGGGAGGCGTATATGCGGGGGGATGTGGAGGTGGACCGGGATCTCTACGAGGTGCTGGATTTATTTATGGGGGAGATGAAGCGGTTTCACAGAAACAAGTCCCTGGGACTTAAGTTTCTTCCGCCTCCGGGGCGCAAGGCCAGCGAGCGGGATGTGCAGTACCATTACGATTTGGGAAACGATTTTTACCGCCTGTGGCTGGATGAGAGCATGAGCTATTCCTGCGGCTATTTCAAGACCCAGTATGATACACTGTACGATGCCCAGGTAAACAAGGCGGATCATATTCTGGACAAGCTCTGCCTGGAGAAGGGAATGACCCTGCTGGATATCGGATGCGGCTGGGGATTTCTCTTAAAGAGGGCCGTGGAGCGCTACCAGGTCCATGGCGTGGGCATTACCTTAAGCCGGAAGCAGTATGAGCAGTTCCAGGAGGAGATCAACCGGGAGAGCCTCTCCAACAGTCTTCAGGTGCGGTATATGGATTACCGGGAATTAAAGGAGGCCAGGGTTGCCTTTGACCGTGTGGTAAGCGTAGGCATGCTGGAGCATGTGGGCCGGGAGAATTACGGGACGTTTCTGGATCAGGCCAAATCGGCCCTGAAGCCCGGCGGATTATTTCTACTGCATTTTATCAGCGCCCAGCGGGAGTTTGACGGGGATGCCTGGATGAAGAAATACATTTTTCCCGGGGGAATGGTGCCAAGCTTTCGGGAAATCATCAAGCTTCTTCCAGACTACAACCTGTATACCCTGGATGTGGAAAGCCTTCGCAGGCACTATAACCGGACGCTGCTTTGCTGGCTTTCCAATTTCCGCAACCACAGGGCAGAGATCGAGAGGAGCCGGGGAGAAGAATTTGCCCGTATGTGGGAGCTCTATCTGGCTGCCTGCGCCGCCACCTTCCACAACGGGGTTATCGACGTGCATCAGATTCTGCTGTCCAGAGGCGTGAACAATGATCTGCCCATGCGAAGAGTCGTGTAACGGGCTTTTGAAACCACAATGTCAACAAGCGGGGAGCCGGCAGAATACATTGGTAAAACTGCCAAAAGAAGGCCGGAAACCCGCTTGAAATTTGCTGTCTTTCTGGGTGGGTTTTCATTGATTTCAGATAGGCAAAGTGTTATTGTAGAGTAGAGATAGAATTCAAAATCAGCGGATGCCCACCGTTGGATTGGGAGGGCGGTACGATACCGGATTGGAGAAAATAATGAATAAAAAATACGAGATCGATATGTGCAGCGGCCCGGTCCTTAAAAAGATGCTGCTGTTTGCGCTTCCGCTTATGTGCTCTGGCGTTTTGCAGCTTTTGTTTAACGCGGCGGATATTGTAGTGGTTGGCAGGTACGCCGGGGACAACTCCCTGGCGGCCGTGGGCTCCAACGGTGCGGTCATCAATCTTCTGACCAACGTGTTTATCGGCCTGTCTGTAGGCGCAAATGTGCTGGCGGGCCATTATTACGGGGCAAAACAGGAGCGGGAGCTTGGGGAAACCGTACATACATCCATGCTGGTCAGCATTATTAGCGGCGTTGTGCTTACCGTAATCGGAGTAGCCGGAGCCAGGGCCGTCCTGGTGCTGATGCAGGCGCCGGAGGAGGTTCTGGACCTGGCGGTCCTCTATCTGCGGATTTATTTCCTGGGAATGACCGCAACCATGGTATACAATTTTGGAAGCGCCATATTGCGGGCGGTGGGAGACACCAAGAGGCCTCTCTACTATCTGATTATTGCAGGCGTTATCAATGTGATGCTCAACCTGTTTTTTGTCATAACCCTGAAGATGGATGTGGCGGGGGTGGGGCTTGCCACGGTAATCTCCCAGTGTATTTCCGCAGGTCTGGTGCTCCGGTGCCTTATGCGGGAGCAGGGAGGGATCCGGCTTGTGTTAAACCAGCTCCATATTTACCGGGATAAGCTTAAGCGGATTGTCCAGGTGGGACTGCCCGCGGGCTTCCAGGGAATGCTTTTCTCCCTGTCCAATGTGGTGATTCAGTCCTCCATCAATACTTTTGGCCCCACGGCGGTGGCGGTGGCTTCCGCGGCGGGAAATATTGAGGGCTTTGTATACATTGCCATGAATGCCTTCCACCAGGCCACCTTGTCCTTTACCAGCCAGAATGTGGGGGCAGGCCGGTTTAAGCGTATTATCCGGATTCTTCTCACAGGCCAGCTCTGTGTGGTGATTGTGGGGCTGATTCTGGGAAATCTGGTGGTTTTCTTCGGCGGAACCCTGGTGGGTATCTATTCCCCCAGCCAGGCAGTCATAGACGCCGGGGTGGCGCGCCTTAAGATTGTTGCGTGGCCCTATGCCCTCTGCGGCATGATGGAGGTTATGGTGGGAAGCTTAAGGGGCATCGGGTACTCGGTAATGCCCATGATTGTTTCCCTGGTGGGTGTCTGTGGCCTGCGGGTGCTTTATATTTCCACCATCTTCCAGATAGAGCGGTTTCACAATATCGAGGGGATATACTGGACGTATCCGGCCTCCTGGCTGGTTACCTTCCTGGCCCATGTGGGCTGTTTCCTGTGGGTGAAGCATCATCTGGAAAAGAAAAAGGGAATTGCATTCCGATAAGATACAAGGAGAATAGAAGATGAAGATTTATCTGATCCGGCATGGGGAAACAAAATGGAATAAACGCCATCTCTTACAGGGCAAGGCAGACCTTCCCTTAAATGAAAATGGCGTCTATGTGGCAAAGCTTACGGCGGAGGGTTTACGGGAGGTGCATTTTGACGCAGTATACGCAAGCCCCTTAAAACGGGCCTATGAGACGGCACAGCTTGTAACGGAGGGCCGCTGTCCCATTTATACGGATAAGAGGCTGGAGGAGATCGGCTTTGGCATCTATGAGGGGTACTGCTGCAATAAGGAAGGGTACAACATTCCGGACCCGGATTTCGTGTACTTTTTCCGGGATCCCACCCGGTATGCGCCGCCGGAAGGCGGGGAGAGTGTGGAGGAGCTTTGCTCCCGCACAGGGGATTTTATGCGGGAACTGACAGAAAACCTCGAAAACAGGGATAAAACAATTCTTCTGTCTACCCACGGGGCCACGCTTCAGAGTATTCTGGTGGGAATTAAAAAAATTCCTCTGTCCCGGTTCTGGCAGGGGGGCGTACATAAAAACTGTGGGGTGACCATTTTGCATGTCACCGGCGGGGAGATTGAAATCCGGCAGGAGAATGTGATCTATTATGATGAGGCTCTGAGTACGAATTATGACTGAGTGGTGAGAGAAAGGGAAAGAATCGGAGAGTATGTATCGGGAGACAGATCAAAACAAGAGAAATCTGGAAGCGGCCCCGCCTGCGGAAGAGCCGGCCAGACAATATTATTTTATGGAAAAATGTCGGGAATGGACCCGGGATTTTGAGAGGAGAAAGGGACGGCCCCCAAGGGCCTGCGTGGTCAATATGGGCTGTCAGATGAATGCCCACGACTCGGAGAAGCTGCGGGGTATCCTGGAGCAGACTGGCTATGAGGAAGCCCTGGATGAAAACGCGGATTTCGTCATTTACAATACCTGTACAGTGCGGGAGAACGCTAATCAGAAGGTTTACGGGCGTCTTGGAAGGCTGCACCACTATAAGAAGGACAACCCGGATATGCGTATCGCCCTGTGCGGCTGTATGATGCAGGAGCCTCATGTGGTTGAACGCCTTCGGGAGAGCTACCGGTTTGTGGACATTATTTTCGGCACCCATAATATCTTTAAGCTGGCGGAACTGATGGCGGTTCGTCAGGAGACCGGGGAAATGGTCGTCGATATCTGGGAGGATACGAAGCTGGTGGTGGAGGAGCTTCCAAGCCAGCGGAAATACCCCTTTAAATCCGGGGTCAATATTATGTTTGGCTGCAACAATTTCTGTAGCTACTGTATTGTGCCCTATGTGCGGGGGCGGGAGCGCAGCCGCAGGCCGGAGGATATTATCCGGGAGATCAGAAAACTGGCCGCTGACGGTGTGGTGGAGGTCATGCTGCTGGGGCAGAATGTAAATTCCTACGGGAAGGGCCTTGAAGAGCCCCTGTCCTTTGCAGGGCTTTTGCGGGAGATTGAGAAGGTTGAGGGGATTAAGAGAATCCGCTTTATGACCTCCCACCCCAAAGATCTGTCGGGCGAGCTTATTGAGACAATGGCAGACTCCGGGAAAATATGCCGTCATCTTCATCTGCCTGTCCAGTCGGGAAGTACCCCCATCCTGAAGGCCATGAACCGGCGGTACACAAAGGAGCAGTATCTGGAGCTGGTGGAAAGGATCCGGGGGGCCATTCCCGATCTCTCCCTAACTACAGACATTATCGTGGGCTTTCCGGGAGAGACGCAGGCAGACTTTGAGGAGACTCTGGATGTGGTGCAAAAAGTCCAATATGACAGCGCGTTTACCTTTCTTTATTCCAGGCGGAACGGCACGCCGGCGGCCGCCATGGAGAACCAGGTGCCGGAGGAGGTTATGAAGGAGCGTTTTGACCGGCTCCTCCAGGAGGTGCAGAAGATCTCCCGGGAGAGATCCAGCCGGTTTACGGGAACCGTCCAGGAGGTGCTGGTGGAGGAGCTAAACAGTCACGATCCCGGACTTGTGACCGGGCGCATGGGCAACAACCTGCTGGTGCATTTCCCGGGGGATGCGTCCCTTTCCGGCAGGCTGGTAAAGGTGCGGCTTGACGAAAGCAAGGGATTCTACTATATGGGAACGCTGGCAGAATAAGGAAGGCTGGATGTGGGACTAAAACAGCATCAGCCCGGAGAAGGCCCGGAAGGATTTACGGACACGAAAGAGGCCGGAAATGTTTCCAGTACATGGGCCTTGGGAGGGCAGATGCGGGACTAAGTATAGAAGGAAAGTGTATGAAAGATAAGTGGAAGCTGAAATTTCCATATCCCTCCATTGAGGGCTCCTACGGGGGAAACCAGGGCTGGTTTAAGAACAGGAACATGAGCCAGGGAGGCTGCGGGGTAGTGGCTGCGGGGGATCTCCTCCTGTATCTTGGCATGCACCGGAAGGGATGCCGGACCGAGGAGATGCACGGCCTGTTTCATATGGACGGAGAGATTTCCCGCCCCCGGTACCAGCGGTATCTTCTGGGGCTTAAGAGAAAATATTTTCCGGTGCTGCCCAGGCTTGGGATGCCCTACTGGGTGCTGGTGCTGGGACTTAACCGGTATTTCCGGAAATACCGGATGGAGCTTCGGGCCCGCTGGGGGGCGCTGCCCTGGAATATACTGCCCCGCATGGAGGACATGCTGGGCCGGGACATTCCGGTGGTGCTGGCCATAGGCCCCAGATTTCATCTGCCCGTACTTCCCGGGAAGGGGAAGAAGCCCGGAACCAGGAAAGAACTTATGGGATATTTAAAGGAAGCGTTCCTTAGGGATGAGAGACTTAACCTTTACCAGGAGGATGAAAAAGGCGGGCTTCGCTGCGCCGCCCGGACAAAGGCGCATTTTGTGACGGTGACTGCTGTGGGAGACGGGAAAATCTGTATTTCTTCCTGGGGGAAGCCCTATGTGGTAGACTGGGAGGAATATAAAACCTATGTGCGCAGAAACAGCAATTATCTCATGTGCAATCTGTGCTATATCAGGGAATGTCCGGGAAAACGGTAAAATCAGTCATACAGAGAAAAAGTAAAGGAGATAAAAGGAGATGTTGAAAGAATTTAAAGAATTTGCGTTAAAGGGAAATATGCTGGATCTGGCCGTTGGCGTGATTATCGGCGGAGGGTTTAACGGGCTTATTACTTCCCTGGTAAACGATATCATTATGCCGTTTATCAGCCTGTTTACGGGGAAGCTTGATTTCTCCAACATGTTTATTGCCCTGGACGGAAACAAATACGCTACCCTGGCGGACGCCCAGGCGGTGACGTCCACCATTGCCTACGGAAGCTTTATCACAGGGCTTATCAATTTCCTGCTGACTGCTTTTGTGGTGTTTATCCTGGTGAAGCAGCTCAACAGGCTCCACAAAAAGAACGTGCCTGCGGCTCCGGCGGCGCCCACGAAAAAGACCTGCCCCTACTGCAAATCCGAGATTCATATAGATGCCACAAAATGTTCCCACTGCGGGTCGGAAGTGGAGTAATAACATGCTGGTAAAGATTTATACGGACGGCTCCGCCCGGGGAAACCCCGACGGCCCCGGAGGCTATGGGACTATTCTGACTTATGTGGATACAAAGGGCGCGCTCCATGAGAGGGAGTACAGCCAGGGGTATGTGCGCACTACCAACAACCGCATGGAGCTTATGGCGGTGATTGCGGGCCTGGAGGCGCTTAATCGTCCCTGCCAGGTGGAGGTCTATTCGGACTCTAAATACGTGACGGACGCCTTTAATAAACACTGGGTAGACGGATGGCTCAAAAAGAACTGGAGGGGAAGCAGCGGTCCGGTGAAGAACGTGGATTTGTGGAAGCGGCTTCTTAAAGCCAGGGAGCCCCACCAGGTGACTTTTATCTGGGTAAAGGGGCATGCCGGACATGCCTACAACGAGCGCTGTGACGCGCTGGCTACGGCGGCGGCCGACGGGGAGGGGCGGATAGAAGAGGTGATTCATGAGGATTCGGATTCTTAACCGGCAGAGCCTGTCCCTGTTTTTCCTGCTTCTGGCAGGGGGGCTTTTTTTTCTGGGGGCTTCTGATCTGGCTGGCCATGAGGCCGTTCAGACGGCGGCGGTTCATGTGTTTGAAAACCCGGATATGTCCCTTCGGATCAGCGAGGTAAGTCCCTGCAATACAGGCCTTGTCATAGACGGGGCCTACACTGGTGAGGATTATATCGAACTTTTTAATCCCACGGAAAATGTTATATTTCTGGATGGCTATTATCTCTATGATGACCCGGAGCTTCTCTACGATTATCCCCTTCCTTCCCATGTCTCCATAGAACCTGGCGGATACCTGGTGATTTACGCAGTGGGGGAGGAGTACGAGGAGGAAGAGGAGGAGAACCAGGGGGAGGCGCCCATGGAACGCGCGACGGCGCCTTTTCGGTTCTCCGACGGGGATACCCTGTTTCTGGGATGCCGCAACAGCTCCGGAAACCATATGGTGGACATGGTGCGGATTCCCACGCTGGAATCCGGCACAGTCTATGCAAGGGCGCTGCCAGCAGACGACGCCTTTTCTGTGATGCACCCTTCTCCGGGTCTGCCCAATGACAGTGCGGCCTTTCCCCTGGAGGCGCCGGTCTTTTCTGCCCAGAGCGGGTTCTACAAGGATTCTCTGACGCTTTCTATGTCCGGCCCTGAGGATGCCGCCATCTACTATACCCTGGATGGCAGTATTCCGGGAAAGGATTCTTTGCTTTATACAGAGCCCATTCTGCTTACAGACCCCTCGGCCAATCGGGACAGATATGCCTCTCTTCAGAATGTGACCGCAGGCACAGACCCCTACGAGCCACCAAAGCAGCCTGTGGACAAGGCGGTGGTGGTGCGGGCCGCTGCCATCGATGAGAGGGGAAACTACAGCAATCCTTCTACAGCTACCTATTTTTTTGGCTTTGAGGACAGGGAAGGATATGAAAATGCCATGATTCTCTCTCTTGTGACAGACCCATCCCTCCTTTTCGGGGAGGAGTCCGGCATCTATGTTACGGGGGAACATTATACGGAGGCCCTGGAGGCCGGGGTTATCAGTGAGAAAACAGACTGGATTACGCTGATGGAGTACACCAGCTATTTTATGCGGGGGCCAGGGACGGAGCGGCCCGTGTGTCTGGAGGTGTTTGATAAGAACCATGCCCTGGCATTTTCCCAGGAGTGTGGTATCCGTATCCGGGGAAATGAATCCCGCTCTTTTCCCCAGAAGAGCTTTACCCTTTTTGCCAGGAACCGTTACGGAACGGGAGAATTTGCTCCGGTATTTTTTGACAGCGGGATTTCCTACAAAAGCTTGATTTTAAACGGCAGCGCCAGGCTATCCAAGGTGTTCGTCTGTTCCCTGGTGGAGGACCGCTTTGCCATGGTGCAGCGTTATATGCCCTGCCAGGTATTTTTAAACGGGGAATACTGGGGGATGTATTATCTGATGGAGAAATATTCGGCGGACATGCTGGAGAAGCGGTACGGAGTAGAGGAGGAGCAGACCCTGCTGATTAAGAACGCCGTTGAGGTACAGGACGGGGCGGAGGAGGATTACGCACGCTTTGAGGAGCTGGTCAGGGAGGCCCAGGGCAATTTGTCCGACCCGGAGATCTATGAAGCGCTGGCGGGGCAGATGGATATCCAGAATTATATCGACTGGGTGTGTACGAATATCTATGTGGCAAATACCGACGCCCTGCCTCTGGGGCGAAATGTATTTTCCTGGCAGAGCCTTCCCTCCGGGGAGCCTTCCGGCTATTCGGACGGACGCTGGCGGTGGATTCTCTACGACCTGGACGATTCCATGGGACTTCAGCAGGAGGGGGCCTGGCCGCCGGTGTGGAAGCACGATACCCTGATAAACCACTTTGAGGTTTCCCCCACAAAGGACCTTCTGGAGAATGCCAGGTTCCGGCAGCAGTTTGTCCTCACCTTTCTGGACATGGCCAATGAGAATTTCAGCCCCAGGCGGGTGAATGCCCTTCTGGATCAAGCTCTGGAGGATTGGGGGCCCATGAGCCGGAAACAGGAAGAGCGGTGGAACAGTAACGCCCTCCAGCCCTCCCTGGAGGAGCAGGCGGAGGTGATACGCGGCTTTTTTGAGAACCGCTTTGACTTTGCCGTGCCGCTTCTGGGAGAATACCTGGGGCTTTCGGGGGAGCTGTGTACGCTGACGCTGTCCCAGTCTTCCCCGGAAAAGGGAACCATCCGCCTGAATACGATATCCCCGGATTTGACGGAAGGTGTCTGGGAAGGGCGGTATTTTAAGGACTATCCCATGACGTTGAGCGCGGAACCTGCCTTTGGACGCCGTTTTGCCGGGTGGGAGATTACCGGAGGGACTATTCTTTCGGGCAGCGCCTCCTCCAGGGAGATTGTGGTGGGGCTGGATTCGGAGGATGTACAAATCCGGGCGGTTTTCCGCTGATTTTTCAGAATAATTGTTTTCCCTCTCTAATAGGTTATAAAAAGGAGCAATCTGAGGAAGTTTATTTATAATGAGGGAAAAATGTAAGACGTATAACAGAAAGAAGATGTTGGTGGTGTTTCTGGCCTGCGTATTTTTGCTGCTGGTGCTTTCCGGCCGTCTGGTTTATCTTATGCTGGTGGAGTCGGACTATTACCAGGAGCTGGCAGACGATCTTCACGAGCGGGAGAGAAGCATCAAAGCGGCCCGGGGAAAGATCATTGACGCCTCCGGCACGGTGCTGGCCACAAACCGGACGGTGTGTACCATCTCCGTGATTCACAGCCAGATCAAGGATCCAGAGCGGGTAATCGAGGTTTTGTGTCAGGAGCTGGAGCTCCCGGAGGAGACGGTGCGGGCCCGGGTGGAGAAACGAAGCTCCATTGAGCGTGTCCGCACAAACGTGGAGAAAGAGGTGGGGGATAAAATCCGTGCCTATGAGCTGGACGGCGTGAAAGTGGACGAGGATTTTAAGCGATATTATCCCTATGATTCCCTTGCCTCCAAGGTGCTGGGCTTTACAGGCAGCGACAACCAGGGCATTATCGGCCTGGAGGTGGTCTACGACGAATACCTCCAGGGAAGCAACGGTACGATTCTCACCTTGACAGACGCCAGGGGCGTGGAGATCGAGGGCGCGCCGGAGGACCGTATTGAGCCCATAGCGGGAAATGACCTGTATATCAGCCTGGATTACAACATCCAGCTTTATGCCCAGCAGGCTGCCCTTAAGGCCCTGGAGGAGAAACAGGCCACATATGTGTCTGTTCTTGTGATGAATCCCCAGAACGGGGAGATTTACGCCAATGTAAATGTGCCGGAGTTTAACTTAAACGACCCTTTTACCCTTCCCGACACGGTGGATATCACAGGGCTCACCGACAAGGAGGTCCAGGATCTGCGCAACCAGATGTGGCGCAACCAGAGTGTTAACGATACTTACGAGCCGGGCTCCACCTTCAAGATCATCACTGCTGCTGCGGGCCTGGAAAAGGGTGTGGTGACTCCGGAGGATACTTTCAGCTGTCCGGGCTTCCGTATTGTGGACGACCGGAGGATACGGTGCCACAAGGTGCAGGGACACGGGGCGGAGACGTTTGTGCAGGGGGTTATGAATTCGTGCAACCCGGTATTCATAGATGTAGGCCTTCGCATCGGCCCGGAGGATTACTATAAGTATTTCCAGAAATTCGGTCTGATGACAAAGACCGGGGTAGACATTCCCGGCGAGGCGGGCACTATTATGCACAAGCTGGAGAATATCGGCCAGGTGGAGCTGGCCACCATGTCCTTTGGCCAGTCTTTCCAGATCACCCCCATGCAGCTGGCCACCACGGTAAGCTCCATTATCAACGGGGGAAAGCGGGTGACGCCTCACTTTGGCGTGGAGATACGAAACAGCGACGGGGAGCTCTTAAAGCGGCTTACCTATGAGACAAAGGAGGACATTGTCTCGGAGGAGACATCCGCCACCATGCGCTACATGCTGGAGCAGGTGGTAGCGGAAGGGGGCGGCGGCAAGGCGAAGATAGAAGGCTACCGCATCGGCGGAAAGACAGCCACCTCCCAGACTCTTCCCAGGGGTACCAACAAATACATATCCTCCTTTGTGGGGTTTGCGCCTGCGGACGATCCCCAGGTGCTGGCCATGGCAGTTATCCATAATCCCCAGGGAGTCTATTACGGGGGAACCATTGCGGCCCCGGTAATCCGCGGCCTGTTTGAAAACATTCTTCCCTATCTTGGCATCGAACCGGAGGAAACCCTGGAGGAGCCGGAAAATGAGGTCATTGCTCATAAAGAAGGAACGGGAGAATGAGCCGGCAGTCTCCGTAGAACAGGCCGGGAACGGATATCTGTGCGGGAACCGGAATCTGTTGACGAATGGGGACAAAAGTGTTATATATGTAAGGTAGAACTTAGAGATGAGAGGTAAACGGCATGAAAGAATCCATGATACTGCCCATAATTATATCCTTTGCTATCAGCGTGCTTTTGGGGCCGGTGATTATTCCTATTCTAAGGCGGCTGAAGTTTGGACAGACGGAGAGGGACGACGGTCCCCAGTCCCATCTGAAGAAAAACGGGACGCCTACCATGGGAGGCCTTATTATCCTGTCGGCCATAGTGGTGACTTCCCTGCTTTATGTGAAGGATTATCCGAGGATTATCCCCATTCTGTTTGTGACGGTGGGATTCGGCGTGATCGGATTTCTGGATGATTACATCAAAATCATTCTTCGCAGGTCGGAAGGCCTGACGCCAGGGCAGAAGATGCTGGGGCAGATTCTGGTGACGGCCGTGTTTGCTTTCTACTATTATAATGCCACAGGTGGGGAGATGGCCATGCTGATCCCCTTTTATCCCGGGCATTCCCTGCATCTGGGATGGCTTGCCATTCCGGTGCTGTTCCTGGCTATTATCGGCACGGTAAACGGGGTGAACTTTACAGACGGTCTGGATGGACTTGCCTCCAGCGTCACGGTCCTGGTGGCGGTATTCTTTACGGTGGTGGCCATGGGCACAAAGAGCGGCATCGAGCCCATTACCTGCGCGGTGGTGGGGAGCCTTATGGGATTCCTCCTGTTTAACGTCTATCCGGCCAGCGTATTTATGGGGGACACAGGCTCCCTGGCACTGGGAGGCTTTGTGGCCTCTGCGGCTTATATGATGGAGATGCCCATCTTTATCCTGATTGTGGGAATGATCTACTGGATAGAAATTCTGTCCGTTATGATACAGGTAACATATTTTAAAAAGACAAAGGGAAAACGCTTCTTCCGCATGGCCCCCATCCATCACCATTTTGAGCTGGGCGGCTGGTCGGAGACCAGGGTGGTAGCCGTATTTTCCATATTTACGGCCATAATGTGCCTGATCGGGCTGCTGGCCCTGTAGAGGTGGAACCAGAAAAAACAGCATCTGCCCGGACACTGAAGGCGTCCCCTGGGACAAGGCCCGGAAAGGATTTCAAGATGCGGAAATGGAAAAAGAAGGAGCAGGAGAGAAAATTTCATGAGCGCATTTCCGAATGAAATTTACTCTCGCAAAATTGCGCCGAAGAGTCTTTACCCTTTAGTGCTGTCGCGCAGCGACTTAAAATAGGAGGAGAAAAAATGGATTTAAGAGATAAAACGGTTATGGTCATCGGTTCCGGCATCAGCGGAACCGGAGCCATAGAAATGCTGGAAAGGCTGGGGGCCGACACAGTGCTCTACGACAGCAACGAGAAGCTTGACGAGGAGAGTATCCGGGGGAGACTGCGGCCGGACAGCCGTACCAGGCTGATTTTCGGAAAAATCCCGGAGGATGTACAAGCCTCCCTGTCCCTGGTGATCTTAAGCCCCGGGGTGCCTGTGGACCTTCCCGTGGTGGAGGCTGTGGAGGCGGCCAATATCCCGGTGTGGGGGGAGGTGGAGCTGGCCTACCAGTTTGGAAAGGGCAGGATTGCGGCTATCACCGGCACAAACGGAAAAACTACCACCACCACCCTGGTGGGAGAGATTATGAAGGCCGCCTACCCGGAGGTCTACGTGGTGGGAAATATCGGACGGGCTTACACAGGGGCGGCTCTGGAAATGACGGATAAGGCCGTGACTGTGGCGGAGATCAGCAGCTTCCAGCTTGAGACCGTGGAAGACTTCCATCCCCAGGTCAGCGCCATTTTAAATATTACGCCAGATCATCTGGACCGGCATCATACCATGCAGAATTATATAGACGCCAAGGAGCGGATTGCCAGGAACCAGAAGAAGGCGGATACCTGCGTGCTGAATTATGACGACGGGTATACCCGGGATTTTGGAACAAGAACCCATGCCTCCGTCATATATTTCAGCCGCCAGCATATATTGGATAAGGGTGTGTACCTGGAGGGAGATACCTTTATTTACAGCGACGGGAGCGAAAAGACTGCCATCTGTAAGATCGGTGAGCTTAAGCTTCTGGGCGCCCACAACTATGAAAATGTCATGGCTGCCATCGGCATTTCCGTGGCTATGGGCGTGTCCTGTGACATAATCCGGAATACCATCCTTTCATTTACCGGGGTAGAGCACCGGATCGAGTTTGTGGAGGAGAAAAAGGGCGTTGCTTACTACAACGATTCCAAGGGAACCAACACGGACGCGGCCATAAAAGCCGTGGAGGCCATGAAACGTCCTACAGTCCTCATTGGAGGAGGCTACGACAAGCATGTGGAATTTGACGAGTGGATCAAGGCCTTTGGGGAAAAGGTAAAGTGGATGGTGCTTATAGGCGCGACTGCAAAGCAGATTGCCCGGACGGCGGAGAAATACGGGTTTACCAGCTTTTCTTTTGCAGATACCCTGGAGGAGGCTGTGAAAGCCTGCGCCGAAAAGGCAGAGAGTGGGGACGCGGTACTTTTGTCGCCTGCCTGCGCAAGCTGGGGCATGTTTGACAATTACGAGCAGCGGGGACGTCTGTTTAAAGACTATGTGAGGGCGCTGCCGGATTAAGCGGGAAAATTTCATAAGGAGTTGATGGCATGGCCAGTCGGAAAACCGCGGGGCAACAAAAGATGCGAAGGAAATCCTTTGACTATAGTCTTTTTGTCATTGTTCTGCTCCTGGTGGTTTTTGGACTGGTCATGCTTTATAGTACCAGTTCCTACAACGGGATGGTAAAATTTGCGGACCCGGCCTACTATCTGAAAAAGCAGGCCTTTGCCACGGGCCTTGGCCTTGTGGCCATGGTGATTGTGTCCCGCATGGATTACCGGGTCTGGGAGCGCTATACTTACCTGGCCTACGGGGTCTCCCTGGTGCTGTCCACAGCCGTGCTGTTTTTCGGGGATGAGTACAATGGCTCCAAGCGGTGGCTGGCTCTGGGGCCTCTCTCCTTTCAGCCCTCGGAGTTTGCCAAGCTGGCGGTAATACTGCTTCTGGCCCATGGGGTCACGAAACGGGTGAAGAAAATGGGAAGCGTCTGGCAGATGTTCCAGGTGATCTTTCTGGTGCTGCCAATTGTGGGTCTGGTGGGAACCAACAATCTGAGCACGGCCATTATCATTCTGGGCATTGCGGTGATTCTCATTTTTATAGCAAGCCCCAAATATTTACAGTTTATCAGCATGGGGATTCTGGGGTTCATTTTCATCGGCATTTTTCTGAGCGTGGAATCCTACCGCCTGGAACGGCTTGCCATCTGGCGGAATCCCGAGGCTTATGAAAAGGGCTACCAGACCATGCAGGGGCTTTACGCTATCGGTTCCGGCGGCATGTTTGGCGTGGGGCTTGGAAACAGCCTGCAAAAGCGGGGGTTTGTGCCGGAGGCCCAGAACGACATGATCTTCTCCATTATCTGTGAGGAGTGGGGGCTTGTGGGGGCGCTGTTTCTCCTGTTTTTGTTTCTGCTTCTGATCTGGCGCCTTCTGGTGATTGCCCAGAATGTGCAGGATCTTTTTGGCAGCCTGATAGCGGTGGGCATCATGGGGCACATTCTGATTCAGGTGATCTTAAATGTGGCCGTGGTTACAAACACCATCCCCAATACAGGCATTACCCTGCCCTTTATCAGCTATGGGGGCACCTCTGTCCTGTTTCTGCTGTCGGAGATGGGTCTGGCCTTAAATGTATCCAGGGAGATGAAAAAGGAACCATAATTCTTTTCGTGAATATCTTATAGATATGACGGCACGGGAGGAATTAAGGTGGAATATTTACAGATAGAGGGCGGAAGGCCTCTGAAAGGGCAGGTGCGTATCCAGGGTTCCAAGAACGCGGCGCTTCCGATTCTGGCGGCGGCGGTTTTAAATCCGGGAAAAACCATTCTGCACCGCTGTCCCAGGATACGGGACGTGGAGGCAATGCTGGACATTCTTAAGAACCTGGGATGCAAGGTGGCGTGGGAGAGAGACACCGTCTGCATCGATGCCCGGGGGCTTGCTTCCTATACCATATCCCGGGAGCACGCAAAGCAGATGCGTTCCTCCATTACCCTGCTTGGAAGCCTTTTGGGGCGCACAGGCCAGGCGTATATCCCCTATCCGGGAGGATGCGTCATCGGGGAGAGGCCCATTGACCTGCATATTGCGGGACTTAAGAAAATGGGCGTGGAATTCCCGGAGTCTCCGGAGGGAGTGGAGGCCCGGTGCAGCCGCTTGAAGGGGGACAGGCTCGTCCTTGGATTTCCAAGCGTAGGGGCCACGGAAAACCTGCTCCAGGCAGCCGTGCTGGCCGAGGGAACCACCTGGATTTTCGGGGCGGCCAGGGAACCCGAGATTCTGGAGCTGTGCCGTTTCTTAAATTCCATGGGGGCGAAGATCGCGGGGGCGGGCACCTCCCGCATCCGGATTACCGGAGTAAAAAAGCTTCATGACACGGAGTATACCATAGCTGCGGACAGGATTGTGGCGGGGACATATCTTTGCGCCGCCGTTGCCTGCGGTGGGGAGGCGGCCCTTCTGGGGGCGCCCGTTTCCCATATGCAGGGTATGTTTCCCGTGTTCTGGAAAATGGGGGCCAGGCTTCATCTGGAGGGAGAAGCCCTGGTAATCCAGGCTCCGGGGCGCTGCTTTGGCGTTTCCGGTATCGAGACGCTCCCCTACCCGGGATTTCCCACAGATCTCCAATCCCCTCTTATGGCCGCTCTGTGCCGGACCAGGGGTATGAGCAGCATCCGGGAAAACATATTTGAGGCCAGATTTAAGATCGTGGAGGAGCTCCGCTCCATGGGAGCCCGGATCCGGGTAGAGAAAAACAGGGCTTTTATCCAGGGTGTGGAAAACCTCCAGGGAGGAAACCTCTATGCCAGGGAGCTGCGTGGTGGGGCGGCCCTGTGCGTGGCGGCGGCCTGTGCCCAGGGACAGAGCCGTATCTATGACTGCCGGTATATTCTCCGGGGCTATGAAAATGTCACAGGGGATTTGAAAAATCTTGGAATCATGGTACAATAAGGCTGCGGCAATGGAGCCGTGACGGGAAATACAACCAGTAATGCAGACAGCAGCGAGGATAATCAGAATGCGATACCGAAGCCATAAAAGGATACTGCAAAAGAAAAGGAAATGGATAGCAGGGGCGGCTGTGCTGCTTCTGCTTCTTTTGGCGTGCCTGGCCATTCTGCTGGTTTTCCGCATCAGGGACGTGGAGGTAACGGGCAACAGTCACTATACAGAGCAGCAGGTGAAAGACATGGTGATGAACGACAGGTATTCAGGGAACGCCTTGTATCTGTATCTGAAATACCGTTACTTTAACCGGGAAGAGATTCCCTTTGTGGACAAGATTGAGGTAAGCCTGCTGTCAAACAGCAAGGTGCGTGTCCGCATTTATGAGAAGAGCCTTATCGGGTATGTGGAATATCTGGGAACCAACCTGTATTTTGACAAGGACGGCATCGTGGTGGAGATCTCCTCGGAGGTACGCACGGATGTGCCCAGAATTGCGGGACTGGGCTTCCAGTCCGTATCCATGTATCAAAGACTCAGCGTGGAGGACGAGGAGGTATTCTCCGTGATTCTCAACGTGACCCAGCTGCTTCGGAAACATGAGCTGTATCCGGATAAGATTGAGTTCCGCAAAGGTATGGAGCTAATGCTGCATTTTGAAAATGTGCGGGTGGCTCTTGGAAAAGGGGAACATATGGAAGAAAAAATGGGGCGGCTGGTGCAGTTTCTGCCGGATCTGGAAGGGGAATCCGGGGTATTACATATGGAGAATTATTCGGAAGATTCCAGTATGGTAAGTTTTACGCGGGATACTTGACAGGTTATGTCTATAAAAAAATTGAAAACTGCTAAAAAAATCGAAAAAAATCACAAAAAATGGGTTGCCTAATTGGAAAAAAAAAGATATGATAATAAAAGTGGATATTTTAGAATGAAATTGCTGAATAGCGTGCCACATGGGCGATATGGGATAGGAAATAAAAGGAGGGCACAGCCTTGTTAGAAATTATGTCAAATGAAGCGGAATCTGCGGCCAAGATTATTGTAATCGGAGTTGGCGGAGCAGGAAACAACGCTGTAAATAGAATGGTAACCGAACAGATCGGCGGAGTGGAATTTATAGGGATCAATACAGATAAGCAGGCGCTGACCCATTGTAAGGCACCCAGCACCATACAGATCGGGGAGAAGCTTACCAAGGGTCTGGGAGCTGGCGCAAAACCCGAGATCGGAGAGAAGGCGGCTGAGGAGAGCACAGAAGAGATCCGTCAGGCGATCCAGGGCGCGGATATGATCTTTGTAACCTGCGGCATGGGCGGCGGTACGGGAACGGGCGCAGCCCCTGTGGTGGCCAGGCTTTCCAAGGATATGGGAATCCTAACCGTAGGTGTGGTGACAAAGCCCTTTAAGTTTGAGGGTAAGGTCCGCATGAACAACGCCATGTCGGGTATTGAAAAGCTGCGGGAGTGCGTGGATACGCTTATTGTGATTCCAAATGACAAGCTTTTGGAGATCGTGGATCGTAGGACAACCATTCCGGATTCTTTGAAGAAGGCGGATGAAGTGTTGCAGCAGGCAGTGCAGGGAATTACCGATCTTATCAATCTGCCCGCCTTGATTAATCTGGACTTTGCGGATGTGCAGACGGTTATGACAGACAAGGGAATCGCCCATATTGGTATCGGAAGCGGAAAGGGCGACGAGAAGGCTATTGAGGCTGTGAAGCAGGCTGTGGCCAGCCCCCTTCTGGAGACGACCATTGTGGGAGCCTCCCATGTGATTATCAATATTTCGGGAGATATCTCCCTTATGGACGCCAACGATGCTGCCAGCTATGTGCAGGATCTGGCGGGAGAGGGAGCGAATATTATCTTTGGAGCCATGTATGACGATACATACACGGACGAGGCCACTATTACGGTGATTGCCACGGGCCTTAGCGAGAGCGGCGCCAACAAGGTGCTTCCCAAGATGCCCTATACCAAGGCAGCCAGCGGGCCTGTGAAGCCCATGGTGGAGCCCATTATCGGAACCCAGCAGGAGACGCCGGTGGTGAAGCCCCTTCCGGGACTGAACATTCCCAAGCGTATGGAGAGCCATGTAAAGGAGACGGAGATCGAGATTCCCGGATTCCTCCAGAAGAAGAGATAAGAAAAACAGAAAGCGCAATATTTTCAGAGAGAGCAGCGTCGTGCAGAAAATGCACAGGCGCTGTTTTTTTGTCGAATTTTATGAACAAAAACCCCAGGCGGTATGCTCTTCTTTGACATTTTTCGTGGGAACCCTCTTCTATAATGAGGGAAGAAAGAAGGTGGCCTGTGTATTATGAGTTGTACATAGACGTACTGTTCCTGGAAAACCTGGTACTGGATTATCTGCTGCTGCGCCTTGTGCGCCGTCTGGGAGGATATCCGGCCACACAGCTTCGGATGTGGCTTGCCGCATGTCTTGGAAGCGTGAGCTTTTGTGTCCTGTGCTGGTTTTCCCTTCTGTGGACAGTGCCGGGGATGCTGATATCCCATGTGATAATCAGTGTTCTCATGGTAAAGACCGGGCTTCGACCCGGAAAAGGAAGGCCGCTTTTGTCCGCTACAGCGTTGCTCTATGTGTGCAGTATCCTGTCAGGGGGAATCGTCGTCTGGATAAGGGAATTGTTTCCGTCCCTGTTTCTGCCCGTCTGGCTTCTGGCCGCGCTTGGCCTGTTTCTTCTGGAGCCGGTTGTCCGCAGGATGTTTTCCTTCCAGAAACAAAAAAAGGTTCTGTGCCAGGTCGTCCTTTTTTACGGGGGCGTTTGCAGGCATGTCACGGGTCTCTGGGACACGGGAAACAGCCTGTATGACCCTCTTCACAGAAAGCCTGTGAGCATTGTGGAGAGAGCGCTTCTGGAACCGGAGGTTTCGTCAGAAGAACTGCTGTTCCAGATACCCTACCACAGCATAGGCAGGAGCGACGGTCTGATGCCTGCGCTGATAGCGGACTATCTCTGCATCCGGACGGAGAAGGGGGAACTGCTGGTGGAACGGCCGGTTCTGGGTATTACAGAAGAAGCGCTGTCCTCGGACGGCGTCTACAACATGATTTTAAATCCGGATTTGACAGAATAATCCAGCACCTGTCTGGATAAGACCCTGGAAATCCTTCCAGATCCCAGGGCCTTGGCAGGACAGACGCGGAACTAAAATGGAGGAAGGCAAATGTTGATTAAAGTGGCTGTACCCAATCAGATACAGTTGAAGGTGGTTCCCGATTTTTCGAATTTCCTGTTTGGGAAGCAAAACGATGTACATTACATAGGAGGGGCGGAGGTGTTGCCGGCGCCCCTGGAGCCGGAGGCGGAGGCCACGGCCATACGAAGGCTGGGAACGGAGGAGGAGAGCTCTGCCAGGACGCTGTTGATTGAGCACAACCTGCGGCTGGTGGTTTACATAGCAAAAAAATTTGACAATACGGGGGTAGGCGTGGAAGATCTGATCTCCATTGGAACCATTGGCTTAATCAAAGCCATCAACACCTTTAACAGTGGAAAGAATATCAAGCTGGCCACTTATGCCTCCCGCTGCATAGAGAACGAAATCCTGATGTATCTGCGCAGGAACAACAAGACAAAGATGGAGGTATCTATTGATGAGCCCTTAAATGTGGACTGGGACGGCAACGAACTGCTGCTCTCGGATATTCTGGGGACGGACGAGGACGTGATCTACCGGGATATTGAGAATGAGATGGAGAAAAAGCTCCTCAACAAGGCCATCTGCAAACTGTCGGAGCGGGAGCGCACCATTGTGGAGCTGAGATTTGGTCTGAAGCACCCCTTAGGCCTGGAGATGACCCAGAAAGAGGTGGCGGACCTTCTGGGGATTTCCCAATCCTATATTTCCCGGCTGGAGAAGAAGATTATCCGGCGGCTGAAGAAGGAGATTTTAAAATACGAATAGGAGGGCCCGTAAAAAGAGGGTTGTGGGGAAACAAAAAACCTAAACAGGGGCAGATGTGACTTGTGAAAGCCACACCTGCCCTTTTTAAATGTCAAAAATATAGCGCTCATAGGCATTTACAATGGTGGTGTCCCCATACTGCACCGTCCGCTTGATGTTGTGCCCATAATTGAGATGTACATGGCCGTGAATCATATAGGGGGGCGCGTATTTATCCATAAGCCGCACAAAACCCTTGAAGCCCCGGTGGGGAAGGTCTGGGGCGTCGGTGATATCGTAGGCCGGGGAATGGGTCAGCAGGATATCAAAGCCGCCCTGGCGCATAATCTGCATGCGGAGGCGGAAAATGCGGAAATCCATCTCGGCCTGGGAATACTGATAGGGCCCCTCCTTGTACCGCATACTGCCCCCAAGCCCTAAAATGCGCAGGCCCTGGTGCTGGTAAATGCGGTCCTCGATGCAGATACAGCCGTCGGGGGGCATGGTCTGGTAGATGCCGTCGTGGTTTCCGTGGACATAAAGCACCGGCCCTTGAAAAAAGGTAGCCAGAAAGGAGAGATAGCGGGGGTCCAAGTCCCCGCAGGACAGAATGAGGTCGATGCCTTCCAGCTTCTGCTTATCAAAATAGTCCCAGAAATAGGGGGATTCGTGGTCGGATATGGCTAAAATTCGCATGGGTCTGATTCCTCCGGTTTCATTATAAACAAAAATGCCCACCCTGGCAAGGCCGGTCTTTGCAATTCACAAAAAAGAGAAATTGTCAAGGGCTAAAACTTTTTAAAATTTCAAGGAAGGCCGCATATTCATCAATTCTTCTGAGAATCATTCTAATAAGAAAGTTCCAGGGGAACGTATTTCGCGGATGAGGAACATGCCTGTTTATCACATCCGTTTTCATAGAAATGACAGCAGGAGGATTCTTACAATGGCTTTGAATAAGGTGGAAATCTGCGGCGTCAATACAGCAAAACTGCCGCTTCTGAAAAACGAGGAGAAGGAGGCGTTGTTTAAGCGTATTACACAGGGGGATAAGGAGGCCAGGGAACTCTATATCAAGGGCAATCTGCGCCTGGTTTTAAGCGTTATCAAACGGTTTTCCAGCAGCAGCGAAAATGTGGACGATTTATTCCAGATCGGATGCATCGGTCTTATGAAGGCCATCGACAATTTCAATCCGGATCTGGAGGTGAAATTTTCCACCTATGCGGTGCCCATGATTATCGGGGAAATCCGCAGATACTTAAGGGACAATAATTCCATACGGGTCAGCCGTTCCTTGCGGGATACTGCCTACAAGGCTATTTACGCCAAGGAGGGGCTTCTACGGAAAAACCTGCGGGAGCCGACCCTTACGGAGATCGCCGAGGAGGTGGGGATTTCCAAGGAGGAGATCGTCTTTGCCCTGGATGCCATTCAGAGTCCGGTAAGCCTCTATGAGCCTGTGTATACAGAGGGCGGGGATACCCTCTATGTGATGGATCAGATCAGCGATAAGAAAAACAAGGAGGAAAACTGGATTGAGGAGCTTTCCCTAAGCGAGGCCATGAAAAAGCTCCCCGAGAGGGAGCGTCATATTATTGAGCTTCGCTTCTTCCAGGGAAGAACCCAGATGGAGGTGGCGGAGGAGATCGGTATCTCCCAGGCCCAGGTAAGCCGCCTGGAAAAAAATGCGCTAAAAAGCATGAAAGGGTATCTGAAGATCAACGGATAAGAAAAACGGAAGGGATTTTTCAGAGAAAGGGCACAGAGGCCCGGTGCGCTACCTGCACCGGGCCTTTTCCGGCGAAACCTCCACCAGAATGATATCCGGGCCAATCTGCTTGATATCGCACCAGGGTATCACACATTCACAGTCTTTTCCAAATAATCCCCAGAATTTTCCGGGCCCAAAGATAATGAGGGCCTCGATGCGGCCGGATTTGGGATCGAACTCCAGATCGGCCACGTTTCCCAGGCGTTTGCAGTCACAGACGTTGATAACGTCTTTTTCCTTTAATTCGCAGAAACGCATTTGGATTTGCTCCTTGGAAAGGGTTTACTCTATTTTATGTGGGGCTCTTGTATTTTATTAGCCGGTTAGATATAATGAAGGTAAGATTTTCCGGCTGACAGAAAGCCTCCCGGGCTTTGGGGCCGGGACAAATATACGTAAGACACAGGAGGTCTGCCATGAAATGTCCATATTGCAGTCAGGACGGCACACGGGTACTGGATTCCAGACCGGCCGACGATAACAATTCCATCCGCCGCCGCCGGCTCTGCGATTCCTGCGGGAGACGCTTTACTACCTACGAGAAAATCGAGACTATTCCCATTATTGTGATAAAGAAGGATAACAACCGGGAGACCTACGACCATGACAAGATCGAAAAGGGAATCCTTAGGGCCTGCCATAAGCGGCCCATTGCCTTGAAGAAGATCAACGCCTTGATCGACGATATCGAAGGGGAGATCTTTAACCGGGAGGAGCGGGAAATCGAGAGCAAGGTCATCGGGGAGATTATTATGGATAAGCTGAAAGACCTGGATTCCGTGGCCTATGTGCGCTTTGCCTCCGTGTACCGGGAGTTTAAGGACGTAAATACCTTTATGGACGAGATCAAGAAGATTCTGGACAAATAGCCCTGGATGCCAGAAAGGGCAGATGAGGTCAGAAGGAAAACAGGAGTACAGGATGCTGGAAAGATTTTACCCGAAAACATACCGGAAGTCGGTTTATGACATGGATTTTCCCAGGCTTTATCAAAAGGGATACCGGGGTGTGATTTTTGACATAGACAATACCCTGGTTCCCCACAATGCCCCTGCGGATGAGCGGGCGGAGCGGTTTTTTGCCCGGCTTGGGGAGCTGGGCTTTGAGAGCTGCCTTTTGTCCAACAACAAGGAGCCCCGGGTGAAGGAGTTTGCGGAAAAAGTACATACCCGGTATATTTTCAAGGCGGGAAAGCCCTCGGTAAAGGGATATGAGGCTGCCATGAAGAAAATGAAAACCACCCGGGAAACTACATTATTTGTAGGAGACCAGTTATTCACAGATATCTACGGGGCCAATCGGACAGGGCTGTATTCCGTGCTGGTAAAGCCCATCCACCCTAAAGAAGAGATCCAGATAGTACTAAAACGCTACCTGGAACGAATCGTGTTGTATTTTTATTTCCGCGAGCAGTGAGCCAAGCGGAGACGCTTGCGTCTCCATTTGGCGAGCGCCGCGAGAGGCGAAGCCAGCCGCGAGCAGTGAGCCAAGCGGAGACGCTTGTGTCTCCATTTGGCGAGCGCCGCGAGAGGCGAAGCCAGCCGCGAGCAGTGAGCCAAGCGGAGACGCTTGCGTCTCCATTTGGCGAGCGCCGCGAGAGGCGAAGCCAGCTACGGGCAGTGAGAGGAGTATAGGAACAGGATGAAAAAAATAATGGATTTTATGAGGGAGAAGAAGCTGGATGCCATTCTGGTGGCGGACGGCTTTAATATGCGGTATCTGAGCGGCTTCACAGGGGCCACAGGCTATCTCTACCTGTCGGAAAAGCAGAAGGTGATTCTCACAGACGGCCGCTATACCCTGCAGGCAAAGGAGGAGAGCGCAGGCTTCTCTGTGGTGGAAATCAGTTCCGCCAGGGGATACGCGGAGAATCTTTGCGACCTTATAAGTCAGGATCAGGTGGTAAATCTGGGCTTTGAGGATGAGATCATGACTTACAGCGCTGTGGAGAAGCTAAAGAAAAAGCTTATGGTGTGTCGCTGGGAGCCTCTGGGGGACAGCCTTTCCGGATTCCGGAGAATCAAGAGGGCCCGGGAGACCGGGTGGATGGCAAAGGCGGAAGCTCTGGGAGACGAGGCCTTTACCTATATCCTTGGCGAGCTAAGGCCCGGCGTCACAGAGCTGGAAATCGCGGCAAAACTAGAATACTATTTTAAGACCCATGGGGCGGAGGATATAAGCTTCCCATCCATTGTGGCCTCCGGCATCCATTCTTCTATGCCTCATGCCACGCCCTCCCGTAAGACGCTGGAAAAAGGAGACTTTGTCACCCTGGACTTTGGATGCCGCTACCAAGGATACTGCTCGGATATGACCCGGACGGTGGTGCTGGGAAAGGCAGATGACAGACAAAAGGAGATCTACAAGACTGTCCTGGAGGCCCAGACAGTGGGCCTTGAGACCGTGCGGGCAGGAATCCCCGGTTCCCAGGCGGACCGTGCGGCCCGGGATGTGATAGAGAAAGCGGGATACGGCGCATACTTTGGCCATTCCCTGGGTCACAGCGTAGGCCTGGAGATTCACGAAAAGCCTGCCCTGTCCTCAAAGGAGACCACGATTCTGGAGCCGGGCATGGTGGTGACTGTGGAGCCAGGCATCTATGTGCCGGGTTTTGGGGGTGTGCGGATCGAGGATATGGTGGTTGTGACGGAGGACGGGTGCAGGAATCTGACAGGATCGCCTAAGGAGCTGCTGGAACTGTAAAAATGCTATCGGATATTTGGAAGTCAGTTAAGAGTGGAAAACCATTTTCGCCAGGAAAATGCATTTTGCAATCAAATTCTGCATATGCTATAATGCCAGTAGGCAAAAAGAGATTACGAGTCCATATGGACAAGGAACGAATCCCCCAACCGTGAGCCAACACAGTTGGGGGATTCTTCTTTTCTTTTATACTGGCAAAGCTATTCGTTGTCCTTGCCGTTTCCGTCAAGCCATTTGGGAATGAGGTGGCAAACCACACCGCCCACAACAGTAACTATAAAATAGATTATAGATGCATTAAGCGGGTGTTTGACATTTCTTTTTAACATCATATTGCAGGAATCCTTTATTTACCAGCTGATGCGCTGTCCTAACCAAATGGATGGATTATCAAAAGAAACCGTATTCATAGATGGGACCAAACCGGAGCTGTTCCGAAGATTTCTGGAACGTCAGACCATTTATGACTGGCATACAGCAGGTTTTCAGCGGAAAACAAATGCAAAGGTGCCAATTACCTCTTTAAAAAAGGATTCTATTTTGATAAAATAATACTGGAAGCTTGCGGTACTCCTGCTGGCTGAGACTGCTTTGTCAGTGAGGAACAGGACAGAAAATGGAGGTGTACAATTTGAGGAAAACAGATGTATTGATTATCGGGGCAGGCCCTGGGGGCATTTTTACAGCCCTGGAGATGATAAAGAGGGGAAGCAGTAAAAAGATTGTCATAGTGGAGAAGGGCAGGCCGGTGGAGAAGCGCAGATGTCCCAAGACAAAAACCAGGCAGTGCGTCAACTGCAAGCCTTACTGCCATATTACCACAGGTTTTTCCGGGGCGGGTGCGTTTTCCGACGGGAAACTTTCTCTAAGCTATGAGGTGGGCGGCGATCTTCCTACGCTGATCGGGGAGGATCTGGTCCAGGAAACCATCCATTATACGGACAAGATTTATCTGGAATTCGGCGCGGACACCAAGGTGGAGGGCGTGGGAAACGAGAAGGAGGTCAAGGATATCCGGAAGCGGGCGATCCAGGCGGGCCTTAAGCTTGTGGACTGCCCAATCCGCCATCTGGGGACGGAAAAAGCCCAGGAAATTTACTATAGTATTGAACAGTACCTTCTGGAGCACGGCGTGGAAATTCTGTTTGATACGGTATGCCGGGATCTGGTGGTGGAGGGTACGGTCTGCAAAGGAGCGGTTATTGAAGGAGCCTTGAAGCATGACCAGGAGGAGACGATATTCGCGGAGCATGTGATTGTGGCCACAGGCCGCAAGGGGGCGGACTGGCTGGAGCGCCTGTGCGAGCAGCATGATATTGCCCATCAGCCTGGAACGGTGGATATCGGCGTGCGGGTGGAGGTGCGAAATGAGATTATGGAGGACGTAAACAACGTGCTTTATGAGTCCAAGCTTATCGGCTATCCCCTGCCCTTTAAGAATAAGGTGCGGACTTTTTGCCAGAATCCCGGCGGTTTTGTGAGCCAGGAGAATTACGACAATAACCTGGCTGTGGTAAACGGGCATTCCTACAAGGATCTGAAATCCGACAATACCAACCTGGCGATTCTCTGCTCCCACAATTTTACCCATCCCTTTAACCAGCCTATTGCCTATGCCCAGAAGGTGGGGGAACTGACCAATATGCTGGGGGACGGGCATATTCTGGTGCAGAGATACGGGGATATCCTGGGAGGAAAACGGACCTGGCCCAAGGAGCTGAGCCAGTCCAATGTGCGTCCCTCCCTGTCGGACGCAGTGGCCGGGGATATTACGGCGGCCATGCCTTACCGCGCCATGACCAATATCATCAACTTTATCCAGGCGGTGGACCATGTGGTGCCGGGCTTTGCGGGAAACGAGACGCTTCTGTATTCGCCGGAGCTTAAATTTTACAGCAACCGCATCAAGATGACGCCGGAGTTTGTCACAAATCTGGAGGGGCTTCACTGCCTGGGAGATTCCAGCGGATGGACCAGAGGGCTTATGATGGCCTCTGTTATGGGAGTGCTCATGGGGAGACAGATTAGCTGACGGGTTTGACAAGAGTTTGTTCGGTAGAAATTAGTTCGACAGAAATTTCAAAAAACACTGGACGAATTCCCGGGAATATGAGAAAATGTATCCAAATGGGATGTCTGTCACTGACAGGCATTTACATATGGCATATCTTATTGGATTGTGAGCATCCGATAGGCATACTTAATTTGAAAGGAGTTTTAAAATGATTTATTCACATGAAGTTGAAAAAATGTGTCCGGTAGCACAGGGCGTAAATCATGGCGCTGCTCCGATTCCGGAAGAGGCAAAGTGGGTACAGGCAAAGGAAATCAAAGATATTTCCGGTCTGACGCATGGCGTTGGCTGGTGTGCGCCTCAGCAGGGAGCATGCAAGCTGACACTGAACGTAAAGGACGGAATTATCCAGGAGGCTCTGGTGGAGACTCTGGGGTGCTCCGGCATGACCCACTCCGCAGCTATGGCTTCCGAGATCCTTCCGGGCAGAACCCTTCTGGAGGCATTGAATACAGACCTGGTGTGTGACGCCATCAATACGGCTATGAGAGAGCTTTTCCTGCAGATCGTGTACGGAAGAACCCAGAGCGCGTTTTCCGAGGACGGCCTTCCCATCGGCGCAGGCCTTGAGGATCTGGGAAAAGGCCTTAGAAGCCAGGTAGGCACCATGTACGGCACCTTAAAGAAAGGCCCCCGTTACCTGGAGATGGCCGAGGGCTATGTGACAGGAATCGCTCTGGACGCAGAGGATCAGATCATCGGCTACAAGTTTGTAAACCTGGGTAAGATGACCGACTTTATCAAGAAGGGCGACGATCCCAACACCGCATGGGAGAAGGCACAGGGACAGTACGGACGTGTGGATGACGCAGTAAAGATCATCGATCCGAGACAGGAATAAGCGAGGAGGGATAGAAATGGCTTTATTTGAATCATATGAGAGAAGAATAGATAAAATCAATGAGGTTTTAAACAGCTATGGCATCGCTTCCATCGAAGAAGCGGAGAAAATCACCAAGGACGCAGGCCTGGATGTGTACAATCAGATCAAAGGTATCCAGCCTATCTGCTTTGAGAATGCATGCTGGGCATACACCGTAGGCGCGGCTATTGCCATCAAGAAGGGCTGCCGCAAGGCCGCAGACGCTGCCGCAGCTATCGGCGAGGGATTGCAGGCATTCTGTATCCCGGGTTCTGTTGCGGATACCCGCAAGGTTGGTCTGGGACATGGCAACCTGGGCAAGATGCTGCTGGAGGAAGAGACCGAGTGTTTCGCGTTCCTGGCAGGCCATGAGTCCTTCGCGGCCGCAGAGGGCGCTATCGGTATCGCGGAGAAGGCCAACAAGGTTCGTCAGAAACCGCTGCGTGTCATCTTGAACGGTCTTGGAAAAGACGCGGCCCAGATCATTGCCAGAATCAACGGATTTACCTATGTGGAGACTGAGTACGATCCCTACACCAACGAGGTAAAGGAAGTATTCCGCAAGGCTTATTCCGAGGGACTCCGGGCAAAGGTAAACTGCTACGGCGCAAACAGTGTTCCCGAGGGCGTTGCCATCATGTGGAAGGAGAACGTAGACGTATCTATCACCGGCAATTCCACCAACCCCACCCGTTTCCAGCATCCGGTAGCAGGTACTTACAAGAAGGAGAGGCTGGAGGCAGGCAAGAAGTACTTCTCTGTTGCATCCGGCGGCGGCACAGGCCGTACCCTTCATCCGGATAACATGGCAGCAGGCCCGGCTTCCTACGGTATGACCGATACCCTGGGACGTATGCACTCCGACGCACAGTTTGCAGGTTCCTCCTCCGTACCAGCACATGTGGAGATGATGGGTCTGATCGGCGCAGGAAACAATCCTATGGTAGGTATGACGGTTGCTGTGGCGGTTAGTTTAGAGGAAGCTGCTAAAGCGGGCAAATTTTGATTAAGTAAAATATAAAGACAGAAAAAGTATTATATAGAGACAGAAAAAACGCCATGGTTCTTATGAATTGTGGCGTTTTATAAAGAAAACATACCATGTTTTTCAGAAGGTTTCAAGCCATAATATGAAGATTGTGCCAGTTTAAGGGCAGACAAATCAAGCGGATGGCACTCTATGGCATGCGGTTTAAAAACGGGATTCCCTCATTAGTGAAAGGGGAATCCCGTTTCCGGCTCCCTGTTTTCTTACAGAAGCCCCGGATTATTCTTCAGGTTTTTATACTCCGCCACCGAGCGGTCAAAGCCCTGGATGTGATTCACAAACCAGTCCACCACGTTTTTGTTTACCTGCTGTACGAAGGCGTCTGTGGGGCCTTCCTGCTCCTCCAGCATTTCATACAGTTCCTTTATGCTCTGCACAAATTCCTGGTGTCTGGTCCGATGCTCCTGAAGGCCCGGATATCCGATTTCCTCCTGCAGGGCCTCCTCCTGGGAGAAGTGGAAATTGGTGTATTCCTCCAGATAATCCAGAGTATTTAAGGCTTTTACCTTGCCGTCGCCCGCCTCACAGGCCCGCAACAGATCGTTGATTTTTCCGATCAGTTCCTTATGCTGTCCGTCGATCAGGGTGTTTCCTGTTACCAGATCGTCTGTAAATTCCATATACTGTACCACGTGAAATCCTCCTTTTTACGGCTGTTATGATTTTCCATTATAGCATGCCAGTACAAAAAATACCATCTTATTTTTTGAAAGTTTCCGTGGGTTTGCAGATAGAATGCCGGGCGGAGTGCTGCTTGCGCTGTGTCTGGGGAGATGGTAAATTCAGTAGAAAGATGTGTGAGAGGAAGGGAAAACAATGTACCATATTTTTATGATTGAGGACGACCAGGGAATCCTGGAGGCTGTAAGGAGCAAGGGGTAAAGGTGGGAATTGTCCATTGTGGGGGTGAAAAATTTCCGGAACATTCTCCGGGAATTTTCGGAGATCCAGCCCCGTCTGGTGATTATGGATATTGGACTGCCTGCCTTTGACGGATATTACTGGTGCATGGAACTTCGAGGGGTGTCCAGGGTTCCCATTATTTTCCTGTCTTCGGCATCAGACAATATGAATATGGTTATGGGCATGAACATGGGCGGGGATGACTTTGTGGCAAAGCCTTTTGATGTGGATGTGATGATTGCCAAAATTTAGGCGCTTTTGCGAAGGACCTGTGATTTTGGGGAAAGCATACCTTTTCTGGAGTACCGGGAAGCGTTTTTAAATATGGACACCTTGTGGGAGTCGGACAGGCCTGTCAATAAACAGGCTTGCTTTTAGAACCTTGTTTTCTGCAGGCGGTATACGAAGATCTGATTAAAATCTTTTGAAAAAATACATTATGTCATCTTGTTGAATATGGAATTCCTGTGTTATACTGTGCATGTATATAGACAGAAGAAAAAATCCCAAAGGGCGGATGAGGAATTGAAACAGCAGAAGCCCGGTAAGTCCCGTAAGGATTCCGGGACGAGAGATACGGAATTTAAACAGGAGGACAGCAAATGGAAAAATGGATTCTGAAACTGACAATCGAGACACTCTGGGAAAAGATGGAAAACCATCAGCAGGAAACCTTTTACACCGCCAAAAGACTGCCCTTCACCTATATTATCAAAGGCGGGGAAATGTTTGTGGACCGCAGGTCCAAATCCATTACCAAGGCCACCTTTGCAAGAGCTCTGGAAAAAATACAGGGGGACCCCGAACACATTACCGGCCCTAAGGCGCTGAATGTGTTTGGAGCCCCCTATATTTTTGCGGTGCTGAGAAATTTAAAGGAAAAGGAAGAGCAGGAAACGGCCCATTAAAGGGGCTGGGGCGGCTCGGGAAGTTCATCGATGGCCTGGGAGGCCAGAAGCGCCCGCTCAATAATATAGCGGATATCCGCCGGAATATCCGCGTTTTCGTCCAGATGAAAAGGCTCGTTGTCCAGAAAGGCGTTGGAAAGGTAATAGATATGCACCTGGGCGTCCTTCTGGTTTTCGGCCATGCGGTCGCCGTTAATGCGCATATCCCCCACGCTGGTTTCCTGTCCCAGGCTCATGCACATAAGCATTTCCAGCATAATACAGAAATGCTCCTCATCCCAGGCGGACAGGTACATGCATTTACACAACCCTTTTGTAAAAAAGGCATACCCGGCGTAGCAGTCCAGCAGCTCCTTGAAGCGCGTCAGATGCCAGGAATCCTCAAAAAGTTTCCGCTCCCGCAGCGCGAAAACGCATTGTTCATTCCAGTTCATAAGATTCTCCCCCATTTATGGTAAAAATTATAATAGAAAAATATGCCAGATACAATACTTTTTTCTATAAAAGTTGCGCCGGAATGGAAAATGATTTATACTATTTGCAAAGGCGCCGTGCGGCGCCGGTTTAAGAGTGCTTATAAGGGGGCGAAAAGGTGGAACAAAATACATATTATAACAACTTAAGTCAGGGATTCCCAGATGAAAGAAAGGCTCCGGAAGTAAAAATTCCCATCTGGGTGCTGGCCCTTCTTCTGTTGTCTTTTAGTCTGGCGGCTGTCTCTATGATACGTTTCCCCGGAGTTTTAAAGGAATACAAATGCTACCGCCAGGCGGAGGAACGCATGGCTGAGGGGGAGACGGCAGAGGCCTTGAATGATCTGCTGCTGACCGTGGAGCGTCATTCCAGGTCCGTGCCCATGATTACAAAACTCATAGATCTGTCCATGAAGGCAGGGTATTATGATCTGGCGGCTTATGTTTTTGATACCTATCTGGTTGGAAAGGAGCTTTCCGACAGCCAGTACGCGGATATGATGCAGCACAGGAGGAGGCTGGAGGCCTATTTTGCCAGTTGTGAGATTGTGGATGAACTGATGGCCTATGGCATGGCAGAGACAGCGTCAGAGGAGGATGCAGATCTTCAGACTGCCATGATAGTGGAAAGCCTGGAAGGGCATCTGGAGGATCCGGAATCGGACAAGGCTGTGCTCTATTATTTTCTGGGCCTTTTCTCCGGGGATCTGGAGGAACAGTATACATATCTTCAGCAGTGTTACCTGGAGGAACCCCAGCTTTATGACGTGCGTGTACAGCTGGCGAATGCCACCAGAAGAAGAGGGAATCTTTCGGAGGCCGAAAAACTTCTAAATGAGGCGCTGTTAAAGGAGAGGGAGGACGTGGGCGCCCTGCGGGCTATGGCAATTCTGTACATGCTGCGGGATGATCTGGCCGGCGGGCTGGAGCTGGCCCAGAGGGCCTATGAGCTGGACCCGGAGGGCGTCTATGTGCGGGATACGTATCTGGTGGCCCTTCACGCAAACGGCATGGAGGAGGAGAAGGCCGGGATTATAGAGGAGATGGGCGAAGAACTGGAGGAGGACACGCAGGAATTCCTCTCCGGGGCATGCAGCCTGTGGGATTACTATACGGAATGAAGCTGAAATCAGGAGGCGCAATATGTTTATACCAGGATTTTTAATATCTATCGTAACTTTTCCCGGGGTTATTATTCATGAGCTGGCCCACCAGGTATTCTGCAGGCTCTGCGGCCTGGAGGTCTATGAAGTAAAATATTTCCAGGTGCAGAACCCAAACGGTTATGTGATTCATCAGTCATCGGATCAGCCCTTTAAAGTATTTCTCACTTCCATGGGGCCCTTTTTTATCAATACGCTTTTGGGGATTCTCATTATTCTTCCGGCCTCTGTGGAGCTGCTGGTGTTTAACGAATACAACAATGTGCTGAATCTGGTGCTGGGGTGGCTTGGAATTTCTATCCTGATGCATGCGTTTCCCAGCACAGGGGATGCCAGGGTCATGGTAAACCGGATTCTTAAGAACCCGGAGGTAAATGTGATCTGGAAAATTCTATCAGCTCCCTTTATCGGCTTGATTTATCTTTGCGCTGTGGGATCCTTTTTCTGGCTGGATCTGTTGTACGCTGTAGCTGTGGGAATGCTGGTGCCTAACCTTCTGGTGATGGCTCTGTAGAGGCATTTTAGGAAATGGGGCCATTGGGATACCGGTAAAATAGATATAAAATAAAAAGACCTGGGAGGATGGAAATGAGGACAGACAGAGGAAATGCTTCCCATTGTGGATATCTGGAAATCCAAGGGTGTTTCCATCATCACCGTGACGGAAAACATGGAGTCTCCCCTGGCTCTGGCGGCAGATGTGGCGCTAAAACAGCATGCAAACCGGGAGACGGATTACCAGTCCGGGCAGTTTGCGCGGATTCATCCGGGTGGGGCCGTGGGAGAGAGGCTGAACAACAGGCCGCTTTAAGAAAAGTGGATGCCAATGAAAAACAGAAAATATGTATCCAGGAGGTGCCGGGAGCATCTCCTGTTTTTGAATCAGAAGCCCTGTAAGCGCTGTCGCTTAGACATGCCGCTGGCATCGCCGTTCCAGCACCTGCAACAGGGAGTATAGGACCAGGGCCATAATACAGAGGAGAACGATACTCATGATAACCCAGTCCAGCTTAAAGACCTGGCTTCCGTAGATAATGAGGTATCCAAGCCCCTGGCGGCTTCCGATAAATTCCCCGATTACCACCCCTACCAGGCAGAGGCCGATGTTGACCTTCATGGTATTGAGGAGAATGGGAACGGAGCTTGGAAGCACCACCTTGCCAAGGACATCCCTGCGTGTGCCTCCAAGGGTGTAGATCAGCTTGATTTTCTCTGTGTCCACCTGGGAGAATCCTGTGTAGATGGTGAGAATACTGCCAAATATGGCCACGGACATGCCGGCTACCACAATGGTTTTCTGATTGGCCCCCAGCCATACAATAAGGAGTGGGGCCAGGGCGGATTTTGGCAGGCTGTTGAGAATCACCAGATAGGGATCCAGCACCTTGGAGAGCAGAGGACACAGCCATAAAAGCACAGCCGCCAGAAGGCTTAGGAGGATTACCAGAAGGAAGCTGACCAGGGTTTCCATAAGGGTACTGCCCACATGGAGAAAAATACTTTTGTCCAGGAGCATGCCCACAAAGGTATTATAGACCCTGGAAGGGCTGCTGAAGATAAAGGCGTCGATAAGATGTGTCCGGGCGGCTCCCTCCCACAGAACCAGAAACAGCAGGAACAGGAGAATGCGGGCGGCCCGTACCCAGTTGCGCTGCCTTTTCTTTTCCTCCAGAAAGCTCTGCTGGGCCAGGGAAATTTCAGACATTGGAATTCAACTCCTTCCAGATCAGATTAAAGTAGTCCTTAAACTCTGGCGCATTCCGGCAGCGAAGGGGCGTGCGCTCCTCCATTTCAAAATGGATGGGCTGTTTCTTCTGGACACGGCCGGGACGGCGGGAGAGCACCAGGACTTCATCTGCCATGCTGATAGCTTCCGACAGATCGTGGGTCACCAGGATGGCAGTCTTTTGTTCCTTTTTGATAATGCCGAAAATATCGTCGCAGACAGAGAGCCTTGTCTGGTAATCCAGGGCGGAGAAGGGCTCATCCAGAAGCAGCAGGTCCGGCTCCAGAGCCAGGGTCCGTATAAGGGCCGCCCGCTGGCGCATACCGCCGGAGAGCTGGGAGGGCCGGGAATCCCTGAAGGAGGACAGGCCGTAGGTTTCCAGCATATCGTCCACATTTTTTCTTGTATGTTCATTGAGCCTGTGCTGGATTTCCAGGCCCAGGGTAACATTGCTGTAGATGGTGCGCCACTCAAACAGGTGATCCTTCTGGAGCATGTAGCCGATATTGGCGGATGCCTGCTTCAGGGGAAGGCCATTTAAGGCGATCTCTCCTTCCGACGGCTCAAGGAGGCCGCAGATTAGGGACAGCAGCGTGGATTTGCCGCAGCCGCTTGGCCCTACGATGGCAAGAAACCTGCCCTCCTCCAGGGAAAAGGAAATATCTGAAAGCGCAGTGGTTTCCCCGTTTAAGTCGTGGTAGGAATAGCTGATATGAGAGAGCGTCAGAAGTGGATCCATATACACGCCTCCTGCTTTGTGTTTTATCTATAGCTACTATATGAAAAAATAAAAAAAAGGTGTTTTCGATACAACTTTGATGCTAAAATGTGTTTAAATGAGCAGTGCCAAATCTGCCAGAGGCAAACCGCCTGCTTGCAGGTGGATTTGTCTCTGGCAGATTTGATAGGGCGAAGCCCGTCAACGAGGAAAGCCGGAGGTTTTCCGAGTATGCACTGCGGGGTGGCGTAAGGCAAAAGCAAACCGCCTGCTTGCAGGTGGATTTGTCTCTGGCAGATTTGATAGGGCGAAGCCCGTCAACGAGGAAAGCGGGCCGTCTGAACCACACCAGGAGGAATTTATGACAAAAATATTAGTGGTGGAGGATGAGACCTCCATCTCCAATCTGATTGCAGTGAATCTGAAGAAAGCAGGCTACGTGGTTACCTGTGTTTACGACGGCATGGCGGCGGCCGATGCCCTGGACGAGACTTTGTACGATCTGATTCTCCTGGACGTTATGCTGCCAAAAGTGGATGGTTACGAGCTGATGAGTTATATTGCGCCCCTGGAAATCCCGGTGATTTTCCTGACGGCAAAGGCCTCTGTCACGGACCGGGTAAAGGGCTTGAAGCTGGGGGCGGACGATTACCTTACCAAGCCCTTTGAGATTATTGAGCTTCTGGCCAGGGTGGAGACTGTACTTAGGAGGTATCATAAGACGGAGAGCGTCCTGGAGGTGGCGGATCTGGTCATTGATACAGCCTCCCGCACGGTAAAGCGGGGAGAGGAGGTTATCAATCTCACGAAAAAAGAGTATGAGCTTTTGCTGCTCTTTGTGCGGAATAAAAATATTGCCTTATACAGGGAAACCATCTATGAGCGTATCTGGGGCGGAGAGTACATGGGGGACAGCCGGACGGTGGACCTTCATGTGCAGCGGATGCGGAAAAAGA
The DNA here is from genome assembly GCA_910576205.1 of Clostridia bacterium. GTDB lineage: Bacteria > Bacillota > Clostridia > Lachnospirales > Lachnospiraceae > RGIG4284. Next base: position 90,801 of record CAJTHL010000009.1, on the reverse strand, counting down.
TTGGCTGGGAGCACCGGATTGTGACGGTCTATAAGGTAGGATACCGTCTGGAGGTATAAATGAGATTTTCCTTGAAAATATTTTTTTCCACACTTTTTATCACGCTGGTGATTATCAGCATCGGGGGATACCTTCTGATCCGCGCCCTGTTCCAGGCTACCTATGACAGGGAGGTGGCAAACGCCCAGGAGGAGAACCGGATGCTGCAGTATTCTTTTGTGGCTTACTGGAATACAACTGTGCAGGATATGGAATTTATAAAGGAGAATGTACAAAAAACCGCCCAGGCTATGGTGGAGGGGATGCCGGGAAGCGTCCTTCGCATCCGGCTCTCCGACGGAGGAGAGAACGTGTGGTTTGACAATACCCAGTCTGGGCCGGATAACGGGCTTCTGGGGAAAATCGGGAAATCCCAGAGAGGATATGTCCTTCGAAAAACCCCGGAGGGCTATGAACTCCAGACGGCCAGCGTAATCCAGATGGAGGGAGGAGAGCTCTTATACCTGGAGAGTATCCGGGATGTGACTTCCCTGTTTGCGGAGCGGGAATCCCAGTACGGCATCTATAAGAAATGGATGATCTGGCTTCTGGCGGCCCAGGGCATCAGCTGTTATGCCCAGGCAGGCTGGCTGATGCGGCCCTTACGGCGTCTTTCCAGGGCCACCAGGAGAATTGCCTACGGGAACCTGGGGGTACGGGCAGATGTAGAGAGCCGGGACGAAATCGGGGCGCTTGCAGATGATTTCAACCATATGGCCGACAATCTGGAGCAGCAGTTTCAGGAGCTGGAGGACGCGGCCAGGCGGCAGGAGGATTTTATCGGGAGCTTTGCCCATGAACTCAAGACGCCGCTGACCTCCATGATCGGTTATGCGGATATGCTCCGCACCCAGGAGATGAGCCAGGAGGAACAATTTCAGGCGGCCAACTATATTTTCAAGGAGGGGAAGCGGCTGGAAGCCCTCTCCTTTAAGCTTTTGGACCTGATGGTGGTAAAGAACCGGGAGCTGGAGTTAAAACCCGTAAATGCAGGATGGCTGGCGGAGGATATCCGGGGGCTTATGCAGCCGGCCCTTAAGAAGGCGGGCCTTTCCCTAAAGGTGGTGGTGGAGGATGCCATGCTGTTACTGGAGCCGGACCTTATGAAAACCGTGCTGCAAAACCTGCTGGATAACGGCAGAAAGGCCATGGACGGCCAGCCGGGAACCCTGTACCTTCTGGGACGCCGGGAGGAGGAGGGATTTGCCTTCTATGTGCGGGACACGGGAAAGGGCATCCCAAAGACAGATCTTTCCAGAATTACAGAGGCCTTTTACATGGTGGACAAATCCAGGGCAAGACAACAGGGCGGCGCGGGGCTTGGCCTTTCCATCTGTGCCGAGATCGTGAATCGGCACGGGGGAAAGATGCAGTTTAAGAGCACAGAGGGGAAGGGGACTGTGGTACGCATTTCCCTTCCGGAAGGAGGCGTGGAATGAATACCCGGGAGAAGGAGAACAGAAGACGAAGACGCGGGATATCCATGGGGGAATACCTGTTTCTGGGGGCGCTGTTTCTGGCATTTTCCGTTGCCAGCCTGCGCCTTCCCTCCGCTATTCTGGACTGGCAGGACAGGGAAATGGTGGGGCGAAGAGAAATTCTGGATTCCCAGGAAGTGATTGTCACTGCCCAGGAAGATATGTCCCTGCTGGAGAAAATGCATCTGGTGAATAGCGGAAACATCAATAGTATGTATATGGTAAATGGCAGGCATTATACCGCAGAGAGCGCCCTGGACAAAGTGGCGCAGGAGCTTCGAAAGCTCCGGGAGCTGGGGCTCCTTACGGATTGCAGTCTGGACAGAATAGATATGGGGGAGGCGGAGGTGGAATTCATTCTGGATATGGAGGATGGGGAACGTTCCATGATGCTGTGGAATGGGTTTGTCCGGACAGACACGTGGAGGATAAACTGGAGTATGGATGACGAAACCGGGAAACTCCTTTCCATTTCCCAGTACCAGTATATGGAGGTGTATAATCGTGATAAAGAGATCATAGACGCGGCAGACCATGCCATGGGAAACAGGAGCTATGATGCAGGCCCTGTGGATGTGGCGCAGAATTCCGGTATTCCGGACTCTATGGTGGATTATGCCGTGACAAAGGTGGGGAATACCTCAAGGAAGCAGGAACCGCTGGAGGTGATGCTGGCGGAGCTGACCAGGAAGGCAGAAATATGGGGAGAATATCTGGGCCTTCAAATGGCGGAATCCGGCGTTACCATGGCTGACGCTATAGCCTACCAGGCGGATGGATGCGATATTATAGAGAAACGGGTAGAGACCTTTATGGCTAAGGATTATTCATGGACAGAGGCATATTATATGATGCTGGAGGAACTGGGGCTTTTGGAAACTGCCTATGAATCCGAATCTCTGAATATTTACGCCGTGTATAAGGATGAGGAGGGGGAGGAGGCCGTTGTCTATTTCCAGAATGAAAAAAATAGTTTTTTGATTGTGGGAGCCAGATATTGATGCTTTTTTGATGCAACTCACCTTTAAGATAAGGACAAGAGGTGAGGAAAATGTACAGAAGCGTAGAGAGAAGAGACAACAATTATTATCCGAGAAGAAAAAAACAGAAACGTCTGCAGCGAAAAATCATAGGATTCTGCCTGTTTACCTTCCTTCTGGGCTACCTTTGCGGGCGGGTAGTGCTGGCGGCAGAGCATATTTTTATGGAGCCGGACTGGAAAACCATAGCCGGTGCATCGGCTGGGGAACTTCCGGATGCTTCCGCGAAAGAGCAGGACCTTTATGGGTGGAATGAGGCGCAGGGCGCTGGAAATTCCGGAAAGGATGAGTGGGGCGATGGGCCCGGAACAATGTTTTCCGGCGACTACGGGCAGGATGAGGCCTGGAACCTCCGCCTGGTAAACTTTGAAAATCCCCTTCCGGAGGATTTTACGGTGGAGCTTACGGAGGTGGGGGAGGGGCACCAGGTAGACAGCCGCATAGCCCAGGCTCTTCTGGACATGATTGCCGCCGGAAAGCGGGACGGATATCAGATCTGGATCGCGTCCTCCTACCGTACCATGCAGAAGCAGACAAGCCTGTTTGAAAATAAGGTTGCAAACTTAAAGAGAGAGGGGTATTCTGAGACAGAGGCCAGAAGGGAAGCGGGCACGGTGGTGGCGGTTCCCGGCACCAGCGAGCATCAGCTTGGCCTGGCGGTGGATCTGGTTTCCTCCGAATACACGGGCCTGGACGAACGGCAGGAGCAGACCAGAAGCTATCAGTGGCTGGTGAAGCACTGCGCAGAGTACGGGTTTATCCTGCGCTATCCCAACGGAAAGACAGGGGTGACAGGCATTATCTATGAGCCCTGGCACTTCCGGTATGTGGGAAAGGAAGCGGCGGCAGAGATAATGGAGCAGGGGATCTGCCTGGAGGAGTATCTGGAGCAGAGGTCATAAGACGAAAAGATACAGGTCCGGAGAAACCGCGCAGAAAAGGAGAGGTGCCCGGGAGAGGGCGCAGAGGGAAAACATGCTATGAACAGACGGAATTATCAGAGAGAACTGGAGCAGATTATAAAGCGGGAGCAGGCAAAGGAATGCCTGCCCCGCCTTTTGCTGCACAGCTGCTGCGCGCCCTGCAGCAGTTATGTGCTGGAATACTTATCCCGGTATTTTTCCATTATGGTATTTTATTACAATCCCAATATTTTTCCCCGGGAGGAATATGAGAAACGGGTGCAGGAGCAGGAGACATTTATCAGGCGGTTTCCGGCGGCCAGTCCCGTGACCTTTGTGGACGGGCCCTATGAGCCGGAGCGTTTTTTTGAGGCGGTAAAAGGACTTGAACCGGAGCCGGAGGGAGGGAAGAGGTGCCTTCGCTGTTTTGAACTGCGTCTTTTGGAGGCGGTGGAGATGGCGGACAGCTGTGGCTTTGACTATGTGACAACAACCCTTTCCATCAGCCCCCTTAAAAATGCGGAGAGCCTCAACGAAATCGGGGAACGCCTTACAAGGGGAAGAAAGGTGGCCTGGCTGCCAGGGGATTTCAAGAAAAAAGAGGGGTATAAGAGGTCGGTTGAATTGTCCGCGCAGTACGGACTATACCGGCAGAATTACTGCGGCTGTGTGTATTCCCGGCGCTCGGATTAGTAAAACGGAAGGTGCGTCGCCGGGAAAAATACATAGGTCGCAACAGTCCAGCCAACAGCTGGATAATTACTGTGTGAAATGCTGTTTCCCGCCGCTAAGACAGATCGGCCGTTAAAGCAAATTCTTTGAGTTTTTCAAAGGTTTCAGAGCTGATTACATGCTCAATCCGACAGGCGTCTGCGGCGGCAACCCCAGGGCTTACGCCAATGGCAGACAGCCATATGGAAAGACACTGATGACGTTCGTAGATCTTTTCTGCAATCTCATGGCCCTTGCCAAGGAGGGAAATATGCCCGTCCCTGTCTACGTCAATATAGCCATTCAGACGCAGGTTTTTCATGGCAACACTTACACTGGGCTTGGAAAAAGACATTTCACTGGCAATATCAATAGACCTCACCAGACCCAGACGGTTTTTGAGGATTAAAATGGTTTCAAGATAATTTTCTGCTGATTCCTGGATTCGCAAAGATCGCTCCTTTCTCTGTTAAGATTCTGGGTTCCTTAAAACTTTCTTTCATTATGGCATAGGTTGCGATTTATTGTCAAGATGAAATTAGGACAAACTTACCCCAGCATGCACTGGAATTATTTTGCTGAAAAAAATACTTGCAAACCGTCTCCAAGTGTGGTAATATTTGCAACAAGAATGAGGCAGGCATGAAAAAAGCATAGAGAGCATGGCAGGGAACAGGATTCCCGGTGCTGTCGGCTATAAAAAATGCAGGGAACAAGACTCTGATGACCAGACATCGACAGGAATACGGCGTCGCCGACTGAGAGCGCCGTTTGAGAGAGGGCATTAAGGGAACACTTGGGAGCAGACCGGTTGAACAGGAATTGTGTGAAGATTCAAAGTAGGCCGGTACGCAGGCATGCGTTATGTGCAGGAGTGGAACTGCAGAACTGTCAAAGGCGACAGGCTCTGCTGGTTCAATGCGGGTGGTACCGCGGGAAATATATCTGTTTATCTCGCCCCGGAGTCGGAAGATTCCGGGGCTTTTTGTCTGCCCTGGCAAAATAGCTGTTAAAGGAGTGAAGAAAATGGAATTTGTGACAGGCGTAAGGAAAACGGATACATCGGGTATCCGGGAGCTGACAAAAGAGGGAATGGAAGGGGCCTGCGTCCGGGTTGAGGGCGCGGTGCATGCCATCCGGAACATGGGAGAGGTAAGCTTTGTGGTGCTTAGAAGAAGAGACGGACTTCTTCAGTGTGTGTATGAGAAGGGAAAGACGGATTTTGATATCCGAAAGCTGAGAGAGGCGTCCACAGTCCGTGTGGAAGGCATGGTTCATCGGGAAGAGCGTGCCGCTGAGGGCGTGGAGCTTTGCCTCACGGGGATTACCGTACTGTCAGAGCCTGCGGAGGCGCTGCCACTGCCCATTTCCAAGTGGAAATTAAACACTTCCCTGGAGGCAAAACTCAACATGCGCTCCATTTCTCTTAGGAATGTGCGGGAGCGGGCGAAATTCAAGCTGCAGGAGGGCATTGTCCGGGGATTCCGGGATTTCCTGTACAGCCAGGGATTTACGGAGATTCACACGCCGAAGATCGGCGCAAAGGGCGCGGAGGGCGGCTCCAACCTGTTCCGGCTGGATTATTTCCATCATCCGGCGGTGCTGGAGCAAAGCCCCCAGCTCTATAAGCAGATGATGGTGGGGGTTTTTGACCGGGTGTTTGAGACAGGGCCTGTGTTCCGGGCGGAGAAGCATAACACGAAGCGGCATCTCAACGAATACACCAGCCTGGATCTGGAAATGGCTTATATTGACGGGTTTACGGACATTATGGCCATGGAGACGGGATTTCTCCAGTATACCATGGAGCTTCTTGCAAAATCCTATGAACGGGAGCTTCACATGCTGGGCATTACCCTGCCGGACGTAAAGCAGATTCCGGCGGTGCGGTTTGATAAGGCAAAGGAGCTTGTCTCCGGAAAATACAGCCGTCCCATTAAGAATCCCTTTGACCTGGAGCCGGAGGAGGAAGTGCTGATCGGGCAGTATTTCAAGGAGGAATACGGTTCGGACTTTGTGTTTGTCACCCACTACCCCTCGAAAAAGCGTCCCTTCTACGCCATGGACGACCCGGCGGATCCCCGCTTTACCTTAAGCTTTGACCTGTTATACAAGGGCATGGAGATTACCACCGGCGGCCAGCGGATTCACGATTACCGGATGCTGCTTGACAAGCTGGCGGCCCGGGGCATGACGGAGGAGGGCCTGGAGCGGTATCTGGACACCTTCAAACACGGCATGCCTCCCCACGGCGGCCTTGGCATCGGCCTGGAGCGTCTGACCATGAGGCTTGCGGGAGAGGATAATGTGCGGGAAACCACCCTCTTCCCCAGAGACCTTGGCAGGCTGGAACCTTAAGAGGGCGGATGCGGAACTTAATAAAACAGGAGGAAAATTTTATGCATAGGATTTCTGACGAAACCATTGACTACGTGGGCATCCTGGCCAAACTGGAGCTGTCCCCACAGGAGAGGGAGCAGGCCAAACAGGATATGGGAAAGATGCTGGATTATATTGATCTCTTAAATGAACTGGACACAGAGGGCGTGGAGCCCATGTCCCATATTTTCCCGGTGAACAATGTGTTCCGGGAGGATGTGGTGGAAAACGGCGATGAGCATGAGAAAACCCTGTGTAACGCGCCGGCCAGGAAGGACAATTCCTTTATGGTGCCAAAAACTGTGGAGTAGAGAGGGGGAGGACAGATGGAACTCATGAGTTTGACAGCCCTGGAGCTTGGAAAGAAAATTAAAGGCGGGGAAGTGACGGCCATAGACGCGGTCCGGGACGCGCTTTCGGCCATTGAAGCAAAGGAGGAGACCCTTCACAGCTACATTACGGTGGACAGGGAAGGGGCCTTGAAAAAGGCGGAAAAGACCCAGAGAGGCATTGAGGCTGGGGAGCTTACGGGACCTCTGGCGGGAGTGCCTGCGGCCGTAAAGGACAATATCTGCACAGAGGGGCTTCGCACCACCTGCGCGTCGAAAATTTTATGTAATTTTGTTCCCACCTACACGGCGGAGGCAGTTCTCAATCTGGAGAAAGCCGGGGTGGTGGTTCTGGGAAAGACCAACATGGACGAGTTTGCCATGGGAAGCACCACGGAGACTTCGGCTTTTGGCCTTACCAGAAATCCCTGGAACCCGGAGCATGTACCAGGGGGCTCCTCCGGGGGCTCCTGCGGGGCAGTGGCGGCCGGGGAGTGCTCCTTTGCACTGGGGTCTGATACAGGAGGCTCCATCCGCCAGCCAAGCGCTTTCTGCGGCGTTACGGGCTTGAAACCAACCTACGGCACAGTATCCCGGTACGGACTTATAGCCTACGGCTCGTCCCTGGATCAGATCGGCCCTGTGGCCAGGGATGTGGCGGACTGCGCGGCCATTCTGGAGACGATTGCCTCCTATGACCGGAAGGACAGCACCTCTGTAAACCGGGCAGGCGTTTCCCTGTGGGGGGAGGAAGGCTCCTCTGGCGGAACAGGCGCCGATGGGTATGACTTCACCTCCGCTCTTACCGAAGACGTGAAGGGCCTGCGTGTGGGAATTCCCAGAGATTATCTTGGGGAAGGTCTGGACAAAGAGGTGGAGAGGGCTGTCTTTAAGGCGGCAAAGCTTCTGGAAAACAGGGGCGCTTTGGTGGAAACCTTTGACCTCAGCCTGGTTTCCTATGCCATTCCGGCCTACTATGTCATTGCCTCCGCGGAGGCCAGCTCCAATCTGGCCCGGTTTGACGGGGTGAAATACGGATACCGGGCGGAGGAATACGAGGGTCTCCACAACATGTACAAGAAATCCCGCTCCCAGGGCTTTGGCCCGGAGGTGAAACGCAGGATTATGCTGGGAAGCTTTGTCCTAAGCTCCGGCTACTATGACGCTTATTATCTGAAGGCATTAAAAACAAAGGCGCTTATTAAAAAGGCTTTTGACAGGGCGTTTGCCGCCTACGACGTGATTCTCGCCCCGGCGGCCCCCACCACGGCTCCCAGGATCGGGGAATCCCTGACAGATCCCCTGAAAATGTATCTGGGAGATATCTATACCATTTCCGTAAACCTGGCGGGACTGCCCGGCATCAGCGTACCCTGCGGGCTGGATTCCAGAGGACTTCCCATAGGGCTGCAGATCCTGGGGGACTGCTTCCAGGAAAAGAAAATGCTTAGGGCCGCCTACGCCCTGGAGAAGGCGCAGGCTGCGGAAGGGGAAACAGCAGATGCGCAACTGGAAAACAGCATCAGTCCGGACAAGCCCCGGAAGGATTTCAGGATGCAAAGCAGCCGGAAATGCTTCCAGTACATGGGGCTTGGTAGGAGGGATGCGGTACTGGAATAGGAGGGACGTGTGATGAGTAAACAATATGAGACGGTTATCGGCCTGGAAGTCCATGTGGAGCTGGCCACCAAAACAAAGATTTTCTGCGGCTGCAGCACAGCCTTTGGGGGAGAGCCCAACGCTCACACCTGCCCGGTCTGTACAGGCATGCCAGGGTCGCTTCCGGTGTTAAATAAGAAAGTAGTGGAGTATGCCGTTGCCGTGGGACTTGCAACCAACTGTGAGATCACCAGGTTTTGCAAATTTGACAGAAAGAATTATTTTTACCCGGACAATCCACAGAATTACCAGATTTCCCAGCTCTATCTGCCCATTTGCAGAAATGGCGGCATTGAGATCGAGACGGTGGCGGGAAAAAAGACGGTTGGCATCCATGAGATTCATATGGAAGAGGACGCAGGAAAGCTGGTTCACGACGAGTGGGACGACTGCTCCCTGGTGGATTATAACCGCAGCGGCGTCCCCTTGATCGAGATTGTGTCGGAGCCGGATATGCGCAGCGCCGAGGAGGTTATCGCCTATCTGGATAAGCTGAGACTGATTATCCAGTATCTGGGCGCCTCCGACTGTAAGCTTCAGGAGGGTTCCATGCGGGCGGACGTAAACCTGTCCGTGCGTGAGGCGGGGGCGGAAAAATTCGGCACCCGGACGGAGATGAAGAATTTAAACTCCTTTAAGGCCATTGCCAGGGCTATCGAGGGGGAGCGGGCCCGCCAGATCGAGCTTCTGGAGGAGGGAAAGGCCGTGGTGCAGGAGACGCGTCGCTGGGACGACAACAAGGAGTATTCCTACGCCATGCGCTCCAAGGAGGACGCCCAGGATTACCGGTATTTCCCGGAGCCGGATCTGCCTCCCGTGGTTATCGGTGAGGAATGGCTTGCAAAGATCAAAAGCCGCCAGCCGGAGCTGCGCACAGAGAAGCTGGCCCGGTATAAAAAGGAGTTTGACATCCCGGAGTATGATGCCCGGATTCTCACGGAATCCAAGCATATGGCCGATCTTTTTGAGGCGGCTACCGCCGTCTGCGGCAAGCCCAAAAAAGTGTCCAACTGGCTTATGGTGGAGACCATGCGTCTTTTGAAGGAGGCGGAGATGGAACCGGAGGACATTTCCTTCTCCCCGGAAAATCTGGCGAAGCTTATCAGCCTTACGGATGCAGGAACCATTAACAGCACAGTGGCGAAGGAAGTGTTCGAGCATATTTTCCGGGAAGATACAGACCCAGAGAAATATGTGGAGGAGAAAGGCCTTAAGACGGTTCACGATGAGGGAGCGCTTCGGACGGTGATTCAGAAGGTCATGGAGGAAAATCCCCAATCGGTGGAAGACTACAGAAACGGAAAGGAGAAGGCCCTGGGATTCCTGGTGGGCCAGACCATGAAGGCCATGAAGGGAAAGGCCAATCCCGGACTGGTAAACCAGATTCTAAGAGAAGCCTTAAAGGCGTAAAATAATAAAAAACAGGCGGTATCCGTAGGATGGATGCCGCCTTGCTTTCTAATCTGCGTCTTGCAATATTGCTTTATTCCCTAATAAAAAACGTATCATCTATATTACAGAAAAAGGCATATTGGAGAAAATGCTGATTATAATTTCGTTACATTTGTAGCCTGAGGTCCCTTTGCCCCATTTACTACCTCGAATTCAACCTCCTGGCCTTCTTCCAGGGACTTGAATCCTTCCATGTTCAAGCCAGAATAATGTACGAAAACATCATTTCCCTGCTCATCGGAGATGAAGCCGTAGCCTTTCTGGTTATTGAACCATTTTACTGTACCTCTGTTCATGATGATACCTCCACAAAAATTTAAAAAGTATTGCACTACCCTACTGCAACTTATTACAGCCTAACATAGAATGGGGCGGCTGTCAATCAAATTTTAAGACTAAAAGCAAGTTTTTTTTCATAGGATGTACCAATAAGTTATGTGGGAATGCAGGATGAAGAGGGAGAGAATCATAAGGGCGGGCATCTGTCTGGAGCTTTTGTTTATTCTATTGTTTGTGGGGGCGTTTTTCAGGGAGAGCAGCCTTACACGTCAGGAGCAGGCGGCGGCATCCAGGAATGTGGAGGGGGAGAAGGAATTTATCAAGTGGGTGGATTTTACGGTGACGCCGGACGCCCTGGCCAGGAGCCTGGAATACGATGTAAATACTTACAAGGACCCGGTGCATCTTTCCTGGATTGAGCTTCTGGCCTATGCGGCGGCCAGAAACGGCGGGGATTTCTCCGATGAGAGAAAGACGGAGAATTATCTGGAGACAGCGGCGGAGGCCCTTCTGGCCGGACAGAGCATGGAGGAGCTGACGGCGGAAATGAAGCATTACGCCTATTATCTGGAAGCCTATACGGCGGTTCTGGGAGGGCTGGTGGGAGAATACCGGATAGAGACGGAGGAGGGATGGGAGACCTGCTATGGCCTCAAATCCTTTCACCCTATCGCAAAGGGCTTTCCCTACAATGATTACAACGACTTTGGAGCATCCAGAAGCTACGGATACCGGCGGCCTCATCTGGGACATGATATGATGGGACAGGTGGGTACGCCGATTATTGCGGTGGAGTCTGGCTATGTGGAGGCCCTGGGCTGGAATCAGTATGGAGGATGGCGCATCGGCATCCGAAGCTTCGACAAAAAAAGATACTATTACTATGCCCATCTGCGCCAGGGATTTCCCTATGCCCTGGATCTGAAGGAGGGAAGCATGGTGCAGGCCGGGGATGTGATTGGATATATGGGGCATACGGGGTACAGCGCCGTGGAGGATACCAATAATATTGACATTGTCCACCTGCATTTTGGGATTCAGCTCATATTTGACGAGTCTCAGAAGGAGGGAAACAATGAGATCTGGATTGACCCCTATCCGCTGGTGCGGTTTCTGTACAGAAACCAGAGCGAGGCGGTGAGAAATGACGCTACCAAAGAGTGGACCCGGAAAAATGAGATGCGGGATCCGGCTTGTGAGGAATCGGGATGGGGATGAGAGTACCGGGAAAGATAAGGCTATCTATCATGTTGAAAATGAGAATAAATCACGAAATAAAATTGAAAATAGATTGAAAAAATGTTATTATAAATATAATATATAATAATATGAGAAAAAAACACGAAACAATTATGGGGTGTATGTATGTTAAGCCAGTTTTCATTTTCAAATTATAAGTCATTTAAAGAGGAAGCCTTTCTGGATTTTATGGCTGAACCTGTAAAAGATAATGAGAAAAGTGTGATTACAGACAAGACGGATGGCGAAAAATTTTTACCGGTACTTGTGATTTACGGGCCTAACGGGAGTGGGAAGTCAACAGTCCTGGAAGCGCTGGGTTATTTGAGAATGCGGGTTTTGCGGCCGTACCTGATTTCCCATATGGAGGATCATGCGGAGTACACGGTGTTATTGCAAAAAGGCTCTGGAATGGAATTTAAAGAAAAGTATCATAAATCTGCCGCCCAATGCGGAGAACTGCCCATAAGCTTTGATGTGATGTTCCGGACAAATGGCAGGCAGTACAGATATCAGCTCTCCTGTGTTCATCATGAGATTATAGAGGAAAATCTTTACAGGCTCATAATTGGGGAGAGAGATGCGGAAATTATTTTTGAACGTTCCACAGAGGAATGTGTTTTGGGAACAGAACTGGAAGGGGTGCCGGTAGAGAAGTTAAAGGCTTCCATGCCTCTTCTTGCACATGCGGCAATAAATTATGAGATAGACTCTATTGAGGAAGTGATTTCCTGGTTTTTATCTATAGATTTTCTGGATTACGACAATCCGGGAATGGAACGTCAGATTTTTCTGCCTAAAACAGGACAAGTAAGAAAAAGAATGCTTAAAATACTGCAGGAAATGGATATTCCTATTTCGGATTTCCGTATTGAAGAGGACAAGGATGGAAATATCGAGAATGTTTATACACAGCATTTACTTGAAAATGGCGATGCTTTTGAATTGCCCTTCGAGGAGGAGTCTGGCGGCACAAGGAAAATCTTCAGTTGTCTGTGTGAAATTATGGATTGTCTGAAAAATGGGACGCTGTTGGTTGCAGATGAATTAGATGCCAAGCTTCATCCGAAATTACTACGCTACATTATTGAATTGTTTACGGATCCCAGAAGCAATAGACAGGGAGCCCAGCTTTTGCTGACATCACATGATATTGCCACAATGATTCCAGAGGTTTTCCGAAGAGATGAAATCTGGTTTTGTGCGCTCAGCGCCTGGAATGCATCGAAATTGTATTCCTTGATTTCTTTTAAAAAAGAAAATGGTCAGATTCCACGAAACGATGAGGCTTTTGGAAAGCAGTACCTGGAAGGACGTTATGGGGCAGATCCTTATATCAGAAAAATTCTGGATTGGGAGGAGGAGTAAATGAGTCTAAAGCCTCTTAAGGCAAGTGAACAAAAGAGAAATCAAGAAAGAATTAACGCCAAAATGCAGAAGCGTAAAAAAGCCCTTCTGGATGATATTCCTCCATATATGTATATTATCAGCGAAGGAACAAAGACAGAACCTAATTATATTTCCGGGCTCACAGACGTTATCAATCGGAAATTTTCAGAATTTTCCTCTGGCCCACGGATCCGGGTGAGGGGAACCGGGAGGAACACAAAGGGCTTGCTGGCTTATGCCAGAAAGCATGTGGTGGAAGAGTTTCCACAGGCTGAGGTAGTCTGGCTGTTGTATGATAAGGATGATTTTCCTCTTGATGATTTTGATAATACACAATATAGTGCGGAAAGGAAAAGTGGCAGGAGAGAGTATAAAACAGCATGGTCGAATGAATGTATTGAATTATGGTTTGTACTGCATTTCCAGGAGCTTACTGTAAATAATGGAAGAGAACAATATCGGGAAATATTAAAAAGGAACTGTGGTTATGAAAAGAACCTTAAAAATATATATGAATTGTTACAGGATAAAACAGAAATTGCAATCCGGCGGGCAAAACGACAATATGAATCATATGTAGATACACCTCCATCAAAAAGATGTCCGGCAACAAGAGTATATGAACTGGTAGAGGAATTACAGAGATATTTATAAGGTCAGATGCCCTCCGTTTACAGGAGAGAAGAGGTCCAACGTCAACAGAGGGCATTTTCCGTTTTCTGGAAGTCAGAATAATCACTGCCGGAAGGCGCGGACAGCCTCTATGCCCCGGCTATGCAGAAGTTTGTGGTTGGGGAGTATACGGCGCAGGAGATGATCGGGGAGATCGACAGGGTTACAGAAGAGGCCAGGTAACCAGGCGTTTACGGCGTCGGATGTTAAAGGAGGCACCGCCCATAGAACCCGGACCGGGATAACAGGTAATGGAGAGAAAGATGGTTGTTGTCAGCCATCTTTTTTTCTGGTTTTCAATAATATTTTCATTAAATTTGCAATTATATAATAATTTTTGCAAATTCCCTGTTAATTTTATAACATTTCTTTACTTTTATTTTAATATATTGTATATTTTTGGTATGACGTTTTGTTTACTGAATTATTTAGACACAAAACCCGGTGATGGGGGATTGGAGGTGCAGAAGAAAAAATTAACCCGTATTTCTAATGTTTTTTAACCAGTTTTACAAAGGAGGACACCCCCAATGACCAGTCAAAAGCAGGTAACTGTTCCAAAGAACGTTCCCTGGATGTTTTTTTCGGCCTATTTTACCAATCAGATCGGCTCTGCACTAACGATGCTGTTCCTGACTGTATTCATTACAGAATACATGGGGATATCCCCCGCCCTCATGGCGGTCAGTCTGACCGTGGCACGTGTGGCCGACCTGATTCTCTCGCTCTTCGCGGGAGCGATTGTACAGAAAACCAACATGCGGTACGGACAATTCCGCTCCTGGCTGCTGATTATTATGCCCATCGTCCAGGTGGCTACTTTCCTGATCTTTGTGAATCCGGATATCGGAAATACAGGAAAAGCGGTGCTGATCGGTGTTGCATACTTTTTTACCAGCGGCCCCATGAATATTTTTGTTGTGGTACATAATTCCCTTATGGCCAAAATCGCAGGTCCGGATATTTCAAACCGTATGCTCATTACCCCACGGCTTGTGCAGGGCACACAGTTTGGAAACATCATCGCCTCTCTCATTACCCTCCCGCTGGTAGAGCTCATCGGCGGAAGCGAAATGACCAGAGGTTTTGTGGTAGTAGCCGTTATTTTCGGACTGATCGCCATCAGCGGACAGATCATCATGTTTATCGGCACTAAGCCCTATGATATCTATGATCCCGATTTAAAGAAAATGGAAGGCAGCACCCAGTCTGTAAAGCTTGTGACTATGTACGGAGAAACCTTGAAAAACGGCCAGCTCTGGATTCTTCTGATCTCCGATATGATGCGCCAGACCTCCGTCTTTGTGCTTTCGGGAATGCTGGGTTATTTCTTTACTTTTGTCGTGGGCAATTTCTCCATGATGAGCACCGGCCTTTTTATCAACAGCCTTGCGGCCTGCCTTGGGGCCTTCTTTGTGGGACCAGGGATCGCCCGGCGCATTGGCAAGAAAAACTCCAGTATCCTTTCCGGCCTCCTGGCCTGCGCGGCTTACCTGGTATTGGCCCTGTTTGCCAAAGACAACTGGATTATCTATATCAGCTGTACTGCCTTCGCGGCCCTGGGGCTTTCCATCGTAGGTTCTGTAGGCATCAATCTGTATCTGGATGCCGGGGAATATCAACTTTACAAAACCGGCAAGGATAACCGTCCCTTTGTAATGTCCCTGCAGACCGTGCCCATGAAGATCGGTATGACGCTGTCCGGCTCTATCGTGGCCGCAATCCTCTACCAGGCCGGCTATGTACAGCATGAAGGAGCTGCTGCCACAATGGATAACCCTCTGCGCATGGTATTTTTAACCGGTATGCTGGCCTCTGTTCTATACGGCCTTTCCGCCCTTCTGGTTTCTTCTTTTAAGATCAACGAGGAGAAATCCAGAGAATATGCTGCGGCCAATGATAAAGCCATGAAAGAGCGAAAACAACAAACCACTTCCAAATAGAAAGGATGACTGCACTTATGTCAGAAAGAATTTATAACGGAATGTTGCCTTTAATGATCGATATGGTTTCTGCTACCGTTGGACCCGAAGTGGGAAAAATGCTGGCTAACGCCCCCCTTGGCACCAAGCCCTACGACCCGGCCCTGCCCATTTCTCCCCGCGAAAATATGAAGCTTTTGCTGGAGCACAAAATCCCCAGATATCTGCCTATGGGAGGGGATACTTACCCAATTACCCCGGATATTATCTGTGAACGTTCCTATGACAACAAGACCGGCCCGGACTGGTTCGGCTGTAAATGGACTTATGAGCCAGGTATCGGGGCTACCATAGTGAAGCCCGGAGATGAATTGCTGGATTCCATCGAGGGCTGGCAGCAGAAGGTGAAATTCCCGGATCTGGAAGCTCTGGACTGGCAGGAATGCGCCCAGGGACTGGCCGGATACTATGATGACAACCGGATGTCGGACTGGTGGTTCCAGGTGGGGCTCTTTGAACGGCTTCATTCTCTGATGGGCATGGAAAGCGCCCTGGAAGCCTTGATTCTGGACGAAGACGAAGTGGCGGAATTCTTTGATGCCCTAACGGAGCATAAGATTGCCGTTATCCGCAAAATGACCAGCCATTTCCCGGTGGAAATGATCTGCTACCACGATGACTGGGGCTTTAATAAGAGCGGCTTCATTCCCCCGGAAATATTTAAGCGTCTTATTGCGCCAAACCTTAAGAAAATCGTGAAAGCGGCTCATGAGGGCGGCGCTTACTTTAATATGCATTCCGACGGCAAAATCGAAGCTTATATTCCGTTTATGGTGGAAGCCGGCGTGGATATGTGGAATCCGGCCCAATGCGTCAATGATCTGGCCCACATTAAGGCGGAGTACGGTGACCGTCTGGTCATTAACGGAGGAATGGACGACGCCATTACCGATGATGTAACTGCTACTGAGGAAGAGCTTCGGGCCTATGCCCGCCAGAAGGTGGACGTCCTTGGAAAAGGCGGCGGATATTTTGCTTCCACGACTACTTTTAATGTCCGCAACAAAGGGATTATTACTGACGAATTGAAAAAGTATGGCCGGGATTTTTATAAATAAAGGGAAGCGCGGCGAAAAAGAAGCTGTCATAATCGTTCGGTTATAATACAAAAGGGGTTGCCGGAAAATTACGGCAGCCCCTTTTTGTAGGTGATGACGGGCGCAGTGTTTTTCTGGATGCGGAACTGGGAGGGGGACATATGCATCTGGGCCTTAAATACTTTATTAAAATAGGAAATATTCTGAAATCCTGTGGCCAGGGCAATATCCGTGACAGACATTTTTGTGGTGTTCAGCAGAAGGCAGGCGCTGCTGATGCGTTTTCTGTTGATGTAGGAGAAAACATTCATATGCATGGTTTCCTTGAAAAAGGTGGAAAAATAGTTGGGGTTCATGTAGGAGAGGGCAGCCAGCTCCTCCAGGCGGAGCTCCTTCTGGTAGTTGGCGTCAATATAATCAATGGCGGGAACGATCTTATTGTAGTCGCTCTGGAATTTCAGCACCTTCTGGGAATATTTTTCGCTGGACTCAAAGTAGCGGTAGAGAATAGCCAGGATTTTAAGAAGCAGGGCCTTAATGATAAGCTTGTAGCCCACCTGCTTTTTCTCCCATTCCTGCTCGATCTCATACAGGATGGTGACAATGTATTCAACCATAAGATTATCGTTGGTAAAATGGTGCTTGAAGCCGTCCTTCCACTCAAAAAAGGTTTTGAGATACTGGTAATCCATGCTGTTACCCTGCCACACCAGGTCAGAGTCAAACACAAGCACCTTTAGGAGCAGGTCCCGGCGGTTGACGGCGGCGTGGTATTCGGAGTTGTTGATGAGAAACATATCCCCCTGGCGGATGGGATAGGTTTTGTCCCCGATGATATAGACGCCCTCTCCCCGGACAGTGTAGTTGATCTCCAGACAGTCGTGCTTGTGGAGGGTGATGCCGCCGGCCTGGATTTGCGGGGAATCCGCGAAGCCGGAGCCGTTGAATATGCTGAAAGGGAAATTCTTTTCGGTGATAATCTGTTCCTGGCAATAGTACATGGATGCCTGCCTTTCTTTTGTGGAAACGGTGGACGGGCTATAGGTATATTTTAAATCTTTTCCGGGAGAGTTACAAGGGGCAGTGGGGCAAAGACTTTATCATAGACCTGGCTATGGGATTGTGGTATACTAAATCTGTATTAAATGTCCGTACTGTCAGTCTCACAGAGATTGACGGGCTTAAAGAATAATGAAATAAGAATCCAAAGTCAGGGATGAAAGTCTGTTTCCCAGATGGCTTAGGCCCTGTTTTTGCGAAAAAGAGATTGAAAATATGTTTGGAGAATGTCACGCCCATCTGATTATGGACGGAAAAAATTATAAGGAAGCAGTGGCCCGGCACAAAGACGGCATGGCGGATGCACCCATCCGTGCCGGCCTGGCGGCATGGCAGGAGGCCGGGGTTACCTTTGTCCGGGACGGAGGGGACGCAAAAGGCGTATCCCGTCGGGCCCGGGAGCTGGCGGCGGAATACGGCATCGACTACCGGACGCCGGTGTTTGCCATCCACAAGCGGGGACATTACGGCGGCATTGTGGGGCGCTCCTTTGATGACTGGCGGGATTACCGGGAACTGGTGGGAGAGGTAAAGCGCCAGGGAGGCAGCTTTGTAAAGATCATGGTAAGCGGGATTATGGATTTTGGCCGTTTTGGGGCCTTGAGCGAACCGGGCCTTGAGCCGGAGGAAATCCGCGTGATGATCGAAATTGCCCACCAGGCGGGATTTGCGGTGATGGTACACGCAAACGGGGCGGATACGGTTTCCGCAGCCGTTTCAGCAGGGGCGGACACTGTGGAGCACGGCAATTATCTTACGGATGATGTGCTGCGCCAGCTGGCCGGAAGCGAGACCATCTGGATTCCCACCCTGGCCCCCACGGGAAACCTGCGGGGCTGCGGACGCTTTCCGGAGGAGGCTGTGGAGGCGATCTTTCAAAGCCAGATGGAAAACGTGGGAAAGGCCCTTTCCCTGGGCGCCCATGTGGGCCTGGGCAGCGACGCGGGCGCTTACCTGGTGCCTCACGGCCAGGGCCTGCTGGACGAGTACGCCTATATGAGGGAGGCCGCGGGGGATGAGGCGGTTCTTCAAAAGGCGGTGGGGGAGGCGGAGGCGCGGATTAAGGCGCTGTTTTAGAGACGATACGGGAAACAGTATCTGTCCGGAAAGATGCAGTATAGGAACAGGAGCTTAGTGATGCAGAATTATAAATTGCTGATTCAATATGAGGGAACCCGCTACAAAGGATGGCAGAGCCAGATTACCACCGACCAGACCGTCCAGGGAAAATTTACGGGGATTTTAAGCCGTATGGCCGGGGAGCCGGTAGATATCCAGGCCTCCGGACGCACAGACGCCGGAGTGCATGCAAGAGAGCAGGCGGCCCATGTGAAGCTTAGGGAAAATAAAGACCCGGAGGAAATCCGGGAGTATTTAAACCGGTATCTGCCGGAGGACATTGCGGTGCTTCGGGTGGAGCGGGTGGAGGAGCGTTTCCACAGCCGCCTCCACGCAGTACGCAAGACTTACGTGTACCGCATCTGGAACAGCCCCGTGCCCAATGTGCTGGACCGCAGGTTTGTAACCGTGGTGGAGGAGCCCCTTGATACGGAAGCCATGGAGAAGGCGGCGGCTTTTTTTCTGGGGAAGCATGATTTCCAGTCTTTCTGCACAAAGAAAAAGATAAAAAAGTCCACAGTACGGACACTGGAAAAAATTTCCGTTGAACGGACGGGGGATGAGCTTCGGCTTACCTATACGGGGGACGGGTTTCTCTATCATATGGTACGGATTCTCACAGGCACCCTTATAGAGGTGGGGCTTCACCAGCGGGAGCCGGAGGATATGCCGGGGATTCTGGCGGCAAAAAACCGGGAGAGGGCCGGAGCGCTGGCTCCTGCCAGGGGGCTGGTTTTGTGGAGTGTGGAGTATCCAGGGAAGTAGGGGACAGTTTTATCCTATCTGTGGGAAAACAGATTTCAGTGCTGTCCTGCATGAAAATTTTATATTCATTTCCGAACCGGTCAATAAATCCGGCAACATGCCTGTATGTGCAGCAGGCGCTGCCTGTCACTTTGATTCATATAATCTGCCTCATTTCTGCCCGTACATTTTTGACAAACCAGGGAGTGCGTTCCAGAGCGCTTTTTGTTCCGGTGTCTGGGTTGTTACAAGATCAATTTCTTTTCCGGTTTACCTGCACAAATCATTGTATAATCCGCCCATTTCAAACATACCCCTGATTCTGGAACCATTTCTGTCAATCAGGATATCCACATCACTGGTATCTGCCGCTTCGTTTCGCGCATAAGAACCAAACAGGTATACGGCACAGAGTTCATATTTTTTTGCTATTGGCGCAATCCGCCGCTTTAGTTCTTTATAGGAAGTGTCATGCTTTTGGTTTAACGTCTGTATTAAAGGGCTTAAAAGTTCTTTTAAAACAGTTCCAGGACGGGGTTTATAAAAATCGTCCATCCACAAAAAAATATCCCCCCCGGTGGCTTGTGAATGTTTTAACATATGTGTATAATAAGTCCTGTTAGCTGGCAGGGCAAAATTCCCGGACTTGAAAACGACGTCCTGAAAAACGGAAAAACAGCCAGCCTGAAAAACAAGACGACAAGCCAGAGAGGAATGACATTGATGAAAAAAAGAATAGGTTCTATTATAATAGCGGTGTCCTTAAGCGTATGCCTGCTGTCCGCCTGCGGTGCAAAGCAGGAATCCTCCCAGGGGGATGCTGGCAGAGAGAGGGGGAATACCTCCCTGGGGGCATCCATGGAAACCGGCGATTCTGTCATTGTGGCCATGGGCCCAGGCTCAGAGCCGGAGGCGGGATTTGACCCGGCCTACGGGTGGGGAGCGGGGGAGCATGTGCATGAGCCCTTGATCCAGAGCACCCTTACGGTCACCAAAGCAGATCTGTCCATCGGCTATGATCTGGCCACGGACATGAAGGTCAGTGAGGACGGACTTACCTGGACGGTGACTATCCGGGACGACGTGAAATTCAGCGACGGAGAGCCGCTTACAGCCTCCGATGTGGCCTTCACCTACAATACGGTAAAGGAAGCAAGCTCGGTAAATGACTTTACCATGCTGAAGGAGGCGGTGGCCATAGACGACACCACGGTGGAATTCCACATGGCCCAGGCTTACTCCATCTGGCCCTATACCATGGCCATTGTGGGGATTGTGCCGGAGCATGCCTACGGGGCGGATTACGGGGAGCATCCCATCGGTTCCGGCCGCTATCTCATGAAGCAGTGGGACAAGGGGCAGCAGATTATTTTTGAGGCCAACCCGGACTATTACGGGGAGGAGATCAAGATGAAGAGGGTAACTGTGGTGTTTATGGAGGAGGATGCGGCGTTTGCGGCGGCAAAGGCAGGGCAGGTGGATCTGGCCTACACGGCGGCGGCCTACTCCGACCAGACCATAGACGGGTATACCCTCCTCTCCTACGAGACCGTGGACAACCGGGGGTTTAACCTTCCTGCGCTGCCTGCGGGCACAGACGCTGACGGAAACCTTCTGGGAAATGATTTTACCAGTGATGTACAGGTGCGCCGCGCCATAAACATCGGCCTCAACCGTCAGGAAATGCTGGAAAACGTGGTGAACGGTTACGGAACCCCGGCCTACAGCGTCTGCGATAAGATGCCCTGGTACAACGACGAGGCCGTGGTGGAATGCGATCCGGCCCGGGCGGCGGCTATTCTGGAGGAAGCCGGGTGGAAAAAGGCAGCGGACGGAATCCGGGAGAAAAACGGCGTGCGGGCAGCGTTTACCCTGCTGTACCCGGCCAGCGATTCCCTGCGCCAGGCCCTGGCGGCGGACACCCAGAATCAGTTAAAAGAGCTGGGTATCCAGGTCACCATAGAGGGTGTGGGCTGGGATACGGCCTATACCAGAGCCCAGGCGGAGCCTCTTATGTGGGGCTGGGGAGCTCATTCCCCCATGGAACTCTACAACATTTACCATACCCTGGAGGGGGGACTGGCAGGATATTCCCCTTACACCAACGAAACCGTAGACAAATACATGGACCAGGCCCTGGCGGCCAGCGATCTTGACGCCTCCTATGAGCTGTGGCAGAAGGCCCAGTGGGACGGAGAGACAGGTATTACCCAGGAGGGGGATATCCCCTGGATCTGGCTGGTAAATATTGACCATCTTTACTGGGCCCGGGAGCATTTACAGGTGGCGGAGCAGAAACTTCATCCCCACGGGCACGGTTGGTCCATAGTAAACAATGTAGACCAGTGGAAATGGCAGTAATATGCTGCCAGACAGCACAAATAGGCCCATTTTTACCTCAACATATACAAGCGAAGCAAGGAGCTGTCCTGGACAGCTCCCCTTTGCGGATATGGGAAAAGGGGACAGGGCAGGAAAATGGAGGACAGGACGGGATGAAAACCCATATGTTTTTTCTGGGTAAACAGGGAATACGGATGCTTCTGCTGCTGGTGTGCGTCAGCATCGCGGCGTTTTTTCTGGTATCTGTATCTCCCGTAGACCCTCTCCAGGCAAATGTGGGGCAGGCGGCCCTGGGAAGCATGAGCCCGGAGCAGATTGAAAAGCTGGAGGCCTACTGGGGGGTGGGGGAGCCTCCCGTACAGCGGTTTCTGGCCTGGGCGTCGGATTTTTTCCGGGGCGATATGGGAATTTCCTTACTATACCGGCGGCCGGTGTCCGGGGTGATTGCGGAAAAATTTGCCAATTCTATCTGGCTTCTGGCTATTGCCTGGGTGGTCTCCGGGGTTCTTGGCTTCTGTCTTGGGGCCCTTTCCGGCATGAAGCAGGGCACCTGGATTGACAGGCTGGTGAAGGGATATTCCCTCCTGATCGCAAGTACACCGGCCTTCTGGCTGGCCCTGGTGCTGCTTATGGTGTTTGCTGTGTGGCTGAAGATCCTGCCTGTGGGCTTAAGCGTTCCCATCGGCATGGAGGCCGCGGGGGTAACCCTGGCGGACCGGGTGCGCCACGCCATTTTGCCGGCGCTTACTTTAAGCATCACGGGCGTTTCCAACATTGCCCTCCACACCCGGGAGAAAATGATCGATATCTGTGAGAGCGATTACGTGCTCTTTGCAAGAGCCAGGGGGGAGAGCAACTGGAGTATTTTCAAAAACCATGGCTTCCGCAATGCGATTCTCCCGGCGCTGACTTTGCAGTTTGCCTCCATCAGTGAAATTTTCGGAGGCTCGGTGCTGGTGGAGGAGATTTTTTCCTACCCGGGACTTGGGCAGGCGGCAGTGACAGCGGGAATCGGAAGCGACGTTCCGTTGCTTCTTGGCATTACGGTTATCAGCGCGGCCATTGTGTTTGGCGGAAATCTTATTGCCAATATTCTGTACGGCCTTGTGGATCCCCGTATCCGGAGGGGAGGTGGGAGCCTGTGAGACGTGCAGAGAAGAGCGCAGGAAGAATGCGCACGCATGTTTTAAACGGAAGAGTCCGCACAGCCCTGTGGTTTTCCCTGGCGGTGCTGTTTCTGGCCCTTATCACCATATTGGGACTGGTTTTTGCCAGGGAGGCTGTGGTTACCGATTTTTCCAGAAAAAACCTGCCTCCCTCTTCCGCCTGTATATTCGGCACCGACTGGATGGGGCGGGATATGTTTGTCCGCACCCTTGCAGGGCTGTCCATGAGTATCCGCATCGGGCTTCTGGCGGCGGGAGTCAGCGCTCTTCTGGCGCTTTTGCTGGGAATTCTGTCGGCTACCATGGGAAAGGCTGTGGACTCCGCGGTAACCTGGGTTATTGACCTGGTAATGGGTATCCCCCATATTCTGCTGCTGATTTTAATCTCCTATGCCTGCGGGAAAGGCTTTAGGGGAGTGGTTATTGGCGTGACGCTGACCCACTGGACTTCCCTTGCCAGGGTAATCCGGGGGGAGGTATTGCAGCTTAAGGAGGCGCCCTACATTAAGGTGGCGGGAAAGCTTGGCCTTCGCCCCTGGCAGATTGCCTGGAAGCATATGGTACCGCACCTGTTTCCCCAGTTTCTTGTGGGGCTTATCCTTTTGTTTCCCCATGCCATTCTCCATGAGGCCAGCATTACCTTTCTGGGGTTTGGACTGTCCCCGGAGCAGCCGGCCATCGGTGTGATTCTGTCGGAGAGCATGCAGTACCTGGCCATGGGGAAATGGTGGCTGGCCGTATTTCCCGGCCTTCTCCTGGTGCTTACGGTGGCTCTCTTTGACGTGGCCGGGGAGAGTTTAAGGAAGCTTCTGGATCCGGGAAGCGCCCATGCGTAGGGGCGGATGTCCCGGCGCCCGGAGCGGGGCCTGCTTCCGGGACGCGGCAAAACAAAAACGGCAGAGGGCGCTTAAGGGCAGGCGGACAATTTATGGGAGGTAAGTAAATGGAAAGCGGAAAAAACACAAGGAAAGTAATTTTAGACATCGAAAATCTGTCCGTCTCCTTCTCCCAGTACGACAAGGGCTTTGCAAAGGCAGATCTGGATGTGATACGAGATTTAAACGTAACGGTTCATGAGGGGGAAATGGTGGCGGTGGTGGGTTCCAGCGGCTCCGGAAAGAGCCTTCTGGCTCACGGGATCCTGGGCATTCTGCCCTACAATGCCCGGCTTGGCGGGCGCATGCTCTATGAGGGGGAGGAGCTGACCCGGAAGCGGCAGGAAGCCCTTCGGGGAAACGAGATTGTTCTGGTGCCACAAAGCGTTGCGTTTCTGGATCCGCTTATGAAGATCGGCCCCCAGATCCGCAAAGGAAAGAAGGATGCGGCCGCCAGGGAGAAGCTTGACCGGATTTTTGAGGGCTACCATTTGAAAAAGGAGGTTCAGGAGCTCTATCCTTTCGAGCTCTCCGGAGGCATGAACCGCAGGGTGCTGGTTTCCACGGCCATGATGGGAAATCCCCGCCTGGTCATAGCCGACGAGCCCACTCCCGGCCTTCACATGAAAATGGTGCGGCGGGTTATGGAGCATTTCCGGGAGATGGCGGACCGGGGAGCGGGAGTGCTCCTTATCACCCACGATCTGGAGCAGGCCCTGGAGGTGGCGGACCGGGTGGCGGTTTTCTATGCGGGAACTACCGTGGAGGACGCGGACGTGAAGGATTTCATAAAGGAGGAGACGCTTCGCCATCCCTATTCCAGGGCGCTCTGGCGGGCCCTTCCCCAGAATGGCTTCCGGTTTATTGGCGGAACCCAGCCCTATGTAAAGGATATGCCAAAGGGCTGTCCCTTCGGGCCCAGGTGTGACAGATACTGCGAGGCGTGCCAGGGAGAGATTCCCTACCGGAAGCTGCGGGGCGGAAAGGTACGGTGTCTGTATGCACAGTAGAGAGGAGGAGGCGTAAGTGATACTGGAGGCAAAACATATTTCCTTTCGCTACGGAAAGGAAACCCGGCAGATTTTAAATGATTTCAGCCTTAAGCTGTCCCAGGAAGAACGCCTGGGGCTGATTGCGCCCAGCGGTTTTGGTAAGACCACCTTCTGCAAAATCCTGGCGGGGTATGAGAAGCCGGATGTAGGGGAAATTCTGCTGGATGGCCGTCCGGTTTCGGACTATAAAGGATACTGCCCGGTACAGATGATCTGGCAGCACCCGGAACAGGTGGTAAATCCCAGGCTTCGCATGAGAGAAGTCCTGGCGGAGGGGGACCATTTGGAACAGCGTGTGCTGGACGGCCTTGGCATAGAGCCGGATTGGATGAACAGGTATCCGGCGGAGCTCTCCGGCGGGGAAATGCAAAGGTTCTGCATTGCCAGGGCCCTTGGGGAGCGGACCCGGTTTATCCTGGCGGATGAGATCAGCACCATGCTGGACCTTATTACCCAGAGCCAGATCTGGAGCTTTCTGGTTGACGAGGTAGAACGTAAGGGGATCGGCCTTCTGGCCGTGAGCCACAGTATGCCGCTGCTGAAACAGGTGTGTACCCGGGTGCGGGATCTGGAGGAGGAATTAAGGGGTTGATAACCCCATAAAAAATTCCTCTTCTCTTTTTTGTGTTTTATGCTATAATAGGTTTCATAGGAGGTTATAGAATGAAAGACCAAAGGCATAAACGCAAGGAATCTTTTTCTGTGCTTGTGGTTTCCAATACGGACAGGAGCAGCAGGCAGTTTCAGATTTCGCTTTTTGCCATCCGCCTGGTAGTATTTGTCGTGTTTGTGTTCCTTGTGGTGCTGGGAGTGCTGGTTTTTCAGTATTCCACCGCACGTGGGAGGCAGGAGTCGCTGCGAAAGGAGCTGCTTGCCCAGCAGCAGACTGCCCAGGCGTTGGAGAAGGAAAAGGAATCCTGGAATAACGAAAAGATGGCGCTTACATCGGAAAATGAGACCCTCCGCCAGATTATCGAGCAAAAGGAGGCGTCGCCGGGAGAAACAAAAGAGGGAACACAGGAAGAGGAAAAAGACCTGACGCTTCCTACCCGTTATCCGTCCCAGGGATCGGGCGTTATGGAGGCCGGGTACGGAGAGGACCACCCCTATCTGACCATCAGCACTTATACGGGGAGCAGTATTGTGGCGGCGGGGAATGGTACAATCGTCACGGTAAGTTCGGACGACACCTATAAGCATATCATTGAGATCCAGCATGAGAGCGGCTATACCACCCGTTACCTATGTCAGCAGGAGGCAGATGTGAAGGTGGAGGAGGGCGCGCAGGTCCAGCTGGGAGATGTGCTGTTGGAAATTACAGCAGATGAGACAAAGATGGATTACCAGATCCTCTATGAGGGTGAGACGGTAGATCCCATGACAGTAATCGAAGCCAGAGGATAAAAAAGGATCTGTTACCGCCCCTAAAGGACGGTTGCGGAGCTTAAATAGGAGGATATAAAAATGATAGGAAAAAGCAAAGGGCCAGCGCCCGCAGTAGAAACACAGAGCAAGATCGGCACAATCGTAGGTCCGGGCGCCGTATTTGACGGCAATCTGACCGCGCCGGAGACTGTGAGAATCGACGGTATCATCAATGGAAACTGCGTCTGCAAGCAGAATCTTGTCATCGGGCAGGACGGCCGGGTGGAGGGAAATATTTCCGCCCAGAACGTAGTGATTTCCGGTAAGGTTAACGGCGATATTCTGGTGAGAGGAAAGCTGGAGCTTTTCTCCACAGGCCGGGTGGTTGGAAATATCACGGCGAGATCCCTTGTCATCGACGAGGACGCTTACTTTGACGGAAGATGTACCATGACTACCAGCCAGCCGGAGACGGCAGGGGGCGGGGAGCCCGATATAGAGGAAGCGTAAAAGCGGAAAAGGGAAATAAACAGAGGGAGGCGGCTTTGCGGGCAGCCTCCCTTATTTTGTTATCCTTTCAGGAAAAAAACTTCTCCCGGATATGCTCCACAGGCATTTTCTGTCCTGTCCAGATCTCAAAGGCTCTGGCTCCCTGGTGAAGGAGCATGGAGAGGCCGTTCATGACGGGGCAGCCCGCCTCTTTTGCCATGGCCAGAAGCTTTGTCTCTTTTGGATTGTAGATCACGTCCGCTACCAGCAGGTCCTTTGGGAAAAAGGATGCATCCGGGATAAGGCAGGCGTCCGTATGGGGAGCCATGCCCACGGAGGAGGTATTGACCAGGATCGTGCTTCGCCCAATACAGTCCTCAAGCCGGGAGAGATTTTCCAGGTCGTAGAAGGAAATCCGGCAGGGGGACGCCTCTCTGATGCGGCGGGCTTCCTCTGTCAGACATTGTGTGGAAACGCTGCCTGGCCGGGAGAATACATGGATATGGGAGAGACCGTCCAGGGCCGCCTGCGCCACCACCGCGGAGGCCGCTCCCCCGGAGCCAAGCAAAGTCATTTCCCCGCCGGCAGGATTATAACCTTTTTCCCGGACCGACTGCATAAAGCCGTAACCGTCGGTATTGTGGCCTATAAGGGCTCCGTCCTCACAGACTACGGTGTTGACCGCCCCGATAAGCCGGGCGGCGTCGGAGAGCCGGTCGGCCCTCTGGCACATCAGGCGTTTCAGGGGCATGGTGCAGTTAAACCCCTTGATATGTATGGCTTTCAGCCCCTCGACGGCGGCGTCAAAGGAGCCCGCTGTCACATCGAAGGCCAGGTACACGTAGTCCAGGCCCAGATAGCGGAAGGCCTCGTTGTGCATGGCCGGAGAGATGCTGTGGGCCACGGGGCTTCCGATGAGAGCCGTAAGGCCGGTATGGCCGGAAATGGATAAATGCATGGCAGATTCCTCCTTGTTTCTTTTCCGCAGACACCCTGTCGGCAGATATATTATTATGGTACTAAATTACTGTGATAAAGTCAAATAATTTTCATACACTTTGTATTAAAAAAAAAGCAAAAAAACTGTCGGAAAAGGAGAAAAACACCTTGCGAAAATCCCCCGTATGGGGTATAATAAAGGCAGTTTGACAGAAAATTAACAAAACTGGTTTTTCATACAGAAAGGAGCGTTTCCAATGCATATGGTAGACGGAGAACACGGACATTCCCATGGAAGCTGCGGATGCGGCGGGGAGCATTCCCATGAACACACCCACACCCATACGCATCCCCACACCCACGAGGGGGAGCATGTCCACGACCATGCCCATGAGCACGGATGCCAGGGACATACCCGCCAGCACAGTCACGGCGAGGGGGGCTGTCAGGGCTGCCAGGGAGGCTGCGAGAGGCCGGCCAATGAGCAGGAGGCAATCCTGGCTTATATGCTGGATCACAACAGACATCATGCGGCCGAGCTTTTAGAGATCGCAAAGCAGTTCAAGGCAGCGGGCAAAGAGGACGCTGCCGTCCAGATCGAAAAGGCGGTGGAGGACTTCGAGAAAGGCAATATGAGACTTAGCATTGCCCTTTCCCTTGTGCGAAGCCCGCAGTAAAAGCGCCGCATCTTAAGGGCAGGCTGTGACAGAATGGCAGATGGAGGTTAAGGAAATATGTGTTTAGCGACCGTTTATAAGCAGACAAAAGAGACGGAAAGTGTCATTTTAAAGAACGTGAGCAAAATCCGGGTTCAGGGCAGTGAGGTGCATCTCTTTGATATTATGGGCTTGGAGGAAATCGTGGAAGGCACCATCAGTATGGCAGATCTCACCGGAGGCGTGGTAAAGATCGAGTGCCCGGCTTAAGACCGGAAAAAGACAGAAATGTGAATGTGGAGGTATATAACAAATGAAACTGACAGAAATTATGAAACAGCGCATGGCTCTTTCTTTTGAAGTGTTTCCCCCAAAGACAGATGCCGGTATGGAGAAGCTGCCGGATACCCTGGATCACCTCTATGCCTTTGATCCGGATTATATTTCCTGCACCTACGGGGCAGGCGGCACCAACGTAGGCAGAAATATGGACGTGTGCAAGCTGATCCTCTCCGCAGATAACCGCACCGTGCCGGTGACTCATTTCACCTGTATCGGAAATACCCGGGAGGGCATTAGGAAACAGCTGGACGCTTATCTGGAAGCGGGCGTGGATCATATGCTGGCTCTTCGCGGCGACCTTCCTTTTGGATGGACAGGGACAAACGGCGATTTCGCCTATGCGACGGATCTGGTAAAATTTGTAAAAGATAGTTACGGCGATAAGATTGAGATCGCGGTGGCAGGCTCCCCGGAGGGACACATCGCGTGCAGAAGCCTGGAGGCGGATATCTCCTACCTTAAGCAGAAACAGGATAACGGAGCCGACTACATTATGACCCAGCTCTGCTGGGATATGGAGCAGTTTAAGAGATGGCTGGACGGCATCCGCCAGGCCGGCGTCACCATGCCGGTGGACGTGGGCATTATGCCCATCCTGGACATGGCGGCCACCATCAACATGGCCCTTTCCAGAAATGCCTGCGTCATGGACAGGGAGCTGTGCGAGATTATCTCCAGACACTGGATTTTCCCGAATCCCTTTGATAAGGAGCCTTTCGATGCTGCGGCTGACCAGAAGAAGGCAGACTTTAAGAAGGCGGGTATCGAGTATACCATCCGTCAGATCGACAAGTACCGCGCCCTGGGCGTGGACGGCATCCATCTGTACGCGCTGAACAAGTGGAAAGATGTGACGGAAATTCTCAATCGTTCCGGGATTAAGACGCTTGTGTAATCAAACCAAAAACAGCGTCCGGCAGATGCAGAACCGGAAAACCGGCATCCGGCCGGACGCAAAACTGGAATAGGAGTGAAATGCAATGACACATACGATTGCCGTGGCAGGAAAAGGCGGCGTGGGGAAAACCACGCTGACAGGACTTCTGATTGACTATCTGTGCCAGCAGAAGAAAGGGCCGGTACTGGCCGTAGACGCAGATGCCAATTCCAACTTAAACGAGGTGCTGGGGGTGGAGGTGGAGACGTCCCTGGGGGATATCCGTGAGGAGATTGCACAGGCGGAGATTTCCAGCACTAATCCCATTCCCCTTGGCATGTCCAAGCAGGATTACGCGGAGATGAAATTCAGCGAGGCCCTGGTGGAGGAAAAGGATTTTGACCTGCTGGTTATGGGCCATACCCAGGGGAAAGGCTGCTATTGCTTTGTAAACGGGCTTCTGACAGCCCAGATTGCCAAATATGCGCAGAATTACCAGTATATTGTGGTGGACAATGAAGCCGGAATGGAGCATATTAGCAGAGGGATCCTTCCGAAGATCGACACGGTGATTCTGGTCAGCGACTGTTCCAGAAGAGGCGTGCAGGCCGTGGGAAGGATTGCGAAGCTTATACCGGAATGCGGTCTTAAGCCAAAGTCCGTGAACCTGATTATCAACCGGGCCCCGGGCGGCGTGCTGAATGACGGGACAAAAGAGGAGATAGAGAAGCAGGGACTTAATCTCGCCGGCGTGGTACCCCAGGATGAAGAGGTTTTCCAGTATGACTGCGATGGAGTGCCCACGGTAAAGCTGCCGGAGGATTCCCCGGTGCGAAAAGCTATGTATGAGATTATTAATCACATAGATTTATAATTTTTTAGGAGGTAAGAAATGGGAGACTTTAAGTTAACAACGGTGGAAGAATTTGAAGCCGCAACAGCCAGACTGTTGGAAACGGGAGCCAAGGTAGGCGCAGACGGATGGCAGTACCGTGTAAAAAATCAGACGCCTCACTGTAAATTCGGTGAGCAGGGCGTCTGCTGCCGGATCTGTTCCATGGGTCCCTGCCGTATTACGCCCAAAGCACCCAGAGGAATCTGCGGATGCGACGTACACGGAATCGTAGGACGTAACTATCTGAAATTCACAGCAGGCGGAGCCGCAACCCACTCCGACCACGGCCGTGAGATCTGCCACACCCTGCACTGCACGGCTCCGGACGGAAACTACAAGGTAAAAGACCCCGAGAAGCTGATCCGCATCGCCAAAGAGTGGGGAATCGAGACAGAGGGCAAGGATATCTACGATCTGGCCCACGAGGTAGCGGTAGAGGGTCTGATGGAGTATGGAAAGCCCTTCGGAAACCAGAGATTTCTGAAGAGAGCGCCCCAGCACACCCAGGATCTCTGGGCAAGGGAAGAGATTGCTCCCCGGGCTATTGACCGTGAGGTGGCAAGCTCCTTACATATGACCCATATGGGATGCTCCTCCAAGCCGGAGGCTCTGATCCGCCAGTCCCTGCGTACCGGTCTCTGCGACGGATGGGGCGGCTCCATGATGGGAACCGAGTTCTCCGACGTGCTGTTCGGAACGCCGAAGCCCATTGACACCGAGGCAAACCTGGGCGTTATGGTGGCTGAGAACGTAAATATCGTGGTTCACGGACATGACCCGTCACTTTCCGAGATGATCTGTGAGTACGCAGACGATCCGGAAATGATTGCGTACGCCAAGAGCGTAGGCGCCAAGGGCATCACCATCTCCGGTGTGTGCTGTACTTCCAATGAGGTTGCCATGCGCCGCGGAATTCCCATGGCAGGAAACTTCCTGCAGCAGGAAAATGTAGTGCTTACAGGAGCCTGTGAGGCTATTGTCGTGGACGTACAGTGTATCTTCCCGG
The DNA here is from genome assembly GCA_910576205.1 of Clostridia bacterium. GTDB lineage: Bacteria > Bacillota > Clostridia > Lachnospirales > Lachnospiraceae > RGIG4284. The sequence continues at coordinate 59,287 of CAJTHL010000009.1, read as the reverse complement.
CTTTAGGGCCCCTTAGCAAGTGCTTCCACACAAAATTTGTCACCACCTCCAAGATTGCCCAGATGCCGGACTCCGAGTTTATGCATTTTACTGCCGAGACAGCAGGGGAGAATGCCAAGGCAATCGTGAAAATGGCTATTGATAACTTCAAGAACCGTAAACCGGAGCTGGTTTATATCCCGGATATGAAGAATAAGGCAACTGTTGGGTATTCCGTAGAGGCGATCAAGAAGACCCTGGATACGGTTACCAACTCTTATGTGGACGAGACGGGAACCACGAAGCCCCTGGTAGAGTGTGTGAAATCCGGCGTACTTCGCGGCGCAGTTGCCATGGTAGGATGCAACAACCCCAAGATCCGTCCGGACGTTGCGCATATTGAACTGATGAAGAAGCTCATTGCAAACGATATTATTATCATCGCTTCCGGTTGTTCCGCACAGGCGGCCGCAAAGGCGGGCCTTATGGACAAGAGAGCGAAGGATCTCTGCGGAGCAGGTCTGAAGAGAGTCTGTGAGCTGGCAGACATTCCTCCTGTATTACATATGGGCTCCTGCGTGGACATCAGCCGTATGATGATTCTGGCAGCAGACATTGCCAAGGATTCCGGCTGGAATATCTCCCAGGTTCCCGTTGTCGGATGCGCACCCGAGTGGATGTCCGAGAAGGCCGTTTCTATCGGAAACTATGTAGTGGCAACCGGTATCGACACCTTCCTGGGCGTAGATCCCTATGTATGCGGTTCCACAGAGGTAGATGATCTTCTGAAGCACGGCATCAAAGACTGGGTGGAGGCCTCCTACACCGTAGAGAAGGATATCGAGAAGCTGGTTGACGCCATGATCGACCGCATCGAAGAGAAGAGAGAAGCTTTAGGGATCTGATCCCCATAAGCCAGATCAAAGCAGTTAGGAGTGAAGACCTATGAAAATCGCCATCACCGGCAAAGGAGGCGTGGGCAAAACCACATTTGCGGCAACCCTTGCAAGGCTCTACGCGGAGGAGGGTAAGACCGTGCTGGCAGCGGACGTGGACCCGGATGCGAATCTGGGGCTGGCTCTGGGATTTCCGGAGGAGCTGTTGGACGAAATCATCCCCATCTCCAAAATGCGCAGGCTGATCGAGGAGCGCACAGGGGCCACAGCCGACAACCAGATTTACAAGCTGAATCCCAAGGTGGACGATATCCCCGATACCTACAGCAAGACCTTTAACGGCGTGAAGCTTTTAACCCTGGGAACCGTGGAGACAGGCGGCGGCGGGTGTGTGTGCCCAGAGCATGTGATGCTGAAACGGATTCTCAATTACTTAAGCCTCCGAAGCCAGGACGTGGTCATTATGGACATGGAGGCGGGCCTGGAGCATCTGGGCCGGGGAACCTGTGAGGGTATGGAGCAGTTTGTGGTGGTTATCGAGCCGGGGGCCAGAAGCGTGCAGACCTATAAGAATGTAAAGCGTCTGGCACAGGATCTGGGTGTGAAGCAGGTCCGGGTGGTGGCCAACAAGGTACGGGGAGAGGAAGACGAGGCGTTTATCCGCTCCAGAATTCCGGCCGGAGACCTGCTGGGCTTCATTCATTACAATAGTGAGGTCATCGACGCGGACCGGCAGGGGCAGTCCCCCTATGATTTCAGCCGGACAGCTACCGATGAGATCCGGAAAATAAAACAAATTTTAGAGAAATAATAGAACTAAAAATTAGGAGGTAGTACCGTGACATTATTTGATAGAGTATTTGGCGGTTCAAGTGAAATGTATGCGTGGGCTGAGAAATCCGTAGCCGAAGCCATAGAAAAATTTGGCGCCGACAAGGAAGTAACCCTGCCCAATACTGCTTACTGCCTGCCCTGCTACTATGCGGTAACAGGCGTGAAGCTGACCAATATGGGAGAGGTAAAGGAAGCGCTGGAGGGAACCATCAAGGATATGATGGAGCGCAAAAACCGTCTGCACAATGTATTCCAGGCAGGTATCGGAACAGCGCTGGCAGCAGAGATTATTGAGACCATGAAATACATGGACGGCGCACAGCCATACGACGAGCCCTATGTGGGACATTTCTCCGACGCATGGATCCGTGAGCTGGGCGTACCCCTTGTAACGGGAGACATCCCCGGCGTGGCCGTACTGATTAACGAAGCGCCCTCCAAGGAGGAGGCCGTAGCCCTGGTAAAGAGCTACCAGGCACAGGGTAATTTTGTGGCCTGTACCGGCGGCATCTGCGGGCAGCTTATAGAAGCCGGCTACAACACCGGATTCAATGTACGTGTAACTCTGCTTGGCGACGACATTACGTCCGTAATACATATTGTATCCGTGGCTCTTCGTGCGGCTCTGATCTTCGGTAACATCACACCGGGAGATCTGCCAAATCTGATGAAGTACACCATGGAGCGTGTGTTTGCATTTGTAAATGCCTTCGCGCCTGTGGATGATCTGACCGTAGCCTGCGGCGGCGGCGCCATCGCATTCGGCTTCCCGGTAATCTCCAACGATCTGGAGAGCCTCAAGGGCATGAATGTACCCAAGAGCCTTATTCTCCAGGGGGATACAGAGAAATTCAACCCCACCTCCATTGAGGCAAGGGATATCAAGATTAAGGTAACCAATATCGACATTCCGGTTGCGTTCGCGTCCGCATTTGAGGGCGAGATCATCCGCCGGGGCGATATGCAGGTAGAGTTTGACGGCTCCAGAGTAGACTGCTTCGAGCTGGTACAGACCAAAGAGGCTTCCGAGGTGGAGGATCACAGGATTGAGATCATCGGGCCGGATCTGGATTCCTTTGAAGTGGGAACCAAGCACAGCATCGGCTACATCGTGGAAGTGGCCGGAAAGAATATGCAGTCTGACTTTGAGCCGGTATTTGAGCGTAAATTCCACAGCTATCTCAACTGCATCGAGGGTGTGATGCATACCGGACAGCGCGACATGATCCGTGTGCGTATCAGCAAGGGGGCTTATGAGGCAGGCTTCCGCGCGAAACACATCGGAGAAGTGCTGTACGCAAAAATCAAGAACGAGTTTGACGCCGTGGTAGACAAGTGCCAGGTAAAGGTAATCACAGACCCGGAGAAATGTACGGAGCTTCGCCACAATCTGGCAATTCCGTCCTTCGATAAGCGTGACGACCGTCTGCGCACACTGACAGACGAGTCTGTGGAAGTATACTACAGCTGTATCCTGTGCCAGGCGTTCTCACCGTCCCACGTATGTGTGGTAACGCCGGAGAGACTGGGCCTTTGTGGAGCCGTTTCATGGCTGGACGCTAAGGCAACTAACGAGCTGGATCCCCAGGGTCCCTGCCAGGTAATCACCAAAGAGCGCGTTATCGACGAGCGCACCGGCGAGTATGAGGATGTAAACGAGGCCGTGAAGCTGTATTCCCAGGGCGCCCTGGAGCAGGTATCCCTGTACTCCATTATGGAGAATCCCATGACCTCCTGCGGATGCTTCGAGTGTATCTGCGGTATCGAGCCCTTCTCCAACGGCGTAATCATTGCAAACCGTGAGTACGCAGGCATGACGCCTCTTGGAATGACCTTCCCGGAGCTGGCTTCCATGACAGGCGGCGGCGTGCAGACCCCGGGCTTTATGGGACATGGAAAGCACTTTATCGCATCCAAGAAATTCATGAAGGCCGAGGGCGGCATCGAGCGTATCGTATGGATGCCCAAAGAGCTGAAAGAAACCGTAGCCGAGAGACTGAATGAGTCTGCAAAGGAGCTCTACGGCATTGAGAACTTTACCGATATGATCGGCGACGAGACCATCGCAGAAGATCCCGAGACCTTGCTGGCCTTCCTGACCGAGAAAGGACATCCGGCCCTTGGCTTAGAGCCGATGATGTAAAGCCGGGGAAAGAAATCAGATGGCGCGAAGCGACATTTGGTTTCACCCGGGGATGTTTTTGCGCATTTGTGACGATCATGTCAGACAGGGAGGCTGTCCGCAGCCTGGCCCGGGCGGGTATCCAGAACTTCAGGCAGAGGAGGCTCATCTGCAGATTGTACGAAAAAAAGCCGGATTCCTGCGTATAAAACATTTGCGCTTATAGGAAAGATGCAGTATAATATTTACAAATGATATCACGCATATGCAGCATATTGCTGTATATGCGTTGATGCATGTAAATGCAATAGAACAAGGAGGTAACTAAGAAATGCCGTTTAATGGAAAATCTGGAAAGTTTAACGCTGCCATCCGTACCGTGGAAATCGGAACAGGCGACAAGGCAGTGAAGCTTGGCGGAGAGAATGTGCTGCCCTTCTACACATTCGATGCGCCCATTGAGAACGCACCGAAGGTAGGCGTCATGATTACAGACTTAAGTCTGGAGGAAATGGAAAATGAGGCCGCAGGTATCAAAGAGTATTATGCAGGTGCGACAAGCTTTGCAGAGCTTGCAAAGAAAGCCGAGGCAATGCCAGGAGCAGACTTTGTAGTGCTCCGTCTGGAAGGAGCGGATCCCAATGGCAGGGACAAGTCCGTGGAGGACTGCGTGGCCGTGGCTAAGGAAGTAGGCGACGCCATTACAGCTCCCCTTGTAATTGAAGGATGCAAGAACGTGGAAAAGGACGCGGAGCTCTTTGCGAAAGTGGCAGAGGCCCTGCAAGGAAAGAATGTACTGATCCTGTCCGCAAGAGAAGAGAACTACAAGGGCGTTGCAGCCGCAGCCGGACTGGCTTACGGCCAGAAGGTAGGCGCTGAGTCCGCCGTAGATATCAACCTTGCGAAGCAGCTGAACGTGCTGATCGGACAGCTGGGCGTAGACCAGGCAAACGTAGTGATGAACGTTGGTTCAGCAGCGGCAGGCTACGGATTCGAGTACGTGGTATCCACCATGGACAGAATCAAGGCAGCGGCCCTTTCCCAGAATGATGCGCAGTTACAGATGCCGATTATCACTCCGGTGGCAGAGGAAGCATGGGGCGTAAAAGAGGCTATGGCTTCCGAGGCAGATATGCCGGAATGGGGCTCCCAGGAAGAGCGCGGCATTGATATGGAAGTAGAGACTGCGGCAGCGGTACTGGCATCCGGCTCCAATGCGGTAATTCTGAAACATCCCACATCGGTTGCCACGATTTCAACATTAATCAAAGAACTGGTTTAATCGAGGGAAGGAGGAACAATTACCATGGCATTGAAAGGCTTAGATATTTTTAAATTAACACCGAAAACAAACTGTAAGGAATGCGGCAGCCCCACCTGTATGGCATTTTCCATGAAGGTGGCCCAGGGCGCCGTAGATATCACCAAATGTCCCCATATGTCAGAGGATGCGCTGGCAACTCTGTCCGAGGCTACTGCACCGCCCATGAAGACCATCAAAGTGGGTTCCGGAGATGCAGAGTGTACATTAGGCGGCGAGACCGTTTTGTTCCGTCATGAGAAAACTTTTGTGAGCAGACCCAGATACGCCGTTTCCGTATCCTGCTGTGAGGCAGATATGGACGCTAAATTTGAGGCCGCAAAGCTTGTGGATTACGACCGTATCGGCGAGCGCATGCATGTGGAGATGCTGTACCTGAATTACTGTGGACAGTGCGACGCGGCAGGCTATGCGGAATTTGTAAAGAAAGCCGCAGAGACCGGCAGGGTTCTGGTGCTTGGATGTACCGACGTAGACGTTGCAAAGGCAGCCCTTGACGTGTGCAAGGATGCGAAGCCCATTCTGGACGGCGCAAACGCAGGCAACTATGAGGCAATGAGCAAGCTGGCCACAGAGGCAGGCGTGGTTCTGGGCGTAAGCGGCGCGGATATCAACGAGCTGTACGACACCGTGGCGGCTATTGAGAAGCTTGGCAACAAGAATCTGGTAATTAATGTGGGTACAGCTTCCATCAAGGACGCGTTTGCCAACACGGTACAGATCCGCAGAGCTGCTCTTAAGAATACCGACCGCACCTTCGGATATCCCACAATCGTAAACGTAGGCAGGCTGGCAGCCGGAAACGGCGCTTTGCAGGCAGCCCTTGCTTCCCTGTTTACCGTAAAATATGGTTCTATCATTGTGATGGAGAACATGAACTACGCACAGGCCCTTCCTCTTTACGGACTTCGTCAGAACGTGTTTACGGATCCCCAGAAGCCCATGAAGGTTGAGCCGGGCATCTACCCGCTGAATGGCGGAGACGAGAATTCCGTATGTCTGACCACCGTAGACTTCGCGCTGACCTACTTCGTAGTATCCGGCGAGCTGGAGCGCTCCGGCGTTCCCTGTAACCTGGTAATCAGCGATGCAGGCGGACTTTCCGTACTGACCGCGTGGGCGGCAGGAAAACTGTCCTCCACCTCCGTATCCAAGTACATTATTGAGAACGTAGAGCCCAAGGTTAAGAGCAGAAAGCTTATTATCCCCGGTAAGGTAGCCGTGTTAAAGGGCGACATCGAGGCCAAGCTTCCCGGCTGGGAGGTTATCGTGGCTCCCAACGAGGCAGTACAGCTTGTGAAATTCTTAAAAGATATGCAGGCAAACGGGGAGATCTGAATAGACGGTTTCGCGTAAATTTATTAAAAATTAAAGGAGAAGAATTATGGCAAAATTCGTAGTCATTGGAGAGAGACTTTCCACAACAGCTCCGGCAATTAACCGGGCATTTACCAGCAGAGATCCGGAGCCCATCCTTAAGCGTGCGAAAGAGCAGCTGGATGCAGGCGCAACCTACCTGGACGTGAATATCGGACCTGCTGAGAACGATGGTCCCGAGCTGATGAAATGGGCTGTGGAACTGCTCCAGGGCAACTTCGACAATGTACCCCTGGCTCTGGATACTGCAAACAAGGCAGCTATCGAGGCAGGAATCTCCGTATACAACCGTTCCAAGGGAAAACCCATCGTAAACTCCGCGGATGCCGCCGGCAGAATCGAGTACATCGACCTGGCTGCTGCAAATGACGCTATTGTAATCGCTCTTTGCAACGGCGAAGGCATTGCAAAGGACAACGACGAGCGTATGGCATACTGCCAGACCATGCTGGAGAGAGGTATGGAGCACGGCATGGAGCCCACCGATATGTGGTTTGACCCCCTGTTCCTGGTAATTAAGGGAATGCAGGACAAACAGGAGCAGATCCTGGAGTGCATCAAGATGATCTCCGACATGGAGCTGAACTCCACCGGCGGTCTGTCCAATAACTCCAACGGAATGCCCAAGCACATCCGTCCTATTATGGACTCCGCTATGGTAGCTATGGCTATGCAGTGCGGTCTGACCTCCGCCATCGTAAATCCCTGTGATTTAAGACTGATGGAGACCATTAAGTCCTGTGATATCATCAAGAACAATACCTTGTACGCAGATTCCTATCTGGAGCTGTAATCCGGCGTGTGCGGTGATGAGATGTAAATAAGAGAATGTCCCTGGTTCCTTTCCTGTTTTGTGGAAGGCCAGGGACATTTTTTCTTATGGAGACGGCGGGATACCAGCCTCTTCAGTATGGAAAGGGAGTCCTCTGACAGTCTGTGAGCTCTGAAAATGTGTCCAGACAGATGCTATCCGTCAGCTCCTCCCGTTCCACAAAGAGGCTTCCGTCTCTGTGGACTGAGGTGCTCCATTTTACCAGGGTCAGATGACGGCATTTCAGTTCCAGGCAGGTAACGCACCGGGGATGGACGCAGCTGCCTGTATTGCAGTAGGGGGAGACGGCGGTGCCAAGGGTTGGGCGGTGGGTGTGGCCGCAGATCAGGACACAGCCATGGGCCTTTGCCCAGGCGGCAAGGCGACGCTCCGTCTTTTCTTTTACCTTATAGTTTTTTGCCGCGCTGGTGGGATCCAGGAAACCGATATGCTCCAGGGGTTTCCAGAGATACCGTACCAGAAAACGGCTTAGGCGCCAGAAAACACTGTTCCAGAGGTCGGCCTGGTGACCGTGGGTAAGATAAATGGAGGCACCCAGCAGGCAGTCCTCCAGAATATATCCTTCCTGGACAGCCAGGGAGGGAAAAAGGGGCGCAGCCCCCTGTCGCTCCGTACAGAAATAGGAAGAGCAGGTTTTGTCTGTATAGCGTGTATTTTTCTTTACCATGTCATGGTTTCCGAACAGGAGATAGAGGCGTCCCTGCTCATAGAAACGGGCCAGCATCCAGAAGGCGTTGCTGTGTACGTCGATAATCTGCTCCATGGAGCGGTTTTCCCAGAGCTCATCCCCGTCCCCCAGTTCCACATAGGTGTAGCCCTGCTGGAAATAATACTGTAGCGCGGCAAAATACAGGTGCTGGTTTTTCAGAAAATTGTCGTTGGAGCTTCCGTTTCCCCGATGGCAGTCGCTGAAAAAGACATACCGGGAGTCTGCCCGCAGGGGAAGAACCGGCGCATTTCCAAAGGCCCTCTCCAGTCTTTTTTCGTACCCCATGATAATTTTCCTTTCCTTATTATAGTCCCGCATCTGCCTTTCGCGACCTGGTGGCACTGGAAGAATTTCCAAACGCTGAAGCGTTCATAAATCCTTCCGGAGGTCACTACAGGCAGATGCGGATAATGCTTTACTTCCGCTTTTTCCGGTGTTTTGCATACGATATACTTTATGCGGCGGCGTTTTTTCTGTGCCGTTTGTGGCGGCGTGTTTTATAGCGGTGGGGCTTGCAGACCTGGGCTGCCCTGGAAAACGCGAAGGGCAGGAAATAGTAGAGATACAGTATCCGGTCGGCCGTGCAGGTAAAGGGTCGCGTTATCCAGAGGAAGAGCCGGCAAAAGAGCCTGTTTTTCCACTGGGAGAACCTGCAGGACAGGGGGAAACGCTGACAGGGCTGTCTGGAACAAGGTTCCTGGAAAATGACCGTCACGGACAGACCGCTGAAGGAAAAATCGTCCACAGGGCAGCAGCTTTTCGCAAGCGCTTCCCGGAAGGCATTCATCATCTCAAAGTCCGGGAACTGGAGAGAGGCCTTCAAGGTAAGGTCATAAGGCTGGGAAAAGCATCCCAGGCGGAAACCTGTCAGCCACCAGTGGCGATGGCAATAGTGAAACAGCCGCTGCTTTCCCTGCCAGAGCTCCATGGACATCTCCAGCATTTCCCTGTCGGACACGGCGTGAAACAGGGTTGTGGCATATTCTTCCGGGGAAATCAGGGAATCCGCGTGGTAGATGCCGATCTCCGCCCCGGTGTTGATGCCGTACTGACCCTTCCACAGCTCGATTAGCCAGGTACGGCCTTCATAGTCAAAGTATACGGGTTCGCAGTCAATGACCATCTGGGCAAAGGGCGCGGCCTGGTCGTAGAGGGCACAGTAGCCGAATTCTCTCTGCCAGGCGTCTATACAGGAGGTGAAGATATCCTGGCATGGCGAGTAGTAGAAGCCGAAGGGGGCCATCAGGTCATTTAACTGCTGGATTTTCTCACAGGTTGAAAGACAGCAGATCTTTTTCCGTATGGACTTTGCGCGGCAATGGTTCAGGATGGCAAAGAGAATAATAATGAGGAGAAATGCAGTGAAGAAAATATACATATTGTGGTAATTCCTATCATATAATTTGTATATTATATGTTTCGGGGGTGGGAGATGGTGCATTGATTTTATAGTTTAATTTCTTTATAATAATCTCATGGATTATTGATAGCTGAGAGCATTTTGGAAAAGGGGATGCCAGGAAAATGGGAGAAGAACAAAAGGAAATTAAACGGGAGGAAACAAAAAGGGCGGAAGTACATATGGGGCAGACGTCAGAGAGGGTGGAGAAGGCTTTTAAAGGGGTCTCCCTTTTCCTTGGGGTTTTGGAGCTGGGGCTTGCCTGCATTTATATTTTATTTTCGGTAGCCTGGGTTTTATCCGGGTATGATAATTTTCTGCTGAACAGGAAATGGATTGTGCTGCCTGGGTGCTTTCTGGGGGTGACGGCGCTTCAGCTTCTATTGGGAGTTACGCTTTTCCATGGATGGGACGGGTGGCGGAAACGGTTCTTTGGAGGATCTGGCTGGGCGGCTGGGCTTTTTCTTGCACTCTTATCGGAGGGACTGTGTTTTCTGGTGGAGGATGGAGGTTTCCTGGAAAAGGCCCTTACGGGGACGCTTTTATTTCTTCTGGTGTATGTGTCGGCCTATCCTCTCTCTCTTTTTGAAAGGTATGGATGGAAAGGGGCTCTGCGGGTTCCCTTTATGGTGGGGTGGGAGGCTATGCTTCTGGGAATTGAGGGATGGTTATTTTGGGGGGAGGAAAATATCCCCCTTACTGCGCTGACGTTTCTCTTTTTGCTTCTGGCGGGGATTTGCGCCGGATTTCTGCGGTTTCTGGGAAAGGGATGGCGAAAAGGGGAGGAGCCTGGGAGGAAAAAGCTTCTCTTTGCCAGGGTGGCGGCGACGGCTCTGGGAGGGCTTTTGCTTATTAATTTTTTCCTTTTTGACACCGACGAATTTTTTTCCCCTTCCCTTTGCCAGGATGAGGAGGGATATTTTCTGATTTGTTCCCGGGAAGGGTTTGTGTGGTTTATCGACCGGGTGGAGAGCGGATATGAGAACAGTGATGCCAGGCTGACGGCGGATATTGTGTTGAACGATACCAGCGGCTGGGAGCGCTGGGAGGAGGAGCCTCCGGAAAATCAATATGATTGTATGGTAAATTACAGCGGTCATTTTGACGGAAACGGATATGCCCTGGAGGGGTATTATTCAAAAATGGAGATGCCGGTTTTCTGCATTCTGGAGGAGGCGTCGTCTGTGACAAATCTGAAAATAAGGAAGTCCCTGTTTCAGACAACCTATGAGAAAAGCGCTTATCTTGACGAGGATGGAGAGGTCCAGGTGGTTCCGGCTTCCGCCCTCTGCTTTGCGGGCTATGGAAGGATTGAGGGGTGCGAAGTAGAGGCGCATGTGCTGGGGGCATGGGAGGCCGGCGGGATTGCGGCCGTCCATTACGGGGAAATGAGGGACTGCCGTTTTAGAGGAATCGTGGAAGGCGGAAGGGATTACCAGGGGGAGCGGGGAGAGGAACGCTGGGCCAGGGAAACCCTCTATGCAGGAGGCCTTTGCCGGGCGGCCCAGGGAATTATCGAAAACTGCCAGAATGAGGGGAGGGTGTCCCTGGATATTATTTCCGATACCGGCTATATGAACTATGCATCCGGGGGAATTGTGGGAAACCTCTATACAGAGGGAAAGGTAGAGAACTGTAAAAATAGGGGAAAAGTGGAGGGGCCACAGCTTTGCGGCGGCATTGCCGGGGCCAGCAGAGGAGAGATACGTCTGTGTGTCAATGCCGGGAATGTTCACGTGGAGCAGGCGGATATGGAGTATACCCAGTCCCTGATTACGGCGGGAATCTGTGCTTCCAACGGCGGTCTTGTGGATTCCTGCCGGAATACAGGGGAGATCACGGTGAGTCAGCGTTCCTTAAGCTTTTATGCGCCTGTCTACGGCATTGCCTGCAACCTTATAAATCCCCAGGAGGGTCAGACAAGAAACTGTTATTATCTTCCCCACAGAGCCAGCCAGGATTACCGCCAGGCCGGGGTGTACAAGCTGTCAGAGGAGGAAATGGCAGTGTTGGAGCAGGAGATGGCTTTAGGAGAGGGTATTTGGGGAGAGGGCGCCCAGGGCGGCAAAGGGCTGTCCCTATCCGATACAGACACCTGGGAGTTACTTTCCGCTATGCCGGATTATGCGGGAACGGACCCGCAGGACTACATTCACCTGCGTATGGGGCCTAAGGAGGATACGGAATATACCGTGCTGCCCGGGGATACGCTCTGGGACATTGCCGGGAAATTTTACGGGGACGGATCAGACTATCCCAATCTGGAGCGGGTGGAGGAACAGGCTGGGGCTGCTTTGGATAGCAGTCTCATTTACCCGGGGGAAACGCTTCTGGTTCCCTGCCTGGACTATTATCTTCTCCATGCCAACGGGGAGGAGGGCTTTGGGTGGTCGTTTTGCCAGACGGCCTCCGGGGAGATGTGCCCTACCAGGTTTTTTGCCGCCAAGCCGGCGGACTGGTATTATGGAAGCATGGATTTCGCCGGAGAAATGGGGCTTGCGGCGCTCTGGCCAAAGGACAGGGAGCTGGGACAGGACGCGGCGGCTTCGGATATCCGGATTCTGTATTACATAGACGGTAACCCGGAAGGGGATTTTCTGGCTGCTGACTGGGATGGGGCAAAGGAAAAAATCCGGGAAAGCGCCCGGCGGTACTGCGGGGAAGACCTGGAGGAGCTTCGTTTTTACCGGTATGAACTGGACGGAGGGGAATCCCTCTATGGGTATTCCTTTCTTCTCAATCCCACGGACACGGCTGCTTTCCGGGAAGAACCGCTGGAATGCGCGGTTTTCTACCGGCTGCGGGAGGGACTTCTGGCAGAGTTTATAGGAATAGAGCCTGCGTCGGAAAATATGCAGGTACTGGAGCGGACCCGCTACCTGGCTGCACGGATTGTGGAGGGGCCTGCCATGGAGGAGCTGGATTATACAGGGGAGGAGTTTTATGCCAGGGAAGGCTGGCCATTTACCCGGCTTCACAATCCCTTCGCCACGGCCCTGGAGTACAGTCCCCAGGCAGAATGCAGTTCTTTTATGCTGTTTACAGGAGTCCAGTAAAAGATTCTTGACATATAGATATTGATATGATATCATTTTTATATCAAAAAGAACGGAGGATATAAAAATGAAGGAAAAGACTTTAAATATCAAGAAAAACGGCGTATCCATGCTGCTGCTTCTTGTTCTGTTGTATGCGGCGGGCATAGGCTGTATCGTAGCCGGCTGTATTCTGGAGGAAAATGGTGTCCCTGTGATTTGGGGAATCCTGGTTGCAGTGGGCGTGGTATGGATGGTTCTGGGATGGATTCCTTTCCTGGGTCTTACGGTATTGAAGCCCCAGGAGGCGGTAGTGCTGACCCTCTTTGGAAATTATGTGGGGACCCTTCGGGAACCAGGATTTTATTATGTAAATCCATTCTGCACCAGCGTAAACCCGGCCGCCAGAACAAGACTTAGCCAGAGCGGGGATGTGGACGGGGGAACAGGAAAGGCTCTTGTTATTGCCAACGGGGCGGGGGCGGTGAATGCGGAGGTCAGCTTTGGAAAGAAGATTTCTCTTAAAGTCATGACCTTGAATAACAGTCGTCAGAAGATCAACGACTGTCTGGGAAATCCAGTGGAGATCGGCATTGCCGTTACCTGGCGGGTGGTGGATACCGCAAAGGCGGTTTTCCAGGTGGACAATTACAAGGAATACCTCTCCCTTCAGTGTGACAGCGCCCTGCGGGATATTGTGCGGATTTATCCCTACGACATGGCGCCCAATGTGGACACCACCGGGGACGGCATTGCCGATGAGGGGAGCCTCCGGGGCTCCAGTGAGATCGTGGCTTCCCGCATCCGCGACGAGATTCAGCAGAAGGTGGCGGAGGCCGGGCTGGAAATCCTGGAGGCCAGGATCACCTACCTTGCCTACGCGCCGGAGATTGCGGCTGTGATGCTGCAGAGGCAGCAGGCTTCCGCTATTGTGGACGCCAGAAAAATGATCGTGGACGGAGCCGTGGGAATGGTGGAGATGGCTCTGGAACGCCTCAGCGAAAAGAATACCGTAGAACTGGACGAGGAGAGAAAGGCGGCTATGGTATCCAATCTTCTGGTGGTGTTGTGCGGAAACCATGACGCCCAGCCGGTTGTAAATTCCGGCAGCCTGTACTGATTATGGCGGATACCGGAAAAAAGCAGATCCCGCTTCGGCTTTCCGCCAGGCTGTACGGGGAGATTGCCGCCTGGGCGGAGGATGATTTCCGCTCCGTAAACGGGCAGATTGAATACCTCCTCTCCGAGTGTGTGCGCCAGAGGAAAAAGAACGGAAAATATGTTTCCGAGGAGATAGATAAGCCTCTTAACATTAACATTGAGTAGAGGCAGATAAAGCCGGAAATAAATTGTGCCAGAGACAGACTTTTTTGAAAAAAATAGTTTCTCTCTGGCATTTTTGTGGTATTATGAAAAGAAGGCAATTATTCTTGACGTTGGGTAAAAACATCAAGTATAATAGCATTTACATAGGGATTAACAATTAATGGAAGAGAGGAAAAATATTGTGAGACAGTTTTTTGGTATGAGTCAGCGGGGCGATCTGCGGGAAGCAGTCCGTGGACTGGCGAATCCGCAGTTGATTATGCTCATGTCTAACAGCGGCCAGTTTGAGCAGCATGTAAAAGAGTTGGAGAAGCTTTATCCCCAGGTGCCCAGCATCGGGTGTATCGGAATGTGCTACGATACCAGGGTGGCGGAAAACGGCGTGGGCGTGGTAGCCTTTCTGGATGGAGTCAAGGCGGCGGCCAATGTGCTGGAGCAGGTATCGGTGATGCCGGTAAAATATATCAGAAGGCTGGAGGAGGATCTGAGAAGGGTCAACGCTTCCCAGAGGGATACCATTTGTATTGATTTTTGTTCCGGCAATGATGCCGGCGTGCTGACTACCATATACACGGCCCTCCGGCATCAGGGGATTTCCCTGGTAGGAGGAACCGGGGACGGCGGCCGCATATCTGCCAATGGCCGGATTTATGAGGATGGGGTGGCTTACGCCCTTGTAAAGAATCTGGGCGGCCGCGTAAAGGCCTATAAAGAAAACATTTATCATCAGAAGGGGGATTACCGGTTTATCGCCTCTGACACGGACAGGGCCAGATACATAATGGGTTCCTTAAATGGCAGGCCGGCAAGACAGGTTTACCAGGATATTCTTCACGTGACGGAGCAGGAGATTCTGACCCAGACCTTTAAAAATCCCTTCGGAAAGATCAACGGGGACGAAACCTGTATTATTTCCATAAAAGAGGTCAGCGGAAACGCTCTGGCCTGTTTCCGGCAGGTCAATGACTCCGACGTGCTGATTCTGCTGGAGCTTGGGGATTATAGACAGATTGTCAGGGATACGATTCAGAAGATCTGCCAGGATTTCCCCAGACGTTCCGCTGTATTTTCCGTCAACTGCCTGTTCCGGTATAAGCTGTTCAGCGAGAACGGCTATATGAAGGAATATCTGGGGGAGATGGGGACTCTTGGCAATCATGCGGGCCTCGTGGGATACGGGGAGCACTACAATAACCAGTTTGTCAATCAATCCATGACATGCGTTGTGTTTGAATAAAGGGGGGAGAAAAAGACATGCTGTTTCATAGAGAGAATAAACAGGGAGTAGAAAAAAAACAAGGCGGGGCAAAAGACATGTATCCGGTTCTGTATGTGATGGACAGTCTGAAGCAGTACCACACGGATCTGGTGCAGAAGGAAGTGCAGTCCTTGTGGGAGCTGAGCCTGGTGGGCAGTTCCTTTGAGGGCGTCATGGGAGAGACAAACCGTTTCCAGGAGAGGCTGGAGAATATGGAGGAAAATTTCTCCAATGTTAACGAGGCCTCTGAGCAGTTTGTGACCGTACGGGACGAGATTGCCAGAAGCGTAAGCCAGGCCCAGGACGAGGTGGAAATCCTTAAAAACAGTTCCCAGGAGGTGGAGACTCATTTCGGGGAAATGGGAAACACCTTTAAGGAGCTCCAGGAGTCGGTGGATCACATTAAGCAGAGGATGAGCAAGATAGTGTCCATTGCCGATCAGACCAATATCCTGGCCATTAACGCCTCCATTGAGGCAGCCAGGGCAGGCGAGAGCGGAAAAGGCTTTGCCGTGGTGGCCGTGGAGGTAAAGAAGCTGGCGGATGAGATTAAAGATCTGGTGGCTGAGGTGGATCTTGGCATCAAGGATGTGGAAACAGGAACAGATAAGCTTAGCGAGAGCATTGACACCTCCAGGCAGGCACTGGGACAGAGCCTTGACAAGGTGCAGGAAACCTATGAGATGTTTGACAAGATTACACAGGCGGCGGAGGGGGCTACGGCGGTTCACACCCAGATCTCCGGTGCTATCGATGAGTCCCGGACAGCCCTTGGAACCCTGTGCGGATTTTTTGACAAGATCAGGAGCCAGTACCAGGAGGTGGTGAAGCATATCAGCCGCGCAAGCCGCCTGGGAACAACAAAGAGCGCCATGTTTGAGGATATCGACAACTTAATGAGCCAGGTGCCGCCCATTATAAAGGAATAAACGAAGAAATCCAAGAGATAATATTCCGGGAAATATAAGGAAGGGATGCCGTGACGGAGACAGAGGTTTTTGCATATGAAAAACTGGACTGCGGGGTGAAAATCTGGCGCTGTTACTCCTGCGACCGGCAGGTTGACGTGCCGGGTTTCCTGGAGGGGCAGCCGGTGGTGGAACTGGCGGACTATGGGTTTTCCGGCCATATGGAGGAGGGCTGGCTTAAGGAAATGGAAAAAGCCGGCCGCCTGCGCTGTGGCACACGGGAAGGCTGCCAGGTGTCTTTGGAGGAGATAAGCTCCGGAAACGGGGGGCTTTCCGCCCTGTGTGGCATGGGAGTGGATTCCGTAGCGTTGCCATCGTCCCTGGAAAAAATCGGAAAGTATGCGTTCTATAACTGTGGAAATTTAAAGAGGCTGTCTTTTTACAGCTGCCTCTCCGATCTGGGAGCTGGGCTTTTTACGGGCTGCCATAAGATCGGGGAGCTGGCTGTGACGGTAATCCCGGAGAAACCCTCCTGCCTTCGGGAGGTGCTTCTGGAGCTCTCGGAGGAGCTGCGGGTGGATTACAGGGAGGACGGCGTATATGGCCGTCTGCTGTTTCCGGAGTTTTATGAGGAAGGGGTGGAAAATACGCCGGCCCGGATTCTCATGACCCAGGTTCATGGCAGCGGCCTTCCCTTCCGCAACTGTTTTCTGGATACCAGGTTCCAGTTTTCCTGGTACGACAGGCGTTTTGATCTGGCCCGGTTCCAGGAGCGTGAGGATTTTGTTCTAGAGATGGCACTTAACCGCCTGCTATATCCTCTGGAGCTTGAGGCGGATGCCAGAAAACGGTATGAGGATTATGTGGCCGAGCGTCTCCTGCTGGCCGGACAGTGGCTTCTACGGCATAAGGGCAGCCAGGAGCTTGCCTGGTTTCTGGAACGGGAGGCATTTTGCCATGGGGTAACGGAACCATTTCTGACAGAGCTTCTGGAATATGCCAGGGAAAAGCGTCTGGGGGAGACAGTCAGCTATCTGATGGATCTGCGCCACAGGCTCTTTCCGCCAAAGGCCCGGGTTTTTGAACTATGAAAACAGGAGAGAATCGTGAATTCTATTCTGGAGGAAGAAAAGCGCCGCTTGAAGCGGCTGGATATCTGCTATGATATTCTGAAATATGCAAAAAACGAACTGTATCTTCGCATGCGCTTCCTGGATGTGGCCCTGAACAGTCTGGCGCCTGTGCCGGAGCCTTCTGTTTCCGGGGTGGCTGTTGACGGGAGGCGTCTGCTTTTTTTGCCCGAGGCTCTGGTGGCAATGTATAAGGAGAGCCGGGTGACGGTAAACCGGGCGGTTCTTCATATGCTGTTTCACTGCCTTTTTGCCCATATCTGGAGCAGGGAAGAGCGGGAGGAGCTCTGCTGGCAGATTGCCTGCGATGTGACGGTGGAGCATATTCTGGACACGTTGTACCAGCCATGCGTCCACAGACCCCAGAGTCCTTACCGCAGACAGGTGTATGCCGGATTTAAAGGGAAAACCCAGGTGTTTACGGCGGAACGGCTTTACCGGGAGCTTGTGGAAATGGAGCCGGAAGCGCTTGCCAGAATGGCCCGGGAGTTTGTCGTAGACGATCACAGGGTCTGGGAATGGGGGCAGGAGTCCAGAATAAAGCAGCAGATGCAGAACCGCTGGCAGGATATCCGGGAGCGGATGGAAACGGAGATGGAGACCTTTTCCAAAGAGGCCGGGGAAAGTTCCAGAAGCCTTTTGGAACAGGTGCAGGTGAAAAACCGGAAACGCTACGATTACCGGGAATTCCTAAGAAAGTTTTCCGTGTTAAAGGAAGAGATAAAGGTGGATCCGGACAGCTTCGATTATATTTTCTATCATTACGGCATGTCTCTCTACGGAAATATGCCCTTGATGGAGCCTTTGGAGACAAGGGAGACGGAGAAGGTGGAGGATTTTGTCATTGTCTTGGATACCTCCATGTCCTGTAAGGGGGAGCTTATCCGGAAATTCCTGGAGGAGACCTACAGCCTTCTATCGGAGGGGGAGAGTTTTTTCCGAAAGGTCAATATCCGCATTCTCCAGTGTGACGAGCGTATCCAGTCCGATGTAAAGATTGAGGACAGAAGGCAGCTTAAGGACTATATGGAGCATCTGGAAATCAAGGGACTGGGAGGTACGGATTTCCGTCCGGCCTTTGCCTATGTGGAGGAATTGATAAAAAAGGGCGCGTTTCAAAAGCTTAGGGGGCTTTTGTATTTTACGGACGGTTACGGCATATTTCCGGCCCGCATGCCCGCCTATGACACGGCGTTTGTGTTTCTGAGGGAGGATTACCGGGATGTGGACGTGCCTCCCTGGGCCATAAAACTAATACTGGATGAGGAGAGCTTTTCATGAATATCAAGAGGGCAAAACAGGAGATTAAGGATTCCATAGAGGCCTATCTGACGAAGGATGACTTTGGGGAATATGAGATTCCGGTGATACGTCAGCGGCCCATCCTGCTTCTGGGCGCGCCAGGTATCGGAAAGACCCAGATTATGGAGCAGATTGCCAGGGAGCTTCGGATCGGCCTGGTTTCCTATACCATTACCCATCATACCCGCCAGAGCGCCATCGGTCTGCCCTTTATTTCGGAGCGCAGCTATGGCGGGAAAAAGCAGGCGGTGACGGAATATACCATGAGTGAGATCGTGGCTTCCATCTATGACAAGATGGAGTACACGGGGCTTCGGGAGGGGATTCTCTTTATCGACGAGATTAACTGTGTGTCGGAGACCCTGGCTCCGGCCATGCTGCAGTTTCTTCAGTGCAAGACCTTTGGAAGCCATGCCATTCCCCGGGGGTGGATCATTGTGGCGGCAGGCAATCCGCCGGAATACAACAAATCCGTCCGGGAATTTGACGTGGTGACCATGGACCGGGTGAAGAAAATCCTGGTGGAGCCGGATCTGGGAGTCTGGAAGGAGTACGCCTATGGAGAGGGGATTCATCCTGCGGTGATCTCTTATCTTGGTATCCGGCCCGCTTATTTTTACCAGATGGAGCAGACCGCGGAGGGCAGGCAATTTGTGACGCCCCGGGGCTGGGAGGATCTCTCCAGGCTTTTGTATGTGTATGAGAAGCTTGGGAAATGTGTGGACCGGGAGGTTGCCGCCCAGTATGTACAGCACCCGAAGGTGGCCCGGGATTTTGCCAGCTATCTGGAGCTCTATGGAAAATACCGGGGAGATTATCAGATTGAGGATATTTTCCGGGGGAATATAAGCGAGGGTATCTTGAAAAAAGTGGGTCACAGTCCTTTTGACGAGCGGTTAAGCCTGATTAGTATTCTTCTGGATTACTGTGGGGAGCTGTGCCGCAGGGCAGTGGGGCAGGAGCAGTATCTCTTTGTGCTTCTGGAAGAGCTGAGAGCCTTTAAAAAGGCACTTCTGGAAGGAACGGGAAAAGGGAAGGCCAAAGCCCGGGAGAAGGACAGCCCTAAGGAGAGCCGGCCGGGGTATGCCGCAGGGCTTCTGGAGGAGCGCTTGCAGGAGGTGCGGGAGCGCCGGGAGAAAGGCCGGGAGGCGGAGATTTTAAGTCGTCGGGAGGAGCGGGCCCTGTATATGGCGGCCGGGGCGCTGGAGCGTTGTATAAAGGAGCTTTCAAAAGATGAACCATCCAGCCGGGAGGCGGCCTTTGAAAAGGTGCAGATCTGGTTTGCAAAGGAGAATGAGGAGTATCGTAAACTCTGCCACCAGGCAGGGGAAGCTTTGGAGCGGGCCTTTGATTTTATGGAGGCAGCCTTTGGGGAGAGCCAGGAGATGACCGTTTTTCTGACGGAGATCAATACCAATGGGGATATGGCGGCATTTCTCCAGACTTATGAATGTCCCAGGTATTACCAATATAACAGAAGCCTCCTGCTGGAGGAAGGGCACGCTGCCCTTAGACGGCGTATCGAGGAGCTTTGATTACCGGAGGGACGTGAAAAATGACATTTCGTTTGGGGGACAAAGGAGATCTGCCAGAACTTTGCAGTCTGTTAGAGAGGGCAAAGGAGACCTTAAAGCGGCAGCATATTTTCCAGTGGGACGACATGTATCCAGACAAGGCAGCGCTTACCAGGGACATCGGGAGAGGGGAACTGTCTGTAGGCGTGGAACAAGGCTGCATCAGGGTTTTTTATGTGCTGAACCGGGAGTGCAACCAGGAATATGAAAACGGGGACTGGAAACACCAAGACGTTTTCTTCTATATCATACACAGGCTCTGTGTGGATCCGGATTTCCAGGGACAGGGGATTGGGAGACAGGCTATGGAGCATATGGAGCGTCAGGCGGTTTCCCTGGGGGCGGGGGCGGTCCGTCTGGACGCTTTTATGGAAAATGCTCTTGCCCTGGGGTTTTATAAGGCCCTGGGGTATGAGATTGTGGGGGTTGCCCATTGGCGAAAAGGAAGGTTCTGCCTGATGGAGAAATATCTGGATGTTTTAGGAAACAGAGAGACGAAGAGCGTGGGACGGACAGATTCGGAAGTTTAAACAGCAAGGTTTTTCGCCGTGCCCAGAAGGGATTTACAGACGTATCTTCTGGCGGCGGGAAATTTATTTCTGGTCTTACACAGGGGCCGGGAGGGGTAAATGCGGAACTGGAATACGAGGAGGAATGGGGATGAAATATGTAAGAGAGATCCAGGCGTTTCAGCCTTCCTGTGAGCAGGAAGAATGCGATAAAAAGATTATCATGGAGTATATTTCCAAGTATTCGGATAAGATACTTACCCGGGAATGCACGCATGCGCATATGACTGGCTCCTCCATGATTTTCAATGCTTCCCGGGATAAGGTGCTGATGGTGTACCACAATATTTACAAATCCTGGTCCTGGACAGGCGGCCATGCGGACGGGGACGAAGACCTGTTCCGGGTGGCGGCCCGGGAGGCACGGGAGGAGACTGGGGTAGAGACTCTCTATGCCCTGGGAAGCCTGTTTGCGGTGGATGTGCTGCCTGTATGGGGGCATTGGAAGCGGGGAAGCTATGTCAGCTCCCATCTGCATCTGAATCTTACTTATCTGCTGGAGGCGGACGAGGGGGAGGAGCTTCGGACAAAGGAGGACGAAAACAGCGGCGTGCAGTGGATTCCTATTTCCAGAATCCGGGAATTTGTCACCGAGTCGGAAATGCTGCCTGTTTATGAGAAAATGATCCGGGGAGGGCAGAAATGAATTTTTACCAGCGGGTGGCCCTGGTGTGCAGCCGGATTCCCAGGGGATGCGTGGCTACCTACGGCCAGGTGGCGCTGCTCTGTGGAAAACCTAAGAATTCCAGACAGGTGGGGTATGCCCTGGGAAGGAAGCTTTCCGGGTGGGAGATACCGGCTCACCGGATGGTAAACCACCAGGGATACTTAAGCGGCGCGGCTGCTTTTGAAAGGCCGGACACCCAGAAAAAGCTTCTGCGCAGCGAAGGAGTCCTGGTAAGCCGGGAGAACCGGGTGGATCTGGGAAAATATGGATGGAAGCATACCTTCCTGGATGCCCTTGCCTTTGAGAAGCTTTTTGAGGAGAGGGGAATTTGAGACACAGACAGGCGTCTTTTTGCCTGTCCGTGTTTGTATGCCAGGTAAACCGGAGCTCTTTATCTGAAAATCTGCGGCTGGGAGATCCCCGGGATTTCCCGGGCCAGGACCTGGGAAATAGCATCTTTTGAGGCTGGGAGAGAGCCCTGTATCATCTCCGGCTTCCCGCCGCCGCGACCGTTTAAGGCCGTATTAAGGGTTTTTCCAAGAGGCCGCACATCCTGGGTACTGCTTCCGATAATATAGCGGTAACCGCCGTCGCCGGAGGAAAAGAACACCGCGCAGAGGCCGCTTAAGCGTGCCATGAGCTGATTGGTAAATTCCCGGAGGGCATTGGGAGTAAGATCCTCAAAAAAATACGAGACATTTGTACTCTCCGGAGGCAGCTTTTCCAGTTCCTGCCCAAGAAGCTTTTCTTCCAGGGCCATCATGAGCCCCTGGGTGTTAAACTGTTCCTCTTTCAGACGGGAAACCGCCCTGGCAACCAGATCTTCCCTTGCGGACAAAAGAACGGAGATTTCCCGGACGCTGACCTCCTTTTCCCGGTAATCCTTAAGAGCCCGCAGTCCACAAAGGATATTTACCCGCATCCCGCCCCGGTGATTCTGCGCATGGGTGATTTTAACCATGCCGATTTCCCCGGTATGTTTCACATGAGGAGCGCAGCAGGCGCAGATATCAAAGCCGGGATACTCAACAATGCGCACCTGCCCCTGGATCTCTATCTTGCTGCGGTAGGAGAGGGCGGCAAGCTCTTTCCTGGAAGGGTAGGAGACTGCCACGGGAAGGTTGGCGGCTACGGCCAGGTTGGCCTCCCACTCGATTTCACGCAATTCCTCCCCGGAAAGCACGCCGTCAAAATTCAGGGTGACCTCCTGCTCCCCCAGATGAAAGCCCACATTGTCATAGCCGAAGCGTTTATGCACCAGCCCCGACACCAGATGCTCCCCGGAATGCTGCTGCATCCGGTCAAAGCGTTTATCCCAGTCCAGCGCGCCGGTAACCATGGTTCCAGGCTTTAGGGGGCCGCTGGTCTTATGGTAAATAAGGCCGTCTTTTTCGTGGACATGCAGCACCCGTATCGTGGAGTTTAAGCTTCCCGTATCCGCAGCCTGTCCGCCGCCTTCCGGGAAAAAGGCGGTGGCATCCAGAAGGATCTGGTAAAATTCGTTATCCGGTTCGCAGGCCAGAACCTTTGCCTGGAAGGTTTTTTTGTGGCTGTCCTCATAATACAGCTTTCTGGTCATAATCATTTTCTCCTGTTGTCTGAGCGTTTTCCTTAATTATACATCTTAAAGGAAAAATTGTCATGGGCTTTTGACACAATATTGGCACGAAATTGGCACACCCTGGCACAGAATTGGCACGCTTTTGCTATAGACCCGGAAGGCAGAATATGATACACTTATTCCAATCAGAAAGCTTGGGGCAAATATAGTCCTTTGCTTAGCACAGACAGGTACGGGAGAGAGAAAACCAGGGAGGGAGGATAGAAATGGACAGAGAACTATTGCTTGCAATGTCAGATCTGCTGGACCAGAAGCTGAAGGCAGAGCTTCAGCCGCTGAAAGATGAGATCTGCGGTGTAAAAGATGAAGTGGCTGGATTAAAAGGAGAGGTCAGCGCATTAAAAGAGGATGTCAGCGCATTAAAAGAGGATGTCAGCGCATTAAAAGAGGATGTCAGCGCATTAAAAGAGGATGTCAGCGCATTAAAAGAGGATGTCAGCGCATTAAAAGAGGACGTCAGCGCATTAAAAGAGGATGTCAGTGTTTTAAAAGAAGAGGTCAGTGCATTAAAAGAAGATGTAGGAGCACTAAAAGAGGACGTCAGCAGCATGAAGGACAGACTGGACGTCCTGGAAGAGGATGTTCATGGGATAAAGCTGCATCTTGAAAATGTCACGGACAAAAATATACAGCTGCTGGCGGAAAACTACGTTCCGGCGGCGAAGCGGTATGAGGAAGCCGCTGCACAGATTGATACCATGCAGGAGGATATTGACAGGCTTAAAAATGTGGTACAGGAACACAGCGAGATGCTGCAGAGAATTTCATAGTGACAGATAAGGGCAGTGTGCGGATGGCCGATAGCTGATAGATATGTCTTAAAAGATTGTGGATGGTTTGTTAAAATAGGACATCTGGAAGGTATACCTTCCAGACATTCCACACTATTTAAAATGGGTATTTGATATGGGGATAACCATGGGCTATAATGAAAAAGAAACCTGGGATTTTAATTGGAGGGAATAGGGATATGGTTTACAGAGATTTTCAGGGAATAAAACTGTCTGCCCTTGGAATGGGCGCTATGCGGCTTCCGGTGATAAATGGTAATGATGCAGATATTGATGCGGTGGCTGCGGAGGAGATGGTGGATTATGCCATAAAGCAGGGCGTCAATTATTTTGACACAGCCTGGGGATATCACGATGGGAAATCGGAGCTTGTCATGGGAAAGGCTCTAGACAGGTATCCCAGGGACAGTTTTTACCTGGCTACAAAATTTCCGGGATATGATCTTTCCAACATGCCAAAGGTAAAGGAGATCTTCGAGGAACAGCTGAAAAAGTGCGGCGTGGAGTATTTTGATTTTTATCTCTTCCACAATGTCTGCGAGATGAATATTGACGCTTATCTGGACGACGGGAAATATGGTATTTATTCTTATCTGATGGAGCAGAAGCGAAAGGGCCGCATCCGTCATCTGGGCTTTTCTGCCCATGGAAGCCGGGAGGTTATTAAGCGGTTTCTGGAGGCCTATGGAAAAGACATGGAATTCTGCCAGTTACAGATTAACTATGTGGACTGGACTTTCCAGGACGCAAAGGCCAAAGCAGAGCTTCTGGACGAATGGAAGATTCCTGTATGGGTTATGGAACCCCTGCGGGGCGGCCGCCTGGCAAGGCTGTCTGAGGGAGATATGGAGAAATTAAAGGCTCTGCGGCCGGATGAGAAGACGCCAGCCTGGGCATTCCGCTTCCTGCAGTCCCTTCCCCAGGTAAAAGTCACTCTTTCCGGCATGTCGGATCTTGAGCAGCTAAAGGAAAATATTTCCACCTATGAGACGGATAAACCTCTTAATAAAGAGGAGATGGATACGCTGCTTTCCATAGCGGACGGCATGTTAAAAGGAGCTCTGCCCTGTACAGCCTGTCACTACTGTGTCAGCCATTGTCCCCAGGAGCTGGATATCCCTGGGCTTTTGGCCCTCTACAATGAACACAGCTTCACAGAGGGTGGTTTTATAGCGCCTATGGCCCTTATGGCAATGCCGGAGGAAAAGCATCCTTCCGCTTGTGTGGGATGCCAAAGCTGTGAGCAGGTTTGTCCGCAGCAGATTAAGATTTCAAAGGCTATGGCAGATTTTGCAGTGCGGCTGAAGGGA
Source organism: Clostridia bacterium (assembly GCA_910576205.1). Lineage (GTDB taxonomy): Bacteria > Bacillota > Clostridia > Lachnospirales > Lachnospiraceae > RGIG4284. Next base: position 34,327 of record CAJTHL010000009.1, on the reverse strand, counting down.
TAATATAAAAACAAATTGTGAAAATTAAGAGGGCGTTTCACTTTGCGGTGGAACGTTCTTTTTTGTTTTTTTCCTTGCTTTTGCCAGGAATCTACTTTAAAATAAAACGGTATTCAGAAATCCATTTGTTTATGTATTTGATAGTTAAGAAAGATAGTAGAGGAGGAAATAATGAAAAAAAGCAGATATATTTATGGTGTGCTCTGTATTGTGATGGTTGCCCTGCTGTGGGGATGCGGGACAAAAAACGGGGAGGATGATACCACGGGACTTCCCCGGAAACAGGAGACAGAGAAAGCCCAGGATACGGAGGAGGAAGCGGCCGGTTCCGGTGTGGTTTTTGAGGCGCAGGATATGGAAGGCAATGGGGTTTCCCAGGATGTTTTTTCAAAATCCCGTCTTACCATGGTCAATGTCTGGGCGACCTATTGCAACCCCTGTCTGAAGGAGATGCCCTCCCTGGGAGAGCTGGCTGGGGAATATGATGGAGCGGATTTTCAGTTGATCGGAGTGGTCAGCGATGTCATGGAAGGCCAGGAGGGAGAGGCGCTGGGACAGGCAGCGGACCTTATAGAGGAAACAGGGGCGTCTTATCCCCATCTGCTTCTCAATGAGTCTTTGTACTTCGGGCTTCTTGCGGATGTAACGGCTGTGCCTACCACCTTTTTTATAGATCAAAACGGCGTGGTTCTGGACGTAGTGGTGGGCGCCATGGACAAAGAGGCCTGGAAGGAGAAGATTGATGGACTTCTGGAAAATCTGTAGGAAAAACCTATGGGTTTGCGGTCTGGCCCTGGGAATGATGTTCCTGGGGCTGGGGGCGGCCCAGGGAGATTTTGGGGTTATTTTTAAAAAGGCAGTGATGATCTGTCTGGAATGCATTGGGATCGGGTGAGAAAATGGGAAAAAATCTTCGGCTGAAAATTCAGATTTTATTCACTATTTTTACAAACGGATATGTCTATGGCTTTTTAAACGGAAAGATTTACCAGGGAAAATTAAAATATGCCTGCGTTCCGGGGCTGAATTGCTATTCCTGTCCCGGAGCGGTAGGCTCTTGCCCGTTAGGCGCTCTCCAGGCTCTTCTGAATCAGCGGAATTTCCAGGTTCCCTTTGGAGTGCTGGGGGTGTTTTTTTTGTTTGGAAGCATTCTTGGTCGTTTTATCTGCGGCTGGCTATGTCCCTTTGGGCTGGTGCAGGATCTTTTCCACAAAATTCCCCTGTTTCGGAAAAGGAAGAGGCTTCCTTTTCACGCTGTGCTGAAATATGGCAAATATCTGACCCTTGTTTTGCTGGTCTGTGTGGGTTCCCTGTTTCTCTTTGGGGGATTTGCAAAGGCACCGGCATTTTGTAAATATTTATGTCCGTCGGGAACATTCTTTGGGGCAATTCCTCTGCTTACGGGAAACCAGATGCTGCGAAGCCAGGCAGGCGGCTTGTTTCTCTGGAAAGGAGTGGTGCTTTTAGGGCTTCTTGTCCTTTCCGTTAAAATTTACCGTCCGTTTTGCCAGTATCTATGTCCTCTGGGGGCAATTTACGGCTGGTTTAACCGTTTCAGCCTGGTACAGATTCACTGGGAGGAAGAGCGGTGCATAGCGTGCAAGGCCTGTGAAAAGGCATGTCCGGTGGGACTTTCCCCAAAGGAGATTTCCCATTCTCCAGAATGTATCCGCTGCGGCAGGTGTATCCCGGCCTGTCCGGTAAAATGTCTGCATTTTTCGCAAGCTGTTGATAATTCGTGTAAATTTGAATATAATAAAGGGAAGTAGCTACATAAAAACGGCATCTGCCTATACAAGGCCACAGCAGGGCGGATGCGGTGCATATCAAGGAGGATTTCTGTTATGGAAGCTACTGTAACCCTTAACCCTGCCAGACTTGTCCTTGCGGCAGTTATTGGACTGGCTCTGCTTTTGCTGCTTATCATTAAGTTTAAGATTCACGCCATGCTCTCTATTCTGATAGGAGCGGTGGTGATTGGCCTTATAGCAGGCATGCCCTTTGCAGACATTGTATCGGCTGTAGATGACGGAATCGGAAATACCTTGAAGGGAATTGCCCTTCTGGTGGGCCTGGGTTCCATGTTTGGCGCTATTCTGGAGATTTCCGGAGGAGCCCAGATTCTGGCGGTCACTATGGTAAACAGATTTGGAGACCAGAAAGCGGCCTGGGCGCTGGGAATCACAGGTCTGGTGATTGCAATGCCGGTTTTCTTTGATGCAGGACTTATTATTCTCATTCCCCTGGCATTTTCCCTGGCCAGGAGGACAAAGCGGTCGTCCCTGTTTTACGTGATTCCCCTTCTGGCAGGCCTGGCGGTAGGACATGCCTTTATTCCGCCGACCCCCGGCCCGGTGCTGGTGGCAAATCTGCTGGGTGTGGATCTGGGATGGGTGATTCTGGTTGGTATATTCTGCGGAATTTTTGCCATGATTGTTGCGGGCCCCATCTGGGGAGCCATCTGTGGAAGGAAATATAATGTGGCTATCCCGGAGCATGTAGCAAACCAGGAGGACTTTGACGAATCCAGATTACCGGGATTTGGCATTGTGGCTGGCATTATTCTGATTCCGCTGGTGCTAATCGTTCTGAAGTCTCTGGCAGGCGTGATTCCGGCCCTGTCCGGTGCAGAGCCCATACTGACCTTTCTGGGCCAACCCTTTGTGGCCCTTCTGATCGCAACCCTGGCAGCCATGTTCCTTCTTGGCACAAGGCATGGGTATACCTTGCCGGAGCTTGAAAAAATCATGACGAAATCCCTGGAGCCCACAGGTCTGATTCTTCTGGTAACAGCCTGTGGCGGTGTGTTGCGCTATATGCTCCAGTATTCCGGACTTGGGGACGTAATCGGAAACGCAGTGGCTTCCGCAAAGCTTCCCCTGGTGCTGGTGGCCTTTCTGGTGGCGGCCCTTGTGCGTATCTGTGTGGGCTCCGCAACAGTGGCCATGACCATGGCGGCAGGGATTATCGCAGCCATGCCGGATGTCGCCGGGCTTTCGCCCTTATATCTCGCCTGTGTGACTGCGGCAGTGGCCGGCGGTTCCACCGTATGTTCCCACTTCAACGATTCCGGCTTCTGGCTGGTAAAATCCCTGGTGGGACTGGACGAGAAAACCACCCTAAAAACCTGGACCATTATGGAGACGCTTGTCGGCGGGACAGGATTTCTGGTGGCGCTGATAATTTCGTTTTTTGTGTAGTATAAAGAAAGTAAAATACAGAAAAACAGCATCTGCCCGGACACCGAAGGCGTCCCTTGGGACAAGGCCCCGGAAGGATTTCAGGATGCGGAACTAAAATGGAGGACATGTATATGGAACTGACAAGTCAGAAAATGAGAAAGCTGGCCCCGGAGCTGGATCCTCTGCGGATTGGGACGGGCTGGAAGCCGGAAGACCTGGAAAAAGTACAGGTGCTGATTGAGAGCACCTTTGGGGACAGTCATCCAGGCAGCGGCCACCTGGATATTCTGGTGGACGAGGTGCGAAAGGGCGTGGAGGCGGCAGGAGGCCATGGGGCCCGGTACTTTGCCACGGATATCTGCGACGGGGAGAGCCAGGGTACGGACGGCATCAATTACAGCCTGGCCAGCCGGGAAATGATTGCAAATATGATTGAAATCCACGCAAACGCCACACCCTTTGACGCAGGCGTCTATCTGGCCAGCTGCGATAAGGGATTGCCGGCCAATCTGATGGGTCTGGCCCGGGTGGATATTCCCGCCGTGGTAGTGCCAGGCGGCACCATGAACGCAGGGCCGGAAATGCTGACCCTGGAACAGCTCGGTGCGTACAGCGCAAGATACCAGCGGGGCGAGATTGACAAAGAGAGGCTTGACTGGGCCAAATGCAATGCCTGTCCAAGCTGCGGAGCATGCTCCTTTATCGGAACCGCATCTACTATGCAGATTATGGCGGAAGCCCTGGGACTGGCCCTTCCGGGAAGCGCGCTGATGCCGGCCACCAGCCCGGACTTAAAGGTATTTGCCAGAAAGGCAGGAGAGCAGGCTGTGAAGCTTGCCACCATGCCCGGTATGCGCCCCAGCGATATTGTAACCATGGACAGTTTTGAGAATGCCATACTGGTTCACGCGGCCATATCGGGAAGCACCAACTGCCTGCTCCATATTCCGGCCCTGGCCCATGAATTTGGCATAGAAATCACAGGGGATACCTTTGACCGGCTCCACAGAGGAGCCCGCTATCTTCTGGATGTGCGCCCGGCAGGACGCTGGCCGGCGGAGGTATTCTACTATGCAGGCGGTGTGCCGGCCATTATGGAGGAGATCAGGCAGCATCTGCACCTGGATGCGATGACCGTGACAGGAAAGACTCTGGGAGAGAACCTAAAGGAATTAAAGGAGAACGGATTTTATGAACGCTGCGGAAAATGGCTGGCAGACTTTAATGCCCGTTACGGCGTAAATGTGACAAAAGAGGATATTATCCGTCCTTATGACAAGGCCATCGGTACGGACGGAAGTATCGCCATTCTGAAGGGAAACCTGGCTCCGGAGGGGGCTGTCATTAAGCACACGGCGTGTCCCAAAGAGATGTTTAAGGCTGTGCTTAGGGCGCGACCCTTTGACAGCGAGGAGGAATGTCTGGATGCGGTATTAAAACGCCAGGTGCAGAAAGGCGATGCGGTGTTTATCCGCTATGAGGGTCCCAAGGGCAGCGGTATGCCGGAGATGTTCTATACCTCTGAGGCCATCAGCAGCGACAAGGAGCTTGGCCGGAGCATTGCCCTTATTACGGACGGACGCTTCTCGGGAGCCTCCACAGGCCCTGTGATCGGACACTGTAGTCCCGAAGCCGTGGACGGTGGTCCCATTGCCCTGGTGGAGGAGGGAGATCTCATTGAGATCGATGTCATGGAGCGAAAGCTTAACATTATCGGGATTAAGGGAGAGCAAAAAACCATGGAGGAAGTGGCGGCCGTTCTGGAAGAGCGGAGGAAGAACTGGAAGCCCCGTCCCTCCAAGTATAAGAAGGGCGTACTGCGCCTTTTTAGCGAGCTGGCGGTGAGCCCCATGAAGGGCGCATACCTGGAGTATGACAGGTGAGAAAGCTCCTGTCTGTAAAAATCCCCCCCGAGGCGGAAGGGCGTCGGCTGGAGTGGGCGTTAAAGCATCTGCTAAAGCTTAGCCCACGGGAGATCAGCCAGGCAAAATTCCGCCCTGGGGGGATTTGCGTTAACGGGGAAAAGAGTATTGTGACAAAGGTTATCTGCCAGGGAGATCTGGTGGAGGTCTGCCTGGAGGAGGAGACGGCGGGATCCGACCACTTGATTGCGACCCCGGGAGAACTGGCCATTTTATATGAGGACGCGGATGTGCTGGCGGTAAATAAACCGGCGGGGCTGGTGTGCCACCCGGCGGGCGGCCATTACGCGGACACCCTGGCAAACATAATGCAGTATTATTTCCGGGAAAAGGGTGAGCGGACGGTGATCCGGCTGGTGGGCCGGCTGGACCGGGAAACCTCCGGGATTGTGCTGGCAGCGAAAAACCAGGCTGCGGCCAGCCGTTTAAACATGCAGAAGAAACAGGGCATTTTGAGGAAAGAATACCTGGCCCTTGTGCAGGGACGCCCCGCCCCGCTATCCGGATGGATTGAGGAACCCATTGGGCCCCGGCATTCATCTGGAGGAATCCGGATGCAGGTGCGGGCAGATGGAAAACCTGCCAGAACCTTTTATGAAACCCTGGGGACGAAGGCGCCGGAAGCTTCCGGTACAGGGGAACAAAAGGCCGGGGCCCTAAAAGCAGGGAAAGTGGAAGCTGTGGGTGAAGAAGCGCTGGAAACAGGAGAAATCTCCCTGGTGCGCCTGCGGATTGACACAGGGAGAACCCACCAGATCCGCGTACATATGGCCTGGCTGGGATACCCCCTGATAGGAGATGTGCTGTATCATCCTCTGTGGAATGGAGAGGGGAAGGATTCATGGAAGAAGATGGAGGGGAAAACGCCCTGTGACAGCAGGGACGGACAGCCTGGCGCTGCCCTTCACGCGGTATGCCTTACTTTCCGCCAGCCATTTACCGGGGAGGAAATCCGGTTGGAAACGCCTGTACCGGAAATTTACCGGGGATTTCCCGGCGTTTCCTGCCTGTAGGAACCTGGTTCCGGTTTCTATATTGCCGCCTGGGAAGACTCCGAGAGGCTGGTTGCTGTGAGTGTTTCATTTTAACAGGCGGATGCTGGAATACTATAGCCCAAAAGTAAGGTGCAGCGGCTTTATTGAATTTCGACATAATAGTTAAGAGTTTCAAAGTCCTATTTCAAAAGACATGCCAATAGAGCTTCCTATCTGAAAATATAGACGCTTTATAGCCCATAGGCCAAATGGATTACAATTTTATATCGCCTTTCCGCATTATGGCACACACTATCTGCATATATCTGAGGCAGCTTATATGCAGAAAATATGTTCAGCGTCTTCTTTTTCTGCATATAATATGGTAAGATTATATGCAGAAAGGGTGGAGACTATATGAGAAAATTTGATTATCCTTTTTTGAATAACGGCTTGTTGCCTGCGAATCTTGTAAACTTAACCGCAAACATATTTTCTCTAAAAACCATGGCAGGTGTACGAAAAGACAAATACAAGCAGATTTTTACTGAGCTTGAAGCTGTTGCAAAGATACAATCTATTAAAAATTCTAATGCCATTGAAGGAATTGTTACAAGCGACGAACGTATCGTTGCCATTGTAAATCAAAATAGCGCCCCTCTTAATCATAACGAGGCAGAAATTGCAGGTTATAGGGATGCATTAAATGTAATTCATTTAGGCTTTGAACATATCGATTTCAGAAATCGGAATATTCTGCGCTTGCACGAAATGATGATGTCTTTTGCCGGATATGAATACGGCGCCAGTATAAAACTGATGACAATGTAATTTTAGAGATAGACTCTGATGGCAATAGACGAGTTCGTTTCCGCCCTACTCCCGCAGCCGAAACATCGAAAGCAATGGAGCAAATAGAACTTGCATATATGGAGGCTCACAACGATGCAAATGTGAGTCAGCTTTTGTTGATTCCCTGTATTATTTTGGACTTTCTTTGCGTACACCCATTCCGAGATGGGAATGTAACACAGAGACACTTGCAAAAAGCGGCGTAACAGCGGCAAACTGCTTTGTACATAAAATTTACTAGAGAAAAACCAAAAGAGCATTTACGCACAATTTTGTAAATGCTCTTTTAATTCAACTTATTGTCCCAATATTGACAAATATGTCCCAAAGTGTTATAACTAAAGCATAGAGAAAAATGTGAGGGAGAGTGCGTATCATGAAGAAAAAAAATGTGATAAGCTTAATAAAATATTATACGGAAAAGAATGATGCGGGCTTTCGGAATGAAGCTTATGAAATCGCTAAAGGATTTGATGCTTCTGGAGATTATCAGCTTTCAGAGTATATTATGTCCTTATTGTCCAATGTGAATACGTTTGTACCGCAGATGTCGGAGAATGCTTCCCCCTTTTTTGAAAAAATTGGTGGGAAGGAAGATATGTTATTACTTCCGGATGTAATTACCAGCGATTTATTGGGCGTAGTAAATGCAATTGAACATCATATTGGAATTAATAAGTTTTTGTTTCAGGGGGAGCCAGGAACAGGGAAAACGGAGGCAGTTAAGCAGCTTGCACGAATATTGAGTAGAGAAGTTTTTATGGTGGATTTCTCAGCAGTGATTGATAGTAAGCTGGGACAGACACAAAAGAATTTATCTATGTTGTTCAGGGAAATAAATAGTTTCGTTCAACCGAATAAGGTAATAGTTATGTTTGATGAAATCGATGCCTTGGCTTTAGACCGAACGAATCAGAATGATCTGCGGGAAATGGGACGGGCAACTTCTGCTATGTTGAAGGAATTTGACCGGATGAATGAAAATGTAGTTTTAGTTGCTACAACTAATCTGTATAAGTATTTTGATAAAGCGCTAATCAGAAGATTTGATTCAGTCATTGATTTTGATAGATATACCAGGGAAGATCTTCTTTCGATTGCAGAGAAGATGTTAGATCAATATCTTGATAAATTAAAACTGGCTAATAGAGATATCCGTTTGTTCCGTAAAATAATGAAACTAATGCCACAGATACCGTATCCTGGGGAATTGAAAAATATGATTAAAACGTCTGTTGCATTTAGCAATCCACGTGATGGCATGGACTATTTTAGAAGACTTTACTATGCAGTTTGTAATGAAAAACCGGAAGATTTAAAAAAACTTCAGAGTCAGAAATTTACAGTTAGAGAAATAGAAATTCTGGTTGGAAGATCAAAAAGCAGTGTTGCAAGAGATTTGAAAGAAGGTGTAATGAATGAATAACATTTTACAATTAAAAGGAAGATTTGAACAAAGACCTAATAGCTCCAAACCGGGAGCACCGAAACTTCCGAAGGGAAAAAGTGTGTCTTCGTTACATCTTATTCAATTATCTGAGCAATTGAAAAGAATTTTGCAATACTGGAAAACAAATACAGATATTAGTGGGGCTCTGGTTAGCGTACACTATACACATATTGTTGCAAAGAGTAATAGATTGAAGATTTTGTTGTCTGAGAATAGTAAATCTCCTGCGGAATCTATTAGAGGAGTTAAGTTTATCTGGGAACCAGACGAGGATGGTAAAGAGATACAAAAACATGTATTTACCCATTATGTTTCGCTTAAAGCGATTGAAAAAGCAATCGAAGTTTTGAGTAAAACAATATCTGTTATTGAAAAATATTTTAATGGTATTATTACTAGCGAGGAAATGGAAAAAATCGCAGAGACACCGGCGGATAGATTTAGTGAATTTTCTAAATCCAATTTTTTAAACGCTGTGGTGGATGGATTTTACGTTGAAAGCTTTGATATTGATCGAGCTGCAGAAGAGATAACAGGGGAATCTATTATAACAATTTATCAGACCGGGATTGAAACGAAAAAATTGTTGTCAAAGTTTGGAATTTATATCGTAGATGAACGTATTATTGATGGCACTACATTAAGACTTAATCCAGATGAAGCGAAACTGCTATATAATCGTGCTTCGTATCTGATTGCGATGAGTGTCACTGATTTTTCCCAGCTTACGAGAGACGAGGTGTTGGAGGATAAGGCGGAGATCAGTAATGAAGAAAGCCTGATACCCCATCCGACCAACGAACCTGTAATAGGAGTTATTGATACACAATTTAATGAAAAGGTGTATTTTCATGAGTGGGTAGAATATAGAAATTTACTTGATCCGAATATTCCATTGACTGTAAAAGATTATGAGCATGGGACAGAAGTAAGTTATATCATTGTAGATGGTCCGCAAGGTAATCCGGCACTTGATGATGGGTGTGGCAGATTCCGAGTACGTCATTTTGGTGTTGCAACACATAGAGGTTTCAGTTCATTTACCGTGTTAAAAATGATACGAAACATTGTTGCCTTAAACAGGGATATTAAAGTATGGAATTTATCATTGGGTTCCAAACTCGAAATCAAGCCTAATTTTATTTCCCCAGAGGCAGCAGAACTTGACCGTATACAAAGTGAGTATGATGTTATTTTTGTTGTTGCAGGGACAAATATTCCGGATGGTGAAACAAAAAAGAATATGAAAATTGGATCGCCAGCAGATTCACTGAATTCTCTGGTAGTCAATGCTGTAGACTTCAGAGGAAAATCAGCATCTTATACCAGAGTTGGTCCTGTATTATCTTTTTTTCATAAGCCTGATATCAGTTATTATGGCGGAGACGGTTCCAATTATAAGGACAAAATGGTTGTATGCCGTGATGATATGGGGGCTGCATATGTAAGCGGAACATCATTTGCAGCGCCGTGGATTTCAAGAAAACTGGCATATTTAATTCACATTATGGGACTGAGCAGAGAAGTTGCGAAAGCGTTATTGATTGATGCTGCAGCGGGATGGAATAGGAAAGATGATGTTTCACATAGTATCGGTTATGGTGTTGTCCCAAAGCACATTAATAATATTATGAAATCATCAAATGATGAGATACGTTTTATTTTGACTGGCGCATCAGAGGAATATGAGACATATACATATAACCTGCCTGTACCGATTGTAGATAATGCACATCCATTTTATGCAAGAGCAACGTTAGTATATTTTCCACAGTGTGATCGTAATCAGGGGGTTGATTATACAAGTACCGAAATGGATATACATTTTGGCAGAGTTGTTGTCGAAAACAGACAAGCTAAAATAAAATCAATAGATAATAACCAGCAATCGGAAGATAAGTTGATTACCCTTTATGAAGAAGATGCAAGAAAAATGTATCGGAAATGGGATAATATCAAGCATATTAGTGAAGAGATTAAAGAAAGAAGAATTCCAAGGAAAGCATATGATTCCGGTCTTTGGGGGCTTAAGATAAATACGAAAGAGCGTTTGCAGAGAAGAAAAGAACCACTTCAATTTGGAGTAGTTGTAACATTGAAGGAAATGAATGGTGTAAATCGTATTGACGATTTTATCAAAATGTGTATGGCGCGTGGCTGGCTGGTTAATCAATTGGACATTGAGAATCAGTTGGATGTATATGCGAAGGCAGAAGAAGATATAGTATTTGAGCAATAATGGAGAAAAGCGCATATGGAAATAGAAGGTAGTTATATGGTAAATCCTTTTTATTTGATGAGAGAAGGTATTTTAAAAGGATTTTCTTCTTGAGAGTATGAATCTACGTGTTTTTTTATGACGGTAACGATTGTGTGGGAAGACTGATTAGTCTGAAATATAATATTGTTCCATTCATCATAGAAGATAATCTGAAAATGTTCTATTATCAAGAATGAAAAAGGTTATCTGGCAGATATCTGTCTGATGGCACCGGATAAATATAAATCATATTTGGATTATTTTAGGATTGAATATTTTTAATGAGGTAGTACATGAGAAAAATAGTATATTTTGATGAAAATTCTGCCACGGATTATTTGACTATTCTCAATGGCGGTACGTTATTGATTTCTGATTTAGAAGAAGAAAAGGTAGGAAACAATACTGAAATTAAAGTTGGTGCAAAGCTGAAAGTTCTGTTTAATTCTTTGTTTGTTAGCGGAAGTGCAAACTTAGACTCTAATATAGGAGCCTACACATCAGGAGAAAATTTTATAAAGACAACGATTTCAAATACGACACTCTCAGACTTTATAGAGGTTGTAAAGGAGTCGGACAGTGACATTAAATGTATGAATGGATATAGCATATATATTATGCCTAATTCTATTGCATATTTTCAGACAATTACCCCTTATTTAGCAATGACAGAGGGACAGATTCGTGTTGATGGAGATTTTGCAATCAATATGAATAAAATGTATGATACATTGCGTTTGGGCAAGGGATATTATGAACTGTTGGCAATAAAGGAAACAGAGAAGGCAATATTCCGTTTTAACAATGAAGCATTTAAGAACAACTATGGGATTTCTGATTTATTACAGATGAATTTGAACTTTTATGGTATTGAAGTGGGAAAAGGAAAAGAAGATCAGTTTGATTTTTCGAAGATGTTTTCTGATGAGGGGAAGATTATAACTGATTTTGAGCAGGTTGTGGCAGAGAACAATGAGGATAATGCATTGCCTATTTACGATATCATATTGGCAGGAGTTGAATAGATGGCAAAATTTGTATTATATTATGGACCTCGTAATGATTTTTTGAAAATTATTCCGGAAAGATATTACACTTTGGAAACTTTGGTTAAGGTCTACGATTCAGCAAATGCTTTTAGAAAAGTAGATTTTGATTATGTAGTAGGATATTCGATGTCATATTCGAGCATCACGGAGGGAGGTATTCAGAACTTCTGTACTATTTTGGATCGAGTGGATGACACTTTAGAGAGTGTATATTTGCAGAATCCACCGGAATGTATTAAGGATGAAATTATTCGGTCCTATAGCAAAGAGGATATAGAGATAAAGCAATACAAATATAGATTGATAGGAAAGAAACAGTTAGAGAAAATTAATCTTCATTTTGATGAGGAGATAATAGGGCAACCTAAAGTAAAAAAGCAATTATTAGCTTCGTTGTACGAGTTATATCGTAAGAAGAATAAGAATGCACCAGTTATTTTTATGTTCTATGGGCCTTCGGGTGTTGGGAAGACAGAGACAGCTAAATATTTGAGTATGCTTCTTGGTGGAGAATTGTTTAGACAGCAATTATCTATGTATCAGACACAAGGATTTTTTGATTATTTATATGGTGCTGATCATAACAGAGGAAGTTTTGCAAAGGACTTATTGGAGCGAAAAAGTAATGTGGTTTTATTGGATGAGTTTGATAAAGCAAATCCAGGTATATGGAGTGCGTTTTATCAAATGTTCGATGAGGGGCATTACATGGATAAAAATTACGATGTTGATTTGAGTAATGTGATTTTTATATGTACATCTAACGAGCCTTCACCAGAAACAATACGCAAAAAAATAGGAGATCCACTGTATTATAGAGTGAATAGGTATATTGAGTTTCAACTTTTGGATCTCATTGCAAAAAAGAAAATGGTGTCTAAGATTGTTCATGAAGAGTATTCGAGGTTGACGAGAGAAGAAAAGGTAAAAATGAATGAGAAAGACTTAGAAGATAAATATCTTGTTGGAGTGGATGTTTTTCAGAATTTTAGACATACTCGAAACTTGATAAAAAATGATATCAATCAGGTGTTAGTGGAAGATTTTTTGAGATAAATCACTGGATATTGCAAGAGTACTTTATTGTTCAGGATATATTGAAAGCTGGGAACGCAGCATTCAGAAAATTCGGGATGCCTGCAAAAATTTTGGAGCGGACGCGCCTGAGGGTATTGTTCATGGTGAAGATATTATGGTGAAATTTTCTGCTTTCCAAAGTGCCAAAATATCAGATGCCAAAGCCCTAAATGTCACAAAGAATGTCTCAATAGAAGAAAAAATATTAGCTTTGCTAAAGAGAATGCATCTATTACTGCTGCTGAAATGGCTAGGCAGTTATCTGTTAATAGGCGAACAATCCAAAGAGCCTTGGAGATATTAAAGAGCAAAGGCACGATTGGGCGCAAGGGTGGTAAACGATATGGATATTGGGAAATTCACGAATAATTTTTGTTTCTCATCGTACCATTCCCTGACGGCAATGGCAGAATGTCACGTCTGCTTTCTCTGTTGCTTTTATATAAAAATGGGTTTGATGCAGGAAAATATGTGTCCTTTGAAGAACAGATCAATAAATACAAAGCATATTATTATGAATCTCTACGTCAATCTTCGGATGGTTGGGAATCTGGTGAAAACAGTTATTTCCCTTTTATCGAAAACTTTTTAACTATGCTTTATATGTGTTATAGGGAAATTGATAAACGTTTCGCTGTTGTTCACGGAAAAAAGATTACAAAGAAAGCCCATGTTGAGGCTACGATATTAAATAGTCTGACGCCGCTTTCTAAAGCGGAGATATGCAAGATTCTTCCTGATGTAAGTCCAACTACCGTTGAAGCTGTTCTTGGCGCTATGGTGAAAAACGGTGCGATAAAACGGATCGGCGAATCGAGGGCAACACGATATATTAAGGTATAGTACAAGGTGAATAAAATGGATGTGTTTTCAAGTAGAACTGAAATAACATTTATGCTCGGATATTGGATACCAACATGATTGGGGAGAGTCTGATAATGGGAAAAAGTTTTATAAATATGCTCCCGAATTTACACTTGAAGAAATATCAGCTGACGATTGCCAAAACGGTTATGAATTCTATTTATTTAGTCAATGCGATTCCCGCCCTTGATGGTACGATATAAACAGTTATTATTATGAAACCTTATTTATTCTTTGGGCGGAACTGCATTGGACGGTGGAATGTGTACTTTTTTTTGATTCTGAATATGAAAGAATGAATTTTATTGATTTTGTGTTATAGAAAAATTGATTTACATATGAGGGAGGAAGCGGAAAATGGGCTCACGCGATTTTAAAAATATGTCGGAATTTCAGATTTTTATTTCCTATTTTAAGCCTCACAGGAGGCTGTTTTTCCTGGATATGGCCTGTGCGTTTGCCATCTCTCTGATCGATCTGGCTTTTCCCTTTGTATCCCGGTGGTGTATGTATACTCTTCTTCCGGAAAATGCCTGGCGCACCTTCTGGACGGTTATGGCGGTGGTGGTGGCGGCTTATGTGCTGCGGACAATCTTTACTTTTGTTATCTGGTATTGGGGACATGGATTTGGCATTCTGGTGGAGACGGATATCCGCCGGGATCTTTTCCGGCATATGCAGAATCTGAGCTTTGATTATTTTGACAACAACCGGGTAGGGCAGCTCATGAGCCGCCTCACCGCGGATTTATTTGACATTACGGAGCTGGCCCACCATGCCCCGGAGGATTTGTTTATTTCCAGCGTGACGATTTTCGGGGCGCTGCTTGTGATGTTTTCCATCCAGTGGCGGCTGGCCCTGGTGATTGCGCTGATGCTGCCTGTGTTTCTGGCAGTGGTGTGGAAGTGCAGAAGATCCATGCGGGACGCCTCCATCCGGGTGAAGCAGACCACGGCTTCCATTAACGCGGAGTTTGAGTCCGGCCTGTCCGGTATCAGGACCGCTAAAGCCTTTGCCAACGAGGCCGAGGAGCTAAATAAATTCAATGCAGCCAACCATTCCTTCCGGTATGCGAAAAGGCAGTTCCACAAGGCCATGGGCCGCTTTAACGCCAGCATGGAGTTTTTTACCTGTATGCTTTCCGTGGCGGTGATCGCCGCAGGCGGCGCCCTTCTTATGCAGGGAGAGCTGAATCTGATTGACCTGGTGACCTTCAGCCTATATGTGACGGCATTTATCAATCCTATCCGCCGGCTGTCCACCACCTCGGAGCTTCTGGCAAACGGTACGGCCGGCCTTCACCGCTTTGTGGAGCTTATGCGGACGGAGCCTGCCCTTACGGATGCGGCAGACGCAAAGCCTCTTAAGGATGTGCGGGGAGAGATTCTTGTGGATCATGTGCATTTCGCCTATGCCGCCCAGGATCACCCGGACAACCGGGAGGTTCTCCACGATATTTCCCTGCATATCCAGGCAGGGGAGACCATCGCCTTTGTGGGTTCCTCCGGAGGCGGCAAGACCACCTTAAGCCAGCTGATTCCCCGTTTTTACGATGTGACAGGCGGGGCGGTCTATATTGACGGCCAGGATGTGCGGGATGTGACCCAGGAATCTCTGCACCAGAATATCGGCGTGGTGCAGCAGGACGTATTTCTCTTTGCAGGCAGCATTGCGGAGAATATACGTTATGGCCGGCTGGACGCCTCCATGGAGGAGGTGGTGGAGGCCGCCAGGATGGCCAGAATCTATGAGGACGTCCTCGCCATGCCGGATGGTTTTGACACCAATGTGGGTGAGCGGGGTGTGCTGCTGTCCGGCGGCCAGAAGCAGCGAATCTCCATCGCCCGTATTTTCTTAAAAAATCCGGCGGTTCTCATTCTGGATGAGGCAACCTCTGCCCTGGATAGTGTTACGGAGGCCAGGATACAGGAAACCTTTGAGGAATTGTCTGTGGGGCGTACCACCATTGTCATTGCCCACCGCCTGTCCACAGTCAAAAGCGCGGACCGCATTGCGGTAATCGAAAATGGGCGGGTTACGGAGCTGGGCTCCCACAGGGAGCTGATGGAGCAGGGCGGCGCTTATGCCAGGCTTGTGGAGTCCCAGGAATTAAAAGAATAGACAGAGGCCTTTTAAGGGCAATAAAATACCCCGGCTCATTAGGAGCCGGGGTGTTTTTAATTTACAGGTATCTTACGGTTTTGCTTTTTACTGTTTGTAGATGGATACGGTCAAGGTGCCCTGGTCTGCGGATGCCTGAATCTGAATGGGTTCCGCAAAGATATTGGTAAATTTTAAATCCAGGGTATTTCCGGAGATGGTTGCGTCCATTCCCTCCGGGATATAGTCCATTTTCAGAGAATGCGGATGGCGTTCCGTGGCGGGAAGGCCGGCGTTCAGCATGGCGGCGTACAGCGTAGAGGACACCTGGCAGATTCCACCGCCGATTCCCGGAACATACTTTTTATTCACGATCATATTGGCGGTCACATAGCCGTTGGAAGAAGTCCTGGGCAGAATCGTCTGATTGAAAGAAAAGCTCTGTCCGGGCTGCACGGTAACGCCGTTGATTCTGGACGCGGCTATGGAGACATTTACCGCCCGTGAAATATTGGGATTGTAGGAAGTTGTAAAACTCCCAAGGAGCCCGGAAGCAGGAGCGGCAGCGGAAACAGGGGCTGTAAGTCCTCTTCCGTCACCTGCGGCGTTTCTGCCCTCGGCCTTTCCATAATTTTCATAGTGGACACAGTAGGCGCGGTAATCGTTTCCAAAGGCGGCCTGGAGATCCGCGTAATTATTCCGGTATACCAGGCAGTTAAACTCTGCGCTGCCCGAACGGCCTTCCGCCAGCCCGTACTTCAGATAATGGCGGTACAGGGTGTTGTAATCAGATCCCAGCGCCGCCTGCAGGTCTGGATAGGTGTTGTAATAATAATCAGCGTCAAAGGTGAGGCTGGTAAGCGGCGTCTGGGCCGCCTCTGCAGCGGTTATGCCACCACGGATTATGCAGAAGCATAAAAGTAATGCAAGTAAAAGACGTGTTTTCCGTTTCATGTTTATCCCCTCCGTATGGTATTTAAGGATGAGCTCCCTGTGCTGCTCTCCCTGGATAAAATTATACCATAGTGGAACGGAGAATGGAAGGGATTATTGTAAACAGAGATTATGGTCTGGAGCCGGAAACCGGAATCTCAATCTGCACAATATAATCCTCCACCCGGTCAATGACCGTCTCATTGATGCCCTTCTCATAGGAAAATCCCTCCAGGGTCAGATGGTTTTCCCGGGCAAAGGCCAGGATTTCCCGGTAACGCCCGGGAATTTTGTCCCATCCGCCCTTGTGAAAGGCTCTTAAATAGGTACCCCTGGGCTGGGTATGCAGCCCGGTTTTCTTTTTGAGAAAGGGAATCTCGATAAACAGCCGGGTATAGTCGTCAAAATCCCCTTTTTGCAGGCTTTTTACGGGAATCATGGAGCCGTAGGAGGCCTCGTGGAGGCGGCCCAGCTGGTATTTTGCCGTCTTGGCGGTAATCAATTCCACCTCCTTCTCAAAAGAGGTGTCTCTGTCAATCTCCACTGTCACCAGACAGCGTTCTTCCTTTTCCACAAGGGAAATTTCCGATAAATCCATGGTCAGCAGGGTAACCATGTTCTGGCGGTGGTTACACAGGGTCTTGCGCACAGCCTTCAGGTGGAGCATGGTCTGGTCCAGGTCCGCGATGCGCTCATCCAGAAGCTCCTTCAGGCTCCTGGCAGAGCGGTTTTCCAGAAAGGAGCGGATTTCTCCAATAGGCACATCCAGCTCCCGCAGCAAAAGGATCGTTTCCAGAATGGGGCTCTGGTGATAATCATAGTAGCGGTAGCCGTTTACAGGGTTGATGGCCGCAGGCTTAAATAGGTCGGTCTCGTCGTACCACATAAGGGTTTTTTTGTTGATTCCGTGCATGGCGGCAAACTGGCTGATGGTGAGAAGCTTGCTTTTTCCTGTCATTTTAAAAAACCTCAAAATTATGCTTGACCGTACAGTTACTGTATAGTTTATGATACCCTATAGGAGGTAAGAATGCAAATGGAAAACGAAAATATCTACAAAAAACCTGTAACTTTGAAAAATATTTTCAAATTTGCCGTGCCCACTATTGCCATGTCGGTGTTTATGTCCTTCTACACCATGGTGGACGGCCTGTTTGTGTCCAATCTAATCGGTACCGGCGCCTTGTCGGCCATTAACCTGACGGCGCCCATTATCCAGCTTGTGACAGCCATTTCCACCATGCTGGCCACAGGAGGCAGCGCGGTGATTATGCGAAAGATGGGAGAGGGGAGAAGCCGGGAGGCTAGGGAGGATTTTACGGCGCTGATTCTGGTAAATGTGGCGGCGGGTCTTGTGATGTGCAGCTTAGGATATCTTCTGATGGGACGCGTTTTTGCCGGAATGAACCTGTCTGCGGAAGTGGAGGGGTACTGCAGGGCCTATCTGAGCTGTTATCTGCCGTTTACGGTTCCCATCCTGCTGATGAATAATTTCACCCTCTATATGATCGCCAGCGGGAAGGCTTCGCTTTCCCTGGTCTGTTCTGTAACCGGAGGCGTGCTGAACATGGTTCTGGACTATGTGTTTATCGCTGTGTTCCATATGGGAATCAGCGGCGCCGCGGTGGCCACGGGCCTGGGCTATTCTGTGACGGCGGTGGTGGGGCTTGTGGTTTTTGGCGGGAGAAAGAGCCTTATGCACTTTACACGGCCTGTGTTCCGCCTGCGTGTCCTTGGAAATGCAGTCTCTAACGGGTGCTCGGAGATGGCTACGGCTCTTGTGACGGGAATCGTCACCATGATGTTTAACTGGACCATGCTGCGCTATGCCGGGGAGGACGGGGTGGCGGCCGTAACCATTATCATGTATGTGCTTATGTTTGCAAGCTCCCTGTACACCGGGTACTCCTACGGGGTGGCTCCCATGATAAGCTATTATTACGGGGAGAATAACCGTGGGAAGCTGGGAAAGCTTATCGTGTCCAGTCTCCGGATTATTGGGGTAATCTCCCTTCTGACGGCGGCGGCCTCCTTTTTCCTTACCAGACCCCTGGTGTCAGTGTTTGCCAGGCCGGACAATCCCGTTTATGACCTGGCGGTTACGGGAAACCGGGTCTGCACCATTGCCCTTTTCTTTATCGGCTTTAATATATTTGCCAGCGGCATGTTTACGGCCCTGTCCAACGGGGTGGTGTCGGCGGTTCTGGCATTTTCCAGATCTTTTGTGTTTATGGTGATCGCTATGATGACGCTGCCCGCCCTTTTTGGCATAAACGGGGTATGGCTGGCTACACCGGCGGCGGAGCTTATGGCCCTTATGCTGTCGGCGGTGATGTTTGTCCGGCGCTTCTGGAGGAAGCAGGCGGCAGGGATGGGGGAGATTGCTTAGGGAGCCTGGAATTGGATGTGGTTTGCAGATTTTTATTGACAAACCTACCGTCGGTATGTTAATATGAAAAACAACCGGAGAAGTTCCGGAAGGGAGGGGATACACCTTCCCGTCTTTGCCGGAGGGCCGGAAGATCAGAAGAACAGGGGGAGGAGCCGATGGCAAGAAACAGGCACCCGGAGGAAACCGTAGAGCGGATCCTGGACGTGTCTTTCCGCTTATTTATGGAAAAGGGGTACGAGAGAACCTCTATCCAGGATATCATCAATCATTTAGGGGGCTTAAGCAAAGGCGCCATTTACCATCATTTTAAGTCCAAGGAGGAAATCCTGGAGGCGGTTACCGACCGGATGACAGCAGAGTCCAATGAGATGCTGGCAGAAATCCGGGACCGCACCGACCTTAACGGCAGGGAGAAGCTGAAAACCATTTTCAAAGCCTCCATCGACCGTCCCGTGATGAATGATTTTTTTACGGTAGCTCCGGATTTTCACGGAAACCCGAAGCTTCTTTTCAGCCTTCTGCACGATACCATAGAGAATGCGGCGCCGGCTTATATTGTGCCCATTATCCGGCAGGGCATTGCGGAGGGCGTTATTGAGACGGATTATCCGGAGCAGATGGCAGAGCTGATTCTGATAACGGCAAACGTCTGGATGAATCCCATGGTATTTGACAGCACTGTGGAGGAGTCCTACAGGAAGATGATGATGTTTGGACAGATGTTAAAAGGCCTGGGCCTGGATGTTTTAGACGATGAAATGGTGGAGCGGATACAGGAGCTGACAGCCATCTACCGGAAGAACAGATGAAAAAGATTCTGCCTGGCAGCACAGGCAGATTTCTTTTCGGAATATACATACCGTTGTATGGTATGAAAAGAAAGGTTGGAAAAAAATGAACCAGAAACTGTTTTCAAAAGATTTTACCCTGGTTGTCATTGGCCAGATTATCTCGCTGTTTGGAAATGCTACCATTAGATTTGCTTTGCCGCTATACCTGCTAAATATAACGGGCTCCCCGGCCCTTTACGGCACGGTTACGGCATGCGCGCTTATTCCGGCTGTTTTACTGTCTCCCGTAGGCGGCGTCATTGCGGACCGGGTGAACAAACGGAATATTATGGTAATCCTGGATTTTTTTACGGCTGGGCTTGTCTTTTGGTTTACCCTTCTTATGGACGGGGCGCCCCTTGTGCCCCTTCTTACGGTTACGCTGATGATTCTCTATGGCGTTGCGGGCGCATACCAGCCCTCCGTCCAGGCAAGTATTCCTGCCTTAACCGGGCGGGAGCATTATCTGGCGGCAAATTCGGTTATCAATTCGGTCAGCTCCTTTTCCGCCCTGACTGGCCCTGTGCTGGGAGGCGTTTTGTACAGCGCCTATGGGCTGAAGCCTGTTTTGTGGGTCTGTATCGTGTGCTTTGCCCTGTCGGCGGTGATGGAGCTCTTTATCAGGATTCCCTTTGAGAGACAGCCTGGGGAGGGGGGAATCCTTAAAAATGCCAGGGCTGATTTTACGAAGAGCATTCATTTTATCTGGAGGGAGAAGCCGGTTATTGGAAAGGTCCTTCTGACTGTCTGCGGGATTAACCTGTTCCTGTCGGCCATGATTATGGTTGCCTTGCCCTATCTGGTGACAGAGGTTCTGGCCTTAAAGGCTTCCCAGGTAAACAGGCTCTATGGCTATGCACAGGGGGCGCTGGCGGCAGGAGGGCTGGCGGGGGGAATCCTGGCGGGAGTATTCGCGGACCGGCTGGTTATCCAGAAGGCGGGAAGGCTGGTAATCGCCTGCGCGGCATGGGTGTTTCCCATTAGCGCGTCCCTGCTGTTGTTTTCCTCCGGAATGGTAAATTATCTGGTGCTGACTTTGTGCTGCTTTGCCATTATGGTATGTTCCACCATTTTCACCGTGCAGATGATGGCGTTTACCCAGGCGGAGACGCCTGGGAATCTTATCGGAAAGGTCATGGCCGTTATACTCACCGTGGCCATGTGTACCCAGCCCCTGGGAAATGCTTTCTACGGCGTCCTGTTTGAGATCTGCAAGGGAGCTGAGTATGCGGTGGTTTTATTTTCCGGCCTGGTGTCCCTTCTGATTGCCCTGGGGGCGGGCCGGCTGTTTGGAAAATTCCCCAAAGAATAAAAAGACAGGGCTTTCTTAAAAAAATGTGAAATAATGGTGTATGGACTGGCTTTTTCCGGCCAGAATATGGTATGATACCAGAGCAGCATATTTTTGAAAGGAAAGATGAATGATGAAAAGAATTACGACTTTACTTCTGGTGGCGGCCACGCTTCTGGCGTTGTCCGCATGCGGAGGAAAAACTTCTGAGGGGGAGGTGGCTGCATCCAGCTATACGGACGCTCTGGAGGTTCTGAATAAGGTGGTGGCGGCCTATGATGAGGCCGACCTGTTTGCCATCTACGGAGGAGACCAGGAGAATGCGGTGATGGACGCCCCGGGAAAATTTGACGTGAGTAAGACGGAGGAGCTGAACGTTACTCTGGGTCTGCCAGAGAGCCAGGCGGCCAATGTGGAGGACGCGGCTTCTATGGTGCATATGATGAACGCCAACACCTTTACGGGAGCTGCCTACCGGGTGAAGGCAGGCACGGATATGAATGCCTTTGCGGAGGAGGTAAAATCCAGTATCCTGGCCACCCAGTGGATCTGCGGTTTCCCGGATACCCTGGTGATTATCAATGTGGACGGCACTTATGTGATTACGGCATACGGCCAGAAGGAGATTATGGAGACCTTTAAGACAAACGCCCTGTCGGCCCTTCAGGGCGCGGAGGTGCTTGTGGAGGCGCCCGTGGCGTAATATATGGTATTTTCAAGCATACCGTTTCTGTATTATTTTCTGCCCCTTATGACGGCAGTGTATTTTCTGGTCCCCGGGAAACTGAAAAACGCGGCGCTCCTTTTGGGAAGCCTCCTTTTTTACGCCTGGGGAGAGCCGGAATACGTGTTTCTTATGGGACTTTCCGTTCTGCTGGGCTACGGCTTCGGGCTTCTGGTGGAACAGTACCGGGGAAGGCGGCCGGGAAGGATTTTCTGCGGAATTTCCATCCTGGCAAGTCTTTCTTTTCTGTTGTATTTTAAGTACACGGATTTCTTTGTGGAAAATGTGAATGCCGTCACGGGGCTTTCCCTTCCGCTTCCGGGCATTGCCCTGCCTATTGGTATCAGCTTCTACACTTTCCAGATTATCAGCTACACGGTAGATGTGTACTGGGGGGAAAAGGCCCAGCGAAATCCCGTTACCCTGGGAGCCTATATCGCCATGTTTCCCCAGCTGATAGCGGGACCGATTGTAAAATATTCCCATATTGCAGCCCGGCTGGAAAAAAGGGAACATTCCTTTGAGTTGACCGCTTCGGGAATCCGCCGTTTTGCCCTGGGGCTTGGGAAGAAGGTGTTATTGGCAAACCAGTTTGGGGAGCTCTGCACGGCCTTTAGGGATGCCCAGGGGAAATCCGTGCTGTTTTACTGGGTGTACGCCCTGGCCTTTGCCCTGCAGATTTATTTTGATTTTTCCGGCTACAGCGATATGGCCATCGGCCTGGGCAGGGTGTTTGGGTTCCGGTTCCAGGAGAATTTCAATTATCCTTATATTTCCGCCAGCATTACGGAATTCTGGCGGCGGTGGCACATTTCCCTGGGCTCCTGGTTCCGGGAGTATGTGTATATCCCCCTGGGAGGGAATCGCCGGGGAAAGGGGCGGCAGCTCTTTAATATCCTGGCGGTGTGGATGCTGACCGGTTTCTGGCATGGGGCCGCCTGGAATTTTGTCCTTTGGGGCCTGCTGTTTGCCCTTCTTCTGACCCTGGAAAAGCTCTGGCTTTTAAAGCTTCTGGGCAAAAGCCGGGTGCTTTCGCATATTTATGTGCTCTTTTTTGTGGCTGTCAGCTTTGTTATATTCAATGGGCAGAATACGGGGCAGGCCCTGTCTGACCTGGGAGGCCTTTTCGGGGCCGGGGGGATTCCCCTGGTGTCGGAGGAAGCTTTGTACCAGCTTCGGAATTTTGGAATGGCGCTTCTGCTGGGCATAGTTGGAGCCACGCCGGCGGTGAAGCATGTAACAGGGAGAATTTATCAGAAAAAGGCGGGAGAAAAGGCTTTGCATCTTATGGAACCCCTGGCGCTGACGGCGCTGCTGCTGGTGGTGACGGCCTATCTTGTGGACGGATCCTTTAACCCGTTTCTGTATTTCCGGTTTTAATGTTTTTTAAAGGTTCCAGGCGGGCGGATTTGCAGTCTGGCATTTTGCGTTTGTCCCTGTTTCGGACAGAAAGGAGGGGGCGTTTTATGCATGAAAAAATGAAGAACAAAGTGGTCTGCTTTCTGACAGCGGCAATTTTTGCGGCGGGATTCCTTTTGTGCCTGTTTCTGCCAAAAGAGAAATATTCCTATATGGAACGACGTGTCCTGGCCCCTATGCCGGAGCTTTCTGGGAAGGCGGTGTGGAGCGGGCGCTTTATGTCCGGCTTTGAGACCTACGCCGTAGACGCCTTTCCCTTCCGGGATGCTTTCCGGCGGGTGCAGGCGCTTACGGCGGCAGGGGTGTTTTTGCGGAAGGACAACCATGGGGTGTATTTTACCGGGGAGGGATATCTCTCCACAGTGGAATATCCCATGAATGAAGCTTCTCTGGCCTATGCTTCCCGGCGTTTCCGCCACATCTGCGAGACGTATCTCACAGAGGAAAACGAGGTGTATCTCTGTGTAATCCCGGATAAAAACTGTTTTCTGGCCAGGGAGAGCGGCCATCCTGCCATGGATTATGAGGAGTTCGAAAGGCAGATGGCGGAGCAGGCGGATTTTGCGGAAATAATTTCTGTTTCGGACCTTCTGGAAAAGGAGGACTATTATCGGACGGACACCCACTGGCGGCAGGAGCGGATTACGGATGTGGCCGGCCGGCTGGCGGCTTCCATGGGGACAAGGATTTCCGAAACATGGGAAATCCGGGATGTTCCTGCGGATTTTTACGGCGTCTACTACGGCCAGGCGGCCTTGCCGGTAAAGCCGGATACTTTGCGGTATCTGACCAATGAAGCGCTTAAGAGTTATAAGGTCTATGACTGGCAGAACGGGAAGGAGATTCCCGTCTATGACATGGAGCGGGCGCAGGGGAGGGATCCCTACGAAATGTTTTTATCGGGCTCCCTGTCTCTTCTCACCATTGAAAACCCCATGGCGGAAGAAACCAGAGAGCTTGTGGTTTTCCGGGATTCCTTTGGGTCTGCCATTGCTCCCCTTCTTGCCAGCGGGTATTCCCGGGTTACCCTGGTGGATATCCGTTATATCCAGCCGGACCGGCTGGGGAATTTTGTGGACTTTTCCGGCTGCGACGTATTGTTTTTGTACAGTACGCTGGTATTGAACCACAGCGAGACCTTGAAATGACCTTTATGTAACAAGACTGGCGCAAAGCCAGGAGAAAACAAAAACAGTATCATCCCGGACACCGAAGGCGTCCCTTGGGACAAGGATCCGGAAGGAATCCGGGACGTGAAACAGCCGGAAATCCTTTCAGATCCCAGGGCATTGGAAGGGAGGATGCAAAAATTATTATAAAAAAGGAGAGGTGGTTGTTATGACAGAGAAAAAAGCTGTTCCTGGTACCGGGGGAGATCAGTATCTTCCCTATGAAAACCGTACCGGCGGGGAGTCGGTGGTATTCTTTACCCGGGACCTTTCGGCGGCGGGTCTGGTTAAGATTTACGGGTATATCCAGGATGCCTTGAAGGGCCGCGTAGCCGTAAAGCTTCACACTGGGGAAAAGAACGGCCCCAACATTATTCCCAGAGACTGGGTGAAGGAACTTCTGGAGCAGAAGCTTTCGGAGGGCGTTATTATTGAGACCAATTCTTATTATGAGGGAGACCGGGACACCACAAAAAAGCACCGGGAAACCCTCAAGGTCAACGGCTGGACGTTTTCTCCGGTAGATATTATGGACGCGGAAGGGACGGCGTTTATCCCGGTAAAGGACGGGAAATGGTTTACGGAGATATCCGTGGGAAAGACCTTGCCGGAGTATGATTCCCTGCTGGCCCTCACCCATTTCAAGGGCCACACTCTGGGGGGCTTTGGCGGCTCCAACAAAAATATCGGCATTGGCTGCGCCGACGGCAAGGTGGGAAAGGGTATGATACACAGCACTCCCGGGCAGGAGAATCCCTGGGATATCAGCGGCGAGGAGTTTATGGAGCGCATGACAGAGTCCACCAAGGCTGTCATAGACTATTTTGGCAAAAACACCGCCTACATCAATGTGATGCGCAACATGTCGGTTTCCTGTGACTGTGAGGGAATCCTTGCGGAGCCGGTGGTAACCCCCAATGTGGGGATTTTAGCCTCCCTGGATATTCTGGCCCTGGATCAGGCCTGCGTGGATATTATTTACGCTATGAAGGAGGAGGAACGCCACGCCCTGGTGGAGCGTATGCAGACCCGCCACGGCCTGCGCCAGCTTTCCTATATGAAAGAGCTGGGGATGGGAAACGACCGGTATAAACTCATCGATACTGACCATGACGGCCAGGTTATGGAGCTTTCGGAGGCGGTGAGGGATCTGGAGCCGTTTGGGGAGTAAAAGGATGCGGGCAGTTACCGCAGGAAGAGAATAGGCGGCCTGAAGCGGTATGGGGATGCACCTGTACCGCTTTCTCTTCAGAACCCCTTCATCATCCGCGTGGACATAAGGCAGGTTTCCCCATTGTTAAAAGAGATCATCCGGTTTTTGGCGTCCACTTCCCTTATGTTCTTTTTATTTACCAGAAATGACCGGTGGCAGCGCACAAAGTTATCGTCTAATGTGCCTGCCAGTTCTTTCATGGTGCTGGAAAATTCAATCTGACGGTCTTTGGCGTGGAGAATGACTTTATGGATGTTACTGGAAGTCTCAAAAAAGAGGATATCGTCATAATCCACGCTGATTTTCCGTCCTCCGGCTTCAAGGGTGTACACTTTATGGGTCCGGTTTGTCTGGAGGGTATAGCGCTCCATTGCGTTTAGCAGGCATTCATGGATTTTTACCTTCATTTCGGCCGGATTGTCTTTTAACACAAAGTCCATTGCCTCCACCCGGTACTGAAAGGTCATGTAGCTTAACTCAGAATGGGCGGTTATGAATATGATGAAACCGCGGGGATCGGACAACCGGATCTGCTGCGCCAGCTTCAGCCCGTTTATGTCGCTGTTTAAGTCAATATCAAGGAAATAGATGCCGGTGTTCCGGTTCGCCCGGACTTCTTCCAGCAGGGCGTAAGGGTCTCCTGCGTCTAAAACAAGCCGCATATCCAGTTCTTCTATCAGCACAATATTCTGAATGATTTCCACGATAGCCCGCCGCTGGGGGGGATTATCTTCACACACAAAAATGTTCAGCATATCAGGTTATTCCTTTCTGGCAGCAAGCTCCATATGCTGCGTGAAAATACCGCAAAGCATAGTTGTTTCCAGCAGCGCATTGTCATAGGAGCCGATGATTTTCTGCGCGTTAGAAAGGCCGATTCCCGGATGTCCGGCCTTTGTGCTGAAGCCTTTCTGCTTTAACCGGTGCAGCGCCACGCCGTTATCCTGAAAACAGTTGGTTATGATGATGGCCACGCCGGAGTTATGCCGAAGGATATTTAAGCCTATCTGGGGCTGTTTTGTCATAAGCGCGGCTTCAATGGCGTTGTCTAAAAATATGCCCAGTATTCTGGCAAGGTCTACGGTGTCTATGAAAAAGCTGTCCACCCGGTTGGGAATGTCAATGGTGACATCGATCCCCGACTCATGGGCGTAAATCAGTTTTGCAGAGAGCAGGCTCTTGATCTCCAGCACCTGGATATTGCCAAGCTGGTTAAGCTTGTAGTCCCCCTGGTCAAGGATAGTCTTTGTGGGGAAGATTTTGCTGTCAAAAAAATTCTTTAGCTCTTCCATATTGCCATTTTCAATATAGCCGGATAGAGAAAGGAGAATATTCACGTAATCGTGCTTAAAGGAGCGAAGCCCGCTATACAGAGCCTCCAGATTGCGCATGTAGTCCTGTAAATCCTGCAAGGCTTTCTGCTTTGCCTCGGTCTGTACCTGTTCCAGCCAGGAACGGCGCATGGCCAGAAGCAGAAAAAGCATCACAAGCAGATACCCCGAGATATGTAAGACATTATTATAGATCATTCTGCCTATTGAGCCGTTTTGCCCTGGAATCAGATTATCAAACAGATAAATAGTGATAAGGAGCAGCAAGGCGGCGTCTATCAGATACCAGGCCTGCGGAAGACGTAAAATTCCTTTTCCGGACAGCAGCATTTTTTTTAGCAGCCTGCCACAAAGAAGCGTAATAAAATAAAACAGCAAAATGCGGATCAGCGGGACAGCAAAAGAAAAAAACGGCTGACCGGATAATGCAGGAGGTGTCAGCAGACTTAGAAAAAGTCCCAGAACATTTTCTGTCACGACAGTAAGCACAATTCCGGTCATGGCCATACAGACATTCTGGGGCGCGGTTTCCCGACTGGTAACCAGGCTGTAAATACAAGCTGCCACCAGAATACCAAACAGGCCGTAGGGGACGCAGGCAAAAAGCGTTACAGGCGTTCCTGCCAGCAACAGCAGCAGATAGAGGGCGAGAAACGCTTTCGGGCTCATGGGTCTGGGCCACACATTCCGGATGGCAAGGGAAAGCTGGAAAAAGGACAGCAGCATTTCAGTAGATTCCTCCTTTTGGGGCTTACCTCCCAGATTATACTGCATTTGCATTTCTGTATCAAGGGCCGCTTCGCGAAAATGAGGAATAAACGTATTTTTTGCGGGGAAAAAACGCGTTTATCTGCAAAATAAAGCCTTTTATGACTGTTTTGGGAGAATTGCCGTTTTCTCTGGTATACTATGTTCCGGAAATACAGATTTGCTTTGGAAGGGGATATGAAGTTATGAAGCACTTTTTAAAAGGGGCGGCCATAGTGGCTGCAATTCTGATTGTTTTAATGGGAATCAATATTTTTTTAAATACCCGAGGCATGGAATTAGACGCAACATGGACAAGCGTAATAGCGGGAATGTGCGGGATAGGGTTGTATCACCTGTGGATCAAAAATGAGGAGAAAAAATAAGAATTTCCAGGTGCCCGGCGGATAAGAAAAGACGCCTGGAAAGGGTAGCTTAAATAATAGGAAGTTATGGAACAGGGGAGTCAGCGATTTGCATAAATAGCTGACTCCCCAAAATTTTAAAAAAGTCTGGATAATAACCGGTTTTATGCAAAATTGCGGTAAAAATTATTGATTATTGATAAATTTTCGGATATATTGAAAAAAGATAACTTTTGTTAATGGAATGGGAAAAATAATAAGAAAGAGATGATTATCCATGAAATAGAAAACAGCGGTTATCATAGTCAGCGACAGCGGCTACAGGGGAACCCGGGAGGACAAGAGCGGCCCCTTAATCCGTGATATTCTGGAAGCGGCGGATATGAGGCCATGATCTGTTATCTCTGTCCCATATTTGTCATACAGTACGGAATCTTAGGATTACCGGGCCATGTCAGCCAGGGGAGTATATGTTGATATGTCTGTGATATGTGGTATACTAGTAGAAAAATCGGAGGTAAAAAATGGTAAAAGCAGTATTTATGGATTATACAGGAACAATCATTCAGGAAAAGGGAGAGGATTTGGAAAAAATTGTTTCCCGCATATGGAAAAACAGCCGGCTTGAAACGGCGGAAGAGACGGTGAGATATTGGTGGAGCATGCTGAAAATGATGGAAGAGAAAAGCTATGGCCATGCCTTTTTGACAGAAGATGAGATCGTTGACTGTCTGCTGGAAAGGCTTGGCCGGGAAGAGGGCCTGGATGATGATTTTTCGGAACTGCATAAGCTGTTTCAGAGGTTCTGGATGTATGCGCCTGTTTTTGAGGACGTGAAGGAATTTTTTGAAAAATGTCCTCTCCCGGTTTATGTAATTACAAATAACGGAGCCTGTTATGTGCAGGAATGTCTGAAACAGAACGGACTTGAAGCCGCCGGAATTATTTCCGGAGAAATGGTCCGAGCCTATAAACCTCATAAAGAGGTGTTTGCTTATGCTTTGAAAATAAGCGGACACGCTGCCAGCGAAGTGATTCATATTGGGGACTCTGTTGTATCTGATGTTAATGGCGCATTTGCAGCCGGCATAACGTCTGTCCTTATAGATAGAAAGATAAAAGTGCAGTGTGCGGATTACAAAGTGATACACCGGCTTACGGAAGCGCTGGAGTATCTGGAATGTAACTGATGAGCGATAATCTCCGGCACTTTTGGAAAGGTAGGGCGAATCCGGATGCTGTGCGGCAAGCTCCATAAAATACGGTCCTATGACTTCTGTTTTGATACTGTGGTTCTTGGATTTCCTGCTCCCGCCTTTGGTCGTTCCCAGCTCCTGCAGGCGGCTTGCATTGATACCGGCCTCGCCTATGGTTTCCCTGCTCCCTGCTTCCGCTTCCGGGGTCAGTGTCGTTACCGTCCAGCCGTATTTCTGGTGCTTTTCTATATGCAGATCGTGGGCCTCGGCGGTGGCCTTAAATTTCATATTGTGATAATATCCGTTGTTGCTTACATCTTGAATATCACGCGCCAGATTGTAAAGGTGGGCCATTTCATGTAAGAGGGTGGCCGCCAGCTCGAAGATGGGCCGGTCAAGGTATTCGGCGCAAAGGTTGATCTCCCGGTACTTCTCGCCGCTGGCGTTCCAGATGTCATTGATACTGCACCAGCCGTAAGCATCGCGCCCGCTGTCTGGGGATACAGTGATGGCTGGGCAAGTTAATTCATTGCCATAGAAATGCTCGTTAAACAGGTCAGAGATATGTTTTGTTTTCTGTGAGTGACTGCTTACACATTTTTGGTGGAAAGACAAGGTTTTTTTCAAAGAAAAATTCCTTACGTATATCAATAAATTTCTTACAGCATTACTTTGACTTCTACTCTGAAAGCCCGGCTTTCAACATTTCCAGCAATCGTTCAGCAATAGGAGTAAAAACTTGATATTTTTTCCATATTAGATACATTTTTGTTTCAAGTTTAGGGGTAAGAGGGCGGAAAGTAAGCCCGCTATCGGGGCTTGTATCAATTAAATGCTCAAAAGTTAAAAGATAACCCAGCCCCTCTTTCACAAAAAGCGATCCGTTATATGATAGACGAAACGACCCTTCAAGGTGTAATTTATCCATGTTATTGCCACACCATTTGGAAATATTATTGCTCCATCCCTGTTCGGAACAAAAAAGAGGAAGTCCAAATAAGTCCTCCACGCAGATGGAGTCCTTTTCTACCAATGGACAGTCCTTTGGCATGACAACACCCCATAGATCAGCATGGGGAAAGGTTAAATAATGATATTTTGCAGTATTGGGTTCCTGCGCCAGTACGGCAAAGTCAATGATACCTTTATCCAGTTTTTCTGTAACCTGTTCCGTGTCGCCGCTGGTAATATGATAATGCAGATCAGGGTAAGACTCTTTGAATCTTCTGATTGCGGCGGCGAGGCATCTGATCTGGTAAGATTCCGCCAGGCCGAAGTAAACATCGCCGCCCAAGACATCATCTAAAGCAAGAAATTCAGTTGTGATTTTGTCAGCCATTTTTATCAGGTCTTCTGCCCGTTTCCGCAGTAAAATCCCTTCTTCCGTAAGCTGTATGCTAAAACTGTGGCGCATAAACAGTTTTTTCCCAAGCTCGTCTTCAAGTGCTTTTAACTGCTTGGAGAGAGTAGGCTGGGTGACGTGAAGCAGTTCTGCCGCGCGGGTTATATTTTCTTCCCTTGCCACGACAAGAAAATATCTCATAGTTCGCAGCTCCATTTTGTCCTCCTGTGATATTCCTAAAATTTATATCATGATATAAATTATAGCCATTAGCAAAATAAAAGTCAAGGGGATATAATACAGACATAGCAGGAAGGGAGGCGGTCATACGGATGATCTGGTTCAGAATGCGATTAAAACACTGCGGAAACACCGCTGCGGCCTGATGGACAGCCTGCATGAAAGGCAGGAAAAGGTTGACTGTCTTGATTTTTTAGTATGGCAGATGGAAAAGCAGTCATTAAAAATAACAAAAAAGAAAGAGAGGCATTTCAAAATGGAAAATACTATAAAACTGGAATTAACAAAGGAATGGGATAAGACTTTCCCGAAAAGTGAAAAGGTGAACCATCGCAAGGTGACATTCCCTAACCGTTACGGGATCACACTGGTGGCAGATCTTTATGAGCCGAAAGGAGTGAAAGGGAAACTGGCTGCGATTGCGGTATGCGGGCCGTTTGGCGCGGCAAAGGAGCAGGCCTCCAGACTGTATGCACAGACGATGGCGGAGCGAGGTTTCCTCACTGTTGCCTTTGATCCTTCCTTCACTGGTGAAAGCGGCGGCACACCCAGGTACATGGCTTCACCAGACATTAATACAGAGGATTTTCAGGCGGCTGTGGATTTCCTTTCCGTACAGGAGAATGTTGACCCTGAACGTATTGGCATTATCGGAATTTGCGGCTGGGGAGGCCTTGCCCTCAATGCGGCGGCGCTGGATACCCGCATTAAGGCGACGGCTGCGTCCACCATGTATGATATGTCCCGCGTCAATGCCAACGGATATTTTGATGCAGAGAATTCTGCGGATGCGCGGTATGCAAAGAAGGAGGCCATGAATGCCCAGAGGATTGTGGATTATAAAAACGGCAGCTATGCACTGGGCGGCGGGGTTGTAGATCCGCTTCCGGAGGATGCGCCTTTCTTCGTGGCGGATTATCATGATTATTATAAAACGGACCGGGGTTATCATAAACGTTCCCTGAATTCAAACGGCGGCTGGAATGTGATCGGCTGCATGTCCTTTATGAACCAGCCCATTCTGCAGTACAGCAATGAGATCCGCAGTGCAGTCCTTATCATGCACGGGGAGAAGGCACATTCCTGCTATTTCAGCCGTGATGCTTATGACGCAATGGTGAAGGATAACCCTTATGCAGACAATAAGGAGCTGCTGATTATCCCAGATGCAGTCCATACAGATCTGTATGACGGCGGCGGAAAGGATGCGATTCCGTTTGATAAGCTGGAGCAGTTTTTTTCGGAAAATATGAGATGACATTTCTAAGCTTAAAATACGAGGAGGAAGACAATATTAGGAAATTTTATGTATTGTAACCCGACGAAGCTTTATTTTGGCGAGGATTCCCTTGCCGGCTTGAATGAAGAACTGCCTAAGTATGGACAGAATGTACAGCTTGTGTATGGCGGCGGGCCGATTAAAAAGAATGGTATCTATGATAAAGTCATGGAGCTGTGATGGCAAATGGAAAAAATATGTTGGAAGATGCAGGCGTGATGCCAAATCCAACGGTACAGAAGCTGTATGAAGGCTGTAAGATTGCCAGAGAGGGTAAGGCAGACCTGATTCTTGCGGTTGGGGGCGGTTCTGTCTGCGACTATGCAAAAGCGGTTTCCGTATCTGCATATTGCACGGAAGATCCATGGGAAAAATATTATCTTCAAATGAAAGATGTGGATAATGAGATCATTCCGGTGGGATGTGTCCTGACAATGGCTGGTACGGGCTCTGAAATGAACGGCGGCGCAGTTATCACGAACCATGAGCAGAAACTGAAGATTGGCCATGTATTTGATGAGAGGGTATATCCGAAATTTTCCATCTTAAACCAGGTATATACCTACACGCTGCCCCAGTATCAGATGATTGCGGGAATCTATGACATATATAATTGACGTATTATGGGCATTTCCGATAACGGCATGCGGGCGAAACAAGGCAGAGGAAGAAACCATTGTAAAAGCAGAGACTCAACAACATAAGGGCGTGTGGGAGGGAGATTGTGAACGGGGAAATTATAAATGTATAGCAGACTGGTGGCAGGGTGTAAAAGTCTATCGTAAACTATTTTTTATATATTACGACAATGACAATTTTATTATCAATTATGGAAGTATCCAACTGTATTGCCATTGTAGGGAAACAAGTTGGTTTCCAAACAATTTCTTTACCGATTTTAATAACTTTACTTTTGGTAATATTGGTTGGATACATTGATTCCTTCATGTTGAAACAACGTGCAAAAGAGTTTGCCAACTGCTTACTGTTGGGAATGGAAAAAAGCAAATTATCTTTTATGTTTCTGTGTGAATTTCTAATAATAGGGATAGCTTGCTTTATAGCAGGGGTCTTGATTGGATTTGGTATATATGCCGCACTTTGTATTGCAGTGTTGCATAAAGAAAATGAAATGAATAAATCACTATTTGGATGGAGTATATTACAGACATTTTTCTATTTTTGTTTGGTTGAATGTCCTTGCGCATTTTGTGAGGCTGTAAATTTTTCTGTGTCTATGGAGGAAAAATCCTTCTGGCAGAATCCAGATATGTACAATACTGTGTCGAATCCTAGGCTTGATTTTGTTGTCGATTGATCTTACTGATTATAGTATTACCAATCTGCATACCTTTATACAGATTTTTCTAATTTTTTGCACCAAAATAAAACATCCCGGCTGCTTCTTTTCGTGGGCTCTGCCCACACCCGGCCTCTGGAATAAGGATGGGGGCAGCAGCATTCCTTTCAGGGTGCGCTGCCCCAGACTTTCCTAATGATGCGGAGCTTCTGTTTTACAGATACTGGGTCAGCCGTTCCCCATAGAGGACTGTCAGCTGGTTCAGTACCTGGTCCCAGTTCCGGTATCTCTGTGTCCACTTCTTCGCCACATTTAGGCTGGCCAGATAGAGCATCTTTTCCAGGGAGCTGTCGCTTGGGAACACGCTCTTTGTCTTGGTGGCTTTCCTGTACTGGCGGTTCAGCCCCTCGATTATATTGGTCGTGTACATAATACGGCGTACTTCGTCTGGGAACTGGAAGAAAGGGCTTACATCTTCCCAGTTGTTTTCCCAGCTGCTGACTGCGTAGGGATATTTCTTTCCCCATTTTTCCCTGACATCTGACAGTGCTTCCAGTCCGGCTTTTTCATTCGGGGCATTGTATACCGCCTTGAAATCAGACGCGAACTTCTTCAGGTCACTGTAGTTCACATACTTGAACGAGTTGCGCAGCATGTGGAGGACGCACCTTTGGATTTCGGACTGGGGGAACACGGCGCCGATCGCCTCCTTGAACCCAGGGAGCCCGTCCACGCAGAAGAACAGCACATCCTGCACTCCCCGGTTCTTCAGGTCGTTCAGCATCCCCAGCCAGAACTTCGAGCTCTCGTTGGCGCCTACCGTGAT
>CAJTHL010000008.1 GCA_910576205.1 Clostridia bacterium | reverse complement strand
CCTTTAGCTGGTCATGGATATCCCGTGTGCTCATCCCGCGGGCGTACAAGGAGATGACCTTTTCTTCAATGCCGGATATGTCGCGCTGGTATTTGGGAATCAGCTTGGGTTCAAACTCCCCGTTCCGATCCCTGGGGACATCTACCTGGAATTCCCCATACTGACTTTTCAGGGTCTTAGGAGAATGGCCATTCCGTTTGTTGGAAGTGGCCAAATCTCCCTTCTGATTTTTTTCATAACCGAGGGAAGCGTCCAGTTCCGCTTCCATGAGTTCCTGCAGGATGTCTTTAAAGCTTTCCCTAAGCAGGGAATAGACATCCGCAACGCTGGAAATGTTGTTTTCAGAAATAATCTGTCGAATTTGCTCCTTAGCTACCGCCATAAAAATACTCCTTTTCGATAAGAATTGTCATATCTGAATTCTTACCTAAAAGGAGCCATTTTTTTCCAAAGACACAAACTATTTTACACTACCCATAATGGATAAAGCACAGCCCACCCGCTGTTTTACGGGTGGGCTGTATTTTTCTTGTATTTTCCTGCGTTTTACCAGGTTCTCCAGGCATGCTTCCTTTTGTTTACGCCTCCAGATAGCCTTCCTTCACGATATCCTCCACCACTTCTGTGGGAATTTCAAATTCCTGGTATCCCATATACCCGGGGGCAACCTCATACTCATCGAATACAATCACCAGACGGCCCGTCTCATTTACATAGAATGTGGCGTCCTCCTTGATCTGCTGAAAATTCAGCTCCGGCATATCGACGTTGTCCACCCAGTAGATCTTATTTTCATCTTCCGCCATCCTTGCCTTCATCTGTTCCTTGATATTCTCCGATATGGCCTTCACATAATCCGCGCCATCCCGGAACAGCCCCTCCAGGGTGATAACCTTCCCCGTAGCCTTATCCACATGGTAGATGCGAATGGA
Source organism: Clostridia bacterium (assembly GCA_910576205.1). Taxonomy (GTDB): domain Bacteria; phylum Bacillota; class Clostridia; order Lachnospirales; family Lachnospiraceae; genus RGIG4284. The sequence continues at coordinate 178,473 of CAJTHL010000008.1, read as the reverse complement.
TTCCGATCCGCTGGCCATGATAATCAGCTGGTTGAAACGGATAGAGAAAAGCTTGTCGTTGTCCGTCACTACGCTGTAATCCAGCTCCACGGATTCATGCCCCTCTCCGCCGGCCGCCTCCACATCTGCTTCATACATAGCGATCAGCTCATCCGTATATTCCTGGATTTTCCTGTTCAGGTCTTCTGTAGTCTCCTCAAGTACCTCGCCCTCAGAGTTTTCCACGCGGATCTCCGGCGCCTTGATGTCCGCCTCCATGTTGTTGTCCTTTCTCTCATAGCTGCGGAAAGTCACCACCTTCACAAAGGCCCCCAGGACGGGGATTTTTTCCATAGCATAAGCCACATCCGCGTTGGTATTGGCCAGAACCGTTACCACCAGCATAGCCGCCACAACCGCGCCGGCCGCCCTTGTGATCCAGACTGCCGCCTTTCTTTTGGGGCGTCTCTCTCCGTCTCTTCCGCTTCTCTCATATGCCGTTACATTCTGTTCCTTCTTTGCTCTTGCCATTGCGCCCTCCACCTTTCCTCTCAGTTCCTTTGGAATCTCAATCTGTGTATAGTCCTCTCTCATATGCTCCAGCCTCTTATCCCTCATAAAGCGCATCCCCCTTTGCCAGCTCCACCTTCAGCTTCTTCAGACTGCGGTACAAAATGCTTTTTACCGTGTTGACGTTCTCATTGAGAATCTCCGCCACCTCCTGGATCTTCCGGTCCTCAAAGAAGCGCAGCACCACCACCGCCCGCTCCCTGTCATCCAGGACCTCCAGGGCCTCTATGGTATCCACATCCGCATAGGTATCCTCTTTTCCTGTCTCGTAAAATGTCTCCGTGGCTACCTCCCTGCGGTTTTTCCGGATAAAATCTATGGCTGTGTTCACAGTAATTCTCCATAACCATGTGGCTATATATCCCTCCTCCTTCATGCGGCCTGCGTTTTTCATGGCTTTGTAAACGCTTTCCTGGACAATATCCATGGCATCGTCCGCATTTCGCACATAGGAATAGGCCAGCCGGTATAGATCCTCATAGGAATCCAGAATCTTTTCCTCAACCTTTTTCTGTAATAATTCCTGTCTCAAAGGTTTTCCTCCTCTCCCGTTTCTAATCATTAGACGTGGAACCCTCCTGGGAAAGTTTCATCTCCGGCTATTTTTTTGCAACAAAAAAGCCGCCGCTTTCAGAGAGGTTTCCCGGACAGATCTCTCTGGAAGCCATAGCAGCTTTTCCCTCTATTCTGATTCAGCTTTTGCCAAGCCGCTTTAACGCTTCCCGGTAATAAGTCTCACTTCGCTCCATGCCCAGATACTGCCGGTTCAGATTCTTCGCAGCTACCAGCGTGGTTCCGCAGCCACAGAAGGGATCCAGCACCCTCTGGTTTTCCACTGTGGTTAATTCAATAAGAATCTCCATAAGCTTTACCGGCTTCTGGGCGGGATGCAGGCCCCGGTCTGTTTTCTGGGTCTGTACCCGCAGCAGATTAGAACCCGCTTCCAGACCTTTATTTAAATCTGTCATGCTTTTTAACGCCTCCTCATGGAAGGCTCCAAGCCCATGCTTTAAAATATTGTCTGTGAGGGTACCGCCCACGGGATAGGGCTTCATAAACCACAGAACCGGCTCAAACAGCGGCCGCAGGTTTCCCACCTTCCACCCCTGCCATTTCCGGCTGTTTTCCGTATCTCCCCGCCGGTCAAAGACACAGCTCACCCGCTGGGCCCTGTAGGCCGCGAAATCCTTTTCCCAGGCAAGCATATCCTTGAAAATAAATCCCGCGTCCTCCAGGGCGCAGATACAGCGGTGGGCCATCCTGCGGCCTGCAAAGACAAAGCAGCTTGCCCCGGGCTTTAACACCCGGTACCAGTCCGGGGCCCACTGCATGCACCACCCATAGTATTCCAGGGGGATCTGTTTATCTGCTTGAGACCAGCCGTTTAAAGGCTTTCCCCTGCTCTTAAAAATGCTTCCGCTCTCCCGCTGGGAAGGGCTGGCCCCCAGAAGGGCCGTATTTGTATTTCCATGGAGAATATCCCATTCCTCAAAACTGATTCCGTAAGGGATATCCGACAGAATCAGATCCACAGACTCTGCCTCCACCTGCCGGATTAACTGAATGGAATCCCCCAGCCATACCTCTCTCATCTGCCGTCTCTTCTCACCGGAAATTTCTACTGTTTCTCTGCCTTAATATGATGTTTCTCCGCGTATCCTGTCAGCATCAGCGTCAGCGCACCGTCTCCGGTTACATTGCAGGCGGTTCCGAAGCTGTCCTGGAGGGCGAAAATAGTCAGCATCAGTGCGGTTCCCGTATCGTCAAAGAGCAGGACGCCCACAATCAGACCCAGGGACGCCATCACGGTTCCTCCCGGTACACCCGGCGCTCCAATGGCAAATACGCCCAGCAGCAGGCAGAATAAAATCATGGTGCCCAGGGAAGGCATATTCCCATAGAGGATCTGGGACACAGTCATGACAAAGAATACCTCTGTCAGCACGGAGCCGCAAAGATGGATATTGGCAAAGAGGGGAACTCCGAAATCCACCATATCCTGCCGCAGCACAGAGGATTTCCGCGCACACCGCAGCGCCACCGCCAGAGTGGCCGCAGAAGACATGGTTCCCACCGCCGTAATATAAGCCGGCCCATAATGCCTTACCACCTCAAGGGGACTTTTCCCGGAATAAATGCCGGCCAGCGCGTACAGCAGCAGCATCCAGAGGTAATGCCCTACCATTACAATCAGAATCACCTTCAAGAATACCGGAAGCTGTTTTGTAATGGTCCCCTCGTAAGCCAGGCCGCAAAAAGTAACCGCAATATAGAAGGGCAGCAGTGGAATCACCACCCTGGTAACAATACCAAGCACAATCTGCTGGAATTCGTTTAAAATCTCCTCCGTGTGCTTCGCCTTTGTCCAGGTCACGGCAAGACCCAGAAGCACGGAAAACACCAGGGCGCTCATTACGCTCATAATCTGCGGAATCTCCAGGTTAAAGATCACATCCGGGAGCTTTTTCAGCCCCTCCACATCCGATACAATAGACAGGTGCGGAATCAGCCCGTAGCCTGCCGCCATGGCAAAAAGCGCCGCCCCGATGGACGATACATAGGCCAGAACCAGGGCCACCCCCAGCATGCGGGAAGCGTTCTGTCCCAGCTTTGTAATGGAAGGCGCGATAAATCCAATCACAATCAAGGGCACGCAGAACGTAATCACCTGCCCCATTACCTGTTTCAGGGTCACCACCACATTCATCACCGGCCCGTTAGCCACAAGCCCCAGAAGAATTCCCAGTGCCACGCCTACCAGAAGCCGGAACGGAAGGCTTTTCCAGATATTTTTCATAACCAATACTACCCCCTTTTTTATCCTCTTTTATAGATATTCTATTTTCACAGATCGGGAACACGTCTGTAAAAATTCCTTTTCACCCCAGGTATTTCAGCAGACAGCCTTTCCCGTACCGCAAAGGTATTTCTATTATAAAGGATTTCCCTCCCCAGCACAATATCTTTCTTTTTTCCGTAATTTCCCCCTCCCTTTTTGTGGAAAATAAAGCCGCAATGTGATAGAATATCTTTAAAACAGGAGATAAACCCATATGAAAACACAAATCACAGATTTACTTGGAATTGAATCCCCCATTATCCAGGGCGGCATGGCCTGGGTGGCGGAATACCATCTGGCAGCGGCCGTATCTGAAGCAGGCGGCCTGGGGCTTATCGGAGCCGCCAGCGCGCCGGCCCAGTGGGTGCGGGACCAGATACGGGCGGCAAGAGAGCTGACAGACAAGCCCTTTGGCGTCAATATTATGCTGATGAGTCCTTATGCGGAAGAAGTAGCCCATGTTGTGGCCAAGGAGGGTGTCAGTGTTGTCACCACCGGCGCCGGAAGCCCGGAAAAATATATACAGCTCTGGAAAGAAGCCGGTATCAAGGTGATTCCCGTGGTCGCCTCCGTGGCCCTGGCCAGACGGATGGAACGCTGCGGGGCTGACGCCCTGGTGGCGGAGGGCTGTGAATCCGGGGGCCACATCGGAGAACTTACCACCATGACTCTTGTGCCCCAGGTGGCGGATGCCGTAAATATCCCGGTCATCGCCGCAGGGGGAATCGCCGACGGGCGGGGCATTGCCGCCGCCTTTATGCTGGGAGCCGAGGGCGTGCAGATGGGCACCCATTTCATTGTCACCACAGAGTCCCAGGTGCATGAAAACTATAAAAACAGTGTCCTCAAAGCAAAGGATATCGACACCAAAGTCACCGGGCGTTCCACCGGCCACCCGGTACGGGCCCTCCGGAACAGGATGACAAAGGAGTACCTGAAGCTGGAAGCTGCCGGGGCATCCTTTGAGGAGCTGGAGCATCTGACCCTGGGGGGACTTCAAAAGGCTGTGGTAGAAGGCGATGTGGCAAACGGAAGCCTGATGGCCGGACAGAGCGCAGGCCTTGTGAAGGAGGCCCTAAGCTGTAAAGACCTGATATGTAAGCTCACCCGGGAAGCCGAAGCGCTGTTAAAAGGAAGCCGTCCCTAATCCGGACGTTCTCTAAAAGGGCCCTGGACAGGGGCTTGTCAACTATATTTACAAGAAATGAGGAATGCCATATGAATAGTCTGACTACAAAAGAAATCCAGGAAATTATCCCCCACCGCCATCCCTTCCTTCTGGTGGACAGAATTGAGGATTATGAGCCGGGGAAGTTTGCCATCGGCTACAAATGCGTAACCTTCCGGGAAGACTTCTTCCAGGGACATTTCCCCCAGGAGCCGGTAATGCCGGGGGTGCTGATTATTGAGGCTCTGGCCCAGACCGGGGCCGTGGCCATCCTGTCCAAGCCAGAAAACAAGGGGAAGATCGCGTATTTCGGCGGAATTGACAGGTGTCGTTTCAAGGGTAAGGTCGTCCCTGGGGATACCCTTCGTCTGGAGACCAGGATTACCCGGGAAAAAGGGCCTGTGGGCCTTGGGGAAGCCGTGGCCTCCGTAGACGGAAAGGTTGTGGCAAAGGCCGATCTTACCTTTATGCTGGGGTAGAAGGGCCCCTAAAGGGGGACGCCCCTGGAAAGACCCCGTTTCCCTGTGGCGCAAAAAGGACATCCAGACCGTTTTCTCCCTGGATGTCCTTTTTACTCTGCGCCTGTGCCGTGTGTCTAATTTCTCCGTAAAGCCTCAATGGGGCTCATCTTTGCCGCCTTTCTGGCAGGATAGATGCCAAAGAAGATTCCCACACCGGAGGAAAACAGGGTGGCGAACAAAATGGTGGCAAAGCTGGTCTTGGGTTCAATCCCCAGCATGGGCAGGGAGCAGATGCCCTTTGCCCCCAGCATTCCCAGAATAATGCCGATAATGCCTCCCAGGGCCGTGATAATGGCGGATTCCGAGAGAAACTGCATCATAATGGAGCCGGTTCTGGCACCCAGGGCCTTCCGGATGCCGATCTCCCTGGTGCGCTCTGTGACGGACACCAGCATAATATTCATCACGCCGATACCGCCTACCAGAAGAGCAATGGCCGCCACAAACGAGATAAAAGCCGTCAGCATATCCAGCATATCGGTAATCATGGAAATCTGGCTTTCCGCGTCCTCCACATAAAATTTGTCCTGTCCCTGCACATGATAACGCCGTTCCAGGAGGCTTACAATCTCATTTCCCACGGCTCTTCCACCGTATCCGCTCTCGCAGAACACATAGATGCCATAAAATTCATCCAGAATATAGCCGAAGGCATAGTTGGAGGTGTAAGGCATGTAGAAGGATACCCGGTTGGAATTGTACATCATACTGGAGGTAAGGGCGCTGGTAGAGTCCTCCTCCTTGTATACGCCTATGATGGTGATCTCCTGGGTAGTCTCAAAGATCGTGGCCTCCACAGTCAGCCCTACCACGTTGTCGGTGCCAAAGAGCTTCCGGGCATCGCTTTCACCTACCACGGCTACCAGGTTCATGGCCTCCACATCCGCGTCCGTAAAATAGCGTCCGTATTTCATCTCCGGGTTATTCATATATTTCAGGTCCGCCGTTCCGGTTGTGACGCTTAGGGAAAATTCTCCTTTGGGAGCCTGGAGCGTTCCGGACATACTGTCATTGGGACATGCCCCCTTCACCCCTTCGATCTGCTCTTTGATGGCTTCAAGATCCGCCGGCGTCAGATAGATCTGTGTACCCTCCCCGTAGGCGCCGCTGACAAAAATCTGTCCCCCGGCTATGGCGTTGAGATCGTCGCTGATGGAGCTCTTGGCTCCCTGGCCCACGGACATAATCATGATTACGGAGGCAATGCCGATAATAATACCCAGCATGGTCAGAATAGAACGCCCTTTGTTGGCCTTGATGTTGTCTATGGCCATTTTTATGTATTCCAGTAATTGCGCCATCTCTACTCCTCCACAGCCATGACTTTCATACCCTCTTGCAGAAGCTCTGCGCCGCTTCTCACCACCTGGTCTCCCGCGGACAGACCGGACACGATCTCCACGGTCATATCAGAGGACAGGCCGGTTTCCACCTGCTTCTTTACGATGACGCCATCCTCCACCACATAGCAGAAGGTTCCTTCCTGGCCGGTATTCACGGCCTCCACCGGAACGGTCAGCACACCGGTAGATTCCTTGCCCTTGATACTTACGTTGGCTTCCAGACCCAGATATACGTTTTCGTCGGGATTCTCAATCTTAACCTCCGCCTTGACTACCGGGGTTCCCTTCTCGTTCTTCTCTGCCAGACGGCTTAATTTGGTCACGGTTCCCGTATACTCCTTACCCGCCATGGTAATCACTGCCTGCTGGCCTTCCTCCAGCTTTTCCAGGTCGTATCTGGTCACATTCATTTCCACCACCACGTCCTCATTGCTGGCAATGGTAAACAGCGCGCTTCCCTGGGCTGCCGGGCCGCCCTCCACCACTGTCACAGAGGTCACCACACCGGAGTAATCAGCTACAATGCCGTTTCTTCCCTTTTCCACCTGCTCCTTGGTAACGGATGCGTTCAGCTTATTTAAATCCTCGTTGGCGGCAAGCTGTGAGCGGGCCGCCCCTGTGAGACGGGCTCCGTCGGAAGCGGACTGGATGCCTTTCTGCTCTGCCAGGTCGGAGTTGAAGTCTCCCAGCTCCTTGCTGGCATCCTTCAGACGGTTCTGGTAATCGCCCAGTTTGCTGCTCACCTCGTTAAGATAATCCTGCTCTTCGTTTATTTCTGACTGAATCTTTGATACTTCCGCTTTTGCCGCGTCCAGATCTGCCTTAGCCTGGGCTACAGTCTTGTCTGATGAACCAGAGCTTGTAGCAGTCTGCGCAACCTTCAGATCTGCCTCAGCTTTAACCACCTTCTGCTCAGCCTCTGTCAGAAGTCCCTGTTTAATCGCCAGTGTCTGGGCCGACTCCGCCTGCTTTCCGCTGTACTCGGAAACCCGGTCGTTCAAATGCTCCACCGTTTTGTCCCAGTCCTCCACCTGCTGCTCCAGGATTCCGATATCATGGGTGGAACGGTTGTACTCGGAAATATTCTCGTTATCCCTGGTGATGGCGTCCTGATAGCCGTATGTACCTGCATCCCCGGTAAGATCCGCCTGCTGATACAGGTGATCCAGCTCTGCAGCGTCGTAGGTCAGCAGCACGTCGCCCTTGGACACCGTGTCTCCCACAGACAGACCGCAGTGATTTACGGTAGCGCTTACTGGGGAAAAATAAGCCGTCTCAACCTCTGACTTTACGGTTCCGCTACCTGTAATGGTCTGGGCCACGTCCCCCTGGGCCGCCTGGACAACGTTCACCGCGGGAAGCTGCTCCCCGGCAAACAGTCCTGGCAGAAACAGCCACGCCAGCAGAACCACAATGACTCCCCAGATAATAAACGTTTTCCTGCGCTTCTTTTTCTGCTCCTTTGTCAGTACCTTTTTCTCTTTGGGGGGTTTTTCTTTTTTTACTTTCTCCGGTTTTTCCCTGTCCCAGGTATCCCCGTCCTTTTTCCGCCCAAAGGGCAGTTTTGCAAAAGAAACCTTCGGAAAGGAAAATTTCTTTTTCGCCGGTGTCTGTTCTGCCCCGGTTCCCCAGGCTTCCGTCTCGTTCTCCCACTCCTTTGCCGGGCTTTCCACTGTCATAATCATCTCCATCAACCTCTCTCCTCCATGGCTTCCTCGTTTATACTGTCAGATTCTATTTTTCCGTCCCGGATCCGTATGACACGCCAGGCCTGGGCGGCTATCTCATTGTCATGGGTAATCAGAATCACGGTTCTGTTATCCTGGTGCAGCCCTTTCAGAATCTGCATAATCTCCTTTGTGGAGGCGGAATCCAGGTTTCCCGTGGGCTCATCCGCCAGTATCAGCGGCGGTTTTGCCGCTATGGCCCTGGCGATGGCAACCCGCTGCTGCTGTCCGCCGGACATTTCGTTGGGCCTGTGATCCATTCTGTGGGAGAGCCCCACCTGCCTTAAAGCCTCCACTGCCAGGGCATGGCGTTCCCTTTTCCCCACGCCCCTGTATATCAAAGGCAGCTCCACATTTTCCTGGGCCGTCAGATTTCCTATGAGATTAAACCCCTGGAATATGAAGCCGATCTCCAGGTTCCGGATATCCGACTGCTCGTCGTCTGTGAGAGCCGACACATCTTTTCCGTTCAGATAATACGTGCCAGAGGTTGGCACATCCAGACAGCCCAGCATATTCATCAGCGTGGACTTTCCGGAGCCAGACTGGCCGATAATTGCCACAAATTCTCCTCTGTCTATTCGTAAGCTTACATTGTCCAGGGCCCGGACTTCGTTTTCGCCTGGATTGTAAATCTTACAGATATCGCTCACTTCTATCAGCGCACTCATATAATCCTCCTCTTTGTATTACTTAGATAATACAATAACACATTTTTCAGAATCCGCAAGAGCCTTTCGTAAATCTTAAGTATTTTTTCTCCCTTTCTTCCATATCTTACTAACAAACCCTCATGTGCTGCCTTATTCCCACATTCTCATTGTTACAACGAATTTCTTTCCTGCTTTTCTTCAGCCGCCCGGCTTTTTCTTTTTACACCTTCTACCAGGGGGAAGGTCAAGACTTTTTGGGAGGTATTTTTATGCATATTTTGGTTGCAGGCGACAAAAAACATACCGGCAATTATGAGCGCGCTCTAAAAGGGATTGGCGCGTGTCCCATCGTATGGCTTCCAGAGACGCAGGATGCCCTCTCCCGCTTCGACGGCCTCCTGCTGCCCGGAGGCGGAGATATCCATCCGGGATTCTTTTCCCAGGAAAACAGAGGCAGCTATCCGGCGGATATCCCCCTGGACTGCCAGCAGCTGGCTCTGTTTTCTGCCTTTTATAAAATGAAGAAACCCATTCTTGGCATCTGTAAGGGCATGCAGATAATCAATGTTGCCCTGGGGGGAACCCTTATCCAGGATCTGCCGCAGCCTCTGCGAAGAGCCCACGCCGCAGGCAGCACAGACCGGATACATGCCACCTCTGTTGTGCCGGACACTTTTCTGCACCGGCTTTATGGGGCCTCTCTTGTAACCAACAGCGCCCACCACCAGGCCGTTGACCGGCTGGGAGAGGGCCTTCTGCCTGTGCAGTATGGGCCGGGACAGGTGGTGGAAGGCCTTTGTCACGTCTCCCTTCCCCTTCTGGGCGTCCAGTGGCATCCTGAGCGGATGGAAACCGGGCAGAAAAAGAACCCGGAAACCGGTGACGGCGCCCAGGTTCTTCTCTACTTTCTGTCCCTGTGTCAGTTTTACCGCAGTTAATGCTTCAAATCATTGTCCGTTTTATGGGGCCTGCTATAGTATTCCCCGCTGTGGGCTTCAAATGCCGCTTCTGGTCTTTCCAGCGCCAGACCTACCTCCGCAGTGAAGAGATCCGCGTTTACGTGAATGGCAAATGTCCCGTTGCAGGCCTCCGTAAAGCTTCGGGCTATGGAGAGCCCCAGGCCGCTTCCGCCGTCCGAACGGCTTACGTCCCCCCGTACAAAACGCTCGGTAAAGTCCACGTCCGCGGCCAGCTCCACCTGGGAAGTGTTCTGAATCCGCACCACCGCCTGCTGCTCCTCTCTGCGCAGGGTCACATGAATCCGGGAGCCGGGCAGGGAGTATTTGAGGGCATTCTGCAAAAGATTCTGGATAACCCGGTACATGCGCTGGCCATCGGCCCGGACAAACATCTCACCGGCCGGAAGGTCGGTTTTCAGCTTCATGCCGCTGTCTTTGATCTGCTCGTCCATGTCCGCCAGCGTCTGGCTCATAAGCCGCTGCAGATCCAGCACCTCCATCTTTACCGGGAGCTGGCCGGAGCTGGCCTTGCTGACCTCAAACACGTCCTGCACCATGGTTTTCAGCCGCTGGGATTTATGTCCCAGAATCTGGATATAATCCTTTACATGGTCCGGAAGGCCCTCTTCCTGCTGTAGCAGCTCCACATAGCTGATTATGGAGGTGAGGGGCGTCTTGATATCGTGGGACACATTGGAGACCAGCTCCACCTTCATCCGCTCGCTTTTCATCTGCTCTTCCAGGGCACGGTTCATGCCCTGCTGGATGGTATTCAGGTTCTCCGCCATCTCACGGAGATCATTTTCCCCAGGCAGGATAAGGCCTCCTGTCAGATTTCCATTTCGCACCGCGGCAATCTGCTCTCCCAGGGCCCCGATATCCTCCGCCGTCCGCTTGTGATACAGGGCAAACCGGATACTTAAGCAAAGCGCAGCTACTGCCGTCAGCGTTCCAAGCGCCAGCAGGATATAGACGGATCCTTCCATCCCCCAGTATCCCCGGAACATTATCCCGGCTGCGGTGCAAAAAAGAAGCGCTGCCAGGAGCCAGGCAAAGCCCGCCGCCCACTGCCGGTACACCATCCGTTTCTGCACAGGTAGCCGAAGGCTTTTTGTCCGCAGCATTTCCCTAAGACTTTTCCACAGGGATTTGAAAACCCCTTTCTGCCTGCCCCGGTTCTGCCACAGATCGTTTATCAGCACATACAGCATTATGATATCCACAAGTAAAACCACATACACCATTCCCCTGTGGTAGGCCATCTGGTTTCCCAGAAGCCCGGGGATGCCAAGACAGATCAGGAGTTTCCCTTCAACCCAGCATTTTTTCGTCTTTTTTGCCACCCACTGATCGGCCGTTTTTTTTTGCTTTCTCAAAATCAGCGCCACAAAGAGCAGGACGAGCCCCAGAAAAAACAGGGTTGTATTTCTTATAAATTCTTCCCGCTGCCAGTTCTGGGAACGCTCCATCCAGTAAAGCTGGCTGCCATACTGGCTGTTTCCGTCCTGGTCATACCTGCCCTGGATGTAGAGCCTGGGATTTTCGGCGACAGCCATCAGTACCCGGGCGTTTTTTGCCGCCTCATCCACATAAAAATTGTAATATCCCGGCACATACCACTGGCGTTCTCCCGACTCATAATAGGGATTCCCGTAAATATCCAGTTCCTGCCCGTCCTTGTAAAGATGTGTCTTTTCCCCGTCAAAATACAGCAGGAAATTGTAGCCTTCCGGCATGGTTTTACCTGTCTCATCCAGGGTCACGCCTTCCGCATTGGTGTATAGGATTTCCCCGTCATAGCTGACCTGATACAGCACATTCTGATCGGGTTTCAGTTCCTCCTGTCGTCTTAGGATACGCTCCTCCTTTGTAGGAGGTTTCCGGGCTTTCTGTTCCCCTGTATCGTAGTCGTCATAATAACCGTCGTAATAATCATCGTAATAAGCGTCATAATAATCATCATAATAGTCGTCATAACCAAAGTTTCCCGAAGCCTCCTGCAATTTGCTCTCTTCCGCGACTGCCACCGCTTCCTGGATATCAGAAAACCAGAAATCCATACCCCAGTCCCAGCCCCAGTCGTCATAATAACAGGTGTCCTGTATAACTGTCCCCTCATAGGTTACGCCGTAGTATCCCCCCATTTCTCCCCCGCAGGCCATAAGCAGCAGTTCCTCCAGCCGGTTGCTCACAAACCAGCGAAACCCGGAGGTATTCTGGTAGTCCGTCTCCATCCGCTCCCGGATCCCTTCCATTCCCTCTCCGTAGAATACTGTTCTCATAAGTCCGGCGCCTCCCAGGACGAAGCTTAAAAACAACAGATATAATCCCAGCAGAAATGCTGTAAGGCTACCGGCGCTCTTCCATTTTTTCCATTTTGTATCCAATTCCCCACACCACCTTTATATATTCTGGCTCTTTCGGATTCAGCTCTATTTTTTCCCGGATACGGCGGATGTGAACCATCACCGTATTCTCCGGCGCGAAGCTCACTTCCTCCCAGACCCGCTCATAGATCTCCTCTGCCGGAAAGATTCTGCCCCGGTTGCGCATCAGCAGATCTACGATCTTTGTCTCTGTGGCCGTCAGCCGCACAGGCTCCCCGTCCGCATAGAGGGTGCGTTCCCCCAGACGATATAGTAGCCGCCCGTTGGAGATCTCGTCCTCCCGCTTTGGGGCATGAATGTCTCCCAGGCTGGTGTAACGGCGAAGCTGGCTTTTTACCCGGGCCGCCAGTTCCTTGGGATTGTAGGGTTTTGTCACATAATCGTCTGCGCCCATTGACAGTCCCAGAACCTTGTCCGTCTCCTCGCTCCTGGCGCTGAGCACAATGATCGGAAGGTTCTGTCTCTCCCGGATTTTTAAAATTGCCGACAGCCCGTCCATCTTCGGCATCATTACATCGATAATCAGAAGCTGTACCGACTGCTCCGAAAGGATTTCCAGCGCCTCCAGTCCATCGTAGGCCTTTTCCACCTGGTAACCCTCCTGCTCCAGAAGAATTGCCATGGCTTTTACAATCTCCCTGTCGTCGTCCACCACTAGTATCCGTTCCATCCTTTTATGCCTCCTCCTTTTGCCTGGTTCTATAATAGGATCTATTTCTTACAAAGATTTGGGGAAAAGTCTTACAAGTTTCTTACAATAAAGGGAGGACATACTTCAAAACAGGTTTTGAAATATGTCCTCATTGTCCACATGTCCTTTTTTATCCTTTTTTAAGCCTGGCAGCTACCAGCACCGGCCATGATGACCGCCGCCTCCATGATGTCTGCCATGATGGCCCCCATACCCGTTTGTCTGCTGGCTTGTATTTGCCTGCTGCATTCTGGCGTCGTAGTAGTCGCAGATGCCGTTGCCGTCCACGTCCACGCAGGCAGCGCCATTATAGACACACACACCATCGCACCCTGGACCGGGGCAGGCGGCTCCGTTATAAGTTGGTGCATTGTTATACGCAGGTGTGCTGGCTGACGTATCGCTACTGGCTACAGCCGCGGTTGTACTGTTGTTGTCCGCGTCCGTGGTTATACCGTCGTCCTCTGCAGTTGCCGTTTCATCTGTGGCTGCACTGTCGTCGGCAGTAGCTTCTGTTTCATTGGCAGACGCACTGTCCCCGGCTGTGTCTGCCTCCTCGCTGGCCGCGGCTGTTCTGGTTGTAACCGTGGTTATGCTGTCGTTGGCTGCAATGGCTCCTGTTTCTGTGGTTATACGGTTTATATGTGTGTAGAAGCAGGTCGTTCCCGCAAAATCACAGATGCCATCGCCGTCTCTGTCTCCGTGGTGGCATCCCGTACCCGCATAGCTGCACACTGCCCCTTGAACCTCGCTATCCAGGCTCTGTCCCCATCTGGAACCGGCTGCAAACGCGCTTGTTGTTCCGGCAAATAAAAGGATTGCCATTGCCAGGAAACCTATCACTGCTTTTCTCATTCTCTTTTACCTCCGCTTTTCTATTATACGCCTCTTTCCGGCCGCCTTATTCCTCTGTCTCCTCTTCCTCCTCGGGAAGATAAATATGCACCTTGTCAATACGGTTTTTGTCAATTTCATCCACCACCAGCCGGATACCGGAATCCGTCACCACGGATTCCCCTGCCTGGGGAAGTCTGTCCAGAAGCTCAATGACAATACCGCCAATGGAATCGTAATCTTCCGAGTAAAGGCAAAGACCAATCTGGTCATTCAGATCATCCAGCTTGGAAGAACCCTCCACCACATACTCCCGGTCGCTGATCTCCTGGATAAGGTTTTCTTCTTCCTCGTCATACTCGTCGCGGATCTCTCCAACAATCTCCTCCAGCAGATCCTCCAGGGTAATCAGTCCCGCCGTAGCGCCGTACTCATCCAGCACAATGGCTAAAGTGATGGAATTTTCCCGCATTTCCAACATAAGCTCCGAAGTTTTTTTATACTCATGGGTGTAATAGGCGTCCCGCAGAACATGCTCCACCCGGAAATGCTCTTTGTCCTCATAGATCAGAAGATCCTTTACATTAATAATACCCACCACGTTATCCCGGTTCTCCTCGTAGACAGGAAGGCGGGTAAACATACACTCCTTGTAGACCTCCAGGGTCTCCCAGTAAGTGGCCTCCAGGTTCAGAAATACCATATCCACTCTGGGCACCATAATATCCTTTGCCAGGTGATCGTCCAGGTCAAACACATTGTTAATCATTTTGCGCTCTTCACTCTCGATCTCCCCGTCCTCGTGGCTCTCGTCCACGATGCTGCGGATCTCCGTCTCCGTAAAAGTATCCTGTTTTTTGTCCGGGTCCACCCCAAGCAGGCGCATTAAGCCGCGAGATATCCCGTTGATAATACGGCTGACGGGCGTAATCACCTTTACCCAGATATAGACCGGTCTGGCATAGAGAAACGCCAGCTTTTCAGAAGAAATGGCCGCGCAGTTCTTCGGCGTAATCTCCCCAAAAATCAACACTAAAACCGTAAGTAAGCCGGTGGCGATACCCGCTCCGGCGCTTCCGAAAAATTTAGTGGCAAGCACCGTCGCCAGGGCGGTCATGCCTATGTTTACCAGATTGTTTCCTATGAGGATCGCGCTCAGCATTCTGGAAGGCTCTTCAATCAGGCGAAATACAAGCCCCGCTTTTTTGTTACCTTCTTCCATCATGGTTCTGACCCGTATCTTGTTGACCGTGGTCAGCGCAGTCTCCGCAGAGGAAAAAAATGCGGACAGCCCCAATAATACAACTAAACTTCCTAGCTGTATGGCGTCACTAGAATCCAAAAAAGTTCACTCCTTTG
The DNA here is from genome assembly GCA_910576205.1 of Clostridia bacterium. Classification (GTDB taxonomy): domain Bacteria; phylum Bacillota; class Clostridia; order Lachnospirales; family Lachnospiraceae; genus RGIG4284. The sequence continues at coordinate 163,443 of CAJTHL010000008.1, read as the reverse complement.
TTTGTAGGATGCCATCCCGGCACCTCTGTTTTGTAAAATTTTTTCTTTAAACTTATCTATACAATATAGAATATACAATATTTTCCGAAAAATTGCAAGGAAAATATGATGCTCCTGGTTTCCGTCTATTGTGTAACAAAAAAGGCCCCGCCGGCCTTCTTTATCAAAACAACCCGCGGAGCCTTCCTTTATTCATCGTCCAGTATCAGACTTTTTCTGTCATAATCTGTAAAATCTCCCAGTCGGTATCCGCCATGCCCTCCCGGCCTACCCGGCTCACCGTCTTAATCGTTTCCTCCACGCCTTTCCGGACAATACCGTCCCCGGCGTAGAACTGCTGCCCGTCCCGGTACATCTGCCAGCCCACAATGCCTGCGTCCACTGCGCTGGCAATCTTGGCCGCACAGGAAGGCTTCGCCCCGTCGCAGATAATGCCCGAGACAATGGCCAGGCTGTTCACCAGAGTATGGGCCACCTCTTTAAAGCCGCCGCCATGAAGATAGGCAATGGCAGATCCGGCGGCACAGCCTGCGCTGACGGCTCCGCAATAGGCGCTTAAGCGCCCAATGCCGCTCTTTAGATGAACCGTAATCAGATTTGATACCAGCAAGGCACGGTAACGGGCTTCACAGCTGCATCCCAGCTCCCTGGCATACTCAATCACAGGCAGGCTGGCGGTCATTCCCTGGTTTCCGCTGCCCGAATTGATAATAACCGGAAGCTCGCATCCGCCCATGCGGGCGTCGCTGCCTGCGGCCGCTGCCGCCCTGGCCCGGACAGCCACGTCTGCGGAACCATAACAGCGAAGCAGGGTACAGCCAATAGCAGCTCCCCATTTTCCAGTCAGACCCTCATCCCGGATGGCGCAGTTAAACGCAATCTGGCGGTCCAGAGTCTCTTTTACATCTCCCAGGTCAGCCGTATCGGCAAAGTCCAGAATGCCCTCCACCGTCAGCAGCTCCGATTCCTTTGAAGGCCCTGTCTCCACCTGGGGGCTGCTTTCCAGCACCTGGCCGTCCAGCTCCCTTAAGACAACATTTGTGTGAAAACCGGTGATCCGCACCCTGGCGCAGTGGCCCTCCCCATAAGCCTCCACCAGAATATCAAACACCTCCGGCCCTTCTGTAGGGCTCACCTCCATGGGGCAGTTCTCCAGAAGCCGGGTCATTTCTGCCCGCTGCTGGTCGGTAACGGCGCTGATAACCTGTAACTCCCGCCCGGCATTCCCCACCACAAATCCGATGGCGGCCGCTGTGGAAATCCCCCGGCCGCCCCCTGTGTTGGGAACCACCACACTTTTTACATTCTTGATAATGTTCCCGCTTACCCTGATAAGCGCCCGGTCAGGCAGCCGCCCCAGCAGATCCCGGGCACTGGCGCAGGCAAACGCAATGGCAACCGGCTCGGTACATCCCATGGCCGGTACCAGCTCTTCCTGCAATATCCTGACATACGCCCCATAGCGGGGATCCGTTTTCTTCATAACAATTCTTCCCTTTCTGCCGGAACAAAGATTTTCATACCCCGTCGTATGCCTTTAATTCCGTGCTCCCGCGGCTGACCGCCGCTCTGCCAGATCTTCTCTGACCTGGGGCATCTTCTTCTCATAGCGGCGATACATCAGCATAAAGAAGAATACAATGCAGAATACCGTCAACGGCACAAAAATAGAGGTATTAAACAGACCGCTCTTGGCCAAAGCAGTCTGGACAGTGGCGTTCTTGTCAAAGCCTACCGCATCCAGCATAAAGCCCAGGACTGCCGCTCCCACGCCGCCTCCCAGCTTATTTCCGAAACTGTTGGCTGACATAACCATGGCGTCGTTTCTCTTGCCAAAAAGCCATTCCCCATAATCAATGCTGTCCATAAGAGAGGGCACCAGAAGGGAGGAGAACAGGCCCAGGCCAAAGCCGGAAACCAGCAGGCAGATCAGATACAGGGGGAAGATAGAGTCCCTGGTAACCAGCCTCACCAGCAGACAGCACACGGCGATAAGTATACCCATGGCGCAGCTTCTGGCCTTGCCCAGCTTTTTGGCAAATACCTGAAGAAGGATGATGGCAAAAAAGCTGGAAACCATACTACACATGGTTGCAAGCCCTGTCATAGAGGGCTTCTCCAGATAGAATTTCACATAAAACACCACAATGCCCTGGGTGATGGCAGCGGATGTATAGTAGAGCATGGTACTGCCGGCCAGCCAGCGCCACAATGGATTTTTGACAATATATTTGAAGGAATTAAGGAGATCTTTCCCTCCGGATTTACCTTCTGTCTTTGCCACCTTAGGTTCCTGGCGGTCATGGCCTTTAGTGAGGCGGAATACGGTCAGATAACAGATGGCCTGCACAATTCCGTAAATACCCACCACAATGGCAAAGCCCTTCCGCTCGTCCCCGCCGCCTGCCATCTCGACAAGCTTCAAGGTAAGGCTGGAGATGGCGATAGCGGCAAACATGGAGATGAAAGCCCGGCTCTGATTCAGAGCCACCCGGTCCATGGGCTTGTCGCTGATGCGGGACATAAGGGAAGTGTAGGAAATACCAGTAGCAGTGTAAAGCATTCCCTGACCGATATAGGTCACATACGCCCAGACCAGCTTGGCCGTGTTGCTCATATCCGGGGCAAGGAAGGTCAGGAACAGAAACAGGCCCGCAGGAACCGCGCAATACAGCAAATAGGGACGGCATTTGCCGTGTTTGCTGTGGGTATTGTCAATAATGGTTCCCATCATGGGGTCATTGATGGCGTCCCAGATCCTGGCCACCAGCATCAGCGTACCTGCCGCCTTACCGGAAATTCCCAGGATTGTGGTATAAAAATACAATAAATACAGGTTCAGCGTCAATACGCTGAGCTGCTGACCAAACTCGCCTATACCGTAAAACAGCCGTAAGGGACGGGGCAGGGAGCTGGTCTGCTTTTCTTTTGTCTGTGACATTTTTTCTCTCCTATTTAAAGTCCCGCATCCGCCCTTCCAAAACCCCTGGGATCTGGAAGAATTTCCGGTTGCACTGCATCCTGAAATCCTTCCGGGGGCTTGTCCGGGCTGATGCTGTTTAAAGTCCGAAATCTACGTTTACTTATTCTCTTCTTCGTCTTTACGGCGGTAGATTACCCGACAGGCGCAGTCGCCGTCGGCCAGCCGCATGGGATTGTCCAGGGTATACCCCATAGCCTCCGCCATGGCAAAGTCTCCCGCCATGGCCAGGTCGCAAAGCTTGGAACACATCTCGTCGGACAGGCCCAGATCCTGCCACCCTTTCAGATGAGGACAAAAGTGCATATCCATGGCGAAACACTCCTCGCTACACTCCGTGACTTCCATTCCAAAAGCTTCCCGGCCCAGTTCGGGCGTCATCTGAGCGCCCCACTGACGGAGATCCCGGGGGTCCTCCATATTGGCCCGGAACCGGGCGGCGTTCTCCTTAGCCAGCTCCTGGGAGCTGCTGCGGTATACATCCTCATAGGGAATTCCTCTCTCCTCAAATTTGACCGCATTCAATCCTGATTTCTTGGCAGACGCAGCCAGCGCGCTGCGATACAACATGGCTTCCCGGCTCTTTGTGGGCCATTCATTATGAATTTTTGACATCCTTCTTACCTTCTCTTTCTTTTTTATTTGACATAATTGTACCATATTTCCCTTTTTTTTCAACCTTTATATAAAAACACCGGCTATTAAGAGGGGGAAATCCGTCAATTTATATAGATCTTAAGAAACTCTTCTGGATTTTCAGTTTTTTGTGTGCTATAGTTACATCTCGGAAACCATTCCAGATTCTAAAATAAACGGAGATTCTTATGCGTGTAATAAAATTATTGCTGAAACCCTTTTCCTTTGTCCCTGCCCTTTTTATGCTGTATATAATCTTCCGGTTTTCCGCCCAGCCGGGAAATATCTCCGGAAATTTAAGCTGGCGGGTCACCCACAAGCTGATGGAGATTACCAACGAGTCCTTTGACACCGGGTGGAGCGACGCCCAGGTGGATGCCTACACGAAGGAATTTCACCCCTATGTGCGCAAGCTGGCCCATGTAACAGAATATTTTCTGCTGGCCGTATGCGTATCATTCCCCCTGTATGTGTACCGTCTGCGGGGGCTCGCCCTTATGCTGGTCGCCGGAGGCTTCTGCGTAGGCTGTGCCTGTCTGGACGAATACCATCAATCCTTTGTGGCGGGCCGGGGCCCTTCCAGCCGGGACGTCATGATCGACAGTATAGGCGTTTTCTTGGGCGTAATCCTGGTTCGCATGGTATGCTTCCTGGGGCGGGTTACGATTTTCCGGGAGCGGAAAAAGAAAAAACGGGCGTGAAGATTATTCCCCGTCGCCCGCATCCGGTTATTCCCAAATATGGGATCTGTAATTTTTTACTCCCGGATTCCAGCCAGCCATTCTATGACTTCCCCTATCTTTTCCTGCTGCTCTTTTGAGGCCCCCAGGACTTCCGCCGCCGACACCCCCTCCATATCGTGGCGTTTTCCAGGCAGCAGCTTTTCCAGCATGGCGGGAATCTCCACGTCCAGCATATCGGAATACACCCTGCACTCGCTGATATACAACGTGTTAAGCTTAAGATAAATCTCCACCTCTCCCCAGTCAAAGCGCCTGCTGTAAACCGTCTCACATTGCGGCGACTTACCAAATTTCCAGTCCCAGGAAGCGTAGAGCTTATAGGTCTCCTGCACCTCCCGGCAGTCCAGCCCTTCCGTGGATAATTCCGTATATTCCCCGTATTCCCCGGCAAACGCCTCCTTCAGGGATCGGCGCATGTCATCCGTGGTTATGGCAGGGTTTAAATCCCGCAGATTACACACCCGGGACTGGACCGATTTCACACCCTTTGCCTTCATCTTTTCTTTGGAGGGGGTCAGATATTGCCCCAGCCTGCTCACATCCACATTTACCATCAACGTGCCATGCTGGATTTTGCACTGGGAAGTGACAGAAAAGGCGTTGCCGGAAAACTTAAAGCCCTCCTCCGTAATAATATCGTTTCGGCCGGAAAAACGGGTTTCAATACCAAATTTCCTGCATGCCTCCCTCACTACGCCCATCTGCCGCCCCAGGTCATACCGCTCGGGCGACGCCGCAAAGGTGAAACACAGGTTCCCCAGATCATGATACACGGCTCCGCCCCCTGTGGTACGCCTGGCCAGATATCCTCCCTGTTCCTCCAGAAGCTGGGCCCGGCACTCCCGAAGAGCGTTCTGGTTCCGGCCGATCACCACAGTGTTTTCATTCTGCCACAGATAGAGCAGCATGTCTCCCGGCTGAATACGGTCTGCCAGGTATTTCTCCACGGCCAGATTCCACCAGGGGTTATAGGTGTAGGTTTCAATGAAATAATTGCTCATAATCCGGTTCCTCCTTATAGCGCTTCCACAAAGCTGTCAATAATGTCTGAGAAAGACAGGGCGGAAAAATTCCCACCCTGCCTCTGTTACCTTTAAAACCATCTGTTCATCTATCTTGTCCGCAATTTCTATTATCCAGTCTTATACGCCCATCTTCAGCCTTCTCATCTGCTCCACGGCTGTCACGTTTGTAGTTGGCTTGTAGCCTTCCAGGGGAACGATCTTCTCGTTGATGGCATCCAGGATCCACTCTTTCTGCGGGAAGAAGTAGTGATCGTACTCGTAGGGAGGTGTGATCCAGTTCTGGGCGCCAACGATAACAGGCGGCGCATCCAGATAGTCAAATGCCAGCTCTGTGATGTTCTTTGCCACATCATCCAGGAAGGAGCCTCTTGCGCAGGCGTCGGAAGCCATAACCACCTTGCCGGTCTTCTTTACGGACTCAATGATCTTGGTGTAATCCAGAGGAGCCAGGCTGTGGAGGTTGATAAGCTCTACGGACAGGCCGTATTTCTCCTGCAGCTCTTTCACTGCCTCTACCGCGCGGTACAGTGTCGCGCCTACGGTCAGCATGGTAATGTCGGAGCCTGCCTGAAGCACATCCACATCACCGATCTGGATCTCGTACTCGTTTTCGGGAACGCCGCCCTCATGGAATTTCTCACCGATATCGTAGATTCTCTGGCTCTCAAAGAATACTACCGGGTCCGTTCCATTCAGAGCCGCCTGCATCAGACCCTTTGCCTCATAAGGCGTAGCCGGGAAGCAGACCTTAAGTCCCGGTACATGGGCACACATGGAAGTCCAGTCCTGGGAGTGCTGCGCGCCGTACTTGGAACCAACGGACACACGCAGGATCAGCGGCATCTTTAGGATCCCTGCGCTCATGGCCTGCCATTTTGCCATCTGGTTGAAGATCTCGTCACCGCAGCATCCGATAAAGTCCGCGTACATCAGCTCTACCACCGCGCGGCCGCCGCACATGGTATAGCCTACTGCTGTACCCACAATAGCGGACTCGGAAATGGGGGAGTTGAACAGTCTGGAGTAGGGAATTACATCTGTAAATCCACGGTATACGGCAAACGCGCCGCCCCAGTCACGCACATCCTCGCCGTAAGCGATCAGTGTGGGATCCTCATAATATTTGTTGAACATGGGCTCAAAGATGGCGTCGCGGATATTGTAACGCTTCATGGAGCTCACTTCCTTGCCGCTGGCGTCAAAATGAGTCCTTACCTTCTTCTGGATATCCATGTAACGCTTGCAGTTCTCCTTGGGACCTGTCACAGAGGGTTCTCTGGTAGTGTCCATGCTGCGCTGTTTGTTGTTGTTATACATCAGACGCTCAATGATAGCCGGGTCGTTATCGAAGTCAAGGTAGGGAGAAGCCTTCTCGTCTGCTGCCAGACGGCAGATACGTGCCATTCTCTCTCTGGTCTTTGTCCAGATCTCCTCGAATACGCTGTCATCAGCCACACCGGCCTCTACCAGAGCCTTGCGGTAGGTTACCAGGGGATCCTGCGCTCTCCAGGCCTCGATCTCCTCCTTGGTGCGGTACGCGTTCTGGTCGGAGGTGGAGTGTCCCAGCAAACGGTAGGTTACAACGTCCAGGAATACAGGGCCCTCGCCGCCCTTTACCAGAGGCATCTTGCGGCGGTACGCATCGATAACTGCCAGAGGATTGTATCCGTCTACTCTCTCCGCGTGGAGCTGGCTCTCGGTAACGCCCGCGCCCATACGGGCCAGTTCGCCGTATCCCATGGTCTCGCCATAGGTCTGGCCGCCCATGCCGTAGCTGTTGTTGTTGATGTTGAAGATCAGCGGAAGCCCGCCCTTTCTTCCTTCCTCCCAAAGGGTTCTGTACTGATCCATGGTGGCAAAGGAAAGAGCCTCCCATACAGGACCCCGGCCCATGGAGCCGTCGCCTAAGTTGGCTACTACCACGCCGCCCTTATCGTTGCATTTCTTAAACAGGGCAGCACCGGTGGAAATGGTTGCGGAGCCGCCTACCAGAGCGTTGTTGGGGTATACGCCAAAGGGCAGGAAGAATGCGTGCATGGAACCGCCCAGTCCTTTGTGGAAGCCGTTCTCACGGGCAAAAAGCTCTGCCAGCGCGCCGTATACGATAAACTCAATGGCCAGCTCTTTTACATCCCCGTCAGCCTTGCTGACCGTCTTAATGGCCTTTAAGGTCTTGCCCTCAAAGAAATTCTCCATATCCTCCATAAGCTCTTTGTCGTCCAGCTTCTGGATACAGGAAAGGCATTTTGCCAGGATTTCGCTGTGGCTTCTGTGGCTTCCGAAGGTGAAATCCTCCTTGTTCAGCAGATAGGCCTCTCCAACGGCTGCCGCCTCCTGTCCCAGGGACAGATGGGCCGGGCCCGGATAGGTGGTATCTACATCCGCATACTTAGCCTGGGTCTTGATCTGGTTCAGCATGTCCTCAAACTCACGACAGATGGTCATATCGCGGAAAATACGGATCAGATCCTCTTTCGTGAAGTTCCCCTCTTCCAGCTCTTCTTTCACGGATTTCCTGTAGACGTTCACAGGGATATCCTTAAATGTGATTTTTCCCTCTGCACGCAGTTTGTCTGGATCGATATACAATGACTTTGGCATTTCTTTCTATCTCCTTTTTATATAGCCCGCATTATATGCGGGAATTAATATGTACTTTGTTTATCACGGTTTGCAGGTTCTTTCCCCTTCGCTTACAGAAAGAGCGCTTCCCGGATTACCTCGCTGACAGTGGGATGCGGGAATACCAGCTCCTTGATCTGCTCTATGGGCATCTGCTTCTCTATCATCAGCGCCGCGCCGTAAATCATCTCGGAGGTATAGCTTCCGATCATGTGGCAGCCTACCAGACAGTTCTTTCTGGTGTCAATAACCAGCTTGCAGAAGCCGTCGCCTTTTTCCACCTCGGCCAGGTAGCGGCCGGACATTTTCATGGACGCCTTGACGCTGCGCACCTCCATGCCCTTAGCCCTGGCGCTCTCCTCGGTTTCTCCTACGCCGGCAATCTCTGGATTGGTATAAATCACCGAGGGAATGGCGTTGTAGCGCATAAAATCTTTCTTTCCCAGGATGTGGTTTACAGCCACCTCCGCCTCACGGTATGCCGTGTGGGCCAGCATAATCTTTCCGTTGACATCACCCACGGCATAAACGCCCGCAATATTGGTCTGCATATGGTCGTCGGTAACCACTGCGCCCCGCTCCATGTATACGCCCAGGTTTTCAATGCCCAGATTCTGGGTAAAGGCACGGCGTCCGATACAGCAGAGCACGGCGTCACACCGGACTTCTTTCTCCGCGTCGTCCTCTTTGTACATCACCCGGTCTGTGCCTACGCTTGTGACAGCACAGCCAAGCTTAAAGTCAATGCCCCGCTTCTTATATTCCTTTAAGAGAGCTGCGGACACTTCCTTCTCCGTAGGTCCCGCAATCTTATCCAGCATCTCGATGACGGTCACCGGCACGTCAACCATGTTGAAGTAGGAGGCCAGCTCCAGACCGATGACGCCGCCGCCGATCACTACCAGATGTTTTGGAAGCTCCTTTCTGTCCAGCACTTCCCGGTTCGTCATGACAAAGCCGCTCTCCACACCCTCCCGAAGGCCGGGGATGGGAGGGACTACAGGAACAGAGCCGCAGGCCAGAATAAGCTTCTCTCCCGCGTACTCCTCATTGCCTGCCTCCACCACAAAGCCGTCCGCTGTCTTTCCCTTGATGATGCCTTCCGCCATCACCACCCGGACGCCGTGGGCCTGCATGGTGGCGCCCACGCCAGACACCAGTGTTTTTACCACCTTGTCTTTACGGGCAATCACCCTGGCATGGTCAATAGTCACATGTTCTGCCACTACGCCGAACGCGGCGCTGTCTTTGGCGTGCTCGTACAGCTTGCCGGAATTCAGCAGGGCCTTAGAAGGAATGCACCCCTCGTTTAAGCAGGTGCCTCCCAGCGCGCGCTTCTCGATCAGGGTGACTTTCTTTCCGCCCTGGGCTGCGCGCTCCGCTGCCAGATATCCGCCTGGGCCTCCGCCCAATACCAGTACGTCTGATTTTATCATATTTAAATTCTCCTATCGGATCCCGCAGACGCTCTCCCTCTGCCGCTTATCCGGAAGGATTTCAAGCCATTGCAGTACGTGTCTTAAAATCCTTCCGGGCGCTTTCAAGGCGTCCGCTGTCTTACTTCATCATTAACAGGGAAAAGTTCTCAAGTGCGTTGCACAGCTCCTTCATAAATCTGGAAGCAGGCGTTCCGTCTAAGGCTCTGTGGTCGTAGGACAGGCACAAGCCCATGGCCGGGTAGGTCTTGATCTCGCCGTTTACTTCCTTTACGCGGGTAGTAATACCGCACACGCCCAGAATACCCACCTGGGGCGGATTTACCACCGGTGTAAACATCTCAACGCCCAGGGAGCCCACATTGGATACGGTGAAGCTGGCGCCGGAGAGCATATCCGGGGTAGCTTTTCCTTCCTGGCAGAGTTTTGCCACACGTTTTGCCTCCACGCAAAGCTCTGTGAGACTCATCTTATTAGCATTGAAAATAGTAGGAACCATAAGGCCCTTGGGTGTATCTACTGCCATTCCCAGATGTACATTGGTGTATTTGCGAAGTACATTTTCCTGGGGCATAATGGCATTCAGATCGGAATGGTTCAAGATAATGCGGGTCACCGCAAACATCACCATGTCGTTTAAGGTAATGTTGGGCATTCCCATAGCCTCGCCGTTTGCCTTGATCTGCTTTCTCAGATTCATCAGCGCGGTGGCGTCGAAAGTGTGGTAATGGGTAAGCTGCGCCATGGTACTTAAGGACTTCACCATAGCCTTTGCGGTAGCCTTTCTCACGCCGGAGAATTTCACGTCCACATACTCTGCCTCTTCCGCTGCCACAGCCGCTGCAGGTGCAGGCGCTGCCGCCGCCAGAGCGGGCGCTGCCGCTGCTTCCGGTGCTCCCAGAGGCTGGCTGGCTGCAAATGCTCTCACGTCACGCTCGATAATCCGGTCATGAGGCCCTGTAGGAGCTGCCATGGTAGGATCTACGCCGAGAGCCTCCGCTGTCATTCTGGCTCTGGGGGATACCTTTGCGTTGGGATTTCCAGCCGCTGCCGCAGGCGCAGCTGTAACGGCTGCCGGTGCTGCCGGAGCTTCCGCCGCAGCAGGCGCAGCTTCTGGCGCTGTTCCCTCCTTTAGGCCTTCGATGCTGTCCCCGGGATTTCCGATGGCACAGACATTTACCAGCACAGGCACTTCCTCGCCGTCCCCGTAGAAAATCTCAAGCAGGGTGCCTTCTGCAGTGGATTCGCACTCAAAGGCCGCCTTGTCTGTCTCATATGTAAATAATACGTCGCCTACATGAATATGGTCGCCCTTTTTCTTCAGCCACTCGGAGATCACGCACTCTTCCACGGTGATTCCTGCCTTGGGCATCAGCACACCCTTTGCCACCGGGCCTGTGGGAGCCGCCGCGGGTGCTGCCGCTGCCGCAGGCGCCGCTGTGGTTTCTGCCGCCGCAGGTGCTGCCGCCGTTCCCTCTTTGATTCCCTCAATGCTGTCCCCGGGATTTCCGATGGCGCAGACATTTACCAGCACGGGCACTTCCTCGCCGTCCCCGTAGAAGATCTCAAGCAGGGTGCCTTCCGCAGTGGATTCGCACTCAAAGGATGCCTTGTCCGTCTCGTAGGTGAAAAGCACGTCACCCACATTGACATGGTCGCCCTTTTTCTTTGCCCACTCTGTAATCACGCACTCTTCCACGGTAATTCCTGCCTTAGGCATCAATACGCCCTGGGCTACCGGGCCTGTGGGTGCTGCCGCTGCGGATGCTGCCGCCGGTGCAGGCGCCGCTGCCGCTTCTGCCGGCGCTGCCGTCTCCGGAGCAGCATTCTTCAACGCGGATGCATCCTCCCCGGGCTGTCCGACTGCGCAGACATTTACAAGTACGGGAACCTCGTCGCCCTCTTCATAGAAAATTTCCAGGAGTTCGCCTGCTGCGGTGGACTCGCACTCAAAGGAAGCCTTATCCGTCTCGTAGGTGAAAAGCACGTCGCCTACGGCTACCTTGTCCCCCTTTTTCTTCAGCCACTCTGTTATCACGCATTCTTCCACGGTGATACCAGCCTTTGGCATCAATACGCCTTCTGCCATGTTTCATTCCTCCATTGCATATTCTTTATTTAAATTTTTATTGCTACACCATTTTATTCCCGCCGCCCGCAAATGCGGGACTACAGCACGGTTACATCCGCCTCCTGGGCCTTTCTCACAAACTCCTCCGGAAGCTCGTTGTCACTGACGATAAAATCCGCGTCCCCCACGTCTCCAAAGGTATAGGGAAGGATTTTCCCGTATTTTGAGCTGTCCATAAGAATCACCTTCCTGGCGGCCTTTCCCATAACCAGGCGTTTTACCAGCATTTCATCCTCTTTCCCGCAGGTAAACCCGCCCTCCGGCGTGTAGCCGGACACGCCGATAAAGGCGATGGCGATGTTGATATCCGAGAGCTGGGCCAGGGTACTGGCGCCGGATACCGCCTGGTTGGAGCGGTTCAGCGTCCCGCCGCACATATGGATAGTGGGATTTGTAAGCTTTGACAGCTCCATGGCGATGTTGGGCCCTGTAGTGAATATGTTGAGATCAATGTCCGGAAGCGTCTGGGCAAGAGCCATGTTGGATGTACCCGCGTCAAAAAACACCGCGCTTCCCTCCTGAATCAGCTTCAAAGCTTTCCTGGCCATACGGCGCTTGGCTCTCATATGGCTCTGCATCCGCGTCTCCAGCTTGGCCTCCGTGCCGTTGGACTGGGAGACTGGCATTGCGCCGCCCCGGGTTCTCACAATGAACCCTTCCTCTTCCAGCTTTTCCAGATCCCGGTGAATGGTCATTAAACTGACATCGGGAAAAAGGGCGTTCACTTCTTTTACCGTGACTGCGCCTTTTTCCCGAATATACTTTCCTATGCTTTCTCTGCGAATCTGATTCATGTTTGTTCCCTCATGTTATGAGTTTCACATTTCATAACAGATTATAACATTTTATAACATAGGTGTCAACATGTTTTTCTGTAACTGTAACTACATAAAAAACTCATGTCCTCCGTAAGCGAAAAGCCAGGTCAGATGATTGTCAAACCAGGCCATGTTTTCCGGGCTGGCATGAGCTCTGGAAGCAAAGTAGAGGGCCCCCTGGGATTCATCCTCCCCGCACAGGGCGCGGTTAACGGCCTCCACGGTTTCCGGAGTCACGGTAATGCGGTTTATCTTTCCCGTGGCCACAGGGGAAAACTGGGCCTTTCCATTTGCCGATCTCTGGTAAATAACCTCCCTGACGCTTCCGCCGAAGTTTCCCCGGTTTAACCGGTTCAGCACCACGTTTGCCACCAGCATTCGGCCTTTGATATCCTGACCGGAGGCCTCACACTCCACAATGCGAAGCAGCGCGTCGTAGTCCTCGCTGGATATGGAAATAATCCACTGGGAGGAACTGGCGTTTTCCGCTATCCTCTCTGTCTGGGGAATCTCCTCCGGCGCAGGCGGCTGGACCGGCTCCTGGGGAAGGGCCTCCTGGGATTCCGTTATCCCGGCTTCCTCCTCTTCTCCCGGGTCCGAATGGTTTTCCATAGATCCTTGTGCCTCCGGGACCGGCTCCTCTCCCTTCTCCTCCCGGGAAAGGGCCTCCTCTTCCTGCCCGTCTGCATCCTCTTCTTCTATGGTAAGCTCTTCCTCCTTTTCATTTTCTTCTATATGGAGAGTGCCCAGCTCTGTTATAACATTCATTGCCAGGCACACTTTTGTTTCTTCATTTCCTATGCTTTCGTAAGAGACTGCGTCGTTTCCGGTTTCTTTCGTATTGCCTGCCGCCCCTGTCAGGAGCATAACCATACTCAAAACTACTGCAATAACTCTTATTCTGTTCATGCCTCTATTTTAAAGAGGTTTTTTACTTATGTCAACCTAATTATTACAAATTTGTTACATTTTCCCCTCTATTTTTTACAAATATATTTCATTCTTCCATTAGAACCTGGCTTTTTCCTAAAAATCGCTCACCTTCGGAAATAATTTTTGGGAATCCTGCCAGTTCTCTTTTTCCGGGCATTTTTATAACTGTAAATTTTTTACAAAGTTACTTTTTATCTGGCGTGGGAGATTTTCTCCCCAGGAAAGGCACCAGGAGCAGAAGCAGCGCCGGGAATGCCGCGGCCGCCAGAAGTCCCGCCTTCATCTCGCCTCCAAAGAAGCCGGACATTATGCCCACCACGCCAGGACCGGCGGCGCAGCCCACGTCCCCAGCCAGGGCCAGCAGGCCGAACATGGCCGTCCCCCCCGCCGGTATGCTGCTGCTTGCCAGGCTGAATGTGCCGGGCCACATGATTCCCACGGCAAATCCACAGAGACCGCAACCCACCAGGGACAAAAGGGGCCAGGGCGCAAAAACCGCCAGCAGATAGGCCGCAGCACAGAGAGCCGCGCTTCCGGACAAAAAGGATTTTATGGGTATACGGCTGCCTGCCTTTCCGTAAAACAGACGGCATGTCCCCATCAGCAAGGCAAAGGCGCAGGGCCCCAAAAGGTCTCCCACGGTCTTGGACACCTTAAGCCCTGTCTCCGCAAACAAAGAGGACCACTGAGACATGGCCTGCTCCGAAGCGCCGCTACAGACCATAAGAATAAAAAACACCCAGAATAATTTCGTGGAAAAAAGCTTTCGGATAGAAAAGCCCTCCCCCTCCTCCACCAGGGCGCGAATGGGCGTCCTGACAAAGGCAAAGGCATTTGCCAGGGGCACCAGCGCCCAGAGAAGGGGCAGATAATTCCAGTTTTCCGTTCCAAATAAGGTAAAAAACAAGGTAGATACCAACACCACCGTCATATGGCCCCAGCAGTAAAAGGAGTGGAGCAGACTCATGGCTGAGGCCTTCTCCTCCCCGGGCAGGGCCTCCACAATGGGGCTTATAAGCACCTCAATCAGGCCGCCGCCTACCGCGTCAATTCCCATGGCCACCCCAAGTCCCAGCATGGGAAAAGGAAAAACCTGCGGAAACCAGCTTAAGCCCGCAAGCCCTGCCACACAGAAAACGTGGGCAGCCACAATGCAGGGTCTGTAGCCGATGCGATCCACATACCGGGCCGCCAGAGTGTCCACCAGCATCTGGATAAAGAAGTTTATGGTAATCAAAACTCCCAGCTCTTCCAGGGAAATATGAAACTGTCTCTGGAAGGTCACAAACAGGAGGGGCGCCAGGTTGTTGATAATGGCCTGGGTAATATAGCCGGTGTAGCAGGCCTTTAAGGTATGCCGGTATGTCCATTTCATAGAATTCTCATACTCCTTTTCTGTCAATCCCCGGAAGAGATAAGCGGATACCAACCTCCCAGTCCTTCCGGAAACAAGGGCCGGGGAAGCTTATCCTTTGCCCGGCCGCATACTTCCTTTGCATGGGCCGCCCAATTCTGGGCGTCTGCCTCCGGCCTGGGCTGATGGAGAACGAAAATATGACGGATCTCCAATTCTTTTTCCAGCATCCGGCGGACGGACGGAAGGCCTACATAGGGAAACGGAAGGAAAAACCAGTCGATCTCCCGTGACCAGGCGGCTATCCCCGCAAACAGTTCCCGACAGGGCGCCGCGTCCCCGGACACCACAAAACGCTGCTTCCCTGCCTCTATGAGGTACGTCAGATTCCGCACATGAGCGTACATGGCCCCTTCATGAAGGGTGTCCAGAACGCCCACGCGAAAAGCGCCCACGTCCAGAAAACCCCCGGATACTGCCCCCAGGCACTCCCCGGGAATCCCCAGCCGGGACAATTCCTCCACTACCGCCTCCGTGGAAAAAACCCGAAGCCCCGGATTTCTCCTCCATGCCTCCAGCACGTCCTCCTTAAAGAAGTGATCCCCGTGCTCGTGGGTAAAGAGCAGCATATTCAGCCGGCCCGCCCCGATCTCCTCCAGAAGCTCCTTACGGACTCCTGGCGGCGTGTCCGGATAGAGGCCTGTCCCATCCCGGCTGAACACGTCGATTGCCAGCGTCTGCCCCTCTGCATCAAACAGAATACCCGCGTTGGACACATAGCGGACTTTGCATAAAACATCCTTCATAATAATCTCCTTTGACGGTTTTGTTCTATATTTCCGGCTATATACTTCTACATATCCGCCAGAATTGATGATATAATAGCATTACAAAGAAACAACAGCACATAAAAATAAATTTTAAAGCATCCCCTCAGGAGAATCCGCAGAAAGGAGCAGTCTTATGATTAAAATTAAATTCATTTCCAACATGAACCGTTTTTTCCGCACTCTGGAGCGCTGCAAAGGCGACGTAATCCTGCACCTGCCCGACGACAGCACCTGTAATCTTTCCCACGACAAAACAGCCCGCCAGCTTCTTGACATGGCAGACACCCGGAAGAAGGAGCTGTCCCTCTCCCTTACAAACGCAGGGGATTTCCCCCTCTTTTTATCCTTTATGCTGGAGGCTGCCTGTTAGGCGGCCTCCATATCTGTGACAAAATAATCTCATTCTATCTTTGTTTTCCCGTATGAACCACCGGAACCGGCGTATCGTCCCTGTCGTCCAGATTATGGATATACCGTTTTGTCTCCATTACAATAACCGGCGACAGCAGCAACACCGCAATAAGATTCGGGATCGCCATCAGAGCGTTCAGAATATCCGCCACCGTCCACACCAGATCCAGGGCCAGAACAGGCGCTACGGCAGCCACCACCACATAAATTATACGGTAGGGCAAAAGGCCCTTCTTGCCCGCAAAATATTCCACACAGCGCTCCCCGTAATAAGCCCAGCCCAGAATGGTGGAGTAGGCAAAGGAAATAATTCCCACCACCAGAATCACGGAACCCAGCACAGGAATCTGGCCAAAGGCCATGGAAGTCAGCACACCGCCGTTTGTGATCTCATCCGCATTAATAACCGGGTTCTTCATAATGGTGGATACCAGAACCAGGCCTGTCATTAAACATACCACCACCGTGTCCCAGAAGGTTCCCGTGGAAGAAACCAGGGCCTGACGCACAGGGTTTCTTGTCTGGGCGGCCGCCGCTGCAATCGGCGCGGAACCCATACCGGATTCATTGGAGAAAAGCCCCCTGGCCACGCCGTAATGCATGGCCGCCATAATACCTCTTCCCACCAGTCCGCCTGCAGCCGCCCCCGGCGTAAAGGCCAGCTTACAGATAGTTGCGATAGCCGGGACAATAAAATCATGGTTGATTCCCAGGATAATGATACAGCCCAGCACATAAAAGGCCGCCATAAAGGGCACCAGACGCTCGCACACCCGGGCAATGCTCTTAATTCCGCCGAAAATCACAACCGCTGTCAGAACCGCGATTACAATACCCACAACGGCTCCGTTAATATGTAAATTCTCCTCACAGACCGTGGCAATGGCATTGACCTGGGTCGCACATCCGATTCCAAAGGAAGCTGCCCCGGCAAACACCGCAAAGACAACGGCCAGTATTTTCCCCAGTTTTTTCCATTTTAATCCACGTTCCAGGGCATACATGGCGCCCCCCTGCATACGGCCGTCCTCTGTCTTTACCCTGTATTTCACTGCTATCAGGGACTCCCCGTATTTGGTTGCGATGCCGAACACCCCCGTCAGCCAGCACCAGAGAACCGCTCCGGGGCCGCCTAAAGCGATGGCTGTACCCACGCCGATAATATTTCCCGTGCCGATGGTGGACGCCAGAGCCGTGGCCAGCGCTCCAAACTGGCTGACTTCACCCTCCGAATCCGGATCCTTTGCCACGGACAGCCGGATTCCCTTTGAGACGGTCTTACTCTGGATAAAGCCAGTGCGGATTGTCATAAAGACATGGGTACCCAGCAGCAGAATAATCATTCCCCAGCCCCATACCACAGCGTCGATATCGTTGATAATTTTCGTAATTGCTTCCACTCTTATCCCTCCATTCCAGTTCCGCATCAGTCCTCCCAGGCCCCGGGGGTCTGGAAGCATTTCCGGCCGTTTCACGTCCTGAAATCCTTCCGGGGGCCTTTCCGGACTAATGCTGTTTTCCAGTCCCGTCCATAGAATAAGGGCGGACACTGTAACATTGCATTGTCCGCCCTTAGACTATATCCCGTTCCTGTGCTCTTTCCAGGATTATAGCATTTTTTTCAATTCCTGCCAAGAAAAATTAAAATTTTGTTGGTTTTTTGGCTATTTTTTAGATTATAGAAAATTTTTTACTGTTTTTATACTGTTTCTCCAGAATTATTACATTCCCAGGGCCAGATCACTGTCAGCCGTAAATCAGTCCGGGCAGCCAGGTGGACAGACCCGGGATCAGAATAATCAGCACCAGCACCGCAAACATGGCGGGCAGATACTTGGCGCACTCTTTTGTCACCGCGGAAACCGGAAGGCCCGACACATCCGCCATAACAAAGAGACAGATGCCAAAAGGCGGGGTGACAATTCCCGAAATCAGCGCAACCGTCATCATCACGCCGAAATACACCGGGTCAATCCCCATATTATTGATGATGGGGAAGAAGATGGGCGTTACCAGAAGGATGGCCGCCGTGGTATCCATAAAGCATCCGATTATTACCAGAATCAAGGCCAGCACAAACACCACCAGCAGCGGCCCCACAGAGTACATAGGCATCAGCAGATTCTGCAGTACCGTGGCCAGCCCAAGCTTGGTCACAATCCAGGTAAAGAATCCGGCTATGGCAATGATAAGCATAAAGGTCCCTGCCGTCTCCACCGTATCCTTGATGGCCTGGATAAAGGACTTCCAGGTCAGTTCCTTGTAGACGATGCCCAGAAGAATAGAATAGTCAATGGAGATCACCGCCGCTTCCGTGGGGGTAAAAAACCCGGAGGTAATCCCCCCGATAATAATCACCGGCGACATCAGCGCCGGGATAGCCTTCAGAAGCTTCTTTGGAATCTCCCGGGCAGGTATCACGTAGGTGGGCCAGTTCTGCCCCTCCTTTGTGGTTCTCGCCTGCACAAAGATGGACACCATCAGGGCCAGTCCCATAACAATCCCGGGAATCAGCCCGCCCAGAAACAGTTTTCCTGTGGACACTCCCGCAGAAGAGCCCAGCACCACCATGGCAACCGACGGGGGAATCAAGGGGCCGATAACGCTGGAAGATGCGGTAATGCCTGCGGAAAAGGATTTCTTATAGCCCGCCTCATCCATCATCTTCATCTCAATGGCTCCCAGCCCGCCTGTGTCGCCCACCGCCGTGCCGGACATGGAGGCAAACAGCATACTGGCCACCACATTGGCGTAAGCCAGGCCTCCCTTAAACCTTCCCACCAGAGCCAGGGCCGCGTCAAAGAGGCGGCTGGTCACGCCCCCGGAGTTCATCATGCGTCCGGACAGCAGGAAGGCTGGCAGCGCAATCAGTACATAGGTATAAAGAGGCGTGGTCATGGAATGGGCCAGGTTTACTATGGAGACACTCCCTCCCTGCATGGCCAGATACACCAGCCCCGGCACACCCAGGGCAAAGGCAACCGGCACACCGAGAAACAGCAGAATCAGAAAAGTGATAACCAATACCGTGATGTCAAATCCCATATCTATGCCTCCTGTCTCTTTGCCATAATACCCTGCAGCAATTCGATCAGCTCTGCCAGGTAAACCACAAGCATATAGAAGGAGCTGAATAAAATCGGAAGGTAATACACATTCTTGGGGATATCCAGGCTTGTGCTGGAGTGGCCTGTCATTTTCGGCTGGAGAATGCAGGCGCTGACAAACATAAAGGCCAGCAGCACCAGCATAATCACCTTCTGCACCAGATGCAGGATTTCCTTTCCCCTCTCTGAGAATTTTCCCGTGAGAAAATCCGCGCTTACGTGTTTGCCGTTCATGGCAGCCACGCTGGCTCCAAAGAAGGCCAGATAGATAAAGAGGAAGGTACAAAGCTCCTCCACCCAGCTAAGAGGGCTGTTTAAAAACTTTCTGCAAACCACCCCGGCCGTCACGGACACGATAATCACCAGAATACATCCGACGCCTGCATACCACTGAAGTATCCCGAAAAACCGGATAAATTTTTTCAGTATTTTCATTTTCCTATCTCCTGGATTTCCTTAAACAGCCCTGCTCTCCAAAGGCCTTCCGCTTCCAGCTCCTCCGCCCTGGCTGCTATTGCTTTTGTCATCCCGTCAATAAGCTCCTGGGAAGGCTGGTCAAATACGGTGCCCTCGTCCTCCATGGTCTGTTTATACTCCGCCGCCGCAGACTTCACCTGCTCCGTGTACCATTCCCCGGCTTCCTTTGCCGCCTCCTTCAGAACCGCCTGCTGGGCCTCGCTCATGCCTTCCAGCAAATCCTCGTTCATATAGACCATCACGCTGTCGCGGATATGCTCGGTGAGAACCACATGCTTTGTGGTCTCATAGAATTTCATGGTGTAAATGGAATCCAGGGGCGATTCGCAGGAATCCACCACGCCCTGCTGGATTGCCAGGTAAGTCTCTCCCCATGCCACCTGGGCGGTTCCAAGACCCAGAGCCGTTGCCGATTCCATATAAGATTTAATATCCGGCACGCGCATCTTCATGCCCTTTAAATCCTCCAGAGTGTTCAGCTCCTTCTTGCACACAATAGAGCGGGGCGTCCGCAGCCAGTTATTTGCAATGACCCGCACACCCTGCTGGTCGGCAAGCTGCTGTTCAAAATCCGCTTCGATGCCGCTCTCCAGGAACTGCCTGAAATGCTCCTCGTCCCGGATCAGGAAAAACATAGAGGTCACCAGGGCGTCGTCCACAAAGGTGGAGAGCCAGGAGCTGGCGTCCACAAAAATCTCCTGGGTTCCCAGGGATACCGCCTCCATCTGACTGGTGGCGTCCCCCAGCTGGCCTGCGGGAGAAACAGTAATCTTAATGGTTCCGCCGGATTTTTCCTCCGCAATCTCCGCCATCTTCTGCATGGCCAGCGTTACCGTGTCCTCCGCGGACTGGATACCGCCCGCCGTCATATTGAACGTCTTGTCCTGGCTGAAATCATACTCTCCATCGTTCTCTGTAGCCGCTCCTTCCTCCGGCGCATCCTGGGCCTCCGAAGCTTCTTCTGTATCCGCAGGGCTTCCCCCGCTTCCTGTCTCCGCTTTCTTTCCGCACCCGGAGAGCAGCGATACACTCAGTGCCAGACACAATACCATACTCCACAATCTTTTTCTCATAGTCCTTCTCCTTTCCTTATCCATGGCTGTGTGATGATAAAAAAATTATAGCAGTCTCCCCTGTTTTCCACATAGATATAAGAATACCAAATCTGACCGCGCTTTTTAGTTTCCCAATACAAAATGCTATCCCTCCAGATCCGGGTCTACGGCCCAGTGAAGGCGGTGCTCCCTCTCCTCCCCACTATACAGGTGGGTTCTGGATCTGGACAGACAGTTTTCCTTTACCTGCATCTGCATGCCGCTTACCAGGAAGCGGAACATGCGCTCCGCGGCCTGCCCCAGCAGCTCCTCCGCGTTCTCGACGGCATATTCCTCCTCCATCACCATATCCACCATGGACATCATGGAGTTTACGCCGTAATGGTAAATCTGGTCCGCCCCCTTTCCGATACCCCCTGCCAGCGCTACCACGGGAATTCCCTTTGCCTTGCACAGCATGCCGATTCCCGTAATGGCTTTTCCGTAAATGGTCGTCTGGTCCATAATCCCTTCCCCCACCACTACAAGGCTTGCATCCCCCACCAGCTCCTCAAAGCGAATCAGATCCAGAACCGTGGAAATGCCGGATGTGAGCCTGGCCTGGCAGAAAGCCCTAAGGGATGCCGGAAGCCCCCCGCAGGCGCCGGTTCCCGCCTCGTGGCAGATGGAGATTTTCTTTTTCTTCTCCAGAAGCCCGGCATAATTGCGCATTCCCCTCTCCAGACACAGCAGCTCGTCGGGCCCTGCGCCATTTTGCGCGCTGTATACATAGGTTGTTCCCTTGTACCCTGTCAAGGCATTGTTTACGGAACACATAACAATCACCTCCGACTCCAGAAGCCGCTCATCCAGGCCGCTGTCGTCTATGGAGACAACCTCCTGGAGATTGATGCCGGAAGCCTCCAGAAGCTGTCCCCTCTCATTGTAAAAACGTACTCCCAGGGCCTGGGCGCATCCCATGCCGCCGTCGTTTACCACGCTGGCCCCTGCCCCGATGAAGAATCTGCGAAATCCCATATCCAGACCCTGGAGCATCAGCTCCCCCACCCCCCGGGAGGAGGAAAACAGGATCTTCTGCTGGATGGAGCTTTCCATACTCTCCCTGGCCCACAAAAGCTCTGTGGCCTCTATCACCATGGCGTTCCCGTAAATCACCCCGTAGGAAACCGGTATCTCCCTTCCCAGGTAATCCCTGGCCCTCGTCAGGTGGCGGCTTCCCCCAAGCAGGGAAGTCAGCGTGTCAATGGTTCCCTTATCCCCGTCCGCCAGGGGAATCGCCTGCATCTCACAGCCCGGAAATATTTCCGCCGCCTTTTTTTTAAGAATTTCCACCACCTCCGCCGCAGACAAGGTGTTTTTAAAAGAATCCGGCGCAAACACGATCTTCATATTCCACTCCCCTTTCTAATTTAGTGCCTCATCTGTTTTTCTTTAAGTAAAACACCAGCCAGTTTAAAAATTCCCTGTCTGCCGTGCTCTGCATAGGGTTTACCTGGAACATGTTTTTTATCTTGTTGTACCGGAAAATCAAAGTATTTTTATGGATGTAGAGCTCCTTGCTGCTCTCGTTCAGATTGTAATTGTTCCGGTACAATGTCTCCACCAGCTCGATCAGTGAGTTCTTCGTCTCCTGGTCAACCTGCCCGCAGAGGGAAGAAAAAATCCGGTTCAGCTCTATGATTGGGGCCATATTTCTCATATACTCTCCCACATAATCATAGAAAAACCAGACCTTCCCCTCCTGGCTCTTACAATACTCCTTCAGCCACCCACAGTGCTGAAAGCCCTTCTTATAAAAACAGTACTTCTCCTGGAAGCTTCCGATATAATATCTGCATGCCGCCCCCTGGCGGGCCAGACATTCGTCCAGCCTGTCAAGAGCCTCACTCACAATATACCGGTAATGGCCGGGAATCTCTCTCTGCTCCCGGAAATTTTTAAAAATAATCACGTTATTGTTTCTCGTCACTGCCGCAATATCCTGGAGGCTTAAAACAGCATGCTCTTTAATAAAATCCAGGATTTTCCAGGCGTCCGTCTGCGACTCAAAGCAGATCAGAACGGGAATCCGGAGAAGATGGGGATCGTATCCAAGCTGTTCCGATACCGCTGTCAGTTCCCCCTCGCTGTCCGCCTCCTCCTGGTACAGCAGGCCGTCTATAAAACGGGTTTTCAGATTCTGCTGCTGGTAATGCTTTCGGTTCTGCACCTCGTATTCCAGCATGGTTTCCAGAGCCATCTTAATCAGCAGCGCCGTATCCCGGATCTCCTCCGGCTCTCCGCTGACGCCCACCACTCCCACCTTTTTCTTCCTGTAGAGCAGGGCCATATTGATACCGATACGTCCCCCCTGGAAGCGGTCGCTTCCCACCACCTCCACAATCTCCTTATCCGCACTCATAATGTCATAGGCAATCTCGTGGAAACTGCCGGTTCTGGATGAGTCCGAGCTTGCAATGATAATTCCCTTCTCATTCATTACATTAATGTTGTACTGGGTATAATTTGCTGCTTTCTTCACAAACTTGTCTGCCAAAGCCACGTCAATCATTCTTTCACCTCTGTATACAAAGTCCAGCTCCGGGCCTTCTGGCTCTTACGCCGTCTGTTTTCAACGATTCCAGTATAACCCGCAGCTTTCATGAGCGGCAACAAACAGTTTATCCCATTTTTTTACTTTACCGGGCCAAATTCCTCCGCCTTTTTCTTAAGATACAGCAGACGGTTAAAATCCGCAGCCGGAGGCAGAGTATCCGCCACAGACAGGATCATATGGTCTCCCTTTCCAATGGCCTCCAGGGTATCCTCCACCAGTTTGTAAAAATCATGATCATTCATACTCTCCTTCAAGGTGGCGATAGAAGGAATCCCCCCCCAGATGGTGACCTTTTCACCAAAAATCTTCCTGGTCTCTTTTAGGGAAACCTTTGTCATAGGCGCAGGGCAGATGGAATCCGCAATATCAATTTCTGCGGCCACGTATTTATCCAGAAGCATCTGGTTTTCCCCGTCCGTATGGGTGGCCACAAACTTCCCCATCCCATGGGCAATGGCGCTCTGTCTTTTAAGCTCCGGAACCACCAGCTCCTCCACCACATCTGGGGTGGTAAACGTAAAGTCGTAGTTGGCCCCGGACAGAACCACCTCCGCCGGGCTTTGTATTGCCGCCTCAAAAAGCTTGTGGCAGAAAGGGTTCAGCCTCTCAATCAGTGCGTCCATACTGTCCGGGTCGTCATAGCGCTCCAGGTAAAAGTCCTCAAACCCCATAAGCTCCTTGATAAGGTAATGGCCCGCGGACGCCCACATGGCCGAAAGAGCCACTGCCACTCCCCGCTCCCCAATGTACTCCTCCCGATACCGGGCATAGGCGTCATATGTGGGAATCACCTCCGCGTTCTCAAAGATATAGGCCAGAGCATCATAATCTTCGGCGGACTTCAACGCGTGCTCCTTGATTACATACAGGGTAATACCGTCCCGGAGCATTTTTTCCGTATACACCGTGGTTGTACTGATCTTCCCCTTTGGAGTGTCATACACCACATGGGTCTCCCCTTTTCCGTTTCGCTCCTCTGTAATCCCCACATTGTGAAATTCCACCCGCCAGGGGGACAATTCCAGATCATAGATGCCAAGGCCCACATGGAGATCCCGGTATCCCCCCCGTCTCCATCCCTTGAAATTGGGCACAATGGAGTGAAACCCCAGTCCCAGATCATCCGCAAATTCCCGCAAAGTGGCGTGGCAATACCTGGCCGGAAGGGTGCCTGTGGCCTCATGCGCATAAAACCAGTTGTCCAGCCTGGGGATAAAGGGAAGCACATCCGCAGGTTCCCCCCGCAGTGTTGCAAGAATCCGTTCTTTATTTGTCATTGATCGTCCTCCTCATTTAAGCTTCGCATTATTTCTATCAGCTCGATTATAACAACCCGGCGGTCTTTGCGCATTGTGACCACGCAACAAAAAGAAATAAGATTTCTGGATTATTAGAACGAATCAAAAAAAGAAAGCCGTCTCATAAGAAACAGCTTTCTTCCGTAATCATTTACAATATTTATTCTTCGGAATCTTCCGCGTCGTCTTCCACAGCATCCGGGAGATCTTCTTCTCCGTCATCCGCCATTTCCACGGCGTCCTCTGCAATATCCTCCAACGCGTCAGCCACCTCGTCAAAATCTTCCGTCAGCTCCAGCTCTTCAGCCAGCTCCAGGTTCTCCCCGTCCATTTCCTCCAGCTCAAACTCCTCGCTGACCTGCAGATTATCGCTTACCTCCATATCTGTATCCAGCTTTACGTCACGGTAGCGTTTCATACCGGTTCCGGCGGGAATCAGCTTTCCGATCAGCACATTTTCCTTAAGTCCGATCAGCGGATCTACCTTGCCCTTAATGGCCGCCTCCGTAAGAACCTTGGTGGTCTCCTGGAAGGACGCCGCGGACAGGAAGGAGTCTGTGGCCAAAGATGCCTTTGTGATTCCCAGCATGACCTGCTTGCCCTCTGCGGGCTGCATGCCCTGCGCCGTAAGCTCTGCGTTAATGTCCTCGAAATCCAGCACATTCACCAGAGTGCCCGGAAGCAGATCAGAGTCCCCGTTGTTCTCCACACGGACCTTTTTCAGCATCTGGCGCACGATTACCTCGATATGCTTGTCGCTGATCTCCACGCCCTGGAGACGGTACACCCTCTGCACCTCCTGGAGCATGTAGTCCTGTACGGCCCGGATTCCCTTGATCTTCAGGATATCGTGAGGATTCACGCTACCCTCTGTCAGCTCGTCTCCGGCTTCCAGTACCTGTCCGTCCTGAACCTTCATACGGGAACCGTAGGGAATCAGATACGTCTTGGACTCCCCATTGTCGTTTGTCACCTGGATCTCCCGCTTCTTCTTGGTATCCAGAATGGTTACCGTGCCGGCGATCTCCGTGATAATGGCAAGACCCTTTGGCTTTCTTGCCTCGAAGAGCTCCTCCACACGGGGAAGACCCTGGGTGATATCGCCGCCGGCCACGCCGCCCGTATGGAAAGTACGCATGGTAAGCTGGGTTCCCGGCTCACCGATAGACTGCGCCGCGATGATACCTACGGATTCGCCCACCTGGACAGCCTCGCCGGTAGCCATGTTGGAGCCATAGCACTTGGCGCAGATACCGATGCGGGATTTACACGTCAGGATAGTACGGATTTTCACCTTGTCATAGGGCTTCCCGTCGGCTGTCACACCGTTTCTGATAATGGCCGCAGCTCTCCTGGGAGTAATCATATGATTTGCCTTTACAATTACATTGCCCTCTTTGTCGTAAATGGTCTCGCAGGAGAAACGGCCCGTAATTCTTTCCTGCAGGCTCTCGATCTCCTCCTTGCCGTCCATAAACGCCTTCACGTACATGCCCGGAATCTCTTTTTCCTCGGAGCAGTCCGTCTCCCGGATAATCAGATCCTGTGACACGTCCACCATTCTCCGGGTCAGATATCCGGAATCCGCCGTACGCAGGGCCGTATCCGAAAGTCCCTTACGTGCGCCGTGGGCGGACATGAAATATTCCAGTACGTCCAGTCCCTCACGGAAATTGGACTTGATAGGAAGCTCGATGGTATGGCCGGTGGTATCTGCCATCAATCCGCGCATACCGGCAAGCTGTTTGATCTGCTTGTCGGAACCACGGGCGCCGGAATCCGCCATCATATAGATGTTGTTGTACTTATCCAGACCGTCCAGCAGCGCCTTGGTCAACACGGCGTCCGTATCCTTCCAGGTCTCCACAACCTCCTTGTAGCGCTCCTCCTCGGTAATCAGACCACGCTTGTAGTTGCGGGTAATGAGATCCACCGTATCCTGGGCCTTCTTAATCAGCTCCGGCTTCTCCGGCGGCACAGTCATATCGGAAATGGACACGGTCATGGCCGCCCTGGTGGAATACTTGTATCCCATGGCCTTGATATCGTCCAGCACCTCCGCGGTCTTGGTTGAACCGTGGGTGTTGATGACCTTCTCCAGAATCTGCTTTAAGCCCTTTTTGCCCACATGGAAATCCACTTCCAGCTTCAGCTCATTTCCGGGAATGCTTCTGTCCACAAATCCCAGATCCTGAGGCAGGATTTCATTAAAGATAAACCGTCCCATGGTGGATTCAAGAATATCGGATATCACATTTCCGTCCGGCAGCTTTTTCGCCACCTTTACCTTAATGCGGGTCTGAAGGGTAATATACCCGTTTTCATAAGCCAGAATGGCCTCGTTTACATTCTTAAAATATTTTCCCTCTCCCAGTACGCCCGGGCGCTCCTGGGTCAGATAATAAATTCCCAGCACCATATCCTGGGAGGGCACTGCCACAGGGCCGCCGTCCGAGGGCTTCAGAAGGTTGTTGGGAGACAGCAGCATAAAGCGGCACTCCGCCTGGGCCTCCACGGACAGAGGAAGATGCACAGCCATCTGGTCGCCGTCAAAGTCCGCATTAAAGGCAGTACATACCAGAGGATGAAGCTTGATAGCCTTACCCTCTACCAGAATGGGCTCAAAGGCCTGAATGCCAAGTCTGTGCAGGGTGGGAGCGCGGTTCAGCATCACAGGATGCTCCTTGATAACCTCCTCCAGCACATCCCATACCTCGGGCTGCACCTGACGCTCTACCATCTTCTTTGCGCTTTTGATATTGTGGGCCGTTCCCTTCTGGGTCAGCTCCTTCATCACAAAGGGCTTAAACAGCTCGATAGCCATCTCCTTGGGCAGACCGCACTGGTAAATCTTCAGCTCCGGCCCCACCACGATAACGGAACGGCCGGAATAGTCCACACGCTTTCCAAGAAGATTCTGGCGGAACCGTCCGGATTTACCCTTTAACATATCGGACAGGGATTTCAGCGCCCTGTTTCCGGGCCCCGTCACGGGACGTCCCCTTCTTCCGTTGTCAATCAAGGCATCCACCGCCTCCTGGAGCATACGCTTCTCATTTCTTACGATAATATCCGGCGCTCCCAGCTCCAGAAGCCTTTTCAGACGGTTGTTACGGTTGATGATTCTTCTGTATAAGTCGTTTAAGTCGGAGGTGGCGAAACGTCCGCCGTCCAGCTGCACCATAGGACGCAGATCTGGCGGAATCACGGGAATGGCATCCATAATCATCCACTCCGGCCGGTTTCCCGACCCCCGGAAAGCCTCCACCACTTCCAGTCTTTTAATAATCCTTGCGCGTTTCTGCCCGGTGGCATCCTTGAGAATGCTCTTAAGCTCCGCAGACTCCTTTTCCAGGTCAATATCCTGCAAAAGGATTTTAATGCTCTCAGCCCCCATGCCCACGCGGAAACGGTTCCCGTACCTTTCCCGCTCGTCCTGGTATTCCTTTTCCGTCAGAATCTGCTTATATTGCAGAGCCGTATCGCCGGGATCCAGCACAATATAGGACGCGAAATACAGTACCTTTTCCAGTGTCCTGGGGGACAGGTCGAGAATCAGTCCCATACGGCTTGGAATTCCCTTAAAATACCAGATATGGGAAACCGGAGCCGCCAGCTCAATATGCCCCATACGCTCCCGGCGCACATTGGATTTGGTTACTTCCACGCCGCAGCGGTCACAGACAACGCCTTTGTATCTGATTTTCTTATACTTTCCACAATGGCATTCCCAGTCCTTGCTGGGTCCGAAGATGCGCTCACAGTACAAGCCATCTTTCTCCGGTTTCAGAGTACGGTAATTGATGGTCTCCGGCTTTTTTACCTCGCCTCTGGACCACTCCCGGATCTTTTCCGGTGAAGCAAGACCGATTTTGATAGCATCAAAGGTCATCGGCTGATACGCTTCATTATTTGTTATCTCTGGCATGTCTGGCACTCCCTTCTATTCTTCGTCATCCAACATTCCATCATCGCCCAGGTACTCATCCTGGAACCCGTCCTCCGGGAAATCGTCATCCTCCGGGAAGTCGCCGTCCTCATCCGGGAATTCGTCGTCCTCCTTGATATCCACCAGCTCTCCGCCGTCAAACTCCTGTTTGTGGTAGCCATGGGCGCCGAAGGATTCCTCATCGCCGCCGAAGTTGCGGTCGCCCTCTATAATGGAGCGCAGATCCACCTCGCCGTAGTCGCTGGTTTCCATGATCTTCACTTCCGTATTGTCCTCCCGGAGCACACGCACATCCAGGCCTAAGGACTGCAGCTCTTTCAGCAGCACCTTGAAGGACTCCGGAATACCCGGCTTGGGAATATTGTCTCCCTTGATAATGGCCTCGTAGGTCTTTACACGGCCCACCACATCATCCGATTTCATGGTGAGAATCTCCTGGAGCGTATAGGACGCGCCGTAAGCCTCCAGAGCCCACACCTCCATCTCTCCGAAACGCTGTCCGCCGAACTGGGCCTTTCCGCCCAGGGGCTGCTGGGTAACCAGAGAGTACGGGCCTGTGGAACGGGCGTGAATCTTGTCGTCCACCAGATGATGAAGCTTCAAGTAGTGCATATGACCGATGGTAACGGGGCTGTCAAAGTATTCGCCCGTCCGTCCGTCCCTTAAGCGCACCTTTCCGTCCCTGGAAATGGGCACTCCCTTCCAGACCTCCCTGTGGGCCCGGTTCTCATAGAGATATTCCATCACCTCGGGAAGCAGCTCTTCCTTGTGCTTTGCCTCGAACTCCTCCCACTCCAGGTTTACATAATCATTTGCCAGATCCAGGGTATCCATGATATCCTCTTCGTTCGCCCCGTCAAATACCGGCGTCGCCACCTGGAAACCAAGGGCCTTGGCTGCCAGGCTCAGATGGATCTCCAATACCTGTCCGATATTCATACGGGAGGGCACGCCCAGGGGATTCAAAACGATATCCAGGGGCCGCCCGTTTGGCAGGAAGGGCATATCCTCCACGGGAAGCACACGGGAAACCACACCCTTGTTTCCATGGCGGCCTGCCATCTTGTCGCCCACGGAGATCTTTCTCTTCTGGGCAATATAAATACGCACCGACTGATTTACACCCGGAGGCAGCTCGTCGCCGTTATCCCTGGTAAATACCTTGGCGTCCACCACGATACCATATTCGCCGTGAGGCACCTTAAGGGAAGTATCCCGCACCTCTCTGGCCTTCTCGCCGAAGATTGCCCGCAGCAGGCGCTCCTCAGCCGTAAGCTCCGTCTCTCCCTTGGGGGTTACCTTGCCTACCAGGATATCTCCTGCACGTACCTCAGCGCCGATGCGGATAATTCCCCGCTCATCCAGGTCTTTCAGCGCGTCGTCGCCCACGCCGGGCACATCCCGTGTGATCTCCTCGGGCCCCAGCTTGGTATCCCGGGACTCCGCCTCGTATTCCTCAATGTGTACGGAGGTATAGACATCCTCCTGCACCAGACGTTCACTTAACAGTACCGCGTCCTCGTAGTTATAGCCCTCCCAGGTCATAAATCCGATCAGCGGGTTCTTTCCAAGGGCAATCTCTCCGTTGGACGTGGAAGGGCCGTCCGCGATAACCTGCCCGGCCTTCACCTTGTCACCTTTATACACAATGGGTTTCTGGTTATAGCAGTTGCTCTGGTTACTTCTGGAAAATTTTGTAAGTCGGTATACGTCCCTGGTTCCATCATCGCACTTAATGACAACTTCATTAGAGACAGAGCGCTCCACCACGCCCGGGTGCTTTGCCAGCACACAGACGCCGGAGTCCACGGCTGCCTTGACTTCCATACCGGTTCCCACCACAGGAGCCTCCGTCACCAGAAGGGGCACGGCCTGACGCTGCATGTTGGAACCCATAAGGGCCCGGTTGGCATCGTCATTCTCCAGGAAGGGAATAAGGGCAGTCGCCACGGAGAACACCATCTTGGGGGACACGTCCATGTAATCAAACATGGAGCGCTCGTACTCCTGGGTCTCCTCCCGGTAACGGCCGGATACGTTTTTACGGACAAAATGTCCTTCCTCATCCAGGGCCTCGTTAGCCTGGGCTACATGATAATTGTCCTCTTCATCCGCCGTCATATAGACAACCTCGTCTGTTACACGGGGATTCTTAGGATCGGTTTTGTCGATTTTCCGGTAGGGAGCCTCCACAAACCCGTATTCGTTAATTCTGGCATAGCATGCCAGAGAGTTGATAAGGCCAATGTTGGGACCCTCGGGGGTCTCAATGGGACACATTCTTCCATAGTGGGAGTAGTGTACGTCACGCACCTCAAATCCGGCCCGGTCTCTGGACAGACCGCCAGGGCCAAGGGCGGAGAGACGTCTCTTGTGGGTCAGCTCTCCCAGAGGGTTATTCTGGTCCATAAACTGGGACAGCTGGGAGGAACCGAAGAATTCCTTCACCGCAGCCGTCACAGGCTTGATGTTGATTAAGGACTGGGGAGTAATGCCCTCCTGATCCTGGGTAGTCATACGCTCCCGCACCACTCTCTCCAGACGGGAAAGGCCGATGCGGTACTGATTCTGTAAAAGCTCTCCTACGGAACGGATCCGGCGGTTGCCCAGATGGTCAATATCATCGTCATTTCCCATACCGTATTCCAGGTGCATATTATAGTTAATGGAAGCGATAATATCTTCCTTGGTAATATGCTTTGGAATCAGCTCATGGATATTTCTGCGGATAGCTGCTTTTATATCCTCCAGCTCACTATTTTCTTCCAGTATTTTTTCCAGTACCGGGTAATATACTAATTCTGTAATACCCACTTCCCTGGGATCCACGTCCACAAAGCTGGCGATGTCCACCATCATATTGGAGATCACACGGACATCCCGCTCCTCACAGCGGATAGTCACAAAGGGAACAGCAGCATTCTGGATCTTATCCGCCATCTCCACAGTCACCTGGGCGCCTGCCTGGGCCAGAATCTCTCCCGTAGTGGTATCCACAACGTCCTCCGCCAGGGTCTGACGGTTGATGCGGTTCCGAAGGAGAAGCTTTTTATTAAATTTATAGCGTCCTACCTTTGCCAGATCATATCTTCTGGCATCAAAGAACATGCTGGTAATCAGGCTCTCCGCGCTCTCCACAGCCAGAGGCTCGCCGGGACGGATCTTCTTGTACAGTTCCAGAAGTCCCTCCTGGTAATTTTCCGCCGTATCCTTGGATAGGGTGGCCATAATCTTAGGCTCCTCGCCGAAGAGATCTACAATCTCCGCGTTGGTTCCCCATCCCAGGGCACGTACCAGCACGGTAATGGGCACCTTTCTGGTTCTGTCCACGCGGACATAGAAAATATCGTTGGAATCCGTCTCATACTCCAACCATGCGCCGCGGTTTGGAATTACCGTTGACGAAAAAAGTCTTTTACCTACCTTATCGTGGTTGATGGCATAGTAAATACCCGGGGAACGAACAAGCTGACTAACGATGATACGCTCTGCGCCGTTGATTACAAAGGTACCTGTCTCTGTCATAAGCGGCAGGTCGCCCATGAATATCTCATGTTCATTAATTTCGTCTGTTTCTTTATTGTAAAGACGAACCTTTACCTTTAAAGGAGCTGCATAAGTAGCGTCTCTTTCTTTGCACTCTTCAATCGTGTACTTAATATCGCCCTCTCCCGTGCAGAGCGTAAAGTCCACAAATTCAAGGCTCAGATGTCCACTGTAATCCGCAATCGGAGAAATGTCCGCAAACACTTCCTTAAGGCCCTCATCCAGAAACCACTGATA
Organism: Clostridia bacterium; assembly: GCA_910576205.1. GTDB lineage: Bacteria > Bacillota > Clostridia > Lachnospirales > Lachnospiraceae > RGIG4284. Next base: position 131,259 of record CAJTHL010000008.1, on the reverse strand, counting down.
GGAATCCTTCTGAACCTCAATCAGATTAGGCATTTCCAGGACTTCTTTTTGTCTTGAATAGCTCATCCTCGTGCTCTTGCCACTCGTGATAGGACGTATCCTGTTTTTTTCCATCGACGTTCACCCCTTACTTTCTTTACTATATGCGGTATCCATTATGACGCACAGAAATAAAAAGCCTATCTCACCACAATAGTGCATCCTACATGATACCACAGGACAACACCTCTGTCAATGCGAAATTGGATAAAATTTCTTGACCTGGATTCCCTAATTCCACCCATACAACAGTTTTCCTGCCCACTGGACCGCCACCAGAATGCCTGCGCCCAAAAGAAGCCCTCTGCCAAAAGGCAGCCTTCCGGCTGAAAACGTCTCTTTCTTTATAAAGGTAACCACACTGTAGGACACCATAAAATAAAGATAACATCCCGCTGCGTAAACAATTAAGGGATGTGCAAGAAAGCTGTCCCAGAGCCTTCCCTGCAGCAGATACTCTATAGCCCTGGTTCCTCCGCAGCCAGGACAGGGAATATGAAAATATGTGTTTAAAAAACAGGGAAATCCCCACCCAGCCATCCTCACCGAAGTGAGACGAACAATAGCTGCGGCTCCCGCCGCAGCTATTCCTCCTATAATTCCCATATAAAAAAATAGTGTTTCCCAGGTCCTGGTTTTCTTCATTCATACCCTCCGGGCGTTTTTTATCCTGTCTCCAGCCGGTTTACAGCGGCATGATACCGTCCGCCTGATTCTCCGCGGGAATCTGATATTCATATGGCGCCTGTTCATAAGTGGTATAATCCGCCAGATCACCAAGGGCATATCCAAAAGCCGCATAGAGGATTACAATCAGAATCGATATCAACACGGTAAGGCCGTTTAAAATCGTTCCTGCAATCGCCAGTCCTTTTCCGTCCCGGTTCTGTACCAGACTGATAATACCAAGCACCAGCCCAATGATGCCCAGTATAAAAGATATATAGAAAACACAGCAGACAAACACCAGTCCCAGGATTCCCAGGACAAGAGATACTACTGCAAAGGTACTGCTCTTCTGATCCGGCTCCTGCTCTCCTACGATAATCTGAGAACCGCCATAGTTATTCCCCTGATTATAGGGGCCTCCCTGGTTATAGGGTGTTCCCTGGTTGTAGGAGCCTCCCTGGTTATAGGGTGTTCCCTGGTTGTAGGGATTTTCCTGGTTATAGGGCGTTCCCTGGTTGTAGGGATTTTCCTGTCCAGTCCCCGTCGTATTATCAAAATCGTTCTTATACTCCACAGGCCATTCCTCCTATTCTGGCTTTGCAAGCGGCATTGTTGATTCCTAATAAAGCGTCATTGAGACAATAACCATTATGGCCACCTGTATTACCGTACATCCAATAAACATACCGATAACAGCGCCATTCTTTCCCTTCAGATTAAAATTGAGGTACTGATATCCGAAGAGAACTCCCAGCAGGATTCCCACTGTATTACAGAGTAGCCATCCCCCGATAACGCTGATTCCCAGAAGCACATTTGCCCACGCAGCCACATTCTTAAGAGGAATATACTGCTCCTGGTTGCTCTGGTATACGCCGTTTACAGCGATATCCGCTTTGCTTCCCCTAACTACCAGACGGATTTCGGAACCGTCGATGTTGATGGGGCAGTCAATCATGACAATAAACCAGTTCTGGGATTTTACCTTATGTACCTGTCCGTCCACAATGAGTTTGGAACCCCATCCTGCCCTGTACTCGATAGAATGGGAAACCCCATTAATCGTTACGTTCCACTGCTTCTTCATTTGCAACCCCTCCTGAAATAAGATTCTTTTAATTATGACGAAAGTGCTGTGCCATTCCTCTTTGCAGAAATATGCTTATCTCTGCAAAAAAGAAATAACACCGCACCATCATACAACCCCCATCTGAAATGGATTACTTCAAGGTAACGGTAGCTCCAACCTCTTCGAACTTCGCTTTCAGCTCATCAGCCTCAGCCTTGGTTGCGCCCTCTTTCACCATCTTGGGCGCGCCGTCAACCAGCTCTTTCGCTTCCTTCAGACCAAGACCGGTTGCCTCACGTACTACTTTGATAACCTTAACCTTGGCATCGCCTACGGAGGTCAGCTCTACGTCGAAGGAATCCTTCTCCTCAGCCTCGGGAGCTGCGCCGCCTGCTGCTGCAACGACTACGCCTGCTGCTGCGGATACGCCGAACTCTTCCTCACATGCCTTTACCAGCTCATTTAACTCTAATACGGATAACTCTTTGATTGCTTCAATAAACTCTGCAGTTGTTAACTTTGCCATTTCTCATTCCTCCTGTTTTAAATTCTGTTTCATTCTGATCTATTACGCGTTTGCCGCTTCCGCAATCTGGTTCAGTACGCGGGTCAGATTTGCGATGGGTGACTGGATGCTTCCAAGAAGCTTGCCCAGCAGTTCTTCTCTGGACGGAACGGAAGCGATTGCCTGCATTCCGGCTGCGTCATAGTAGGTATCCTCTACCACGCCGGCCTTCATCTCAAGTTTCTGGGTTTCTTTTGCGTACTTGGCAATAATTCTGGCCGGAGCCGTCGCATCTGTCTTGGAAACCGCAAGTGCGTTGGTTCCCTCCAGGTGCTTGGACAGGCTTTCCATGGCCGTACCCTTGAACGCAAAATTCATCATGGTATTCTTGTAAACCTTGTAGATCACACCCGCTTCTCTTAACTCTCTGCGAAGTCTGGTGTCCTGCTCCACGGACAGTCCGCGGTAGTCCACAAGCACCGCGCAAGCCGCACCGTCAATGCAGGATGCAATTTCTTCTACAACCGGTTTCTTCAATTCCACTTTCGCCACGAATGGTACACCTCCTTATTTTATTTTTGGCACTCCAACACAAAAATCCTCCCTGCCACAAGACAGGGAGGACCGGAAATCAATGCTGTATCCCACGGGTAAATTCTTTTTCTTTTCTCCGGTCAGCCGGAGCCCGCATGGATCTGTGACTCTCCTCGGCAGGCGTTTTATCCTTATGCCTTACGGCACCTGCTGTCTTTGGGTAGTGCTCATACTATTTTAGAATAGCATATTATTATTCAGATGTCAATCAAAAATTCAGCTGATCTTTAAGGGATTCAGCTTAACGCCAGGTCCCATGGTGGGAGCCAGGGTAACGCTCTTTAAGAACTGTCCCTTTACGGCGCTGGGTCTTGCCTTGTTGATTGCATCAATAAGCGTCTGGAAGTTGTCCGCTAACTGCTCCTCTGTGAAAGAAGCTTTTCCTATCGGCACATGGATAATGTTTGTTTTGTCCAAACGATACTCAATCTTACCGGCTTTGATCTCCTGGATAGCCTTTGTCACGTCCATGGTTACGGTACCCGCCTTGGGGTTGGGCATCAGACCCTTGGGTCCAAGTACACGGCCCAGACGTCCCACAACGCCCATCATATCCGGGGTTGCCACTACAACGTCAAAGTCCAGCCATCCCTCGTTCTGGATCTTCGGAATCAGCTCCTCAGCTCCAACGAAGTCCGCGCCTGCTGCCTCTGCCTCGTCTGCCTTGGCGTTCTTGGCAAACACCAGCACGCGGGCGGTCTTACCTGTACCGTGGGGAAGCACCACTGCTCCACGGATCTGCTGATCCGCATGGCGTCCGTCACAGCCTGTTCTGATATGAGCCTCGATGGTCTCGTCAAATTTTGCAACGGCCAGTTTCTTTACGATAGCCACTGCCTCGTCTCTATCGTACTGAGCCTGCCTGTCGTAAAGCTTCGCAGTCTCAATATATCTCTTTCCTCGTTTCATATTAAATAACCTCCTGGTGGTAATTACGGGTTCTACCCTTCCACTTGTAATTGTTATACAGTTTCTTAATCCTCTACGGTAATGCCCATGCTTCTGGCCGTACCTGCGATCATGCTCATGGCAGCCTCAAGGGTAGCCGCATTCAGATCCGGCATTTTGATCTCAGCGATCTTCTGGATCTGCGCCCTGGAAATGGTTGCCACCTTTGTTTTGTTGGGCACGCCGGATCCGGACTGGATCTTGCACTCTTTCTTCAGAAGAACTGCTGCAGGCGGGGTCTTTGTGATAAAGCTGAAAGAACGGTCTGCATAAACTGTAATAACAACCGGAATAATCATTCCGTCCTGGTCTGCTGTCCTGGCATTGAACTGCTTGGTAAACTCTACGATGTTTACGCCGTGCTGACCCAATGCGGGACCTACCGGCGGAGCCGGCGTTGCCTTTCCAGCAGGAATCTGTAATTTAATATAACCTGTTACTTTTTTTGCCATTTTAGGCACCTCCTTGTGGTAATAGCGGGATTGACCCTCCCATCTTTTTGTTTTGAAATCCCGGCGGCCCGGCGGCTTCCTGGCCACAGGCGGCATAAGGGACTTCCCTTGCACACTGTGTTACATCTTTCTGATTTCCGAAAAGCTGATCTCCACCGGCGTTTCACGGCCGAACAGATCCACGTTGATGGTCACGGACTGCTTGTTCTGGTTCATTGCCTGGACAACTCCTACGGTGTCCTTCCAGATGCCGCCCATAACAATAACGGTATCGCCTTCAGCAAAATCAATCGTGACATTTTCGGTCTGGATTCCCAGGGGCCGCATCTCAACGTCGCTAAGCGGAACAGGCTTGGAGCCAGGCCCAACAAATCCCGTGACGCCTCTGGTATTTCTAACCACATACCAGGTATCGTCATTCATAATCATATGAATCAGGACATAACCGGGAAACATCTTCTTCTGAACCTGCTTCTTGGCGCCGTTCTTCATTTCCACCACGTCCTGCATGGGAACCCTTACTTCAAGAATCTGTTCCTCTAAATGCCTGTTCTCAATCGTCTTTTCAATGTTGGCCTTCACCTTGTTCTCATACCCGGAATAGGTATGCACAACATACCAGTTTGCCTCTGCCATACAATCACCCTCATCCTTATAAAGTTACCAGAAAATCAATGCCATACGTGATAATGATATCCAGTATTTTAATGATGATCCCCAATGCCACGGAAGTAGCTACGACTGCTATGGTCTGCCGGGTCAGTGATTTTTTGTCTGGCCATATGATTTTTCTGAACTCTGCCTTCAAACCTTTAAACCAGCTTTTTTTTGGGGCTTTGTCTGTCTTAGCAGCTGTTTCTCCCATTGTTCACTTTCCTTTCTGACTTGTCCAGTCCTACTTCGTTTCTTTGTGCATAGTGTGCTTTCTACAGAACCGGCAATATTTCTTTGTCTCCATTCTGTCCGGGTGATTCTTTTTTTCCTTTGTCATGTTGTAGTTCCGTTGCTTACACTCCGTACATGCCAATGTGATTCTTACGCGCACGACTTCCACCTCCGCTTGCTTTCAATTTGCTGGTGGTCTGCAAAAACCACCGTTTTCAGGCATAAAAAAAAAGCCTACTTCCATTCGCCATAGTAGCATAACATGACACCATGGCGAATGTCAAGGACTTTCATAAAAATAGTTCAGCCAGACCGGACGGCCGCCTCTAAAGATATTTCCGCAAAACCCGGCGGACTGCTCCTCGCCCCTCCAGCATTTCCGCAAACAAAGCCCCGGTCTTTTCCGAAAGCCCGGCTTTCACCAGATCCACCCCGAATATTTTCTCATTGGAGAGTATTTCTTTTAACTGCCCCCTGCAGGACGCGGGATCGCCTGCCTGGATGCCGGAGAGCTTTTCCCGAAGGACGTCCTTTAAGGGATCGGGGCTTACCACAAAGGCCTCCCCCCTGTCGTCCACTCCCAGCAGGTAGCGAAGCCAGCCCGCCAGGGCCAGGGGAATAGCGGTGAGAGACGTTATGTCCCGTCCCTGGTCCAGATAGCTTTTGACGGTTTCCCCGAAACGGACGCCCACCTTCTGGCTGGTATCCGCGGCAATGCGCTGGGGCGTGTCCGGCATGAAAGGATTGGGAAGCCTCTCCTCCACCACCTCGTCCAGAAACGCCCTGGGGCTTAAAATCCCCGGATCCGTCACCACAGGCAGCCCCTCGTCATAGCCCAGACGCCTGATAAGCTTCACAATGTCCTCATCCTTCATCTCATCGCAGATCAGGGTATACCCCAGCAGACAGCCGTACACGCTCATGGCCGTATGTAAGGGATTGAGGCAGGTAGTCACCTTCATCTTCTCCGTCTTATCCACCGTCTCCCGGTCCGTCAGATAAACGCCGGCCTTCTCAAGGGCCGGGCGGCCGTTTGGAAAACAGTCCTCCACCACCAGGTACTGGGGCCGTTCCCCGTTTACAAAGGGCGCATAGACCCCGCCGTTCTCCGTCCTCACCGGCGCCATATCCCCGATGCCGTCCGCTGCCAGCATCTCCTCCACCTTTCTGTGAGGCCGGGGGGTGATCTTGTCGATCATGGTCCAGGGGAAAGAAACCCTGTCCTTATCCCTCAGCCAGGAAAGAAACCCTGTCTCCACAAAGCCCTTCTGCGTCCAGGCTTCCCCTATGGCAAGCACACTGTTTTGAAGCTTCGTCCCATTGTGGCTGCAGTTGTCCATGCTGACCACCGCCAGGGGGTGTCCCCCTGCCTGATACCGTGCATACAGTAAGGCCGTCAGAAGAGCCATCATGCTGCATGGCTGTCCGGGGCCCCTCTCCAAATCCTCCTTTACCGCCGGAAGATACTCTCCTTTCAGATCCTTCAGGGAATACCCCTTTTCCGTAATGGTAAAGCTGGCCATCTGAAGAGACGGGGACGTGAAAATCTCCTTCATGCGTCCCATAAAGCCTTCCTCCCTGCTGTCGGCGTGAAGCACCTCGCCCACAGCCCCCATTACCTCCTTCTTAACAGAGCCGTCCGCGTTCATGGTCACATTTAAGGTAAGGTTGTCAAAAGGCTCGTAAACCAGCTTTACCTGGTTGGCGGAAGAAGTATCCACCGCTGTGATTCCGCTCTTTTCCAGCCCGGCGTTTAAGAGCTTCTGCTGAAGCCCGGCAATAAAAATGCGGAAAATGTTTCCGGCGCCGAAATGCACCCACACGGGAGCCTTCCTGGTGGCCTCCCTCATGGCGTCCAGGTCAAACTGCGGAAGAGAGATTCCCAGTTTTCCCCATTTATCTGCCTGTTCTTTTATACATGTAGCATTTAATTGCAGCATATGAAATACCCCTTTAATTAAAACCCATCCGGGCAGACGCCGGTTATTTTTTATTTTGCTCTTTCATTTTTACTGATTGCCTCCCAGAGGCCGTTGAGATAGGCGATTCCCAGGGCCCGGTCATAAAGGCCATAGCCGGGGCGTCCCACCTCGTCCCAGATCATCCGTCCGTGGTCGGGGCGGATATAGGTATCCGGGCAGGTCTCGTAAACGGCCCGCATAATCTCGTACATATCCAGATCCCCGTCCGCCGACAGATGGCTGGATTCCCGGAAGCAGCGGTCGCTGCCCAGATGCTTTACATTGCGCACATGAAGGCAGCCGATACGGTTTCTCCGGCCGAAATGGCGGATCATGGCCGGAATGTCGTTTTGTACGTTGCTGCCCAGGGAGCCCGTGCAGAGACATACCGTATTGGAAGGACTGTCACGGAGGGCAAGGATCCTGTCGTATCCCTCCTGATCGTGGGCCAGTCGGGGCAGTCCGAAAATGGGCCAGCCGGGATCGTCCGGGTGGCAGGCCATCACAATGCCGGTTTCCTCGCAGACCGGAATCACCGCATCCAGGAAATATTTGAAATTTTCAAGAAGCTTCTCTTCATCCACACTTTTATAAAGCTCCATCACCCGCTCAAGATCAGCAAGACGCTCCGGCTCCCAGCCTGGCAGACTGAATCCCCCCGAGGCCGCCGCCGTTCTCTGCACCACCTCCATGGGCGTCATGTTTCCCAGTTCCTTCTCGTCAAAGTACAGGCTGTTGCTGCCGTCCTCGGGAATTTCCCTTGCCAGATCCGTCCGAAGCCAGTCCAGCACAGGCATAAAGTTATATACGATGACTTTCACGCCGTATTTTGCCAGGTTGCGGATGCAGATCTTATAATTCTCTATATACTGGTCCCGGGTGGGAAGGCCAAGCTTGATATCCTCGTGAACATTAACGCTCTCGATCACCTCCACCTGAAGCCCTGCCTGGTGGACATGCTCCACATAGGCGCGGATTTCCTCTTCCTCCCAGACCTCGCCCGCGGCTTTCTCATCCAGAACGCCCATAAGACCGCTGCAGCCGGGTATCTGACGGATGTATTTAAGGGAAATGGCGTCGCGTCCCTCTCCGTACCAGCGAAATGTCATTTTCATAGTCTCTTTCCTCCATATTTATGCTGGAATTCCTGTGGAAACGCCTGGATTTTTCCAGGCCTCCCTACATTCTACCCTATCTCCCAATGCTCCGTCAACCTATTATCCTTCTTTTAAAAACCTCCTGTCCTGCCGTGTAAATTTTTTGGTATATTTTCTTAATTTTTTCGTCATAATTTCTCCAAAAAATTATGAAAAACAGTATTCCGAAACCTCCTGTCCCGTGCTATAATATTCTGGATACGCCGTCGGGCGCCAGCTATTATTTTTATTAAATACAGGAGGAACCGGAAGATGGAAGAAGTCCAAATACCTATGGGAGAGAAAAACGGAAAATACAGAAGAATTGGACTGAAAATCGGCTGTGTGGCAGCGCTTATGCAGGCGGTTTCTGTCGTGTTGGCCATGACCATATGCGTCCTTATGTTCAATTCTCTGGTTACCCGGATGCAGGAAGAGCGCTGCACCAACGGCACCAGCGTGCTGGCTCATGAACTGGAACGGCTGTCCGGTGATGAGGATCCAAATCAGGTGCTGGATAACCTGAAGAGCCGTATGAACTGTGAATTTACTATTTTTGAGGGCGATACCCGTGCTTACAGCACCGTGACCCAGAACGGGCAGCGGGCGGTAGGTACAAAATTGTCATCCGATCTAATACCTATTGTACTTCAGCAAGGCCAGTCTTACGTAGGGGAAGCAACCATTCTGGGGGAGCGTTACCTCTGCTCCTATGTTCCCACAAAAGGGAGCGACGGCCAGGTTACCGGCTTGATCTTTGCCGGAATATCCACGGCCGATGCCACAAAGGAATCTGCCCGCGTGATTACCCTGGCAATCGTGGCCAGTATTGCCGCTATTATAATCTGCGCCGGATTCCTGGCCGCTTATCTGAAAAAAAGCATCTCAGATCCTCTGGGGGAGATCACCCAGGTAGCCAGACGGCTGGAAAGAGGCGATCTGGGACTTACCACCGGGGAAGACGTACACATCAGCATCCGATCCAACGATGAAATCGGCGTGCTGGGCCAGATTTTTAAGGATACCATTCAGCGTCTCCGGTCATATATCGGAGAAATCGATGATGTGCTGGGCTCCATCGCCAGCAGCAATCTTACCCAGAGCGCTGCCCAGGACTATATGGGGGATTTCCAGTCCATTAAGAAATCCCTGGACAGCATCCAGGCCGCTTTAAATACCACCATGGGCCAGATTACCACCAGCGCGGGCCAGGTTTCCGCAGGCTCTGAGCAGGTGTCCAGCAGCGCCCAGGCTCTGGCCCAGGGAGCAGCCGAGCAGGCCAGCTCCGTCCAGGAGATCTCCGCTACCATCGCAGAAATTTCCGTTAGCGCCCAGAGGACCTCTTCCGCCGCCGCAGAAGCCGGAGGATTTGTAAACCAGGTAGGCTCCCAGCTTGGCCTCAGCATGGAATGCGTGAAAGAGCTTAACGTGGCTATGGAAAACATTTCCAGAACCTCAAAGAAAATCAGCACCATCATATCCACCATTGAGAATATCGCTTTCCAGATCAATATTCTCGCCCTAAATGCCGCCGTGGAAGCTGCCCGGGCAGGTTCCGCCGGAAAAGGCTTCGCCGTCGTGGCCGATGAGGTAAGCAATCTTGCCTCCAAATCCGATGAGGCCACACAGGCTACAAAGGAGCTTATCGAGAGTGCCATCACCGCCGTCACAGAGGGAAGTCATGCGGTCAGCAAGGTAACAGAGTCGCTGGAACAGACCAACCAGATTGCCGGTAGCGTAACCTCCAAGATGGCCATCGTTGTGGAAGCCGTAGAAAAGCAGACTGCGGCTATTTCCCAGATAACCGACGGCATCGACCATATTTCTTCCGTAGTCCAGAACAATTCTGCAACCAGTGAAGAATGTGCCGCTGCCAGTGAGGAGATGTCCACCCAGGCAGGGCTGCTCAAAAACCTGATGGGCTCCTTCAGGCTGCGCAATATGAATTAATTAGCTATTATTCCACCTCGTTTCCTGTAACCTCTCCTTTCTGGTATGCCTGCGCATTGCCAAGGGTCGTCTCGCTGATGGCTGACAATGCCTCCTGGGTAAAAAAGCCCTGGTGGGAGGTAATTACCACATTGGGGAAGGACAGGAGGCGGGCCGTCACGGAGCTCTCCAGGATTTCATCGGAGCGGTCCTCGTATACGTTTTTCTTTTCTTCTTCATACACATCCAGCCCTACGGCAAAAAATTTCCGCGCCCGTATTCCCTCAATAAGATCGTCCGTCTTAACCAGGCCGCCCCGGGAAGTGTTGACCAGGACAACCCCGTCCTTCATTTTGCGTATGGTTTCCCGGTTGATAAGGTGGTAGGTGTCGTCGGTCAGCGGACAGTGGAGGGATATAAGATCGCTTGCGGACAGCAGTTCCTCCAGGGACACATAGGTGACAAAATCCAGGGAGGAATTGGGGTATCTGTCATAGGCCAGCACCTTCATACCAAAACCATAGCAAAGCCGGGCCATGGCCGCGCCGATTTTCCCTGTTCCCACAATGCCTGCTGTTTTTTCAAAGAAGTTAAAGCCCAGCATTCCGTTTAAGCTGAAGTCGTTCTCCCGGACCCGCACATAGGCCTTGTGAATTTTCCGGTTGGCCGCCAGCGCCAGCCCTATGGCATGCTCCGCCACTGCCTCAGGGGAATACCCCGGCACGCGCAGCACCCGGATGCCGCAGGCCTTAGCCTTATGGATATCCACATTATTAAAGCCCGCGCACCGCATCAGAATCAGGCCTACGCCCTGTTCATGGAGCGTCTCAATGGTCTCGGTTCCGATATCGCAGTTTACAAAGGCGCAGACCGCATCATATCCCCGGGCCAGCCGGGCCGTCCTGGGCCCCAGGGTGGATTTCAGGTAATCAATATGGATTCCCGGATATTCCTTCCGCCTTCTCTCAAAGGATTCCTCGTCATAGCTTTTTGTGTCGTAAAATAAAATTTTCAGCATAAGAATTTTCTCCTTGTCTACTATAATAAATGACCTGTTCTTATGCCTTAGTATATCCTGGTTTTTATTTTGCTATCCTGCCATGTCCTCACAGCCTCCTCTATGCATCCGTCTACGCCTCTGCACAAAAACATCCGGCTTCTCTTATGGGAGCTGCCAGATGTTTTTATGGTTTTATAAAAAATTCTGTCTTACAGAGCCGCCGCGTATTTCATAATCAGTTCTTCCGAGGCCTCCTCCCTGGAAACCTCACCTGTGAGACGTCCCTCGTGCATTACCAGAATACGGTCGCACAGGGCTAACAGCTCCGGAAGCTCCGACGACACCAACAGCACGCCGATACCCTCCTTTGCAATATCACGTAAAATAGCATACACCTCGGCTTTGGCGCCCACGTCGATGCCTCTGGTAGGCTCGTCGCACAGCAGGATTTCCGGGTCGTTTCCGATCCACTTAGCGATGACTACCTTCTGCTGGTTTCCGCCGCTTAAGGTGAGAATCCCGTCGTCCATGCCTCCGATCTTGATGGAATACCGGGCAATCATGCGCTCCATAAGGGCTTTTGCCTTCCCCTTATTCAGAAAGCCCTTGTCCGAGATCTGATCGAGAACCGTAAGCTGGGCATTTTCCCTGATGGACATACTTGTAACCAGGCCGTCGTCCCTTCTGTTCTCGGGAATTAAGCTGATGCCGTGGCGGATGGCGTCTCCAGGCTTTCTGATAGAAACCTTCTCTCCCTTGATAAAGATCTCCCCGCTGTCCAGTTTGTCTGCGCCGAAGATAGACATAAGCACTTCCGTGCGGCCCGCGCCCACAAAGCCCGCCAGGCCCACAATCTCTCCCCTATGAAGGGAAAAGCTGATATTCTGGAATTTCTTTCCGTTGCACAGGCCCTTTACGGATAAGAGCTCCGTGTCCGTGGCAAAGCTCCTGCCCCAGTCTGATTTGTCGATCTCCCGGCCTACCATTAGGGACACAATATCGTCCATGGTGACCTCGGAAATGCCTTTTGTGGTCACAAACTGACCGTCCCGGAATACCGTCACCCGGTCTCCCAGCTCCATGACTTCCTCCAGCCTGTGACTTACATAGAGCACCGTTGTCTGTCTCTCCTTAACAAGCTTTCGGACCACCCCAAACATAACCTCTCTCTGGTCATTGGTGAGGGCCGCCGTAGGCTCGTCCAGAATCAGAATCTCCGGCTGAAAGTACACGGCCTTGGCGATCTGTACCACCGACTGCTCTGCAATACTTAGGGATTCCAGCAGGGTGGTAGGCTTCACCTTCAGATGAAACATGGCCAGAAGCTCCTCGGTCTTTTCGTTCATATGCTTCTCATTCAGGAATACGCCCTTTACCGCCTCCTGGGAGCCCAGGAAAATGTTGTGGGCAATGCTCATGTTCAGACACAGGGGCACCTCCTGGTGAACAATGGAAAATCCCAGTTTTTCCGATTTTTTTATGGAAGAGATATTTTCAGGGTTGCCCTTGATATAAATCTGCCCTTCCGTAGGCTGGAACACGCCGCCGCAGAGATTTATCAAGGTGGATTTTCCCGCGCCGTTCTCCCCGCAGAGACAGTGAACCTCCCCCTTTTCCACGGAAAAGGAAACCTTATTTAAGGCCACCGTACCGCCGAAGCGTTTCGTAATATTTTTAAATTCAATTACAGGCGCCATACGATCACCTACCTTTTCACGTCTTTGCGATGAAACAGCGTGTCAATCAGCACTGCGATAATTACAACCGAGCCGATAAAACCGTCCTGCCAGAACACCGGTACGTTTAAGAGCACCATGCCGTTTTTCACGGTTGCCATTATGATGGCTCCCAGGAAGGTGCCAGGGATCGTACCGCGGCCTCCGCTTAAGGCTGCCCCGCCTAAGATTACGGCTGCGATAGCGTCCATCTCACGCCCCTCGCCGCTGGTGGTAGTCACCGTATTCAGATAGGCCGTGCTGATAAGGGCAGCGATGGCACAGAGGGCTCCCATCATGGCAAAAGCCACAAGGCGCGTGTTTTTCACATTGACGCCGGAGAGATGCGCCGCCCTGTCATTTCCGCCAGTGGCGTAAACCCGGTAGCCATAGACGGTCTTTTTCAGAAGCACATGGGCCCCTATAAAGAGAAGGAACATAATGAAGATCTGCACCGGCACACCGGCGATCTTTGCCCCCAGCATCCACACCCAGCTATTGGTGGCCGCCTCCGGAAACTGGCTGATGCTCTGTCCGTTTCCCAGGGCATAGGCAACGCTCCGGTAGATTTTCATGGTGCCCAGCGTCACAATAAAGGAAGGGATCCCCACTCTTGTAACAAACAGGCCATTGATGCTTCCCAGGGCAACGCCGCAGAGCATAACCAGGAAAAATACAATGGTGGGCGGAAAAATCTGGCTTTTAAACAGCAGTCCGCCGAACATGGCGCAGGTGGCAAACATGGAACCCACAGAGAGGTCCAGCTCTCCCGCAATGATGAGATAGGTCATGCCGATAGCCATGATACCGATCTCCACCGTCTGCCGGACAATATTCACGAGATTTGCCGTCTTGAGGAATACCGGCGAGGCAATACTCATAATAACCATTATGATAATCAGTACAAGAAACACACCAAATTCCCGTGCATTTGTCAATTTCATTTTTTTCGTATTCATCATTCACAGCTTTCTTTTGTTGGAAGAGCCGGAGCGCCCCACCACAACAGCTTCATTATGGCAAACAGCTCCGGCCCGTCTGCATTCTGGTTCCTGTTCTTTATTCCGGAACAACGTCCTCTACATTGTCCTTTGTTACCATCTGGGCTCCTGTGTCAATATCCAGGAAATCCACACCGTATTTCAGATTCATGTAGCACTCATATACGGAGTAGTAACCCTGCAGGAAGGGGTTCTGGCCTACGGTAAGCTGCACGCTTCCGTTTTTAATATGACCCAGCATACCCTCTGTCAAGTCAAATCCGGCCGCATACACCTTGCCCTCCAGCTCATAATCCTCAATAAAGCTGCCGATAGCCTCGGAATACACATCCACGCCAAGGATAGCCGTCACATCCGGGTTTGCCAGATAGGCGTTCTCGATTACCGAATAGGCGTTTGTAAGGTCTGTTCCGATATCGATGGTGGTAATCTTTTTAATGTCGGGATACTCTGCCGCCGCAGCGTCAATGCCTGCCTCGCGGGCAATGAGAGCCACGTCCGTAGGACCGCAGGAAGCCACGATATAGGTGCCTTTTCCCCCCATAAGGTCAAACATGTATTTTCCAAGATCATAACCGGCCGTCTCATAGTCCTGTCCGATAAAGCATGCCGCGCCGCAGCCTTCTGCCGCCTGGTTAAAGGATACCACTGGGATTCCGGCTGCATTTGCCTCTGCGATTACATTGTTGAAACCGGACGCGTCCCAGGTAACGGTTGCAATAGCGTCTGCCCCGGAAGAAACCGCTGTCTCCAGCAGGCTGACCTGCTCGTCCAGGGAGCTGGCCGTGTTGGGGGCGGATACGGTTACATTAATGCCCAGATCCCTGGCGGCTGCCTCTGCTCCCTCTGCCATCTTTGTATAGAAGGAACCTGCCAGGGAGTGAAGCACAAAGGAGATATTGTACGCTTCCGGGGTCTCTTCCCCACCGGCCCCGGAAGCCTCTTCCCCGCCCTGGGGCTCTGCTGTCTGGCCGGACGCCTCCTGAGTGGTATCCCCGCTGGAGGAATTGCCGCATGCCCACAGGGAAAGCGCCATCACCATGCTAAGTGCCAATGCCATCATCTTTCGTTTCATAAAAACTCCTTTCCACATTATATATGTTTTGCTGTATTTTCAAGGGTTTCCCCATTGAATTCTCTTTTGTTTCCCTATTTTCTACTCGTTGTCGTAGCTGGCCCGCTCCTCATAAAATCCCGGAGTGATTACCCCTGGCTTCTGAAACCAGACTTTTGCGTCGATGCCCGCCTTCAGCACCACATTTCCCCAGGGCATAAGGCTGCCTGTGCGGACAATGTATTTTGCCTTAGGCAGGTATTCCGCAAAGAAATCGTAGTGGGGCATAGTCTGCACCTCCATGGTGCTGTAGCGGGCGTGTACCATGTCCTCAATATCCCTGAAATGCACCGGGTTAAAGTCCTTCTGCTCCTGGGCCACAATCACCTCCTCAAAGATCAGATCATCCATAATCAGATCCAGCACCTGGCTGATGGTTGGCAGGTCTTTGCTGATTGCCAGGTCAATGCGCTGCTCCGGCTTTGCGATGGGAACGCCTGCGTCTCCGATAACTATGTACTCCTCATGACCCATGTCAGCAATGGCCGTCATAAGGGCCTTGTTGTAAATGCCATGTTTTTTCATCTCTATCCTCCATTTAAATTTCCGCATCCTCCCTCCCAATCCTCTGGGGGCTGGAAGAATTTCCGGCCGTTTCCCGTCCCGAAATCCCTCCGGGGGATTCTATGGAATGATGCTGTTTTATGATTCCATTTTTTTCAGGCAGCTTTCGGCCTCTTCCCTGCCGGGAATAGATTCTATGACGCCGTATTTTGTCACGGCCAGGCCTGCGGCCGCGTTTCCGAACCTTACGGCCTCCGGAATGCTCTTTCCCTCTGCAATGGCCACACAGAAAGCTCCTGTAAAGGTGTCGCCTGCCCCTGTGGTATCTACGGCATCCACCCTGATTCCCGGAACCTGCATGTCCATCTGGCTGTTTTTGATGTAGCACCCGTCGCCTCCCAGGGTCATAATCACATTCTGGATACCCTTTTCGTAGAGCATGGCGGCGATCTCGGCGTCCGGCCTGTCATCCTTGCTGTCCAGTCCCAGAATCAGCCGCGCTTCTGTCTGGTTGGGGGTGAGATAGGTGCAGCATCCAAGAAGTTCCTCCGACAGGGGTGAGAACGGCGCCGGATTCAGCGCAAACGGAATCCCTAGTTTTTTACATGTCTTTGCCGCGTACTCTACGGTTTCCATGCTGCTCTCCAGCTGCATCAGTAACAATTTGCACTCTTTAAGCCGGGGCACCATACGTTCCACGTCCTCCGGGGAAAATTCATTGTTGGCCGCAAAGTCAATAACGATCTCGTTTTCCCCTTCCTTGTTCACGTAGATTAGTCCCACGCCTGTGGACAGTCCCTTTTCACTTCTTCGCACAGCCCCTGCGTCAATCTGCTCCTCCTCATACAGCTTCATGGCCCCGTCGCCAAAACTGTCCTTTCCCACACAGGTGCCGTAAACCACTTCCGCTCCCATCCGTGCCGCCGCAACGGCCTGATTAGAGCCCTTTCCTCCGTGGCACATGAGAAAATCATGCCCCGGCACAGTCTCCCCGGGAATGGGGAAGTGATCTCCCACAATGGTCATTCCCACCGCATAGCTTCCGATAACGGCAATTCTTTCTTTCTTCATATGTGTTCCTCTCTAATTGTTGTAGAATTCCGGCCGGCCATATTTCAAAGCCGTGTCAAAAACCGCCACAATCTTCTCCGGCGCAATATCCGCCTGGATATTGTGAATCTGGGAGTAGACAAAACCGCCTCCGGGAGCATAGCACTTAATCATGGCCTTGCACTCCTCAATGATCTCCTCCAGGGTTCCGTGGGTGAGGGTGGTCTGGGTACTGCACGCGCCTCCCCAGACAGTCATGTTTTTCCCGAATTCCTTCTTGATCTCGTAGGGATCCATATCCGCCGCCTCTTTTTGCAGGGGATTTAAGATATCGTATCCCGACTCGATGATATCCCCAATAATAGGCTTGATGCTGCCACAGCAATGGAGGGAAATATGGATATCCTTCTTCTTCCTGCGGATGGCCTCATTGATGCGGGCGTGACGGGGTTTGAAAAACTCCCTGTATAAATCCGGTGACAGCAGCATACCCCGCTGGGAACCGAAATCGTCGTTGTTCTGCACCACCTGCACGTAATCCCCCACGGCGTCCAGATAACGCTCCATCATGACAATGTAGGCGTCGGTCATCTTGTCCAGATAGTACTCCATAAGCTCCGGCTCGCAATACAGGTTCTCCATGAAGGTCTGCATTCCCCAGTCCTTCCAGCCTCTCTCAAACAGGCTGGTGCTGGTCGCCCCGGAAATACAAAAATCTGTGTTCTCGTAGATAGTTTTTGCTCTCTCCCGGAGCCACTGGCATTCCGCGTCGGAAATGGAGGGCAGGGTAAGCAGGCGGTCAATATCCGCCTCCGATTCCACGTCCTGGAGGGGATTGTAGCACTCGTCAAAATACAGCCCGTCCTTGGGACGTTTGGCCAGCAGGTGATCCTCCTTGTCAAATACGCCCAGGGTGCCGCCGCCAATGTCCACCGGATTAAAGTCCTCCGCCAACAGGCAGTCTCCGCCGTCACAGGGTAATTTCCCCGGCTTCAGCCTGTCGATGGGAATCCCAATGGACGGCACCAGGCGGGGCAGGATCACCACGTCGCTTCCCAGCCTTTTTAACAGGTCAAAATCCGCATAAGCCAGATCCTGCTTCACATCGAAGCAGACGGTATCTGTGGTAATTCCCAGATATTTTTTCAGCCGGTTGTAGGCGTTTGCATTGATTCCCGTAGAGCGGGAGGATCCCAGATCGATGGGCACCCTGTCTGTTTCCTCGTGATTTAACGCCATTAATACGCGCTCTCTTGATGTTAATCCCATAAGTTTCTCCTTTCTTTCCACTACAGCGTAAACGTTTAACTATTTATGCCTTACTCTAAACTCTGCCATTAGTCAAACATTTCTGCATAACTGTCGTTCTTCTATAAAAGTAAACGTTTAACCTAATAAACAGATACTTAACCTCATTACATTTTATATCCGGCAGACCCTGCCGCCAATTTCCATTCCCTCACGGGGTTTATACCTCACGCACGCTCTTTCCGTCCTCAAACAGTACCGATCTCTGACGGAATATCCTTTTTCCCAGGGACTCTCCGTTAATCATGGACATAATACATTCCCCCACTGTGATTCCCACCTGATGGGCACAAAAATCTATGGAGACAATGGTAGGTTCATGGGTGTCTGTCAGAATAGTCTTGTCGATGCCTACCACGGAAATGTCCGCAGGGATGCGCCTTCCTGTTTTCATAATCGCCTTGCATGCTCCCAGGGTTATAAGGTCGTTTGCCCCGATCACAGCGGTGAACCCGCCGTTCTCCAAAAGCTCCGACATAGCCTGACGGCCTGCCTCAAAAGTGTAATCCCCGTAACGAACGATACTCTCGTCTGGCTGAAGCCCGCAGGCTTCCAGCCCTGCAAGATATCCCTCATAACGGATATCCGCGTTTCTGGCGTCCCGCTTTCCTCTGATAAACGCGATTTTCCGGTGTCCCTTGGAATACAGGTAATTTACGGCCATCCGGCCAGCATCAAAATTTCCCACCTGGACGCTGCAAAGATCCCGCAGCTCCTCCCCGTACCGCTCCAGGGTAATCACCGGAAAATGCTCCTCATTAAGCTCTATCAACAGCTCATTTTCCTCCCTGCTGTTGAGAGTGGATACAATAATACCGTCCACCAGGCCGTTGCAGAGGCTGCGGATAAACTGCTCTTCCTGCCTGGGATCCTCCTGGGTATTGCACAACAGCAGACGGTAGCTGAATTTGTTCAGATACGCCTCCAGACCTGCAAAAAACTCCTGGAAAAAATAGTAGTGGATGTCGGGCACCAGCACGGCAACCAGATTTGTTTTCTTCGTCACCAGGGATCGGGCCATAAGGTTTGGTG
The DNA here is from genome assembly GCA_910576205.1 of Clostridia bacterium. Taxonomy (GTDB): domain Bacteria; phylum Bacillota; class Clostridia; order Lachnospirales; family Lachnospiraceae; genus RGIG4284. Next base: position 112,348 of record CAJTHL010000008.1, on the reverse strand, counting down.
CATATCCCAGTTCTTCCGCGGCCTTGAGGATCCTTGCCTCCGTCTCCCCGCTGTATCCTCCCTGAATATGGTTCAGTACCCTGGACACGGTAGCCGTGGATACATCGCACATACTTGCCAGATCTTTAATTGTCACTCTGCTTCCTGTTTTTGCCATTCCAGTCCCTGTTCCGTGTCTTTTTAGGTAAACGTTTACCTTTTCAAAACCTATCTTTTTAATATTTATCGTCATTTTAACACAGGTATCTGCAAAATGCAAGGGTTTTTTTGACAAAATAACGTATTTTGCCATTACAAAAACAACCGGGGGAGGCGAAACAAAGCTGTCCCGTCTCTCCGGTTGCCTGGATCAGAAGTAAAAACCGTTATTTTTCAAAAATCTCCCGTATTTTCTCCTCCATGGCCTTAGCCATCTTTCCGTGATTCTCCTCATTTAAATGTACGCTGTCCCCTGGGGAAACCTCCACATAATCCGCCGCGTTCATAAAGTGACAGCCATACCGGGAGGCAAGTCCTTCATACACCTTTCCAAGCTCTCTTGAAAGCTCCACGCTGGTCCTGTCGTACATGCCAAAGAGCAGGGATTTCTCAATATTATCTCCCACCGGGGCAGGCGCTACCAGCAGGATCTCTGGCACTTTGCGATGCTCCCAGATGTAAGGATTCAGGATTTCCTTCAAAAGTTCCTCCATGGCCCGGCCAATGGTATCCCCGCAGGGCTTAAAGGTTACCTTCACATCGTTGGTACCCAGCATTATCACCATAAGATCTATGGGGGAATGACTTAAAATGCAGGAATACACGTCCGATCTTCCATTGCAGTGAGGATATACCGGATCCGGGTATACGGTGGTTCTGCCGGGTAGTCCCTCCTCAATCACCCGGTACTCATCCCCCAGAAGCTTTTGCAGGCGGCATGTCCAGCGGATGTCCTCCGAAAAGCGGACAGATTTTGCCGGATCCTTGTCCCACTCCGGGGTCCAGGCAGGATTGCAGCCGTAGGTGTTGGAATCTCCGTAACATAAAATTCTCTTCATTCTCTTTAGCCTCCCTTTGGTTTAACATGATCTCATGCTATCTGTTTTCATTATAGTCAGTCCGGGGGGAGGTGTAAAGACCTTTTCCCTGGTTTCGAAGCCTCAAAACACGGAAGGATTTGATAATATATCATCCTGGCAGATCCGCACCGGCCTGCTCCATCACCTGCTTTAACCTTTCTATATAATAGCGGTAGTCTTTCAGGGATGCCGAAGGCGGCACCTGGTGGTCTGCCCCCGGGATATAGCCGCCTCCCCGGATTACCGGAAGAATCCGCTCAAATTCCCGGTCTATGGCCTCTCTCCCCTCCGCAATCCTAAGCTTGTTGTAACCGCCGATAAACTTAAGTCTGGGGAACATCTCCCGGATTTTTACGATATCCATGCCTGCATTGACGTCCATGGGCAGAAATCCGTCCACGCCGCACTTCAGGAAATTGGGTATCAGTTTGGAAAATTCTCCGTCCGTGTCCACGATAACATTTCCCACGCCCTTTTCCTTCATCAAGGGAATCAGCTCCTTATAGTAGGCCCCCACAAATTCATCAAAACACTCCGGGGAAATCAAGGGCCCGTTTACCCCGCTTAAATCCTCGTTGAAATACACCACATCTGGCTGGATAAATGCAAACACCTTCATGGCCTTTTCCTTATAGACTTTACAGATGAAATCGTTAATATCGTGGAGCAGCTCCGGCTCATCGTAGAAGGCGTACAACACCGGCTCAAAGCCCAGCAGCTCCCTTGGAGTCCAGAAAAACCCTTCCATATGCAGGCGGATGGAATAATCGCCCCTGTCGTGGCCCTCCTTTAGAGGGGAATAGGCCTTGTCAATCTGATCGTCCGTATAGCTCTCAAGTTCCTTTAGGGCATGTTCCTTAAGCTTCTTCCAGTCCTCCCAGCATTCGATGACCTGCCTGTGCTCCAGATCCCACTGGGAATCTTTTTTCCGTATCATCTGCCTTCCGCAGCTATCCTGTTTGATCGTATACTCCGGGGTCACCTCCAGAATCTTCTCTTCAAGCCTGCGGAAAGGCAGCACAAACTGCGTGCGGCGCACCGGATCAAATCCCAGAAACTGTTCATATTCCAGAATGCTGTCTCCCCAGGCCACCGGGAAATATTTTTCCGTGGCAATATCCGTATCCTTCAGCATTCCTGCTGCCGCTGCTGTCACCCGGTCCGCAAGGTCTTTCGGGATTCCCTCTTCTTTATATCTCTGGGCTGTAAGAGACCAGGGATAAAAGGTTTCCTCCACGGCGCCGCGGCCCTCCGGTTTTTGAAAATTTAATGTTCTGCGTTCACGTTCTCTGTTTGTCATATTATTTTCTCCATTCAGGTTCCGCTGCATCCTTCTGATCTCCCTTAGGATGCAGTCATTTTGGTTTTGTCATCTGCTTTAGTCAATCTCACGCAATTTTTTGTCCAGGATCTTCTGCTCCTCCAGGGAAATCCGGGAAAACGGCCCGTTTAACAATTCCCCCAGGGTGTATAACTGCTCCTTAAAAGGCATGTCTTCATAATAAACAGAATATTCTTCCAGAAGCTTCCGGACTCTCTCATTTTCCAGCAGCTCTTCCATAGGGGAATCCAGGCTGTAAGTCTTTCGGTAGGGGATGGACGGCTGGTAGGAAAAGGTATAAGTTCCCGCCTCCACCTGGAGCTCCACATGCCTGCCCGCCTGGGTTTTCCCCAATATGCCTTCCTGGCTCTCCAGACACTCTTTGATCTCCGAAAGCCTTGCGTCTGGAAGTACCAGAACCGCCTGGGTATCGAAGGGAATCACAAATTTCAAATGAAGTTCTCCGTTTTCTATCCGCCACCCACTCTCTATCCTTCCCCCTGCAGAGCGCAGAACCGCCCGTACCCAGGAAAGCCGGTAACTGGGGGACGGAGCAATCCTAAACCGCTTGAAGCCCGGGCTCTCCTCAAGGGGCTGTATCCCCGCCATATTCCGGTACATCCACTCAGCGATAGATCCATAGGCATAGTGGTTGAGGGAATTCATCTCCGTGCCGCTGATTTTCCCGTCCGGCAGCACGGAATCCCAGCGCTCCCACACGGTGGTGGCTCCCATCTCCACCTCGTACAACCAGCCGGGATACCCCTTTTCCAGAAGCAGGTGGTAAGCCAGGTCATTCATACCGTTTTCCGTCAGAACCCGGCAAAGATACGGCGTTCCCACAAAACCCGTGCCAAGATGATACCGGTTCTTTTTCAGCCTGCCCAGAAGGCCTTCACATGCTCTCTCCCTGTTCTCCTCAGGCACAAGTCCCAAATAAAGCGTCAGGACATAGGCAGTCATGGTGTCCACGCTTAGACGGCCCGTTGGGGTAAAATATTCCCGAATAAACGCCTTCTTGATTTCCCTGGCCAGACAGCCGTAAAATGCGGCGTCCTCATCCTTCCCCAGCACTTTCGCCGCCTTTGCCACAATAGACGTGGAATAGTAATAGTAGGCGGAGGAAATCAGATAGGGGTCTGTGGCTCCGTACACGCCTCCCTTTACGTTGCCGTCCAGGGCCAGCCAGTCCCCGTAGTGAAAGCCGCTCTGCCACAGGCGCTTTCCCCCGTACCGGTCGTCCTGGCTCTTCATATAATCCACCCAGGCCTTGCAGCTTTCATACTGCCCTGCCAGAATTTCCTTATTCCCATAATGCAGGTACACATTCCAGGGTATAATAGTAGCCGCGTCCCCCCAGGCCGTGGAACCGTGTCCCGGGAAGTTGGCCATGGGGGCCACGTCCGGCACACTTCCCCCAAGCTTTCTCTGCCCAGCATAGATATCCCGGCCATATTTCGTGTAGAAGGCGTAGACATCCATATTGTAACAGGCCGTACCGGAAAACACCTGGGCGTCCCCTGTCCATCCGCACCGTTCGTCCCGCTGGGGGCAGTCCGTGGGCACATCCAGGAAATTTCCCTTCTGCCCCCAGCGGATATTCTGGAACAGCCTGTTTACCAGGGGATCCGACGTCTCTATATTCCCCGTTTCCTCCATCTCCGAGTGGATTACAAGACCCCGGAAGTCTTCTGTATTCACCTCCCCGTCCCAGCCTGTGATCTTCACATACCGGAAACCGTAAAAGGTAAAATGCTGCCCCACAAGACGCTCTATCCCATCCGAAATATAGGTAAACTCTGCTCTGGCCGTCCGCAGGTTAGCGTTGTAAAAATTCCCTTCCTGCAGGATTTCCCCAAACTGGAAAAAGATTTTCTTTCCCGCCTTGGCCCTGCAGCAAAATTCCAGCCATCCCGTCATAATCTGTCCCATATCCAGAACCGTTTCCCCCGCCGGCGTGTGAAGGACCTCTACAGGTTTTATCCGCTCATGAACCCGAATGGGGGGATTTATGCGGGGGGTAAGCTTCCCCTTATCCAGATCCGCCTTTTTTACGTCAAAGCATTCCTGCTCCTTTAGGGTGGCGTCGTACACCTCCCCGGGATATATGCCGCTGGACACAATCTTACTTCTGCCCGCCTTCCAGGTGGTATCCGTGCAGACGCGTTCCCTGGTGCCGTCCTCGTACCAGATATGGAGCTCTCCAATGCAGGCCAGGGCGTCCCCGTAATTCTCCCTGGTCTTACAAAGGCCAAACCAGCCTTTGTACCAGCCGTCCCCCAGGAGAATCTTGATTTCTATATCCCGGGACGCCATTCCTTTGCCAGATGTTTTCTCTCCCTCAGAAGTTTCCGCGCCGCCGGGTGAAAGCCCGATCTCAAAAGTCTGGTAAGGAATCCAGGCGTCATAATCGCAAAATCCCGGAAGCAGGCACTCCTCCCCCTGCTTTTCTCCGTTTATGTAGAGCTCATATACCCCCAGTCCCACCATATACATGCGGGCTTTTTTCACAGGCTTTGTGATGGAAATCCTTTTACTTAGGAATACCTGGGTCTCCTTTGGGGCCTTTGGTGTAATCCAGTCCGCCTCCCATTCCCCGCCTTTTGGCGTCTCAAACCAGGCGGTCCCACTCTCCCCCCAATCCCCATTATCCGCCCAGACTCTTACTTTCCAATAGTATCTGGTTTCCGGTTCCATCCGGATTGGGAGGGCAACCCCGGTATTAACCAGATTTTCCATTTCTCCGCTATCGTAGAGAACAGAAGAAAAATCCTCCTGCAAAGAGACAAGCACCTGGGCTTTTTTCTGTCTCTTTCCCATAGTTTCCTCCACCACATAAGAGATAGCCGGGCGGGGAATATCATACCCCAGAGGGTTGACAAGATGATTAACCTTTAAATGTGTGATCTTCATATAAAACGCTGTTTTCTCCTTTACATTTCCATATTCCCCGCCACGCTCTCCAGATAATCTGACGGACACACCCCCATGCAGGAGCGGAAAATACGGCTGAAATAAAACTGATCCCCATATCCTACCATAGCCGCCACATCCTTAATAAAAAGAGACGGGTTTTCCTTCATTAGCTTTGTGGCCTTTTCCATGCGCAGCACAGTAAGGTACTGATTGTAGGACTGGTTTCTGTATTTCCGGAAAAGCTTGCCCAGATATGTCTCCGACACAGCAAACACACGGGCAATGTTCTGCAGGGAGAGATTTTCCGCAATGTGGCTTTCCATGTAGTCTGTGATAGACCGTACAAACTCCGGGGAATCAATCTTTGCGCTTACCGTAGATTCTGCCGTAATATACTTAAACATAATATCCAGCAGATTATCTATAAGCTTTTCCCCCGACTCGGCGTAGAAAAACGCATCCTCCATCATGGACTCACATTCCAACAAAGGCAACGCGTTCCGGTCATACTTTCGAATAAGATTCAGAATCTGTCTGGACACATGCTCCATCCAGAGCTGGGGCTTGCGCTCCTCTAGCCACTGGGCGTAAAGACGCCGCAGTTCCTTTTTCAGCCTGTCATACCGCTGTTCTTTCAACATCCGCTCCAGACTGCCAGGCACTGCCTGTACAGCGTCATTATCCGTCCAAAGCACAGAGGGTTCCATATAGGCTCCCGCCTCCACCATCTGACTTTGTCCCACCACACTGACCGCGTCCAGAAGGCTGTACAGCCCCCTCACAGTTTCCTGGAGACGTTCCGGGGGAAATCCCTTCTCCTGGTATACCGTAGTCGTATACCCCTCCCAGGTATCCATCCCTTCCAGAATCTTAAGGAGATACTTCTCAAAAGGTTCCCCCAGAAGCATCTCCGTGGGAATCATATAGAGTGCCTCCATCTCGTCCCGTCCGTAGATGGCAAACGTCTCGTTGATATCGGAAAATATCTCCGTGCTTCCCCCCGAAGAAAACCGCCGGGGCAGGCCGTTTCTCCGTATGATGGCGCAGTTGTAGGCCTCGTGGCAAAAATACCGGGCCATCTCCTCCGGATCACAGGCCGCTCCAGTAGAAATAGCGCGGATAATGGTATTTCTCCTCTGATAATGGTTTTTTCTGATCTTCCCTCCAATGGCGTCCAGGGTCTTCTTCATATCAGAGGGAACCACAGGTTTCAGAATATAATCGCAGACCTCCGACTGCAATGCCCCTTTGGCATACGCAAAATCCGAATAGCCGCTTACAATGACGGAAAAAATCCCCGGATACTGTTCCTTCACTTTGGAAACCAGGGAAATCCCATCCATCAGCGGCATCTTCACGTCACAGATGAGAAGATCCGGCTTGAGAATCTCCACCATTTCCAGGGCCTCCCGGCCATTCTCCGCGGTTCCCGCCACCTCATACTCCGGGCATCTTTTTTTGACAATGGTACATACATGCTGGAGCGCCGCCGGTTCGTCATCCACTACCAATACCCTATACATCCGGTTCCTCCTTAAACATCTCCGCTCCAAATATTATCTCTGCCCCTTCCCCGCTGTTTCCAAGCGTAAAGGTCAGGGAATCGTTGTAGATCAGCAGCAGCCGGGCATAGGTGTTTAAGAGTCCCATCCCGCCGATCTCCAGTTCTATATGGTTTCGTTCCTCAAACAGGCACCTGCGCACCTTTTCAATCTCTTCCTGCAGGTTTTTCAAGGCCTCTTCCCCAAATCCCACACCGTTGTCCGCCACCTTCAAGTACCATCTCTGATCCTTCTCATAACCGGTAACCCGGATTCGCATCTCGCTGACACTGTTGGCAAAGCCATGGTCAATGCAGTTCTCCGCCATCTGCTGCAAGACAGTTTTTGGCACGATCTGACTACGGATTCCCTCCTCCACCTGAATCTCAAAAGAAATCTTGTCCTCGTACCGGGCCTTGATAAGATAAAAATACTCCTCTATATAATGCATCTCCTGGCCAATGGTGGCATACCGGGTTTTCGTGTTGGTAGAATAGCGCAGCATAGCTGCTAAATGCCCGCAGATCTCGCAGATGGTCTCATCGTCGTCCTGCATACCCCTGTTTGAGATTACGTTCAGTACATTGTAGAGAAAATGGGGATTGATCTGGGCCTGGAGGGTGTCAAACTGGGCCTGTAATTGCAGATAATTAAGCTTTTTCTCCTTCTCCATGGAGCTTTTCAAGCGGCCTGTCAGATCCCTATAGGCGTCTGTCAGCGCCTGGATATCCGCATCCGGGCTCTTGATGGCAATCTCGTCTGTCAGATTATGCCACTGGGTATTCTCCATTTTATCCCGCAGCTCCTGTAGGGGCCGGGTGAGAAGGTCTGCCATGACAATGACAAAACAGAGGGCAAACACAAAAAACAGACCGCCCACCACAAACGCCATCTCCCAACCGCTGGGGTTTTCCGCCATAAGTACCTTCCAGTCCTCAATCAGAAAAATCCGTATGCCGCTTTTCTCCGAGGTCTCGATAGAAATCAGTTCCGCCGCTTTGGTGTTCTCATTGACCTCCCGGAAAATCTGGTCCTCCAGGGTCAGATACTGCGCGTAATCCTGAAGCCTTACGCCCTCTGAGACATATAGAATACTGCCATCCGGCTTCAAAGCCAGAACCCGGTTCCTGTCATCGGGAAGGGCAAACATCCCGTAAAAATATTCCTCTGTCTGCTGTACCTCAATATAACCCAGCTGGTTTCCCTGGATTTCCCGCACCAGAGAAAACACCTGCCTCTGATTAGAGGGCACTGCCCAGTCGTCTGGATGGGGGCCGATCAGCACGTTCCTTCCCTTTGTCCCCTTCACACTCTCCAGCCAGGGAATTTCCCCTATATCCGAATTGCTGTCTACCATGCGGTCATGCATATACACACTGGCCGCGATATACCCATATTGATTGAATACGACTACTCTGTAAAAGTTTTCCATATTATAGGCGGTACAGATTCCGTTCTTTACAATCCCCTTCGCATTAAGGATCACCGCCTCATTTTTCTTCGGCTCAGCCATCTTCACGGACAATTCCCGGATGCTCTGCACCATCTCCTGATCAGAAAGTACCGACAGCGCAACCTGCTCCATTTTTTGCAGATTTCCGTCCAGATTGTTGAGAAGCTGTCTGGAAGAAAACCGGATATTGTTGTAAATACCGTCCTGATAGCGCTGAAGCAAATGGTTGTTGTAGATTACCCCAAGGAAAAAGGAGGTGGCAAAGGCCAGTATGGCATACCCCAGAATCAGCCGCATTCGAAATTTCATAGCTACCCCTTTACAGACCCCGCTACCATACCGTCCACAATCTTGTTGTTAAAAATCAGAAACACAATCAGCATAGGTACGGTAATAAGCAGCACGTCCGCGAACAATAAGTTGTAGGAGCTGGAAAACTGCCCCATAAAGTGAAACAAGGTCACCTGTACCGTTATGTTATCCTTTCCGGGAAGAAAATACAACGGATTTGTAAAATCATTAAAAATGGTCACGGCGTTTAAGATCACCAGTGTGGAGGTCACAGGCTTCAGCAGGGGAAACACAATAGTGCGGAAAAGATTCCCCGGGGTACACCCGTCGATAACCGCAGCCTCCTCAAGTTCCACCGGGATACTGCTGATAAAGCCCCGGTACAGCATCACAGTAAAGGGAATCTGCAAAGCCGTCTCCACCAGAATCATGCCTGTCATGGTCTTGTAGAGGTGAAGAGTCTGAAGCACCCAGATGGTGGGCAGAATGGCCGCCGGAATCATAAGCCCCGTCATAATAAGGGCGTTGGCCGCCTTTGTGACCCGGTCCGATCTTCTCTGAAGCACATAACCCGCCATGGAACCACAGATTACCAGGCACAGAACGCCTCCCACAGTGAGTATGGTGCTGTTTTTAAAAGCTGTAAGAATCTGGTAATTCCCAGCCTCCAGCACCTCCACAAAATTGCTCCACTGGGGATTCTCCGGCCAGGCCAGACTCAGCCTGTTGGCCGCCTTCCTGTCCTTCAAGGCGTTTACCAGCATAAAGATAAAAGGTACCACAAACAGGGCAAAGCAGGCAACCATCCCCACAACGTCCCCAATCAGCAGACGTATTCTGCTTTTTCGTGACATATCAGTCCACCTCCCTGCTCAGCAGAAACTTCTGAAGCGGAAACGCAATCAGCATAATCACCACCAGCATAATCACATTTCCTGCCGTGGAAAGCCCATAAAAGCCCGACAGATACTGCTTGTAGATAATGGAAGCCATCACGTCCGTAGCAAACCCAGGACCGCCTCCGGTCATAGACCAGATAAGATCAAATCCTCTTAATCCCCCGATAAAAGACAGCAGGATAATGGAGTTCATGGCAGATCGGGACAGGGGAATGGTAATATTCCTTACCCGCTGCCAGAAATTTGCCCCGTCCACCACAGCCGCCTCGTAGTAGGTCTTGTCTATGGACTGGATACCCGCGATAAAGATCACTGTGGCAATACTGAGTCCCTTCCAGACCTCCACACCAATCACCGAAAAGAGCGCCAGATCCGGGTTTACCAGCCAGTCCACGCCAGGAAGACCTATGGCGGTCAGACATTTGTTAAAGAGACCCTTGCTGGGATGCATAAGGGCCGTAAATGTAATTCCCACCGCTACTGTACTGACCAGATTTGGAAAAAAAACGATAGATCTCTGAATAGTCTTTGTCTTAATTTTCGATGTGAGAAACAGAGCGATAAAAAAGGAGATTCCCAGCTTAAACACACAGGTCAGCACGGCGTACACAATAGAATTGCGGATTCCGATGCGGAGGGACTTTTCCTCAAAAAACATAATAAAGTTTTCAATGCCGCAGAAAGTAAATCCATTAAAATCCCACACAGTCAGACTAAAAAACAGGGACAGCGCCATGGGAGTAAGAAAAAACACGATAAATATGGTAAGTGCAGGCACCAGAAACCATGTGGAATAAATTTTTTTCTTATTCATTAGTTTTCCTTTTTTAAAATACCGCCCCAATCCTGCCGCGCCTTTTAAGGAAAATTAACTGCATTTTCCAGTTTCTTCAAGCGTTTTGGAATTGGGGCCGTCCACATTCTTTAAAAAAATGTTACCAGTTTAAGCCTAGCTGCACCGCCTGTTTTTTACAATCCTCGTCATATTTTGCCGCCGCCTCAGCCGCAGTGGTCTGACCGGATTCCAGCTCCTGGCAGATGGATGCACAGTTGGCGCCTTTTACGGCTGTCTGGAATTCCAGGGCCATAGCCGTGCGCCCGGTATCAAAGAACCGCTCCTGCATCTCCTTAACCGCCTCAAAGCACTCATCCGGAAGCTTGTAGCCCTTCACGCAGTAGGGACCTACCGGCGGTTCGATCTCTGCATAAATATCCAGGGCTTCATCCGAAATATAGAATTCCATAAAGGCCTTTACCGCCTCCTCGTGCTCCGTGTTCTTGTTCATAAAGAGGGCCGAAGGATTCCAGACCGTAAGGCCGCTGTTTTCCGGGTCTGTACCGGGAACGCCAAAGCACCCGATCTTGTTTACCTCATCCCCATAGAGCCCATACATATTTCCCAGGGCCCTTGTCAGCACGAACCAGTGAGCGCCCTGATCTTCCATCATCATATCACAGCCGTCGTCGTAGGTAGTAGCCATATGATCGCTGTTCATATACTGGGGCAGATCAGCAATTTTCTGGAAGCTGGCAAGTCCCGCCTCAAAATCCGCATACTTGATCTCTCCCGCCTCAAACTTCCGGGCAAAATCCGGCTCTGCCGCCAGCACATTGTAGTGGTCTCCCAGATAGGCAAGCTGGCTTGTCCAGCTGTCTCCGCCTGTGCCGAGGACTGCAATCTCCCCCGCCTCCTTCAGCACGTCGCAGTTAGCCAGAAACTGCTCCCAGGTAGTGGGAACTTCCAGATCGTACTTCTCATACAGCTCTTTGTTATACAGGATAGCTCCTGCCTCGCTGGAGTGGGAGGGAATGCCGTAGAGCTTTCCATCCACGCTGGCAGCCTCCACAAAGCTGTCCACCAGACGGTCGCCAAAATCATCTGTGATATCTGCAAAATACTCTTCCGGATTTAACGCCCGCATCAGGGAACCGCAGCTATAATCCAGTATATCCGCCATATCCCCCGAGGCCAGCCTGGCCTTGATAATGTTTGTGCCGTCGTCGCCTCCGGGCACGATCTCCACATCCACTTTAATGCCCAGCTTTTCCTCAGCCGCCTCGCAGACTGCGTTGAAACCCTCCGGGATTCCCACGGCCGCCACCAGAAGCGTAATGGTCTCCCCGTCAAAGGTCTTTCCATCCGCCTCCTCCTGGCCTCCCTGGGACTCTGTCTCAGGTGTCTGCGCCTCTTCACCCTGTACTTCTCCCTGGCCAGTATCCGCCGGTGCGCCGGGCTTGGAACCGCAGCCGGTCATAGCGCCTATCATGGTCAGACAAAGCAGTATGCCAAGTATCTTTTTCTTCATGTAAACTCCCTCCTGTTTTTTTCCAAATATTTATTGTAAGTGTATTTTAGCTTTTTATGCGTGGGATGTACATGGAGAAATCCGTGTATGAGGCATGGAGATTTTCGTTAATTTGCCCCACGAAAACTCTCGCCACACATCTTTCTTTGTATATTATGATTAAGAACCAGATCTTTCTATTTTTAAATGTTTATGCCAAAAGAAAAGCATACATCATTTGCTTTTTGCATGCAGAAAGCTGGTGTCTTCCCAAATGAAAAAGAAATTACGCAAAAGGAAGTTGAAAATAACGGCGGCATTGAAAAAACTTCGGATTTTGTCCATAAGCCGAAAAGATTGATGCTATCCTAAGCCTTATGGAATTTTCCAGCCGAGTGAAAGATTATTACGATATTTATTATTTTGCTGACAAATTCATTTTTGATGGAGCAACGCTGACAGAAGCATTACGAAGAACATTTGAAAACCGTGGACACACCTTTATGACAGAACAGTTTGCGCAGGTCATGGCTTTTGATAGCGATGATGCAATGCAGAAGAAACGGAAAGCCTTATTATACATGTCTATTTATTTCCGGGCTTTCCTCCCCTCCCAATAATCCACCCCCCATGCTCCACCAGAAACCCCATCACCAGAAATCCCGCATACCCAAAAACCGGATACACCACGCCCACCAGTGAGCTGAAGCCCAGGAAGCTTCCCAGAAAGCAAAGCGCGCCTAAGGCTGCCAGAATCCCTCGTCTGCCACCCGGCTTCCCCACACCCAGCCTGTAGCTTAAAAGGTCTGTCAGCAGCACCAGCCCCGTGAGGCAGGCCCCCAGCATGCCTCCCAGGAGCACAAAGCCAAAGAGGGTTCCAAAGACCGGGTGGAGCCTGCAGGCCACCTCCAGCATAGGCAGCTCGCTTTTGGCCACATCCGGCTGGACAGACAGCGCAAAGAGCATGCAAAAGGCCATCAGCATAAGAAACAACACCCCCAGAGCCACTGCCCGGAAAAGCTGCCTCCTGTCCCTCCCCTCTCCAATCAGGGAGGCCTGGAGGCCCATGGTTCCAAGGACATTGTAGGAGGCGTAAGTAAAAGCCGAGAGATACCAGCTTGACAGAAGCGGATTTCCATCCTCCCGTGCTGGGGTAAACGCCTCTGGAAGCCCAAAGCGGCTTATGGCCAGCAGGGCCGTGGCCACGGAAAACAGCAGAATCAAAGGCACCAGCCTGGAAAAGAAGGCGATAAGCCCCTTTAAGCCGCTGCCTCCGATCCCCATTACCACCGCCGCCAGCATAAGCCCTCCTGCCCAGAGAGGTATGTGACAAAGCTGTTCAAGAAGGGCTGCCCCTGCCGCCAGCATAATGGTGGCAACAGCAAACAAAAAGACCCCCTGCAATATCTCCAGACCTCTGTTAAGGCAGCGATTCCGGCTCCTTAATACAATCCTGTCAATGCGGGTTTCCCCAAGCTCCAGCCCGATCTTCATAATCAGGCCGCCCACCGCGCCAAAAAGGACTCCCGTAAGCAAAACCCCGGAAAGCCCCCAAATGCCGAAGCTTCCAAAGAACTGCCAGAGCTCCCTTCCGGATACAAACCCTGCCCCCAGGAATCCCCCGGCAAAGGCAAAGGCCAGCCGCAGGGTAAGTATCCCGCTTTTCTTTCCTTTTTTCCGTCCGTCCATCTGTCTTATTCCCGCGGCCCTTCCTTAAGAAGTGGCATACCCACCCGCTTACTATATTCTTCCAGAAATTCTCCCCGCACGCCCCGGATTCCCGTCTCCTCCCCAAAGGCAGATACGATTTCACCGGACAGCCTGTGGGCCGTCTCCATAATCCGGGCACAGTGACGTTCCATCTGGCTGTTTAAAACCTTAAAGGCCTTCTCTTTTTCGCCTGTCCGCAGATATCCTGTGGCTATGGACTCATTTTCCAGGGCTTCTCTCTCAAAATCTTCCTCCAGGCTGTCAAAGGTTTCCCGCACTCTTCCGGAAAAACGCTCATAGTCTATGGAAACCAGCATGGACAGCCTTTCCATCGTCCACCACAGAGAGCTCTCCGCATAGCGCTCTCCCCCGGTCTGTATGGGCTCCGGAATAAATTCGCTCCAGTATATGGGCATATAGGCCGAACAGCAGGGAATAGAAAATGCCGCCCTCCCCACGATTCCCAGCTCCTCATGGCAGGATACCATAAGGGAGGCCGCCGTCTGCGCCCGGTCCCAGGCGCCTGCGTGCATACAGATGGTAACAAAAGTGCCGCATCCCGCCCCAAACCGGGGTTCCAGTATTTCCCCCTCAAAGTGATCCCTGCATATTTTCTTACAATATGTAAAATCCGGTTTTCCCCCGGGAGCTTCCTCAAGAAGTTTATTTAAGCGGCGGAATCTGGGAACCGACTGCATCTGTCTAAGCGCTTCCTTTGTGCAGGCTTTGGCAAAATCAAAAGATTCCCCCGGAGCCGTCCATCCCTTCTCCCTGGAATATGTCTCCAGATCTGCCGCCATCTTCTCCGCATCCTCCCGGATAGCGTAACAGTTGGAAATGCCCAAGGGCTTCTTAACCCGCTTTGCCGCCCAGCGGCGTCCGGTGGTTTCCAGAAGCCAGATTTCCCGGGAATCCATCAGCAGGAAGGAATTTTCGTAGCGCCGGTCAAAAAGCTGGCTGGCGTTGGCATTCTGGCCATACTCCTCCAGCATGGCAATTATCACATGCATGGCCTCGTGGGCGCTTTTCCCCCGCTCCAGGCCCAGCCGCAGCATATCCATGCCCAGAAGGCCCTCCTGGGTTTCCCCGCAGTCCCGGGAGCCCTGGGCCTCGTTTCCGATTACAACCCCCCACTGGTTAATGCCCATCTCAAAGCCCCAGATCCAATAAGGCTTAAATCCCAGCACCCCGTAGGTTTCCCGGGCCTGGGGAATGGTCAGATGCGTGCAGGAAAGCGTCTCCCCATCCTTATGGCTGGCCCCGGGAATCCATACAAGAGGCTGGGCCTCCCCCAGGGGACGGTCGCTGTTTTTTACAAGAATATTCTGCCCGAAAGCGGAATCCCACTTTGGGATTGCAAAGCTGTCGCAAGAAAGCATAGCGTGATCTCCTTTAACAATATTTTTAGTTTTTCATCTGCGGCAAAAGCGCAAACTGTTTTTTCAGTTCTTTGACAAACAAAAGCTCGATTTCGGACAGCACATAACCGCTGCGGTGAATCCATATGGTCTTAATGGTGATATCCATGTCGTTTAGGGGGACATACACCATTTCCGGCTCCTGGTCAATGGTCATGCCTGTGAAATCGCAGCCGATAAAATACCCGTCCGTGTGTTTCAGAATCTGCTTCAGCGTCCCCATACTCTTTAAGACAATGCGTTTCTTCAGGACATTTTTGTTAAACTGCATCACATCCGAACAGTAGTTAACCTTTGGGATATCCTCATCGGAAAAAGTCACATGGGGGTAGGAGGCCAGGGCGTCCACCCCGATACTGACCTCTTTTGCCAGGGGATGTCCCTGACGCATCTGGGCACAGAGGAGACTTTCGTGTAAGGGATGGATCTCCAGGTTAAGGGCATGGCACATATGAAGAAAATCCGCCTCATTATCGCTGGTGTAGTGGAGAATGCCCACATGATAAACGTTATCCCGCACCAGATTAATAATCTCCTCCGTGGTAGTCTCCTGGAGAGCCAGGTTCTGCATGGCCATGTCCGCGCAGTATTTCCCATAAAATTCAATAAAGCATTTCACCACCGCCGTGCAGCGCTGTGTGGCCACCAGAAGGGTATTGTCCGGCTTGCTGGCGCATCCGAAATACTGGGCCTCCAGATCGTCGATCTCCGACAGCACCAGACGGATCCGCTCCAGAAACTGCTGCCCGTCGTAGGTGGGCGTTACTCCCTTACTGGTTCTGTGAAATATGGTGATTTTGATTTCATCCTCCGTCTCCTTCAGCGCCCGGCTAAGGGCCGACTGGGAGATGTACAGAGCCTGGGACGCCTTGTTGATGGAGCCGTAGTGCTCAATCTCAACAAGATAGCGCAGCGTCTGGAAATTCATACAAACCCTCCTTCCCCACAGAGAAACCTTCCCTGTCAGAATACCTGTTTTTTATGGAATGTGCAATATTTTTTTCTTAAAAATGTATTCATTTTGTGCATAACACCTATCGAAAATAAATACTTTTCATAAATTCCCATATTTGTTAAAGTAGATAATAGGTTATAACCAGCAAACCAATGATACCATTTCACTTACAGCACACGCATTGCCCCGGAGCATGCGCAGAATGGAGGGAGTTATGCAAGCAACCGGAAAAATAATCGCCATCCTTATCTACATTCTTATTATCACGCTGATCGCAATGTACTGCGGCCGCAATGACAAAACCTTCAAGGATTTCGCCATCGGAGGCGGGAAAATCCCGTTCTTTATTATGGCAGGCACCTTGTTTTCAACCTTCTGCGGCGGCGCTACCATGGTGGCCTATGTGGGAAATTTCTATTCCCAGGGCATGATCTGGATCTGGATTCCCATCCAGGTTTCCCTGGTAGGCATTATCTATTATTTTATCTGCGGCCGCATTTTTAACATGCGCCAGATTTCCACCACGGATATTATGACCCGCCGCTACGGGGAGAACACCCGCCTTTTGTCCTCCATCGTGGTAATGATCGCCGAAATCGGTATGGCGGCCGCCATGATGAATACCTTTGCCGCCATGACCACCACCTATGTGGGACTGTCCCGTCCCGTGGCTCTTGGGCTGGCCGTGGTGCTCTTTATTCTGACCGCCGCCCTTGGAGGATACAAAGGCGTGGCTGTCACAGACGCCATCCAGGGCATCATCATCTTTATCGGCCTTTCCGTCGGCGTCCTGGTATTTACGAAACAGGCGGGAGGCTTTAGCGCCATTGCCGCTGCTGCAGGACCCGAAAAAATGAGCATTTTCAGTACTGCCAACGGCTGTTCCTTTATCACCATCCTGGGAACCTTTGTTTCCAGCTTCGGCATGCATATGGCGCTGCAGTCCGGCTATGTATCCCGTATTAATTCCGTGAAAACCGTGAAGGAGGCCAAACGGGGCCTGCTGATGTACGTGATTTTCATTACCCTGGCCTTCGCCGTGTTTGTTCCCATTATCGGTATGTCCGCCAATGTCCTTCTGAAAAATGAGACTATCGGCGACTCCGTTATCGGAACCATGCTGAACCTGTATATGAGCCCGGCTGTATCCATCGTCTACGTGGCGGCCATTGTCTCCGCCGTGCTGACCACAGCCAACTCTTCCCTTCTGTCCGCCTCTATCTGCATCACCAACGACCTGTACCGGGGCAGAATCAAGAAGGACGCCAGCGACAAAGAGCTTCTCCTGGTTTCCAGGGTATCCATCGTGGCTCTGACCCTCTTAGCCCTGGCAATCACCCAGTTCTTTGAGACTATCATCTCCATGATGTTTGTCACCTATACCATCAACGCCCTCATCGCCATCTCCCTCTTTGCCGGCCTCTACACAAAGAAGGGCGGCTCCACAGCCGCAAACCTCTCCCTGGGCCTTGGGATTATCGCGGTGCTGATCTGGGTAGCCCTGGGAAGTCCCTACGGCATCCATGTGGCAGTAGTAGGTCTTCCTATTGCAGGAATCGGCTATCTTATCGGCATGTTCTTTGGAAAGAAGCCCACAAAAGAGCAGATGGCCGTGGTGGACGAATCGGCCAGGAAGGCGTAATCGCAGAAAATGGCTTTGGCGGCTCTATTTTCCGGAAAATACCATACCGGAGAAAGCCGCCGGTTTTCAGAAAAAAGGGGAGAGCCTGCTGTCTTTCACAGGCTTTCCCACATGCTCCATTTCCTCTGTCAGATCTTTAGCTCCGGCTTTTTTGAAAATTCCCTGTCCACACAGTATTGCAGGACAGACTGCATCTGGGGCGAAACCCATTTGTCCCTATGATAGAGAAGCTGCTTCCACACATGAATCTCAAAATCCGCCACCTTGAGGCGCGTCATTTTCCCTTCCCTCACCAAAGCTTCCGTCACATAATCTGGCAGAAAAGAAATCCCCACTCCCTGCTCCACCAGAGGACAGATCAGATTCGTCGTACCGATCTCCAGAATCGGCTGTACCTCCAGGGACAATTCCGCCAGCCTTTCATCCATCAGCCTCCGGTAACTCATATTTTTCTCCGTAAGGATAAACGGGTGCTTTGTTAACTCCTGGATTGAGATGGATTTCCTCTTTCCCAGAGGGCATTTTGCCCCGGCCACAAAATGCATCTCTGCCCGCTCCTCACGGACGATCACATACTCCGTATTATAAATATGGTTGTCCAGGGTCAGAATCGCGTCCACCTCATTGTGATTCAGCAGGCGGAACATTTCCTCCGTACCGGCCGCCACGATCTTTAAGGTAATCCCAGGATACCGCTCCCGGAACGTATGAAACTTCCCTCCCAGCATAGACTCACAGAGAGAATCCGGCATAGCCAGCCGGATATGCCCGGACACAGTCTCCGTCTCCCGCATAGACTCCTTCAGCTCCTGGGTCAGTCTCCCCACCCGATGGGCATACTCCAGCACTTCCCGTCCCTTCTCCGTCAGCACCACCGTATGGTTAATCCTGTCAAAAAGCCGGGCCTTAAGCTCTGTCTCCAGCTGCTTAATCTGAAAAGAAACCGTAGACTGGGAAAACCCCAGCGCCTCCCCCGCCTTCGTAAAGCTCCCCAGCTCCGCCACATGGGTAAAAGTAATCAGATTCTTAATATCCATAACGCCCTCCCCCTCTGTCCGGATAATATTCCAAACCTTTTATCGAATATTTCGATTCATTTAATTGTATCTATCAATTTTACAAATTTTCTTTACTACTATATACTAAACCTAGAGAAAAAACAATATTCTATTATCTGTTTGTCCGTCTGACACAGACAGCCGGACATCCGGTTACAGGAAAAACACACGATTTAATCCAAAACAAAGGAGAACCTCCCATGCCTGTCTTTGAAGCAATCGGCAATTTTATCACCCGGATTTTTTACACTGTATTCGACATCCTCTGGGGAGACCTTATTACCATCCCTCTTCCCGGCGGAAGCTCCCTTGGCCTTTCCCTGCTGATCTTAATTCTCATTCCCTCGGGAATTTATTTTACCGTTCGGACCAGGTTCCTCCCCTTCCGCCTCTTCCCGGAAATGCTGCGGATTACGGTGGAAAAACGGGACGTCACCCACAAGGACGCCATCTCCGGCCTCCAGGCCCTCTTTGTGTCCACGGCCACCCGGGTAGGCATGGGAAACCTGGTGGGCGTTGTCGCCGCCATTTCCGCAGGCGGCGCAGGAGCCGTATTCTGGATGTGGCTTATTGCCCTTCTTGGCTCCTCCACGGCCTTTGTGGAGGCCACCCTGGCCCAGCTTCACAAAGAAAAGGATCCCCTCTACGGTGGTTTCCGGGGCGGACCCGCCTACTATATCCATCATTTCTTTATAAAAAAGGACAGCAAACGCAAGCGTTCTGTCATTGCCATACTCTTTGCCGTCTCCGGTCTGATCTGCTGGTGCGGCATCAGCCAGGTTATCAGCAATTCGGTTTCCTCCGCGTTTGAGAATGCCTTTCAGGTTCCCCCTGTCTACACCACGGTGATTCTGGTGGTCATTGCGGCCGTCATCGTATTGCGGAAAAATGCCACCGTAAAGGTGCTGGACGTTATAGTTCCCATTATGGCAGTCCTCTATTTTGTGATTACGGTATTTATCATTCTGAAAAACATCCCCCTGATCCCCTCCGTATTTGAGAAAATCTTCGCGGAAGCCTTTGGTCTACGCCAGGCCGTGGCCGGTGGAATCGGCGCAGTGATTATGAACGGCGCCAAGCGGGGGCTCTTTTCCAACGAGGCAGGCTCCGGCTCCGCTCCCTGCGCGGCCGCGGCGGCGGATATCAGCCATCCCGCCAAAGAAGGGCTTCTCCAGGCTCTGGGCGTGTTCATTGACACCATTGTAATCTGTAGCTGCTCCGCCATGATTATGCTGCTGGCCCCGGCCAGCTTCACCGACGGCCTCGCCGGCATGGATCTTCTGCAGGCCGCCATGCAGTATCACCTGGGTGAGTTCGGCGTGATCTTTATCGCTGCCATCCTGTGGCTGTTCAGCTTTTCCACCTTTATTGGAATCCTGTTTTACGCCCGTCCCAATGTGGCCTATCTCTTTGGTGACAACTGGCTTTCCCAGACCTTGTACAAAATCCTGGCGTTGATTATGCTCTTTATCGGCGGCCTGGCGGCCTACACCTTTGTCTGGGACTTAGGCGACCTGGGCGTCGGCCTTATGACGATATTTAATATGATTGCCCTTATTCCCCTGGCTCCCCAGGCAATCCGGTCCTTAAAGGATTATGAGGGGCAGATGAAGAAGCGGAAATCTAAAGAAATTTTATAAAGGAAGATCCTGCAAATGAAAATTCCTGCTTCTGAACAGAAAACGGCATAGCCCTTATGACTATACCGTAATCTTATACAAAGACGCCTTTTCCTTTATGCCTTATTGAGCCGGGAGGACAGCAGTTTATCCAGGTATATGGACTTAAACTGTTTGCTGGCCAGGGCCTGCTTCAGCGGCGGAAGCTTTAGGATCACCCCAAAGACCGCCGCCATGGCCCTGTGGTTGGCAAAGGCCTGATTGTCGAAGATCAGATTCTGGAGGGTTCCCTTTTCAATAGCCTGTAGCACAAAGCGGTGAGTACTGTTTACCGGCGTGATTACCTGGATGGGCCTGCGCTTTAATTCCAGCGCCTTTGTGGGGCAGTTGTGGGCGCAGACGCCGCAGCCAAGGCAGATATCCGTGTTGATAACCGCCTTTTTCTTTCCGTCTTTTCCTTCTTTCATGGAGATGGCCTGGATAGGGCAGGCCTTCGCGCATTTCCCGCAGCCCACGCAGGTATCTCCCTCCACCTCCGGAATATAATTGGTGGTGGCTACCGGCTGCATGGGGCTGAACTTACGGGCCGCCTGCAAAGCTTCACAGCAGCAGCCGCAGCAGTTGCAGATAAACGCCGGATGCTCCCGTACATTTTCACCGATCTGCACCAGATTGTGGGCATAGGAGCGTTCCAGGGCGTCCATGGCCTCCGCCTTGTCTATAAGCCTGGCATAGCCTCCGTGCTCCGCCAGGGAGCGGGCCACGTTGTCAAAGGTCAGACACACGTCCAGGGGCGCGTTGATCTCGCAGGGATGCCCCGCATGGAACATTTTATGACGGCAATAGCAGGTGCCAAGGCCGATATATTCCGCCTCCTCCACAATGTGGCTGGCCCGCTCATAATCCAGAATATGCAGGGTATTTTCCGTGGTCAGCACAGGTTCCTGTACATAGACGCGTCCCAGCCGTGTTTCCGTGGCAAAAAACAGGTCTTTTACAAAATCCTCCTCCACATTCATATACTGATAATAGAGCTCGCTCAGATATTTCTGGTCGATATCTCCCCTGGTACGCATAAGGGCGAACTCAATAAATCCTGCCATAGGCGGCGGAATCACAAATTTGTGCACCCCTTCGTGGTAGGAATCCACCAGAAGTGCCTTCTCGCACAGGTGTGTAAGAAACTTCTCCGCCCGGCTTTCCGTAGTGTTCCATATTTTCGCCGCCCGTTTTGCCGTAAACGGCCGCACAGGCAGCTTTGCCATCCATTTTGCTTCCTTCTCCGTGTACAGAACCTGCAGGATTTTGTACCAGGTATCCGATACAGGCGCCCCCTGGGTGAACCAGTTAATGCGATCCTCCATGTTTTTGTAGGCGTCTCTGGTTGTGATGTGTCCCATGATTTCTCTCCTTATCTTGTCAGCAAAGACAAAACTTTGGGTCTTGCCCCCTTTTTATATTTAAATCCCAAAGCAAATCTGATAATTTCTGGAAAGTAATATTTTTTATCCGCCATAATAAAATACCCCTGGTTTTCTAATCGGGCAATTTCTTCTCCTGTCAGACTAATCTTATCCAAGGTGAGTGGAAGTTCTTTTTCTCCTTCTGGCATATCTTCAAATTTCTTCAATATCTTGTATACCGCTTTCATTTCGTCTCTGATTTCTTTATATTTTCCCCTTGAGCACTCCGGAATTGCATCCCTTATTTGCTTGGGCATAATATACCTGTCTTCATATGGCGGCTTTCCCTCTGGAAATGTGCTTGTGGAAAACTTCAAAAACCTGACAATGTCTCTTGCCTGCAACTGATTTGAAAAATCCGAAAGCGCCGCAATAATCCATCGCGCAGAATTAGCTTCTTTTGAATCATATTTCCCAAGCTTTTTCCCCCATAACATTTCCAGGCGTTCTTCCAATGCTTCTCTGCTTGAATTCAAAATATCAATATTTTCTCCCAAAGCAGAATTTGCCTGCTTTGCAAGCCAGAGCACCAGGCGCAATGCCTCCGTGGGTGACCACTTCAATTCGTACTTGTGGTACTGATTTTGAAATTGGTCAAAATTTATTTCTATTGCCTCTTCTGCCATATCTTTTCTTGCAAATATAACAATACCAATATTTCCAAATTGTAGATTTCGTAACGAATTCATTACATTCTGAGATAATGCACGGATGGCAAATCTCCAGGTTTCCTGCTTCTGGCTCTGCAAATCCATGAAAAGATCTTCCAAACCATCTACAATATACAAAAGCCGTTTCCCTGTTCTTTCCAGATATTGATCCAGTTCAGATAGATTTTGATAAGTTCCACCTAACATATCCAACATTAAGCTTTGCCAGACTTCCATCCATCCTGTTAAGGACACTTCCTTTTCTGTATAAGAAAGAAGTTTCATATAGTTGTGGTCAACAACATCCCGGTTTATGTTTATCTCTTCAAATGACTTATTGCATTTTTGAATGCATTCCTGTATCAAAGGATGTAACTTTTTCATATTTAAAGAACAAACAAGTGGTAAAATAAACGTTCTTTCCCAGTCCTTTTCTGCCACACCTTCCACATTACTTACAAAATTTTCCCATGTTATTTTGGAAAGCAGCTGTTTGTAAATGTAAGTTTTTCCTGAGCCCTTAGCCCCCAATACTACCAACTGAGGAGCTGCATCTTTAAAATCTCTTACAATTTCCCGTATAGATGCTGTTGCCAGCATATGTGAAGACGTTTTCCCTTCTGCTGTTATTTCCATAGAAGTAATTTCATTCAACCGGATAATTGTATCTTTCACATCCTCCCGGGAAAATTTCTCACCTGCATTGTCACCTTCATCATTTTTGCCCAGTATCCCATCAGCAATTTTTGCCATAACATCTGAAAGAACCCTTCCCCTTAACAGAGAACATATTTCTTGAAAATCACCCAATGATCCAAACACAGAATCAAACGGAACCCTATAAAGGTAGTTCTCCCTTAATCCTGCTATATCCTCTGGTTTAAAATCCTGTTCTATGCTTTCTGCCAACTCATCTTCCAGGCCGCTTATTGTTTCGGCTTCCATTTCTCTTGGAATCATAGTCAACAACAATCCAGAGTTATCATGCCCCTCTGGTACTTTTCTCTGTATTTCCTCTAGTATCAGTTTTGTGCCTTTTACCGATTGCATGGAAGTTGAAGATATAAAATATTTCTGAACTCTGGAATCAAATAAAAATGGTGCGGAAAATTCTGTAATTCCTGCCCTCAGATCAATCAAAACAAGATCTACTCCAAGACACGTTCCCAACCTAGAAAGAAATTCTGTTATAATATATTTATTCTTCTGTACAGCAATTACTTTTTCCGGGCTGGAGTAGATATTCATCATCTGGTCCTTTTCCCTGTAAACCGGCAGAAAATAATGTTCTACTTCCAGTTTCTCAGTTTCTACTTTAATAACATTTGTGCTTACAAGCTTTGCAACATTCTGTACAAAACCATCCGTTACGTTATTAAAATGAAGCAGTTCCAATACATCAAAATAACTTATTTTTTCATTACTTTTTCCCCGCCCCAGCATCCAGGTCAATCCCGGTGCTTCCAGGTCAGCGTCAATAACCAGTACCTTTTTCTGCCTTCCATAGATTTCTGATATCTCACGTGCCAGAGAAATCAAGGACAGCGTCCGCCCCACGCCCCCCTTGTAAGAATGAAATACCACAATCGGCCTTCCAGGTAAATCGTTTTTTATATTCGTACACTCATCCTTTGTATAAAGGTCCTTGAATAATGGAGCTTTAACCGGAATTATTCTATCAGACTCATCCCCTTCTTCATAGACGATTTCTAATAGTTTCTGGTCAAATTCAACCATAACCTTTCCGTTTACATATAATTTACCGAATATGATATCAAATACTTTCTCGTTTTCTTCTTTATTATTTTTCTCTGCATCGATATTTATAACTATCTCATCACTATAAACATCAACTCTATTCCACCACAAAGGCCAGATATCTCTTTTTTTTCTAAGTTCAACCTCAATATCATACCATGTAAACAGACGCATCACATATCTCCTATAATTTCGTATGAATCCACTCGGCTATCTTTACCAATGTCTTTTCTGCTCTTTTCTCATCATTTTCGTCTGCTGAAGCTGCACCATATCTCCATAATTCATTATACTGTTTTGGCGGAACAGCGCCCCCTCTTTTTAAAAAAATGCTTTTCAGACAATAATCGCTTTGCGGATTTAGCTCTTTTAGCATTGCGCTTATATTATGTCCTCTTAATTCACTTTTTTCACTCCCACAGCATTCAGAAAACTCTTCATAGGTATTTTTACCCAAATCTTTCATAAGTAAACTTTTAAGGCCACATTCTACTGAATAAAACAAAATCAGCCTTCTTGTTTTTACGCTCTCTTCTGTTTCCTTATACAATTTATAATGCCTGCGGTAGCTGTCTTGAAACTCCCGTCTCGTAACATTAATTCTTTTACCCATCCCCTTGTTTTCCCCATCTTTACACACATTATATTTATCCTTGTCTATAACAATATCATTTTAATACAGGAATCTGCCTTTTGCAAGTGTTCCAGTCAGAGAACTATAGAGAAACGCCGCGAAACAATGCACTCCCATTGTTCCGCGGCATCCCCTCAGATAAAATCCACTGCCGGATCCTTCTTCAGCCAGCTATACCGGATCATGCAGAAACACCTGCCTAAGCATCACTGCCGTCCCCGTCTCCGGGTCCATGTCGATCTCCATAATCCCCTTCATGGATTCGTTCCAGCGGTCCACCACCTCGCTCTCTGCCTGCACTCTGGCGGCATATTCCAGATCATCGCATTCGTAGTATCCGAAAAGCTGATTTTTGGTATTCCAGATTGTATAGTTGCGGATTCCCGCCCGGGTCAGTACCTCTGTCATCTCTGGCCAGATCTTATCATGGCGCTCTATGTAAATCTCCTTCTTGCCGGGCAGAATGTGCGCGCTCCACGCAAATCTTTCCATATCCCTTTACCCTCCGTAAACGCCGTATTTCATGGCTGTTTCAATAAAGTATTTTACCCTCTCGGGGGAAACGTCCACCTGGATAATGTGGGCTGGCGCAATCATGTAGCCGCCGCCTGCCCCCAGGATCCCGCATTTTTCTCTGATGTCTGCCGCCAGCTCCTCATCCGTGCCGTTTGGAAGCAGATACTGCTGGTCGATGGCGCCCCAGAATGCAAACTGGTCGCCGAATTCGTCCTTAATCTCCCTGGGAGAATGGCCCGGCACGCCCGGCTGCACAGGATTAAACACGTCAAATCCGATATCCTTGATATCCTGCAACAAAGGTTTTACCGCGCCGTCACAGTGAAGAATATTCACCACATCTGGCCTGGCCGCCTTAAAGGTGTCCAGCATCTTCTTGTAGTGGGGCATTAAGAGCTCCCGGAACATCTGCTGCGAAAACAAAAGCCCCGTCTGGGAACCGAAATCATCCCCTACCCACACGGCGTCCACGCCCCGCTTAATCAGTTCCAGGCCCACCTCGGTCTGAAATTCCCCGCATTTCCGGAACAGGTACTCCACATACTCCTCCCCGGAAGCCATGTCCATCATCATTTTCTGCATTCCCAGAAGATTCTGGGCCAGGGTCAGAATAGTCACTTCGATGTCGCCGATAATAAAATAATCCTTTTTATATTTTTCAATGTAGTATTCCGCGTCCGCATACCTGGAAGGATCATGGGGATCCGGCCACTCATAGGCGTCGATATCCCCGATGGTTTCGGCGTCCGCCAGGGGATGGGAGATAATATCCACATAGACGGGGCCCTGCCGCATTTCCATGTGATATTCATTGTGCCAATGGCCGTTCTCCATAATCTCTCTCTTGAAATTTTTGCTCTCCGAAGCTCCCACAAGCACCACGTCGCTTCCCATGGCAAGGTGCACCTCATTTCCGCTGATGCGGTATGTCACATCTTCAAACAGATTATCCGTATATCTGGATTCTATGCCAAGCTCTCTCGCAAAATGATCCTGCAGGCTCCTGCACAGGTCAAACTGCACGGGAATGCGGTCCGGCATTCCCTCCTTCAGCTTCCAAGCTCTCATCACACGTTCTCTTGCGTTCATCTTTTTACCTCCGTTTCTGTTTCCGCATCCGCCTGCCCAGGCAAATGCTGTTTTTCTTACTCTTTTCTTTCCTTCATCATATCAAACCACACGGCCAGAATCAGCACAAGGCCCCGGATAACCTCCTGGTAAAAGGCAGACACCGCCAGAAGATTCAACCCGTTGTTCAGACATGCCAGAATCAGAACTCCCAGCACTGTGCCGCCAATCTTTCCTTTGCCTCCCGACAGACTCACCCCGCCCAGGATGACTGCGGAGATGGCTTCCATATTAATGTCTCCGGCGGCGCTTGGGATTCCCGCCCCCGACTGGGCGGCCAGCAGAATCCCCGCCAGGCCGGCGCAGAATCCCTCAATGGTATATATGGCCGTATGGGTGCCTGTCACCTGGATTCCTGCCAGAAAAGAAGCCTTTTCGTTTCCCCCCACCGCATACACCTGGCGTCCGAACTTTGTATACTTCAGCACCACCTGGAAAATCACAAAAGTGAGAATCATTAAGACCGCGGGGATAGGAATAACCCGGAACAGGTATTTCCTTCCCATAGCCTTAAAAATTTCATCCGAAATCAGAATGGTTTTTCCGTCTGAACATATCTGTGCCAGGCCCCGGTAAATGGTCATGGTTCCCAGGGTTGTGATAAAGGCAGTCACCCGGCCTCTGGTGATAATCACCGCGTTTATAAGTCCGCACAGCCCTCCCAGGGCAATCCCCGCCAGAACCGCCAGATACCAGGGGCCTCCGGCCTCCATCACTTTGGCCGCTGTAATTCCCGCAAAGGCCATGGTGGAGCCCACGGAAACGTCGATTCCCCCGGAGAGCAGAACCAATGTCATTCCGCCCGCCAGAATACCCATCTGGGAGCTGTAGAGACAGATTTTCATGAAATTGCCAAAAGACAAAAAATATTCTGACAGCAGCGAAAAGGCAAAGAGCACAGCAATCAGCACAAAGAACAGCGCGGCTTCCGTTGAGACTTTAAGTTTTTCATTTTTCTTTATTTTCAGCATTCGATCCTCCCACAACAAGACCCATCAGTTTCTGTCGGTTTAACTCCTCATGGGACACCTCACCGCAGATTCTTCCCTCCGACATGGCGATAATCCTGTCTGACAGCGCCAGAAGCTCCTCCATATCAGAGGAAATCATGACAATCGCCGTATCCGTCTGACACAGCTCCTCGATAATCCGGTAAATCTCAGACTTTGCCCCTACATCCACACCCCGGGTGGGATCGTTTAACAGCATAAGCCTGGGCCCCCGCTCCATCCATCTGCCAAGAACCACCTTCTGCTGGTTTCCCCCGGACAATCCCTCGATAACCGCTTCCTCGTCCGGGGTGCGGATATCCAGCCTTTTCATCCACTTTCTGGAAATTTCCTTCTCCCGGGATTTCCGCATAACCCCCCAGCGTCCCGCCAGCTCCGCAAGGGAGGCCAGGGAGGTGTTTTCTCGCACAGTCTGCGTCAGCACCAGTGATTCGCTCTTCCGCTCCGCCGGGACATACGCAATGCCGTTTGCAATGGCGTCTCTGGGACAGGTAACCTGGATTTCCCGGCCGTTCATTTTAAGGCTCCCGGAGGTGTACCGGTGTATTCCGAAAAACGTCTCCGCCATCTCCTCCCGGCCGGAACCAAGGAGGCCGTAGACGCCTGTAATTTCCCCGGCATGGACTCTCAGGGTAATATCCCGTATCCGGCTTCCCGATACTCCCAGCGCCTCAAAAACCACCGGCCGCTCTTCTATCTGCTTTGCCGTCAGATACTGCTTCTTCACGTATAGCTCCCTGGTTTCCCGGCCTGCCATCATGCTGACGAGCTCGTCCCTGGTCACTTCCCCCATAGGTTTTGTGGCAATATGCCGCCCGTCCCGCAGAACCGTCACCCGGTCCGCCACCATAAACAGCTCTTCCAGACGGTGGGAAATAAAAATAATCCCGATTCCTTTTCCGGCTACATCCCTAATGATCCTGGCAAGCCCCTCCACCTCCCGCTCGTTGAGGGAGGAAGTGGGCTCGTCCATTACCAGGATCCGCATATTTTTGCTGACAGCCTTCGCCACCTCTACCAGCTGCTTTTCCATGACGGACAAACTTCCCATGGTTCTAGTGGCGTCAATATCCAGGCCGATCCTTTCAAGCACTGCCTTTGCTTCCCGGTTCATCCGCTTCCAGTCTACAAATCCCAGCTTCGTAAAAAACAGGTTTCCCAGGAAAATATTTTCCGCCACCGTCAGATCTTCTATATAGGTAAGCTCTTGATAGATTATCCGTATCCCGGCCCCGTAGGCGTCGTTGGGCGACCGGATATCCGCCTTCTGCCCGTCGATATATATATCTCCGGCATCCCTTTTGTACGCGCCGGAAAGAATTTTCAAAAGGGTAGACTTTCCCGCGCCGTTTTCTCCCAGAAGGGCCAGCACTTCACCGGCATGGAGCTCCAGCTCCACCCCGTCCAGGGCTTTTACCCCGGGAAAACTCTTGCAGATATTCTCCATCCGTAAAAGAGGTCCTTTATTTTCCACGTATATTCCTCCTGGCAGCTTCCCGCCGCCCATCCCGCTTTCACGGATTTATCAGTAATACTGGCCTATATTGTTTTTATCTACGAATACATGGTCAGGATAGCTGAACTCCGGAACCGCCTCTCCCTTCACCATCTGATCCATAAGCGGCACCACGTACTCTCCATACCTTTCCGGAAAATATGCCACGCTTCCCACCCAGCAGTTGGCCTCCTGCTCCTTAAGGTTGGCTATGGCCGGCGCGTCGCATCCATGGCTTCCGATAAATACGTCCGCCTCCCGGTCCGCCGCCACCACGGCATTGTAGGCCCCCAGCCCCGACTGGTCGTTCAGACAGCCGATGAGAATATGGTGCATTTCCGGGTTGGCCGTCAGCGTATCCGCAATCACCTTCTGGGAGGTCTCAATCTCACTCTTTCCGTCCAGCTCCAGCACCTTAATGTCCGTATTTCCAAGAATATCCTTGGCCCCCTTGGAAATCCCCTGCATACGCAGGTCAACCACCTCGCCGGAACCGGGCGCTCCGCAGAGTATAATAAGATCGACCTGGCCGTCCCATTCCTCCTGGGCCTTTTTCCCCAGGGCCTCCCCCAGAATGAGCCCGGCGTTTTCATTGTCCGCGCCGAAAAACGGAGTATCCGGATGGGGACAGTCAATGGTAATCATAGGGATTCCCGCATCCTTTGCCATGCCTGCTACCACCTCCGCAACGCCTGCGTCCACCTGGAAGTTGATAATCCCGTCCACCTGCATGGTAATCAGGGTATCCATAT
This sequence comes from Clostridia bacterium, assembly GCA_910576205.1. Lineage (GTDB taxonomy): Bacteria > Bacillota > Clostridia > Lachnospirales > Lachnospiraceae > RGIG4284. The sequence goes on along the minus strand of CAJTHL010000008.1, from coordinate 82,776 downwards.
TTTCAATGGCCGTCTGTCCGTCATAATTGTTATTAAGGACAACCGTCTCCCATCCCATCTTTTCTGCTTCCCGCTCAAAGCTTTCCCTGGAGGAAATGCCGAAATCATTGTCCTCACACAGGGAACACCAGCCGATTTTTAGCGTCTTTTCTTCTGTCTCTGCCGAATCGCCTACGCCGGGGTCATCCTCTTTTACCCCCCCCCCGGTCTGCGCCGGAGGCTTCTCCTCCGTCTGTTTCCCAGACGCACAGCCGGCCAGGCCGGCCGTCAGCGCCGCTGCAAGAATCAGAGCGATACATTTGTTCCTTTTTTTCATAGTCTTCACCTTTCCCCTTCTTTGCTTATCTTCAGTTCCTCCCGGGAACCGCGTTACCTTAAATCACAACAGCCGATATACCAAGAAGATCAGAAACCTTCTGGAACAGACCGGCATTATGCCCCACGCTCATGGCGCAGTGGTGGGTGGGGGCTTCCTTAAACCACTTGTCGTAATACACGTCCGGGTGTACGCCAAAATCCACCTGGGTCTGGGTATTTCCGATATTCATAATCGCCTTGTCCGTGGCCATGCCCTCGGAAATAAGCAGCTTGAATGTTCCGTCCATCTGGCAGGTAAGCCCCAGGGTCGTAATAGGCCCCGCCTTTACCTTGGCTTCAACGGAGATGCCCGCGCCACGTTTTCCGTGGTACACCCCCATGCTGCGCAGGATGGGCTTTTGGTCTGAAATCCTGATATGGAACGGGCCGTCATGTCCCAGCAGAATCGTCTTTTCTTTATAATCCGTGGTGACGATCTCTGAATAACTCCCCCCTACTCCCAGGGCATCGCAGATCTTCATGACGATATTGGTTTTCATATCCCCTTCCCCGGCGCAGGGAATGTGTTTTGCAGTCAGAAGGGAATGCCCCACAATAAAGCCTGCCTGGATATCCTCATACCGGTTTCCCTCCACACTGTGGTAATAGTAGGTGAGGGCATCCAGCTTCCTCTCCTTCACAAACCTCTCCTGGGCAGCCGCTACCGTTGCCGACCAGCGAAGCTGCTCTTTTGTGGGCCTGGAAATGCGCGTATCCGCCACATTCCCCTCCTCCATAACGAAAAAGTCGTCGATCTCAGCCAGCTTGTCCAGGATTTCCGCTTCCGTAACCTTGTCCACCCTGTCCGCCAGCTCGCACATCTCACAGATTTCCACCTGTAGCCCAAAAGTCGTGGCGTACTGGGCAAAATCGTTGTACATGTCCAGCATTCCCGTGTAATTTCCTCCCAGGAAGCCAAATCTCGCTTCCCGCAGCATGCGTTTTACACCGGCGGCGCGGATATATTCTTCTATTTCCTTCCAGGCAAGAATGGCTTCCGGCAAGTCTGCCGTATTCTCGTCCGCCACAGCGCCTTCCGTATTTCGCTCCATGCCCAGAAGGCCGTTGATTACGCGGACAGGTATCCCCGCCCGGTTGAGCGCAAAGGTGATCTCCGGCACCGGACACGCACCGCAGTTTGCCAGCCATTCCCCGGTGGTCGTCCTCAGGTAATCAATCTGGGCCGTGGGCTGAAGATTCAAGATCACCGCCGGGCTCTTGCAGATCTTATGTACAGGCAGGACGCTGTCGCTGGTGACATAAGTTGCGCTGTGACAGAAGATAATGTCTACGTTTTTGCTGTTGAACCATTCCCCGGCTTCCCGGCCGGCCGCGTTGTCGTCCACCAGGCCGAAGTTACAGACCTCCCCCATTTCCTCCATACGGCTCTCGATAAATTTCCCGTATGCCTGCATACGCTCCTTAAGCCCCTCAAACTGTGACCAATAGGCCTTAAGTCCCACAGAATACAAGCCGATTCTGGGCTTTGCCATGGAAATTCCATGATTTCTCTCCTTCATATTCCCCTCTCCTCCTTAACCTTTTGCTGTCTTTTCTGATCTTTCGATCATTATAGGCTCTGGGAAACCCGATGTCATGAAGCTATAAGGTCACAAAATAACAATATCCGGTTATTTACTTGATTTTATTATTTAAATCTCCCTGTCTCTCCATTTTATTGTAGATATCCAACAATTTTTCTTTATGTTTTTTCACATTTTTCATAATTATAAATCAAAAAAAGGAATTTTCCACAAAAAACAGACGTGTTTTTTGTGTATATGTGATATGGAAAAAAGTGCGTGTTTTTGTTATTATCCGGTTTATACTAGAATTATACTTTTTGAGACAGGAGAATACCGAGATGAAGTCACGCACCCCAAACGCTTCCTATGACTGGACGCCGGATTCCTACATTATCACGGTTACACCCAGCATTATTGACCGGTTCCATTTCCCCTTTGTCCAGGAAATGGGCGAGCTGAAAACCAATTCCACCTACTACACCAAGCGGGAAAAGCTGCCCTCCTATCTGCTGGTCTATACTGTGGGCGGCAAGGGTTATCTCACCTATGAAAACAGGCAGTATACGCTCCGCCAGGGGGATATTTTTCTGATAGACTGTATGAAGTTCCAGCACTACTATACGGACGAGAGGGAGCTGTGGCATCTGCGCTTTGTGCATTTTTTCGGGGGTATTTCCGAAAAATACTATAAAATCTTTGTCTCGGAAACCAGAAACGCCCTGCATCTGCCGCCCACCTCAAGGATTCCCGTCTACCTGGACCACATTCTTCAGATTTACCAGCCCTCCACTCCAAACAGCGATCTGCTGGCAGCCATGTATATCGTCCAGATGCTTACGGAAGTGATTTTAAATGTGCGAAGCTGCGCAAAGACGGGCCGCCAGGACTATGCCAAAGAGATCGCGTGGTATATTGACGAGCATTACTCTGAGGATCTTACCCTGGAAACCCTGGCCAGGCAGTTCTCCCTGGAAAAAAGCTACCTCCCCAAGAAATTCAAGTCCCAGTTCGGCATCACCCCCACGGCCTATCTGGCCGCCGTCCGCATCCGGAAAGCAAAGGAGCTGCTCCATGCCACGGATTACCCGGTGTGCAAGATCGCGGAGCTGGTGGGGATGGCCAATACAAGCTATTTTATCAGGCTTTTTAAAGCCCAGGAAGCCCTGACTCCCCATGAATACCGTCAGAAATGGAAAAACAATTATGAGAGGCCGGATATAAGGAGATATCCTGCCGAATCCCAGAAAGAACAATGATTGCAAAGCTTAAAAGCCGCCGTGAAACAGATGGTTTTCCGTCTGTCCCACGGCGGCTTTTCCCAGGCAGGTTCACGCTTTAGCGTCTGCCCTGTCAGCTCTGAATCACCCCGTATTTCACAAGATACGCGTCAAACTTTTCTCTCTCTGCGGAATCCCCGGAGCAGATAAAGCACAAACCCTCCGCGCCGCCAAAAAGCTCTATTACATCGTCTATATACCGCAATTCCTCCGCCCCGTTGATAAATACCTGGCAGAGTTTTCCGGCGGAACGGATTTTCCGGTAAATATCCGGCCACTGATCCAGGCCGGGGGCTCCGGCCCCGTTAATCCACTGGACGCCGTCAAGCTCCGGAATAGTGAGAATGGAATCCAGATGGCGGACGGCACCGGGGCCGTCCAGGTGATAGATCGTGCGGGGAATATGCCGGCACTCCTTTTCCAGAATGGGCATGTAGAAATCGTCAAACATATCCGCGCTTATCATGGCCGAAAAATCATTTTGCAGCACAAAATACGGTTTCTGGGACAGCATGGTGGCCCAGCAGGTGTAACCCGGAATCTTCCCCGGATCAATGGCTCCCAAAAAGTCCTCATAGGCCAGCTTAAATTGTTCATGGATATTCCACGCGGCCTTTTTCACGGCTTCCTCCTCTATGCAGAGATCCAGAAGCAGGTCGTTGGAGTCGCAGATGGATGCCAGAATATCGTACACGCCCCCCAGATCCGGCACGCCCACGGCCACCTTTCCGTCAAAATGCTCCTGCACCTGCCTGGTAAGCCCAATGGAGCGCTTATACAGGTCGCAGCTTCTGTCCAGGGAAAGAGCCAGCGCCTCCTTTAAAGATTTCTTTTCGTTGTGGAACCACACGGTTCCCAGATTCCGGTTGATATGGGATTCCTGCCCCAGATAACCGCCCAGCACTCCCGTAGGCCGCATGTAGAATACCGGAAACGCGTCCCCGTAAAATTCCACGCTGCTGTAGGCGTCGTCTATGCGCTTTACGGCCTCCTCCACGGAGATTTCCATGTCGTAGCTGGCCTCCAGAATTTCTTTTCTGTAGTTAGAGCCGAAAAAATCGCCCGTAAGCGCCTTGCTCATATTGGTCAGAGTTACCTGGATAATGGGCCTGTCCAGTTTGTGCTCCCACCAGAGCTCAAAATCCTGACGGATTTTATTGTATCTGTCTGTTGAAAAATGAATCATATTCTGCCTCCATTTCAAGTTTTTCGTCTGCCCTTCCCATGTGTCTCTTTGCAGACGCTGTGTGATTTTGCTTTGCCCCAAGCATAGCCGCCCCAATGATGCCCGCGTCATTTCCAAGCTTTGCCCGGACAACCCTGGGGACCCCGATCTCCTCCCCGGAGAAGGTTCCTTTTTTCAGGTTCCGGTTGACCCTCTCCAGAAAAGCCTCCCCGGCGTTTGCAATGCCGCCTCCCAGAATAATTATTTCCGGGCGGAAAATGGTGATAAATGTGGAGAGCCCTGCCACCAGGTAGTCCACATACCGGGACACGATTTTCTCTGCCAACGCATCCCCTTCCTTCCAGTTATCAAAAATACGGCGCACGGTAAGATCCTCCGGCTTTTCCTGCATTTCCTCCCCGGCTATACGCAGAAGTCCCCTGGCCGAGCAGTAAACATCCAGACATCCCCTCTGCCCGCAGGTGCATTCCCATCCGTTGTACACCAGCTTGGTATGGCCCAGCTCACAGCCCATGCGGTCGGCCCCGGAGTAGATCTTTCCTTCCAGGATAATGCCGCCGCCCACGCCTGTTCCAAGGGTCAGCATCATAGCGTTTTCGTAATTTTTCCCCGCTCCCGCCAGGATTTCCCCATAGGCTGCACATCTCCCATCATTTTCTATAAGAATGGGAAGCTGTGTGTGTGTTGACAAGTAGTCCAGTATGGGAACATTTCTCCAGCCGAAGCAGTTGGCGTGTACCAGCAGCCTTGTCTTTGGGTTTACGCAGCTTGGCATGCCGATCCCCCAGTAATCCACATCCTTCTCTTTAAGTCCCGCCTCTGACAGCGCATCCTTTGACACGTCCGCCATGGCCTTTACAATCTCCTCAACGCTCTTTCCCGCCCCGGAGGGTACGGACTTTCTGGAAATAATTTCATACTCCTCCGTTACCACGCCCGCCGCCAGGTTGGTTCCTCCCACGTCAAGGCCCAGATAATATTTCATAAACAGGTCTCCTATCCCATTTCCGCATCCGCCTTTCACCCCCCGTCCGTGCAGATGCCGTTTTCAGTTTTTTGTGCAGTCCTCAGCCCCTGGAGCGGACGTCAAACGCCACGGCGATAATAAAGATGATGCCCTTCACCACATACTGGAAGGAAATATCCACCCCCAATAGATTCATGCCGTTGGTGAGCGACATAATCACCAGTGCGCCTGCGATCACCGCAATGATGGCGGAAATCCCCGCAAGCTTCAGCACAAAAACCGGCATGGAATTTACCTGGAAATTATACTTCTGCCTGTTCCTGCGGGTTTTTACCTGGCTAAACACAGACCAGCAGACCGCAAGGACTCCCACAAGAACCGTCAGCACATGAAAGCCCGCGTGAACCGGAAGGTCTGGCACAAACCCGTTTGACAGGAGATTAAAGGTGCCTGAGGAAATGATAATGGTGCCTGTGGCCTGGAGAGACATGTTTAAAAGCCCACGGAAGATAAACATTCCTGCCAGGGTAGCCACAAATGCCGGTACCTTAAGCCAGGTGACCAGAAGCCCCTGGTACAGCCCGATCAGAAGCCCCACCAGCAGTACAATCAGTATGGTAAGCCACACATTCATATGCTTCTGCTCCAGAAGAATGCCTGCCACGGCCCCACAGAAGCCCGCCACGTATCCCACGGACAGGTCAATATGCCGCAAAATCAATATGACTGTCATACCAATAGCAAGAACAGCCACGTACCCGGCCTGATTGATAAGATTGGACAGATTTCTGGCCTGGATAAACACTCCATTGGTACGCCAGGTAAAAAACGCCATAATCACCACCAGGGCAATATACATAATGTAATCTCTGACATTTTCCTTAAGCAGCGTCAGTATTTCTTTTCCCACACTCCGTTCTTTCATTAGGCTCCCTCCTTACTTTGCGTTCCGCAGATGGCCATTGCCATAATCTTTTCCTCATTTGCCTCAGCGGCGGACACTTCCCCTGTAATGGCGCCCTCCGACATCACATAGAGCCTGTCGCTCATGCCCAGGATCTCGGGCAGCTCCGAGGAAATCATAATGATGCTCATGCCCTCCTCCACCAGTCTGTTCATCAGCGTGTAAATCTCATATTTTGCGCCTACGTCAATGCCTCTGGTGGGTTCATCCAGAATCATTACCCTGGGCTTTACAAACATCCATTTTGCAAGCTGCACCTTCTGCTGGTTTCCGCCGCTTAAGTTCCCCACTCTCTGTTTGATGGAGGACGCCTTAATGCGGATGGAATCCTTGTACGCATTTGCTATCCTAATCTCCTCGTTCTCATTGATAACCGCCCCCTGACACAATTCTTCCAGGTTAGCGATAGACGTGTTGTATTGGATATCCTGGATGAGAAACAGTCCGTTGCCCTTCCGGTCTTCCGTCACATAGGCCAGCCCCGCCTTAATGGCCTCCCTGGGGTTTTTAAAAGAGACCTTCTTTCCGCCCATATACAGCTCTCCGCCGGTAATGCGGTATCCCGGAGCATTTCCAAATATGCTCATAGCAAGCTCTGTCCTTCCCGCCCCCATAAGCCCCTGGATGCCCACAATCTCCCCTTTTCGCACGTTAATGCTGCACTTATGGAGGATTTCCCTGTCCTTTCCGGGGTCAAATACCGTCCAGCCTCTGATCTCAAGCTGCACCTCCCCAATTTCGTGCTCCGCCCGCCTGGGGTAAATGTTGTCAATCTCCCGCCCCACCATATTTTTTATGATTTCCGACTCGGTTATCTCCCGCTCATGGCAGTCCATGGAACAGATTGTGGCTCCGTCCCGCAGCACGGTGATGGTGTCCGCAATGGCTGTAATCTCCTTTAGCTTGTGGGAAATCATAATGCAGGTGACGCCCTCACGGCTCAGCTCCCGGATCAGTTTCAACAGGTTTTCGCTGTCGTCCTCATTGAGGGCCGCCGTGGGCTCATCCAGAATCAGAAGCTTTACATTTTTGCTGAGAGCCTTGGCAATCTCCACCAGCTGCTGTTTTCCCACTCCAAGCTCCTTGATTTTTGCCGAAGGGTCCACATCAAGCTTCACCTTTTCCAGCATTTTCTTTGCCTGGGCAATAGTTTCGTTCCAGTCGATGGTACGTCCCTTCATAATCTCATGGCCAAAGAAAATATTTTCATAAACCGTCAGCTCCGGAATCAGCGCCAGCTCCTGGTAAATAATGGCAATTCCCTTCTGTTCGCTGTCCGCAATGGTCTTAAATCTTTGTTCTTCCCCATTATAGAGGATTTTCCCCGTGTAGGTTCCGTAGGGATGCACCCCGGACAGCACCTTCATCAGTGTGGACTTTCCGGCTCCGTTTTCTCCCACCAGACAATGGATTTCTCCCCGCTTTACCTGGAAACAAACCCTGTCCAGAGCCCGGACTCCCGGAAATTCCTTTGTGATTTCCTGCATTTCCAGAATAATATCATTCATATAAGCCTCCATCCTGATTTCTCAGACGCCCTTTGGGGACATCATCCGGGCATCTGCCGTCTTAATGTACCTCAGACAGACTTCCGGCGCCGCAACGCAAGCCCTGCATTCCGGCGCCGGTTCTCCTGTTTTGCTTGTGCCGGTCTCTGGCGAAACCTTATTCCAGCCCTGTAAAGTCAGCGGCGTTATAGTATTCGGAATCAAAGATATATTCCTGCATGGTATCTTTTGTGACGGACAGCACCTCCATCTGATACATGGGAATCTCCCCTGCGCCGTTGTCATAGGTGGCGTTTGTGGTGGCTTTTCCGCTCTCCAGAATCTCCGTAGCCATATCAACGGCTGCCCTGGACAGAATTCTGGTGTCCTTTAACACGGTCATGGACTGTTTTCCGTCAATAATGTACTGGATGGAAGCGCTCTCCGCATCCTGCCCTGTAATCACATAGCTGGTCACATCCGGGTCAATGGCAAATACGTCCGCGATGGAACGACTGGTGCCGTCGTTGGGCGCCAGGATAAATACATCCCCCTTGTCCGCAGCAGAAGCGGCTGTAAGGTTAGCCTCCGCCTTGGATTTGGACACCTCAAAATCCCAGTCTGTGGTGATCTGTCCCAGAATGGCGGACATCTGCTCCCTGGTAAGCTCCTGGGTATCGGACAAAGCCTCCGCCTCAGAGGAATTTTTGATTACAAAGGTACCGTCGGCAATCTTTGGCTGAAGCGCCTGCCATGCGCCCTCGAAAAACAGGAAGGCATTTTCATCGGTGGTAGCTCCGGCATAGAGGTAGAGGGGATTTCCCTTCTTGTCCCCGGCCTGTTCAATCAGGTAATTTCCCTGGGCAGTTCCCACGGATGTGCTGTCAAATCCCACAATATAGTTAAGCTTTGCGGTTCCCGTAATCAGACGGTCATAGCTGATAACCGTCACGCCGTTGTCCGCCGCATAGTCCACGGTGGACGCAGCGGCCGCGCTGTCCTGGGGACATAAGATCAGTACCTTTACACCCTTGGATACCAGGGTTTCCACATTGGTTTTCTCTGTGGCGGAAGAGCCCTGGCTGAAAAGCACCTGATAGGTAAAGCCGGCCTCGTCGAGAATTTCCCCAAATCTGGTCTCATCCTGGATCCATCTGGGCTCGTCCTTTGTGGGAAGCACAATTCCCACCTGGATGCCTTCCCCGGAGTCTGCGGGCTTCTCCGTCTCCCCGATCTCTCCCTCCTGGGACGGCGCCTCCTGTCCGTTCCCGGATGCCTCCGGCGCGGTACTGCCGCATGCCGTCATGCCAAGGGCCATTACTCCTGCAAGCAATAATGCCAATACTCGTTTTTTCATTTTATTGTTCCTCCCGTTTTTTATGATAGCGCCATTTTATCACGGGAAATCGCGGTTCACAATATATGAGCCTGTCATAAAGTTTATTTATCTTGCTTTTCTTAGGGAAATGATTTATACTGGTTTCCAGCAGACGCACAGCAGGATAGACGGGTGCGAAACCCGGATAAGGAGGTTCCTATGATCTGTGATGAAAAAGGAGTTTTACCGGGGTCGGAATTTTTCTTCTTTACCCCTACAGAAATTTTTGAAACTTTTTACTACTATATCCTTGTCTCCGGGCACTTCTATTGCACAGAGTCCTACTCTATCCAGCGCAATTCCCACTTAGGGCCCATGATTCTGCTGATGGATGACGGAGAGCTACATGTAGAATATGAAGGGGAACGCCGGACTGCCGGAAAGAACGACCTGGTTCTCTTAAATTGTGACCGGCCCCATGCCTATTATTCGGGAAAACACTGTGAATTTCATTTTTTCCATATCGGCGGAAAAAACTGCCGGGAGATTACTGACCATCTCATACGGACAAACAGAAGCTTTCTCTTCAAATTGCAGAATTACCGGGAAATCCGCGATATTATGGAGCCCCTTATCTCCAAAATGTACTTTGTAAACAATGTGCCGGAGAGAGAGCTCTCCGTGGCTGTTTACCAGATTCTCTGCGCCATCCAGACCTCCGGAGATCTGGCCGCCGCCTGCGCGTCCCCCAACCGCACCATTATTGATGATGTGGTTAACTACATGCGCTCCCACCCGGAACGCAATTTTACCATCCAGGAATTGGCAGATCTTGCCAGCATGAGCCCCTATTATTTTTCTCACCAGTTCAAGGAATTTATGGGTATCTCCCCCATAAGTTACATGTCCAACCTAAAGATCAGTCTGGCAAGAACCCTGCTTTTATACACTCCCACCCCGGTGGGGCAGATCGGGGAGCTCTTAGGTTATGCCTCCGATTGCAGCTTTATCAACGCCTTTAAAAGCAAAACCGGGATTTCCCCGGCTGCTTACCGGAAAAATCCCGTAGTTGACACATCGGATTAAATACGTCTGATTAAATGCAGGCTCACCGCATATAAATCCCTGCCAGCTTCATATCCTCGTCGAAAGTAATGCGGTAAATCACGCTGCGCTCCTCATAGAGGGCCGTCACCTCGGTCATGGCAAAGATTTCCCCGCCCTGCTTTACCTCCGCCGCCAGATAACCGGCAAATTTTTCAAACGCCCCCAGCTCTCCCAGGGCCTCTTCCCTAACGGCTGCAATCGTTTCTTCTGTAAATGTGGGCTTCATTTTTTCCACAGACCGCTCCTGCAGAGCCTCAAACTCCCCGGCGTCCAGAAGCTCCACAATCTCCTCCGCCGATGCCTGTACGGTCTTTGGGTCAAAGAGTCCGCTGGTTCCCATCTCATAGCTCTTGGGCAGGCTGCGGTAAACAAGGACCCCCGCCAGAAGCAGCAGAAGGAGTACGCCGCCTGCCACAGCCAGCACAATCTTCCACACACTGCTTTTTCCGGAAGCTTTCCCCTCCACACCCATGTTTTCATTGAGCTCTCCTGCCAGCTCCTCCGGCGTCCCCATACGTGCCATAACCTGCTCCCAGCTCTCCCCCTGGCTTAGGGCCTCCCTAACATCCTCGCGAAGGTCTTCCAGAACGCCGGCCTTTTTATTCGCGGCGCAGCCTAGCGCCTTTCCCAGTTTCTTAAAATAAAGCTCCTGATTCATACGCTCCCCTTTCCCAGGATTTCCGACACCTGCTCCTCAAAATCAAACCACAATTTCCGCAATTCCTCCAGGGCTTCCCTGCCCTGGGCGGTAATGGCATAATATTTTCTGGAAATCTCCTTTCCCTTAGGCTCCCGCCATCTGCTGGCCACCAAGCCGTCCTCCTCCAGACGGTACAGAATAGGATACAGTGTCCCTTCCTTCACGGCAAACATACTGCGGCTTTTATCCCGCAGTTCATTTAGCATCTGATACCCATACTTTTCCTCTTCTGCCAGAAGCCGTAGCACCAGGATCTCCAGCACTCCCTTTTTCAGTTGCCGCTCATATTTTGGATTCAAAATTTTTCCGTCCTTTTCCCGTCTATGTCTGAACCGCAATTTATAATATCATAAATACTTAGTAATACTAAATATAGTGTAACACAGGCTGACGTCCTTGTCAATCGTTCTGTTTACCGTCAGCCTGTTTCATGTCCCAGGGATATACAGTAGTAAAAAATATACTGCTGCATAACGCCCCGTACCCCCCAGTATCTGCGATTGGGAAACCCTCTTTTGTAATGGCTGGCCAGGGCCTGGCTGATATGGGTATCCACGGGAAACGCCTCCAGATGATGCAGGGCAAAGAGGCAGATACAGTCCGCCACCTTCTCCCCCACGCCAAAGAGGCCCATAAGCGTCTCCCTGGCCTTCCGGTAAGGCATCCGCCTTACCGCCTCCAGATCCAGCTCTCCCGTAACCACACTCCTGGCCGCCCGCACCACATATTTGCTGCGGTAGCCCAGATTGCTGGCCTTAAGGGCGTCCTCCTCAAGAGACGCCAAAGCCTCCGGTCCGGGAAACGCATAAAAGGCTTCCCCCCATCCGTTCACCTTTCTCTCCCCATAGCTTTCGCAGATATTCCGGATACAGCGGCGGATCCGCTGAATGTGATTCTGTTGGGAAATAAGAAAGGACACAAGCATCTCCCATAAATCCTGATGCAGAATGCGGATGCCCCACCCATAGTCCGCCGCCTGCACCAGATAAGCGTCCCTGGGATTGATCTGCCCCCGGAACACGGCATAATCCTGCTCCAGATCAAAATATTCTGTCCAGAACTCCTCAAATTCTTCTTCCTCACAGAAAAAAGTGCAGGCGTTCCCCTGCTGCTTTGCCTCCAGATATCTTCCCCCGGCAATAACCGCAAAATGTCCCTCTCCCTTCTCCTCCATGCGGAAGCACTGGCCGGATCTGCAGATCTGCTCCAGGCTAAAGTATTCTATATTTCTATGTACCATGACTCTTTTCTGCCTCCCCTTACCCCAGACTCTGGATTTCTCTTTGGTATCCTCCTCACGATATTTTATTCTAACATTTTAAACAGCAGTTTTCCATAGTAATTTCCGGCCGGAAAATGCCGTCAATCCCCTTGCACAGAAAATCCCCCGGCGGCCGCAGGGGCAGCCCGGGGGATTTCCGTATCCTTCCGGAGAGCTTTTATCTGAATAAACCAAAAACAGCGTTATCCTTCTATGGAAATATATTTTTTCTGTTCCACAGCCTGCTTATCGGCCCTGGGAATGAATAGCTTCAGAATCCCATCCTCAAACCTGGCGTGGATATCGTTCTGGGTAACGCCCTCTCCCACATAGAAGCTGCGGCTTGCAGAGCCCATATAGCGCTCCCTGCGAAGATAGCGTTTCTCCTTATCCGCATCCTCTCTCTCCTGCCCCTTAGCCGCGCTTATGGTAAGGTAGCCCTTCTCCAGCTGTGCCTTTACTTCCTCTTTTTTAAATCCTGGCAGATCAATATCCAGCTCGTATCCGCCCTCCGTTTCCCTGATATCTGTCTTCATCACATTCTGGACGCGGTTTCCATATAAAGCCTTCTCCACATCCGGGAAGGAAAAATCCATCAGATTATCAAATAAGCTCTCTCCAAAAATACTGGGCATTAACATAGGTCGTACCTCCTTTTTTCATTTCCCGCTTTTCCGGGACTCCTCTTCTCTGTACACATATTGTTATACCACGTATTGTTAGCACTGTCAATAGGTGAGTGCTAATATTTTGTGAAAACTTTGTGAAATCACAAATAAAAATAGTGTACAAGAAATATTGTCTGAAAAATATTCCATTTTTCTTTTAAACTCCCTATTGTAAAACCAAAAAACAGGCCGCCACAGAAATAGTATACCCTGTGTCGGCCTGGATTTACCCGGTTTTTACTGGAATCGTTTTTCCATTTTTAATTTTTCAAATGCTTATCTCTGCACACGCCCGGAAGCGTTTCCGGCTGCAAGAGCCTTCACCTCATCTACGCTCATGAGATTAAAATCATGCTCAATGGTATGCTTCAGACAGGAAGCAGCCACCGCAAAGTTGATGGCGTCCTGGGTGCTGTAACCGCTGAGAATGGAATAGATCAATCCGCCGCCAAAGGAATCGCCGCCGCCTACCCGGTCTACAATATGCATCAGATACTCGGGGGAGAAGTAAGCCTCCTCACCGTCAAACAGCATGCCGGCCCACTTGTTATCCGTAGCGGAAATGCTGCTTCTCAGAGTGATTGCCACATAGGAGCATCCAAACCGCTCTTTCAGCTGTTTTGCCACGCTGATATAGCCTTCCCTGTTGATTTTGCCGCCCTCAATATCCGTGCCCTCGGCATGAATGCCAAAAACGTCGGCCGCATCCTCCTCGTTAGCGATGCACACATCCACATAGGGCACTAATTTTGCCATGGTCTCTCCGGCCTGCTCCCGGGTCCACAGCTTCTTTCTGTAGTTTAGGTCACAGCTTACCTTGATGCCTTTTTCCCGGCAGACCTTCAGCGCGTCCAGACAGATTTCGGGATTCTCTCCCCCAAGAGCCGGGGTGATTCCGGTAAAGTGGAACCAGTCGGCTCCGTCCAGAATTTTTTCCCAGTCAAAATCTTCTCTCTTTGCCAGGGCAATAGATGAGCCCGCCCGGTCATAAACCACCTTGGAAGGTCTCTGGGAAGCGCCCTTTTCCGCAAAATATATACCGATCCTGGGGCCGCCCCACACCACATTGCTGCAATCCACGCCAAACCTGCGCACTTCGTTCACCGCACACTGGCCCAGATCATTTTTGGGAAGCTTGGTCACAAACGCAGCGTCCAGTCCGTAATTTGCCAGGGACACGGACACATTGGCCTCTCCGCCCCCGTAGGATGCCTCAAATTTTCCGGCCTGCACAAAGCGCAGATAGCCCTCGGGATTGAGACGCATCATGATCTCGCCAAAACACACCACTTTCTTTGCCATTTTTACGTTCCTCCTTGTATACACTCGCTTCATATTCAATTATAATTATTTCCCCGGCATGGGTTTTTATATGCCGGCAGATTTATGTCCCTGGGACATGTTTTTATACCGCACGACCATATCCATACATCCAACGACAGTATACCATATTCTTCCTTTATAAGCCAAGCATTATTTTTTAAAAACCGGCTACGCACCGGGCCCATCTGTGCATTGCCCCAGGCAGGCCGGGAATTGTTTCCCCCTGGGACCTTCCCCTGTCAGATCTCACCTGCCTCCTGAAATCACGCCGTTTTCCAATACAGCCAGGGCTTTCACGGAGACGATCTGGTTATTGCTTAAACCCAGGCCGGGAATCCGCACCTGCAGGTATTCCCGGGTGTGGCCCGTCTGGTATTTCTCTCCCTCCAGCTCCACCGTCTCTTCCAGCAGCACTTCCAGCTCTTTTCCCAGAAAACGGCTCCCATACGCCCTTTTCTTCTCCTCATTCAAGGCCAGCAGACGGCTGCTGCGGGCGGTTTTCACCGCCTCAGGTATCTGGTTCTCCATCCTGTCCGCCCTGGTGCCCTTCCTTCTGGAGTACTTAAAAATATGCGTCTCGTAAAAGCTGATTTCCCTAAGAAAATCCTCTGTCCTGGAAAATTCCTCCTCTGTCTCCCCGGGAAATCCCACGATTACGTCCGTGGTCAGCGCCGGATCGGTAAAATATTTCCGCAGCAGGGCACACTTTTCCCTGTATTCTTCCGTGGTATACCGGCGGTTCATACGCCGCAGGGTATCGTCGCAGCCGCTTTGCAAAGACAGGTGAAAATGCGGACAGAGCCTGGGAAGGCCCGATATTTTTTTTACAAAATCCTCCGTCACAATCCCCGGCTCCAGAGAGCCCAGACGGATTCTCTGGATTCCTTCCGTCTCGTGGACAGCCTCCAGCAGGCTTTCCAGGTTTTCCCCCTTCAGGTCTGCCCCATAGGAGCTCAGATGAATCCCTGTAAGAACCACCTCCCGGTAGCCGTTTCCCGCCAGCCGGCGGATTTCTTCCAGAACATCTGCCTTCTCCCGGCTTCGCACCCGTCCCCTGGCAAACGGGATAATGCAGTAGCTGCAAAACTGGTTGCACCCGTCCTGCACCTTTACATAGGCTCTGGTATGCTCTCCGGTCCGGGAAAGGGTCAGCTCCTCGTACTCCTTTGTATGGTTAATATCCAGTAAGGCCGCCTCCCTGCGGCCTTCCAGAAACTCCTCCAGAAGCGTAACCAGCTCCTTTTTCCGGTTATTCCCCACCACCAGGTCAATGGCCCCATCCCCATAGAGGGCCTCCCCTGCGGCCTGGGCATAGCAGCCTGCTGCCACCACCACAGAGGCCGGATTGCGCTTCTTTGCCCGGTGCAGCATCTGGCGGGATTTCCGGTCTGCCATATTGGTTACCGTACAGGTATTGATAATATAAACGTCCGCCTCCTCCTCAAAGGAAACGATTTCATATCCGGCATTTTCCAGCATCTGCTGCATGGCTTCCGTCTCGTAGGCGTTCACCTTACAACCCAGATTGTGCAATGCGGCTCTTCTCATTTTCCCTTCCGCCCTTTCCTCTCCGGCTCCCTCCGGACTTTCTCATTTTTTTCCAAACTTTCGTGGTTTTGCATTGACTTTTCCATAGGTGCGTATTAAGATGGTGGTAATAAATATTAGGAGGTCACAGGAATTGAAAACCATAAAAATATGCTTAAACTCTATTGATAAAGTTAAGTCTTTTGTAAACGACATCACGAAATTTGATACGGATTTTGATCTTGTATCCGGCCGTTACGTTATCGACGCCAAGTCCATCATGGGAATCTTCAGCCTGGATTTGTCCAAGCCCATTGATCTGAATATCCATGCGGAGGACGGCGTAGAGCAGATTCTTGAAATCCTGGCTCCCTACATCACAGAGTAAAGCGTCCTGACAGACGCTTCCCGTGTCGGACAGGCCGGCAGACAGGGGACTGTTACCCGGAGAATACAAACCCGGAATACTGCCAATCTGGTTTCTGGTATTCCCTTTTTGTTTCTCCGCCGTAACAGTCCCTTTTTATCCTGTCGGCAGCGCTGCATTTATCCCACCACAAGCAATTCCGCGCTTTCAATGGCTTCCTCCACCATTTTGTCAATCTTCTCCGCCAGATGGGTCTCCGAACGGCGGATAGCCTTTATATTGGGCTTTGTCACCGGATGCTTCGCCACAAAAATGGTACAGCAGTCCTCAAAAGGCTGTATGGAGGTCTCAAAGGTATCGATCTTTTTGGAAATCCGGATAATATCCTCCTTGTCAAATGCAATCAGCGGCCGGAACACCGGCATGGTACACACCTCATTGGTTGCCGCCAGGCTCTGCACCGTCTGGCTTGCCACCTGGCCGATGCTCTCCCCCGTAATCAGTCCCAGGGAGCCTGTCTTTTCCGCAATCCGTTCTGCAATGCGCATCATATAACGGCGCATAATAATGGTCAGCTCGTCGTGGGGACATTTCTCATAGATATACAGCTGGATATCCGTAAAATTCACCACATAGAGATACACAGGCCCTGCATAGCGGGATACCTTACGGGCCAGATCCACCACCTTCTGCTTTGCCCGCTCGCTGGTGTAGGGAGGCGCGTGAAAATAAACGGCGTCGATCTTTACCCCCCGTTTTGCCACCATATAGCCGGCCACCGGGCTGTCGATGCCGCCGGACAGCAGCAGCATGCTTTTCCCGTTTGTCCCCACCGGCATACCGCCCGGTCCCGGGATAATCTGGGAGTATACATAGATCTTCTGGCGGATCTCAATATTCAGCATAATCCGGGGATTGTGTACATCCACCCGCATATCCGGAAAAGCGTCCAGAATCCTTCCTCCCAGTTCCCGGTTGATTTCCATGGATTCCATGGGATAATCCTTCCGGGCCCTTCTGGCATTGACCTTAAAGGTCTGGTTTCCCTCCGGATATTCTTCCCTTAGGTAAGCGACAGCGTCTTGGGCCAGCTTTTCAAAGCCCTCATCCTCCAGAATCACCGTGGGGCATATGCCCACAATGCCAAAGACCCTCTGAAGAGCACCTACGGTCTCCTCGTAGTCATATTCCTCCAGGGCTTCCACGTAAATGCGCCCCTGTTCTTTTGTCACCCGGAACTGTCCGTCCACCTCCTTCAAGGCATGTCTGATCTGGTGGATCAGCGCATCCTCAAAGAGATAGCGGTTCTTTCCCTTGATTCCGATTTCCCCGTATTTAATCAGAAAAGCCTGAAACATGTGTAAAAGTCCCCCTGTTTTTAATGTCTTGTAAACCTGCGCAGCATTGGCAGCAGCTCCCGAAGATTCTCAAGTGTGTAGCGGATTTCCTCCTCCGTGGTGTGAATGCTCAGGCTGAAACGGATGGTGGAATCCAGAAACTCCTTCTTCACGCCGATGCCCTTTAAAGTGGCGCTGACGGATGGATGGTTGGAAGCGCAGGCGGAACCGGAGGACACGTAAATGCCCCGCTCCTCCAGCGCATGGAGCAGCACCTCGCTTCGCACTCCCGAAAAGCCCGCACTTATGACATGGGGAGCACTCTCCCTCCCGGGAAGGCCGTTTAAGGCCACGCCCTCAATGCGGCTCACCTCTTCCCGGAACAACTCTTTAAGCATGTACATCCTGTCTGTCCGCGCCTCAAAATCCCGGTAAATCTCCCTAACCGCAGCTCCAAGCCCTGCGATTCCCGGCACATTTTCCGTACCGGAGCGAAGGCCCTTCTCCTGGCCGCCGCCAAATACTACGGGCCGCATTTTCACCCGCTCATTTTTATACAGAAATCCCGTGCCTTTTGGACCGTGAATCTTGTGTCCGCTGGCGGTGAGAAGGTCAATGCCAAGCCTTCCGGGATGAATCACATATTTTCCGTAGCTTTGCACTGCATCCACGTGAAATAAGACAGGATGCCCCTGCTTTTTCAGCAGCGCGCCGATCTCTCCGACAGGCTGTACGGAACCAATCTCATTGTTCACATGCATAATGGACACCAGGATGGTATCCTCGCGAAGCGCCGCCTCCAGATCGGACAAGCGCACCCGTCCCGCCTCGTCCACAGGCAGATACGTTACGGAAAAGCCCTCCTCTTCCAGATGCTTCATGGCGTTTAATACCGCCGGATGCTCGATGGAGCTTGTGATGAGATGCTTTCCCGCCCGCTGGTTTGCCAGAGCGCAGCCGATAACCGCCATATTGTCGCTCTCGGTTCCCCCGGAGGTGAAATACAGCTCCTTCTCCCGAACCTTTAAATTTCTGGCAATAATTTCCTTTGCCTCACGGATATACCCCTCCGCCTCCACGCCCTTTTTGTGCATGGAGGAGGGATTTCCGTAATCCTCCGTAAGCGCCTTTAAAACCAGAGCCGCCGCCGCCGGGAAGCACTGGGTTGTGGCTGAATTGTCCAGATATACCTGCATGTTCTAATCCTCCAGCAAAAGTGTCAGCATAGAAAGCGCCACCATGCCCGCCGTCTCCGTGCGCAGAATCCTCCGCCCCAGGGTGACGGGAACCGCCCCGGCCGCCACGGCCTGTTCCACCTCCGCCTCGTCAAACCCGCCCTCCGGACCGATAAAAATCCCAACCGTCTGTCCAGAGCGGACACTCCCAAGGATTTCCCGGGTCTTTCCCATGTCCCGGGCCAGCTCATAGGGAATCAGGCAGACATCCATCCCCGCCGCCTCTGAAAGGGCCTCTTTCAAGGACATAACCCCGGTGACCTCCGGCAGGAGACCACGGCCGGACTGCTTGGCCGCCCCCTGGGCGATGCCGTTCCAGCGGCTTACCCTGGCCGCCTCCTTCCTGGCGTCCAGTCTGACAATGGTCCGCCGGGTATTCATGGGCACAATGCGCTTTACACCCAGCTCCACACATTTCTGGATTACCATTTCCATCTTATCGCCCTTGGGGATACCCTGGAAGAGGGTTACCGAAGCTGTCAGCTCCGTAGACTGCTCCTGCGCATCCTGTATCTTTACAGTCACCTGTTCCGGCTCCAGGGAATCCACCTGGCAGGTATAGGTTTTCCCTCGTCCGTCACTGACGGACATTTCCTCCCCAGGCTTCATGCGCAGCACATTGCGGATATGGTTTACATCCGGCCCGGTGATGACAATCTCTTCCCCCTGTACCTGCTCTGGCTCCACAAAAAAATGATACATGTCCTTTCCCCTATCTCTCTGGTTTCCTGGCGGTCACCGACACCCATTCCCCCTGGTGACACACTTCCACCACCCGAAAACCGCTTTCCTCCACTGCCCGTATCACAGTCTCTTCCTTGTCGTCGATAATTCCGGAGGTGATATAGACCCCGCCGGGCTTTAAGTGGCCTGTCACCACCGGCGTCAGAGGCACCAGCACTTCCGCCAGGATATTTGCCACCACAATATCGTATTTCCCGTAGCCGGCCCAGTCCTGGACTGCCTTGTCATCAATCAGATTTCCCATGGTAACGGCAAATTGCTCCGGTTTAATGCCGTTTACCTCCATATTCTCCTTTACTGCCTGGATTGCGTTCACGTCCAGGTCCGTGCCTGCCGCATGTTTTGCGCCCAGCTTCAGGCTCACAATGGATAAAATGCCGCTGCCCGTTCCCACATCCAGAAGCTCCGTCTCCGCCGTCAGATATTTTCTCAGCTGACGGATACACAGCTGTGTGGTCTCGTGCATACCGGTGCCAAAGGCTGTCCCCGGATCAATCTGAATCAGGAGCTTGTCCTTATCCCCGGGCTTTATCTCCTCCCAGGAGGGCTTTATGAGTATATCGTCCACATAAAACTGATGGAAATACTGCTTCCAGTTGTTAATCCAGTCCTTGTCCTCTGTCTCCGAGGCCCTAATGGCGCCCTCCCCGATGGGGCAATACCTGCTGATTTCCTCCAGGCCTTCCCGCACCCGCTTAAGCATCTCCTCCTGGTCCGTCTCCGACTCCAGGTAAAAGCTGATGTAAGCCACGCCGTCGTCCTCCGGCGGGTCTGGCAGAATGTCCACAAACATCTGCTTTTTCTCCTGCTCGGTCAAGGGAATCTTGTCCTCAATTTCGATTCCCTCAATGCCGGCCTCCATCATCATATTGCTGATAATGTCCTCGGCCTCAGTGGTTGTCTTTAAGGTATACTTTTTCCATTTCATATTTTAGTTCCGCATCTGCCCTGCCAAGGCCCTGGGTAATTGCCCTGGAAGATGCTGTTTTCCTTTCTAGCGCAATGTGTCCAGATACTTCATATAGTTTGCCACCATAAGGGCAATCTGGAAGGTCAGCGCATCCTCAAACACCCGGATGTCCAACCCTGTGGTCTTTTGCAGCTTTTCCAGACGGTAGACCAGGGTATTCCGGTGGACAAAGAGCTGGCGGGCCGTCTCGGACACGTTTAAGCTGTTGTCAAAGAATTTGCGGATGGTCCCCAGGGTTTCCTCGTCAAAGGTATCCGGCGTGTTTTCCCCGAATATCTCCCGCATAAACATCTCACACAGAGGCAGGGGAAGCTGGTAGATGAGCCTTCCGATACCCAGGCTGCTGTAGGAGATAATCGTCCGGTCAGAATAGAAAATCCTGCCCACGTCCATGGCCATTTTTGCCTCCTTAAAGGACTTGGAAACCTCCTTCAAATGGGGCACAATGGTGCCGTAGGACACACGCACCTGGGCCATGGCCTCGGCGTTCAGCATGTCCACAAGCATTCTGGCCACGCTCTCCAGGCTCTCCGGCTCCTCGTATTGGGTGACTTCCTTCAAAAGCACAATATTTTTTTCGTCCACTGCCGTAATAAAGTCCTTGGGGGAGCTCCCAAAGATACTGCGCAGAGTTTCCAAGGCTGCCACGTCCTTCTCATACTTCGTCTCTATAAGAAATACAACCCGGCCGGCCTCCTGTTCAATGTGAAGCTTCTTCGCCCGGTTATAGATATCCACCAGAAGAAGATTATCCAGCAGCAGGTTCTGAATAAAATTATTTTTGTCAAATCTTTCCTGGTAAGCCACAATCAGCGCCTGAATCTGGCTGGCCGCCAGTTTGCCGATCATATAGGCGTCCTCCCCCAGCCCCCTGGCTATGAGAATGTATTCCAGGCTGTCCTCGTTATAGACTTTAAAAAAATTATAGCCCTGCAGGGTCTGGCTTTCCGCCGGAGACTGGGCAAATGTATCCACTGTATTTTCCGGAAGGGCCTCCAACTCAAAGGTGGTTGCCACCAGGGATCCGCTTAAATTCAGTACGCACAGATCAATCCTGGTGATCGCCCGCACGTCGTCAATGCTGTTCTGTATAATCTGATTAGAAATCACCGCTCTTTCCCTCCTTCTCTGCCTTTCTAATAAAGAAGTATAGCAAAAAAAAAGGAGCGTGTAAAGCACGCTCCCTCTTCTTTCTGATTTCTAGTTGGTAATAACCTTCTCAGACTCTTTGTCAAATACATGAATCTTCTCAATATCCAGAGAGAATTTAATGGTATCTCCTGCCTTTGCGGTTGTTCTCGGGTCTACGCGGGCAGTCATATTGGCTCCCTCTACCTCTGCGTACAGATAAACCTCTGCGCCCAGCAGCTCGTAAACCTTGATGGGGGCCTCGATCACATTGTCGCCGCCCTTCATCTGGGCATCGTGTACATCCTCGGGGCGGATACCCATCACAACGGTCTTTCCTTCATAACCGCCGTCGATCAGCGCTTTTCCCTTCTCCTCGGGAAGCTCAATCTTGTTGGGGCCTACTTCCAGAACCACTTTGCCGCCCTTTACGGTACACTTAGCGTCGAAGAAGTTCATCTGGGGAGAACCGATAAAGCCTGCCACAAACAGGTTCTGGGGCTTGTTGTACAGATTCTGGGGTGTATCCACCTGCTGCACAACGCCGTCCTTCATAACAACGATTCTGGTTCCCAGGGTCATAGCCTCTGTCTGGTCATGGGTTACATAGATGATGGTTGCGCCCAGACGCTCATGAAGCTTGGCAATCTCAATACGCATCTGTACACGAAGCTTCGCGTCCAGGTTGGAGAGAGGCTCATCCATCAGGAATACCTTGGGCTCACGCACGATGGCACGTCCCATGGCCACACGCTGTCTCTGTCCGCCGGAAAGCTGCTTCGGCTTGCGATCCAGCAGTTTCTCCAGATCCAGGATCTTGGCCGCTTCTTTTACCATGCGGTCGATCTCATCCTTGGGAACCTTGCGCAGCTTAAGGCCAAACGCCATGTTGTCATACACGGTCATATGGGGATACAGCGCGTAATTCTGGAATACCATGGCGATATCGCGGTCCTTGGGCTCCACATCGTTCACTACTCTGTCGCCGATCTTCAGCTCGCCGGAAGAAATCTCCTCCAGACCTGCAACCATACGGAGTGTCGTGGATTTTCCGCATCCGGACGGTCCTACGAAAATAATAAACTCTTTATCAGCAATCTCCAGGTTGAAGTCTTTTACAGCCTCAAACCCATTGGAATATACCTTATAGATATTTTTTAAAGATAAGCTTGCCATTTCATTTCCTCCCGGTTTTTTATTCTTCCATGATTATAATGGAAAACCGGTGATTTTACTATAGCCCGAATCCCCAAATTTTCCCGTCATCCTTTGTACGAAATGCCGGTTTTCCGGAAATTTTTCCCAGTTTCCGGCAAATTGCCGGGAAACCATGTCCTTTTCTGGTCAATCTGACGAAACTTTCTCCTTCATTTGATTTTTGACCTTTTATTCGTTATACTGTTAATCATATTCGAAGGTATGGCCCAACGGGACATACAAACCAGAAAGGATGGGAATTTTAAATGGAACGCTTTTTTAATATGGATAATAAATTTTTCGCCTTTATGGGAAGGGTTGGAGATCTTATGATCTTAAACATTTTGTGGCTGGTGTGCAGCCTGCCTCTGGTTACTATGGGAGCCTCCACCGCCGCCCTCTACTATGCCACATTGAAAATGGCCAGAAACGAGGATTCCTATCCGGCCCGGATGTTCCTCCACTCCCTTCGGCAAAACCTCAGGCAGGGCATATGTCTCACCTTGATTTTTTTTGCTCTGGGCGCCATTCTCTTTGTGGATATCCAGGTCTGCCTCTCCATGGCTTCCCAGATAGGGCAGCTTCTGACCGCTGTGTTTTTCCTGCTGACCTGTCTCTTTGCCATGACCCTGTCCTACGCCTTTCCCGTACTGGCCCAGTTTGAGAACAGCCTTAAGGCAATCCTTAAGAATTCCCTCCTTATGAGCATTTGCCATCTGCCCTATACCGTGGCGGTTCTGGCTCTTGATCTGGTGCCCATTCTCCTGTTTTTCCTCTCCCCCTACTATTTCTTCCTAAGCATTCCGGCCTGGCTTCTGGCAGGCTTTGCCTTGATTGCCTGGATAAATGCGAAGCTTTTTGTGAAGGTGTTTAAAAGATACATTCCCCAGGAAGAAAACGAGGACGGGCTTAATGAAGATCTGTAATCCCAAGCTTTAAAATCCCAAAAAGGCGTCATCTCATCCAGGCATATCACGCCCATGCTCACCCAAGCATCACATCCAGCAGCATCATGACGGCAAAGCCCAGGATAATACCCATGGTGGCGAAATAAGGCTGCTTTTCCTGGTCTTTCTGGGACTCGGGAATCAGTTCATGAACCGCCACCAGAATCATGGCCCCTGCTGCAAAGGAAAGAGCAAAAGGCAGGATGGCTTCTATATAGACCACCAGCAGAGCCCCCACAACCCCTGCCACAGGCTCCACAATACCGGAGGCCTGCCCCAGCAGGAAGCTCTTTCTCCTGGAGCACCCTTCCCGCCTAAGAGGAATGGACACGGCCGCGCCCTCCGGGAAATTCTGAAGGCCGATTCCTATAGCTATGGAAGCCGCGCTTAACAGGCTTTCCAGAGTATAGCTGCCATTTTTAAGCGCTCCGAAAGCCACCCCCACTGCCAGTCCCTCCGGTATATTGTGCAGGGTGATAGCCAGTACAAGCAGAACGATACGATTCATGCCCTTTCCCTCCCCCATGGCAAAGGTCACCGCTTTATCCGATCCCCACATAAAAAAGGCGCCGAACAGGAAGCCGGAGGCAGCCACGATTCCCGCAGGAATACTGCTGGCCGCCTCCGCCCGCTCTATGGCCGGTTCCAGAAGGGACCAGAAGCTGGCCGCAATCATAACCCCGGCCGCAAAGCCTAACATCAGGTTCAGCGCTTTTTCATCTGGTTTTTTAAAGAACACAACGGTTGCGGCCCCAAGAGCCGTCACAAACCAGGTTCCAAGTGTGGCAAGAAAAGCCATAAGCACGATTTCGTTCATCGTCACATTCTCCTATTTGAAGTCGCTGCGCGACGGGCTCTGAAGGGGAAAGTCCCTTCGGCGCACACGATCTGAGAGAAACTTTCATTCGGAAATGCTCTCATGAAAGTTCCTCTCGTGCGCCTCGCGACTTTCTCTTTGAAGTCGCTGCGCGTCCGCGTCTGTTCTTTTCAATATATGGAAAATGTGTTATGTGGTGCTTATTTACTTTCTCCTTTTATTTTTTTGGTATCTGACCTATAAGTTTTGCCCCGCTTCCGTCTGTGTTCATCCGGTATACCGGGTGGGCTCCGTTTCCGTAATACACCTCCAGCACGATCTCGTCGCCGCTGATCTCATAGATAAACGCCAGGTAAGGGGGCGGGCCTTCCAGGATCTCCTCCCCGGCCTCCGGGCAGCGGTAGGTGAATACACATTCTTTTCCGGTTCCGTTTAAGCTTACCCGGTTCAGGTTTATGCCCACCGTATCCCTGGCCTTTTCCGTCCCCTTCACCCCGTCTTTTCCCGTTCTGTAGATGATCTCCTCCTGGACCTCCACAGAATAATAGAGCTTTCCCTTGTAGATCTGCAAATCGTCTATGGGGGCGTCCTCCTGTGCCAGCACCTCCAGGGTCTGATCCTGCCACAGATACATGGCAATATAGCTTTTCCCGCTTTCCCCGCCGGTAAAGGAGTAGAGCACGCAGTTGCTGTCGCAGTAATCGAAATACTGTCCTGCCGGAAGCTGTATCTCTTCCACTGAAATCTCCACTCCTTCCGCCGCCCGGACGTCCTTCACCTCCCAGTCCGTCACACGGTCCGGGGCAAGCCACCACTTCATTCCCGCCTGGCGGATGGTGGGGGCCTCGTCCAGCTTCACCTCGTAGACCAGGTCATATTCCGGCTCTTTTGGCAGCTCCCCGTTTTCCACGGACCCCAGGGCCTCCTCCATATCCTGGAAATCGGAGCTCCGCTCCTTCCGGATTCCCACCCCCTTTTCCCAGTCATCCATCTTGTAGGAAGTGATGTACCATCCATATCCATAGGTTTCCTCCGAGAATGCCAGATACCATCTGCCCTCCCGATAGGTATAAGTATAATCCTCCGACCATTTCCACGCGCTCCCGCCAAAGCTGTGGGTGGTAAAAGAATTTCCCTCCACCGTTAGGGGCAGATAGGGATCCCCATAGATCCCGCCCTCATTTCTGGTGCGGATGAGACTCGTGTCCTGGAAATCCAGACGGTACTGGTCGGGGCCAGCACTTGCTATGGCAAAGAGAATGCGGGGATATTCCTGGTACAAGCCGTTCTCATCATAGTAAAAGCTCTCCTCCGCCGGAACTTCCAGCACTCCCACGTAGTCGTCAAGCCCGTCCCCGTTAAAGTCCAGTTGGCCGCAGTCCAGCACCTGCCATCCCTCCGGCACAAAATCCAGGAATACCCGGCCTGTGCCGGGAAGCTCCATGGTAAGGACCGGCTGCGGCGTCTCCTTTCTGGCTTTCCTAAGCTGGCTTTTCTGCTCTTCCGCCCGTACTTCCTTACAGCAGCTCCCAAGGGCGGCTGCTATGGCCAGGCCGAGGAATATTGCTATCCATTTTTTACGCCCTTTCATTTGTGGCTCCCCCTTTCGTTTTCTTTTTCCCTATCCGGATCCAGGGAAAGATTCTGTCATTTGCCCATATCGTATTCTATTTGTATTATACACGGGGGATGCATCAAAAGAGCATCTTTCAGGGGCTGTCTATATGTAAAAATTAACAAAAAATATAGAAAAATTTTCAAAAAGTTGAAAATAATATCTGAATTTGCTATTCTGAAATCGATAAATTTATTGTTTTTGACTCCTTGCAAGGTATAAGTAAAATGTCCGAAACCTATGTAAAAAAATCGTACAAAACCAAAGTTCACCGCATGCCTTCCCTGGAAGTTGTCAGTACGGGATTTGCGAAATGTAAGAGCTTTTTCCGATGGGGGCCAGGCGTCAAAAGTTTTTTCGTCCTGCACTATGTCGTTGCGGGTGAAGGAAACTTTACCGTTGACGGTAAGACCTACCATATTCAGAAAAACAGCACATTCTGCATATTTCCCAACGAGGAAGTAAGCTATGCCGCGGATCCAAAGCATCCCTGGACTTATTACTGGGTTGGCTTTAATGGTCGGGACGCCCGTTTTCTGATCTCCAAAACATCGTTTTCCAATATGCCTGTTTTCTGGGAAACGCCTGGTGGTGAAACCATAGACCTGATAAGAAAGATCTATAGCAGCAGTGGAACTGAGCCCGAAAATGTGACCATGATGACAGGATTGCTCTATCAGCTTCTCGCCACCTACATGAAAGCATGTTCCGCCAGTTTCGAGGAAAATACGGATCACCGCCTGCAGTCCGCTCTGGCATTTATCCACACAAACTATGCCAAGGCAATATCAAACGATGACATCTCGGCAAGCTGCGGCACCAGCAACACGCTTCTCAATCACCTGTTCCACAAATACCAGGGGTGTTCGCCTATTCAGTACCTGATCCAGTATCGCATCGACATGGCGCTGGAGCTCATCGTCCGCACGGATCTGAACGTCCGCAGCATTGCGCAGGCAGTGGGATATACAGACGAGCTGTATTTTATACGGGCATTTAAAAAACGGGTTGGGTGTTCCCCCATGCGTTATCGTGAACTCAGCAGACAATCTAAGCAAAAGGAGAAATGAATATGAAAAAAATAATATTCCTGTTTTTAACAGTTGTTTTAACATCGGCTCTTTTAACCGGATGCGGCGCGAAACCGGATTCCCCAGAGGCTTCCACGGAAGGCGGAAGCCAGAACGAGGCTGCCGCCTCCGAGGAAGCGGAAAAACCTGCCCAGGAAAATTCAGGAGAGATCACCGTCTATTCCCCCGCTCCTGCAGAGCCCCTTAATGGTGGCGTTGAAGCATTCCAGAAGGCCACTGGGATTAAAGTAAATGTTGTGGCCGCCGGTACCGGAGAGCTTCTTAAACGGATTGAATCCGAGTCAGCCTCTCCCCTGTGTGATGTGGTCTGGGGTGGCGGTGCAGAATCTATGCAGGCCTATGCTCCTTATTTTGAACAGTATATTCCTGCCGAGGACAATGTGATCCCGGAGTCTGTCAAAGATAAAAATGATTATTGGACAGGTGAATCCCCTGTTCCCGTTGTCATCATGTATAATGAGGATCTGTTAAAGGAATTGGGTGTGGAAATTCCCACCAGTTGGGAATACCTGCTGAATCCGAAGCTGAAGGGCATGATCGCTTTTGCTGACCCCGCAAAATCCGGCTCTGCTTTTACACTGTTGTGTACGATGATTTCCGCGTTTGGCGGTCCGGAAAATGGCGGCTGGGATTTTATCGAGCAATTATACGCAAATTTAGACGGAAAAATCCAGGACAGCTCTTCCAACTCTTATAAGCTGGTTGCTGACGGAGAATACGCTATTGGGCTGACCCAGGAAAAATCCGTCCAGGAATATCTGGATGCGGGCGCGGAAAACATCGGATATGTTTATCCGTCTGAAGGAACCTCTGCGGTTCCGGATGCAATCGCTATTGTAAAAGACTGCCCAAATCCTGAAGGCGCCAAAGCATTTGTTGAATATATTTTAAGCGCTGAGGCACAACAGATGCAGGCTGAAGAATTCAACCGCCGCCCGGCCCGCGATGATGTTGCCGCTCCTGGTACCCTATGTGATCTGAGCGAAATCCCTCTGGTTAATTACGATTTTGAGTGGGCAGGCAACAACAAGGCTGAAATTCTGGAAAAATGGCAGGAAATTATTGTCGGCTGATTTATATTACTGTAAAAGACCCTGTCTTTACTCCGGGTAAATTTTGCCCGGAGTAAAGCGCCAGATAAAAAACGGTTTCTTAATTATGCTGAGATTGTGAGGAATAAAAATGAATGTATCTGTTAATATACAGAAAGTAGTCAAGCGTTACGGCGATTTTGCCGCTGTTCAAGGCGTTGACCTCTCCATACAGCCCGGGGAATTTTTCACCTTGCTGGGACCTTCTGGGTGTGGAAAAACCACGTTGCTGCGAATGATTGCCGGATTTAACGATATAGATGAGGGAACCATTTGTTTTGGGGAAAAAATCATCAATCACGTGGAACCCCACAAACGAAATATCGGCATGGTATTTCAAAATTATGCTATTTTTCCCCATATGACTGTGGAAGAGAATGTAGCCTACGGACTAAAGGCAAAGAAAATACCAAAATCCCAAATTGCAGGCAAAGTGGAAAAAGCATTAAAGCAGGTACAGATAGAACAGCTGCGTAACCGGAAGCCAAATGAGCTTTCCGGCGGCCAGCAACAGCGTGTCGCACTTGCCCGCGCCTTTGTTATCGAACCCAGTATTCTGCTGATGGACGAACCTCTCTCTAATCTGGATGCAAAGCTTCGTGTGCAAATGCGTATGAGTATCAGACAATTACAAAAAGAGCTGGGGATCACGACAATTTATGTCACACATGACCAGGAAGAGGCGCTGGCTGTCTCTGACCGGATTGCCGTTATTAAAGACGGACACATCATGCAGGTCGGTTCCCCCGAACAAATATACCGCAAACCATCCTGTATTTTTGTGGCAGAATTTATTGGCAAATCAAATTTTCTGAAGGCAAAAACGCAATCTGTAAAAAACGGAATTGCCACAATCCGGCTTGACGACTTAACGCTGGAATTGCCGGTCAATGACGAATGCCCCACGGATGTGGTGGTATCTGCCAGGCCAGAGCAGCTCTATATCGGCAACGAAGGTTTGGAGGGTGAGATCCTGTTTTCAACTTTTCTTGGGGATTTTGTTGAGTATGAAGTAATGCTTCGCAATGGCCATCATATCCAGATCAACGAATACACCAAGGACACCAGCATCCTGAAACCAATAGGAAGCAAGGTACGGATCAACCTGGGGCTTGACCGGATCAATTTATTTAATCCGCAAAGCGGGGAGGTAATTTCATGCTAAGACATAAATTTCATATCCGTCTGGATTTCTGGTTTTTTGTCCGGCTTATTATCATTACAGCAATCTTATTGTTTCTGGTTTATCCCTTTTCAACTTTGATTATCCGCAGCTTTTTCTCCTCCAGGACCGAGGGATTTACTCTTGAAAACTTCCGGACTTTTTTTACCAAATCCTATTATTATACGGCATTGCTGAACAGTCTCTATTGTTGTGTACTTACTACCGTGACGACAACTGTAATCGGTGTACCAATCGCTTATCTTATGACACGCTACAACATCTGGGGCAAGAAACTCATCCATATCATGATCGTTTCATCCTTAATGTCGCCGCCTTTTATCGGCGCGTATGCCTGGATTATTCTGCTTGGAAGATCGGGCGTCCTAACCAGATTCTTTGAATCCTTTGGCATTACATTGCCTGCCATTTATGGACAGCTTGGTATTATTATCGTGTTTACCCTTAAACTTTTCCCCTATATCTATCTATATGCTTCCAGCGCAATGGGCAGCATAGACAGTTCACTTGAGGAAGCTGCCGAAAACCTGGGCTCCAGTAAGTGGCGGCGCCTGACCAGTATTACATTGCCTTTGGTATTCCCCTCTATTGCCGCAGGCGCTGTTATGGTATTTATGACTTCCCTGGCTGATTTTGGCACCCCTATGCTTATTGGCGAAGGTTTTACGGTTCTGCCTGTTATGATCTATAATCAGTATATGAGTGAAATGGGCGGAAACGCAAATCTTGCAAGCGCGCTGAGTGTAGTCGTTGTTGTCTGTTCTACCCTTGTTCTTGTGTTGCAGAAAAAGCTCATCGATAGGAAAAATTATGTTATGACTGCACTGCGCCCTCCAAAAGAGATCTCTTTACATGGTTTTAAACGTTTTATCGCTTCGGCGCCGGTTTTTATAATTGTATTTACTGGTTTTCTGCCGCAGGTTGTTGTGCTTGTAACCTCCTTTATCAAAACCAGCGGCCCCATGTTTGTGGAAGGGTTCTCTCTCAATAGCTATAAGAGTATTCTAAGCCGTCTGTCACTTAACATTAAAAACACCTATTTGTTTGCACTGGCAGCAATTATTATTATTGTTCTTGTTGGTTCCTTGATTTCTTATCTGACAGTCCGTAAAAAGGGAATCGTTTCCTCACTGCTGGACTGGCTGCTTATGTTCCCGTTTGTTATCCCAGGCGCTGTGCTGGGTATCAGCCTGATTATCGCTTTCAACAAACGTCCTCTTATTCTTACAGGTACAGCATTTATTATTGTCGTTTCTTATGTTGTCCGCAAGCTGCCCTATACCGTACGGTCTGGCAGCGCCTATCTGAAACAGATGGATCCCAGTATTGAGGAAGCATCGGTAAATCTGGGTGTTTCTCCCCAGAAAACCTTTTTCAAGATTACTCTGCCCATGATGATGCCGGGTATTTTATCGGGAGCCATTTTAAGCTGGATTACCTGTGTGAATGAGCTGTCATCCAGTATTATGCTGTATGGCGGCCGTACATCAACTGTTTCTGTGGCAATCTACACTGAAGTAGTCCGCAACAGCTATGGCACTGCCGCAGCGCTTGCCACCATACTTACGCTGACAACCATTATTTCCCTGCTTGTCTTTATGAAAGTCACAAAGGGAAAAGGTTCTTTTATTTAAGATATCTGGAAAGGAATAATGTTTTATGAATGCTTTCAAACCTATTCAATATAAAAATGACAGACAATATTTAAGAGAGCTGGCAAAATACCAGCTTGAACTGGCAAATCTGCCAGGTATGCAGGAGCGCAGCGCTATATGGACCGCGCACAACGATCTTAAAGGAAAACGCCCTCTTGTCACAGTAGAAAACCGTACCTTCGCCCCTGAAATCCAGCCTCCACCCTATTGCTGTGAGCCGGTAGCCCGGATGATTGAGCAAAAACTGTTAGGCGTTATATGCGGCTATCTCTATACCCAGGATGACCGGGTTGTCCCAGATTTTTATTCCCTGGTTCCCATGGTGGATTTCAAAATTTTCGGCTTTGACCGGATTGAACATCGTTCTGTCAACACGAACGAACGAAAAATCGGATATTCCCTGGAGCATGGCATTACGGATCTGGACAGACAGGTGCATGAACTGAATCCGTCTGTCTTTGTTTTTGATGATAATCTTTTTGAGTCGGAAAAGCAGATGGCTCTGGAAATCTTTGGAGATTTACTGCCAGTTCTGGTTCAGTGTCCGCCCATTGGCTGCTTCATCACAAAACATCTGGTAGATTTAATGGGCATGGAAAAAATGATGATCGCCTTTTATGATTCCCCTAATGAGATGCATCTGCTCATTCAGAAGATTGAGGAAGAATACAACCGGTATTACAACTATCTTGAGGATAATCATTTTTTAATGCCAAACAATGAAAATATACTGGTCAAAATGGGAACTATCGGTTATACTGAGCAGTTGCCCGGCCGGAAGGATCTGCATGGCCGCAAACCACTGATGAAGGATCTGTGGGGGCATTTAAATTCCCAGGAGACTTCCCAGATTTCACCTGCTATGTTCAATGAATTTTTTCTGGATTCCTACATCCGCATTGCCGGCAAATTCGGATTATATACTTATGGATGCTGTGAACCCGTGGACAGATTATGGGACAATGGTCTCGACCGTCTGCCTGAGGGGTTAAGAAAACTTTCTATCTCTGCCTGGTGCAATGAGGAGTTTATGGAAGAACGTCTGAGGGAAAGCAACATTATCTATCACCGCAAGCCCAGTGCCGTTTTTATCGGCGGCCCTTCCAGACATTTGGATGAAGACGCTTTTCGGGACTATATGAAAAAAACTATTCTTGCCGCCAGAGGCGGAAAGCTGGAAATTTCTATGCGCGACATTTATGTCCTCAATGGAGATCTGTCCAAGCCTTCCCGCGCCGTTAAGATTACGAGGGAGTTGATAGACGAATTCTGGCAGCCTTAACTTCCTGATATTCTTTACCCCCGGATGCGGTTTCTGCACCCGGGGGATTTCTGATTAAGTAAACGGCAGACATGCTGTTAAAGAATGCAGCTATATGATATCATTGAAAATCCTAAAACATGCCGCATTACTCCGTCTACAGCTATCTACAGATTTCCAGATAAAAAAATAGCGGAACCCTTGCATATTCAAGGTTTCCGCCGCTTTTCACCAAGCTGCTGACGGGAATCGGACCCGTGACCTCCGCACTACCAATGCGACGCTCTACCGACTGAGCCACAGCAGCTTACGTTCAAGACGCTCAATTATAATAGCATTTCATTCGACAGTTGTCAACTGATTTTTTCAAAATTTATTCAAAAACCCCTGAATGTAAGGAAGAGCCGCTCCCACCGCAATATTATCCTCCGCCATTTTGCTGACCCGAAGGAAATCCTGGCTTTCCTCAAAGGGCGTCATTTCCTGGATCCGGTTGTGGAGAAAAACAATATCCTCCTCCTTCAGATACGGGGCCAGGTATCCTCCCAGAATAAAATCCGTATCGTAAACCAGGTGGAGAAGATTGACCGCCCTGGCAAGCTCTGCAAGAAAACGCCTCCACCGCTCCCCAAACCCAGGCACGCCCTTTCTCACGCCCGCAAAAAATTCCTTCAGGCTTTCCCCCTCCCCAAGAAGCGCCGTCAGAGAGCACAGGGTTTCCATACACCCATACCTGCCGCAATAGCACCGTTCTCCCTCCGGCTTCATCTGGATATGCTCAATGGTAGAATTATGGCCGTGTTTGCCGTTTACGATTTCCCCCTTGAAAATAATAGCCGCCCCCAGATGCCTGCTGATGGACAGGTAAAAGGCGTCCGACAGTTCCGGCGAAACCCACAGCTCGGAAACCGCCGCCCCGTCCGCATCGTGGATAAAGGAACAGTCATAGGGGAGATACCTGGTAAATTCCCCGATGCCAAGACCTGTACAGGACAAAATCTCCCCGTAGACAACAGTCTTTTTATCCGGGGAAATCAAAGCCTGCATGGCGAAGCCCACACCCAGGATCCCCTCGTCAGCTATCCCAAGGCTTTCCTTAAAATCCAGGATTTTGCGGCACACGGTTTTGTAATATTCTTCCTCATCCCTATAAGCAATCCCGTATTCCATGCGGCCTGCTCTTTCTCCATACAAGTCCACCGCAATCATCCGGACTTCATTTTTAAGAATCTCCACCCCGATCCCCATGCGGTAATCCGCTGTAACCGAGTATGCCGCCGCCTTTCTCCCCACAAGCTCCGTGTCAATCTGGCCGTTCTTCCAGATAAGCCCCTCCTCCTCCAAAGCCGAGAGGTTAGCCGTGACCGTGGGCCTGCTAAGCCGCAGATCATAGGAAATGTCCTGCTGGGAAACTTTTTTGTTCTTATAAATATAACGGTAAATCAGATTACGGTTTTTTTCTTTAATCTGATTTGGCGTAATGCTTTTCTCCATAAATTCTCATCTCCTAATTTGTAAAACGATTTTGTAAAATAAAATTATACCACAAAATCCTGCCCAAAATCTATTGTCAGATTTTCACAAAACGAATCCCCAAATATTATGCACCATTCCTATTGACAAAATGGAAGGTATGAAATATTATGTAATTATAATTTGATAAATGATTTTACAAAATATATTTTAAAATAAGGAGAACAGTTATGGGAATCATCGAAAAAATGAGATTGGACGGAAAGAAAGGATTTGTAACAGGAGCAGCCAGAGGCATTGGAAAATGTACTGCCACCGCGTTTGCAGAGGCTGGCGCGGATGTGGCCATTGTCGATCTGGACTTTGAGGAGGCGCAGAAGACAGCGGCACAGATTGCAGGGCAAACCGGTCGCAAAGTGATTGCAATCCGCACGGACTGCACGGACAAGGAACAGGTAGACGCCATGGTGGCCCAGGTAGTAAAAGAGCTGGGCGGCCTGGACTTTTGCCACAACAACGCAGGGATCTGCATCAACGCTCCCGCCGAGGAAATGACCTATGAGCAGTGGAATAAAGTGATTAATATTAACTTAAACGGTATTTTCCTCACAGACATTGCCGCGGGAAAATACATGCTGGCAAACGGCGGCGGCTCCATTATCAACACTGCCTCCATGTCTGCCCACATTGTCAACGTTCCCCAGCCCCAGTGCGCCTACAACGCCTCAAAGGCCGGCGTTATCCAGCTTACGAAATCCCTGGCCATTGAGTGGGCAAAGCGAGGCGTGCGGGTCAACAGCATCAGCCCGGGATATATCGGCACAGAGCTCACCCTGAACTCCCCCACCCTGGTTCCTTTAATCGAGAAGTGGAACGAGATGGCCCCCATGGGCAGAATGGGCAAACCGGAGGAATTGGAAGCCATCTGCGTGTACCTGGCCGGGGACACCAGCTCCTTTACCACCGGATCTGACTTTATCATCGACGGGGCATTTACCTGCTTCTGATATGCCCGCAGAGCATACCATCAGCGTACAAGGGGGCACACGCTCCAAGTGCTGTCTCCTGGCGACCGGCGGCGTTATCGTCAATCGGCGGGCGTCTGTCACACGGGTCATCTTTCCCTGTGGCAGACGCCCTGTTCATTACAGGCTTCCCAGATAGGAGCCCTGCCATGTGGCCAGCACAAATCTCTCATCCTCGTGGAACATGCGGAAATCCGAGACATAATCATAGTCAAACCCCGCCACCTGTTCCAGCGTGTCCAGCGCAAACAGGCCGGACAGCGCCTTCGCTGTCCGAAACGCCTCATGGTCTCTGGGGTCACACTGCTTCCCGTAATCCAGAAACATATATTTTTCACAAGGCGAGACACGGATTTCGCAGGGGGAACATATGCTGTTTCCCAGGGGCAGATCCGCCCTGGACAATTCCTTAAATTCCTTATCCGTGACAACGAATTGTTCATTCACAATGTCTATATAATAGTTGTGGGTCTTGCAAAAGCAGATCCCCCTTATATGATCGGGCAGTCTGTCCCCTTCCCAGACTGTCTCAAACGCGATCCTGTCCGGGTCTGCTGCGGAAACCTGGATCCTTCCCCTCCAGCTTTTCGGATCATCCGACACAAATTTATAGATCCGGTCCGTATGGATATCATACTGGATATAGGCCGTGCGGGGCGTTCCCTTTGCCGCTCCGGGAGACGGCCCATCCAGAATGCGGTGTTCCCCGCTTGTACAGTCCAGAAGCATTGTCCGGCCATCCCAGTCAAGATCCAGAAGCCGAAGGCCCTCATCATCAAGAAACACCATGGGTTCTCCTTCTCTTTTCTCCATCCTGCTCCTGCAGATCTCCTCCCCGCTTTCCAGGGAGATCACCGCAATGACGCCCCCTGTATTTTTTGCCGCCAGACGTTTCCCATCCCTGGAAACCATTGTCTTGGAGACATTGCTGACTGTCTTTATGGAGTGGGTCAGCCTCCTATTTTCCAGGTCGTACACATAAACCGTGTTTCTGCTGCTTGTGGTCACCAGAGTCCTCTCATCCTCCGACAGAAAGGGCCGGTATCCGCCCTTTAATTTTTTTTCTATTTTCATACAATTACCCCCAGGAAATAACTTGCAACAATAAAAACCAGCCAAACAAGAAATACTAAATACACAACGTTTATTTCGGAAAGGAGACGCAAAGATGGACAAGAAAACAAAAAACCAGGAGATCATCGACTCTTACGATTATATCGGAAACGCCTGCTCTGCCCGGGACTGCACCGGGCTCATTCCCGCCAATCCGCCGGATGAGTATGGCCGGGAATCCTACGAGGATATCTACAGCTATCTGACGAAACCGGCGGCGAAAAAGGCGGAGCCCAGAAACACCTCCCCCAAAAACGCCCCTTAAAACAGACGCCGGATAAACCGTCCCTGTCACTCTTCCCGGACCTTATCCAGCCGCAGATGGTGGATCCCCAGGAAATTCCGGATACACAGGCAGGCCGCCCCTAAAAGGATGGACGTATCCTGAAGCCCGGACAGTGCCAGGGTGCAGCGTCTGCCTGCGCGGTTTCCCAGATTTTCCCGGATTTGCGTCAGCACCTCCGGGAAATAGCTGGTGAAAGAGCTGTTTATAACGATTACATCTGGATTAAAGGCGTTTAAGAGGTTGTTGATGCCAACGGAAATATACCGGACAAAGTCCTGAAGCAGGGATAACGCCTTCTCCTCCTGGCGGCTGCAGGCGGCCACAAAGGCGTCTATATCCGTGTCAGGCTGTCCCGTACAGAGGGCATACTGTGTCAGAATGGCCCGCTCCGAGGCATACTGCTCCAGACATCCCTGGTTTCCACAGGGACAGGGCCTTCCGTTCATTTCTATGATGGTGTGCCCGAATTCTCCCGCATTTCCGTCCGCCCCGGTATAGAGCTCATTCTGGATAATAATGCCCACGCCCACCCCTGCGTGGACGCTGACGCCGATGAGATCAGGCACATGAAAGCAAAAGGAGTGTTCGCCTACCACGGACAGATTAGCCTCATTTTCCAGGTAAACCGGCACCTTGAACTCCCGCTCCAGCTC
The DNA here is from genome assembly GCA_910576205.1 of Clostridia bacterium. Taxonomy (GTDB): domain Bacteria; phylum Bacillota; class Clostridia; order Lachnospirales; family Lachnospiraceae; genus RGIG4284. The sequence goes on along the minus strand of CAJTHL010000008.1, from coordinate 45,920 downwards.
CGCGCCAAAGGGCAGGCCTTCATAGGGGGAATACGGAATAAACGTCACCTCATTCCGGTGTACCGTGCCGTGAATGCCCAGGCCTATACCCACCAGGCCAAAAGGCGTCTTTGGAAGCTCCTCCGTCATCTGGCGGATAACGGAAGTCAGAAGGGGCAGTATTTCGTCCCGCCCCGCGTGATTGGGAAACTGGCGCAGACGACAACTCTCCCCCTTAAGATTGCAGGTCAGGGCCGACAGGGTATCGGTATTTACGTCAATGGCCAGCACATGGCCACAGCCCTCGTTAAAGGTCAGCAAAATGGGCTTTCGTCCCAGGGTCGTATCATCGCTTCCGATTTCCAGCACAAGCTTCTGCTCCAGCAGCTCCTGGACAATGGCCGACACCGTGGCCTTGGCAAGCCCGGTCTTCTTTGACAGGGCAGCCCTGGAAACAGGCCCCTCCTGGATAATCGCCTCCAGCAGCAGATGACTGTTTATATCCCGTATCAGTTCTTTGCTTCCGACTCTCATACACGCTCCCATTATCGTTCTGCATCTCTGTTTATCCTTATTGATTAGTATAATACAAAATTTTACGCAAGTAAACAGAAACCCCTTGCATTTCTCCCCATAGAATGCTACTATAAGTTTACTTAGTTTTGTCACTGAACAAAACGGCATCCGTCTGGAAAGACAGATGAGGAACCTTTAAACAGTCATAGCCCGGAAGCGACCGGAGGGAATTCACGCCACGTATAAGGGGGCGGAAATTTCTTCCAGATACAGGGGAGCTGTAGGGCTATGACGGGACTCTAAAACAGTCATAGCCTGGAAGCGACCGGAAGGAATTTCCGGCCACGTATAAGGGGGCGGAAATTTCTTCCAGATACAGGGGAGCTGTAGGGCTATGACGGGACTCAAATAGGAGGAACATATGCAGAATATCCCATCCGTAAAAGTCGGAATCGTAGCCGTCAGCAGAGACTGTTTCCCGGAATCTCTCTCTGTTAACAGAAGAAAGGCCCTGGTAAAGGCCTATGAGGAAAAATATAATGCCAGCGATATCTACGAGTGCCCCGTGTGCATCGTGGAGAGCGAAATCCATATGGTGCAGGCCCTGGAGGACGTTAAAAAGGCCGGGTGCGACGCCCTTGTGGTTTACCTTGGAAACTTTGGCCCGGAAATCTCTGAAACCCTGCTGGCAAAGCATTTTGACGGCCCTGTAATGTTCGTGGCTGCCTCTGAGGAATCCGGCGATTCCCTTACCCAGGGCAGAGGCGACGCCTACTGCGGCATGTTAAACGCCAGCTACAATCTGAAGCTTCGCAACGTAAGAGCATACATACCGGAATATCCCGTGGGTACTGCAAAAGAGTGCGCAGACATGATTCACGAGTTTCTGCCCATCGCCCGCACCCTGGTAGCTCTCAGCAGCCTGAAAATCATAAGCTTTGGCCCCCGGCCTTTGAATTTCCTGGCCTGCAACGCCCCCATTAAGCAGCTTTACAATCTGGGCGTGGAGATCGAGGAAAATTCCGAGCTGGATCTCTTTGAATCCTTCAACAAACACGCTGGCGATCCCCGTATCCCGGATGTGGTGAAGGATATGGAGGCAGAGCTGGGCGAAGGAAACCAGAAGCCCCAGATTCTGTCCAAGCTGGCCCAGTACGAGCTGACCCTTCTGGATTGGATTGAAGCACACAAAGGCTACCGCAAATACGTGGCTATCGCCGGAAAATGCTGGCCCGCGTTCCAGACCCAGTTTGGCTTTGTTCCCTGCTATGTAAACAGCCGTCTCACCGGCCGGGGTATTCCCGTTTCCTGCGAGGTGGATATCTATGGAGCCTTAAGCGAATTTATCGGCACCTGTGTCAGCGAGGACGCCGTAACCCTCCTTGACATCAACAACACAGTGCCGGAAGACATTTATAACGAAGAGATTGCGCCGAAATACTCTTATACCCACCAGGATACCTTTATGGGCTTCCACTGCGGAAACACCACCTCCAAAAAGCTGTCCTCCTGCGCTATGAAATACCAGCTCATTATGGCCAGAAACCTTCCGGAGGAAGTGACGCAGGGAACCCTGGAGGGCGACATTATGCCTGGCGACATCACCTTCTTCCGTCTCCAGAGCACGGCGGACTGCAAACTGCGGGCCTATGTGGCCCAGGGAGAGGTTCTTCCGGTAGCAACCCGCTCCTTTGGCGGCATCGGCATTTTCGCCATCCCGGAAATGGGCCGCTTCTACCGCCATGTACTTATTGAGGGCAATTACCCCCATCACGGTGCGGTGGCCTTCGGACATTACGGAAAAGCCCTGTTTGAGGTATTCAAATACCTGGGCGTGGAGCCCGGGGAGATCGGCTTCAATCAGCCAAAGGGAATGCTTTATAAAACAGAGAATCCATTTGCGTAAACAGTGTCTGCCCGGACAGACCCCGGAAGAATTTCCAGACGTGAAAAGGCTGGAAATCCTTCCGGTACACAAGATCCGGGAGGTTAGATGCGGTACCGGAACCAGGAGGTCAATATGTTATATATAGGAGTCGATTTAGGCACTTCAGCCGTTAAGCTGCTTCTGATGGATGAAACAGGGAACATCCAGAAAATCGTTTCCCGGGAATACCCCTTAAACTTTCCCCAGCCCGGCTGGTCGGAACAAAACCCGGAGGACTGGTACAGACAGTCCATAGAGGGATTAAAAGAGCTGCTGGAAGACTGTGACAGATCCAGGGTGGCGGGCATCAGCTTCGGCGGCCAGATGCACGGCCTTGTAATTCTGGACAAGGAGGATGCTGTTATCCGCCCTGCCATCCTCTGGAACGACGGGAGAACCGGAGAGGAGACCAATTACTTAAACCAGGTAATCGGAAAGGAAAAGCTCTCCGCGTATACCGCCAACATTGCTTTCGCCGGCTTTACAGCGCCCAAGGTGCTGTGGGTAAAAAAGAACGAGCCGGAAAATTTCGCCAGGATCGAAAAGATTATGCTACCCAAGGATTATCTGGCTTACCGCCTGTCCGGCGTATTCTGCACAGACGTGTCGGATGCTTCGGGTATGCTGCTCTTTGATGTGAAAAACAAGTGCTGGTCAAAGGAAATGATGGAGATCTGCGGGGTAAAGGAGTCTCAGCTTGCCCGGATTTTCGAGAGCTATGAAGCCGTGGGAACCTTGAAGCCGGAACTGGCAGCGGAGCTTGGACTTTCACCCTCCGTGAAAATTGCCGCCGGCGCCGGGGACAATGCCGCCGCGGCCGTGGGCACAGGAACCGTGGGCGACGGCAGCTGCAACATTTCCCTGGGAACCTCCGGAACCATATTTATCTCCAGCAAGAATTTCGGGGTAGACCAGAATAACGCCCTTCACGCCTTTGCTCACGCAGACGGGCACTTCCATCTCATGGGCTGCATGCTGAGCGCTGCCTCCTGCAACAAATGGTGGATGGAGGAGATCTTGAAAACCGGGGACTATACAAAAGAACAGGAACGTATCCAGAAGCTTGGAAAGAATCCCGTGTTTTTCCTGCCCTATCTCATGGGGGAAAGAAGTCCCCACAACAACCCCAATGCCCGGGGAACCTTTATGGGCATGACCATGGACACCACCCGGGAGGACATGACCCAGGCTGTGCTGGAAGGCGTTTCCTTTGCCCTTCGGGATTCCTTTGAGGTGGCAAAATCCCTTGGCATCCATATAGAGCGGACAAAAATCTGCGGCGGCGGCGCAAAAAGCCCACTGTGGAAGCAGATGATCGCCGACATCCTCAATATCAAGGTGGATATTCTGGAAAGCGAGGAAGGCCCCGCCCTTGGGGGCGCCATGCTGGCAGCCGTGGCCTGCGGTGAATACGCAACCGTGGAGGAAGCCGCAGCCAGAATCGTAAAGGTGGTGGATACCGTGGAGCCTGACCCGGAGCGTGCCATGCTCTATGAAAAGCAGTATCAGAAATTCCGCCAGATTTATCCTACGGTGAAAGAGCTGTTTGATGTGATTCAGCCGTAAGACACGGAACAACGACACCGCTTTGGCAGAAATGACTGTCCGTAGACGGGTTTCCTGCAAATATAAAAACAATTTTAGACCGGCTGGCTATGTGAATTTATCATAACCGGCCGGCTTTTTATTAGATCCGAAATAATTGTTTTATTACCTTCTTTACATTTAGCAGAGCATATTTCACGCAGCCGGCTGGCAGGAATGCTCCTCCATAACCATCATCTGGTTGTACAATTAAACGATTCATGATACACTTATCGCATAGAGGAGACCGATATTTTATGAGCACAGTGAAAGATGTCGCAAAGCTGGCCGGCGTTTCCCTGGGAACCGTTTCCAATGTGCTGAATGGAAAAACCCAGAATGAAAAGCTGATCGAGCGGGTGGAGTATGCCATGAAGCAGCTCTCCTACAGCCCGGACGCAACGGCCCGAAGCCTTAAAAACACAAAGTCAAATACCATCGGGATTATTCTGCCCGATGTCACGCAGAAATTCCACACAGATTTTTTAATGGAGCTGGAACGCCTGTTTCGCGAGAAAGGATACAACATCTCCGTTAAATTCAGCAGGAACAACCGGCTTATTGAGCGCAAATCCGTGGAATCCTTCTGGGAAATGCGTATGGCCGGTATCATTCTGTATTCTGTACTGCCCCAGAAGGCCCGGGAGGAGTGGAAGCAGATCGGCACTCCCATTCTGCTGGTAAGCCGTTATAATGCGGCGGATTTTCCCGGGGATAACATTGTATTAAACTATAGCGACGCCTTCTCCCAGGCAGTAAAAGCCCTGTACAGGCAGGGTTTGGAAAACGTGGCCCTGGTTATTGACCGGGATCTTTTAAGCGAGGCAAAATTAGACCGGATTTTCCTGGAATCTTTCCCGGGATCTGACCGGATTAAGATTGTGGACGGAAGCAGGGAGCGGGGCTTCCAGGCCATGTTTGAGCTATGCCTCTCCTGTTCCCGGATTGACGGGATCATCGCAGGCAGCCCAGAGATCGGGGAAGGCATTAAAAAAGCCCTGGAAATGCTGAAAGCAGGGCCTGTGCCTGTCTATGTCATTAAAGAGAGCAGCTGGATTGACGATACCGGCACTTACGCCGGGGAAATTTCCCTTTCCCCGAAGCTTGTGGCCCAGGAGGCCGTCGGCCGCATTTTCCATGCCATAGAAGCCCCGCAGCTTCACGAATCCATTACCCGGTATCTTCCCGCCCGCTTTGTGGAGACGCCTCCCATCCAGACAGGCATTCTGTCTGCACGGGAAGAGCTTCGTTTTGCCATGTACGACTGCTCTTCTGCCCACAGTCTGGAAATGCTGGCAATGATCTATGAACGGGAAAGCGGGAAACGGATTCATTTTGACATGTATTCCTACAAGGAGCTCGAAGAACTTCTTTACAGGCGGGGAGAAGCCCGGGATAGCCGGTACGACGGATTTATGATGGATATCACCTGGCTGGAAGGCCTGGTAGAAAGCGGATGTGTGCAGAATCTGGATCATCTGGCAAAGCATCTGGGAAATTACCTGGACGGGTTTATCGAGGGGGCCGTAAGGGATTATGGCATGTATGTGGAGTCTCTCTATGCCATCCCCTTTATGTCCGGGGCCCAGATTCTTTTCTACCAGAAGGATCTCTTTGAAAACCGTACCCTCCAGATGCGGTTCCGGCGCAAATACAACGCAGAGCTTATGCCGCCGGAAACCTGGAGCCAGTTTCATACGGTGGCAGAATTCTTTACCCAGGAATACACGCCGGATTCCCCGGTCAGATTCGGCACTTCTATTCCCATGAGCTGTAATGTCTATGTTGCCATCGAGTATCTGGCGCGCCTGTGGTCCTACGGAGGCCAGGTTTTCAATTCCCTGGGGGAGGTGTGCATCAACAGCACCAACGCCAGACAGGCCCTGGAAAGCCTCTTGAAATCCTATCAGTATTCCTCCAGAAGGAACCTGGATTCCTGGAATGAGGTGGCCGCTGAGTTTGCCCTGGGCAACAGCGCTATGGTTATCCTCTACAGCTCTGACGTGGGGGATATTAACAATTATACAAAATCCAGAATTGCCGGAAATATCGGGTTTGCTCCCGTCCCTGGAGGCACCCCTGTGCTGGGCGGCTGGAGCCTGGGGCTGAACCGCTTTTGCCGACGCCCGGAAGAGGCGGAGCGTTTCCTCCTGTGGGCCTGTGGCAATCAGAACAGCATCCCGCTGTCTCTGCTTGGGGGGTCCACCCTGCGGCAGGAATATTATACCCGCCCGGATCTGGATAATCTGGAACCCTGGAAGCAGGTGGTTCTGGTCAGCAATGCCTTGAGCCGCAAACGTGCCATGCCGGAAATCCTGGATGAGAGCCGGTTTAAAAACAGTATTTATACCAGAATTATCCCGGAGGAGATTCTTGGCGTGGTCCGTGGACAATGGAGCGCAGGCCAGGCTGTCCGCCAGATGGAGGCGCGTATCAGGACACTGGTTGCGGGGCGACGGGAGGTTTAAAAAGCTGCTGTAAAAACCAGGTTTCCCCGGCTTTTACAGCAGCTCTTATCCTTTATCTCCCGATTCCGGCGCCCTTAAGTCACACCCGCGCCTAAGCTCCTACCTTCCGAAGGGTATCATCCACAAATTTCTTTGCCCGGGGGATATCCTCCTCCTCAATATGCTCTATAATAATAGGGATATTGGGGTGGTTTTTCTTAAGCAGGGTTAGGTACAGCTCATAGTTCAGAACGCCCAGGCCTGCGCCGGGGAGTTCCACTGCACCCGCGCCCCGGAAACTGTTATGCTCTGCGGAACCGCCTCCGAATTTTGTACCCGTGTCAACGGCGCGCTTGCAGTCCTTGGCATGGGCCACCTTAATTTTGTCGTCCAGCACGTGGAAAATATTGTACAGCGTGGGATCCACATTGTCAATGTTGGAATCATCGTAATAATTGGTGGGATCCAGCATCAAGCCAATGCCCGGATGGTTGATCTCGTGAAGCAGGCGGGCCGTGCGTTCCACAGATCCCACAATATTGTTTACATAATTCTCGATCAAAAATACTGCGTCATGGTCATAGGCAAATTTTGCCAGATCTTCCGCTACCGCCTTAAATTCCTGATAAGCTTCTTCCGTGGAATTCTTCGGGTCGTAAAGCCAGTCGTCATCATGGTAGGTGCCTGTCTCGCTGACCACATAGGGCGTTCCAAAATCCCTGGCATGAGCCAGAATCTCCTTTACCCAGTTGATATTCGCCTCCCGGACCGCCGGATCCTTATGTACCAGATTGGTGTAAGCGGAAATGGCCACTATGGGCAGATTTGCATCCCGGAACGCGTCCCGCACCTGGTGTGCCTTTTCTTTGGTGATATTTCCCCTGGACAAATCGATGTCCTTAAATTCCAGGTCAAGCTGTACGCAGCTCATACCGTCCTTTTTCGCCTTTTCGATGGTTTCTGCCAGTGTGTACGGATAGTAACCTGTAAAAATTCCTACTGAAATCATTGTAATCCTCCTCTTAAATTCTGCGTCTGGTGTTTTACGGCTTTTCTTTGTTTTTATTCCTGCTCCCCGTCTAAGATTTCACTTAGATAAACGGTTTTCTCCTCAGCTATGGATTTATAGCAGGCCTCCACGCAGGCCAGAGTGCGGATATTGTCCCGGGCGCTGATTTCTGGCTCTCTGCCGTTTTCCACAGCCCGCAGAAGGCTTGCCATGGTTCCCACAAACGCGTCCGGGAACCACATGGTCTCCCATCTGGGCTCAATCCACTGGTTTGGATACGCCTTGCAGGTCAGCCGCAGGGTGCTTCCGCAAAATTCCGGCGCACGCTTATGCCAGCCGATATCCCCCTCCGCAAAACCTTCCGTTCCCTCCACACGCCAGTTGATATAGTTATGCTTCTCACAGGGCTCCTCAGGCCAGGCCCATACATCATCCAGGGAAGTAGCCAGAAAACCGTCCCCATACTGGAAGGTATACTGTACAATTCCGTCCGTATGGGCAAATTTTGTCCTGGGATCGGTCCGGCACACCGCTGTGATCTTCTCCGGGTCGCCGAAAAGATAGCGGAAAACGTCAATATGGTGTACGGCCATGGCGTAGATTTCCAGTTTTTTATAGTCCCTAAGAAATGTCTGCCAATCTGGTATCGCCCGCATGTCAATGGAGGCGAGCACAGGTTTTCCCAGAAGCTCCTTATCCAGAATCCTCTTTAAAGCCCGCATAGACTGGTCATAACGCATATTGGAGTTGACGGCGATGGGAATCCCCGCCTCCTCCCCCAGACGCGCAATCTCCCGGGCGTCCTTTGTGGACATGGCAATGGGTTTCTGACAGAGAATTCCTTTGATATGCTTCCTCTGGCAGGCATAGCGCACGATCTCCGGCTGCACATGGGGCGGCACGGCGATATCCAGGATTTCCACCTGTGGATCGTCGATAAGCTCCTTCCAGGTGGCGTACACATTGGGAATCCCAAATGCCCCCGCCGCCTCCTTTGCCCGGGTTCCAGTTCTGGATGTGATGGCATAGGGACAGAAGCCCGCTTTCTGATAAGCCACCAGATGACATCCCTGGACAATAAATCCAGCTCCGATAATACCGATGCGGTAATCCCTGCGCATCGGAAGCTCCGGCATGACAACCTGCTCCAGTTCTTCTCTGATACTGTTCATGGCAAAATACTCCTTTCTTTGTTCTATATTACGCCCCAGTCTTTTAACTTCCCGACCGCAGCGGATATTTTACCCTTTGTTGTAGGTCCGCACGGCTCTTGCCAGGGCATCCACATTTGCCGCCGGAACGCCTGGCACGATATTATGGATGGTGTTAAACACAAATCCTCCGCCCTTGCCGAATATCCGGCAGCACTCCAGCGCCTGTTCATAAACCTGTTCTGGCGTACCCTCCGGCAGCATGTGCTGGGTATCGATACCGCCGCCCCAGAAAACCACACGATGGCCGTATTTCTCCTTCAGCATATTTCTGTCCATGTGGGCCGCCGTCCACTGTACCGGGTTGATGCAGTCCAGTCCCGCATCCGCCATACCGTCCATAAAGGGAGCGACGCTTCCGCAGGTATGCTTGAAGGTGGCCCATTTTGTGTGGGTGTGAATCCAGTCGTCCACCTTCTTATAATAAGGTGCATAGAGGTCGTTAAAGGTATCCAGGCTGTAAAACGGCGCCCGCTGGCTTCCGAAATCCGTGCCGCAGATATAGGTCACATCCAGGAAATCTCCCAGCACCTCATACATCTTTTCCAGATTTCTAAGGCCCACCTCCAGTTCGTATGTAAAAATCTCATGGAGTGTCTCCTGGTCGGAAACCGTAGCCATATACCAGTCTGTCAGACGGCGAAGTCCCCTGGGAACCTTAAGCATGGGGCCGGGAACCAGGGCCGGATCCCCAAAGGCGGTTCCTCCCAGATTTCCCATAATCACATCCCCTGTGTCTCCGATTCTCTCCTTCTGCTTTTTCAGCCAGGCAAGATCCCGGTCTGTAACCGGCTGGAATTCCTCAAGGTTATCCTTTATGTTATAATTGTCCTCGTCGTATTCCGGGGCCCTGTCTATATTGTCGAAAAATCTTCCTGTCCGCGGCATACGGCCCGCAGGCTCCGTGTTTCTGTCCCCACAGGCATAGATCAGAGTATCGCCTTTCTCATCCGTGCTCACCTCAAACTCCTCCGGCACCAGCACTTCCTGCCCCCAGGGCGTCCTCCATTCCTTGAATCTGTCCTCAACCCGGAAGCCAAACATGCAACCCGCAGACCACAGGGGCGTGGTCTGCACCCCAAGGCATTCTTTCAGATCCTCCTCCACCACACCAAGCATCTGTACTGGTTCCAGGATTTTAACAGGCCGTTTTTCCAGGCCATAAAAATCCCGCAGTTCCTCCATAACCATGCAGTGCATGCCTGTGGTGGGCATTCCGCCAATATCAAAGAGCAGCGGGCCCTCCTCATGCTTTAGCGCAAGCTTTAGTTTTTCCTTTCCTGTCATATTGCCTTTTCTCCTTTTTGAAATTATTTTTTCCTGGACTGATTGATAATGTCAAACACAACCGCCGCCAGCAAAACCAGTCCCTTTATAATCTTCTGCCAGTCAGTTCCCACTCCTACGATAGACATGCCGTTATTCAGCACGCCCATAACCAGACCGCCGATAACGGCCCCTGTCACCTTGCCAACTCCCCCGGAAGCCGACGCTCCTCCGATATAGCAGGCCGCTATAGCGTCCAGCTCAAAGCCGTCTCCTGCCTTGGGGTCCGCGCAGTTAATCCTTGCGGAATATACAATAGCCGCAAACGCCGCCATAAGCCCCATATTTACAAAAACAAGAAATTTTACCTTTTTGGTATTTACTCCGGATAGCCGGGTTGCCCTCTCATTTCCTCCCAGCGCGTAAATATGACGTCCCAGTATCGTCCTCTGGGTGATAAATGAATAGACAGACATTAAGACGCCCAGAATTACCAGAATCACGGGAATCCCCCGGAACCTTGTAAACCAGAAGGTTGCCACGGCTATGACCACTGTCACAGCCGCCAGTCTGATTCCAAACAGAGGACCCCTGGAAACAAGAAAGCCATACTGCATTTCCCGCTTTCTTCTCCTTATCTCAGAAATCACATACGCGATAATCAGCAAAACTCCTATTAATACTGTCGTGCCGTGAAATCCTTCCGTTCCGGGAATATCCGGGATATACGCCTGGGCCAGATACTGGTAGGAATCCGGAAATGGCGCAATGGTTTTTCCCTGGGTAATAACCAGGGTCACGCCGCGGAAAATCAACATACCGGACAAGGTTGCGATAAACGCGGGAATCCTCATATAAGCGATCCAGAATCCATGCCAGGCTCCGATCACCATCCCCGCCGCCAGACCAAGAAGTATGGCTGCAAAAACCGGAAACTCCGGGTGTCCCACCAGAAGCTTACTGATTACAGCTCCGATCAGCGCCACAATGGAACCCACAGACAGATCAATGTCACCTGTCAGAATCACTGGCAGCATGCCGATGGCCAGAATCAGAATATACCCGTTCTGCATAATCAGCTTGGAAATATTCATAGGGGCCAGCAAAACCCCATCCGTCAAGACCTGGAACAGAGACGCGATAACCACAAGAGCGATAACCATTCCATATTTTTTTATATCAAACCGTACCTTATTCTCAGCATTCATCCCGGCCCCTCCTGTCGCTTTGTACAATTACCTTCATAATTTTTTCCTGGCTTGCATCCTCCTTTAAGAATTCTCCTACAATGCTGCCTTCTTTCATCACATAAATGCGGTCGCAGACACCCAGCACCTCCGGCAGTTCAGAGGAAATTACAAGAATGCATTTGCCCTCCCGGGCCAGGTCGTTTATAATGTTGTAGATTTCATACTTAGCTCCCACATCGATGCCCCGTGTAGGCTCATCCAGAATGAGCAGATCCGGCTGGGAAAGAATCCAGCGGGCCAGAAGCACCTTTTGCTGGTTGCCGCCAGAGAGGTTATTTGTCTGCTGCTGGATTCCCGGCGCTTTAACATTCAGCTTATGGAAATATTCCTCCGCAACCTTCACCTCTTCATTTTCATTTATCACACCCTTTCCGGATACCTGGGCAAGGTTGGGAAGGGTAATGTTATTCCGGATACTCTCGTATAAAAGCAGTCCCAGTTCCTTCCTGTCCTCTGTCAGATAAGCAATCCCGTTTTTTATGGCTGCGGAAACCGTACTGACGTCAATCTCCTTCCCATCCTTGTACACAGTCCCCTGGATCCTGCTTCCAAAGCTGCGCCCGAAAACGCTCATGGCAAATTCCGTGCGCCCGGCCCCCATAAGACCTGCGATTCCCACTACCTCCCCCTTTTTAAGGGTAATATTTACCTTATCTATAAATTTCTGATCCCTGTATTCCTCCGAATACACCGTCCAGTCTCTGATCTCAAAACGCTGAGGGCCAATCTCCACATCCCTTGCCGGATACAGATTTGTCAGCTCCCGTCCCACCATTCCTTTGATAATCTGGTCCTCTGTGACCTCCTCCGTCCCGGGACAGAAAAATTCCACAGTGCTCCCGTCACGAAGCACTGTGATATCATCGGCCACCTTAAGAATTTCTCCCAGCTTATGGGAAATAATAATCCCTGTCATACCGAATTCTTTTTTCAAATGAAGGATAAGGTTCAATAGCTTCTGGCTTTCCTCATCGTTAAGAGCTGCTGTCGGTTCGTCAAGAATCAGCAATTTTACATCCTTTGACAATGCCTTCGCAATTTCCACAAGCTGCTGCTTGCCCACGCCGATCTGGTTTATAAGCGTCCCCGGATTCTCCTTCAGACCTACCGTTTCCATTAGCTCCAGGGCTTTGCGCCTGCACTCCTCCCAGTTAATGACGCCTTTTACAGCCCGCTCATTTCCCAGGAAAATATTTTCCATAATTGAGAGCTGGGGAATCAGCGCAAGCTCCTGGTGAATAATTACAATCCCCTTTTTCTCGCTCTCCTTAATTCCCCGGAAACGGCATTCTTCCCCTGCAAAAAGCACCTTTCCTTCATAGGAGCCGTAGGGGTATACCCCGCTTAACACCTTCATAAGCGTAGATTTGCCTGCTCCGTTCTCTCCTACCAGGGCATGAATGGTGTTTTCCCTGACTCTGATGTTTACATTATCCAAGGCGCGGACTCCTGGAAATTCCTTGACAATGTTCTGCATTTCCAATACAATATGTTCCATTGCGTTCTCTCCCACCTGCGCTTTTGTCAAATACTATTTCAGTTCATCCTCTGTATAGTAGCCAGAATCAATGAGGACCTCCTTATAGTTATCCTTTGTCACCACAATGGGATCAAGGGCATATGCCGGAACCACCTTTGCGCCGTTGTTGTAGGTCTCAGTGTCGTTATACTCCGGCTCTCCTCCCTTTACAAAGGTATCCGCCATTTGGGCAATCACTTCCGCCAGGGCCCTTGTGTCTTTAAATACAGACATGGACTGCTCTCCCGCTATAATGGCTTTTACATTAGCAATATCGCAATCCTGTCCTGTCAGAACCGGGAAGGGAAGATCCTCTGTCCCATAGCCTGCGGACTTCAGCGCAGACTGGGCTCCAAGGGATGTGGAGTCGTTAGAGCAGAGAACTGCATCAAGTCTTTCTGTGGTGTAATAAGCTGTGAGAATATTGTCCATTCTTGCCTGGGCCACATCTGTCTGCCATGCCTCCGTAGCACACTGCTCCCTGGTGGTCTGCCCGGAGCGGACAACCAGTTTCCCACTGTCTATGTAGGGCTGAAGAATTTCCATGGCTCCTCCAAGGAAATAAGCGGCGTTATCATCATCCAGGGATCCTGCAACAATCTCCAGATTAAACGGCCCCTCCGCGTTTTCAAGATCCAGAGCGTCCACAATATACTGACCCTGCAGCGCCCCTACCTTGGCATTGTCAAAGGTTCCTACACAATCCACATCCTGTGTGCCGGTGATAAACCTGTCGTGGGCAATCACCGTAATGCCTGCTTCCTTCGCCTCAGACAGCACGGCGGAAAGGGCTCCTCCGTCAACAGGGGCAATAATCAGAACCTTTGCATTTTTTGTTATCATATTCTCAATCTGAGAAACCTGGGTTGGCACTTCATTGTCCGCGTATTGCAGGTCAACTTCATAACCCATTTCTGTAAGAAATTTATTCAGATTGTCTCCGTCCTGATTCCACCTTTGTAAAGACTGGGTCGGCATAGAAACGCCGATCAGACCTTCTCCTGTACTGGAGCTATCTACCCCCCCCCCGGGTTCCTGAACATCATTTTCTTCTCCAGCTGAAGCTTCCTGTTCTGTAACAGGTTCCTGTGTCTCTGTGGTCTTTCCTCCACAACCTGTCAGCAATCCAATCACCATAATTCCGGCTACTGCCATAGCTAATTTCTTTTTCATCATGTTACTGTTCCTCCTTAAAAATTTTGTTTATTTAAAAGCTGCTGCCTTTTATCGTGCAGCGCCATTAAATCGGCGTTTTCCCCCTGACAAGCTCCCGGGCCTCCCACCTGGTCCGCGCAATCTCTTCCTCTTGCTCCAGCACTTCTATCTGAAGCACGATCTTCTCCTTTTCAAAGGGGTTTAACATATGGAGGCGCTCCCCCTCCCTGGTTCTCCCATAGACCCCGGAGTTTGTAGGCTCCAGGCCCATCACATAATCTCCGCAGGCCAAAGATTTCCACTGAACAAAATGGGGGAGATAACGTTTGTTAAACTTTATTTTCAGCCCTGCCTTTCGTTCCGGGTTAATGAGAGCTGCAAAGGTATCCCCATTCTCATAAGCTGCCAGTTCATGCAGATACACCCGTTCGGGCTCATCTTCCACAGGCTCCTCCATTTTGTTCCAGAGATGGGCGTCTTTTTGCGCCTCCTTATCCCGGGGGACAGCTCCCAGGGTAGGCAGTACTACCTCGCATCCAGGCTCCAGAAAAGGATAGCCCATATTGATATGGTAGAGCAGCATCATGGGCTCTGGCCGGAAAGCAGTATTTTCAATAACATCTGTGATCGTAACAGTTTTTTCCCCGTAAACCGTCTCTATCCTCCGATCCAGCGTAAGGTTATGACCAAAAAGCTTTGCCTCCCTCATCTGGCCGAACACAGACATATGATATCCATCCTCCTCCCATTTGGCGCAGGAGCCCGTGTATTCTGCTGGCGCAGAACGTATTCTCCCATGCATAGGAAAATAATTATCCCCCTCCTGGCAGGGAACGCAGGTGTTTTCCAACCCGCAGGTAAACAAAAGGCCTCCCATAAGGCTGCCTGTCCCCTCCTCCCCATGGGTATCATAATCCATCCTTCCAATCAGACCCTGTTTCCCCAAAAAAGAAAAGTTAAGCCCTCTCCAGGAAAATTCGCTGATATCCAGGCATTTATCTGCCAGCACCTGGAACCGCATAAACCCGTTTTTTACGTCATAAGCCCGCATCCCCTTTGCCCTGCCTTCCGAAAAATCCAGCGCTCTTACAAAGGCTGTCTGTTGGATACTTCCTACCTTCTGCATCAGTTCTCCTGGCATAGATACCGCTCCTTTCACGTTCATGTAGATCCATATGGGACTCTCCCTTATGTTCATTATCGTTTCATTTCATGAATCGTTTCACAGAAATAATTATAACACATCCGTATCCCAAAGTCCATCCCCAAATTTACCCGAAAAGAAAAGGCATGAGTCTATGTCCTCACACCTTTTTCCGTATCCTCTGCAGCGCGTTATCCACTGCCTTCGGTTTTTTCCCCAGCTTTTCCGCAATCTCCTGGTAACCGGCCCCGTCCAGATACAAATCCAGCACCTGCTTTTCAAATCCGCTCAGCTGCAGGCGCAGCTTTTCTCCCAGGGCGTTCATGCTCTCCTGGGCAATAAAAAATTCCTCCGGGCTCTGCTCCAGAGGGCCGTCCTGGCCCTCATGGAGGGCCGGGGACAGCTCCACATACGTGTTAAGGGGCGTATGCTTCTGCCTGTTGGATGCCTGGATGGCGCTGTAGAGCTGACGGGTCACGCAGAGCCTGGCAAACGACGAAAAGCTCCCTGCTTTCGCGGGGCTGTAGTCCCGGATAGCCTTAAAGAGCCCGATCATTCCCTCCTGAATCAGGTCTTCCTGATCGCCGCCTATGAGATACAGGGCTCTTGCCTGGTTTTTCACCATGCCCCGGTATCGTTCTATAAGCACCTCCATACAGGCGGTATCCCCGCCCCTAAGCAGCGCAAGCAAATCCTCCTCCGCTAATTCCCGGTATTCCTTCATCCACTGCCTCCTGTCTGTGATGACTGCATTTAACCTGCAATGGGCATTTCCGGTCTGCAATCCGCGTTTCCGGCCCCCAATCCGTACTCCGGCCCATTCTACCCCTGCATCCTCTGCCGGACTATCTCATAGGCCAGCACGCCTGCTGCCACAGAGGCGTTTAGGGAATCGATATCCCCCTTCATGGGAATGGACGCCACATAATCGCATTTCTCTTTCACCAGACGCCCCACGCCCTGACCCTCGCTTCCAATAACCAGGCCCATGGGCCCTTTCAGGTTTACCCGGTACATGGTTTCCCCCTCCATATCCGCGCAGACAAACCAGAGGCCTTGTTTTTTTAATTCCTCAATGGTGGCCGCCAGGTTAGTGACCTTGGCCACCGGCGTATAATTCAGCGCGCCGGCGGAAGCCTTTGCAACCGTGGCCGTAAGCCCTGCCGCCCGCCGCTTGGGTATAATAACCCCGTGGGCTCCCGCCAGATTGGCTGTACGGATAATGGCTCCCAGATTATGCGGGTCTTCTATATTGTCCAGCAGAAACAGAAACGGCTCCTCTTCCCGGTCCCTGGCAAGGGCAAGCATGTCCTCCACCTGGGCATAAGCATAAGCTGCCGCATAAGCGATAACGCCCTGATGGCTGCCTGTTTCTGACATCTGATCCAGGCGTTCCCTGCTGACAAACGTGAGAATCACATCCTGCTTTCTGGCCTCCCGCTTGATGGTGTTAACAGGGCCGTCCTGACAGCCGTCCAGAATAAACAACCTGTCGATTGGCCTGCCGGAACGGAACGCCTCCAGCACTGCGTTTCGCCCCTCTATGGTAAATGTTTCATATCGCATATAAATTCTCCTTTTGTCAATCCCTGTCTGACCAGTTCGAAAAGCCTCTCCCAGTCTCCCTTTAAATACAGGTATCCCATCAAGGCCTCAAATCCGGTGGCCTTTTTGTAGTCCGACACGGTAGCGTTTTTGGCCATAGTGCCGGGATGGGCGTTTCGCCCTCTCTTAAAGACCGCAAGCTCCTCCTCCGTCAAATCCTCCTTAAAAGCCTGGAGCATGGCAGCCTGAGCGGATGCCTTTACCAGGCTGCTGGCTCTTTTGTGCAGCCTGCCAGCCTGGGCATTTCCCTGTTTTACCAGAATGGTGCGGATAATCAGCTCATAGATTCCGTCCCCCATATAGGCCAGGGTCAGCGGAGAGTAAGTCTTAATGTCCACATGCGGAAGCGCAAATAAATTTTCGAATGTTTCCGCTATTTCCCGCAGACCTTTTTCCATATCCCACTTCTCCACGGGTTCTTCTGCACAGGTTTCCCTTTCACCCTCGTTAACGAATTTCCCTAAGCCCTCTTCCACTTTACGCCCTCCCGGGTATCCTCCAGAACAATGCCCTTCTCCAGAAGCTGGGCGCGGATCTCGTCCGCACGGGCAAAATTCTTCGCCTTCCTGGCAGCCTGGCGCTCTGCAATCAAAGCCTCAATGTCTCCGTCCAGAAGCTCCTCCTCCTTTAGCAGTATCAGTCCCAGAATATCCCCAAGCTTCACCAGAAGCTCCAGGCATTCTCCCAGATATGCCTTTGTGTTCTGGGCGCTGGTATTTGTATTCAGATACTTTGCCAGCTCAAAAACTGCCGCAATAGCGTCCGCCGTATTGAAATCATCCTCCATGGCCGCCTCAAACTTCTTTGTAAATTCCCCTGCCTGGGCAAGAAGCTCATGCTCCCCGGAGGTTTTCTCTCCCTCCCCAGCATGTTCTCCCAGATATTTCAGGTTCTCCGCCGTGGTCGCCAGACGTCCCAATCCGTTCCGGGCAGCCTCCATAAGCTCCCCGCTGAAATTCAAGGGGCTGCGATAGTGGGCGCTTAGCATAAAGAAACGCAGTACCTGCAGATCGTATTTCTCACTAATCTCCCGCACGGTGAAGAAATTTCCCAGGGATTTTGACATTTTTCTGTTGTCTATATTCAGAAATGCGTTGTGGAGCCAGTAATGGGCAAATTCCTTTCCGTTGCAGGCCTCGCTCTGGGCGATCTCATTCTCATGGTGGGGAAAAACAAGATCTTCCCCACCTGCGTGAATATCAATCTGCTCTCCCAGATATTTCTTTGACATGACGGAGCACTCAATATGCCATCCGGGACGTCCCTGGCTCCAGGGCGACTCCCAGAAGGGCTCCCCTTCTTTCCTGGGTTTCCACAGCACGAAATCCAGGGGATCCTCCTTCTCCTCCTCACCGGTCACCAGAAGGGAGCGGTTTCCGCCCCGGAGATCATCCAGATTCTTGTGTGACAGCTTCCCGTAGGAGGCAAATTTCCGGGTGCGGAAATATACGGTTCCGTTCACTTCATAGGCGTACCCCTTATCTATAAGGGTCTGAATCATCTCCAGCATGCCGTCAATCTCCTGGGTGGCCAGGGGATGGGTGGTGGCAGGCTTTACATTCATCATGGACATGTCCTTTTTACACTCCGCAATATACCGCCTGGAAATCTCTTCCGGGGAAACCCCCTCCTCATTGGCCTTCCTGATAATCTTGTCGTCCACATCTGTGAAATTAGACACGTAGTTCACTTCATATCCCTTGTACTCCATATAACGGCGCACGGTGTCAAACACAATCATAGGCCGGGCGTTTCCAATATGGATAAAATTGTAAACCGTAGGGCCACACACATACATGCGCACCTTCCCCTCTTCCAGAGGCACAAACTCCTCTTTTTTCTTTGTCAGTGTATTGTATACCTGCATCTTTCTTTGTTCTCCCTTCTCTGTAAACATCTATTTTGTCTCTTCCTTTAGCATTCCGGCCTCTTTTTTTGCCTCTTTCTTCGCCGCCTTTTTTGCCTTCCGCCGGGCCTCCTCCGCCTCCAGGAGGGCTAACTTACCACGAAGCAGCTCATTTTCTTTACGCAGCTCCCGCAGATCTGCGGCTACCGGGTCTGGCAGATGTACCTGGTCCAGATCGTTTCTGGGAATCTTTACATTGTCCTGGCGGACAATCCTGCCCGGCACGCCCACTACCGTACAGTTGGGCGGCACCTCCGCCAACACCACAGAGCCTGCGCCGATCTTGGAATTTTCCCCTATGGTAAAGGAGCCCAGAATCTTGGCTCCGGCGCTGACCATCACATTGTCCTCCAGGGTGGGGTGACGTTTCCCCTTCTCTTTTCCCGTTCCGCCCAGAGTTACTCCCTGGTACAGCGTCACATTGTCACCCAGTATAGCCGTCTCCCCAATAATTACCCCGGAACCGTGGTCGATAAACAACCCCCGGCCAATGGTAGCTCCAGGGTGAATCTCAATCCCTGTCTTTCTGGCCGCCCGCTGGGACAGCCATCTGGCCCGGAAAAAATGTCCCTTCTGATACCACCGGTGGGCAATCCGGTAATATAACACCGCCCAGAAGCAGGGGTACAAAAGCACCTCCGCCTTCAGCTTAATCGCGGGATCACGTTCCTGGATTGCCTGGAATTCGTCCCGGATATCTTCCATCATACCCATACTTTCCCCTCCTGACTTAAACTGCATATCTGCTATGCCCACCCAGTCTCCGCCTGGCTAAAGCTTTGCCGCGGGCTTCGCCCCAAGCAGGAAAAAGCTTATTCCCTGCACGAAAAACACCGCAAACTGAATTTGTCTAAGAGACGAATTCAATCCGCGGTTCCACTCTGATTAAAGGCACATGCCTTTCCCTCTGGCGCGTAACGTGCGCTGCGCGTACCCGGCTAAACTTTTGTCTCACCGGGTCAGCTCCCGAATGCACTTCATTCATCCTTCCGCCAAAACTGCTTTCAGCCGGCGACAGTCTCTCTCTGCTGCTTCCAGACGAATTACTTTTTCGTTCTCTGCCTTTTCCTCTACAGTTATGTTCTAGCATATGCAAAAAAAGGAGATTTGTCAAGCTATCAGACCGTTTCATTGATAAATATTTTTCTGATAACCTGGATTTTTTCCAATTTCTTCAGAATTTCCAGGGGACAATCCAAAAATACCTCTGCTGCTTCCTTTGCCCCAAACAGAAAACTGCCAAGGTCCGCAATATCTGCTTTTAAATACGGGCCCTCCTGTCCTTTAAGCTTCTGGCCCATTTTCTCCACGGGCTCCAGGCGGCTTGTCTTTTCCTCTGCTATCCATTCATAATCCCCTTGGTTTCCCGGCAGAAATTCATCCTCAATCCGGATCCGGAAACAGACATTGTCGCTTGTTCCTGTACCTATGTGGGCCAGCAGCTTACGCAGATTTACAATCCGCACCATCATAGGCGTGGTCTCCCACTCCATATCCGGGATACGCTGCTTTTCGTAATCCGCATCTTTCCATACAAAGAGCGAAAATTCCTTTTGAAGCGCTTCCATGGAGGCAGCGGAAAATTTCTCCTCGTCCCGGTTTTTCATGGGACGAAAACCAAAAGGCGTATAGATCGCCTCCTTTGCAGGCATCAGAAAGGCAAAGGGCTGCCCCTCCCCATATAAATCTTCCAGGGCCTTTTCCAGGAGCCTGCGCATACAGCCCTGGTGGCGGTAAGCAGGCCGGGTGGCCACCGCCACAATATAGCTGCTCTCCACCAGCGCTCCCTGCATCCAGAACCGGTACGGGTTCAAATGCAGCATGGACAGCAGCTCCCCCTGTTCCTCCAGAACAAGGACCCGGTTAAACGCTCCCTTATATTTATAGTACGCGTCCACAAAGGCAGCCTCATCCTCCCAGAACATTTCCTCATAGAGGGCGCGGGAACGGATTTTTTCCTGCTGCGTGAGATAGCGGACGGTTCGGATTAAATCTGTCATTTTTCTGCTCCATTGTTTTTGGGCTAATTATTCACCAGTTTCGCAGCTCCCGCCACAGCACCCGCCGTCTCCATGTCCCATACAGCCGCCCTCCGACGGACAGGCTGCGTTCCCGTGCCCCATACAGCCGCCGCCTGGCAGCATGGACAGGTATTCTTCTACGGACGCCAGGGAACAGATGGCCTGGGCGGAGATTCCGGCCCCGCTACCCGTAAATCCCAGCCCCTCCTCCGTAGTGGCCTTTACGCTGACCTGCTCTTTCAGAACCCCCAGCGCCCGGGCAATATTTTCCCGCATAGCCGGAATATGGCCTGCCATTCTGGGCCGCTGGGCGATTATAACCGAATCTATATTCTCCACCACAAAACCGGATTCCTCCAGCAGGTTTCCCACATGCTCCAAAAGCTTTATGCTGGAAATCCCCCGGTATCTCTCGTCTGTATCCGGGAAATGCTGCCCGATATCCCCCAGGGCCGCCGCTCCCAGCAGGGCATCCATAATGGCATGCACCAGCACATCCGCGTCCGAATGGCCCAGAAGCCCTTTCTCATATTCTATCTTTACGCCGCCCAGAATCAGTTCCCGGCCTTCCACCAGCTTGTGGACATCATATCCAATGCCTGCTCTCATATATCCTCCTGTTTTTGTTCCTCATCACAATTTACAGATACTCCGCCGCCACAGCCTCCAGGGCTTTAGGATTCTTTTGGTTCCAGGCGGTGAAATCCAGGCCGCTCTCTGCCACGGTTTTTCCAAGCTTCACCACAAATTCCGGGATTCTGTCTGCCAGTATGGCGCCAAGCTCGCGGCCCATGGCTTCCTGGCCCTGGCGTTCCTCCCCGTTAATATACAGCATAAATGCAGGCTGGGACTTCCCGTCCACGGCTCTGGATGCCCCCCGAAAGCCCATGACGCCTGTCTGGTGGGTACCGCAGGAGGAAGGACAGCCGGAAATATGCATCTGGGGAAGGGCGTTATGGGGAAATCCGGCCTCCCGCACGGCCTTCACGCATGCCCTAAGAAGACTCTGGGAATCGCGAAGGCCGATCTGACAAATTCCCGCGCCGATACAGCTTACGGTCATTTCAAAGGGCGTCGAAGCGCCGTCGCCGGTGATCTCCAATACCTTCTGGGCCTCTTTTCCAGTGAGATTGACAATATAGGCCGTCTCATCCGGCCCCAGGCGCAGTTCCGCCTCCTCTATATCCTGTACCGTGTCGCTTAATGCACACAGGTTTTCCACGCTGGGAAGTCCCCCTAAGGGATGCCAGACCACGGTGTAAAGCCCTTTCTGCTTCTGGGGCAGAATCCGGGGGCCGGAAATCTCTGTGCCGTCGCCGGACTTTGCCACGGCCTCCGCCCTGGGCCATACGTCGAGATTTTCCCCGGAGTCCACAACCTCCTTAAGCTTTTCAAGGTAAGCGTTCTTATAATTCTCCGCCCCGCCCAGAGCTTCCTGCATGTAACGGGTACGGGCTTTTCCACGGTTCTCATAGTTTCCGTAGGCGCAGAAAGTCAGCCACATGGCCTTTATATAATAGAGTATCTTTTCCGGCCCGATGCCCTCCGCCACCTTTACGCCCAGCCTGGCGTTATTTCCCAGTCCTCCGGCGCTGTACACGTCAAATTTCCCGTCCTTAGTGGCGGCAAAACCCAGATCCCGGTAGGTGGCATGCACCAGATTTGCCGGGGAATTAGAAAAGGCCACCTTAAGCTTCCGGGGCATTTTCTTTGCGTTGATTAAGCTCAAAAGATACTCTCCTGCGGCCTCTGCCCAGGGCAGCACATCAAAATATTCCTCCGGCTCCACACCGGACAAGGGAGAGCACATCACATTTCTGGGAAAATCGCCCCCTCCTCCCATGGTGATAATCCCCGCGTCAAGGGCTTCCTCCATAATGCCGCACACTGTATCCGGCCCCAGATCGTGCAGCTGTATGGTCTGGCAGGTGGTAAAATGCACGCAGGATACCTGGTATCTGTCCACTACATCCGCCGTAAACTTTAACCGCTCCTTTGTCAGGCGCCCTGCTGGCATACGCAGACGCAGCATACTGGCCTTTCCGCCCCGCTGGGCGTAGCTTCCAAATTTCCCCGAAAATCCTTTGTATTCGCCCTTACTGAGGGTTCCCTCATAAAACCGGGCAGTCATTTCCTTAAATTCCGGCAATTCCTCTTTCCATACCTGTCTGTCAATGGCTTCCATATTGTGTCTCCTCCATAAATATCCGAATACTATATATGTTTTACGAATCCGGCTATAAAATACAAACTCCCGGTTCTAAATATGATTATAAAATTTTTCCCCTGGAAATACAAGGCATTATTTTCTCCCCCCTATATGCCCAGACAGATTCCGTCATTTCCATATATAAGCTTGGAAAGCCGTTTCTTACCCTCTGCAATATTCCTTAAGACGCCTCTCCAGCATCTTCATTTCCGCCGTCGCCGCGCATTTACCCCTTTCCGCCCCCGACTTCGCCGTCCTCCCACCGGGCTTTTGAGGATCTCTGTAAATTTCTTCCAGTATTGGCGCAAACCTCTCATCCCTGCCGCCTGTCTCCGCAAACCGGGCAAACAGCCCAAACAGAAGAAAGCTGTTGCCGGAGTTAAACAGGCGGGCTGTTTTTTCTGGCAGGGCCCCCTCAAGCCTTTTTACCAGGCTTTCAAACCGGTCAAAATCTGCCCCTGTTCCATGTGCCCCAAGATAACTGCACATCTGGTTGAAATCCTTTTCCCAGGCCTCTTTAAAACAGGCCGCCGTCACACCTTCCACTACCACCCGCTGGATGACGCCGTTTTTAAACTCTGAAATCTTATAATTGCCCATGTCCTTGAAAAACGCCATATTGGCGATGGCTTTCACCCTGCGGGCATACTCTGCCCCGAGCAGCGCGATCCCCCTCTGGGAGACTGTCATGGGCTTTCGGTCGTTGTACCTCTCCATATGGTAGCTGATGTCTGCCTCCGAGCAGTTCAGATACTGGTCATAGCTGAAACAATACCTTAAAAACCTCTCCTTAAGCTCCTGGGGCAGATCGGAAAAACGTCTGCCCCGGATGTCAAACTCCCGTTTAGTCTTTCTGGGCAATCCGTTTTCATCCAGGATTTCCACGCCCTTCTCATCCTTCTCTGTGGTCTGGTAGCTTATTATCCAGCGGCGGATATTCTTCGCCACCCTATATCCGTCTTTACAGAAGGTATACACATTGGCGCATCTCTGTTTTCCGTCCAGATCCCAGATCACTGCCCTTCCGTCTACAATCTGCTCCGCAAAGACCAGAGGATACAGCCTGTTTCCCTGCAAAATATCCGAAATCAGATTGCCCTTCATGGCAGGCGTCCACTGGCCGGATTCCCTCTGGAAAGGATGGTCGAAGCGGAGGGTGTGGCTGTCGATGCCCTTTATCACAGAAGCAATGCTGATGGTATCTGATCTGACGTTTTCCGCTGTTTCCACCAATTTCATATCCCTCTCATCTCCTTTAAATCCTCTGTATTCCTCCGCGCTGAATAAAATGCGGATATTGGCAAACGATTTTAATTCCCTGCACTGCTGTTCGTACTTCTTATCGCTGATTCCCAGCCTTCTCCGAATGTCACAGGGAGAAATCCCCTCCATTTTCATCTTCACAATCTCCCGCTGGGTCTTTGTCAGAGCTGCCAGATACCGGTTTACCCGCTCCTCATAAAATCCCATCCTTCGCAGCACCACATCGTCCAGGTCAAGCCCCGAGGGAAGCAGCTCTGCGATACAGCGTTCCTCCTTCCCGCCAATGGGTGCATCCATGGAAATCTCATAGACGGGATTGCCCTGTCCGTCCTTTAAGATCCGCTTCTGCCTGTGCATATACGTAAGCCTTGCCTTTATCCGCTTCCGGATGCAGGCAGACACATAGCTTTTAAACTCCCTGTTTCCAATCCGCCTCTCGTCAAACCTCCTCTCACAATTCCACACCACCTCGGCGGCTATGGAATAAAAATCATCATAATCCTTCTGGGCCAGCCAGGGGAAGCGATTTCTCAGTACAGGCTCCACTATCTTTTTCAATTCGCGGTTATTTTCCCCGCAATAAAATTCTACATATTTTCCCAATACAACCATCACCTTTCATTCCCACATACAGCGGATCTTTCACTTCCAGACTTTCAGGTATGCCCTCTCAGGCAATAAGCATGTCTACTAAGGAATGTGTGTTCTGTCTGGTATCTTCAATTATAGAACAAACGTTCCTTTCTGTCAACACTTTTTAGAACAAATGTTCCGAACTTGTTTTCGTTTTCTAGGGGGAGACTTCTCAAAAACGGAGAATTATATAAGGAGAGATAAAAACAGACGTACCCAATTAGGAGGAATAATTTATGTACACGCCCACCACCATCTACATCCCATCAATCGACGCCAAAGATCTCTACCTGGCGGGTCAAACCCGGACAAAAGAGCAGGGCGGCGCCGGCTTTTCGCTTTTCACAAGCCAGGGCGAACCGGCCCTCAGACGCTTTATCAGCGCCCTGGATTACAGTCTGGACCAGGAAAAGCTGCGGGAAACCGCACAGGCGGTCTACGGAAAAAAGGAGGCGTTCTCCTTTACCCGCAACGGGAAAGAATACAGCGACAAGGTTATCAACGTCACCTTCCTCTACAGCAGCAAGGACTTTAACAAAGTGCGGAAAAACACGTATGTCTGCGAGGGATTCCAGCCGGAAGAGCTGGATTTCCAGGACAATATTGCCCTAAAGGACGGCCAGATCGTGGGCATTATTGTCCAGACCCCCACAGAAAAGCCAGCGGAATGCCCGCTTCCCCAGGGATTTGACTATGTGGAGGAGGAGGGAAAGGCCATTTACACGGCGAAAACCATCGCTACCGCCTGCACCAGGCGGGAACTGCGGGAAGAACTGTACAGCCGGGGATTTTTCTGTAACGGCATCCACTATGTCCGTCTGAAGCGGACATCCGGATCAGCCCGGGTGGGGAAATGCCTGTTTGTGGACGAACGGCTCTACTCTGCCTTCCACCAGTGGGAAATGTGCGGCCTGGATATCCGCCAGGGGGACGCCGTAGATCTGGCCGCCCTGGAATCCTACATTGCCCTCTCTGCCAGCAGCGCCATAGGGGCCCTGCGGATTCCGCCGGAAAGCATTCTGGTAATCCCGGACTGTGAGAGCCGTTTCCTGGAGGATGCCGTCCTTGTGGAGATGGACGAAGGGAAACGTGTCGTTGCCAGGGAGGGCCGTACGGAGGTGGTAAATTCCCTCTTTGACGGCCAGTCCCTTATTGACCGGAGCATCCTGGGGCCCTACAGCGGCTGCGGCATGGTCCTTCTCAGGAACCGTTTCTTCAAATCCTGCTGCTTTAATACAAACATCCGGAAATGGTTTAAGGACAACCACATCACAGATCTGTCCCAGCTAAACCCGGAAGCCGTCACCCTTGCCAAAAGCATAGCGGACATTAAGCTAATCACTACGCCCAGCAGCATCAAATACGTGAAATTTGCGCCCCTTTCCCAGTGGCTGGCCTCCATAGAGCCCATTTTTACTGTGGTCAAGCACGACAAAAAGACCCGGTATTTTAGCGGCCGTATGGTACAGGCCCACTACCAGCTCTTAAATACCCTTCAGCTCTCCCAGGAGGAGGTGCGCAGTCTGCTGGAGCCCTCTTTGGATTATGTAAACCGCTTAAACACTGATCCCGATGTGCTGAAATACCATGTCCGCTGCTCCCGCCTGTCTCCCCAGGAGGATGAAGAGCTGTCCAATGTGTTTGAAGACAAGTTTGCTATTGTTTACACCATGCTACGGGCCGCAAAAGCATTTACCAGGACAAAATATTTCTACGACTTTAAAAAGGAAACCTGCAAATCCTATCTGAAAAACATGAAAAAAGGACATATCCTCATAGATGGCAATTACTCCGTGCTGTTTGGAAATCCCTACGAAATGCTCCTGCACACCATAGGGGCTTTTGACCCGGCCGCAGGGGAAAGTTCCCTGCCTCCCGGCTGCATCCACACCACCCGCTACCCCTACGGAAAGAAGCTTTTGGGATGCCGCAGCCCCCATATTTCTACCTCCAATGTTCTGATCTCCACAAATACGCGCCACGACCTGATCGATGCCTATTTTAATCTCACGGAGGAGATCGTCTGCCTGAACGCGGTGGGGGAAAACATTTTGGAGCGTCTCTCCGGGGCGGACTACGATTCTGATCAGATGATTCTCTCTGACAATGAAATTCTGGTGCGCGCGGCCCTCAGAAATTACGAGGTCTTTAAGGTGCCTGCAAACCATGTAACCGCCAGGAAATCCGCCAGATGCTACACAAACGCGGACAAGGCCGACCTGGACTAC
Organism: Clostridia bacterium; assembly: GCA_910576205.1. Taxonomy (GTDB): domain Bacteria; phylum Bacillota; class Clostridia; order Lachnospirales; family Lachnospiraceae; genus RGIG4284. Next base: position 19,048 of record CAJTHL010000008.1, on the reverse strand, counting down.
CGCACCAGCGAAAACAAGATCGGGGAAATCGTCAATCTGTCCCAGGAGCTGAATACCCTTATGTGGGACACCATCAACCGTCTGGGGCTGCCTTTGGAGGAGAGCTATGACGCCATCCGGGAGCTATACCATGATATCTGCATCCTGAATGTCCTAAGCTGCATCGAGATCGACAAGGCGAAGAAAGAATTTGACATCTCCTCAGCCAGGGAGATTAGGGAAATCAAGCAGAAATGGGCCAGGCGCGACCAGGAAAACCGGGCAATCAAGCCGGCCTTCCTTGGATTTATCGCCCAGACAAAGGGCTACCATGATCCCCTAAAAAAGAATTACGCCCGGCATCAGACTTCCATGGACTACCTGCTGGGAGAGCTTGACGGCTACCGCTCCAGAAAAACTGATGTTAGGAACCCCCTGCCTTTGTCGGAATGCTTCCGCTTCCCGGAGTTTCGCCCAGGGTCCGTAAACCGGAAACAGACCAGCCGCATCGTGTCTCTTTGCGAGGACGCCGTTTCCGCCATCCAGGCCGTATGGGTAAAGGAGTACTACACGCCCCAGGAAAAATATACATTGACAGAACAGTACCGGGACGACCTGGCGGCGGCAATTCAGAAAATGAAGATCAACCCACACACCTTATTTACCTTAATCACTTTTACGGATATGAAAAAATACGCACACATTTCCAAACTGTTGTTCTATATCCTGTTCCGGTACAGAAACGAAGCCATGATACGGCTCATCCGGAACCTGGAGCCGGACACTTCCTATATAGAAGAAGCGGCAGACGGGGAAATCAGCCTGTATGGCATACATTTTAAAAGATATAAGGAGAATTGTAATGAATAAAAAAGAATTTATCAGAGAGATCGCCCACCGGAGCGGCCTCAGCGAATACGCGGTTAATGAGATTTATAACATTTCCTATGAGCTGGTGGCAGAAAAGCTCATAAGCGGGGAAAACGTGGATCTTCCCAAGGTAGGCTCTTTTGTGCTCATCACCAAAAATGCCAGAAACCTCCTGCAGGGAACCGCAGCCAACATTGCCAGGACATGCGTCTATCCCTATTTTAAAACCAGCGAGACTTTGAAAAACCGGGTAAAAAACGCAGCCAGATACAAAAAATCCTCCGAAAAGTTATAATCTTCTCTCAGCGTCCGGTATTTTTTCCATCGGAACTTCCGGGAAAATATACGGAACATCCGTTCGATTCTGGCATTTGGAAAATAAGGGAGCCATAGGAAAGGCAGGTGATATTCTGAGATTAAGCTATTTTGAACTTTTATCCCCCGATCCTGTTAAGCTCCCGGGGGCAGGGGCCATAACGGCTCCTACACTAAGGGAAATCTCCGCCATCGGATATGATACCTACCAGAATTATCTGGCGTTTCTGCTGATGGACGTGGAAACCTATTTTACCATGACAGGACTTGGGGAAACCTACAAAGCCTTGTCGGAGGCGGAAAAAGACCAACTGCACATTTTTGATCTGCTGCTCTTAAACGAGGCAGCCACGGCTCTGCTTGAAAATGCCCTGGACTTCTTTCTAAAAGAAACCGTCCGGTATTCTCCCGAAGAGCTCTGTTTCACAGTCCGGGCAGACGGCCGGGACACAGGGCGCATCACAAAAGAGAACTATTCCCGGGTATGCGGCTGCATTCTCCTTAGAAGCTGCATCCGTACAGACCAGCGGGAAGATCTTTCCAACGTAAAGAGTAAAAAAGCCCTGGAAATCATGAAAAAGCTCCGCAAAGGCCGCCAGGAACAAAGCAGGCAGGCAAAGGCAGACAAAAATCTGGAGCTGGCAAATATTCTGTCTGCGGTTGCAAACAGAAGCCCCTCCCTCAATATCTTAACCATCTGGGATCTGACTGTATTTCAGCTCTGGGACTGCTTTTCCAGACTCACAAACAACAGCATCTACGATATCCAGTCCATGAGCGTTGCCGCATGGGGAAACAAAGACCATTCCTTTGACGCGGCCGCATGGTTCAGGCGGTTGGATGCAAATGGGGAGAATCCTGTCTAAGGATTCTCCCACCACCAAAAACAAATCATAAAACACAAGGAGGAACAAACAATGACAAATTCAACCATGGCAAACAGAGAGGTATGCGATCTCATTTTCGTGGACTATGCCACAAAGAAACCATTTCTGAACTTAGACTTTGCCAACGTATCCACCACAGAGCTTACCGGGGAATCCGTATTTGCCTTTGGCGGAAAGGGACATCCCAAGCGGGTGCAGTTCGCCGGGGAAAGAGGCGGCACCCTCACCATCGAAACCCAGATTCAGACCGTAAAACTGTGGCAGCTTATCACAGGCGGTGAAACCAGCAAATCTGCGAAATTCATTGTCCGGGCCGAGCTGGCCGTGGACGAGGCAGGCACTTCCATCACACTGGCCGACACACCGGCTGCAGGCTCTGTAGTGGTGTACGCAGACGGCGACGACTGTGGAACAGCCCTGGCCTCCACGGTAGACGGAAAAACCGTTACCCTGGAAAACGCCCTGGCCGGCGGCAGCAAGACAATCGTCTACTACATGAAGGAGCTTACGAACGGCGTGGAGCGGATTAATATCAAATCCACCAGCTTCCCGAAAAATTTCACCGTATACGGCGATACTGTCATGAAAACCGAGAACGACGAGGTACTGCCCTACAAGCTTACCGCCTACAAAGTGGCGCCCCAGAGCAACATGTCCCTCAGCTTCTCCAATTCCGGCGACCCCGGTTCCATCACCATCACCTGTGATCTTATGGCCGACAGCAACAATAACATCCTGGATCTGGTGCTGATCGATGAGTGAAAATCTGTTTGAGGTTCTTCTGACCTTAATCCCCGTCCTGGGGGCAATCCTTACTTATTTTGTGGTCCCCTACATCAAGGCCCGGGTGGAGACTGCGAACCTGGAACAATACAGGCAATGGGCTGACCTGGCGGTAAAAGCCGCCGAAATGCTCTGGACGGAAACGGGCCACGGGCCGGACAAAAAGCGGTACGTGGTCCAGTTTCTGGACAAGCTGTTCAACGCAAAGAAAACTGTCGTCACCGAGGAGCAGCTTCATGTGCTTATTGAGGCTGCCATCACCCAGATGAAGCAACGTTAAAACAGAGGTTTTTCTATGTCCTACACCAAACATACCCTCCCGGCTCACCCGGCGAATTACGGAGGCCCCCGGGCCTCCTCCGCCATCCGGTATCTGGTCTACCACTATACCGCCAACCGCACCGACCGGGCAGCCTCCAACGCAAATTATTTCAAAAATAATGTGGTAAAAGCCTCCGCCCACTATTTTGTGGACTCCGGATCCGTCTATCAGTCCGTGCCGGATCTGCGCACAGCCTATTCCGTAGGCGGCCGCAAATACACCGACTGCGCCGCAACAGGCGGAGGCTCTCTGTACGGAAAAATCACAAATGCCAACAGCATTTCCATAGAAATGTGCTCCGTAAACGGTTCCATCCCGGAAGCCACCCTGGAAAACGCCCTCTCTCTGGGCAAAGAGCTGATGGAACGCTATCAGATTCCTCTCTCCCGCGTATACCGCCATTTTGACGTAAACGGAAAGCACTGTCCCGGCTGGGACGGATGGTACGGAAAAAAATGTCCCAAATGGACTGCCTTCAAAAACAGGCTGTCGGAAACCATCCCGGCAGAAACGCCTCCGCCCTACACGCCGCCGTCCCCGGCTCCCGTTCCCTCCCCCGTCTACCAGATCCGTCCCCGGGAAGACTTAAACATCCGTAAGTCTCCGGGTGGCCGGATCGTAACCCCTGACGGCGCAAAAAAGGGAATCCGCTACACTATCGTGGAAACCGTGGGAACCTGGGGCCGGCTGAAATCCGGGGCCGGCTGGATTACCGTATCTGACAAATACGTGTCCCGGGTCTGAGAAAGGCAGGTTTTCATATCCTATGGAAGCAATCAGGGAACTTACCGCCATAGACCTTACCGGTTTTATTCTTCAGTTTTTTATGGTGCTTACGGGAATCAAAATGGCCGTCTCCCTTCTGGAATGGGGCTTTGAAAAGCTGGGCCTGGAGACAAAGGGAATGCGCAGACAGCGGGAAGAGCACGATCTCATTATCCACACCTCCCAGAACCTGGCCGCTCTCCAGGAACAGTACCTGAAGGAGACCCGCCGCTCCGACGCCAGGATCGCCCAGCTTATGACGGCCCAACGGGAAATTCTGGCGGATAGAATCAATGAAAAATATAAATATTATCTCTCCCTCAACGGCATCCCCGAAGATGAAGTGGAAGAATTTACCAATCTGCACGCCGCCTACAAAGGCGTCGGCGGAAACCACAGCGGGGACGCCAAATACGAATACTGCATGAACCATCTGGCCCATATTCCGGCCAGGGCTTACGATCACCCTTAGATTTTGGGGAATATCGCCATCACCTGGCAAGGGAACACACGATCCCTTGTCAGATGATGGGATTGAAACAGTATCGCATGGGATTGTGACAGACCTGGAGATAATGGGCGCGGATTGTTTCGTATAACTCATTCCAGTACGGTTTATGGAAGATTTTATGACCGGATATCGAACATGGCCATCAGTTTTCTGAAGGTATCCTGGCCATCCAGACAGGTGTCTGTCAGATAGCCTTTCTCCCATTCCCGTTCAGAGAGCCCTCGGTAATAATACATTTTTTTGTCATCCTCAATGATAAACGGAATAATCCTAAAACGCAGGCACTCTTTTAATGCGATCAGCCTGCCGACTCTGCCGTTGCCGTCCTGGAAAGGATGAATACGTTCAAACGCGTAATGGAAGTGAATGATGTCGTTAATCGTGACAGCAGTCCTGGTTTCATATTCGGAAAGCAGAGCTTTCATGCGTGGGGCAACCTCTTTCGGCTTTGCAGTTTCATGACCGCCGACCACATTGGCTCTTTTCTTGTAATCCCCAACAGCAAACCATGCAAGGGAGGAATCCCTTGTACTTTGCTTCAAAATGCGGTGGAGTTCTTTAATGATATCCTCGGTAAGCGGTTCTTCCGCCATATCGATGCAAAAGTCAATGGCTCGAAAATGATTGACCGTTTCGATAATGTCATCAACAGGGATACCCTCTCCGATATCTATTGTGTTTGTTTCAAAAATCAGCCTGGTCTGCTCTTCACTGAGCCTGCTGCCCTCTATGTGATTGGAATTATAGGTCATCCGTACCTGAAGTTCGTGGTACAGACCTCCAGGCATACGGATGTTTTTTTCATCTCTAAGCATTTGAAGTAAACGGTTATCTGAAATGGTCTGGCATAGTTCATCTTCAGAACAACCGAAAAAAGCAGCCATTTTTCCAAGAACATGATCAGCGATCTTCTCTCCCCGCCCGATCTTGGCAACTGTACGTGAGGAAATGCCAAGTTCCTTAGCCATTGCAGTTTTCGTCAGACCTTTTTCATTCAATTTTTGCAGCAGATTGGAATATGAAATCATGTTGTTCGCCTTCTTTCTTTACTTATTATAACTTAAAAAGGCAAAAAGTAAAGGTATGTTTGTGGAAAAGTAAAGGGAAAGACAGGCAAAGACTTTGTAAAGAATTATATAGGACTAAATGCCAGTAATACGGAATCCAGCTAAAATTCTATGGCCTGCTGGTTTCCGGCATTTTCCCAGCGACGCGCAGACAATACTTATATACGTCTCCACAGGAAAAACCTTGTATAAACCGTATGCTTCATTCCGGTACGGTTTATACAAGGTTTTTCTCTTTTACATTCCTCAAAAATCTATGAAAGAAGGTGATCCCCATGATCTGACCATTCACAGCCGGTACTTGTTCCACCGTATCAGCCGCAAACATCAAAAAGTAACCTAAAACTATCACAAACCAAGAAAGGATGGTAACACAACATTGTCCGATTACAACAACGAACAGATTGTCCTCGGCCTGGACAGACAGAGAACGATCCAGCAGATCAACGCCGACATTGACAGGCTCCAGGGACAGCTGAAACAGGTTAAGGCCACAGGCGCCCTGGACACAAGCACCACTGTAAAACAGCTCAATGCCCAGATCGCCAGTCTCCAGTCAAAATTAAACAGTGTCAGCCTCTCTGTGAAGGCCGACTCCAGAAGTGCGCAGAAGTCCGGCACGGATCTGGGAAATACCATTTTGGGTTCTGCCAAAAAGGCTATTGACAGCAGTTTCTCAGAACTGGGAACCCGCATCGGAAACAAAATCAAAGACCAGGTCACTTCAAAGAACGCCGGTAAACTCCGTATCAGTGTACGGATTTCAGAAACATTCATCTGTTAATTGTTTTGAATATGCCCTTCATGCCCAAGGTTCTGTTAAATCCGGAACACAAGGGCAGGAATGTGTGGGCCCGGTCAGCCCACGGTGTTCTCTAAAATAAACCGTAATTGAGGGCCGCTATCCCTCAGTGCTGGGAAGACGTGTGTATACAGTACAGTATGGCTACAACGTGGCTGGAAACGGCGGGCGTGAACGCACTCCGAAAAGGATGCCAGCAATGGCAGGAAAACATACTGTTGGTTACCGGCGAAAGCCCTAAGTAACATGCCTTAAGAAAGGCCAGACCACCAATCAGCAACGGAAACCCTAAGTCCGGGAAAGCCGGATATGGAAGTGTTCAGAGACTGTAAACGGTTTTGAGCCGGGAACGGCTTGTAAGAGACAGTCCACGCGCAGTTGTCAGTCTGCCCCATGACTGGGTAAAAACTGACGGGAGTGATGCTGCTCTTCTGCCCCTTCATAGCGCCATAGCAGGTATGGGAAGGGGCAGGATAACGCACGGAGTTCTCCTGGCCGTATGTGGGAAGAAACGGAGAATCGAATGGCAGTTAAAAATCAGAACCACAGCCGTTGCAGTGCCACTGTTTACCAAAAGCAGCAAAATTAACTGTGCCAATATACCTGTCTCCTATAGAGATTTTGGTTGTGTTAGTTGAATGGCAGTAGGGGCATTTTACTTTACCTATGGGGCTTTCTAAAAGTTCTAAAAATTCCTGATACTTCTGCTCCTTAATAGAATCTTTATTGTTATAAAGATCTATGTCAAATTCCGGGGATTTACTTATTATTTCATCAAACAAACGCTGCTCCTTTTCATCAAACAAATGTTCGTTTTCTCTCCATCCCAATTCTGAAAGCTCATCCCAAAATGTCCGAGACAGATTATACTCATGTGGTGTCTCCAGCATTTCATGACCACATACAGAACATTTCTTATTTGTTTCATCCTTTAAAAAATGCAGATTCCCACACCTTGGACAATAATATTCAAATTCTGATCTCTGCATATACCAATCCTCCTATATACTTATTTTTTAATAAGTATAACACATTAATACGGTTTGCACTACCCCATAGGATGCAAAAATCCATACCCACAACATCTTATTAATTAGTTTGATATTCTCAGCAAAAGACAGTCAACTCACTATATTGGGGCAGACATTAGACGAACTTGAGAAAAAAATGGCGAATCCTGGTTCTGCCAGGCAGCAATTAATCCCCGAAGAAAATATTACAAAAGAATTATCCTTTGATGAGGCAAGAAAACAGTTAGAGGATTTCAATAAAGAAGTGATCCAGGGAGGTATGTCTCTTACAAAATATTTTGATAAATGCTACGATGGAGATTCCATTTTAAAAAAATATGTAACTACAACAGACCAGCAAACCCAGTCTGTCCAGGGGCTTATTAAGGCAAGCCAGGAAGCACGGGCGAAGCAGTTGGCCCAAAACGAAGCAGTCAAAGCCTCCACCCTCTCCGCCCAGGCCGGCCAGGCCGCCATCCAGGCATTGGCTTCCGCAGGCAACACTCTGATTATGTGGGGAATCTCCCAGGCTATCAATGGTCTCTACGAGCTTTCCCAAGTGTCCAACAACGTGGCCCAGCGCGCCAGTGAGGTGGGCAACTCTTTTGCGGGAACCAAAGCAGAGATCGAAGGATACAAAACCCAGATCGATCAGCTGTATTCCACGATTAACAGCAGCTCTTCCTCTATCCAGGAAGTCACAAACGCCCGTCGGGAGTTGCTGAGCGTCCAGGATGAGATGATTGCCAGATTTGGTGAGGAAAAGGATACGATTGCCCTGGTTACAGAAGCCATTAGCGGGCAGACTGGTGCTTTGGATACGCTTACACAAAAAGAATGGCAGGCTGCAAAGAACGAGTTTAATGATGGCGACTTTTTCAACAATATATCCAACTTCTTCAATGGTTATTCTGATAATATGGACCGGATGATAGATGAATATGGAAATTACTCTTCCAGAATACAATTAAATCCCCTTCTTATTAACGATCCAGAATCCTATGAGCAAATAAAAGAAATGCTGGAGAGCTTTGGGGCTGTCTTTGGACAGACAGAAGAAGGGCTTTTGTTCGCCGATCTTTCCGGCACTGCGTCAGATGTATACGATAAATTACTGGATATCCAGACTTTGGCAGGCCAGCTTGAGGTAAACGACAGCTTTACAAACCAGTTTACCCAGCTTGCCAATTCCGCTAAAGATGTAGTCGATAAATATTCCGGTTACTGGGATCAGCATGTCATTAATGATCTGATTTTAAAGGATGAAACTGCCACAGCATATTTTAAACAGATAACCGACGCACACCAGGCTTATGAAGATGCATATGTCTCGGGGGATAAAGAGCGTATTGGCCAGGCACTTGAAAACTTCTCCGCCGCTATGCCAGGTGATAATGAGATTGAAGATCCGTATATTTCCGAATATTTCCAGAATATGTATCCGGAAATGCAGTCCATCATTGACGCCTGGCATTTGGAAGCCGATATCGCTCCCACCATAAAGCCGGAGAACTTCTCTACTCTGCAGGATAAAACGGAAAGTGAAGTCCTGGCACTTTTGCAGGATGTCGAAAAAACCCCTGGCACTTTAATGCAAAAAGCCAGTAATGTAACTTCTGGGAAAGCAGAGTTTGAAGAGCTTGCGAAATTAGCAGAACAATATGGCATCTCTGTAGACGGCTCCGCCGAAAACACCCAGAAGCTTATTGACCTGCTCGTGGAGGCCGGAATCATCCAGCGCGACCTGTCTGCCCAACCTCCTATTGTAGAGCGGCCCAAATGGGATTACTCCACTACTCTTCAGAATCTTGACAGTATGAAAGAGACGATGAGCGTCCTGGATAATGTTTATACAAAACTTATGGAATCGGGCGGACAGATAAGCTTTGATAGCCTGTCCTCCCTCAACGCTGCCTTCTCCGATCTTGACAACGCAGAAGACTATATAAAACGTATCCAGGAAGCCAGTGAAAACATGGATACAGAAGCTGCCACTTCTGCGATCGAGGATTTAATGGGGGCTTATATTGTCCATTCTGACATTTTAAGCAATGTAACGGAGGAAAACCAGGGGCTAATTACTTCCATGCTGGAAGAAATGGGGATTCTGAATGCAGAAGAGCTTGTCCTTTCGGCTCTTGATAAGACGATGGAATCCGTGGCGTTGGAAAAACAATTTCTCGCAGAAAATGGATATGAGCTCGCCAATGCCTCCTTGGAAGAAATGAACCAATTTCTTAATGAGGCTAACGCATCAGAAGAAGCAAGAGCAGCTCTGGCACGATATGCCCTTTCAAAGATGGATATTAATAACCATCAAATCAGCACATCCGCCGACATTGACAATGTAATCGCTCTGGCAAATGCAGCCCAGGCCAGTTCTGAGGTTCTCGACCAGCTTACACGTGCCAAAAATGTTTTAGCCGTTGCCGAAAAAACAAATACGCCTTCCGCTTTAGGAGACGACTATAAGGAAGCAATGGATCTTATAAAGCAGATTGAGAGCGGCACCTACGATTACGGCTTCACACCGATAGACCCTAACGCGTTTAAAGTTAATTACGCGCCCAAACAAATGTCCCAAGGTGCCAAATCTGCTAACTCCTACGCGGACGCCCAGAAAAACTTAGCTAAATCCACTGACAGCGCATCAGACGCCGTCAACCGCCAGAACGAAGCCCTGCAAAAACAGAAGGAAGCTCTGGAGGACTCCAAAAAAGAGCTGGAAGATGTTTATAACGCCGTCCAATGGTTTTACGACAAGCAGATTGATTCCATCGACAAATCCATTGACAAGCTGGAAGAGGCCAACAAAGCCCTGGAAAAGCAGAAGGAGCATTACGATTCCATTCTGTCTGTGGTGGATGATGTCTATGATGAAGAAATTGGCCGGATCAAAGACCGGATGGACGCCATGGACAAGTCCAACGAAACAGCCGAGAAGGAACTGGCTTTGGAAAAGGCAAAGCAGGCTCTGGAGGATGCCAGAAACCGGAAAACCCTCCGCACCTATTCCAAAGGCCGCGGCTTTGTATACACAGCCGACGAGGCTGCGGTCAGACAGGCGGAGGATGATCTTGCCACTGCCACGGAGGAACAGGTTAAAAGCAGACTCCAGGATCAGATCGACCTGCTGGAGGAGTGGAAAAATAAATGGGCGGAAATTCCCAAGGCCTATGAGAAGGCTATGGATGAAATGGCCGCTATGGAGATGTTCGGCCCCAACTATAAAGACTTCATTCTGAATTCCACCGACAGCGATATCAACCGTTTTAAGAATGATTACACCGGCTTCCAGTCAGGTATGGACGCCAATGACGCAAGAATCGACGCTTACCAGAAGCAGAAGGAAAAGCTGGAAGAGCTTAAGAGCCTTTGGGAAGATTCTAAAAATGCCTATCGGGATTCCCAGTACCAATCCCACCTTTCCTCCTATTTTGGCAGCAATTATGAGTATCAGCTTCTTCACAATTCCGCTTCCTGGAGAGCCCAATATGCCAGCCAGTATGCCGATGTATGCCGCCAGCTTGAGGAGGTGGAAAAGAAGCTTAAAAACAGCCGCTTATCAGGTTCTTCCCGTTCCGGAAACGCCTACGCAAAAGGACACCGGGGTATTTCCCACAGCGAAAAAGCCCTGGTAGGCGAATCCGGTCCCGAAATCCTGGTGCGAAACGGCGTTTTCCAGACCATTGACAACCCGCAGCTCATGGATCTGAAAAAAGGCGATATCATTTTCAACCATGAGCAGACCAGAGCCATTCTCTCCGGCAGCAGCTCCTTCAACGCCAGCGGCCGCCAGGCCTTCCAACACTTCAAAGAAACCGCTCTGGCAAAACATTCCACGCCCTATTCCCGCGCGCTCTCCCAGCCCCTGCTAACCCTTCCGGTCCAGAACCGGACGGAAAACACGGTTCTCCAGTTCCACGGGGATTTATCCTTCCCCAATATTACATCCGGGAACGACGCGCGAAGATTAGTCAGCGAGCTGGAAAATCTCAGCCTTAAGGCAGGCCAGCGGGCGGGAAAAAGATAAAAGGAGGTTCCCATGGGAAAAATTACAGACGAAATCTTAAAAGCAGTGGAAATCATTGTTGACAAAAAATTGAAATCCCTCCCCTTCGACCGCACTGCGGAGGGGAAGGTCATTGGCAGAACAAAGACCGGATATCTGGTGTGCGTAGAGGGCAGCAACCTGGATATCCCGGTTCCGGGAAATGCTTTCTTTAATCCGGGAGACACGGTAAAGGTTCTGATTCCCCAGAACAATTTCAGAAACGCTTACCTAAAGGGCGTCGAAACATATCTGCAAAACCAGGCCGTAGAGCCGAAGCCTGACAACATCCAGTCCCGGGAATACACTTCCGGGGAAAAGGCTATCGGAACCTGGAACGGAAAGACCTTGTACAGACAGGTAATTACCGTGGATACGCCTGTGTCGGTTGCGGCAACCACCTGGTATGCGATAAAAAACATTGCCCCCAATCTGAATGTTGTCAACCTGTCCGGAACCTGGCGGTACGCCAACGAAATCTATCCCTTCTGCTATGGCTCCTATCATCTTTACTATATAAAGACATCCGGCATTGTAAGGTTTTACAACCCCAGCTCCAACGCACAGACCTTTTATGGTTTCAGAGTTATTATTGAATACACACACTAAAAAGAGGTGAAAACATGTCAGACTACAAAATCGACAAACTAAAAGAACGAACCACCGGCAGTATCCTCTACCCGGAGACTATCCTGGATGCTCTGCGGGAGTCCCCCGACGAGAACAGCAGGAATCTGCGGCAGGTTCTGGAATCCAATGGGATTCCCCTGGATTATGAGCTCTACGGCTATGCCGTGTGCCTTGCGAATCCAAATCCCCAGACACGCATCTCCTACCTGGGGATGGCCAGGGGAAAACGGCCCGCCTTCTGGAATTATGTCAATGGATACTTTGACGCAGGCGACTGGGCCCATGCATTCTTTATGCGGGACAGCTTCCCCTGTATGGTGAAATACGACGGTACTATGGACTATCGGCTGGACCCGGAAAATTACAATCTGAAGGAGGACAAAACGCTCTCCGACGTGGCCAACAAAGAGTATGAGGGAAGCGCCATGACCGCCATTCCCACCATCTGGACAAAACGCTGGCAGGATGACAACTATCTGTACTGCCTTCTTTGTAACAGGCAGCTGGATAAAGATTTCCACGCCTATATGCACACCCGGCCCGACGGCTCCATTGCCCGTTACAAATATGTGGCCATGTACCCCTCCACCCTTTACACGGACAAATATAAATCTCTGGCCGGGACTGTAATCACAGCCTCCAAAACATTTGAAAACGAGCTATTGTATACTCACAATATTGGGGAAAACTGGGAAGTTATGTCTCTGTGCGACTGGGCCGCGTTCCAGGATCTCTTTACCCTCCTGGCGAAATCCGATAACTTTCAGACTTCCTTTGGGTATGGTTTTGTAAATAATTCCGCCGTTAACACCAATTCAGACCCGGGAACCACCCGGTTCGGGGGCGCATTCTTTAACACGGCCGCATTAAACACCAACTCCTATCAGAAGGTTTTCCATCTGCATCAACTCTATTCCAATCTTGGCATCCGCTATGGGGGAATGGTATATAAAAACGGCGTCCTGTATGTAAAGCCCTATCCCCCCTACAATATGGATGGGGAGGGCTACATCAACACGGGAATCACCATCACCGGAAGCAACGGCGGCTATATCGGAAAAAGCGCCATGACGGAGTATGGCCGGTTCCCTCTGGTTCTCACCGGAGGCTCCGCCACCACCTATGCATGCGATGTCACCTATTACTCCAATACGGTCACCTCCATTCCCTATGCCCACACCGCTTATTCCTATACCACTGCCGCCGGGAAAATGGCTATGCGGTTTGACGGACTGGCCACCGCTACCTCCAACTGGGTAGCTCCCCGTCTCACCTGTTTCTCCGTGGATCCCGAAACCGGGGAGTCCTCTCCTGGGGAAACTCCCGGCGGAAATCCCAGCGGAAATCCCAGCGAAAATCCCGATCAGACTCCCGGCGAAAATATCGGGTAGAAAGGAGGCGCATTATGCCCGAAATAAGACCAACCCTAAACAAAATCTCCGCCTTTGACGCCGCGAAGGGAAGCACCGTCACCTTTTCCTGGACAGGCCCCCAGGCCCAGAAAAACAGGCTTGTCATTAAAGAATACGACAGTCCCAACCGGATTGTGTACGACTGCACCCAGAAAACCATGGCCTTAAAGCACACCCTGCACCTCACAGAGGCCGGGGAGGAAAATATTTCCCAGAATGTCCCCTACGGCCTGAAAAACGGAAAAAGATACCTGGCCACCGTGTACATCTACGACATTTATAACCAGGAGAGCCTTCCCAGCCGGGAGGCTGCGTTTTACTGCTTTGGCACGCCCTTCTTCTCCTTTGTCAACTTCACAAGCATAGGGGCTGACAACATTGCCAGGGTTTCCACAAATTCCATTTACCTCAATGTCAGATACGCCCAGAATGACGGGGAGACGCTGCAGGAATACCGTTTCCGCCTGTTTGACCATCAAGGCAGGGAGCTGCTCTCCTCCAGAACCTTTTACGGCTCTACCGCTGACGACACCCTGCAGTGGACCCTGGGAGGCGTCACGGACACGGACAAAACTACAAACGGAGAATTAAATTACGCCAACGCCTACAAAATCGTCTGCGAGGCTGTAACCGCTCACGGAATGGCCCTTTCCACCGCCCAGAATTTTGTGGTGCAAAAGGATACCGGCGGCGTGGGAGCCCTTCTGACCCTGGAATCTCTGCCCGACAACACAATTTCCATATCCTCCCATTTCAAAATCACAAATGCTATTCTAAACGGGGAGGAAGTCTATCTCTATGACAAGGAAAATCAGCCCTATGCCATTGACCTTACGGAAAACAGGTCTCTGTCATACTTTGACGGATTTGTGGTGAAGGAGCCCTGGGAAATTTCTGCGGTAGCCGGAAAATGCCAGCCAGGCTCCGTCCTGCTGCGCTGCACAAATAACCAGGGAGAGGAATTTTCCCTGTCCTACCATGTGCGGAGATACCCCTCCGTGAAAAAGGCCTATTTTCTCCTGGAAGCCACACGGCAGACCACAAGGTTCCTCCTGCGGTCGGATTACCTGCCCGTTTCCGATCAGTGGTATGTCCTCTATCTAAGCTATGAAAACGGGTACTACACATTAAAAGTAAATGAGAAAGGAGGTGTTCCCGGATATGATCATGGGATTTAATGCCCTGTCTGAAAAAATGGCTGGCGGTTCGGCCAGCTGCGTGGAAAACATTACCGTGGTGACCATTGCTGGCGCTGCCTTTGACAGCTTGTACGGCTCCGGGATCGACCGTACCATCAAGCCTTCCGGAGTGACCACGCCCCCTATCGACTGGGACGCGGCCACCTGTTTTTCCGCAAGGTTTGACGGCGATACCTACTGCGGAAACGCTGATTTCTCCGTCAACAACACCACGAACATTCTGGTAAAGCGGCGCAGAAAGGGAGAATTTGAGTGGTTTACCCTCTACGATATCCCCGCCAACAAGTCGGAGGATTATCTTTTCACTGTCATTGACCCCTACGCTCCCAAGGGAACCCTGGAATACGCCGCCGTGCCTGTTATCAACGGTTATGAGAGCGACTACAGCATTGCCGAGATCACCTACGACTTCGACGGTATCCTTCTCCTGGAAAAGGACAAGGGCGTACACACTATTCTGGACGTCACCCTGGCCGAGGACAAGAATGCCCAGATCGGCCTTGCAAATACCGTGGCGGGGAAATATCCTTTTGTCTTCTACAACGGGGAGAATAATTATTTCACCGGAACCGTGTCCGCAACCTTTGTGGAGCTTGTCCGGGATGGACTGCCAGAAAAGAGCAGGCTTTATGCGCATTACGAGGATGTCATGGAATTCCTGAACAACGGAAAACCCAAGATTTTAAAATATTGGGACGGAAGAATCCGGCTTATCAGTATTACGACCCCGCCCAATAATACTTCCGAGGAACATTTTGACAAACATACCATCACATTTTCCTACACGGAGATCGGCAGTATTTACTCCAACAGGGATATGAAGGCGTATGGATTTCTGGATATTGGGGAGGAGTGGTGGAACGAGTCATGACGGCAGATATTACGAACAGCGACCTGACGCTTTGCCGGGAACGGCACAAGAAACAGTTTGTGCGGCTCTATCTTCTGGACGACCGCCTGCTGCCCATCGATGAACTGGAAGGCGACTGCATTTCCGGGGAAATCAGCGTGGACGCAGGCTCGGAGGTGCGCAGAACCTGTAATCTGACCCTCCACTCCAGGGACAAGGCCTATATTGCAGGGGAATACAACCGGATCTGGTTTAACAGGCGGATCCGGGTACAGTTAGGATTTGAGGGCTCTGTGACAAAATGGTACGACATGGGCATTTTCCTGTTCAGCAACTGCTCCTACACCTACTCCGGGGACACCCGCACCCTCTCCGTCCAGCTAAACGACCTGGTCACTACGCTGGACGGGACCCACGGCGGCGTGCTGGACGGTGAGGGTTTTTGCATAGAAAGCGGCCACGATATCAAATCCGTGCTGGAAGATCTTCTAAGAACCCACACAGATCTCCGGGACATTTCCGTAGCCTCCATTGGGGAATACGGCTGCCTCCAGGGCAAATCTATTTCCTGGAAACAAAACCGCATAGACTCCGGCTCCAGCCCGGAAGTGGTGGAGCTTGAAGCCCGGGATGGGACAGACTATCTGTCCGACTCCCCTTATCTGGACGATTATCTGGTAACCGCCTTTACAAGCGGCAGCGATCTGTGTGCCAACAGCACGGAAATCAGCGTCATTAGCGAAGCGGAGCCCGCCCACTATATTGATATGGGCTCCTGGCATCAGATTCCCTACAACCTGGAATTTTCCTCCGGCACGCCCCTCTACGAAATGCTCACCAGGCTTCGTGATCTCTATCCCGGCTATGAATCCTATTTTGACACCGACGGCCAGTTTGTAACGAAGCTGATTCCCACTTGTGAGCACGACCCGGATCTCCTGGATTATTTTGACCTGGAACCCCTGGTCATAGACGAAAGCCTGAACACCGATTTCTCCACTATCCGGAATGCCACCCGCATTTACGGAAAAAGCATTGAGACAGACCGGTACGCGGATGCAAAGAGCGTTATTTTACGGGCTTTCCAGGAGGAATCCGCAAAGGGGCATATCCTGGAAATAAATCTGGAAAAGGTTATCCTGGCCTCCAATCTAAAGCTTGGATTCCAGATGCCGGAATACGATGCTGACACAGATACCTCCCTTCCGGCATATCTTCGCATAAACGCTTACGAGAGCAGCGTTTCGCCATTGGGAGAAATCCTGGAGAAAACCACGCCTCTTACCGTTTCCTGCACCACGCGGGAAACCCGGATACATACTGACACGGACACCACAGAAAGTGAAACTGTGTATGTTCCCATGAAGCTGTCCTTCTTCCAGCCCGGAGAGTCCTACAGTTTCAAATACATCAGCAGCCAGAACACCTTCCAGTTTCTGGGAATGTACCAGGTAGAGGCCTATGTGGAGGACCGAAGCGAGGAAAGCCCCTTTTCCGTGGACAAGATCGGAACCCGGCTCCAGATTTTATCCGGCGGCGAGTACGACGACATTTCCGACACCACAGCATGCCAGGAGCGGGCAGAATATGAAAACTGGCTTGCCGGAAGATTCAACGATTCCGTAAGCCTTACCACTGTCATAATCCCGTTCCTGGATGTAAACCAAAAGGTGCGCTACCGCACCTTTTCAAACGGCGAAATCCACCACTACCTTATAAAAAGCATCCAGTATTCTTTGATGGAAAACACCTGTAGCATCACCATGAGCAGATTTTACGATTTATTTCCGTTTATACTCTGCTCCTAGGGGCCTGTTATAATACGCTTTGGGTACCACATTATGACGCGTCTTTGGCGGTCTCTTAAGGTTTATCAATTTTAAATAAAGGAGAATAGATACATGAATTTAGATGATAATGTTTTAAAGCTGACTCTGGGCAGCCTTGTGCAGCAGTTTACCGAGGAGGATCTGCAAAAGGAAATGCCCGTCTTTATGCAGGATATTGACGCGGAAACAAAGGAGCTCGTCGATACCTATCAGTCCTACCTGTCCTCCGGCAGCTTCGCGGAAGCCGAATCCTACCGCGCTTCCCACCCTGCCCTGGAAACAAGGATCTGGGACGCCTTCAAGGCCAATTCCCTCCTGGCGTACGCCTCCTACATCTACCTATACGCCAAAAACCAGGCCCAGCAATGCGTCATATCCGAGACGGAGCCTCCCTCCGGCAACGGAAACGACATCATTGGACAGATGGAAGGCGATATCTGGTTCCGCATTGACGAGATCAAAAACGGAATTGTCAATACCACCCCCTTCCAGAAACAGACCGACGGCACCTATCTGGAATTTGCCGTCGCACCCAAACTGGAATTTGCCACAAATGATGAAATCGACGAATTGTTTGCCGATGATTTTGCCGAAACTGAAAACCCGGATGAAAGCAAGGGTGAAAACCCGGACGAAAATATTTAAGGAAAGGTATGGTAATTGAAGATGAATAAATTAATTGATTTGAATCTGCTGAGACAGTTTAAAACGAATCTGGATAGGAAAATCACAAAGCTCGATGAAGAGCAGGATAAGAAGGTGGAGGCGGCTCTTGAGGAGGTAAATGGGAGGGTTGAAGACCTAAGTGCAAATTTGGGAACACAATGTATATTTACGCTTTCCGGATCTACTCTTACAATTACATCTTTGGAGGAGCATAATAAATGAGTATTTTGAAAGAAAAAACGATTTTAAATAATATAATTTTTAATAATGTTATTTGTGATATTGTCAAATTTAATAACATAGAAGTCTTTAGAAGAAAACTTGTATTATATGACGATGGAAAGTATGGGCCGTTAACAACATCTTGTAGTGTCACAAGTAATCGAGAGGGCTGGCTTGAAAGAGGTAGTAATTATGTACAATGTAATGCACCAAGCAAATCAAATTCCTGGACAACGGGATACTTATCTCCTGCTGTTGATATAACAAAATATAACAAACTAAGTATGAGGATGTATTGTGGGGGATTTGCATTTTCTTTTGGTTTACAAACATATCCTGTAGCAAGTTCTGGGGGTGGAGGACAAGAGAACTATGGTTATACCCGCTCAATAAGCGGAAATCCACGCAATGGTGCTTGGAGTGCGCCTTACAATACAACTGGTGTTATAAATATTTCTGATTTATCTGGTAAATATTATATTACGTTTACTTGTGCTGGTAGTTCTGATGGATACAATGGATGGGCACGATTATATTCTGCTATTCTTGAAATCTAATTATAGCCCAAAGGATAGTGCTGGTACAGTCATCCCCTTTAATTTGCCATATGGTTAATATCTTAATTACTTTATAAAAAAGGATGTCCCATTTAGAGGCCATAAACATATGACAGCGGATATATATAGGCAATCCGTTTGAGGAGTATCCCAAAGTTTGTGTAAACCTCCAAACCGATGTAAGATAAGATTACTCAGTTTGGAGGTTTTATTATGGCAAGAAAAAACGAAAGCCCACAAAAAGCAGCAATGAGAGAAATGATGCGCAGCTATCTCAAAGACAATGCCATCCGCATTAAAAATGGGACAGATGTCAATGCC
>CAJTHL010000007.1 GCA_910576205.1 Clostridia bacterium | reverse complement strand
AGGCCGGGTGTGGGCAGAGCCCACAAAAAAGCATTCTTTGAGATGTCTTTTTTTAGTGCAAAAAAATCAAGTGATAATGAATAAAGAATCCTGCGGTGGTTATACTATAAATAGAAAGAACATTCGACACCAGGAAATTCATGGAATCGACAGCAAAATCCTACATATCGAACTCTTATCAAGGAATCTTAAAATCCTATAGACACAGAATTTTTTACACCCTCCCGTAAACACTAGGGTTTGGCGGCTTTTTCTCTTTCTCATTCTGCCCGGCCATTTGTATAATATGCCAAATCCTCCTCTGTATAAGGGATTTCCGGTACTATCTCATAAAGATCAGCGTTTAGATTTTCCGCTGCATACTCTGCCAGTGGCTTTGTCGTTCCAGTAGCAGAAAAATAAACTACTAATATTTTGGTTTCCATATCAGGCTCCTGTTCCAGTTCTGAAACCACTTCTGATGGTTGCTCTATCTGCCTATCCGTTTGCGGCAGAGTGCTTTCTGCTCCATTTCCAGCCCCCGGATTTCCACATCCGGCCATAATAAAAAGTAGTAGAAATGAAAGCATTATGCAAATTTTCTTTTTCACCTTATCGCCGCCTTTCTTCCAGAGCCTTCAAAAGATACGCCATATTCTGGCCGAGATTGCTCATAGTAGCAAGACCTTCTTCATCCTTTTGAACATCCCCCGGCATCTGCCCATAAGCCATAGGCCAGTATGTGGAGCCTGCAATAAACATGTTTTGCAGCATAAAAAAATGATTCATTGCGTCGAGTGCATTGAGTGCGCCGCCTCTGCGTGCTGCCGTAATAGCCGCACCTGCCTTATGTCGAAATAAATTTTCTTTTTGGTTCATATCTGTCACTACAGAAGCACGCTCCAACAGCGCCTGCATATTTGCAGAAATATTTGCTGTATAAACAGGTGAACCAAGAATAATTCCATCAGCCTGCGTCATTTTTTCAAATATGTCCTGAAACTGATCTTTTTTATGAACACAGTTTCTCTTTCCGCCACATGCCCAACATGCTTTGCATGGCTCAATTATTTTATTATAAAGTTGAATGATTTCCGTTTCAATGCCCTCTTTATTCAGAGCCTCAAACACCTTCTCCATCAATATTGCGGTATTGCCGTCCTTTCTGGCGCTACTGTTAATTCCTAAAACCTTCATTATTCTTACCTCTATTTTGAGAAAATTTTAATACCAGTCATGCTTTTCACCCCGGTCAAGAGCATTGATCCGCTCCATTTCCTTTGCGGTCAATTCAAAATCAAACAGTTCCGTATTCTCCTGAATATGTTCAGGATTGCTGGAACCGGGGATAACAACCACACCTTTTTGCAAATTCCACCGCAGGATAACCTGCGCAGAGGATTTTCCGTGAGCCGCTGCAATTTCAGAAATCACCTCGTCACCAAGCAGCTCTGCTGTATGGCCCCTGCCTCCCAGCGGATACCAGCCCTGCACTACAATGCCGCGACTTTGAATATAGGGGATTACATCATTTTCTTGATAATATGGATGTATCTCATTCTGAACCAGTGCAGGTGTGATATTTACCTGCGGTAAAAATTCTTCCAGTTCCTCAATGTACCAGTTCGACAATCCGATAGAACGGATTTTTCTATCGGCGACTGCCTTCTCCATAGCAAGATACGCCTCAACGTCACCTGTTCCCGGATGATGGAGCAACATCATATCAATGTAATCAATATCCAGCTTGTTAAGAGCCTCCTCAATCGCTTCTTCAGGATTTGAAAACTGATTCGGATACAGCTTCGTGATAACAAAAATTTCTTCCCTCGGTATGCCGGAATTTCTGACAGCCTCGCCCACACTTTCCTCGTTATGATACATATAGGCGGTATCTATCAAACGTACTCCGCTATTCAATGCCGCTGTGATGGATTCCACACAAGTCTCGCCTGTAAGACTATAAGTGCCAATTCCATATATAGGCATTTCATACCCGCTGTTCAGCATAACGGTTCTTGTTTCAAAGTTAAATGAAATATCATTTGTCATAGGATGATCCTCCTGATTTGACGCTGTTTCTGTATCCGTTACCGGTTCTGCCGTTTCTTCTGTTTGGGGGATTGTCGTTTGCGCTACCGTTCCAGTGCTTTCTAATTGTCCGGAGTGTTCAATTCCAGCCTGCTTCCCACAAGCTGACAATGAAATGATAAGCAAGCCTGACAGCATAAGATTAAACAGTCGTTTCATATTGTGCCCTCCCTTCTTTTCCGGGATCACTTTTAATACTTTTCCGGGAACGCCTCCTGCTACCGTCCGTGGCGGAATATCCTGCGTTACCACGGCTCTTGCAGCGACAACCGCCCAATCTCCAAGCGTTATTCCCGGCAATATTGTCGCATTAGAATCAATCCATACATGAGCGCCCCATATCCAATCATTATTCCTCCCTGATCCCCACCAGCCGCGCCAACGCCCCCCTGTAATCTTTTGTGAAAATTCCCGGAGAGGCAGTATCTCGTACTTCGCCGCCGCTTTCTCCATCAAAGGACGGATCAAAAGCCATTGCAACAAAACCGAAGGTTGCCATTTGTTGCGCATACAGACCGAAGGCCTGCTCCTTTACCGCTCCAAAAGGCCCGGATATAATGATTGACGGTTTTTTGCATCCGTATGATCCTACGGTAAGTAAAGGTTGCCTGCCAGTTCAATACCGAAGCGGTTTTTGAAATGGCTGCTTCTGCCATTTTGTTGCCTCCTTATGGATTTATTATAAATTGCCCACTAATCAATATCAAATACATATATTGAATTGACCTTCATACTTGAAAAGTATTGATTTTCCTGCTATAATCCTAATAGGTTAATTGAAATTCTAACCGCAACAATGAAATTGTAAATGCACATTGACAAAATCATGAAGTTGTAAACGCAACAGCCATCCGGTAAATGCAACACTTTTTCAAGGAAATGGTCTCTTTTTCTTGCTTTTTTTCCTCTCCCACAGTAAAATCACCTTAAAGAATGGCAGTATAAGGGGCGGACTGCATATCCTTCTTTTTTTGAAGTTCTTAATGCACCCCGCTTTTTCGACGTTCTTTCTCTTCCTCTGTATACTCATCTTTTGCTTCCCCTTTGGGGATCACATACCGGATGAATTCATGATTGCGTTCACAAGCACTTTTCTGGTTGCTGTTCATCGGGTCACAGTAGAATACACGGCACTGGGCCTCTCCGTTCTCCGTATCTGCCTCAATCCTCATAGGATCCGTAAACTCGCTTCCACGGTCTGTCAGCACCACCTGGAACAGCATTTTAAAGCGGGTATCTCCCAAAACCCTCCTCAGCCTCCGGAATACTTCACTTACGGAAGCGGACGTGTTTCTCTCCCGAAGGGACATCAACTGCAAGTCACAGTTGGTGAACAGGATTGTTAAAAGCGTCTGGCCTCCCTTTTTTAGGATCACGCCGTCCATCTGGATCACACAGGCATCCGGATTTTCTCTATGATTGTAGCGCAGACAGCAAGAAAGAGAAACCTCGAAATTGCAACTGCAACGGCAAGACTTCTCTCTCATATAATTGTAAATGCAACATCGGATGTTGCATTTAACTTTTCAATTAACCTATAATCCTAATAAGCGCAATTTAGAAAAGGAGAATTTTTACATGGATATTCGAGTATTACAATACTTTCTTGCCGTTGCAAGAGAAGAAAGCATTACAAAAGCAGCAGAACGGCTCCGCATGACACAACCGCCGCTTTCAAGGCAATTAAAAGATTTAGAGGATGAATTAGGAAAACAACTGCTTATCCGTGGAAGCAAAAAAGTTACATTAACCGAGGACGGCATGTTACTGCGCAAACGTGCAGAAGAATTGGTTGATCTTATGGAAAAAACAAAAGCAGAATTGACCTCCTCTAATGAAAATATCAATGGAGATATTCATATAGGATGTGGAGAAACGGAAGCTATTTCTTTTCTTGCACAGGCAGCTTGGGATTTACAGCAGAAACATCCCCTTATTCATTACCACATTTATAGTGGTGATGCCGAGCGTGTCATGGAACGATTGGATAAAGGATTGATTGATTTCGGCCTTTTAGTCGGGCCTGTAGATGTAAATAAGTATGATTACATAAGACTTCCCTTAAAAGATATGTGGGGTGTTTTAATGAGAAAAGACAGCCCACTGGCAGAAAAGGAATCCATAATTGCAGAAGATTTATGGGATAAGCCGCTCATTATTTCCCACCAGACTTCTATTAACAGCGAAATGTTTTCATGGTTAAAAACAGATATTGCAAAGCTGAACATTGTCGCCACTTATGATTTGGTCTACAATGCGTCACAATTTGTAAAAAACGGATTTGGATATGTGATCGCATTGGATAAACTAATTAACACTACCGGGGACAGTGCCTTATGTTTTCGCCCACTGTATCCTACCTTAGAAGCTGGGCTTTGTATCGTATGGAAAAAATATCAGGTCTTTTCGAAGGCTTCCAACGCCTTTTTACAACAACTCCAAAAAGAATTAGAAAATATAGTATAACCGAATTTTCAAATCTAAAAGCAGCCAGTACAAAATATCAAAATACGAAAGTAGTTTTATGCCACATCATTAGCAAATGGGATTAAATTCCGGAATATACGCATTGAAAAAATCCCCCTCCCAGAAGAATACTGCAAGGCTGGGAAGGGCAGACGGCTTTCAATAGCCGCGTATCTCAATAGCCGTATAAGTATGACTGTAATGATAACCAAGCTTTTCAGCCAGTGCCAAAGACCCCTTATTATGCGCGTCCCAGCTTGGATACAGATTGCGCTTCGCGCACTCGGATATGAGCTTTGCCCCGCATATATAGGCAAATCCCCGGCGCCTGTACGATTCTCTGGTATCAATCTCTATCTCAATGCCGTCCTTGTATCTGGAATAAGAGGAGGCGCCGGATATAATCATATTTTCCTTGCGGATGACCGCGCCGATTCCCCATTTCCGGTAAGCCTCATAATCCGGAAACTGGGAAACGAAATCGGCGCTCCATGATTCCGCCCGGCACAGATGATAGAGCTGTTCATCAATCATGGACAGGTCGTATTGCTCCGGCAGTGAAGCGGCTGCCTTTTCAAGCTTCTTAATATCAAAAATATGCGGTTCTTTTTTGGTGGCGTATCGGGAAATGACTGTGGCCCTGCTTCCATAAAAATCCAGTATCGCTTTTTTCCAGGAATCATTTTGCGGTATCATAATCATAAAATCCTGTGTACACCAGCCTGGTTTATAGGAGACAAGCTCTATAGCTGCGTTTCCGGCATAAAAACTAAAGTCCCCGATAATCGCCATTGCCGCAGCCGGGGCCCGGAGATCATCCGCATAGATTTTCCCCATAATTCCCTGCAGGCAGGACCAGATAAGGGATTCCTCCCACTTGTCAAATAGTGATGACACCTTTTTTGTATCTGTAATTTCGTATATCATCTGACGTCTCCACATTAAATGCTTATGAAAAAACGGATGTTGCTGCCTCCCTGATTATGTCCGGTAAAATACGTACATAAAAATATGTTTTCCGGAATTTTACATATCGGAATCCATAGAAAACAACAGGTTGGGCTTATGTCCGCCGCATAATTTTTTCATCTTTATTTCCGCTGTTTTAAGGACAATTCCATTTACATGGCGGGCCTGCTCCATGGTATCCTTTAATTCCAGAAGGGTATCGTCAAAGGCCCTGTTTCCATAGCTGGCAATCCCATACAGAACAGATAATGTCCAGAACCTTTTTTGTTCCGCCTGTGGGATTGAAACAGAGTGCGTAAAGTTTCGTTTATTTTCTCCTCACTTTTGTACTTATATATA
This sequence comes from Clostridia bacterium, assembly GCA_910576205.1. GTDB lineage: Bacteria > Bacillota > Clostridia > Lachnospirales > Lachnospiraceae > RGIG4284. Next base: position 175,034 of record CAJTHL010000007.1, on the reverse strand, counting down.
TTCTGGCATAAACAGGACAATAAGGCAACAAAAATCTGTGCTCTGTTGGGAGATAACCATATGACAAGGTTTTATGCTTTGCCGGGATTCCAGGGTATGGGATATGGGGGCATTATGATGAAATGTCTGGAAAAAATAAAAATTCTGGAACGCCCAGGGAACTCTCCGGGCATTTTTGTGGAACACGCTCTGGGGTATTATAGCCTTCGACAGGGAAAAAACCTGCAAAAAAGAAAATTGGAGGCATCTTATCATGTACTTTGACCTTATTGCAAAAATTATTTCGGAGCGCACAGGCTGCGACGTAGCGGCGGTAAAGCCCGACAGCACTTTTTCCGAGCTTGGCATTGATTCTCTTGACACCGTGGAGCTTCTTATGAATCTGGAGGATGAGATCGGCATTGAGATCGAACTGGATCAGAAGGTGGAAACCGTAGACGACCTGGATAAATTCATCCAGAGTAAACAGGGCTGAAAAAATGATAAAATCCGAAATTTGTGAACTGCTGGGCATCCAGTACCCGGTGTTCCAGGGGGGAATGGCCTGGATTGCCGACGGAAAGCTGGCGGCAGCCGTGTCCGAGGGTGGCGGCCTGGGTATTATCGCGGCAGGAAACGCCCCCGGTTCCTATGTACGGGAGCAGATTCAGATTGCCAGAGCCCGGACGAAGCATCCCATAGGGGTGAATATCATGCTTATGAGCCCTTTTGCGGATGAGGTGGCTCAGATTGTGGCGGAAGAAAAGGTGGAGGTAGTGACCACTGGCGCAGGCAATCCCTCTAAATATATGGAGGCCTGGAAGGCGGCGGATATCAAGGTAATTCCCGTGGTGGCTTCCGTGGCCATGGCAAAGCTTTTGACCCGCATGGGGGCCTCGGGCCTTATTGCGGAAGGCGGGGAGAGCGGCGGTCATGTGGGAGAGCTGACCACTATGGTGCTTGTTCCCCAGATCTGCGATGCTACGGACTTGCCGGTTCTGGCGGCCGGAGGCATTGCGGACGGCAGAGGCGTGGCGGCGGCATTTATGCTGGGGGCCTGCGGCGTGCAGATGGGAACCCGGTTCCTGAGCGCAACAGAATGTAGTATTCATTCCGCATACAAAGAAAAGATACTGAAAGCCACAGACCTCTGCACCATGGTAACCGGAAAGCGGCTGGGCCATCCTGTCCGCAGTCTGCGGACACCCTTTGCCAGGAATTACGCAAAGGCGGAATACGGCGGCATGCCGGACGAAGAACTGGAGGCTCTGGGCACAGGCGCCCTTCGCAGGGCCGTCCAGGAGGGAGACAATGAAAGCGGCTGTTTCCTGTCCGGACAGATTGCGGCCATGGTGAAAAAAGAACAGCCGGCCGCTGAGATTGTAAGAGAGGTAATGGAGGAGGCAAAGCCCATTCTCCTTAGGGCATCACAATGGATCATAGAATAGCGTTTTTATTTTCCGGCCAGGGAGACCAGCACCCGGGTATGGGGCAGGAGCTTGCCAGGAAATATCCGGCGGCGGCCTCGGTCTTTTCCCTGTGCGACACCATACGTCCCGGTACTTCCATGCAATGCTTCCAGGGCACAGAGGAAGAGCTCAAAGAGACAAAAAACACGCAGCCCTGTCTGTTTGCCGTGGAGCTGGCAGCGGCGGAAAGCCTTTGCCATAAGGGTATCCGGCCCCATGCAGTAGCAGGATTTTCCCTGGGAGAAGTGGTTGCGGCAGTATCCGCTGGCATCTTTGACCTGGAGACAGGGTTTCGCCTGGTATGCAAAAGGGGAGAGCTGATGCAGCAGGAGGCAGAGAAATACGACGCCCGCATGGCGGTAGCCCTCAAGCTGTCGGCGGAACAGGTGGAAACCATCTGTGAAAAACTTACAGATCTGTACCCGGTAAATTATAACTGCCCCGGGCAGATCACCGTCTCTGGCCTGGCAGCCCCCATGGCAGATTTTTCCGCGGAGGTAAGGGCCCAGGGAGGACGGGTGATTCCCCTTAAGGTAGGCGGCGCCTTTCATTCTCCCTTTATGAGAGCCGCGGCTGACGCGTTTGCGGGAGAGCTTGGGAGCGTGCCGGCAAAAGAGGGGAAAATCCCCCTTTACTCCAACATGACCGCCAGACCCTACACGGAGGACGTTGCAGGGCTTATGTCCCGCCAGATCAGCAGCCCCATACAGTGGGAGAAGCTTATCCGGAATATGATTGCCGAAGGTATAGATACCTTTATAGAGATCGGTCCCGGGGACACGCTGACCAATATGATGAAACGAATTGATCCAGGCGTCAGGGCCTGCACAGTGACAGAATATCTGGCGGAGGTAGAAGGATGTTAAAAGGAAAGACAGCCATCGTAACAGGAGGATCCCGGGGAATCGGCGAAGCCATTGCCTATAAGCTGGCCTCCTTTGGAGCGGACATTGCCGTGATCTATGCGGGAAATATTCTTGCCGCCGAGAGGGTCTGCGGAAAATGCAGGCAGGATTATGGCGTAAACGCCAGGTCTTATCAGTGCGACGTGGCAGATTTTACGGCCACAAAGGAAACCGTGGCAAAGATAAAGGCGGACTTCGGTACGGTACATATTCTGGTAAACAATGCGGGTATCACCAGGGACGGCCTGGTGGCCAGAATGAAGGAGGAGGATTTTGACGCGGTGCTGGACACCAATCTAAAAGGCGCTTTCCATATGATCCGCCACTGCACCAGCATGTTCCTCAAAAACCGGGAAGGCTGCATCATCAACATCAGTTCTGTTTCCGGCCTTGCGGGAAACGCGGGGCAGGCCAATTATTCTGCCTCAAAGGCAGGCCTTATCGGCCTTACAAAATCCGTGGCAAAAGAGCTGGCGTCCCGTGGAATCCGCTGCAACGCCATAGCCCCGGGTTTTATCGCTACTGACATGACAGACAGTCAGACAGAGAATCCGCTGCTTTCCATGGTTCCCCTTGGCAGGATGGGCACTCCGGAGGATGTGGCGGAGGCCGCAGCTTTCCTTGCCACATCCGGGTATATCACCGGGGAAGTCCTTCGGGTAGACGGCGGGATGGCCATGGGCTGAATTGTAATACAGACAGGAGAGCATAAAGTATGAGTGAAAATAGAAGAGTTGTAGTCACCGGAATGGGTGCAGTCACCCCTCTGGGGAACACCGTGGGAGACACCTGGGCGGGTTTAAAGTCCGGCAGAAACGGAATAGCGCCCATTACCCACTTTGACACAACCAGTTATAAGGCAAAACTGGCGGCTGAAGTAAAGGATTTCGACCCCAGGGAATACCTGGATGTAAACGATGTCCTGCGGACGGACCGCTACACCCAGCTTGCCGTGGCGGCTGCCTGGCAGGCTGCGGAGGAGAGCGACGTACAGGGAACGGTGGAGCCGGAGCGTTTTGCGGTGTTCTTCGGTACGGGCATCGGGGGCATCGGCACTTTTGAGCGGGAGTATGCCAAGCTGATGGAGAAGGGCCCCCGCCGGGTGTCCCCCCTGTTTATCCCCATGATGATTGCCAATATGGCGGCAGGCATGATCGCCCTGCGCCACGATTGCCGGGGTTCTGCCATGCCGGCTGTGACTGCCTGCGCTTCCGGTTCCAACGCCATAGGGGAAGCCATGCGCATGATCCGCCACGGCTACGCGGACGCCGTGATTACCGGCGGCGCGGAGGCGTCCATCAGTCCCTCCGGCGTGGCGGGATTTATCAATATGCAGGCACTGTCCACCTCCCAGGATGCGGACGCAGCCTCCCTGCCCTTTGACAGGCGCAGAGGCGGCTTTGTTATCGGTGAAGGCGCGGTGGCCCTTATTTTGGAGGAATATGAACATGCCAGAGTCCGGGGCGCTCGTATTTACGGGGAAGTCTGCGGCTATGGCTCCACCTGCGACGCCTACCACATTACAGCTCCCCATCCGGAAGCCAGAGGAGGCGCGCGGGCTATGACAGACGCTATGGCGGAAGCGGGTTACACGGAAAAGGATACGGTATACGTCAACGCCCACGGAACAGGCACACCCATGAACGATGTTATCGAAACCGCAGCTATTAAGAAGGCCCTGGGAGAAAAGGCGGCCGGGGAGGCCTATGTGAGTTCCACGAAATCCATGACCGGCCATATGCTGGGGGCTGCAGGGGCCCTGGAGGCGCTGGCCTGTCTTTTCGCCTTAAACGAAGGTCTTGTCCCGCCCACCATCAACCTTCTGGAGCCGGACGAGGCCTGCGACTTAAACTATGTGCCAAATACAGCGGTAAAGGCGGACATCACCCTGGCTCTGTCCAATTCCCTGGGCTTTGGGGGCCACAACGCATGTCTTGCTTTTAGAAAGGTGTAAGGGATGAACGAGACAGATATCCGCAAATACGCGGGGCTTATGGAAGAGCTTGGGCTGACCGGTCTGGAAATCACCGAGGACAACAAGGTGGTGCGTCTGGAGCGTATGGCGCCGGTAATGGCCAGGGAAAGTGTGGCTGTAGATACCGTAGCGCCCGCCCGCGAAGCCGCGCCGAAAGAGACGGCCGCAACCCAGGATTACGACAGTGTAACGTCGCCTCTGGTGGGAATCTTTTACGCCGCCCCGGCCGAAAATGCCGCCCCCTATGTATCCGTAGGCGACCATGTGAAAAAAGGCCAGGTTCTCTGTCTGGTGGAGGCCATGAAGCTGATGAACGAGATCGTGGCCGAGGCGGACGGGGTCATTTCCCGGATTTGCGCTACTAACGGTCAGGTGGTGGAATACGGCACAGAGCTGTTTCATATAAAAAGAGCAGGATAATAAGACTATGTTTTCTAAAATACTGATTGCCAACCGGGGAGAGATCGCCGTCCGCATTATACGGGCCTGTAAGGAAATGGGCGTGGCTACGGTGGCAGTATATTCGGAGGCCGACAAAGACGCCCTCCATGTGGCCCTGGCTGACCAGAGCTATTGCATCGGCGGTCCCGAAGCCTCCGAGAGCTATCTGAATGAAAACCAGATTATCAGCACCGCAGTCCTGGCAGGAGCCCAGGCCATTCATCCGGGCTACGGGTTCCTCTCCGAAAACGCCCATTTTGCCAGGCTTTGCAGGAAAAACGGCCTGGTGTTTATCGGCCCCGCCCCGGAGAGTATGGAGCGTCTCAGCGATAAGGCGGTTCTCAAGGAGCTTATGGGCGGCACGGGCCTGTCTGTGATTCCGGGAACAAAAGCCCTGTCCTCCGTAGAGGAAGCCGGGGAGGCGGCAGACCGTATTGGCTATCCCCTTATGATAAAGGCCTGCGCAGGGGGCGGCGGCCGGGGCATCCGGCTTATCAGAACCCCCGATGAGCTGGAGGAGTCCTATTTTCAGGCATCCGGCGAGGCTCTCACAGCTTTTGGGGACGGCAGCGTTTATCTGGAAAAATATGTATTTCCTGCCCGCCATGTAGAATTGCAGATGCTGGCCGATGAGCAGGGCCATGTGGTCTGCCTTGGGGACAGGGACTGCTCCCTGCAGCGGCGTAACCAGAAGCTTATCGAGGAGACGCCCTCCCCGGCTGTGGAAACCGGGCAGAGGGAGGAGATTATCCGTGTTGCTGCGGAGGCAGTGAAAAAAATCGGCTATGTGGGAGCCGGGACACTGGAATTTCTGCTGGATCAGAAGGGAAACTTCTGGTTTATGGAGATGAATGTGCGGCTGCAGGTGGAGCACTGTGTGACGGAGATGCTTACGGGCTGCGATCTGGTAAAATGGCAGATCCGTGTTGCCGCGGGAATTCCGCTGAATTTTACCCAGAAAGAAATCCCTATGACAGGCTCTGCCATAGAATGCCGTATCAATGCCGCAAGCTGCGGGACCCTTCGCATGCTCCATGTGCCAGGAGGTCCCTCCGTGCGCTTTGACACCTGCCTTATGGAGGGAACTACCGTGTCCCCCTATTACGATTCTCTTCTTGGCAAGCTGGTGGTCTATGCCAGAACCCGGGAGGAGGCCTTAAGGAAAATGCGGGCGTCCCTGTGTGAACTGGTGATTGACGGCATTTCCACAAACATTGAAGAACAACTGCAGATTGTGGAGGATGAAAGATTTGCCTCTGGTAATTATGATCTGACATTTATGGGAAACAGGTGACACCATGGCTTTCATCAACTTTTTAAAACCAAAAAACCAGTTGGAAGAGGGAGGGCGGACTTCGGCGCCCCTGCAGAGGGACGAGGGGGAACCGGAAAAGAAATGTCCCAACTGCCATAAGGATATTCCCCTAAGCCGTCTCTGGGCAAATGATCTGGTGTGTGCCTGCGGTTATCATTTCCGCATGAAGGCCCGTCAGCGCATCAAAATGCTGACGGATAGGGAGGGCTTTCACGAGCTTTATTCGGAAATGAAATCCGGCAATCCCTTAAATTTTCCGGGATACCGGGACAAGGCAGAGACTGTGCGGGCAGCCAGCGGCGAGGAGGAAGCGGTCATCTGCGGAACGGCCAGGATCGGAAAACAGAGTTGCTGCCTGTTTGTGATGGAGCCCTATTTTATGATGGGCAGCATGGGAAGCGCTGTGGGAGAGAAAATCACTTCCCTCTTTGAATACGCCACAGAACACCGCCTTCCCATAATCGGTTATACCGTCTCCGGCGGCGCGCGGATGCAGGAGGGACTTCTGTCTCTGATGCAGATGGCCAAGACAAGCGCGGCGGTAAAGCGTCACAGCGATGCGGGACTCTTGTATATAGCGGTACTCACAGACCCTACCACGGGCGGCGTCACCGCAAGCTTTGCCATGGAGGCGGATATTATTCTGGCGGAGCCTGGAGCCATGGTAGGCTTCGCAGGGGCCCGGGTCATTGAGCAGACCACCAGAAAAGCGCTTCCGGCCGGATTCCAGAAGTCGGAATTTGTACTGGAGCATGGATTTGTGGACAGTATTGTCAGTCGCCCCGACCAGAGAAAGATGCTGGCGGAGCTTCTCAAGATGCACAACGGAAGGTGAATATATGAGCGGAGCAGCTTACGACCGGGTGAAACTGGCCCGTGACAGCAAACGTCCCACGGGACTTGACTACATCAGAAATATTTTTAAGGGATTCACGGAGTTTCACGGGGATCGCCGGTTTGGGGACGATCCAGCCATAGTAGGCGGCATCGCGCGGTTAAACGGCAGCCCCGTGACCGTAATCGCCATAGAAAAAGGCCACACGGCAAAGGAGCGGAGCAGACGGAACTTTGGCGCGCCCCATCCGGAGGGCTACCGCAAAGCCCTGCGCCTTATGAAGCAGGCGGAAAAATTCGGCAGGCCTGTGGTCTGCTTTATCGATACTTCCGGTGCCTACTGCGGTGTGGGGGCCGAGGAGCGGGGCCAGGGCCAGGCCATAGCCGAAAACCTTATGGAAATGTCTACCTTATGTGTACCTATTCTATCTATATTAATCGGGGAGGGAGGCAGCGGCGGAGCTCTGGCCCTGGGAGTGGCTGACCGGGTATGGATGCTGCAAAACGCCGTCTATTCCGTGATTTCCCCCGAGGGCTGCGCCAGCATTCTCTGGAAAGACGCCTCCAAAGCCGAAGCTGCGGCAGCCAGCTTAAAGCTTACGGCTGAGGACGCCAAAAGCCTGGGAGTTGTGGAACGCATTTTATCGGAAAACGAAATCGGAAAAAGGGAATTTTACGACCGCATCCGTATGCTTCTGGCAGAGGAATTAAGCGCCCTTTCCGGCGACCTGGATCTGATTGGAAAGCGTTATGAAAGGTTCCGCAGAATCGGAAATGCCGGGGCGGACGGACTTCTTTAAAACGGCGGGTGCAAAGACAGAATAGGAGTCAATTTTATGAGTATTTATCAGAAATATAGCAGAGAAGTCATTGACGGCCAGGGACGTCTCCTAAGCTTTGCCCTGGATTATCCCCCTGACTTTAATTTCGGTTACGATGTGGTGGACGCCATAGCCGGTGAGACTCCGGAGAAAACCGCTCTTGTCTGGTGCAACACAGAAAATGAGGAGCATATCTTTTCCTTTGAGGACATTAAAAAATACAGCAACCAGATGGCAAATGTATTTTTGCAGGCCGGTATCCGCCGGGGAAGCCGGGTGATGGCAGTGCTGAAACGCCATTACGAATACTGGTTTGCGGCGATTGCCCTGCACAAAATCGGTGCGGTTATGATACCGGCCACCCATATGCTTACCGTAAACGACTATGTTTACCGCATCCGGAGCTCCGGTGTCGACGCCATACTCTGCACCTGGCAGAATGAAACGCCGGAGAAGATCGTTGAGGCTCTGGAAAAAGCCGGAAAAACGTGTCTGCTCTGGTCTGTGCAACAAAATGTTGCGGGCTTTCGGAATCTCACCCGGGAAATGGAAAATGCGTCCACGGAGCTTGCCCGTCTGGAAACAAAGGCCCAGGATCCTATGCTTCTGTATTTCACCTCCGGCACCACGGGATATCCCAAAGGGGTAATCCATGATTTTACCTATCCTCTGGCCCATATTGTCACGGCGAAATACTGGCAGCAGGCGGAGGAGGACGGCCTTCACTTTACGGTGGCGGAAACCGGCTGGGCAAAGGCTTCCTGGGGCAAGCTCTACGGCCAGTGGCTGGTGGGCAGCGCCGTTATGGTCTATGATTTTGATAACTTTGAGCCCAAACAGCTGACAGCGGTTATCAACCGCTACAAGGTCACCTCTTTCTGCGCGCCTCCCACGGTGTACCGCTATCTGGTCCGCAAGGGCATTCCTGCCATGCCAAGCCTGCGGCACGCCTCCACAGCCGGGGAAATGCTGGCTCCCGAAGTGTTTCGCAGGTTTACGGAACGCACGGGACTTCCCCTCTGCGAGGGCTATGGCCAGACAGAGACGACTTTGCTTATGGCAAATTTCCGGGGCTGCGAGCCGGTAGAGGGCTCCATGGGAACCCCGTCTCCCTTTTACCAGATTGAGCTTTGGGATAAATCCGGAAATCCGGTTCCGGCAGGAGAAATCGGCGAGGTGGTTATCATTCCTCCCCCAAACGGGAAGCAGCCAGGGGTATTTACGGCTTACCTGGATAATGAGGAGCAGTACCGCCATGTGTGGCGGGGCGGCGTGTACCATACCGGAGACGCGGCTTACCAGGATGAGAATGGCCTGTACTGGTTTCACGGCCGATTCGACGACATTATCAAGACCGGGGGATACCGGGTGGGGCCTTACGAGGTGGAAAACATTCTTATGGAGCACCCAGGTGTATTGGAATGCAGCGTGATCGGCGTCCCCGATGCCCTCAGAGGCCAGGCAATCAAGGCAATCGTAATGCTTTGCCCGGGCTATGAGCCCGCCAGGGACCTGGAGCTGGAGATCCGGGAATTCTGCAATCAGAAACTGGCGGAATACAAATGGATCCGCATGGTGGAGTTTGTGGAAGAGATGCCAAAAACTATCAGCGGAAAAATACAAAAAAACCGGCTGCGTGGTAAATGTGGATAAGCTTCGGGGATGCTTAAAACAGACGGCAAATGAATGAATTGTACTTCCCGAGAAAATATGGTAGACTGCATATAAAGAGCAGATAGATGCAATCCCTAAATGGTAATACCTCCCTTGAAAAGGAGATTCTATGAAAATGAAGCTAAACCAGATGGAGGACATCCTAAATCAGAATATCAGCGGCTACCACCAGTATATGCTGACAGACCCGGTCCGTCTGACCTATGCAAGCCGGAATCTGTGTGAAATGCTGGGATTTACGGAAAAAGATCTCCTGGGTGAAGGCGCAGATTCCTATGGGGCCCGTGTACATCCCGCAGATCAGGGGATATACCTTCGCTTTCTGGAGGATTTGAAAGAAAAGGAGCAGACTCTGGGAACCGAGTACCGCCTGCTGAAAAAAGACGGGTCTGTACTTCATGTGCGTGACACAGTCACGGTCACCAGGCAGGAGGACGGCGTCCTTTTAGGGGATTCTGTTCTGGCGGATATCACCCACATCAAAAACGAAAACAATAATCTCCGGTTTTTAAATGAGACGATTCCCTGTGGATTTCTGAAATATACCTGCGAGAAGCAGCCGAAGGTCACTTACCTTAACAGACAGATGATGGAGATTCTGCGCTTTCCCAGGGCACGGGACGGGGAGCTGGACTATCTGGAGCTTTTCAAGGCAAATATTTTTCTGATGATTCCCATGGAGGAGCGCCGCCGTTTTGCCCTGTATCTCAACCGGGTGTACACGGCGGGGACGCCTATTGCCGGGGAAATGACCCTGCTTCGCTGCGACGGCACGAGGGCCAGCATTTTCGGATGGGTGACTAAATGCGTGAATGAGCAGGGGATAGAAGAATTCCAGAGCGTCTGCATGGATATCACGGAACGCCGTCTGAAGAGAAGGGAAAGTGAAACCCAGCGTTATCTTAAAGCCCTAATGGATGTGTACGAAAAAATTTTTGAGTACGATCTTGGCACCAACACCGTGAAATGCCTGTACAGCAATAATTCCCCCATGTTTAAATGGCTGGAAAATATTCCTATGCAGATGGAGGATGCCACGGAGAAATGGATTGCAGCTACCGTAATCGCCGATGACCGTGAGAGTGTCCGTGGATATTTCCGGGATTTCAGCCAGAGAAGGCTGTACAAAAAAGGGGAAAAACCTCCCCAGATTACATACCGGGCACAGTCCTCCGACGGAAAGATCAAATTGTACACGGGGATATTTCTGAAGATGGACAGTCCGGTGAGTCTCTACTGCTGCAGATGTGTTCCGGACGAGGAGGAGACGGAGAGCCTGCGCACGGAGAATGTGTCTCTAAAGGAAAAACTCCAGGAACTGGTTATGCGTTTCACAGACGGTATAGCGGCCTTTGAGGTAACGGATAAATCCGTGACGCCTCTTTATGCCAGCGACAACGTCTGTGAATTCTTCGGTCTTACCAGGGAAGAGTGGATGCCGCTTATGAAAAAGAGCACGCCTCTCAAGGACTTTGTATCCCGCAGCGAAGTAGCCTACGAGGATTTTGTCAGCCTTCTTAGGGACGGAGAGGCAGAGTTCCTTTATCTGGACTTGAAGTCCGGAATAAAACGGCGGATTAAAGCCATCTGCTCTCCCAAATATCCCAGCGGTCTTACGCCCAGGTATGTAATGCTCTACAATATTGAGGAGGGAGAAGCAAAGGAACCCCGGGGCTTTGCCAAAGCGCCGGTAGTAAGGATCCGCACCTTCGGTTATTTTGACGTGTTTGTGGGCCAGAAGCCCATTGCTTTTCGCAACAAGAAATCAAAAGAGCTCTTTGCCCTTCTGGCAGACCGCCGGGGCGGCTACATTTCCTCGGAGGAGGCCATAAGCTTTTTGTGGGAGGCAGAGCCGGTGAGTCCCGTAACCCTGGCCAGATACCGCAAGGTAGCCCTGCGGCTTAAAAATATACTGGAGGAGTACGGTATCTCCGAGGTGGTGGAAACCGTGGACGGGAAACGGCGGATTGTGCCAGAAAAAGTGCAGTGCGACCTCTATGACTACCTGTCTGGAAAGGAAGAATACGCCCAGCTGTTTAAGGGGAGTTATCTCACGAATTATAGCTGGGGGGAGAATACCCTGGCAGAGCTGACCAGAGAGATTTTGTATTGAAAGGGGACGCGGCAGTCTCCTTTTTCCCTGTATTTTTCATACTTTTTTCAATATAAAGAAATTTCTATACAATCCATGGGGTTATCTGTTATACTGTACCTATATCCCAGGTTGGCAGGCTATGCTGCTGCCAACGGAAGGTAAGAGGCTGCAAAACTGCAGAGCAGCGCGAAAACACGATAAAAGATAAGGAGAACATTCCCCATGAAACAAGATCTGATTGTAATTCTGGATCTGGGCAGCACGGAGAACACCGTGATTGCCCGGGAAATCCGCGACCTTGGCGTGTACAGTGAAATCCATCCCCACGATATCACAGCTGAGGAGCTGAAGGCGTTTGACAATGTAAAGGGCATTATATTAAACGGCGGCGAAAACCGCGTGGTAGACGGACAGGCCGTGGAAATCCGGCCGGAGATTTATGACCTGGGATATCCCATGATTTCCGTGGACTATCCGCAGTCAAAATGCGAGACAAAATTTTCCGTTCTTCCCGGCAAAGAGGAGCTGAAAAAATTCCTGTTTGAGGATTGCAAAGCCCAGACAAACTGGAATATGAAGAATTTTATCGAGGACCAGGTGGCGCTTATCCGTCAGCAGGTAGGGGATAAGAAGGTGCTGCTGGCGCTGTCCGGCGGCGTGGATTCCTCCGTTGTGGCAGCCATGCTCATAAAAGCCATTGGCCAGCAGCTTGTGTGCGTCCATGTGAACCATGGGCTGATGCGGCAGAATGAGTCGGAGAGTGTGGTAAAGGTATTCCGGGACGAGCTTCACGCAAATCTGATCTATGTGGATGCTTCCGGGAGATTCCTTGGCAAGCTGGAAAATGTGGCGGATCCGGAGCAGAAGCGCAAAATTATCGGCGGCGAGTTTATCCGGGTCTTTGAGGAGGAGGCAAGGAAACTGGAGGGAATCAATTTCCTGGGCCAGGGAACCATTTATCCGGATATCATTGAGAGCGGAACCAAGACCGCAAAAATGGTAAAATCCCACCACAATGTGGGCGGCCTTCCCGAGGATCTGAAGTTTGAGTTGGTGGAACCCTTAAAACAGCTCTTTAAAGATGAAGTCCGCGCCTGCGGCGTGGAACTGGGACTTCCCCACGATATGGTTTACCGTCAGCCCTTCCCCGGACCGGGCCTTGGCGTAAGGTGCCTGGGCGCCATCACAAGGGACCGTCTGGAAGCTGTCCGCAAATCCGACGCCATTCTCCGGGAGGAATTTGCGAAGGCAGGCCTGGACAAGAAGGTATGGCAATATTTTACGGTGGTGCCGGACTTTAAGTCCGTCGGCATGAAAAACAATGCCAGGGTATTTGAATACATGGTAATAATCCGTGCCATCAACACCATAGACGCCATGACTGCCTCAATAGAGAAGGTGGATTGGGATGTGCTGGAAAAGATCACAGACCGGATTCTGGCAGAGGTGGAAAATGTGAACAGGGTGTGCTATGATATGAGCCCGAAGCCGCCGGCGACTATAGAATTTGAATAAGTAAAAACAAAGAGCCGGAAATCTCCGCAAATGAACCGCTCCCTGTCAAGTAGACAGTTAAAAAAATAAAAATTTTTACCTGCCAGTCGCAAAGAGGACTGGCAGAGTTTTTATGCAGCATCTTTCAAATAGTTTCTATATTCTATCGGTGTCATACAGTTTAAGCGCTTCTGATACCGATGATTATTATAATAATCTATGTAATCGGATATGTCCTCCTTTAGCTCCTCATATGTTTGAAATTTCTTCAGGTAATACATTTCTGATTTCAGCATCCCCCAGAACGCTTCCATTGGTCCGTTATCAATACATCTGGACACTCTTGACATGCTTTGCGTCATTCCTGCTTTGTTAAGCTTTTTACGGAAGGATTTTGAGGTGTATTGGTATCCACGGTCACTGTGAAATAAAGGCTTTGCATCTGGATGGTTTTCATGGGCAATGTCAAAGGTTTCAAAAACAAGGGCATTATTATTGGAATGTCCAATGACAAAGGAAACAATACTTTTATCTGCCAAGTCCAGAATGGCGCTCAGGTATGCCTTCCCACTGGCTCCATATTTCATCTCCGTTACATCTGTAAGCCATTTTTCCCCAAAACGTTCCGCATGGAACTCCCGGTTTAAGATGTTTTCGGCAGTAACCTCCGGCGTTGATTTTACATAGTTTCTTCTCCTGCGCCGGCACACAGATTTCAGATGTAAAATCCGCATAAGGCGCAAGATTCTCTTTGCGTTGACTTGAAATTCATTTTCACGGTTCAATTTAATCGTCATCTGCCTGTAACCCAGAATCCCGCTTTTTTCCTCGTACGCATCTCTGATAAGGACACATAATTTCTGGTTGAATTTCTCATTTTCACCTGGTTTTCGGTTCAGCCATTTATAATAAGCAGAACGCGAAATTCCCGCAAATCTGCAGAGTTCCGATATAGGGCATCCCTGCTCATCATATATTTCCTGTATCGCCAGATAAACCGTTTCATTTTGTGTCTGGCTTAGAACCGCCTCCTTTCGATTTCGTCGAGTTTTTTTAAGAAAGCAACCTCCAGCTGGGCTCTGCGCTTTTCCGCTTGAAGAATCTTATTTTCCGCACGCAGCTTCTCCAGTTCCGACATTTCTGTTTCAGATTTTCTTTTCCCTCTTTTGTCAATAAGCCCTTCTACGCCGTTTGACTGGTATTTCCTTGTCCATTGGTAAATCTGTTGGTAGGATACCTGGTATTTTTCTGCTGCCTGGGCATAATCCATTCCATGCTCTATGCAGTATGTTACAATTTCCACCCGTTCCTCATATGAGGTTTTTCTTCCTTTGGTCATGACGCTGGTTCCTCCTGTTCCAGAAGCCTTTAACTTCTCATGACCATTATACTTCATAATCCAGTTGCGAAGCTGCTTATCTGAGCGGATTCCATACTTTTTCTGGATTTCCCTTAATGTTCCTTTGCCGGAAAGGTAATCGGCAACAGCATTTTGTTTTGTTTCGGCGGAATAGACACGGAGTTTTGGAGTTGTTTTTAACCCCTCTATTCCTAAAGACTGATACAAGGTCACCCACTCGACGATACGTGTTCCATTTGTTCCCAGGCTTCGGGCGATACTTTCTGTTGAACAGCTTCCCTCCAAATATTTTGTAATGGCATCTAATTTCATTTCAAAAGAGTATTTTGAATGTTGTCCCATAAAATATGCTCCTCCTTATAGTGACAGTTTTATTATTTCATCTGTCTGCCATAAGGGGAGCATATCAAAAACCAGCGGACTTTCCGGCTTTCCGTATAAGTAAAGGTTTACCGCCATATAACATGATAGCTCTTTACATCCAGGCCGGCGCTCCAGAGGGGCTTTAAGCCCCGCTCTGTCGTATTCTGTCATCCGATTTTACCCCCCAGACGACTTTCTTTGCTAAAAACCGCGTTTTCCATATGGTATCATCTCCCTAAAAGCAGTTCTCCGGCCAGCGGAGAAGAATAGGACAAGCGAGGTGGTATGGATGAGCGTCACGATTCCTAAAAACGTCCGCCAGATGGGGGAGCCGGAACCGGCCAGAAAAATCTATGTGGAGGATTATGTTGTTACATATCTCCGGCAGTATGCGAAGGAGGAAATGCCCGGATCAAGAGGTGCGGTTCTGCTGGGAAGCGCAGAGGAACAGGAGGGGGTTCCATATCTGTTTATCCGCAGCGCCATGGAGCTTGAGCCGGATGCAGAGACCGGGGAGGGCGTGGTATTCACAGACCAGATGTGGATGCAGATTTATGAGGATATAGAGAAATATTTTAAAGGGCAGGAAATACTGGGGTGGTTTCTGTCAGTGCCGGGCTTTCCTCTGGAGGTGGATTATGAGATTTTAAGCACCCACCGGACTCATTTTCCGGGATGGGACAAGGTGTTGTTTATGGAGGATCCCACAGAGGGGGAGGAGGCTTTTTTTGCTTTGCAGGGAACCTCTATGGAGCGTCAGAACGGTTATTTTATTTTTTATGAGCGAAATGAAAGCATGCAGCAGTATATGCTGGAAAAGCGGGATGGAAGGAGTGTTGACGCAAAGGCGGAGTATTCAGACCGGGCAGCCAGAAGCTTCCGCATGATGGTGCAGGAGAAGAGGAGCCAGTCCAGCCAGAGGCGCGTGATGACCCTTCTCTATGGGGTGAGTACCTTTCTGGTTATGGTGGTGCTGGTTATTGGCATTACGATGATAAACAATTATGAGAAAATGGAGCAGGTGGAGATGGCCCTCAACAATCTGACCCAGAGCCTGGAAGAGCAGCAGACGGGACTGGCGGGCGTTTCCGGTGAGGCCCCTGGGCAGCAGGTGGCAGGGGAGAGCGCGGTAAAAACCGGAGAGGGACAGGTGTTTCCGGAAGAAGCCGGAAGTGAAGGCACAGAAAATGGTGGTGATACCGGGGATAATCCGGCAGGAGGCGATCCGGCGGACGAAGCAGAGGATCTGGTAGAGGACGGCGGACAGCCGGAGGGTTCTGAGGGAGAGCAGGCAGAATCGTCCGAAAACGGACAGCCCCAGGAAGGTGCTGGGGAAGAGCCGTCCACGGAGGAGCCGCCCGAAGGGGAGCAGCCCCAGGAGGAAGCGCAGCCCGACACCCGGGAAATCCAGGTTCAAGAGACTGCGGCCTCTGTGCCGCAGGTCTATATTGTCCGAAAGGGGGACACGCTGCGGAGCATCAGCCGGAAAATCTATGGCAGCGATAAGTATGTGGAGGAAATTTGTCAGTTGAACCATATCCAAGACAGTGATATAATACTTATCGGCGACAAGATTTTACTTCCCTAGACAGGAGAATATAAGGCAAGAGGAAAGATGCCAAAAATTACACCATTTGAGAATAAAAAAACAGAACATAGCGGCATGAAAGAATACACACGGAAGCTGCTCCTGCACCGGCTGGGTATTGGGGGGCGGTTTTTGGTGTGTATTCTTGTGGCTGTAGGAATTGCTATAGGGGTCAGCAGGTATCTGTCCAATAAAAATTATGACACCTTGGAAGTAATAAGCAGCGTGGAACACGCAGATACTATCAGTACCCGCTATGTGGAATACAACGACCGCCTGCTGCGGTACAGTAAGGACGGCGTTTCCTGCGTAACTCTGAGCCATGAGATGATCTGGAGCCAGACCTATAATATGCAGGACCCCATTCTGGCCATCTGCGGTTCTGCAGTGGCTGTGGCTGACCAGGGCGGAAATGAACTGTATATCTTTGATGAGTCCGGCTTGAAGGGACAGGTAAATACTCTGCTTCCCATTCAGCAGGTAACGATTTCGAGAGAGGGCGTCACGGCGGTAATTTTGGAGGACAGCAGCGTTTCCTGGATTTACCTGTATGACCAGGATGGGGAGAAGCTGCTGGACGCCCGCTGTAATCTGGCGGAGACCGGGCAGCCCATGTCCCTGTCCATGGCGCCGGACGGAAGCAAGCTTGCGGTGTCATTTCTGCAGGTGGCCGGAGGGATGTCCAATACCTGCGTAGTATTCTACAATCTGGGGGCCGTGGGAGCCAACTTTGTGGACAAGATTGTGGCTTCCAGGCTTTACGAGGGGATTCTGGTGCCCAGGGTGTGCTACCTGTCGGAGGATACCTGTGTGGCTGTGGGGGAAACCGGTTTTTATGTATTTGAGGGGGCGGAAATTCCCGAGGAGACCGTGGACGGCACCATGGAAGGGGAAATTCAGAGCGTCTGCTTTGGAGAGAGCAGATTTGGTCTGGTTTATGAGCAGGAGGGGGAGATCCCTTATCTCCTGAAGATTTTTGACAGGAAGGGAAACCTGGTGCTGGAACAGTCTTTTGACTTGAAATATTCCCAGATTAAGCTGGCAAAGGATTGCGTTGTCATTTACAACGAAAACGAGTGCGCCATCTACAGTATGAAAGGCGTGCTGCGCTATCAGGGAACTTTCACGGATACCCTGGTGAACTTTTACGCCCTTAAAGGGCGGCGCTTTGTGGCGGTTTATCCACAGAAAACTGACCAACTAAAATTGAGCTGAGGCAGAAGAATATGAACGGATTATTGCTTGGAGTACTGGGCGCCATGCTCCTTTTTACCTGGGACGGATACCGGAAGGGACTGATAAGGAAGCTTGTGGGGCTTGTGGCCTGGGCGCTGACCCTGGGGCTGGTTACCATTACCGTGCCTTATATTACAGAGGCATTAAAGGAACACACGGCGGTATATACGGTGCTGCAAAACGGCATGACGGAGAGCGACATGGAAATGATGCAGATGCTGCGGATTATGGGGCTGGAGGATATGGCTGTGGAATTTGTGGCGGACAGACTGTTGCAGCTTGTGGCTTTTGTGGTGACATTTATCCTGGTCAGCGTGGTAGTACACGGGGCAGCCTGGGCGCTTCACATTGCGGCCAGCCTTCCTCTGTTGCATGGAATTAACCGGATTCTGGGAGCGGGAGCAGGCTTTCTGGAGGGGCTCTTTTTGGTCTGGGTGGTATTTCTGGTAATCGGCGCGTTTGCCACCAGTACCTGGGGAGACAAGGCTCTGGGCATGATTGCCGACAGCGGAGCGCTTACCTGGCTGTTTGTGAACAATCCGTTGCTGAAACTCATTCTCAAATAGCGGGCCAGTAAACGCCGGGAGAAATACCGCAGCGGTTTGAAAATAACAAAAGCAGGAGAAATCCATGAAAAAGAAGTGCAGAATTCTGGCCATTACGCCTTATGCCTCTCTGAATAAGGTTATAGCGGATATTGCCGGGAAATATGAGGATATAGAGTTGGAGATTTATGAGGGCGATCTGGCGGCCGGTGTGGATATCGCGTACCGGATGCGGAACGCCGGGACAGTCTGTGAGATTATGAATGTGGAGCTGCCCATGGTGACTATTGAAAATGACTATAAGGCGGACAAAACATGCAGCTGGCCGACCGTCTGTATGACAGGATCAATGAAAGACGCACCATATTTATAATTCTATAAGCTCAATCCCATTCTCACCAGACAAAATAGTGAGAAATCACATCAAAAATAGTAATTTTTATAAAAGTATCTTGAAAAAGCCGGAATCTTATACTAGAATGTTCATATGGGGTAGCGTAATCGTAAAGGTGGTTCCTTTACCGAGTACAGACGTGACATCAATCTGACCATGGTGTGCGTCAATGATTTTCTTTGTGAGTGCCAGGCCGAGTCCGCTTCCGTTTGTCTTGTGAGTGACAAAGGGGGTGAACAGGGTTTCAAGACATTCATTATTCATTCCGCATCCATCGTCGGTGATTAAAATTATAATATCGCTTAAATATTTGCGGACGGACATGGTAATACGGCCTTCATCTCCGGTTGCTTCGCATGCATTTTTCAAAATATTCAGAAATGCCTGTTTCAATTTTATCGTGTTGCCGAAGACAGAAGGCAACTGGTTTGGAACATGGAGGGAAAAATGCTTGTGCGTTTCCAGTAAATAAGGCTGCAGGCTTTCTTCCAGGGAAAGAGCAAGCTGACGGATGTCCACTTCGCAACGGAAAAAGCGCCTGTCATCATTATAGGAAGCCAGATCATCCAGAAGGACTCCCAGGTAGGACACGTCCTCTAATGTTTGTGTCCAGAATTGGAAATCCTTTACCTCTGGGTGGAGCTGCTGGATTAACTGAAGAGAGCTGTTAATCAGCGTAAGTGGATTGCGTATTTCATGTACAATTTTGGAAATCGTAAAAGTTTCTGAGTTGTCCATGTTTTATATCTCTCCTTCTCTAAAGTTTACCATGACTTCCAGAAAATGGCAAATAAAAACAATCTACATTTTTCGACAGAAAAACGCATGGAAAAGAGGGAAAAATAGTAGGAAAGGATAAGAAAAATGAAAAATTCCAACTGTATATTCTGTAAAATTGCCAATGGGGAAATCCCATCTTCTACAATCTATGAAGATGAGGATTTTCGCGTGTTTTTAGACCTGGGCCCTGCTGCAAAGGGGCATGCCTTGATTGTTCCCAAGGAGCATTATGCAAATATTTATGAATTGGATGATGCGCTTTGCAGCAGAATTTTTGTCCTGGCGAAGAAGCTGGCAGTCCATATGACAGAGATTCTGCACTGTGACGGGTTTAATATAATGCAGAACAATGGGGCTGTGGCTGGACAGACCGTATTTCATTTCCATTTACATCTGATCCCCAGGTATAAAGGAGATACAGCGGGAATTTGTTGGAATCCGGGAACAGCAGATGCAGAGGGGCTGCGGAGACTGGCAGAAGAATTAAGAGTATAAGAAATGATGGATTACGAAAGAGAAAACTTTAAGGAAATTTATTTAAAGTACCATAAACTTATCAAGAAAATAGCGTATGACCATATTCATGACTACAATGTGGCCCAGGATATCTGCCAGGAAACTTTTATTCGTCTTTATGATTTTGAAGGTTACATGCCAGAGGAAAAGATAAAATCTTGGCTTATTGTAGTGGCGGCGAATATTGCAAAGGATATGTTGAAGAAAGGCGGAAAGTACAGAGAAGTTGTAGGCCTTCCGGAATCGGAGGAGCTGGTCAGGATGATGCCGGTAAGTAACGAAGTGGATGACTATCTGAAAAGGATGGGAGAACGTGAATTATTTGAGACAGCCCTTTCCAGATTGAGAGAAAAGAACCCCGTATGGTATGACATGGTGGTTCTGGTAAAATGCATGAATGTTCCCAGAAAGAAGGTTGCTGAGGAATACGGAATTGCGCTTACTACGGTGGACGGATATTTAAAACGTGCCAAAGACTGGCTGGTAGCAAATTTCGGGGATGAATATCGTGATTTGTGAGAGCGGATAGGGGGTTTTAAGGGAAATGTCTCCTTAGTTAAGAAAAAGGGAGCGGTCATGGACTGGACAGCCCCCTTTTCGGTTTCCCTGGATATTTTTTATTTGTGGACTTGTTCCTCAATAAGGGTTACAATGGTGTCAATGGCGTTGGACTGACTGCTTCCCTCCATGGCTTTTGCGTAGGAGGCACGGTTTTCATAAAGCTCAAATATGGTATCATAAAGTAAATCGTCTGTAATGGATTCCTCTTCCAGTACAAGGGAAAATCCCTGGCGTTCAAAAGAACGGGCGTTGAGAATCTGGTCGCCGCGGCTGGCGGCTGCGGAGAGGGGAATCAGCAGATTTG
Organism: Clostridia bacterium; assembly: GCA_910576205.1. Classification (GTDB taxonomy): domain Bacteria; phylum Bacillota; class Clostridia; order Lachnospirales; family Lachnospiraceae; genus RGIG4284. The sequence goes on along the minus strand of CAJTHL010000007.1, from coordinate 154,385 downwards.
GCTTTTTGAGAGCCAGGAGCTCACAGATGGCGTTTGCACCTGCCCGTGATACCACAATATCGGCAAGGGCAAATAAATCCCGCAGCTCGCTTTTGATATATTCATATTGTACATAGCCCGGGGTCTGGGACAGGGAAATATCTGTCTTTCCTTTCCCGCACAGATGAACCACCTGGAACCGGGTAAGAAGCTTTGGCAGAATGGAGCGGATGGCATTATTTACTGCGACCGCGCCAAGGCTGCCTCCCATAACAAGAATTACAGGTTTATTTGCACTAAGCCCGGTAAAGGACAGAGCGGATAACCGGTTTCCGGTCAAAAGCTCCTGGCGGATCGGAGAGCCGGTGAGAACAGCTTTTCCCTTAGGAAGAAGGGGGATGGTTTCCGGGAAATTACAACATATTTTAGAGGCTGAGGGTATTGACAGTTTGTTGGCCAGCCCGGGGGTCATGTCGGATTCATGGATAACCGCCGGGATGTGGAAATGTCTGGCTGCAAGTACGACTGGCACGGACACAAAACCGCCTTTGGAAAACAAAACATCGGGTTTTAATTCTTTCATCAAAGCCCGGGATTCTTTATAACCCTTCAGAACGCGAAAGGGGTCGGTAAAGTTTTTGGGATCAAAATAGCGGCGGAATTTTCCGGAGGAGACGCCATGATAGGGGATGCCCATCTCCTCAATTAGTTTTTTTTCGATTCCCGTATGAGAACCGACATAATGAATATCGTAGCCCAGTTTTTTCAGGCTGGGAATCAACGCCATATTGGGCGTTACATGGCCGGCTGTACCGCCTCCCGTTAATATGATTCGTTTCATTATTATAGAAAACCTCCTGCATATAGTTATGATATGAATTTTTTCTTTTTTTATAGCTGGATTGGAGTTATTATTCATTATGATAGGTTGGAAGGCATCTGTCAATTATTTGTTGTCGCAGTGTTTAAAAACAGTATTTGTTTAAGGTATAAATGATAAGGAGACCAGAATGTTGCAAAAAAGAACAGAGAATAAACCATGGGACCGTGATCTGGAGGCGGAAGCTGCCTACCTGGAGCAACAGGCCCTTACACATATAGAAGCTATGCCGGAGGAGGACGAGGAGGCTGAATTCGCCCGTTTGATGGAGCGGATAGAGGAGCGGAAGAAGGCGGCCAAAGAAGCCCCTCTGGAAACAATGCCTGCCTGGAGCATGGAAAACGTTGCAGAGGGAAAAATACCCGGCCGCCCCAAAAGACATGGAAAAATCCGCTGGAAGATACTGGGCGTACTGGCAGCAATACTGGTACTTCTGCTTGCCGTGGAATTTGGAACTGTAGGCAAGAAAGTGTATACGCCAGAGGCGGTTGTGGAGCATAGGGATGGAGAAGTTGTAATTAAGGTTAATAATGATGTGAGGATTGAGAGGGAAGTTGAGGAGGAGGAGATTTACCAGGAGATTAATGATAAACTTGGAATATTATCTTTGAGGTTAGGGTATAAACCACAGGCCTCAGAATTATATGGTGTTGAAATTCTTGAAGATTTAGGTGAAGCTACAATATATCTTCGATATAAAGAGCAAATGATTTCAATATATATAAGCCGTGATTATTTAGAATCAAAGAGTTATATTAAATCAGATGGTAATGGTGAGGTTGTAGAAACGGCAGAGAACTTTATTCTAGATAAAGAAATAGAGATAATAAAGGCAAAGAATAAAGATGGGGAGGAAATCCTCTTGTCAGAAATTTCATATGATAATGTGTTTTACGCTGTATATGGAAATATAGAACTGCGAGAGTTTTTAAAAATTATTGAAGAAATTTATATAAAAAATACGTGATATTGCTTATCTGAATCGTTTTTTTTATATAAGCGCTTATAAAAAATGTTGAAAGGAGGAGATATGAGACATAAGAAAATTTTCTCAATGGTTTTAAGCTTACCTTTAATGATACTATCGATTTTTGCAATAGCATTTCCTGTACAAGCAGAAGAAATAGCAGTGTATCATGAGAAGAAAGTTACAGAAACTGAAGCTGAAGATACCTGGTATGCGGTTGCAAGAGGTACTTATCTTGCTGTTGGCACGGGGAAAATAAAGCAAGACGGGGTTGGGAAAGTAAGTATTTCTGGAAGGACAACTGCAACTCAGATTTGTGATACGCTGAAAGTGGCGTTGTATTTGGATGAAAGTTCTAATAATAATACTTATGGGACTATTGGAACATATCATTACAGTAGCAAAAATGACTTATTTGTTTCAGGTTATGAAACAGGCATTCGTGTTACAAGTGGGTATTATTATAGTCTCCGTGGAGTCCATTCCGTTACTCATAACGGTAAAACAGAAACTACTGACTCAAGCACAGACGCTATTGTTGCCTTATAAGCAATGATGCCCAAAGCAATTACGGAAGAAAAAAGCGCTACCCCCAATTTAGTGCTGCACTCGTCCGTTTGCCGTGGGCCATGGGCAAAATTTTGTAACAATGCCTGGCGGGTATCTGCTTCTGTGTATCTGCCAGAGGACCTTGTCCACCATAGGATTTAAAAAGCTGTGGATTAAAGGGTTTAAGAGAAACGGAAAATCAGAAGCAACCTAAAAACTAAATATTAAAATTGAATATTGTATTTACTTACAAAACCTAAGATTTAAAAAATCATCAAAAATCAAAATTGTACGAAACATGTCTTTTATAATTGCCGTGTAAAAGGCATGTCAGAGGGATTCCCACCTCTGGAAAAAGGAGGAGGCTCACGCAGGGCTTCCTCTTTTTTGAAAAAACGATGGAGAGGTTCATAAAACATTTTTTGTATGGAAGTGGCTGCTGGATGACGGAAGCGGAAGTCCGAAGAATAATCAAAGAAGGAGAAAGCATAACAGTAGAGTTTAAAAAGTCTGCGGATGAAATCACAAAAGATGTTTATGATACGGTATGTTCATTTTCTAACCGGGAAGGCGGACATATTTTTCTGGGCGTAAAGGATAATGGGGAGATCCAGGGGGTTCCTTCAGATGCCATAGACATAATGGAAAAATTTTTGATCGTAATCATGAAGCAGATTTGGATATCACAAACAATTCAGATGCGGTTTATTGCTTATATGCCGGGAAACAGGACAGTTATTATGTAAATAAAGTTACGGGATTTGAACTGTCAGATCTCCGTGGTGATTTAATCGACCGGGCAAGAAAAATGAGCCGTATACGGAACATGAACCATCCATGGCTGACCATGGAGGATGAAGAGCTGCTCAGAAGCGCGGGATTAATCTTAAAGGATGATGAAAAGCATCGAGAGGGCATCACACTTGCCGCGATTCTCCTGTTTGGAAAAGATATAACCATAATGTCTGCGCTTCCCCAACATAAAACAGATGCGATTTTTCGTGTGGAAGACATGGACCGCTACGATGACAGGGATGTTATCATAACAAATTTATTTGACACCTATGACCGGCTGATGGAATTTGGCAAAAAGCATTTAAGCGGCCCATTTGTTCTGGAGGGGATAAACAGTGTAAGCGCCAGAGATAAAATCCTTCGGGAAATATTTTTGAATTTGCTGGCGCATCGGGATTATTCGTCAGCCTATGTTGCAAAATTTGTGATTGAGAAGCAATTTATGTATACGGAGAATGCCAGCCGGGCGCATGGGTTTGGAATGCTGGAATTATCAGACTTTGAACCTTTTTCAAAAAATCCAGCCATTTCCAAGGTGTTTCGCGAAACGTCACTGGCAGATGAGCTTGGTTCTGGTATGAGAAATACTTATAAATATACAAAGCTGTATTCGGGAGGCGTACTTGAATTTGTGGAGGGAAATGTATTTAAAACCTTGATTCCATTGACGGCTGTTTCTGTCGGGAAAGTCGGCCCTTTGCAGCTTAACTTAGTCAGAGAATGCGTTAGTGACCAAGTCAGTGACCAGACTTGTGAAAATAAAAAAGATAAAGATATTTTACAACGCATACTTACCTTTTGTGAAAATGAAAAAAGTAAAAAAGAAATTTGTGAATATATGGGTTATCATAATCGGACATTTTTTACCAGGAAATATTTAATGCCGCTTATTCAGACAGGGAAATTGAAGATGACAAGGCCGGAAAAGCCAAATAGCAGGTGTCAGAAGTATATTACAGTAAAAAAATAATAAATTTTAAATGTTTCCAGAAAAACACGTGATTTGCCCTTTCCCAATCGTATTCTTAACATAAGCGCTTAAAAATACAGGAGGGGAGGCGATCCATGGCATGAAACAACTCTGTCACCAGTTCTGAATTGCTGACGCTGCCCTATAGGCGCGATACCAATGCCTGCGGACGATGGAAAAGAAAATGCGCTACCCCATAATTAGTGCTGTACTTGTCTGACTGCCGGAGGCTTAGGCGTAGAAATATGGTGACAACTGGCGGACATCCGCCTCTGTATGTCTGCCGGAATATCCTGTTTACCGGAAATAGTGGAAAGCCGGAGATTGATGTGTTTAAGGAAATCAAAACCAGAGGCATCAAAAATCAAATAAAAATTGTATTTACTTACAAAACCTAAGATTTACAAAAAATCATCAAAAATCAACTGGCGTCTTTTGTAATTGCCGTATGAAAGACGCAACAAAAGGCCAGAGGTTTTCCCGCCTCTGGCGGAAAGGAAAAGGAAGTCCATACAGGGCTTCCTTTTTTAAAGAAAGTTTCCCGGTATATAAGATTATGCTGAATATTCCAGCTACTTTCCTACATATTCTACCTTGCCAATCCCCCTTGTTATATGGTAAAATAGGGTTGTAAATCTGCGGGAGGGCCAATTCCTAAAGCCATTTTGGCGGCCCCGTTGACTGTATATTGTTTTTATAGATAGAGGAAGTGATTACTATTAGCAGAGAACAGAAAATTCTGATCACGGATGATTCGGAGATTAACCGCTCGATTCTGGCGGATATACTTGAAAATGAGTACGAGATCATAGAGGCGGAAAACGGAGTGCAGGCAGTGGCGGCGCTTCAGAAATATAATGTGGAGCTGGCTCTGGTACTTCTGGATATTGTGATGCCGGAAATGGATGGCTTTGGTGTGCTGGAAGCCATGAATGAACATCACTGGATAGAGGATATTCCGGTGATTATGATTTCCGCGGAAACCAAGTCCTCCTATGTGGAGAGGGCCTACGGCCTGGGCGTGTGCGACTTTATCAACCGCCCCTTTGACGCTCTGGTTGTCCACAGGCGGGTAATGAACACCATTCTGCTGTATGCGAAGCAGAAAAAGCTCATTGGGCTTCTGGGAGAACAGCTTATAGAAAAAGAACGGAACAACAATATGATGATTGATATCCTCAGTCATATTGTGGAATTCCGTAACGGCGAGAGCGGCCAACATGTGCGCCATGTACATGTGTTGACAGATATGCTGCTTAGACGCCTGATACAAAAGACAGATCAGTACGGGATTTCCAGCAGTGAGATATCCCTTATCAGCACGGCGTCCGCCCTTCACGACATTGGCAAGATTGCAATAGACGAGAAGGTTCTCAATAAGCCGGGCAGGCTGACAGATGAAGAATTTGCCATAATGAAGACCCACTCCCGTATCGGCGCGGATATGCTGGAGGGGATTCCCATATACCAGAATGAGCAGCTGGTTACATACGCCTATGAGATATGCCGCTGGCATCACGAGAGATATGACGGCCGGGGATATCCCGACGGGCTTAAGGGGGATGAGATTCCCATTTCTGCCCAGGTGGTGGCCATGGCCGATGTGTATGACGCTTTGACCAGCGAGCGGGTATACAAAAAAGCCTTTACCCATGAAAAGGCGGTTCAGATGATATTAAACGGGGAGTGCGGCACCTTCAATCCTCAGATCCTGGAATGTCTGATGGATATTTCGGGACGTATCCAGAAAGAATTAAACAGTGAGGCGCCGGCCCAGATGGATCAGCGGGATATGAACAACATGGTGCAGGAAATGATGCATCATGAGGAGCTGACTGCCTCAGAGCGCACACTGCTGCTTTTGGAGAGAGAGCGGGAAAAATACACGTTCTTTGCCGCCATGTCCCAGGAAATCCAATTCGAGTACAATGTATCTCCGCCAATGACTATAATGGCCCCCTGGGGTGCGGAACGGTTGGGGATAGAAGAGACGATTATGGATCCCTACAACGATCCCCGGGTTACCCGGCTTTCCAGTCAGAAGGACTGGAAGGAAATGGCCAGAATGCTGCGGGAAACCACACCGGAGGATCCGATTATCCGATATGACTGTAAGATCTGCTGTAAGGGAGAATTCCGGTGGCATAGAATTGTGGCCAGGGCTATGTGGTCGCCGGACGACGTTCCCGTGTACCAGGGAGCCATCGGGGAAGCCACGGATATCCAGGATTCCCGCCAGATGCTGGATACCCTGCGGCGAAAGGCCAGCCATGACGCCTTGAGTGGCCTCCTCAATCATGCCAGCGCAAAAGAGCTGATTATACAGAGGATGGCGGAGCAGCCCGAGGGCCAGTATGCCCTGGTAATTTTTGACCTGGATCATTTTAAACAGGCAAATGATACCTATGGCCATAAATTTGGCGATGAAGTCATTAAGTTTACTGCCGCGAAGCTCGAGCAGTGTACCCGTAATATGGATATTGCAGCCAGGGTCGGCGGAGACGAATTTCTGATTTTCCTGGATTATCAGAATGATGTGGAACCAATTATCAGCCGTATTTTCTATTCGCTTACCGGCTCTTATGAGGACTTTTCCATCTCCCTCAGTATGGGAGTGGCCAAATCCGAAATGGTGGGAATGGATTATGATAAGCTGTTCCGCTCCGCAGACCAGGCCCTTTACGCCGTGAAGCGTTCCGGCCGCGGGCAGTACCGCTACTATGACGAGTCTATGCATGAGATGTTTTCTGCCATATCCACCATTGACAGCGACCAGGATGAGCAGGCGGAACAGGACGGCGGGAATTCCCAGGATGAATAGCGGGAATAGGATTTGGAACGGTTAAATAAAAGACGCATAAAAGACAGCCGCATAAAAGACAGCCGGTTTCCTTATATAATTAGGAAAGAACCGGCTGTTTTCGTCTGCTTAGAAACGGCGCTGACGCTGACGCTCCTTGCGGAATATGTAATTTCTCAGAACAGATTCTGTCTGGGGCTTCAGATCAAAGAATCTGCAGCCATGTCCGTACTGGGGCATTTCTCTTTTTAAGGGTAATTTGTCCTGGCGCAGTACCTTGGCATTGAGAAGCAGGGGCTTGTTTGCTTCCGTAATCTCAAACCGGATTTCCGCGTCCTCCGGCAAAGGGTGTTCGCAGATAAGATAGATACCGCCTGCGCTGATGTTCCGGGTGATGGCGGTAAATGTGGATGGCGGCTCGGGCGCGCCTGCGGGAAGATACGTGCAGGTAAGCTCCACCTCGATTTCCAGAGGGATTTTTAAATCCTGTCGGCGCTGATGGGATTCCAGAACCTCAACAATCGTGCAGAGTAGGGACAGGCGCTCCTCAGACAGGCTTTCCGGGGAACCTAAAGTACACCGGCACCGGACGAGACCGGAAACGGGATCGTAGAAAGTGATATTAAAATATGAAAATTCTTCATAGGGAAAATCGTGGGAAACCGACACCCAAAGACGGTCGGAAATATCGGAGAATACCTCCGCCTGGCAGAGCAGCGACTCGGCCGGATTAAAAATTTCCGCTTTTCGACATTTTTTTAACATATTCATATGGAAAGCCTCCGGTTATACGATGTTCACCAGGCCCAAAAGCCCGGAATTTCTTCAAGGATACTTTTTACAATTAATATATCTTATAAAAGTATACCAGAAAAACGAAAGCCCGGCAACAGAAAAAAACAAATTATGGGGTTTCCGGGCTCTCCGCAGTCACATTGCCGCCGGCCTCCTGGGACGAATCGGAGGAGACTTCTGTTTCCGGCATCTCAGAGGGGGCTTTTGGTGCGAATTTTAAGAAGTAGGCATAGATATCCACCACGGCCCGGTAGAGCTCCTCCGGAATCTCCGAGCCCAGGTTCAGCTGGGTAAGAACCGTGGCCAGGGAATTGTCCTCGTAGATGGGCACACCGTTTTTGCTGGCTACCTCCACAATCTTTTCCGCCATATAACCCATACCGGAGGCCACGATAATGGGGGCCGCATTTTTGTTTTCGTCATATTTTAAGGCAACCGCTTTCCGGTTCATCACATCGTTAAATTGTGACATTGATCGAATTCTTCCTTTCAAAAATCTTTGAAAATACGCTGGAAACAGGAATGGGGCCTGTGGATTTTTCCACGCTGAGATAATCGCAGTTAAGCTGGTTTCGGCTTAAGATTTCCCGCAGGGCGTTTCTAAGGTCGGTTTCCGAGGAGGGCAGCTCTTTGGGATAAAAGAGCCGCATACTCACACTCTCCTGCTCGTACACCATGAGAAGATCAAAAAATCCCACATCCTTAATATCAAATTTAATCAGCAGCTTGGAGACCCGTTCCTTGGGGTCCGAGGCGCCACTGCCCTCTTCGTCGGGGTCTACCCACAGCTCCGAGAACATCAGATGCCCGTTTAACTCGACGGGAAGCATCATATGAAGCACCGGCATGTAGACGCTCTCATTTAGGAGAAGGGAATTGACCACGTTTTCAAAGACCTGGCGGTTTTCCAGTCCGGCGTCTCCCCGCATGCCGCTCTCCACAATCCCCAGGAATTTATCGATCCACTGGGCTTGCCCGGCCGCCTTGTCAAAGTTCAGGTTCAGCAGGAGCTGGCGAAGCTGTTCCTCGTCCATACCGTTGAAGGACTTCTGGAAGGAGGGGAAATTCAGCAGATTCTTAAAATCCTCAATCAGCTGGTCGAGATTTCCGTTTTCATAGCGGGCCGCGTTGAAGAGAAGCTGGGAAACCAGATCCCGGATATGGCCCATGTTTCTGGTCTGTGCAATATACCGTCCCAGAAAGGGGATGATCTGCTGCTGGAGCCGGGCTGTGTTTCCGGCTGTATCCTGGGGGCTTTTGTGGCTTAGGCCCTGGGTAAGCTGCTCCAGCTGGTCCCGTTCGTTGTGGAACATGTGTTTTTTAATATCCGCCAGGTTTCCCTTAATATTTTCCATAAGATGCTTGCCGGAGGACATGTCGGAATAACGCTTAAGAAATGCCAGAATAGCTGCCCGCTGCTCCACGGTGGGGGAGTTTGTTAAGGCCTGACGCATAAGTTCAAAAAAAGGCCCTTGAAAACGGACGGAACCGGCCATCTGGTTTTTCAGAAAAGTCAGCAATTCTTCATTGTTCATCTTGAGAAGATTAAAAAAAGCGGAGATTTCCTCGGCAGTATCGGGCCCGATGCCGGATTCCACCAGATTATTCATGCCCCCAAACATCAGCTTGGACATAACCTCCGACAGCCCGGGAGTGTCCCGCAGCGACTGGACAAAGGCTCCGAAGTTGGAGTCATAATTAAGGCCCAGCTGCGCCTGCTGCTGGGAATTTGCGTCCGTTCTCCCGTCCGGCCGGACAACCCTGCTTGGATCCACGGGATTCTGGATCTGCATCTTATCTGGCTGCTCTGCCACGTTGTTATTCCGCACATTATTTTCGTAACCCGATAGGGGAGTCGTGACTTTTAAAATATTTGACATTTTTTTCACCCACTGTTATAAAATTCTCTTAATTTTTTACAAAAGCCTTCCGATATATAATATATATATCAAAATAAGGCGGTGCTAATATTATGGACAATGGTATGGACAACATGCTTGACATGTATCTCTTCGAAACCAATTCATTACTTGAGCAACTGGACAATCTTTTAATAGAATCAGAAAAAAACGAGGAATTCACCACGGATGATGTAAATGAAATCTTCCGTACCATGCATACGATTAAAGGCTCGTCTGCCATGATGGAATTTTCTTCGCTGATGACGATTGCCCACCGCATTGAGGATCTTTTCTTTTTTGTCAGGGAAAATGGAATCGAATCCCTCTCAAGCAATGATAAAAGCGAATTGTTTAATTTAACCTTTAAATCCACGGATGTACTTCGCGGTGAGGTTGAAAAGCTGGAAAATAACGAACCTCTTACTACTAATATCGACAATATCACATCAGAAATTAATACTTTTCTGAATAAAATTAGCGGTAAAGGAGAAGAACCTGGCCCTGCGGCGGATTCCGGCAGCGCCCCCGCTGGGACGGCCAGTGTGGCGGGACTTCCCAACAGTAAATGCCCCTATTTTATCCAGATGTTTTTTGAGGAAGGAAGCGGCATGGAGAACCTGCGGGCCTTTATGCTGGTGAATGCCTTGAAGGACATCGGGCTGGATTTTGAGTTTTATCCCGAGGATGTGGAGACGAACAGCGCCACAAGCGAAAGCATTATTGAGAAGGGCTTCTTCGTGGGATTGAATTCCGAGGAGGATATGGTAACGGCTGTGGCGGCTGTGAAGGATCAGGGAAGCATTCATACATATGAAGTGATTCACAATGAGCAAAAGCCCAAGGAGGAGCCTGCCAAGACGGAGGACGCTCCCCAGGTGCAGCAGCCGGCGGCCAGCCCCGCTCCCGCAGGCAGCGCTCCCAAGGAAAACGCTAACGCCCAGCATGCAAACAAGCAGAGCCTTATCAGCGTGAACCTGTCCAAACTGGACGCGTTGAATGCTCTGGTGGGAGAGATCGTAATTACGGAGTCCATGGTGACCTCTTCCCCCGAGATCCAGGGTCTCAAGCTGGACAGCTTTTTGAAATCCACCCGTCAGCTCCGCAAGCTTACAGATGACCTGCAGGATATTTCCATGTCCCTGCGGATGGTGTCCATCTCCGGCACATTTCAGAAGATGAACCGTATCGTCCGGGATATGAAGAAAGCACTCAACAAAGACGTGCGTCTTACCATTATCGGGGAGGACACGGAGATTGACAAGGCTATTGTGGATAGTATCGGCGATCCCATTATGCATATTGTGAGAAATTCCATGGACCATGGTATTGAGATCACCAAGGAGGAGAGAATCGCTGCGGGCAAAGATCCTCAAGGCGAGATCATCCTTTCCGCTTCTCATACAGGCAGCGAGGTTGTCATCACAATCCAGGATGACGGCCAGGGTATGGATCCCGAGAAAATTCTGGCCAAGGCCAGAAGAAACGGCCTGCTGACCAAACCCGAAAGCGAGTATTCCAAGAAAGAGATTCTGGGTATGCTCATGCTTCCCGGATTCTCCACCAACGAGGAGGTTACTGAGTTCTCCGGCAGAGGCGTTGGCATGGACGTGGTAAAAAAGAATGTAGAGAGCGTGGGCGGAACCATCAGCATCACCAGTGAGGTGGGTCAGGGAAGCTGTACGACCCTCAAGATACCTCTTACTATGGCCATTGTAGACGGCATGGAACTGAGAGTGGGCAAATCCATTTTCACGATTCCCATTTCCAATATCCGTCAGTCTATTAAGATTGCCAAAGAAAATCTGCTCTACGACGCGAAGGGAAATGAGATCGTCAAGATTATGGATGAATTCTATCCCATCGTCCGGGTTTATGAGCTCTACAACATAGACACTGATATTACACAGATTGAGGACGGCATCCTTATCTGGGTGGAGGCAGGCGAGCACTCCTACTGTATGTTTGTGGATGAACTTCTGGGCGAACGGCAGATTGTGGTAAAACCGCTTCCGGCTTATCTTAACAACTTTGATATTAAGAATTCCGGTATCAGCGGCTGTACCATCCTGGGAGACGGAAACATCAGTATTATTCTGGATGTGTTAAATATGTATACCGCGGCGAATATTTGATTTACAGTTAGGCCAGACCTTAGGAGGAAAGGAAAATCGTGCGTACACGAATCTGATGGCCAGGCGGCTGAACGGATATATATGAAATAACAAAATATAATTTTGGAGGAAGCCACATGTCAACTGAACTTGAGAATACAAACATGGAAAATGAAGAGCAGGCCCCTAAGACGGATATCTCCACAGAGCGCTACCTTACCTTCCGCTCTGACGGAGTGACCATGGGCGTCAGCACCAACTATGTGATTGAGATTATCACTGACAACTTTATCACCGAACTTCCCCGGGTTCCCGATTATATCCGGGGGATTATCAATATGCGTGGACAGATTGTCCCGATCATTGACATCCGCCTTAAGATGGGGAGAGGTATGAGCGAATACATGGATACCACCTGCATTATTGTGCTGGACATTGACACTGTGTATATCGGAATCATAGTGGATTCCGTACAGCAGGTGCTGGACGTTGACAAGACCCAGATTTCCCCCATACCTGTGGAGGATCATCAGAAGCTGGTCAACGGAATGATTTCGCTGAGCAGCCAGGAGGTGCTTCTTTTCCTGAATTGTGAGGAACTGATTTCCACTTATTAACTTAACAGGGGAATGGAAGACTGACTGCATAAATGTTTGTTTGGAGGATGTTATGTTAACCATTGCGGATAGTGATTTTACCAGACTGGTTAGTTTTGTAAAACAGAATTACGGGATTGATTTATCCAAGAAAAAACAGCTCATTATGGGAAGACTTTCCACGCCCATTATGACCATGGGCTTTACCAGCTTTAAGGATTATGTGGATTATCTTCTTAAGAGCAAAAAACCGGAAGATCTGGAACTGATGCTGAATAAGCTGACCACAAATTATACTTATTTTATGCGGGAGGAAGCGCACTTTAAATTTTTTACAGATACAATTCTTCCTTATCTGGAGACGAAGAAGAAGGACCGGGTTTTAAGCATCTGGAGCGCCGGGTGTTCCTCCGGGGAGGAGCCCTACACGATTTCCATGATTCTGAAAGAGTACTTTGGCTCCAAAGCCGGCGCCTGGGATACCCGGGTGCTGGCTACGGACATTTCCCAGAATGCCTTGACGGCTGCCCAGAATGCAGTGTACGACGAGAACTCTCTAAGGGAGGTTCCGCCCCAGTGGAAGAGCAAATATTTTGCCAAGACATCCCAGCCGGGAGTCTACACGGTTGCCCCTATGATTAAGAATAATGTAATCTTCCGTACTTTTAATCTGATGACACCTATACAGTTCAAGCTGAAATTCGATGTGATTTTCTGCAGAAATGTAATGATATATTTTGACCAGGATACGAAAGAGGCGCTGGTGAACCGGTTTTTCCAGGCCACCAATCCGGGAGGTTATCTGCTGATCGGTCATTCCGAGAGTCTGAATAAGGAGACGACCCCTTACAAATATTTGCAGCCGGCAACCTATCGGAAGGAGTAATTCTGGGGAGCCGGTTTTAGAAAGGTCGTGAAGAAATGCAAAAAAAAATAAGAGTATTAGTGGTAGACGATTCTGTATTTTTCCGTCAGATGCTGATTCAGGATATACAGAAGCAGGCAAATATGGAGCTTGTGGGATATGCCACAAGCGCCTTTGACGCCCGTTCCAAGGTGCCGGCGCTGAAGCCGGATGTGATTACCATGGATGTGGAGATGCCGGGACTTAGCGGGATTGATTTCCTAAAGGAGCTGCTTCCGAAATATCCGGTCCCTGTGATTCTGGTATCTTCTCTTAATCTGACCGTTTTTGACGCGCTTGCCGCCGGGGCGGTGGATTTTGTACAGAAACCAAACATGGGCAAGGATTACAGCGTCAGCAATTTTTTTACCATGCTTCACAGTAAAATCTTTATCGCTTCAAGGGCGAAGGTGAGAGCCCCTCAGCAGTCCAGGCCGGTTGCACCATCCATGGGAGCGGTGCTGTCCGCGACTTCGGCAGCGTCTACCTCTCCCGGCCCGGGTTCCGGTCTTTCCCAGAACGTATTGAAAACAAAGTATATTGCTATCGGCGCTTCCACAGGAGGGACGGAGGCGACGCTGGAGGTGCTCAGACAGCTTCCGGGAGATATACCGGGGATTGTTGTAACCCAGCATATGCCGCCGGGATTTACGAAAATGTATGCGGAGCGCCTGGACCGCATCTGTAAAATGGAAGTGCGGGAAGCCCAGAACGGTGACCGCATTCGTCCGGGACTGGCGCTGATTGCCCCGGGAGCTTTGCAGATGACGGTGGAGAAGGATGTTTACGGATTTTATGTTGTCTGCAAGGACGGGGAGAAGGTCAACGGGCATCGTCCTTCTGTAGATGTGCTTTTTTCTTCCGTTGCAAAAAAGATGGGAAAAAATGCCGTCGGTATTATTATGACCGGTATGGGCCGGGACGGGGCCAGCGGGCTTCTGGAAATGCGCAACACCGGTTCTTTTACGATTGGACAGGATAAAGAATCCTGCGTGGTTTACGGCATGCCTATGGTGGCCCAGGATATCGGGGCAGTCTGCGTACAGGCGTCCTGTACCAATATCCCCAATGTGCTGATGAACCATCTGCGCAAATTATAAATTTGATTTTTTTGTTATCTTTTTCCGGGATTTGCCGATAATAAAAATAAGAAACAGAAATGAAGGCAAAAGGATTCACCTCTGAAAGGAGTTTCGTTTATGAAAATATCGTTAAATAATATAAGCCCGTATCGCCCGGACGCGGTGGGATATACAAAACCCGATTCCAGGATTCCGGGTGATACAAAGGCGGCAGGCAATTATGATGCCATAACGATTCAGTCCAGCTCCCGGCAGATTCAGGAAAAGACGTTTTCAGAAGCTCTGTCCAAAAGGATTGTATCGGAGGTAAAGCAGAGCGCGGACCCCGGAAAAGTGGAAGCTATCAGACAGCAGGTTGCTGCGGGAACTTATCATATTGATCCCTATGCCATTGCTTCCAAAATGATGCTGACCGGGGAGGCAGCGGCTCATGTATAATCTGACAGAATTTACGGAAGTCATTCACCGCTATATAGAGGTTTTTGACCGGCTTATCCCATTGGAACAGAAGAAGCTTGACGTGGTAAAACAGAACCGGGTCAGCCAGCTGGAAGAAATTGGGAGCAAAGAACAGGCGGAAGCCCTGGCTATGCGGGGGCTGGAACAAAAACGTGAGAAGGCCCAGGAGGCGCTTGGTTTCCAGGGGCTTTCTTTTCAGGAAATCCTGGAGAAGCTGCCAGCGGAGCAGAAGCAGGCTATGAAGGAGCTTTTCAATGAACTGGCCGAAAGAGTACGCGTGTTTCAGGAGCTGGCGGATAATTCCAGAACGATTATGGAGGTTAATCTTCACGCCATCAATAAGATGATCGCGGAGCAGAAGCAGGGAAAGGGCCAGACATATTCGGAGGATGGATCTGTAAAGCAGCGGGAAATTCATTTCACGGACACCCGGATATAAAGGAGGAAAATTAAGCTATGATGCGTTCGACCTTTGCAGGTTTTACAACGGCGTTTCTTGGAATGACGGCAAGCCACCGCGCCCTGGAAGTGACCGGACAGAATATAGCAAATGTAAATACAGAAGGATATACAAGACAGAGACTCGATATTACCAGTATGAATCTCCGCAGCGGAGATTTTTATAATAACAATCCCAATGCCAAGATTGGTTTTGGCGTGGATATCAAAAGTGTCTCCCGTATCCGGGATCCGTTCCTGGATATCCAGTACCGGACGCAGATGTCAAAGCTTGGAACTACGGACGCCCATATGTCGGGCTATGAGAAACTGGCGGATATTCTGGATGAGACCACGTTAAGCGGTGTCCGGGATGCCTTAAAGGATCTGAATTCCCAGTTACAGGCGCTGCATTCCAACGCCAGCGAGCGGGAGTATGATTCCATGGTGCGCTCTTCCGCCCAGAATCTTCTGAACCTGTTTCACCAGGACGCCCAGCGCTTACAGGAGGTCCGGGAGGAGCTGGCCAATGAATTCCAGGACACTACCATAAAGGATTTAAACAACCTGCTTAAAAATATCGGCGAGCTCAATGAGACCATCAAGAACAGCCATATTGTGGGAAATCCGGCCCTGGAGCTGATGGATCAGAGAGATCTGCTGATTGATGAGCTTTCAAGTTATCTGCCGATTACCACGAATTACTGGGATCGCGAGATTGCTCCCGGTGTTACGGTAGAGGTTCTGGATATTAATTTTATCGATTCCCAGGGAAACCAGTACACGCTGATTGCCGACAATAAGTACGGGAAATTTGAGGCAGATATTTCCGATAACAAGGATGTAAAGCTGTCGGTCAGAGACGCATACCTGGAAGAGAAAGACATTACGGAGACTATTCCCAACGGCGTTCTGAAGGGAACTCTGGATATTCTTAATAAATCCGGGGATTTTGACGGGACAGACGTCAAAGGGATTGGATATTATGAAAAGTCCCTGGACAATATGGTCCGGGAACTGGCCAACATGTTTAATGATCTGAATAAAGCCTGTCAGACAAATGCGGACGGAACGGTGAAGTTTACCTATAATGCAGCGACTACGGCCTGGCCGCCTAAGACAAACAGCTCCGGCCAGTGGGTTTCCGACACAGGAGAATTGCTGTATGTTGAAGGAACGCCGGACCCGGTTACGGGTGAGCCTACCTATGTGGTCGGTTCGGGGACTGGAAATATTGTTGCCATGCCTGTTTTCACCCAGGGCGACCCGTTGTACGAGGACCGTCCCCTTTTCGAAACCACAGACGGTAAAGATTTCAACGCATCCAATATCAAGATTGCCGATGCCTGGAGTAATGGCACCTATGGCATCACTACTTCCAAAGTGCCGGTCATTGAGGACGGGAAACCGGTCATTGGAGCCAAGGCCAATGAAAATGTGCTGAAAATGATTGAGGCGTTTAACGGAACAAGAGAATTTACAAACCCGGATGGATCGGTGCTGTTCTACAAAGGCAGCTACTATGACTGTTTTACGAATATGGAAAATGTGCTGGCTATCGACCAGAAGGCAGCGGACAATACACTGACAAACAAGATCAGCGTCATTAACCAGACGGCAGACAGGCGCGATTCTGTCTCGGGCGTTTCCCTGGATGAGGAAGGAATCAACCTGTTGCAGTATCAGCAATCCTATACAGCGGCGGCAAGGCTTATGACCACTCTGGACGAGGCGCTGGATAAACTGATAAACGGAACCGGCGTTGTCGGACGATAGCTTAGTTGGGAGGAATGAAAGATGAGAGTTACCACAGGCCAGTTAATCAGAAATTATAAAAACCATCTGAACAGTTCCATTGCCAACCTGGATCTGATCCGTACAAAGGTGGAGACTCACAAGCAGTTTACCAAGGCTTACCAGAATCCCACCGGACAGGTGCGGGCTGCGGGCCTCTATAAAAAATATGCCAAGACAGAGGACTATATTTCTACCATTGAGGACACCCAGAGTTTTCTGAATGCTCAGGAGGATGCCATTTCCCAGATCAATACCCAGGCAAAATATCTGAGCAAGCAGTACGGTCTGGAGGCTATGAACGCCACAAACTGGAACTGGGAAGTCCGCAAAACTTATGCGGAAGCTTTCCGCTCCGCACAGGAATCCATGACCATGAGCATGAATTCTTCTTTCGGAGAGACTTTTGTGTTTGGCGGCGCCGCCGGAGGCAGTACGCCCTTCAAGCTGAGTGACGACGGAAAGACCCTCTACTACCGGGGCGTGGATGTGACAAGCGGAAATGTGGATATGCTGGAGGATATGTCGGACGAAAATGTATTTCTGGATATGGGCTTTGGCCTTACTATGGAGAATGATAAGGCGGCAAATTCCAGTGCGTTTGATACGTCTCTGCCCGGTATTAATGTAGTTGGATACGGAACAGACGATAATGGAAACAGCAAAAACATCATTGTTCTGGCAGGACAGATGGCAGAGGTCCTGGGTGCGGAGGAGTTTGACGTAGACAAATACCAGGAGCTTCTGGGAGCCTTTGACGAGGCCCGCAACAAGCTCATCGACAATATGACCACCATCGGAACCAAGTCCAATTTCCTGAAAACCACCAAGGACCGCCTGGAAGACCAGCAGGTGGAGCTGAATACACAGCTGAAAAATACCGTGGATGTGGATATGCCGGAGGCTATCACAGAATACATGTGGGCGCAGTACGCTTACAACGCAACACTTAAAGTGGGAACGAGCATTTTAACTCCTTCCTTTATCGATTTTATGAATTAATTAGCGGTTAAAAAATCAGATTAACAGGAGGGGAGGTAAAAGGGTATGAAACAGCTAATTAATATTACAACCGTACCTATTCAGTATGAATTGAGAATACAGAATGCGCGGCTGGAATACAAATCTGCTACAGCTGAGGTTGAGATTAGCAGGAATAAGGGCGGGATGACCATTAAGAGCCGTCCGGTAAAGCTGAATATTGACTCTTCAGCGGCCCGGAATTCTGTGTTGCCTACTGTGGGACAGAATGTGGAACGGGCGGCCCAGAAGGGGGAGCAGACCGCTTACGAGGCGACTGCCCAGCTTGCACAGGAAGGCCAGCTGATGGTAAAAGCAAAGCTTGGGGACGACGTCTTAGGCCAGATTCTTGCCAACAGGAATCAGCAGCCAACAGGTCAGGTAACAATGGGATTTACACCGTCAGCGCCGGTTGAGCTCAATTATGAGGCAGGCGACCTTATCATCAATTATGAGATGGATAAGCTCAACTTTGACTTGAAGGTGGCCAACGGAGACTTTGAGTTTATTCCAGGGGATATTGAGCTGTCGATCACACAGCACCCGGAAGTACGGATTGAGTATGTAGGCGGTCCCATCTATGTTCCGCCAAGCGCAGATCCGAATTTTGAACCGTTAGACGTAAGGGCTTAGCAATAAGCCCTTTTTCCTTTACCTGGAGGTATAGCAGTGACAATCAATAACAAATATTTTGGAAGCATTGAGTACAGCCCGGAGGAAAAAATCTGTTTTCCGGAGGGGCTTTTTGGGTTTGAGGAGGAGAGGGATTTTCTTCCCATACCATTTGAGGAGGATTCAGATACCTTGATCTGCCTCCAGTCCCTTGGAGATGAAAACCTCTGCTTTATTTTGCTGAATCCCTTCCATTTTTTTGCGGATTACAATCCCCGGATATCGGATGCAGACCGTAGCGCTATCGGCTCCCCAAAGGATGAGGATATTTCTTATTATGTAATCGGTGTAATCCGTGATCGGATTTCCGACAGCACAGCCAATTTAAAGGCTCCCATTGCGGTGAACTTCCATACCCGTGATGCCCGCCAGATTATCCTGGAGGATCCGGCTTATACTTTCCGCCATCCTCTGGGAACGCAGCAGAAGGAGGCGGAATAACATGCTTGTTTTGCAAAGAAAAAGATGCCAGTCCATTATGATAGGAGACAATATAGAACTTTCTGTGCTGGATATCGGCTCCGATTGGGTGAAGCTGGCTATATCAGCACCCAAAGACATTTCCATTCTCCGTGCGGAGCTGGCGGAGGCGGCCAAGGCCAACAGAGAGTCCGCAGATACCGCATCCATGAACGCTTTGAAAAAAATTATGAAAAAAGATGCGTAAAAGATGGGGTTTGGGAAAAGCTGCACTATTGACAAGTACTCTCATTTTAGTTATTATTAACGAGATAGACTTTATAGATAGGGTGATCTGAATATGAGTGTAAATAAAGTAGGGCTGTTTTCCCCTTATTTCACTGGTCTTTACGGACAGCAGGAGGTTGGCGGCCTGTATGGGAACACTGGAGCGTCATTTCAAGAGACCTTTCAGAGTGCGCTTCAGACCTCTGAAAGCATGGAGGGCATTTTTCAAGAGGCAGCCAATGTATATAATGTCTCTTTGAATCTGCTGAAAGCTATTGGAAAGGCAGAGTCTAATTTTAATCCCCAGGCGGTATCCAGTGCCGGGGCCCAGGGCGTGATGCAGCTGATGCCGGCTACGGCCCGCTCCCTTGGCGTAACGGACAGCTTTGATGCCCGGAGTAATATCATGGGCGGCGCAAAATACATATCCGGTCTTCTGGACAAATATAACGGGGACGTTTCCCTGGCTCTTGCGGCCTACAATGCCGGCAGCGGAAATGTGGCGAAGTATGGGGGGATCCCTCCGTTTAAAGAAACACAGAATTATGTTAAAAAAGTAATGGAATACATGGGACAGGATTTTGATCTGAATGGAGTCCTTACTCTTGGTGTACAGAAATATAATCCATATCAGCTGGAAAACCTTACCTCCGGGGAGAATAGCGGGGATGGCCTTACGTTTACCTTTACCAGGGAAGACGCCCAGTATATGATAGAAATGATGAAGCTTAAAATGCAGAATGTATTTTATTCGAATCTGTCCTCGGAGGATGAGAACGAGGATGAGGAGATGCTTCTATAAAGTACATTACAGAGCCTTTAAGGAAATAGAGCCGTTTTCTGGTGATCGGTCTTAAAGGCTTTTATGTACGGGGGGGGGGTAAAATGGATGCTCTACCCCCTGTTATTTTCCAAAAATATAAAGAAAGTGTGAAAATTCTGTGAAAACCCACGGAAAACTTTGTGGGATTTAGAGGAAACGTGTCTTTTTATCTTGAAAAAGAGGACAGAAAGGTTTAGAATAAAAAGAGTATTCTGGAATAAAATGCATAGATTGTGTTTATGAGATAAAATTCCCCAGGAGGGAGAAGGGAAGGGATATACGATGAACCTTATGTTTGGAAATACAATATCCATGGGGGCCAAGTCCCTGGAGTTTTTATGGGCCAAACAGAAAGTAATTTCCGAAAATATGACCAATATAGACACTCCGAATTATAAGGCGAAATATGTAACCTTTGAGGACGAGTTCAGAAACCGTTTACAGTTAGCCAGAGCTACAGGAAGTAATCAGAGTACCCGTGATATCATTGAGAACTCTCATTATACCGTCCATGTAAAGGAAAACAGCTCCGACCGTCTGGACAGGAACAATGTGGATGCGGATACGGAGGAAGTGGAGGCCACAAGGGCCTATCTTCAATACCAGTATGTACTCCAGGCCGTCAATAACGATATTACCAGGCTGAGGACTGTTATCAAGGGATAAGAAAAAGGCGGACAGCCCCGGTTGTCTTATAAAGTCAGATAAAAGGAGTTAATATTATGGATAATTTATTTATTACCCCCATAAACATGATGCAGGGGGTTGGCGGTATTGACAATGTGCTGGGGGGTTCCCAGGCCCAGGATAACAGCCAGAAAGTAAGCGGGCAGAACGGCGTGTCTCTTTTTCAGAGCGTTTTTGAAGACGCCATTAAAGATGTCTGGGAGCAGGAGCAGGACTATGCCAGGAAAGAATATCTGCTGGCCACAGGCCAGATTGATGACCCCCATACGGTTCCCATTGCCGGGGCGGAGGTACAGCTTTCCATAGATATGCTGGTACAGATCAGAAACAAAGCTCTGGAGGCCTACAATTCACTGATTACCATGTCTTTGTAAACAGGCTTGAGAAGAGTAAAGAAAAGGGAATGAAACGGCCATGAAAGAGAGATTGGAGCAGCTAAGGGCGAGAGTGGCCAGTCTGGAGAGTAAAATTGAGGGTAGAACCAGGAGAATTATTCTGATTGCCGCCGCCGGGCTGGTACTGTTTGCCATTATTATTGCTTTGCTTTTAAATAGGGAAAAAGAATATGATATTTTATTTTCCAATCTGAGTACAGAGGAAGCCCAGCAGATTATAGGGAAGCTTCAGGAGTCCGGCACAGACTATCAGTATACCAACAACGGGGAAATTCTGGTGCCTGTCAAGGTGCTGGATATCACCCGGGCAAATCTGGCCCTGGAGGGGTATCCGAAGAACGGATTTGCCTATCAGACGTTTATTGACAACGCAGGGCTGATGACCACGGATTCAGATAAAAACCGCTATGCTCTGTACGACCTGCAGGAGCGGATGGGGGCCACCATAGAGCTCTTTAGCGGGGTGAAAAGCGCAGAGGTAACCATTGCGCTGGGAGAGACCAGTAAATACGTCTTAAGCGACGCCAACAAGGAGATCAGCACAGCCCATGCGGTTGTTACCATGGCAGACGGAGGTACGCTTACTCCGGCCGAGGCCCAGGCAGTCCAGAGGGTGGTGGCTTCCGGTGTTCCGGGCCTTGAGATGGAAAATGTGTCCGTGTTTGACGGAAACGGCAATGATGTCACGGTGAGTCCCGAGGAGGACACCAACACCATGACCAGTTCAGATGCCGATGAGATCGCCCGGCTTGTGGAGGGGCAGATCTCTGATAAGGTACTCCATGTATTGTACCCCTTCTTTGGGGAGGAGAATGTAATGGTTTCCGTGAAGGCGGAAATTAATATGGAAACCCTTATCCGGGAAACGATTGTATATAATACACCTGAGAAGATTGACGAAAACGACAAGACCGGTATCCTGGGTCATGACACGGGAACCGTGGAGATATCAGGCAGCAAAGACGCGGTAGCAAGCGGGGTGGCAGGATCTGAAACCAATGCGGATGTACCCGAATACAATACAGGGGACGATGAAGACGGCGCAGAAGGCTACGGCGCCCGTTCCTGGGACCGGGACTTCCTGGTAAACCAGATCAAGGAACAGGGACAGGTGTCTCCGGGAGCATTGGATGACTTGACCATTTCCGTGGCGCTGAACAGCGCGGGAGTTGGAGATCTTACCGTTAACGATATCCGCGCACTGGTGGGAAACGCTGCCGGAATTCCGGATACTGAGTGGGTCAGCAAGATCTCCGTAGTCAGCGGAACCTTCTATCAGTCCTGGCCCGAGGAGGAGGAAGAGGAGCCCAGCCAGGGTGCGTGGGTCGTGATTACCTCGAATCCGCTCTTCTGGATTATATTTGGAATCGTATTCTTCCTGCTGATTCTGGCGGTTGTGCTGCTGGTCCTTTCCGCCAAGAAGAAGAAACGCAAAGCTGCGGAGGCGGCGGCAGAAGCGGAGGCAGCGGCAGCGGCTGCTGCGGCCGCAGAGCAGTTCACCTTTGACCAGGAGATGATTGATTTCCAGAATGACAGAGGAATGCAGCTGAAACAGAACCTGAGAGAATTTACGGAGGAGAATCCGGAGATTGCAGCACAGATGTTAAAGACCTGGCTGAATGGGGGAAAGAGCGATGGCGAGTAGTACTGTAGAGGAGATGTCTACTGAGCAGAAAGCGGCGGCAGTCATAGTCTCCCTTGGAGCTGACAAGGCATCTACAATTTATAAGCATTTAAGCGAAGATGATATTGAGAAGCTTACCATAGAAGTGGCGAAGCTCAAGCATCTGGAGGCCGACGATACACTGGATATTCTGGATGAGTTTTATAAGACCTGTCTGACCCAGAAGGTGGTCACGGATGGCGGTATGGAATACGCCAGGACCGTTCTGGAAAAAGCCTTTGGAGAGTCCACGGCCCAGCAGCTTCTGGAGCGTGTTACAAAGTATCTGAAGGTACGGCCCTTTGAGTTTATCCGCAAATCCGACCCCAAGAATCTGTATACGTTTCTGTCCCATGAGAGGCCCCAGACTATCGCGCTGATCCTCTCCTACGCGGATTCCGAGCAGGCGGCCAGCGTTATCGGCGAGCTGCCAAAGGAAGTGGGCATTCAGGTGGTGGAGTGTATCGCAAGGATGGAAAGCGCTTCCCCGGAAGCCATCAAGGTTGTGGAGAACCAGCTTCGCAAGAGGTTTGAGAATATCCTGTCCACAGACTTTACGGCTATTGGCGGTGTTGACTACATTGCCGATGTCATGAACCATATGGACCGCAGCAACGAGAAGTACATATTCGACGAGCTGGGCAAAAAGGATGCAGAGCTTGCAGATACCATCCGCAAGAAGATGTTTGTATTCGAGGATATTCTGCTGCTTGACAACAGATCTATCCAGAGATTTATCCGCGACTGTGAGGTCAAGGATCTGGTATACGCCCTCAAAGGAAGCGACGACAACGTCAAACAGCTTATTTTCTCTAACATGTCCACCCGTATGGCGGAGAGCGTACAGTCCGACCTGGAGATTACTGTTGGCGTACGTCTGAAGGATGTAGAGGAGGCCCAGCAGAGAATCGTTGGTATTATTCGTAAGCTGGAAGAGGCCGGTGAGCTGATTATTTCCAAGGGTGGAAAGGATGAGATTATTGTCTAATATTGTAAAAGACAGAAAAACCATTGACACCGTAGAATTATACCAGTTTTTTTCCGACTTCGCTATGGAGGAGGTTAAGGAAGAAGAGATAGAAGAGGAGGAGGCCGCGCCGGAGACCACGGCTCTTGAGGATGCCCAGGAGGCAAAGCGGCAGGCGGAGGAAGCTCTTAAAAATGCCCGTGAGGAAGCCGAACGGCTTCTGGAGGAAACCAGGAAGCAGTGCGAGGAAATCCGCCAGACTGCGGCCGAAGAGGGACGGGTGGCGGGCTACAACGCAGGCTACGAGGATGGGCAGAAGGAATCCCTGGTTTTGAGGGAGCAGGAGATCAAGGCCTTGAACCAGGACATGAAAGAGCTTATCGACAGTGTCCGGGCAGAGAAGGAAGCGCTACTGGAGAAATACAAGGAAGATCTCAAAAAGATTGCCCTGGCCATAGCGGAAAAGGTAATCCATACGAGCCTTAAATCCAGCGAAACCGTGATTCACCGCATGATTATGGCGGCCACGGATAAGCTGAAAAAGACAGAGTGGGTGAAAATCTATATATCCAGGACAGAGACAGAGCTTGCCATGAGCGCGGACACGGAGTTTGTAAACGCCCTGGCCCATCTGTCGGACAATGTAAAGATTGTCAGCATGGACAACGACGAGGCGGGCGTCTGCATTATAGAACTGCCCAATGAGATTATAGACGCCAGCGTAAACACACAGCTTGAGAATATCAAGGACATTCTGAATAATGGCCGAACCTGATTGGAGCAATAAGAGATGCTGGAAGAATTACCTGAACTGATTGCCAACGCTGAAACCATCAGCTACATAGGAAAGATAGAGAATATCGTGGGAATGTCCATGGAATCCTCGGGCAGCAGAGCCAGCATTGGCGATATTGCCATGATCTACAATGAGGATAAGCGGAAGCAGATTCCCGTGGAGGTGGTAGGCTTTAAAAATGGCAGAAGCCAGTTGATGGCCTATGAGAACATGAACGGGATATCAGCAGGCAGCTTTGTGCGCAACACCAGAAAGCGTCTGAAAATCCCTGTGGGGGATTTCCTGCGGGGCCGGGTGATTGATGCCCTGGGGCATCCCATGGATGAGCTGGGAGATTTTGAATCCCAGAAACACTATTATGTGGAGAATCCTTACATCAATCCGCTGACACGTCCGCCCATCACGGACACCCTGGAATTTGGGGTGAAGGCTATAGATGGTCTGAACACCGTGGGGAAGGGCCAGAGAATCGGGATTTTTGCGGGAAGTGGCGTGGGAAAGAGTACGCTTCTGGGAATGATTGCGAGGAATGTCAAGGCGGATATCAACGTCATCGCCCTTGTGGGCGAGCGGGGACGTGAGGTTCGCGAATTTATAGAGAAGGATCTGGGGCCGGAAGGGCTGAAACGCTCGGTTCTGGTTGTGGCAACCTCAGACCAGCCGGCCATGCTGCGCATGAAATGCCCTCTGGTAGCCACCACCATTGCGGAATATTTTAAAGACCAGGGGAAGGATGTCCTGCTGATGATGGACTCCCTAACCCGTTTTGCCATGGCACAAAGAGAAATCGGCCTGGCTACCGGAGAGCCGCCGGTGGCCAGAGGATATACCCCTTCCATCTACGCGGAGTTCCCAAAGCTTTTGGAGCGCAGCGGGAAGTTTGAGAAGGGTTCCATCACAGGCATCTACACAGTCCTGGTGGAGGGTGACGATACCAACGAGCCCATTGCCGATACCGTCCGGGGTATTCTGGACGGACATATTGTACTCAGCAGAAAACTGGCCAACGAGAACCATTTCCCGGCCATAGATGTAAACGCCAGCATTTCCCGTCTGATGGTAAACATTGTGCCGGAGGAACACAAGAACCTGGCTGCACAGATGCGGGATATCCTGAGTATCTATAGTAAGAATGAAGATTTGATTTCCATAGGAGCTTACAAAGCGGGCACAAATCCCAAGCTGGATTTTGCCATTTCAAAGATAGACGCTGTGAATGATTATCTGATGCAGAAAATTGAGGCCAGCTTTTCCCTGGAGGAGGACATTAAGACCATGCAAAGCATTCTGAAGAGGTAGAAGTGAGACGGGAAAATGAAGAAATTTTACTTTGCGCTGGATACGGTTTTAAATTACAAACAGCAGATCCTGGAGCATCTGCAGGAGGAGCACGCCCGGATTATCGCGGAGAGAGTGGCCTGCGAACGGGTGATTGAAGGCCTGGAACAGCAGCAGAGCCAGTGCATGGCAGATTGGGAAGAAAAGAAAGCCCGTGGATTTACCATCCAGGAAATGCAGACATTTGACAGGTTTCTCACCAGCATCCGTGGGAAAATAGAGCGGGAAAGAGAGAGGCTGGCGGAGATTATGGCCCGTGAGGAGAGAAAACGGGAGGAGGTCGTGGAGGCCAGAAAGGAAACTGCTTCTATCGAAAAGCTTAAGGAAAAGAAGCGGGCCCAGTATGACAAGGAAGTCCAGAAGGACGAGGAGCGCTTTATTGAGGAATTTGTATCCAATAAGAGCGCAGTAGAGAGAGAGGCTCGTAATACTGCGTAACGCGCGGTTTACGATAGATAAAATGAAAGGAAAGGAGGAAGAGAAAATGGCAGGTGGAAATGCCATAATGAGTACCCAGATGGCCGCAGTGACAGCCGTGACGGGGACCCAGGGAAGCAGGCCGGCAACAAAGGTGGACGGCGGATTCCAGGAGCTTCTGGACGGCAAAGCACAGTCGGATGCCGGGACGCAGGAAGCTGCGGGCAGCAAGAGCAAGGACAACAAGCCCCAGGAAGCCACGAACGGCAAAACGCCGGACAACAGCGAAAGCCCGGTGGATAAAACCGCAGGCTCCAAGGAAGAGACTACAGGAAAAGAAAATGAAACCCTGGACGATGGTTCCCTGGAGCAGGCCCAGACGCAGGCAGCCCTGTTGTTCCAGATCATTCCGGAAACCCCGGTGGAAGCAGATGTAAATGTTCTGGAAGCAGTTCCCGAGGAAATTGTGGGAGCTCTGACAGAGGGAATTGCGGACACGACGGCAGAGACAGAAGTTTTGGCAGCAGCGGTGGCAGATGCCGCAGTGCAGGGAGAAGCCGTGGTAGCAGACACGGAAGCAAAGCCGGTGGAGGAAGAAGCGGTTGCGGTCGTGGAAACCCTTACCGAAGAGCCGAAAGCCAGGGCGGAAAAGGAAGATACCTTCCAGGAGACAGAACAAAATCCCACCGGACAGGAGGCAAATGCGGCGGCAGGTACACAGGGAGCCCACACGGAGGAGCATGTGGAGAGGATTTCCGGTGAGGAAACACAGATCCCCATGGAGAGAGTGCAGGTGACAGAGCCCGAGGAGATTCCGGAAAAGGTCATGAACCAGCTTCTGGCAAAAATGGTGGAAGGTGTAAGAGAGTTTGAAATCCAGCTGGAGCCCCAGGATCTTGGAAAAATCCTGATTAAGGTAGCCTTCGGAAAAGAGGCGGCCAGCGTGTCCATCGTGTGTACCGAACAGAGAACCATGGAGCTGATGGCAAGGAACGCAAGGGATATCGGCGCGATCATGTCAAACAACCTGGGAAGTCCCACAACTATTGTGGTGGAGGATAAAGAGCCCGGTTATCTGGAGCAGCACAACCAGGGAAACAATCAGGGCAATGCAGAGCAGAATCAGGAACAGCAGAAAGAGCATCAGGAACAGAAGGGACAGGAAAGAGAGAGCCTTGATTTCCTGCAGCAGCTCAGACTGGGATTGATTTAGAAAAGGAAAGGAGCAACAAGTAAATGGCAACAACAGATATATCGGCTCTGACAGGCGCTAACGCTGCGGAGAATAATCAGGCGATCCAGCATTATATCAGAAAAGATGTTTCGCCAAATAATGAAATGACCATGGATGATTTTTTCACTTTGCTGGCGGCACAGCTTCGTTATCAGGATATGTCCAGCCCCATGAGCAACAGCGAAATGATGTCCCAGCTGACCCAGATGGCAAATATCAGCTCTGTCAGCAGCCTTACAGAGTCGCTGGGGAAAGTGGCGACTACCATTGAGGAGGCTATGAACAGCATGTCACAGATCTCCCTTTCCTCCTATGCAACCAATCTGCTTGGGCAGACGGTGACGGTGGCGGATCTGGATGAGACGGGACAGATGATCGGCACTACTACAGGCGTTGTGGAGGGCGTGTCTCTCACGGGTTCCGATCCCTACATTTACGTAAACGGAAAGAATTATCTTCTGAGCCATCTGATCTCTACAGGCGTTACGCCGGATAATAAGACTGACGATTCCGACACAGACACGGATATTGATGGTGGGGAAGACAACGTAGAAGGTGGAGAATCTGTGGAGGGCGAAGGAGACTCAACGCAAAGCTAAGGGACTCGCCAGAAAGGAAAAGGCGGTGATAGGATGATTGAGAATACACATCCGTTAAATCAGACAGTCAGCGTCCAGCAGTTAAAGCTGGAGCGTTCAACCCTTACAACAGGACAGGTAAACACCGGGTTCGGGGCGCTTCTTCAGAATGTCATGGAAGACAGCGATAAAGTACGGTTTTCCAAGCATGCAGCCACCAGAGTGGAACAGAGAGGCATCCAGGTGACAGAATCCCTTCTAAACGACCTTAATCAGGCCATTGGAAAAGCAAGGGAAAAGGGAGCCAGAGACGTGGTAGTCATCGGAGAGCAGGGGGCGTTTATCGTCAATGTTCCCAATAATGTGGTGGTCACTACCATGACGAACCAGGAGATGAAGCAGAATATTTTCACAAATATTGACAGCGCCGTCTTAATATAGCCGGACCATTTATGGAGGCTCACTGTCAGGCAGAAGTTCTGGCGGAGGGACGGCGGCAAATGGTAATGAAGGAAGGATAATAAACATGGTTAAATCAATGTTCGCTGGTGTGGCCGGTTTAAAGGCCCATCAGAGTAAAATGGACGTAATCGGTAACAACATTGCAAACGTAAATACCTGGGGCTATAAGTCCTACAGCTATAACTTTATGGATTCCATTTATACCACATCCATCAACAGTTCCGGCGGTGTGACCAACGCAGGCGGCATGGGTGGACGCAACCCTTCCCAGGTGGGTTATGGTTCCCAGATGGCATCCATCAGCTTCCAGTATACTACGGGAGCACCCTCCCCCTCGGACAACGAGCTGGACTGCATGATCGACGGTACCGGCCTGTTTCTGGTGGGTGGTATGATTAATGGTGGAGTTACGGATGTGAAGGGGTCTGGGTTATATTTGTCCAGAGTGGGTATTTTTTCCCCGGATAATAATGGGTATATTGTAGACAGTCAGAAGAATTATGTGTATGGATACGCGGTGGTAGAGGGAACGGGGATTCCGGAAACACCGGCTACCCAGGCTGAGGCTACGATTAAAAATGCGGAGGTGACATGGACGGCGCCATCGACAGACCCTGCCACAGGGGCTGCGGTGCCAGGCAAAATGTCCATTGGCGGCAAAGAGTACGAAATTACATCCAAAACTTTTTCTGTTGCTTTAACCCAATGGTTTAAAGCGGCAAATGCAGAAGAAACTGGTAAGATCACAGAGGATCCGGCAACAGGTGAAAAGGTCTATAACGATGCAGTTACCTATGGCATGTCCGGTTACAATACACAGGCAAATCCGCCCACAGTAAGTCTGACGATTACTGCAAAAGAAAAAGGAACAGGTGGGGATACGGGAGTAACCAGTGCAATGGGAGCATTTGACGCTGCGGCAGGAACAAACCAGTCTTATAAGAGCGAAATGGTAAATGGAATCGACTATAAGGCTGGCATTGACGCCGTATTTGAGGAAACCCTGTCACCGATTCAGATTCCCATTGACCCGGATACTTATACGCAGTACAATATCCAGAGCTGGAGCATGAGCGAACTGGGTGTAATTACCGGCATTGACACACAGAACCGTCCGATTGTACTTGGGCAGCTTTGCCTGGTAGCGGTGGAGAACCCCAACGGCCTGGTAAAAACCAACGGATATTATTTCAGCATTGGCGACAATGCCGGCGACGTGGAGGCCATGGCTCCCGACGGAGGCCAGGTAGGCTCCATCCGCAGCAAGATGCTGGAGATGGCAAACACGGATCTGGCAAACGAATTCTCCAATATGATTACCACCCAGAGAGGATTCCAGGCCAACTCCAAGATCATCACAGTAACAGATGAGATGCTTCAGGAACTTGTTAATATGAAACGTTAATGCATGATTTAGAAAAGACCTGGAAGGCAGCCGGGGAGATTCTCCCTGGCTGCCAGAGGGACTTTTACAGGGGAACGGTCTGGTCCGGCAGACGATCCGCCGCGGCGGAACCGGCACAGGAGAGGGGAATTATCTATGATTATCGTTCATAAGCTTAATGACCATAGAATTGTAATCAATGAGGCGCAGATTGAGTGTATCGATCTGATTCCGGAATCGAAGATTGTCATGATGAATGGAAGATTTCATGTGGTTAAGGAATCACCAGAGGAGATTATACAAAAAACAATCGAATACAACGGAGCGATTACGAACTTCGTTCAGGATAAATAATGTCTGATAGACACAAGAGGTGAGAGAAAGATATGGACTTATCGACAGTTATTGGTATTGTATTAGGATTTGTCATTATCGTCATAGGAATCACGCCCACGAAGATCATGAACTTCGTGGACCCCGGAAGCGTGTTCCTTACAATCGGAGGAACCATCTGCGGCGTTATGGCCAGCTTCCCCTTCAGCCATTTTGCCAAGATGGGAAAGCATATGAAGATTATGATTCAGGGGAAGCGTTATGATTACCAGGCGCTTATCGACCAGCTGGTGGAGATGGCGCAACTTGCCAGACAGAACGGTCTTCTTTCCCTGGAGGAAAAGGCAAATGAAATTGAGGACCTGTTTTTTAAGCAGGGCCTTATGTTGGTGGTGGATGCCGCGGAGGAGGATGAAATCCGAAGCAGGCTGGAAAACGAATTGGACGCTATTGCGGACCGGCACGATTCCGGCGTGGCCATCTATGAGAAAGCTTCCAGCTATGCGCCGGCTTTCGGTATGATCGGTACGCTGGTAGGTCTGGTAAACATGCTGAAAAGTATGAACCTGGATTCCGGCGGAGCCAGCACTCTGGGTGAGGATATGTCCGTGGCCCTGGTTACCACCTTCTACGGCTGTATTCTGGCAAACCTAATCTTTTCGCCTATGGCGAAGAAGCTCAGAATCCGCAACGATGAGGAGATGCGCTACCGGCAGATTATGGTGGAGGGCATTATGTCTATCCAGGCCGGCGATAATCCCAAGTTTCTGAAGGAAAAGCTTGCCTCCTATCTGGATCAGAAGATGCAGACGAAGATCTTGAATAGCGACGGCTCCGGCGGCGGAGACGACGGCGGCAAGAAGAAAAAGTCCAAAAAAGAGAAATAAGGTGACGATATGGCAAAAAGACAGAAAGCCCCGGAAGAAGGATCCAGCTGGATGGATACATATGGCGACATGGTTACGCTGTTGCTGTGTTTCTTTGTGCTTCTCTACTCCATTTCCACCGTAGACCAGATGAAGTGGGAGCTGATTGTAAAGAGCTTTAACCCCAATGCGGAAGAAGTATCCCAGATCGTTGTAAATGAAGAGCAGAATGAAGAGGGCGTGGAGGTAGAAGGTGCGGCGGATATAGATATCGAAGATTTTGAGGATCTGTATTATATGCTGGAGAAGGCCATCAAGGAAAACAATCTGGATGGAGAAGTGGAGCTGAATAAAGGAGAGGGCTATACATTTATTACATTTCGTGATAATGTATTCTTTAACCCGGAGAGCGCGCTTATCACGGAAGACGGGGAACATATTCTGGATCTCTTTATCCAGTGTCTGGATGGCGTAAGCTCCAGCATCAAGGAGATTCAGGTGCTTGGCCATACCTCCCAGGGAAATCCCGAGAAGCCCAACAACCCGGTGACAGACCGGGTACTGTCCAGCGAGCGGGCGGCCAGGGTTACAGCCTATATCCATGAGCACAGTTCCATTGGCCCGGAAAAAATGATTTCCACCGGATACGGCCAGCATCGGCCCATTGCTTCTTTTGATACGGCCGAGGACCGGGCAAAAAACAGACGGGTAGAAATTCTGATTACAAAGAACGATGCGGTTGTTCAGAGTCTTGATGATTATTACAGAGAGGTGTATAATATTACAGACGGAGAGACAGGGACAGAAACAGGCGCAGAGACAGAGGCGGGCACGGAAACAGACGCTGGAGCAGGCGGGGAGACAGACGCCGGCTCAGACGAAGGAACAGGTGTGGGCACAGGCTTAGATGCAGCTACAGAATAAGTAAAGGCGGGGGAAACTATGGCAGAAGTACTTTCGCAAAGCCAGATTGACGCGTTGCTGAATTCCATGCAGAATGGCGGAGGCGGCGCAGACGAAAAAAAGGAAAAAGAGCCGGAAATAAAGTATAAAAAGTACGACTTTTTCAGCCCAAAGAAATATACCAAGGATAAGCTGAAGATGCTTCACAATATTTACGACAACTATGCCCGGGTGGCGTCCTCGCAGATCAACGGCCTGTTCAAGGTGGCCAGCGAGGTAACGGTTATGGGCGTGGAGGAGCAGAGATATTACGAGTTCAGCAATGCCTTAAGCGATACGGATGTGATGACCATCGCACGGGTGTCCCTGATGGATGAACTTCAGGCGGCTCCCATTCTGATGCATATTTCACCGGAGGTTATGATTTCCATGGTAGACCGGCTGATGGGCGGCATGGGAACGGATAACGTTTCCGCCTCCTATGTGTATACGGACATTGAATATGCCCTGTATCAGAAGGTTATCAAATACTTTGTAAATATCAATAAGGATGTATGGTCTACCCATGTGAAGCTGGATGCGGAATTCGACAGGATGGAAGAAAACCCCAGCATGTTCCAGGGGGTTAGCGTGGATGAAGCTGTGGTGATTGTCATGCTGAACATCAAGATGCTGGGCCGGAGCGGAATTTTAAATATCTGTATCCCGGGAACCCTTATGTCGGAGATCTTTGAGACTATTGACAAGACAAAGCATCTGGCCGGCATTGACATTGCCAACAAGCAGAAGGGAACCAGAGAGGACATTCTGGACAGTATCCGGAATTCAGAGCTGGATGTTATGGCAGAGCTTGGCGTGGCGAGACTGAGCCTGGACGACGTATACAACTTCCAGGTAGGAGACGTAATCAATCTCAACAAGCCAAAGGACTCCGATGTAACACTCCATATAGCAGGCCAGCCTTGGTTTATCGGCCAGCTGGGTGTTCATAATAAAAATATGGCTGTGAAAATCCAGGAGAGAGTGGAAGAGGGATAGGCAGCCGATCTGTTGCAAGTGAAAAAGAATACTAAGAAAGAGAAAGAGGTATAAAAAATGGCGAAAATTATGTTGGTTGATGATGCAGCGTTTATGCGAATGATGGTAAAAGACGCGCTGACAAAGGCGGGGTACACAGATCTGGTAGAGGCTCAGGATGGAGCCGAGGCTGTGGAGAAATTTAACGCGGAGAATCCGGATCTGGTGTTTATGGACATTACCATGCCGAACATGGACGGACTGGAAGCTTTAAAGACCATCAAGGCAGCCCACCCCAACGCAAATATCGTAATGTGTTCCGCCATGGGACAGGAGGCAATGGTTATCGAGGCTATCAAGTCGGGCGCCAAGGACTTTATCGTAAAGCCCTTTAAACCGGACCGTATCCTTGCAACTGCTGAAAAAATTCTTTCTTAGGGGGAAGCTGTCTTATGTCTTTTTTAAGTGCATTTGATATTTGCGGCTCTGGACTTACTGCCCAGAGAATGCGGCTGGATATTGCGTCCGAGAACATTACAAACATGGAGACTACCAGAACGGAGGCCGGAGGGCCATACAGAAGAAAAATGGTGGTTCTTGAAGAAATCCAGGAAAATTCGTTTCGTTCCCAGTTTGCAAAGGCTTTGAACGGGGGCATTTCAAAAGGCCCGTCGGCTGGCGTGCGGGTGGCGGAGATCCGGGAGGATCAGAGGGACTTTATACCGGTTTACAATCCCGAGCACCCCGATGCAGGAGAGGACGGATATGTTTTGATGCCAAATGTGGATCTGGTGAAAGAGACGGTGGACGGTATGTCGGCCACAAGGTCTTATGAAGCCAATCTTACCATGTTTAATGCAATTAAGCTTATGGCACAAAAGGCACTTGAGATTGGAAAATAAAACGGTAAAGGCTAATCTTTGCAAAAGGAGCGAAGGGAAATATGAGTGCTATTTTAAGCGCATTGGAAATTGATGCGATAGGCGAAATATTAAATATCAGTCTGGGCTCTTCCGCTACCGCTATCTCGACCATGTTAAGTGCCAGAGTGGATATAACGACTCCAGTTGTATCCGTGGTAGCCAAAGAGGAATTCAGCATGGGCCGGGTTGAGCCGGCTGTAGGCGTGGAGATCACCTATGTGAAAGGACTGGAGGGAAGCAATGTCATGCTTCTCAAACGCCACGACGTAAAGGTGATCGTGGAAATGATGATGGGATTCGAGATTCCAGAGAGTGAGTTTGTGCTGGATGAGATGAACATCAGCGCCATCTGTGAAGTTATGAACATGATGATGGGCGCGTCTGCCACAGCCCTTTCGGAATTCCTGGGCAGGGTAGTGGATATCTCCACCCCGGTTTCATTCGAATTGAAGAATGAGCAGGAATTTATTGACAAATATTTTACGGATGACAGCCCCTGGGTTGTGATTTCGTTTGTGTTGCGGATTGAGGATAAGCTGGAGAGCGAATTCTTTAATGTGATGCCTATAAGCCTGGCCAAGAGCCTGGTGCGGGGCTTCCTGCCAGAGGGCTATGACGACGAGCCAGAACCGGCTCCGGCCCCGGCGGCTCCTGCGCCCGAACCGGCCCCGGCGTCATCTTCGGGGGGCGTTATGTCCCAGGAGGAGATTGAGAAGCTTTTAAGCGGCGGCACAGTTACCCAGGAACCTGCGCCCGAACCGGCCCCGGCTCCAGCATCATCTTCAGGGGGTGTTTTGTCCCAGGAAGAGATCGAGAAGCTTCTTAGCGGCGGCGCGGCGGAAGCAGCTCCGGCACCCGCACCTGTACAGCCGGCTCCAGCTCCGGCACAGCCTGTGGCGTCAGCAGCCCCTGTACCAGCGGCACCCCCGGTACAGCCCGTAGCAGCGGCGCCTGTAGCAGCCCCGGCGGCAGCCAGTTCTGAAATGGCACAGATGATGCAGATGCAGATGCAGATGATGCAGCAGATGATGCAGCAGATGATGGCGAGTCAGAGCAAACCTGCCAAGGAATCGCCTCAGCCAAAGACCATTAATGTAAAGTCTTCCATACAGCCAAATCTGAGTCAGGATTCAGTGGAGGATGGCGAGCAGGAAGAGAACATGGAGATGATTAAGAGCGTGCCTCTGGAGATCTCCGTGGAGATTGGAAGGACTCAGAAGCTGGTAAAAGATATTCTGGAGTTCACAAAAGGATCGTTGGTGGTTCTGGACAAGCTTGCGGGCGAGCAGGTAGATCTGCTTGTAAACGGACGCTGCATTGCCAGAGGCGACGTGGTGGTCGTGGAGGATAATTTTGGTATCCGTATTACGGAGATATTAAAACCCAATATTTTGGGTCTTGAAAATCTTTAAATAATCGGCATATAATTGGAGAGGAAAGGACAGTAGTTTCATGCCAGGATATTTTGCAGCGATCGGGACCTTTTTACTTGCGGCATTTATTATATACCTCAGCTACATATGCAGTAAGTATCTGGGCAGAGGACTGGCAAAAAATGGAAGCTCCAGGTATATGCGCCTGGTGGACCAGATGGTGGTGGGACAGAACCGCACGCTGGTCATCGTCCAGGCTGGCAGCCAGTATCTGCTCCTTGGGATTACCCAGGAACAGATTCAGATTCTGGCGGAGATTTCGGAGGAAGACTTGATTCCCCTTCCCGCAGAAGGCGGAGAGAATCCTCTGGATTTCGGACAGATCCTGGCTAAGCTGGGAAAGAAAAAGGATGACAGCATGGTGTGACGCAGGGAGTGAAGAGGTAAGGCTATGGATAACAACACACTTGTGGATAATAATGCGCTTGTGAATATCAACGGGGACCGGGTTCCCACCCTGGAACTCCTGCTGATGCTCACCTTGATTTCTCTGCTGCCATCGCTTCTGATTATGACCACATCCTTCATGCGGTCCATCATTATGCTTTCTTTTTTGAGAAACGCTATGGGTGTCCAGCAGTCCCCGCCCAATATGGTGCTGACGGGGATTGCCCTGTTTCTGACATTGTTTATCATGAGCCCTGTGATTGAGCAGGTAAACGAACAGGCTTACCAACCCTATAAGAATGAGGAGATAGACCAGATGGAGGCCTTGCGGAGGGCCCAGATTCCTTTGAAGGAATTTATGCTTAGGAATACCACGGACGACTCTCTGGAACTGTTTATTGATCTGGCAAAAGCAGAGCCGGTGGAGACAGAGGAGGAACTGCGGGAACTTCCATTGACGGTGATTATTCCCTCCTTTATGACAAGTGAATTAAAGCGGGCCTTTATGGCAGGTTTTCTGCTGTATATCCCGTTTCTGTTAATAGATATTATAGTGTCCAGTACCCTTATGTCCATGGGTATGGTGATGTTGCCCCCGGCCATGATATCGCTGCCCTTTAAACTGCTTCTGTTTGTGACGGTAGATGGATGGCAGCTGATGTTCTATACGATTGTAACAGGCTTTGAGTAATGGCTGGAAATGAGGAGATATTATGACAAACGGACAGATATCTGATCTGATGTATGAGGTTTTTGTAATGGCCATACGGCTGGCCGGTCCGCCACTGATCTTAAGCATGCTTATTGGAATTCTTATTTCCATTATCCAGGCGGCCACACAGATCCATGAGCAGACGCTGACCTTTGTTCCGAAGCTTCTGGTAATAGGGATTGTTCTTGTATTTACAGGGAGCAGCATGCTGACCGCGCTTCAGGAGTTTACGGTGCGGATTTTCCAGCTGATACAGGCCGGATAAAGGAGCACAGGGATGTTTTGGGATAGCAGCGCACATCTGATGTTGTTTTCGCTGGTTGCCATGAGGATGGCCGGCCTCATCTTTTTAAACCCCGTTTTCGGCAGAAGGAATATACCGAATAATATAAAAGCGGCCTTCACTTTTACCCTTACGCTGATTGTATACAGCTACGCGCAGGGAACTGTGGTGGAGACCCCCTCTTCTCTGATTTACGGTTTTCTTCTGGTGAAGGAGTTTGTGGTGGGCTATGTCCTGGGCTATGTGATGGAGCTGTTTTTCTTTGTAATCACCTATGCGGGCACCATTATTGATTTCCAGGTGGGCATGTCCATGTCCCAGGTGTATGACCCCCAGACAAATGCCCAGATTGCCATGACGGGCACCTTGTATCAGATTTTTTATACCTTGATTTTTTTCGCTGTAAACGGGCATCTGGTTTTGCTCAAGATCTTGATGACCTCTGGCGAGATCGTCCCCTATGGGGAGGTTGCGTTTACCCAGGGACTGGCCCTGGCAGTGCTGGATCTGTTTAAGGAATGCGTGATTCTGGCAGTGCGGTTTTCCTTTCCGCTGCTGGCCATGGAATTCCTGGTTCAGATCGGGGTGGGCATTATGATGAAATTGTCCCCCCAGGTAAATATTTTTGTGACAAATATCCAGATCAAGATTGCTGTTGGATTTTTAATGCTTCTGTTTCTGGTTACGCCCATGAAGGGATTTCTGGAGGAGCTTCTGCACCAGATGCTGGAGAGTATCCAGAATATACTGACTCTGATGTGACAAAGGAAGTGAGAGATCCGTGGCCGGTGAAAAGACAGAAAAAGCCACACCAAAAAAGCGAAGAGACCAACGAAAAGAAGGTAATGTATTTCAAAGTAAAGAAATCATCACGGTGGTTTCGCTTGTGGGATCTTTCTGTTGCCTTAGGCTTTTGTTTCCAATTACCTACAGAATTATGCGGGACTGTCTGGTGGAGTACATCGGCTACGCGGGAACTGTCTCGGAGCTGGGAAAGAGTGATCTTAGGATGCTGAGCTTCCAGTTTGCGGCGATGATTGTCAAAGGAGCCTTTCCCATGCTTCTGATCGCCAGTTTACTGGCTGTACTTGCCACAGGCGTACAGACCCGGTTCCTGTTTGCTCCCAAAGCCTTTAAACCAAAGTTCAGCGGCCTGAATCCCCTAAAGGGACTTAAAAATATGTTTTCCGGAAAAAGCCTTATAGAGCTTTTAAAGGGAATTATAAAAATTATTATCATTGGTTTTATTATCTATAATATACTAAAAAAAGAGATGTTTCTCATGGCCAATACCATGTACATGGATATAGGAAGCTCTTCTGTCTATGTGCTGAACAGGATCTTTACCATGGTGCTGCAGGTCAGCATGTATTTTGCCATTATCGCGGTGGCGGATTTCTTTTACCAGAGATGGTCCTATGAGAAAAAGCTTAAGATGTCCAAGGATGAAATAAAAGAAGAGTATAAGCAGATGGAGGGAGACCCGCAGATTAAGGGAAAGATCAAGAGTATGCAGAGGCAGATGGCCCGTTCCCGTATGATGCAGGCAGTTCCCGAGGCGGATGTTATCATCCGTAACCCGACCCATTACGCGGTAGCGCTGAAATATAATCCAGGCAAGGATAACGCGCCCCATCTGATTGCGAAGGGGCAGGATGAGCTTGCCCTTAGGATTGTAAAGATCGGTGAGGAGAACGATGTGGTTGTGATAGAAAATAAGCCTCTTGCCAGAGGAATTTACGCATCTACACCTCTGGACGCTGAAATTCCGGGAGAATATTATGGAGTTGTGGCAGAGATTCTGGTGCAGGTATATAAATTGAAGAATAAAAAACTGGTGTAGAAAATGAAAAAATTTCTCTATAGTGCGGTTTCGCTGGCTGTTGTAGCCATTGTACTGCTTTTGATTTTCCCATTAAGTCCATTTCTTATGGACGTAATGATTATACTGAATATATCCCTGTCTGTGATTATTCTGCTGATTAGCATGAATATCAGGGAGGCGCTGGAATTTTCCATTTTCCCGTCCCTCCTGCTGGTTACGACGCTGTTTCGTCTGGCGCTGAATGTGTCCTCTACGAGAAACATTCTGAGCAACCAGGGACAGTCCGGACAGGTAATCCAGGCCTTCGGTGATTTCGTTCTGGGCGGAAATGTAGTTGTCGGATTTATCATCTACATTATTATCGTTCTGGTACAGCTCATTGTTATTACCAGAGGCGCGGAGCGCGTGGCTGAGGTTGCCGCCAGATTTACCCTGGACGCTATGCCGGGTAAGCAGATGGCTATCGACGCGGATTTAAGCTCCGGCCTAATCAATGAGCAGGAGGCCAAGGAGCGCAGAAATAAGATCCAGAAGGAAGCCGATTTCTACGGAGCCATGGACGGCGCCACCAAGATTGTAAAGGGTGACGCCACCATGTCCATTATTATGACTCTGGTAAACTTTATCGGCGGCGTTATTATCGGTCTGGTACAGGGCGGTATGGAGTTTTCCCAGGTGATGATGGTGTACTCCATCGCCACGGTAGGCGACGGTCTGGTATCCCAGATTCCGGCCCTTCTGATTTCCACGGCTACAGGTATGATTGTAACGCGTTCCGTATCCGAGGGAAGCCTGAACGACGATGTCTCCAGGCAGTTTATGGCCCAGCCCCTGTCTATTATAGCAGGCGGCATGATGATGCTGATTATTTCTGCGGTTCCGGGT
Source organism: Clostridia bacterium (assembly GCA_910576205.1). Classification (GTDB taxonomy): domain Bacteria; phylum Bacillota; class Clostridia; order Lachnospirales; family Lachnospiraceae; genus RGIG4284. The sequence continues at coordinate 114,675 of CAJTHL010000007.1, read as the reverse complement.
ATGCCCAAACTTCAGATGATCGTGATCGGCATCACCTTGGTGGGCGGCGGCTGGGTACTGAGCCGGCGTATGGAGACCATGGGAACCGAGCTGGCCGGGGAGGCTGGCGGCGCGCCGGAGGAATACGGCGGCATGGAAGGGGAGCCTGTCAGCGAGGAAGAGTACTATAAGGATATCAACAATGTTTACTCCCTTATTGGTGTGGAGACCATTGAGATGGAGTTTGGCTACAGCCTTATTCCTCTGGTGGATGAATCCAGCGGCGGGAAGATGATAAACCGGATTGTAATTTTCCGGCGTCAGTATGCTCAGGAGATGGGACTTGTTATTCCCTCCATTCGTTTAAGAGACAGCTCCAGCCTTAACACCAATCAGTATGTGGTTAAGATAAAGGGTGAGGAAGTGGCCAAGGGTGAGATTCTGATTGACTACTATCTGGCCTTGACTCCGGCCAATCCCTTAAAGGAGATAGACGGAATTGACACCATTGAGCCGGCCTATGGTATTCCCGGAAAATGGATTACCATTGACAAGAAGGAGATGGCTGAGATCTACGGATATACGGTAATCGACCCCTTATCCGTTATGCTGACCCACTTGTCGGAAACCGTGCGGAAGCACGCCCACGAGCTTTTAAGCCGCCAGGAGGTGGTCCAGCTTGTGGAGAATGTGAAGAAGGCTGCGCCCCAGCTTGTGGAAGAGCTCTTCCCCAATGTCATATCCTACGGCGTATTCCAGAAGATTCTCACCAATCTTCTGAAGGAGGGTATCCCCATCAAGGATATGGAAACCATCATGGAAACCATTGCGGATTCTGCCATGACGGTGAAGGATATGGAAACCATCACAGAGAATATCCGTATTGCCCTCAAGCGTACCATTACAAGGAAATTCTGCGAGGGCGGCGTAATGCGGGTCATTACCTTAAGCGCGGACCTGGAGAAGAATATTATAACCAGCCTGTCCAAGGGCGACCAGGGCATGTATCTGGCCCTAAGCCCGGAGGTTATGCAGAATGTAATCCAGCAGCTGGGAGAGGAGATACGCAAGTTCCAGGAGCTGTCCCAGGATCCCATCGTGCTGACCAGCCAGGTGGTGCGTCAGCATTTCTATCACCTGGTAGAACAGTTCTATCCCAATGTATATGTGCTGTCCTTTAATGAGATCAGCAACAATATCCAGATTCAGGCAGTGGGAAATATCAGCGCGTAGAGCGCGTCTTAGATGGAGTGAAAAGGTTTGGAAACTCAGATTGAATTGGAAAATATGACCAATGAAGAGCTCTTAACTGAATACAGAAAAACCCACGGGCTCAGAGTCAAGCAGGAGCTGGTAATGCGCTATGTGTATATTGTAAGAAGCATTGCCATACAGATGCGGGATGTGTATGTAAGCTTCGCCCAGCTGGACGACATTGTCAACGAGGGGGTTCTGGTTATTATGAATGCCCTTGACAAGTTTGACCCGGAAAAAAATGTGAAGTTTGAGACGTATATTTCCAAACGGATCAAGGGAATGGTCATTGATATCGCCAGGAAGCAGGACTGGATTCCAAGAAGTGTCAGAAAAAACGCAAGAGATATTGATGAAGTCACCACAAAGCTGTATAATGAGTTAGGAAGGACTCCAACCCCCGAGGAGGTGTCCCGGGATATGAACATTTCCCTGGAAAAATACCAGGAGGCCCAGAGAAAGACCACTCTCTACAACGTGCTTTCCCTGGACGCGTTTCTGGATGAAAACGGGGAGAACAAAAAGGCCATCTACCTGCCCTCCAAGGATGAGGACGAACAGCCGGAGCTGAGCTGTCTGCGAAAAGAGTCTAACGAGATTGTAGCGGACGGTATCAAAAGCCTTAAGGAGAATGAACAGCTTGTGATTTCCCTGTATTATGTAGAGGAGCTGAACATGAAGCAGATCGCGGAGATCCTTCACGTGAGCGAGCCCAGGGTTTCGCAGATTCACGCCAATGCGGTGAAGAAGCTTAAAATATATTTGCAGAAAGTTTATGGAGAGGAGAAATAGATCATGTTTCAAGGGTATTATTCGCTGGCGTCAGCCATGATTTCACAGAACAGGAATCTGAATGTAATCAGCAATAATATGGCAAATGTCAGTACACCAGGGTACAAGAGCGATCAGTATATAGCCAGTACCTTCAAGGAAGAGGTGTTGTACCGCAGCGGCAACATCACGCCAGACAGAAAGACATCCATTGGAACGACGGCCCGGATTCAGGCTACCAATGCCCGTATTACCAGCTATGAACAGGGTGCGCTGGATCCCACGGGAAGCGCTCTGGATCTGGCCATAAACGGTGATGGATTCTTTACGGTCCAGACGGAGGACGGAATTGTATATTCCAGAAACGGTTCTCTTATCACAGACGACGAAGGCTACCTTGCTATTCCCGGAGTTGGCCGGATTCTGGGAAATAACGGAGCCATCCGCCTGGATACGGACGATATTATCATCAATGAGGATGGAAGCATCTGGGGCAAGGAAAACGGCACCAATTACGGTACGATAAGGCTGACGAATTTTACGGACTACAGCCAGATCATAAAGGGAGACAACGGAACCTTTACCCAGGGGGAGGCCACGGAGGCACAGCCCAATGCCGTGATTAAGCAGGGTATGGTGGAGCGCTCCAACAGCAACATGGTAGACGAGATGACTTCCATGATGAGTGCCCAGAGATCTCTTCAGGCAGCGGCCCAGCTCTTTAAGATGTATGACCAGCTGGATGCCAAGACAGCACAGATCGCCCAGGTTTAGTGAGGGAAAGAAAAGGAGAACAGTATGTATTCATCATTTTATACGGCTGCCCTGGGGGCGGCGGGACAGATGGAAAAGCTGGGAGTAGTTGGAAACAACCTGGCGAATATCAACAACTACGGATATAAGAGTAAAAATGCAGTGTTTACAGACCTGCTGTACTATAATCTCAACAATTATAACGGCGATGAGACTACCATTCAGGCAGGCACGGGGATTTACATGGAAAAGACGGACACGGATTTTTCTCCTTCCGGATTTGAGAATACGGAGCGGGTATACGATTTCGCGATCCTGGAGGACGGCTTCTTTATGCTGCGCAACCCGGTGTCAAATGAGATCACCTACACAAGAAACGGCCGGTTCAGTCTTTCTCTCCGGGGAGACACCTTTTATCTGGTAAACGATGCCGGCAATCTGGTGCTGGATGCCAACCGGAATCCCATCCGGGGGATAAAGGATGAGTATGGGGAAAATGATGTGGAAAACATGCCAGCCATTTTTGATTTTGCCATTAAGAACGGCATGCAGAGCGTGGGTGATAACGAGTTTGTGCCAGTGGCAAAAAACGGAAATCCTATTTTACAGGATGCACAGCCCCTGCAGAAATCCCTTGAGATGTCCAACGTAGATATGGCAAATGAGCTGGTGAGGATGATTGAAACCCAGAGGGCATACACCTATGCGCTGAAGATGGTTCAGACCTCAGACGAGGTGGTACAGACAGTTAATGCGCTCCGGTAAAAGGAAAGGCAGGTAAAGGATGAAGAGTTATGAGGATATGAACGCAATGGAGCTGGATGTGTTCCGGGAGATTGGAAGTATCGGAATCGGAAATGCGGCCACGGCATTGTCCCAGGTACTGGGCGTCCAGGTGAGCATGAAGCTTCCAAGAGTTTCCCTGGCGGGTTACAACGAGGCCATTGCTTCCATTGGAGATCCGGAGGAAATTATAGCGGCTGTTCTGGTGGAAATGAGCGGTGATATCAATGGAATTATGCTTTACATGCTGAAGCTGGACTTTATCAATGCCATTCTGGCCCGTCTTGTGGGAAAATATATAGAGGATTTCAGCCAAATAGACGAGCTGTCAGCCTCCGCATTGGAAGAGACAGGAAATATTATCATATCTTCCTACATTAATGCGATCACAAAGCTGGCAAACATTGAGGTAGGCCTGTCTGTGCCCTCTGTGGCGGTAAATATGCTGGGGGGAATCTTAAGCGTTCCCATCGCTATGTTTGGCTACAGCACGGATAAGCTGCTGATGATTCAAGGTGAATTTCTTATCGGCGACACACAGCTGAAAGGAGAACTGATGCTGCTGCCCGATGTAGAATCGTTGAATTTCCTTATGAAGAAGTTGGGAGTTGCGGATATCTAATGGGAAAACAATTGGTTGTGGGAATTGGGGACATGAAGCTTGGCAGACAGGAGGGGACGATCATCACCTATGCTCTGGGCTCCTGTATCGGAATCGCTTTGTATGACCCAATGATAAAGCTGGGAGCCCTTGTACATATTATGCTTCCAGAGAAAGGGAATATTGCGGACAGTAATATTTTTAAATATGCGGACACAGGCCTTAGGGAGACATTTCGCAAGCTCTATGCCTATGGTGCGGATAAGCGGAGACTGACGGCCAAGATTGCCGGAGGCGCCAAGATGTTCGATATGAAGGGCGGAAGTTCTCTGGGAAACATTGGCGACAGAAACGCCCAGTCTGTAAAGCGGGTGCTGGCCCAGGAGGGGATCCGTGTTCTCAAGGAGGACACCGGCGCCAATTATGCAAGAACCATGTCCATAGATTTACAGACAGGCATGGTACTCATTAAGACATTTGGAAGACCAGAGTTGCGCTTATGAGATATAGGCAGGCACAGTAAGAGGATATGAAGGAGGGAACTACATATGGCGGAAACAGAAATTTTATTGGAATCGGGGACAAATGAGATTGAGGTAATGCAGTTTACCATCAACGGAGAGCTGTACGGCATCAATGTGGCGAAGGTGAAAGAGATTATGATGTCGGATAAGGTGAAGCCTATTCCTCACGCGCATGAGGCTGTGGAAGGCATTTTCAAGCCACGGGACATTTTGCTTACAGTGGTAGATCTTCCCAAATACCTTATGGGTATCAGTTGCGAGAAACATCCCAGGGATCTTTTTATTGTCACCAATTTTAACAAGCTGCATATTGCTTTCCGCGTACATAGCGTGGTGGGAATCAGCAGAATTTCCTGGAAGGATATCCAGAAACCCGACGACACGGTCAGCAACGGAAAAGAAGGCGTTTCCACAGGTATTGCCCAGTGCAACAATGAACTGGTTACTATTCTGGACTTTGAGAAAATCGTTACGGAAATTGCCCCCGAGACGGGTATCCAGATGTCCGATATTGAGAAGCTGGGAGAGAGGAGCCGCAACGATACTCCCATTGTGCTGGCGGAGGATTCGGTTCTGTTGTCTACCATGATTCAGGAGTCTTTGCGGAGGGCCGGATTTACAAATATCAAGTGTTTCAACAATGGTAAGGAAGCATGGGATTTCCTGCAGGGCGTAAAGCATGTGCCCGACCTGTTCTCTGAGGTGGGTCTGATTATTACAGATATTGAAATGCCGGAGATGGATGGTCACAGGCTTACCAAGCTCGTAAAAACTGACGACATCTTAAAGAAGCTTCCCTTAATTATTTTCTCCTCCTTAATTAATGAAGAAATGCATCTGAAGGGAAAACAGCTGGGTGCGGACGAACAGCTTTCCAAGCCGGAAATCAAGCACCTGGTGGAGGTAATTGATACATTGCTGGAAAGGACGAAGAACAATCATGGATAAGTGCGTTGTAAGAAAGGCCATCAAGGAAATAAAATCCGACCAGGTGATAGGCTATGAGCTGATGTTCCAGGAGGATGACGATAGCCTGTACAACAATTCAGAGACCAGTACAGCCAATACCATAGCCGGGTTTCTGATGGAGAATACCAGCAAGATTTTCAGGGAAAAGCAGACCTTTATGACGTTTACGCCTTCCCTGCTGTTCCGCAATACCGCGAAAATGCTGGACAAAGACAAGATTGTGATTCAAATTGAGGAGAATCTGATTATCCATCCCCTGGCTGCAGTGATGATTGGAAATTACCGCAAGGAAGGGTATCACTTTGCCATCAATAATTTCCAGTTTACACCCAAATATTTCAGTATGCTGGAGCATATGGACTACATCCGGATCAATATGTCCAATGTCAACACACAGAAGGACGTGGACGCACTGGACAATATGATTCAGATGGCACACGGCTTCCAGAAGTCCTGCATTATCTACAATGTGGATACAAAGGAACAGTACGAGCTTGCCATAAAGCATCAGGCGGATTTTGTGGAAGGCCAGTATGTATCCGAGGGAATGGTTACCAAGATGAACAAAATGGAATATCTGCAGGGAAACCTGTACCAGCTTATCATTGAGGTTACCAAGGAGGAGCCCAGCCTGGATGAGATCGAGCTGATTCTGAGCCGTGACGCGTCTCTGACTTACTCCCTTCTGAAGCTGGCAAATTCCGCGTACTTTGCATCCCGCCGTAAAACCTCGTCTATTCACCAGGCTCTGATTACGGTAGGCCTCAACCAGCTGAAGCAATGGGTATACCTCCTAAGCTTTGAGAGCAGCCAGGAGATGACCGCAGGCGCCCAGGAGGTACTAAAGCTTTCTTTCCTGCGGGCAACCTTTGCGTCCAAGCTGGTGGTCAATATCCGGCCCATGCCCATGTCCAGGTCGGACGCCTATATGATGGGTATGTTCTCTGCACTGGAATACATTATTGACGCAACCCTGGAGGAGATTCTGGCTGAGATTCCCATTGAGGATGAAATCAAAGAGGCAATGATCCAGCACACGGGAAGAGCCGGAAAGATGTTTGACATGGTGCTTTCCTATGAGAAGGCCGACTGGAAACAGATTAAGACGTTGTCCGCGGACTTGAATCTGCCCACCAACATTCTGGCACAGGTATATATTGACTGTGTAGAGGAGGTTAACAGTATCTGGGAAGGACTTACGGATACGGTGGAACCGTCTGAGATACAAGAGGAAGAGGCAGAAAAATAGAATAGAAAACAGGAACCGTAAAATGAGGCCTACAGCTGTTGCAGGGCCTCATTTTTTTAAAACCTAAAGCGGCAAATTGCAGCCTTAGACTAAAGAATATTTTTAATGTCGGGGATTATCCCTTACCTGGGTGCAGGCCTTCAACGCCTCCACTGTAATCTGACTGATAAGGCGGCTGGCATAAAAGCTGACAAGGGGCGCAGCCGCGGCTTTTTCCACAATCTTATATTTGGCGGGAAGCCCGTTTAAGGTGAGGGCAATGGTATCCGCCTTACACTTTTCGCAGGTGCAGACCTCGAACTGCTTCATAAAGTAGATGATTTTGTCCTCCACGATCTCCTTCATGATATTGAGCATAACATAATCCGGCTCTGGTTCTGGGGGCGGCGTTTCTTTGAGGTCCAGGATTTCCTCCGGTCCTGGCTGTGGCTCTGGCGCTGGTTCCACGGGAGGCTCCTCTTTCTGTGCGGGAGCAGCTTCCGGCTCCGGTTTCATAAGAGGCTCTTCTTTAAGCACGGCTGCTTCCTTCTGTTCCGCCAGGGGTTCCGGATCCTGCGACACAGGAGGAGCTTCCGTGTGTACCGGGGGTTCTCCCGGCACTGCCAGCGGCTCCGGATCCTGCGACATAGGAGGAGTCTCTGTATATGCCGAAGCTCCTTCCGGCTGTGGCTCTGGTTCCGGCTGGGCGGATTCCTCATCCAGGCTTTTCATAAGCTCTTCGCGTATTTTCTCAGCCACGGGGTCTTTCTCCGTCCCATTATCTATAATAGAGATATTGGAGGGCATGTCCGGGGCAGGCTGTGTACTCTGGGTGGAAATGGCCGTGGGCGCAGGAGGCGCAGCTTCCGGGCCCTCAGAGGCGACAGCGGCAGTTTCCTCTTCCGTCTGGACAGCCGCTGTTTCGTTTTCGGTATCTTCGCCGGGATTCTGCCCGGCCAGCAAATTTAATACATGTGCCGTTTTATTACTTTTGCGTGCCATGGGAAACCTCCTGTTGTCTGATCTTTGCTAACACTTCCTTGACAAAGGCCTGGTAGTCAACAGAAGGATTGGAGCGGGGAGAATACTCATAAATACTTTCTCCGTGAGCAGGCGCCTCGGCAATGGTGACACTGGGCCGGATCTGGGTTTTAAATACCGAGGTTTCTATCTGCGCCGCAATCTGGTTGGCCATTTCCTTTACTTCACGGGCCAGAATCGTCCGCTTATTATATTTAGTCAGCAGGATTCCCAGCACGTGGAGATTGGGATTGACGGTTTCCTGGACGCTGTTGATGGTTTCCTTGATCTGGGAAACGCCCACAATGCTTAATATTTCTGCAGCCATGGGGATAATCAGGTAATCAGAGGCCGCGTAGGCGTTCATGGTCAGGACATTTAAGGCCGGCGGGGTATCGATAATAATGTAGTCATAGCGGTTTTCCACAAACCGCAGCGTCCGTTTCAGCATAAGCTCCCGGCCAAAAGAGTTAAACTCCAGTTCCGCCCCGCTGAGAAGGATATTGGAAGTGACAATATCACAATAGTCCGTGGACTGGATAGCCTCCTCAATGGGAAGTTTGTATTTAAACACATCATAGATGTTTTTGCAGTCCTCGATATCAAGGCCCAGACTGAATCCAAAATTACCCTGTGGATCCAGGTCTATACCAAGTACCCGATTGTTTTCTCTGGTAAGTCCGGCTGCCAGAGCACTTGAAGTCGTGGTCTTTCCAACCCCGCCCTTCTGATTTGTAAGTGCAATGATTGTAGCCAAAATGAATTCCTCCGTTTCTAAAAAATAAATTCTGGTATTAACTAAAGTATACTATATGCCGATAAATAAGTACAGAGAATTTTATAAAAACAGTTCAGCCAGACCATAAAGGAATGTTAAATCACGCTGAACGGAAATCGATCGAAATATAGCACAGACATAGAAAAGGAGAGATTAATATGGCCAGCATTAGCAGTCTTAGTTCATCAACAAACAGTGCGCTCGGTAGTCTGCGGGGCTACGGCGGACTTGCCAGCGGATTGGACAGGGATACGCTGATCGAGGGTATGACAGCGGGAACCCAGACGAAGATCAACAAAAAGGAGAAGGATAAGACCACCTTACAGTGGCAGATGGATGCTTACCGCGAGATCAGCGATAAGATGATTGCGTTTGCGGATAAATATACGTCTACCCTGACATCCGGCACTAACCTGTTCAGCGACAGCCTGTGGGGGGCTGCCAGCACAATAGTAAACGGAATAAACAGCAAATATGTTTCCGTAAGCGGTTCCTCCAACAAGGCGGCAAATGTAGCCATCACCGCCATTAAGCAGCTTGCGAAAAACGCCAGCGTATCCAACAGCAGTGCAATCTCAGACAGAACGCTGAAAACAGGTGGCATTGATCTGGGCAATGTAAAGATGAGCACGCTGGGTGGGAAGAATATTGAGGTCTCCATCGGCGATACAAGCTATACCATTGATATCCCTTATGGAGACGGAGACCTGACGGATGCCCAGTCAGTGGCAAAGGCCATCAATGAGGCTGCCAGTAAGGTGGATGTGAAGCTTGGCAACAAGACCTATAAGCTGTCAGAGTTTGTGAAGGCAGGCTATATAGGCGATGACCTTACCTTTGGTCTGGAAACCGGAATGGGAAATAAGGTCAGCATCACAGGCGGCACTGCCCTGGAGCAGATGGGAATAGAGGAGGATACCGAGCTTACCGGAGATGGACCGGCGCTTATAAAGATTGATGGGGCGAAGCTTTCCGAGGATCAGGATTTTGCTACACGTATGGGAGGCAAGCAGCTGACCTTTAACTATAACGGCACCAGCAAGACCATCAAGCTTCCTACGGCGGATGAGATCAAAAAGAACGGGGCTACCGGCGAAGAGCAGCTGAAATATGTACAAGAGGCATTGCAGGATCAGCTTGACTCAAGCTTCGGCAAGGGAAGGGTAACGGTTGACCTGAAGGATACCACGGATGGAAAGAAACAGCTGACCTTTAAGACTACAAAGCCAGGAGGCAGTGGGGAAGAGGATAAGAGCTCTACGCTGACCGTCACCGGTGGAAGTGCAGTTTTAATGGGCAAAAACGGTGGTCTGGGAATCGCTGCGGGAGAATCCAACCGGATAAATCTGTCGGCAAGTCTGAAGGATTCCGGGCTGGCATCCAGTGTGAAGCCAGATGCAGATGGAAACTACAGTTTAAAGATAAACAATGTGGAGATCAAATTTACGGAAAACGATACCATGAACGACATCATGAAGAAGATAAACGATTCGGATGCCGGTGTAACGATTTCCTATCTGTCCACAGCGGATAAATTTGTCATGACCTCCAAGGAGGACGGAACGGGCGGAAACATTAAAATGTCCGGAAGCGGCGCAGAGCTTCTGTTCGGCAGCAAAAACATTGATACAGCGGACTCTTCTGCCAGTGGAGCCAGTGTTTCTGTGACGGCCGGTCAGGATGCCATAGCCATGGTTAAATATGCAGGCTCCGACGAGGAGATCGAGATTGTCCGGGGAAGCAACAACTTCGACCTGGAGGGACTGAACGTTTCCTTAAAGGGAACCTTTGGATATAAAGATGACGGCAGCGGAAACACGGTAAGGGACAAGGAGGCAGAGGAGATTACCTTCACTTCCAACGTGGATACCGAAAAGATTGTAACTGCCATCTCTGATCTGGTAAAAGAGTACAATGAGATTGTAGACCTGGTAAACAAGCAGATGAGCACCAGGCCGGACCGGGACTACTATCCTCTGACAGCAGACCAGAAGTCTGAGATGTCCGAGAAGGAGATCGAGCTCTGGGAGAATAAGGCAAAAGAGGGAATCCTTTTCGGATCCAGCGAGCTTCGGGGGCTGGCGTCAGATCTTCGCTTTACTTTAAGCGCTGAAGATCAGTTCATGATGAAGGAATTCGGGCTTACCGTGTCCAGCTCCTGGACAGACAACGGAAAGCTTTCTCTGGATGAGAATAAGCTGAAAGCCGCCCTTCAGACAAACCTGGAGGGTGTACGGGAGGCGTTCACAAAGACAGCAAACGCGGCTACAGGAGCCAGGGACGGATTTGCCACTAATCTGAAAAATACCATGAACAAGTATGTGGGCCTTTACGGCGACACCAAGGGTATTCTGATTGAGAAGGCCGGTTCTACCAAGTCTCCCACCAGTGTGCTGGATAATGAGATTCTGTCCCAGATGAATGATATTGACAAGATGCTGGAGACCTTGAAAATGCGTCTGTCTTCCGAGCAGGACCGCTATATCAAACAGTTTACACAGCTTGAGACACTGATTTCCCAGATGAATTCCCAGAGCAGCTATTTAAGCGGCTTAGGGTTCTGACCGGAAGGGGAAAGGTGAAGAAAGGATACCGAGTAAATGACAAATGCGAACGCTTATCAGCAATATAAAACCCAGTCCGTCAACACGATGACGGCCAGTGAGATGTTGTTGCTGTTGTTTGACGAACTGGTAAAGAGGCTTGGGAGGGCGGAGCTGGCGCTGGAAATAGAAGATTATGACCTTTTTGGCCAGTCTGTGACAAGATCCGGCGAGATCGTCCAGTATTTGAAGGCAACTCTGGACAGAAGCTACCCCATTAGCCGGGAGCTGTCCGCCATGTATGATTTCTTCATCTATGAAATTGGCCGCATCAACGCAGGCAGGAATCCCAAGGTGATCGCGGAGCTGAAACATCTGGTAGAAGAATTGCGGGAGGCATTCCGGGAAGCCAGTAAGATGCTCAATAACTGAGAGGAAGAAAACATGGCACAGGAATTGTGGACAGAAATTCTGATACAGGCCCAGGGCCGGTACCGGGTGTTGAATGAGGTGCTACAGGTGACCAGAGAGATTGCGGACGCCCTGTCAAGGGATGACCGGGTATCCGTACAGATGCTTCTTGGGATGCGCCAGGATGAGATCAATAATCTTTCCAGGAGCGAGCAGAGTATCCTTACTCTTCTGGGATGCGCAGGCAGAGAAGAAAAAGAGGAGATACAGGCCCTCTTAAAGGGTGACCGTGAGGCTGCAGAGGGGGATCCCTTTGAGAAGAGGAAAATCGGAGAGATAGGACAAAACAATAAAAATATTAGGAGCAAGATTGTGGAGCTGGACCGGGCTATCAGTACAAAGCTGGCTGGAAAGGATTCCTTTTATGGGAAACGCTGACAATCTATCCAGAGAACACAAGAGCGGATTTAACAATTCGCTCTTTCTTTTTTTCAAGAAGTATTGTAAAATTTAAGAGAGTGTATAATGTGAGGTAGCGGCCATGCCCCAGATTGTTTTTGACCATGTGACAAAAATATTTGACGATGAGGACCTTGTCCTGGAGGATGTTTCTTTTTCTGTGGAGAAGGGGGAATTTGTGTTTCTCATAGGGAGAAGCGGGGTAGGGAAATCCAGCATCTTGAAGCTCCTCAGCAGGCAGACAGAAATCACGGAAGGAAAAATCCTGGTGGACGGGGTGGACGCAGGCAGCCTGAGGGCGAGAGAGGTGCCGTTTTTCCGGAGAAAATTTGGAATCATGCAGGCGGATATGGGATGTCTCCAGGATCGTACCGTTTACGAAAACATTCTTCTGGCCCTTCGCTCCAGCGGATACTCCCGCCGGAAAAGCAGGGGAAAAATCCTGGAAGCCCTGGGGCGCGTAGGGATGGCCTCCAAGGCAGAATTCTATCCCCGGGAGCTTTCTGTGGGGGAAGAAGCCCGGGTGCTGCTGGCCAGAGCCCTGGTAACGGATCCGCAGATTATCCTGGCGGATGAGCCTACGGCAAACCTGGATGGGGACAGGGCCTGGGACATGATGTGTCTGCTGGATGAGATCAACAGAAAGGGCGTTACGGTGATTGTGAGTTGCCATTCTCCGGAGCTTGTAAACATTATGCACAAAAGGGTGCTGACCCTGGTAGAAGGCGTGCTGGTCTCTGACAGGAAGCGGGCGGGCTACAGCTCTAAGGCGCTGGATATTTACGAGGAACGGCGTATCCGGCAGCTTCGGGAAGAGAAAAATCGACAAAAAAAATAACTTTTTTAATTGGAGATTGTTATTTTTGTTTGGGGATATCCGATATATAACATAGGGGTATCTAAAAATTTAGAGTACTCTGAGAAAGAGGTGAAGGATATGGCAGTTGGGGGAATCAGTTCTTCCTATATGAACAGCTATATGAACTATTCGTCAACTATCAATCAGCTCAGACTGCAGCAGGCTCTGCAGAGAAACCAGATAAATCATCAGAAAGTTCAGCCGGTGCCGCGGGTTAGCAGCTATAATGGCAGCAGGGGAACCTACAGCGCTTCCGGTATGAGCTTCCTAAAGGATTATAATAGCTCCATGTCGGATTTGATGCAGTCGGCGAATACGCTGCGTGGGTCGAATTCTTCCGGCGCGGCAAACGCTCTTGTTATGGGCAGCACGGATGAGTCCGTTTTGACAGCGGAAGGCAGATACAGCGCGGCGGCGGTGAAAGATCTGACCGTGGATGTAAAGCAGGTGGCAAAGGCACAGATGAATCAGAGTGAAAGTCTGTCCGCTTCGTCAAGAGTCACCTCCGGTATGGATTTCACCATTCAGTCGCAGAAAGCTTCCGGAGGCGTATCTTCCATAAATGTCAGCGTGGACGCGAAAAATGAGAAAGGGATTACCCGGACAAACAAGGAAATGCTGACGGAGGCTGCCAGGCAGATCAATCAAGCAAAGGGGGATGTGCAGGCAAGCGTTGTGGAAAAGGACGGTAAGGTGGCGCTTCAGCTTACGGGAAAGAATACAGGAGCCGGAAACACCTTTTCGTTAAGCGGAAGCACCGGGGAATTCAAAGGCTTAAGCGAGACATCCCAGGCAGCCCAGGACGCCAGATACTCGGTGAGCCGGTATGGGTACACCCAGGATTATACCTCCTCGGACAATAAGGTAAGCCTGGACTATGGAAGGGTAAGCGCTACGCTTAAGGGTGAGGGAAAGGCAGCGATCTCTCCCCAGGCAGACAGCGACAAAATTATTTCCGCAGTGGAAGATCTGGTGAAGAGTTACAATAATGCCATAGAGCTGCTGGGAAGGAATACGGATAAAGGTCCGGGCGTAACGAACCAGCTTCGCAATCTGGTCCGGGGCATTGGTTCCACACAATCCCTGGAGAAAGCTGGGATCACCAGAAACGACGACGGGACTCTGAGCCTGGATAAAGAGGTTCTGGCAAAAAATCTGAAGAAAGAGCCGGGGCTGGTAAACGACATAATTTCCGGGCAGAACGGCCTGGCACAGACAGCATACAACAAGGCAGGCAGCGGACTTCAGACAAATTCCGCAAGCCTCTTGCAGTATGATCTGAACCAAAAGACATCAAGCCTTATGATGACAGATAATTACCACTTCCTGAACTCCTTTTCCAGAGCGGGCGCTCACAACCTGAGCAACTATATGGCTCTTGGGCTGATGATGGATTATCTGGTATAAAAGGCAAAAGGGTCGGGGAAACGGCCCTTTTTCTTGGGGAAAGAGGTTTCTTTGATGGTATTGCAGCAGGAACGCCGGTATCTTCTTATGATGGTGGCGGCCATCATAAATCAAAAGAAGGCTCCCATATTGTCAAGCTCGCAGATATCCTGGAGGAGTATGTACCAGCTTGCGGAAACCAACCAGGTGGCCAGCCTGTTGTATGTAAGCGTTTTGGGAGCGGGTGTGGATATTGACAAGACCGCCAGGGAACAGTTTTTTGAGAGCTATCAGAAGGAATTGAAAAATGTTCCGGTTTATGAGAGCGCCCAGGAGGCGCTTATCGGACAACTTGAAAAAAACCGGATTCCATCTATGATCCTGGATGGGACGTCTCTTAGGGATCTCTATCCCCACAAAGAGATGAGAAAGATGGGACGCATCCGGGTCTGGGTACAGAAAAAGGAGATTTCCCGCATAGACGGGATCATGAGAAGTCTGAACTATGAGCCCTGTGAAAACAGGGAGGACGAGGGACTTCTGTATTATAAGATTCCCGGGGTCTATGTGGCTGTCTACGACAAGGTACGGTTCGTCAATAAAAAGCTGGAACGGTTTTTTGATTCGCCCTTGTGGATGTTTCCCAAGGCGGAGGGGCGTCGGCATCTCAGACGCCTGGACAAAGAGGAAGCGTATATCTATATGGTGGGCAAATCGGCAAATGAATATGCCCTTGGCCGGATGGGCGTGCGCTCTGTGCTGGATTTCTGGCTGTATGAAAAGAAATATGGGGAGGAACTGAGCTGGCCCCATATAGAGAAAATTCTGAAGAAATACAAACTTCTGGAATTTTCAGAGCATCTTCTGGAGCTGGGGGATATCTGGTTTGGCAATGGCGTCAGCGAACAGATGGATATTTACAACGCCATGGAAACCTATATTTTCTCAAAGGGTGAAAAGGGACGGGAGCTCAGTGGAAAAATACTTCCGCTAATAAAGGATGTGGCGGATTTTTATAAAAGAGACAGAAAGAGTGAATGGCTCGAAAAAAAAAAGGAATGGATGTTTCCTCCGAGGGAATACATGGAGACTCTGTTTCCGGTTTTGAAGAAGCTCCCCTTTCTATATCCGGCTTATTTGTTGATTCGGTGGTGGAGAGTGGGGATTTCCATGGGGAAGCAGTCGTGGAAAAGAAATCTGGAAAAGGGAAAAGAAAAGCTTCATCAAATAAAAAGTCAACTCAGCAGCTTGCGGGGAGGACAGAAAAATAATATAAGGATGGAATAACGGTATGAAAAACTTGAAGATTTCACAAAAACTGGCGGTATCTTTTGGATGTATTATACTCATCAGTGTTATTTTGGTAGGTCTGTCCATAAGCGCGCAGCGAGAGGTGGGGGGGAGGGCCAATAAAATGTATGAGGAGCCCTTCATAACGGCGACGGATGCCCTTAAGATTTCCAAGGAAATCTATACGGTTCAGGGATATCTGTTTGCGGCTACCGCTGAGAAGGATCTGGGAAAATACGTTGACAAAATCAACGCCAGCGCTGAGAAGGCGTCCACAGCCATCAAGACCATGCAATCCAAGTCAAAATCCCAGTCTGCCATGACCCTGGAGAATGGCAGCAACAAGGCAGTATCCTTGATTGGAGAGGCCATGGGCTATATGGAGGAAGGAAACTGGGAGGCGGCCCAGCGCATTCTGCTGGGAGATTTTCAGTCTGTATTTGAAGAGTGCTCCCAGGCGGCAGACGCCATATACCAGGAGGCAAGCAATCAGGCGAAAGATTCCAATGAATATATTGCAAACCGTACAAGCAGTACAACCCTGTTTCTGCTTATCCTCCTTCTGGTGGGTATTCTGATAGCAGTTGTGGTGGTAATGATTCTGGATAAGGGACTCACAGGCCCGATTTCAGAACTGGAAGATGTGGCAGAGGATATCTCCAATGGGCGGCTTCAGACGGTGATTAATTATGAATCCGGGGATGAGCTGGGCGTGCTGGCAGACAGATTCCGCAAAACCTGTGAGGGGCTTTCCGCAGTGGTTGCAGACATTTCTTATCTCATGGATCAGATGGCAGCCGGCGATTTCGATATCAGAACCAGGGCAGAGCAGAGCTATGTAGGTGATTTCGCTCCCATACTTACCTCTATCCGCAAGATGAATAAGAATTTAAGCTCCACATTGATTCAGATTAATGATGTAAGCGACCAGGTGGCCAGCGGTTCCGATCAGGTTTCCTCCGGAGCACAGGGACTTTCCCAGGGCGCCACAGAGCAGGCCAGCGCCATTGAAGAGCTGGCGGCATCCATCAATGAGATTTCCCAGCAGGTGAAGACCACTTCTGAGAATGCAAAACTGGCCAGTGAGCAGGTGGACAACGCAGGCGCGGATCTGACCCTTTCCAACCAGAAGATGGAGGAAATGATTGCGGCTATGTCCGAAATCAGTGAGAAGTCCGGCGAGATCGGAAAGATTATCAAGACCATTGAGGATATCGCATTTCAGACAAATATCCTGGCGCTGAACGCGGCCGTGGAGGCTGCCCGTGCGGGATCTGCAGGCAAGGGCTTTGCGGTGGTTGCCGACGAGGTACGGAACCTGGCGTCCAAGAGCGCGGAGGCGGCGCAAAATACCACGCTTCTGATTGAAAGCTCCCTGCAGGCAGTGGAGAACGGAACAAAGATTGCGGACAGCACGGCGGAAGCCCTTATGTCCACTGTGGAAAGTACAAAGAATGCGGTGGAGCTGGTAGGCAAGATCACCGAGGCGGCACAGTTCCAGGCAAATTCCATTCAGGAGATTACGCAGGGCGTGGATCAGATCTCCAGCGTAATCCAGACAAACTCCGCTACTTCCCAGGAAAGCGCTGCGGCCAGCGAGGAACTTGCAAGCCAGTCCCAGATGCTTAAGGCGCTGACAGGTAAATTCAGACTGCGCCGGGATTAAAATACAATTTTTCGACAAATTTATGAGGATTCCTATAGACATTTCGTCATATTAGAGATATGATAGAATAAGGCAGTAAGTAAACTGATTATAGACAACAAACTGCAAATTATGCAAGAAAAGAAGGAGAAAGAGATGTTAAAGAATTTGAAAATCAAAAACAGACTCTTAGTGAGTTATGCACTTGTTCTGGCACTCACCGTGATTACCACATTGTTTTCAATCACGCAGCTGAGCAAAGCAAATACGAATCTGAATGAGTTTTCAACCGGTGTTATGACAGCCAGGGGATATGTGCGTGCCACCCGGATTAACACGAACATGGCAGCAAGAATCCTTCGGGATATGGCGATTTCCAAGGATGCCTCTACATATGATGCGAATATCAGAAAAGTAAACGAGCTGATTTCCACCATGCGCCAGGATGTTGCAAGCTTGAAGAGTCTGGGAATTCTGGACGCCTCTCATGTAAATGAATTTTCCGATTCCATGGAGGACTGGATTACCGTTGGGGAAAAGGTTATAGCGGCGCTTCAAAGCGAAGCGAATGCGCCGGCATCGGGGACTATGACTGAGGCGGAGCGTCTGATTGTGGAAGAGTGTACGCCAGGTCTGGAGAAGTTTATTGAATTTGCTACAGAACTGGATTCCGATACGGGCGTGCTGGAAGCCCAGACTATGAGTGACAGCCTTCGTTCTACAAACATCTCTATTATAGCCCTTGTGGCATTGCTGGTGGTTGCCATTATCCTGGCCCTCTTTATCAGCATCCAGGTAACGGCTTCCATTGTACGGCCGATTAAGGAAGTGGAGGTAGCAGCCCAGAACCTGTCCATGGGTAATATTAAAAGTGATCTGACCTATGACGGAAGGGATGAGGTCGGAACTCTGGTTAACAGCTTCCGGGATACCTTTAAGGCCCTTGATGCCATGATTAGCGATTTGAACCGTCTGATGCGTGAGATGGCAAAAGGAAACTTCAATGTGCGTACAGAGGCAGAGCAGTACTATGTTGGCGATTTTGCGCCGCTTCTGTCCTCTATTCGTGAGATGAATTCAAACTTAAGCTCTACCCTTGGCAGGATCAACGAGGCTTCCGATCAGGTGTCCAGCGGAGCCGATCAGGTATCCTCCGGTGCGCAGGCCCTTTCCCAGGGAGCTACAGAGCAGGCAAGCTCTGTGGAGCAGCTTGCTGCGGCGATCAATGAGATCAATGAAAAGGTAATTCAGACAGCGGAGCATTCCAGAACTGCCAGCGAGCAGGTGGGAAAAGCAGGCGAGGAGCTGACCCTTTCCAACCAGAGGATGCAGGATATGATCGCTGCTATGTCAGAGATCAGCCAGAGCTCCAACGAGATTGGCAAGATTATAAAGACTATTGAGGATATTGCATTCCAGACAAATATTCTGGCGCTGAATGCGGCTGTAGAGGCTGCCCGTGCCGGATCCGCAGGCAAAGGCTTTGCGGTTGTGGCTGATGAGGTGCGTAATCTGGCTTCCAAGAGTGCGGAGGCAGCCAGCAACACCACGGCTCTTATCGAGGGTTCCATCCAGGCGGTGGAGAATGGTACCAGGATTGCAGACAACACCGCAAGCGCCCTGCTGGAAACTGTGGAGAGCACCAAGATTGCAGTAGATGTGGTGCAGAAGATTTCCCAGGCTACCAACGAGCAGTCTACTTCCATCCAGGAGGTAACCCAGGGAATCGATCAGATTTCCAGCGTGGTACAGACCAACTCCGCTACGGCAGAGGAGAGTGCGGCAGCCAGCGAGGAGCTTTCCAGCCAGGCAGCGCTGCTGAAGAATCTGGTAGGAAGATTCAAACTGCGTTCAGACAGCATTACATCCTCCTATGCATATGACGATGAGCCCATGCAGCAGCCGGTTCAGCAGGATTATGCACCCTCTGTTGATTACAGTGCGGGATATCAGCCCTTTGTTGGGGACAATAACAGCAAATACTAAGATATCTGCGGTGGGATAAATAAAGAAAATAAGAATTCCCGCTATACTCTGATAAATAGAGTATAGCGGGAATTTTATTTAGAAAGCCACGGCCATGTCCATGGAAATCTGTTCACAGGAAACGGCTCCTCCAGCGGCAGCGGATATATCGGCTGAACCTACAGCCCCTCCCGTGTCCATGGGGAAAGAGGAGATATCCATGGACGGAAAATAATTTTTCATCCGCTCAATTTCCCAATCTGCGTTCCGCCCTTCTTTTTCTATGATTTTATCATTGTTTCTCCGCTTATTTCTTTGCTTTTTCAGTTCCTTTGCAAGCTCTCTTGCTTTCTCTTCCTCTCTGCGTTTCAAGGCACGCTTTTTCCGGATGCTCAGAAGCGTTTCCCGGTCAAGCTGTTTCACCTTCTGACGCCCACGGGTAAGGAGCCTTTGCAGGGAGCGGATGGCTTTCTGGGCCTTTACCCGATCCTCGGATTCCCCCAGGCAGGATACCAGCCGGAGGGAGGCAATATTGCGATAGGCTTCGCTCATTACAGACTGCACCAGCTGTTTGTTGCCGGACTGGGCCAGCTTTGTATACAAAGGCCCTGTCTGATAGGAAATATTACTGGTAGACATTCGGAAATCATTTTTCGAGGAAGCGTTTGTCTGTTTCAGATTCTCAAGCATCTGGGAAAGGGTTTCTTTGGAGGGATCCTCCTCCTTTTTTCCGATTTTCCAGGGGGTTGCAAGGGTTTCCCCCAGATAGACGCCGTCCGCCTGGTTATCGGTCAAGGAGAGGGCAGAGCTTATAAGGATTGCCTTACAGTCCTTGAAATCCTGCTCACTTCTGCTCATGCGGGCCAGAAATGCCTCAGAAAGAACCAGATGTTTTCCGTAACCCAGAGAGGCGGCCTCTTTCTTCAGATTTACAAAGGTTTTATCGGAAGCATAAGTAAAGGTAATGCCAGGGAAATTCTGGGACAGGGTGTCCAGAAGCTTTTGCGTCCGCTCTTCCAGGGTGGCGTCGGCAGTTTCCGTAAGCTCTATCTGATCCTTAAGAATCGCGTTTGGAAGCGGATATTTTTCGGGTAAGACGCCTTGATTGTCCGGCGCAGACGACAGATAAGACAGATTGCCGGGATACGATCTTATTTCCCGGCGTAGTGTTGCGGTAGTCAGCATGGAAATCCCCCCTTTATAAAAAAGTCCTCTTTATTATATAATCGGCTTTTTAAAGGGGGGAATTAAGGTCTTTAACTCCATATAATTTTCACATAATCCTCTGTTTTGTCCCGCATAAGATGAAGGCCCTGTTCCAGCTCTTCCAGAGAAAAACGATGGGAGATCAATGGGGCTGGCTGTATCCGCCCTGTGGAGAGACGTTCCAGCACGTAATGCCAGTCATCCCCGGGCTCATTTGTAAAAGAAGAATTCCAGGTGCCCTTTACAGTCAGCTGATTCCGCAGAATTTTCCAGTAAACGGATTTCTCCAGCTTCATATGGGAAGCGGGATTTCCAACCAGCATAATGCGCCCGGCAGGAGCCGTATTCTCTACGGCCTGGCTCAAGGTCTCATTTTTCCCCACGCATTCAAAGAAGACGTCCACGCCATTGCCTGAGGTGCGTTCCATAAGCCAGGCAGTGACGTCCTGGGAACGACTGTCACAGTAGGCATCCTTAGGAAACCCCATGCTTAACAGAGTCTGTCTCTGAAAATCCTTGTTTCCCACAGCCAGGATGTTCTGGATACCTGTCTCCTTTAGGAAGAGGAAAAGCAGCAGCCCAATAGTGCCAAGCCCACAGATAACCACGGTATCGGTGGGGAGGGGGGCGGTGCGCCTCATGGCATGGACAGCCACAGCCATAGGCTCCAGCATGGCCGCTTCCTCATAGGATACGTTGTCGGGAAGCCGGATGAGGTTACTTGCGGGAACAGCCACATATTCGGCAAATGCACCGTCCCTGCGGGAACCAAGATAGCTGTAATGACGGCACATTTCAAATTGTCTGTGCTGGCAGGGCATACAGCTTCCGCAGGGGATAAGGGGAAAGATACCTACCCGCTGCCCCTTCCGGAAAGAGCTGACCCCTTCGGAGGCCTCTGCCACAAGGCCGGAAAACTCGTGGCCGGGGATAAGGGGAAAGGAATAGGTTCCCGTGCGGTAAATCCTGGGAATATCAGAGCCGCAAATGCCGGCGGCTTTTACAGCCACAAGAACCTCCTGGTTTCCTAAAACCGGGAGGTCAGTGGTTTCCAGTTTCAGATTATCAACGTCATGTAAAACCCATGCTTTCATTTCTTTATCCCTCACCTTCTGCGAGCCTGCGAAATCTCTCCAGATCTGCGGCTGTAGTAACCTTAAAGTTGTCCTCATCCCCGGGTATCATGGCAATAGAAAGACCTGCCAGAATAGCGGGCTCCGTGGAGCCGTTTATCTTCAGGATGTTGTCGGGAAGAAGCCTTTTGTTTGCCTGGTAATAGGCGCCGAGACGAAATACCTCGGGGGCCTGTCCCGCATAGATCTGGCTCCGGTTTAAAAGGGCGGAGATTGTCTTTCCGTCCCTGCTTTCGTATACGGTATCCTTCATGGGCAGAACCGGAAGCACACCGTCATAGCCTGGGGCAGCGTCAAGACAATCCGTAATCTGTTTCCGGGAAAGAAAAGGCCTGGCGGCGTCATGGATAAACAGAAGGCTCTCTTCCCCGGCATAAAGGCGGATATCCTCTATGCCGTGGAAGATGGAAAGCTGCCTGTTTTCCCCGGGCATGGAAAAGCCCCGGAATTTCTTTTCCGGGTCGGCGTCAGCCAGCCATTCCAGAAGGGATTCCCGCCAGAGGGGATCGGCTACAATCTGAATGGCGTCTATTTTCCGGTGAAGGGACAGGCTTTCTATACAGTAGGAAACCATGGGCCTGCCTCCCGCCTCTATATATTGTTTGGGAAGGTCGCCGCCTACCCTTGTTCCGGTTCCGCCGGATAAAATCAATGCAACATTCATAGGTTGATTTCCATTCTTAAAGCCCGCGCTTAAAACTGTAAGGCGCGGATTTTCTGCAGGGTTTCCCCATAGGGCCTGTCTTTGCCGAAAAGAAGGGTGGTTCCCAGGACAAAGCCCCGGACTCCCTTGGGGGCGAACTCCAGGATTTTGCCGGCGCTGCAGGCTCCGTCCCAGTAGATCTCAAAGTCCATATCCTCTTTTATGGAGAGCAGCTTTGTGATTTTCTTTCCCACATAGGGGAGGTACATCTGCCCGGCATTTCCCGGGTTTACGGACATGACCAGGACCTTTTTCACGATGCGCAGCATTTCAATAACGGTTTCCACGCTGGTGCCCGGATTAATGGCTATGCCTGGAATCATGCCGGCATTGATAATGCTTTGCAGGGTGGTGGAGGGATGATACTCCGCTTCCGGGTGAATATAGACCGTGTCCCCGGGCCGCAGGTTATTCAGAAACAGCTGGATGCGGTTGTTGGGGTGTTCGATCATGAGATGCACGTCCAGGGGCTTTACCGCCGCCTTGGCAATGTAGGCCATATCGTTTAAGGACATGGCAAAATTGGGCACATACCGCCCATCCATAATATCAATGTGAAAGGAGTCGATGCCTCCGTCGTTGAGCTCCTGTACTTCCTTTTCCAGGTGTCCGTAATTGGCGCACATCATAGACGCCATCAGTTCAAATTGCATAGGTGCAGTCCTCTCTCTATTTTTGTTTTAACGCCTGCAGGCGGGCTTTCGCCGGCTGGTATCCGTCCTTTGCCGCCTGTCCGTAGTATTCAGATGCCTTCTTCTGATCTCCGGCCACCTCATACCAGGTGCCCAGATTGTAGGCTGCCCGGAAGGAACCGCTTCCGTGAATGCCCTGGTTTTCGGGAATCTCACCGATTTTCAGGCATTTCAGATAAGACTGCTCAATGCGGGGCAGGTAGGAAATGTAAGCCCGGGTATCGGCCAGTATGGCCTTCATAAACAGGATTCCGCAGGCAAAATGGAAATCCGCGTAGGCGGCCAGATTCTGCTCTTCTGCCTTTGCCATGGATAAAGCAGTATTCCAGTCCTGGATTTCGATTAAACTGTATAGATAATTGATAATGCCGCCCGCCCGGTATCCGGCGCCCTTTGGCGGTACATAGCGGTAAAAACCGGCATAGTAGGAGCAGGCCTCCCTAAATCTTTTCAGTCCCCGGAGGGTTTCCGCCGTCTGAAAGAGAACGTAGGAATCTTCGGGGGAGGCTTCCAGCTCTGTCAGCAGAATAGCCAGATTTCTTTCCGCTTTTCCCGGCTGTAAATAGCCGTCGTGCTCAAAGAGCAGAGGAAGGGGATATACGGGAAGGGAGGAATCCACCTGCTCGTGGATTTTTCCGGTATAACCAATACCCTTTGGAAGCAGCCGGGAGGTATAGGAATACGCGTATGCCATCTGCGCCTCCCCTCCGGGGGCGTCCTCCATATAGAAATCCTGTCTCTGGATGGCGCCGATCAGGTCTGTGCGCCCCAGAAAGACATCCAGGTCTTTCCGGGATCCCCGTACCAGATATTCGTCTGCGTCCAACACCAGATTCCAGTCGCAGTCCGACTGGGACAGGGCAAAATTCCTGGCGGCGGCAAAATCCTGGCACCAGGCAAAATCCGTCACTACCGCCCCAAAGGAGGTCGCGATTTCCTTTGTTTTATCGGTAGAGCCGGTATCGGTAATATAGATTTTATCTGCCAGCGGCAAAGCTGCCTTTAGGCAACGGGCCAGGCTTCTCTCTTCGTTTTTCACAATCATTACAAGGGCCAGTGATTTCTTCATGCGGTTAAACCTCCATGGCGCAATGGGTACTTCCGTATTTAATCTTAGCTTATTCCCGGGGTTGTGTCAACACAAGACAAAACACTTATCGACTTATAGCCTTTCTTATGATATGATAATAAGTAATAAAAACTGGCAGAAAGAGGTATTTCCAATGGGGAAAGCATCTGAAAAGAAACCCGGAAAACATATATGTATAGGTATCCTGGCCCATGTAGATGCCGGAAAAACCACCCTGGCGGAGGGAATACTCTATCAGTGCGGCACGATTCACAAAGCGGGCCGGGTAGATCATGGAAATGCTTTCCTGGATACCCACGAAATGGAACGGGCCAGAGGAATCACGATTTTTTCCAAGCAGGCAAGGCTGCGTCTGGGAGATATGGCATTTACGCTTCTGGATACGCCCGGACATGTGGATTTCTCTGCGGAAATGGAGCGCACCCTGCAGGTGCTGGACTATGGGGTGCTGGTGATAAGCGGCGCGGACGGTGTCCAGGGGCATGTAGAGACCTTGTGGAGGCTTCTTGGCGCCTATGGGGTTCCCGTCTTTTTGTTTGTAAATAAGATGGATCAGCCGGGCGCGGAAGAAGGGGCGCTGCTGGCCGGGCTAAAGGCCAGGCTGGATGAGCGCTGTGTCTGTTTTGCCCCCGGAAGGGACAGAGGGGAATGGCTGGAGGAGCTGGCCATGTGTGACGAGGGCCTGCTGGAGAGGTATCTGGAACGGGGGGAGCTTTCCCCGGAGGAAGTCGCAGGCTTTATTGCAGACAGAAAGATATTCCCCTGTTTTTTCGGCTCGGCCCTTAAGATGGAAGGGATAGAAGAGCTTCTGGAGGGGATTAAAAAGTATGTGCGTGTTCCTGGTTACCAGGAGGAATTCGGGGCCAGGGTGTATAAGATTTCCCGGGATGAACAGGGAAACCGGCTCACCCATATGAAAGTCACAGGCGGGAAGCTTGTGGTCAAAAAGCCGCTGGATTATGGCGGAGAGCAGGAGGCGGAGAAGCCGGATCAGATCCGGATGTATTCCGGGGCTTCCTATGAGGTGGTGCAGGAGGTTCCTGCGGGAAGCATCTGTGCGGTGACGGGGCTTGAGAGGACGTATGCGGGACAGGGCCTTGGAACAGAGCAGGAGGCAAAGCGTCCCCTGCTGGAGCCTGTGCTGACCTATGCCATACGCCTTCCCGAGGGATGTGACGTACACAAAATGCTCAGGAAGCTTAAAGAGCTGGAGGAGGAAGAGCCGCTGCTGCATGTTGTCTGGCAGGAGCAGACCGGAGAAATCCAGGCCCAGATCATGGGCCAGATGCAGATGGAGATCTTAAAAGACCAGATCCGGAAACGCTTTGACGTGGAAGCGGAGTTCGGAGAGGGAAACATTGTCTATAAGGAAACGATTCTGGAGCCTGTGGAGGGCGTGGGACATTTTGAGCCGTTGCGCCATTATGCGGAGGTGCATCTGCTATTGGAGCCGGGAGAGCCTGGAAGCGGGCTTCAGTTTGACACCCTTTGCAGTGAGGATGTGCTGGATAGGAACTGGCAGAGACTGATTCTTACCCATCTGGCGGAAAAAGAGCACAGGGGCGTTCTGACGGGAGCGCCCATTACGGATATGCGGATTACCCTGGTGGCCGGACGGGCCCATACAAAGCATACGGAAGGCGGGGATTTCCGGCAGGCCACTTACCGGGCAGTGCGCCAGGGGCTTCGAAGCGCCCGCTGCGTGCTTCTGGAGCCAGTGTATGCCTTCCGGCTGGAGGTGCCTTCTGACAGGGTGGGACGTGCCATGGCAGATATCCAGAGAATGCAGGGGACTATTTCCCTGGCCCCGGTCCGGGATCTGCCTGGGGAAGCTATGAAATCCCAAAGCCGGGAGGCCTGTGGGAAGGCATTTGGGAATGGGACGGAGAGCGGATTTCTTACACTGACAGGCAGCGTGCCGGCGGCATCCATGGGAGATTACGCCCGGGAGGTGGCGGCCTACACCGGGGGAAGGGGCAGGCTGTTCTATGAGCTGAAGGGCTATGAGCCCTGTCACAATGGGGAGGAAGTGCAGGAGGCGTCTGCCTATGATGCGGAGGCTGACCTGGAAAATCCCACAGGCTCTGTATTCTGCGCCCACGGGGCGGGCTTTGTGGTTCCCTGGGACCAGGTGCCGGCGTATATGCATGTGGAGGCATACCTGAAGGGAAAGCCAGGCAGGGAGGCCGGGGAGACTGACAGGGCGTGGGGATATCCCGGAGGCTCCCAGACGGCGGGACGGGAGACGGGAGACATAGAGCGCCCCTACGGAAGGGCAGCCGGGACTGGGGGAAGAGGAAGCGAAAAGAGCGCCCATGACAGGAGCAAAGAGGACAGGGAGCTCCAGGCCATATTTGAGCGCACTTACGGCCCGGTGAACCGGGAGCGGGGAAATACAGGAGCCGTATATATAGAGACGCCTTCCCGAAAACCAGGGAAGGAGAGAGAGGCTTTTCACCGGGAAAAGCCGCAGGGGGAGGATTACCTGCTGGTGGACGGCTACAATATTATTTTTGCCTGGGAGGAGCTAAAGGAGCTGGCCGGAATCAACCTGGAGGCAGCCAGGGGAAGGCTTCAGGATTTGCTGTGTGACTACCAGGGATTTCGGAAAATGATTCTGATTCTGGTGTTTGACGCCTACCGGGTGGAGGGAAATCCAGGTGAAATTTTCGACTATCACAATATTCATGTGGTCTATACCAGGGAGGCGGAGACGGCAGACCAGTATATAGAGAAAACGGTACATGAGATCGGGCGGAAGCATTCGGTGACCGTGGCCACCTCCGACGCGCTGGAGCAGGTGATTATCCTGGGCCAGGGAGCCAGGCGGATGTCGGCCAGGGGGCTTAGGGAGGAGATGGAGGCGGCCAGCATTGAGATACGCCAGACGCTTGACGAAAGGCGGACAGGCCAGAAAAATACGCTGTTTCAGGATTTGCCGGATACCCTTAAGGAACACCTGGAGGCGGTGCGTCTTGGAAGGAAGGATGCAAAGCTCTGAACGGCATCTGCCCAGACAGGAGAGAAAAAATGTTGGGATCCATAGGACTGCTGGTGATACTTGTGTTTCTGAACGCCGTATTTGCCAGTGCGGAAATCGCAGTGATTTCCATGAATGAGAAAAAGCTGAAAATCCTTGTGGAAGAAAAGGACAAAAAGGCGGTAAAGCTCTGGGAGCTGACCAGGCATCCGGCCCGCTTTCTGGCCACAATCCAGGTGGCGATTACGCTGGCGGGGCTTTTGAGTAGCGCCTTTGCGGCGGAGAATTTTGCAGGGCCTCTTGTCTTGCTGCTTTTAAAGGTGGGTGTGTCTGTGCCGGAGAGGATTTTAAAGACGGCGGCGGTGGTAGTTATCACCTTGATTCTGGCCTATTTTAACCTGGTTTTCGGGGAGCTGGTGCCGAAACGGCTTGCCATGAAGAAGGCGGACGCCATGGCGCTTCATATGGCGGGGTTTCTGACCTTTGTGTCCAGAATTTTTGCCCCCCTGGTCTTTTTGCTGACGCTGTCCACAAACGGCATTCTGCGCCTTCTGGGTATTGACCCGGAAAAGGATGAGAAGGAGCTCTCTGAGGAGGAAATCCGCATGATTCTTAAAGAAGGGAATCAGCAGGGAATCCTGGGAAGCCAGGAGAGCGAGATAATCCAGAATGTGTTTGAGTTTGACGATATTTCCGCAGAGCAGATCTGCGCCCACCGTGTGGACGTCATAGCCCTTAATGTGGATGAACCCCTGGAGAAATGGGATGAGGCAATTTTTGAAAACCGTTATACGTATTATCCGGTGTACCGGAAGTACAAGGATAATATTATCGGCATTCTGAACATCAAGGACTACCTGCGTCTGCGGGAGCGCACCAGGGAGCAGGCCATGGAGATACTGCGGGAGCCTTATTTTATCCCGGAGGATATGAAGGCAAACCGTCTGTTGCAGGAAATGCGTCAGAAGCGGAAATATTTTGCCGTGCTGCTGGACGAGTATGGAGGCATGTCCGGGGTGATTACCTTTAAGAACCTGATTGTGGAGCTTATCGGGGAATATTATGAGGATGAAGACGATGAGAAGGGGCCTCAGAAAATTACCAGGCTGTCTGAAAACATGTGGGGAATCCAGGGGGATGCGCCTCTGGATGAGGTAGAGAAAGCCCTGGAGAGGGAGTTTCCGGTAAACGCCTACGACACATTCAACGGCCTAATCTACAATATTATGGGAAATATCCCCAGGGACGGAGAGGAGTTTACCTGTGAGGCCTACGGCATGCGGATTCATGTCCATGAGGTAAAGGGCCACCGGGTGCAGTATGCCACGGTGGAGACGGTATCTTCCCCTATAGAGACTTAAATAAAGAGAGGACAGACATGAATAAGAAAGAAATTGCAGAAATCAAGAAACAGTTTACCCCGGAGCGCTGTGTACTGACCCGCATCTGCGGCTGTTATGTGGACGGGGAGAAGAATAAGAGGACAGAGATCAAAGAGGCTTTTCTGTCACTGCCCGAGGAGGAAGCCTTTAAATATTTTGAGATCTTCCGGAAAGCTCTGTCGGGAACCATTGGAAAGAATCTGCTGAACCTGGAATTTCCCCTGGAGGCAGAGACGGAGGGCGGTTCCCAGGAATTTCTATACCGCCTGAAGGGCAGCCGCCTTACGGACGAGGAGTTGCTGGAGGAACTGTATGACAAAGTGATCGCTACCTATGATTATGGGGAGAATTATCTGATTCTGGCTGTCCACGGAGCCTACGATATCCCGGGAAAGGCTTCGGACAATACGGAGCTCTTTGACGCCTCCGATGAAGTGTATGAGTATGTGCTTTGCTGCATCTGTCCGGTGAAGCTGTCGAAGCCGGGCCTATACTATAATACAGAAGAAAACTGTTTCCAGACAAGGCTTCGGGACTGGGTGGTGGAGATGCCCTCTGGGGGTTTTCTGTTTCCGGCGTTTCTGGACAGGAGCACAGACCTTCACAGCCTTTTATACTATGCCCAGAAGCCGGAGGAGCTCCACGAGGAATTTATTGAAGGCTTTCTGGGATGTCCTCTTCCCATGTCGGCGGGGGGTCAGAAGGAGAGCTTCCACATGCTGATGGAGGAGACCCTGGGGGAGGAATGCAGCTATGAGGCGGTGAAGACTATCCATGAGACACTGAATACCTGGATGGAAGAGAAAAAGGAGGAGCCGGAGCCTCTTGAACTAACCAAGGCAGAGGTGCGCCGCCTGTTTTCTGAGACCGGGGTTATGGATCAGGAAAAGCTGGAGCAGTTTGACAGAACCTACGAGGCCTACGCCGGGCCCCAGGGCACGCTGTTGGCCTCCAATGTAACCAGCACCCGGAAATTTGAGGTAAAGACCCCTAACGTAATGATTCAGGTGAACCCGGAGTGCATGAGCCTTCTGGAGACAAAGCTTGTGGAGGGAAGACTGTGTCTGGTGGTGCCTGTGGACGACCAGGTGGAAGTCAACGGACTGCCGGTGCGGACCCTGGTAAACAGGGAAGGATAAGACGGAACAGGAGAGAGAAAAAGGAGACAGAATCTGCCATGGCTTTGGCAGGGCAAAGGTAAAACAGGAATAAGTATGAGAGAGCGATTGACGAAAAACGATATCAGAAAGATAGAAGAAGAGCTGGAATACCGGAAGCTGGTGGTGCGAAGAGAGGCCATTGAGGCTGTAAAGGAGGCCCGTTCCCACGGGGATTTAAGCGAGAATTTTGAATACTATGCCGCCAAACAGGATAAGAACAAAAATGAGAGCCGCATCCGGTATCTGGAGCGCATGATCCGCACGGCAGAGGTGATTTCTGATGAATCCGGGGAGGATGAGGTGGGCCTTAATAATACGGTTACCCTTTACTTTGAGGAGGAGGACGAGGAGGAAACCTATAAGCTTGTAACCTCCATCCGCGGCAATTCCTTAAAGGGGATGATCAGCACGGAGTCGCCCCTGGGAAAAGCAATCCTTGGCAGGAAGATCGGGGAGAAGGTGTGGGTAAAGATAGGCGGCCAGGGCGGGTACGAGGTGGTAATCCGGGCTATCGACAAGAGCAGCAGCGACGCGGAGGATAAAATCAGGGGATTTTAGGATTTTCTGTAAATAGACCTTGCTATCCGTCGGATTTCGTGATACGATACGGTAATAATCAATGTAAAAATGATAGAGGTGCGGCTTTCATCAGTACCAGCAGGCCAAGGGCGGGAACCGGCGGTCTGGGAAAGGGGAGGCTGCCGAAGGAGTGTTTTCTCTTTCCCGGGAGGAGGGCTTCTGGGCCGTCAGCAGAAGATGCGGCGGACTGTCACGTGGACTGTGGAGCGCTATCATTCCCGCGAGCATATGTACGGCCTTGCGCCAGAAACCCGGTTCCGCAGGAAGGGGTTTCTGGTTTTTTCATTTTTGCAGAAAAGAAAGAGGGGTTATGAATTATGAGAGTTGCAAGGAAACAAAGACTGCTGGCAGCGGCATTCCTGCTGCTGGTACTGGCGGCCGGATGGGCATTCCCGGTCCTGGCGGCTGAGGGGGAGGCAGAGTATGTGCCTTCCATGTACGCAACATTCTGGGCGCTGGTTCCGCCGGTGGTGGCTATCGGACTGGCCCTTATCACCAAGGAGGTGTATTCCTCCCTGTTTGTGGGGATTCTGGTAGGCGCTCTGTTTTACAGCGGATTCAGCTTTGAGGGAACCATGCTGCATATTTTCGAGAACGGAATTATCGGTGTGCTGTCGGATTCCTATAATGTGGGAATTCTGGTATTTCTGGTAATACTGGGAGCTATGGTGGCCCTTATGAACCGGGCCGGAGGCTCTGCGGCATTTGGACGTTGGGCTGCGGAAAGGATCAAGGGAAGGGTTGGCGCGCAGCTTGCCACGGTTGCCCTTGGCGTGCTGATCTTTATTGACGACTATTTCAACTGTCTGACGGTGGGAAGCGTAATGCGCCCCGTAACGGACAAGCACAATATTTCCAGGGCAAAGCTGGCCTATCTTATCGATGCCACGGCTGCGCCGATTTGTATTATTGCGCCTATTTCTTCCTGGGCGGCGGCTGTAACGGGCTTTGTGGAGGGCGAGGACGGACTGGCTTTGTTTATCCGGGCGATTCCGTTTAACTTCTACGCCCTTCTTACGATTATTATGATGATTGTCATTGCCGTTATGAAGGTGGATTACGGCCCTATGGCCGTTCATGAGGCAAATGCCAGAAAAGGTGATCTGTACACCACGCCGGACAGGCCCTATGAAAGCGCGGAGGGTCTGGGTGATGCCGGAAAGGGGACCGTGAAGGACCTGATGATTCCGATTATCTCCTTGATCGTATTCTGTGTCATTGGAATGATCTATACGGGCGGCTTCTTTGAGGGTGCGGATTTCGTCACCGCCTTCTCAAACAGTGACGCTTCCTTAGGGCTGGCTCTTGGCAGCTTCTTTGCCTTGGTGTTTACGGTGATTTTGTACTTGATCCGCAGAGTGATGTCCTTTAAGGAGTGTATGGACTGCATTCCCCAGGGATTTAAGGCTATGGTGCCGGCTATCCTGATTCTGACCCTGGCCTGGACGCTTAAGGCCATGACCGACAGCCTGGGAGCTGCGGAGTATGTAAAGGTGATTATGTTAAGCTGCGCGGACAGCCTTCTGAACCTGCTTCCGGCCATTATCTTTGTGGTGGGATGTCTGCTGGCTTTTGCCACCGGTACTTCCTGGGGCACCTTCGGTATCCTCATTCCCATTGTGGTACATGCCTTTGAGAATGTGGATCCGACCTTGATGACCATTTCCATCTCTGCCTGTATGGCAGGCGCCGTGTGCGGCGACCACTGCTCCCCCATTTCCGATACCACGATTATGGCGTCGGCGGGAGCCCAGTGTAATCACGTGAACCATGTGTCCACCCAGCTGCCCTATGCGGTCAGCGTGGCGGCCATCACCTTTATCACCTATATTATTGCCGGCTTTGTCCGCACGGCGTGGATTGCTCTTCCTGTGGGCGTGCTTCTCATGGTAGGCTTCCTGTTTGTGATGAAAATGATGACGGATAGAGGGAACGATACGGCTATAGAATGATTGGAAAAGAAAAATTAAACCGGTTTTATTTCTCCTCTTACCAGGAGAGAGCTAAAATTAAAAAGAAGAGGACAGACGGGGGCAATTATCGGAATAAGATTTTGCCCCTTCTGGATGAAATGAAGAGTGCTCAAACTGGGAAGCTTTCCCAGGCCCGGGTGGAGGATTTTCACAGGCGGATGCAGAATATCTCTTATTTTGCATTTCGCAAAAGTGATAAGATGGCCATTATGCAGGTGCGGGATCAGCTGATACCCCGGCTTGTGCGGCTGGATCTGCATCTTCTAAAGGATATAGAGCGGGAGGTAGTCACTGCCAAATTCCTGGATTACCTGGAAAAGGAGCTGCCTGGGGAGATCTGTACCTGTTCCTTAAAACGGCTGTGCAAACAGTATTCGGAGGTGGGCCTTAAGGGGGAGATCTTAGACCTGGTGCCTATGCGGCCGGAGATGGAGTTTCCCCAGGCCCTTCAGATGAAGCGGCATTTTATCCTGCATATCGGTCCCACCAACTGCGGCAAAACCTTCCAGGCCCTGTTGCGGTTGCAAGAGGCGGAGAAAGGGGTGTATCTTGGGCCCTTACGCCTGCTGGCCCTGGAGGTTTATGAGAAGATGAAGGAGGCAGGAATTCCCTGCACCATGCTCACCGGGGAGGAGTGTATCCTGGAGGAAAACAGCCGGATTACCTCTTCCACCATTGAAATGCTGGACATCGAACAACAGTACGATGTAGCTGTGATTGATGAAGCCCAGATGATTGCGGACACGGAGCGGGGCCATTCCTGGACCCGGGCCTTTCTGGGCATGCTGGCAAAGGAAATTCATGTCTGCATGAGCCCCACAGCGGAGCAGGTGATCTGTCATCTTATTGAGCTGTGCGGCGGTACCTATGAGATTCGCCGTTATGAGAGGAAAACCCGTCTGGAGTGTGAGAGTGAGGCTTTTTGTTTCCCGGAGGATGTGCAGAAGGGGGACGCCCTCATCGTGTTTAACAAGCGCTCTGTGCTGGATCTGGCCGGAAGGCTGGAGCGGGAGGGCATTCGCTCAAGCGTGGTTTACGGGAACCTGCCTCCTGAGATACGCCGCCGCCAGATTCACCTGTTCTCGGGGAAAAAGACAAAGGTGGTGGTTTCCACAGACGCCATCGGCATGGGGCTTAACCTGCCTGTGCGGCGGATTGTATTTGTGCAGACGGACAAGTTTGACGGGACGTCCCGGCGGCCTCTGAAAGCTTCTGAGGTGCTTCAGATCGCAGGCCGGGCCGGGCGTTTTGGCATGTATGACACGGGCTATGTGAATGCTGTGGGGGAGGAGGAGCTGGCTTTTATCCGGGAGCGGTTTCAAGAGGAAGAGTCCCTTATTAACCGGGTGAGCCTTGGCTTTCCCCATGTGCTCCTGGACATGGACGATCCCCTGGATGTGATCTTAAAAATATGGAAGTCCGTGGAGCCTTCCCAGCCCTTTGAGAAGATCAGCATTGAGGAGATTTTATTCTTGTATGAACGGGCTTACCGGTACAGGAAGAACATCGACGGGTTTGAGGACAAGCATACCCTGTACCGGATGCTGACCTGCTCCATTGACATTAAGAATAAAGATATTGTTTTTCTCTGGCTGTATTACTGCAAAACGTATACGGCTGACGTGACCCTGGATTTTCCCACCCTTGAGATGTGCAGCGACCAGGGCCTTATGAAATATGAGACATATTATAAAATGCTGGATCTCTACCATCAGTTTTCCTCCCGCATGGGCAAGACCATTGACGCGGAACGACTGAAGGCAGAGAGGGAACGGGCGGAGGATACCATAATGCGGTATCTGTCCAGGGACAAGAAGTCCTATATCCAGAAATGTAAATACTGTGGCCGGGCTCTGCCCCTGGGATATCCCTTCCGGGTGTGCGACGCCTGCTTTGGGAAGGAGGAGCAGGACTGACCATATTATTACGGCGGTCAGGGGAGTGGGAAGCTCCTCTGGCCGTTAATAGCATTCTGTACGAAGAATTTCTCACGGGGAGGAGTCTTATATGTATGCGCTGGGAAATTTGCAGAAAGAGACAAAATCCGGGCTATCCTCTGCTGCCA
This sequence comes from Clostridia bacterium, assembly GCA_910576205.1. Classification (GTDB taxonomy): domain Bacteria; phylum Bacillota; class Clostridia; order Lachnospirales; family Lachnospiraceae; genus RGIG4284. The sequence continues at coordinate 80,494 of CAJTHL010000007.1, read as the reverse complement.
TAGGGGATAGCCTGTTTTTATTTTGCCAGAATCACATCTACATCCATATTTTCATAGATCTGACGATATTCATCGGAAATTTCATCGGTAATAATGGTATAGCCTGGCACAATCTTCCCCAGGCATACAAAATCTTCCTTCCCCATTTTGCTGGAATCGATAAGGATATAAATCCTGTCCACCAGGGTAAAGAGAGCCTGCATAATGCCAAGCTCCGCAATGCTGTTGAGATACATCTGCCCGTCCTTTCCGATAGCGGTGATACTTACAAAGGCGGCGTCAAACTTAAAGTGTACCAGCATACTTTCCGCCAGGTTTCCGGTGGTGGACAAGGTGGTGTGCAGGATTTCCCCGCCGATAATCACCAGATGGATATTGGGCAGAGGGGACAGCTCGTAGGCCAGGGGAACGGCGTCCGTCACTACAGTGAGGGAAGGAAAGGTGTGAATCAGCCGGGACAGGGTGTAAACCGTGGAACCAGAGCCCAGAAAGATCTTCTGGCCTGCCTGGATATATCTGAGAGCCGTGGTGGCAATGCGCTTCTTCTCCTCCATGCGGGTCTGGTAGCCGGCCGGGTAGGGGGTGGGACTGGAGACGTCCGTGGAAACAGGAGACTCTTCCGGCGCAGGCAGCGCCCCTCCGTGGGTGCGGAGCAGCTTTCCGGCCTGCTCCAGCTCCCCCAGATCCCTGCGGATGGTAATGGGGGTAACCTGGAAATGTTCGCATAGTTCATTTACCTGGAGGCTTTTCCGTTCATATAGCATGGAAAGAATGGCTTCCTGTCTTTTTTCTTTTAACATGGTGTTATTTTCCCCTTATACATACTTATTGGACCGGGAACGCCCCATAAGGGTTGGTTCTTAGGATAGTATAGCAGAGTATCCGTCAAAAAACAATCTTGTTTAGAAACAAACATAAACAAACATTTTAAGACATTATGCATAAGAAAATAACTGAGAAGTTGTCAATATTTACTGAATATAAAGAAAATCAGTAGAAAAATATTGACATTATTAATGGAACATAGTAAAATCATGATTGAAAAGAACATAAAAAAACAAAAACAAACATAAAGGAACATAAGAAATTATGGGAATGTACATTGCCGGACATCGGGAACGGCAGGTATAAATAAAACAGGAGACGGCAACGGCCTGTATGGGCGGATGCGGAACTGGAATAGGAGGACTATGCAATGAAAAAGAGATTGTGGAACAAATTAATGGCAGGCATTCTGATGGGGATTCTGGCTGTATCCATGGCGGGATGTTCGGTTCCGGAGGGGACAGGCCCGGAACCGGACAATAGCGGACAGACAGAGACGCCGGCCGCCCAGCCTGAGGAGGAGGGGGAGGAGCCCGCAAACACTGACAATGGGGATGCGAAGCCTGCGGCGCCGGCCGCCGGCGGAAATACCTCGGAGGACTTGATTGTGAAAACGGACGGAAAGCTTAAAGTGGCCTATCTGCTGGACAGCCTGGCAAATGATTCTTCCCAGCGTCACTGGCAGCAGGTGCAGAACGAGTGTGAGATGCGGGGCTGGGAGCTGATTTCGGAGACAAACGTGTCTGGAAACTATGAGGCGGATCCCACCAGACAGGCGTTCCAGAATATGATGGCCCAGGAGCCGGACGCCATTGTGATTTCCTATCTGGATATTCCGCCGATTGCGGATCTCTGTGTGGAGGCCAATAAAAAGGGCATCGGCGTATACTGCATTGGCACGGATATCTCCGACGGAATCCTAATGAACGTAAACTCCAACAATTCCGTTATTGGGGCCAAGGTTATGGCCTATGTAATGGACCGGCTGGGAGGCGAGGCCAATGTGATGGGATTCCAGAACCTTTGGATGACCCGGGGAATCCGTCGGGATGAGGTGGCCATGGCTATGGCCGGAAGCAAGACCTACAATGTGGCTGCCATGGAAACCCATGAGGTGACGCCGGAGGGATTTACAGATGAGATGTACAGCGTGACGGAGAACTGGCTGACCAAGCATGGAAGCGATCTTGATTTTGTGTGGGCCTGCTGGGACGGCGGCGGAATCGTCATTGCCCAGGCCATGGCGGCGGCAGGCTATACGGCAGAGGATATGTTTACGGTGGGAATGGACGGCGGAAACCAGGCCTGGGCCTATATCCGCTCCGGGGAAATCCCCTTTGTGGCATCCCTGGCAGAGCCTTTTGAATACCAGGTGCATCAGTGCTTTGAGGGCATTCACCAGCTCCAGGTAGAAGGAATGCACAGGGGCGACGCAGGGTGCATTGTCCCCAGATCCGGGGAGTATTCCACTGACCATATGACCGTTATGATCGATAAGAACAATGTGCCCCAGGTGGGAGACAATGTACATACGCTGTTTCCGTATTATGACGCTAAGGACACAAAGGCCTGGTACAACCAGGGAAGCGTTTATACGGTCAGCGATTACGCGGAAGGGTCATAACCGGCGGCAGCGCAGAGATGCCATAACCGGCAGCGGCAGCATGGAAGGGATATGGCCAGGCGCGGCGCAGGCAGAAAAGAGCTGCTTGAAGATAAGACCTGGTGGGAGGCTGTCCAGGGAGAGAGATCCCTGGACAATCTCCCGCATGTATAACAGTAGGGAGGTGCAGGCATGAGCCAGGCAGTTGCACTGGAATTAAGAGGGATTACCAAGAGGTTTCCGGGTGTGGTTGCAAACGAAGATATTCACATGGTCATAGAAAAGGGGGAAATCCGGGCTATTATGGGGGAGAATGGGGCGGGAAAGTCCACCCTGTGCAACATGATTACCGGGCTTCTTTCGCCCACAGAGGGAGAGCTGTTGTTTGAGGGGAGGAAGCGGGAATTTCATCACCCCAAAGATGCCCTGGCAGCAGGTATCCGCATGGTATACCAGGAGCGGAATCTTATCGAATATCTGACCGGGGCCCAGAGCATCTGTCTGGGCCTGGAGGACCGGAAAGGACGTTTCTTTGTGGACGAGAAGCGGATGCTGGAAAGGGCCGTTGCCATCTGCCAGGAGATCGGAGCGGATGTTCCGTTAAATGTGCCGGTGGAATATTTAAGCGTGGCCCAGCAGCAGATGATTGAGATCATCCGGGCAGTGGCCCACGACCCCAGGCTTCTCATTCTGGATGAGCCCACGGCGTCCCTGGGAAGCGCGGAGGTAAAAATCCTGTTTTCCGTTATGCGAAAGTTAAAGGAAAAGGGCGTGGCCATTGTGATTATCACCCACAAAATCGACGAGGTGTTTGAGATTGCGGATACCATTACAATCCTGCGAAACGGAAGGCTGGTGGACACGGTGAAAAACGGCGACATTGACCGTATGGACGCTGTCCGCATGATGCTGGGAAGGGACGTGTCCAGCCAGTTCCCGGAGGTGGTGAACACGGCGAAAAAGGAGAAGGCGCTGGAGGTCCGGAATCTGACGGATGTGGGAAAACGTGTTTCCCATATAAATTTAAATGTCTGCCAGGGGGAGGTAGTGGGGCTCTACGGGCTTCTGGGCTCCGGGCGGACGGAAATCCTGGAATCCATTTATGGGCTGCGGGGAATTCTGGAGGGAGAGGTTTTTCTCCATGGGGAAATCTGCCCGCCCGGCAAAAGGTCCGGGGATATGATTAAGAAGGGGGTATTTCTCATTCCGGAGGACCGCCGCCACCTAAGCATTTTCCGGGAATTTTTTACCATCCGGGAAAATCTCTCCATTGGATATCTGGATCAGATCAGCGGATTCCTGGGGATGATTAGCCGGAAGAAGGAACGAAAACTCTTCCGGGACATTACCTCCAGGGAGGAGCTCCGGGTTAAATATGCCAGGGAAAACCAGGATATTGAGGAGCTCAGCGGTGGAAACCAGCAGAAGCTTGTCCTGGGAAGATGGATTTACCGGAAAAATCTGGAGCTTCTGCTTCTGGACGAGCCAACCCATGGCATTGATGTGGGGGTGAAATACGATATCTATGTGCTGATACGGAAAATGGCGGCCCGAGGTAAGGGCATCCTGGTGGTATCCAGCGAACTTCCAGAGCTGACGGGCATCTGCGACCGCCTTTATATTATCAAGGACGGGCAGATCAAAGGGGAGCTTTCCCGCAGGGAATTTGAGAATGAGAAAATATTGGAGATGGTATTATGAAGCATAACGCAATCGTGGATACACTGAGGAGATGGATTCTTCCGATTATTATTTTGGTTATGGGGACTGTTTTTGCCATACTCAGCCCTACCTTCCTGAAAACACAGAATCTGCTGAACATTTTAAACCAGACTGCCATTATGAGCATTATGGCTATTGGGGCCACCTTTGTGATTGTGGCCGGGGAAATGGATTTGTCCTTTTCAAGTACCGCCAGCATATCGGCAGTGCTGTGCCTCACCCTTGCCATCAAGGGGCAAAACGCCCTGCTGTCCTGGGTGATTGTACTGCTGATTGGCCTGGCAATCGGGTTTTTCAATGCTTTTATTGTGGTTAAGCTGAAAATTCCCTCCATGCTGGGGACCATCGGGACGCAGATTCTGGTGGGAGGTATTGTGGCCTGGATTGCCAATGGCGGCACGGTCTGGACCTCCCGGTTTGGCACGCTGTTTGCCATACCTGGACGGGCGTTGGTGTTTGGCTTTCTTCCGTTCCCGGTGGTGATTCTGGCAGCAGTCTTTGCCGTCTGTCTGGTGGTGCTGGAAAAGACGGTTCTGGGGCGACATTTCTACGCAGTAGGCGGAAACGCCAGGGCAGCCGATCATGCAGGCATTAACGCCAGCCAGATTAAGGCCTTAAGCTTTGTGGCGCTGGGGGTTTTGGCGGCTCTGTCGGGTATTGTGATCGCCTCCAAGTTTGCCTCCTCCACCTGCAATGTGGGGAGCGGTTACCTGTTTCCGGCCATTATCGCCGTGTATCTGGGCTCTATTTTCCTGAAGGACGGGGTGCCAAACATGTGGGGAACCATGGTGGCCTGCCTGTTTTTGCAGGAGCTGTCCAACGGCTTCAGCCTTATTGGATTGAAATACTGGCATGAGGACACCACCCAGGGAATTGTCATGATACTGGCCATCGCCATGCAGATGGCCGGTAAAAGAAGAAAAAAATAATGGATGCGGTACTGGAAACAGAATCTTCCCGGACAAGTCACCGGAAGGATTTCGGGACGGTAAGCGGCCAGAAATTCTTCCAGACCCCAGGGAATTGGGAGGGAAGATGCGGTACTGGAATAGAGAGGAGAATATTATGACACCAAGAGAAAGATTTTTGACGGCCTGTAATCACCAGGAGCCCGACCGGATTCCCGTGGCCCTGGGAGGAACGGCCAATAAAATGTATGAGTCCACCATGCGGGCGGCCATGGATTTTTACGGGATTTCCCAGGACAAAATGGAATTTTATCCGGCGGGATTTAAATATGTGCCCTTCTGTGAGGAGCTGTATAAATATCTGGAAATCGACACCAGAACCATTTACCCTATGAGCAGCTCCAGGGAAATGCTGGATGCCCAGATGAACCACGGCGTATTTGTAAACCGCTGGGGCAGCAAGTTTGAGTACCACGACAGTAACGCGGAGTGGGCCAACCTGGGACTGGATCTGCCTTTGGACAAGGAAGATCTGACGGTGGAGGAGGTGCTGGACTATCCATGGCCCAGACCGGACGCTGCCCTCACAAAAGGGCTTCGGGAGAAGGCTTTAAAATATGCGAAAGAGGGTACTTATGCCATTGGCGTTTACCGGGTGCTGGAGTGCGGGATTTTCGGCTCCATTCACAACTGCCTGCGGGGAATGATTCCCTTTATGATGGATCTGGTGGCGGATAAGGAACTGGCGGAGGCCCTTCTGGACGGCATGCTGGAAACCCAGAAGGCATTTTACGGGGCTGTGCTGGAGGAGGTGGGAGACCTGGTGGATTACGTGGAGACGGAGGACGATATGGGTATGCAGGACCGCCCTCTGGTATCCCCGGAGATTTATCATGAGATGATTATGCCCAGGCATAAGGCCCTCTATGACTTTATCAGAAACAAATGCCGTCCGGGCGTGAAGGTGTTCCAGCACTCCGACGGGGCTATCCGCAAACTGATTCCCGACTACATAGAGGCGGGCGTGGATATTTTAAATCCTTTACAGGTAAACTGTACAGGAATGGACTTAAAGGAAATCAAGGCGGAATTTGGGGATAAGCTGGTGTTTAACGGCGGAATCGACGTGCTTCATCCCTTTGAGGGAACCATGGAGGAGGCAAAGGACGCGGTAAAGCGGGCCATTGATATCCTGGCTCCGGGAGGCGGCTATATTTTAGGGCCCACCCATAATTACGCGCCCCATCTGCCCCTGGAGAAGGTGCTGATGGTGTTTGAGTTTGCGAAAGAGTATGGCAGATACCGCTGACGGCGTCTGCCTTTGACAGGAATCCGGCAGATGCCGCTTTTGGGATGGGTTCCGGCGGCGCTTTGGACAAAGAGGAGACAGTATGAAATATATCGGGATTGATATTGGCACAACGGGAGGCAAAGTGGCGGTGTTTTCCGAAAATATGGAGCCGCTCTGGGTCTGGCGCAGGGATTACCCTACCTATCTGGGGGAAGGGGGCAGTGCGGAGCAGAACCCGGAGGACTGGTGGCGGGTTGCTGCGGACGGCGTCCGGACCGTGCTTGACAGCGCCGGCGTCTCAAAGGAGGAAGTCGGCGGCGTTGGACTAAGCTGTATGACACCGGTTCTGCTGCCCCTGGACGCAGAGGGAAAGCCTCTGGAGCGGGCCTGGCTGTGGTACGACGCCAGAGGAGCCGCCTGTCTTAAGGAAATCCGGGAAAAGCTGCCTGTGGAGGAGCAGATCCGGATAGCAGGCTCTGCCTGCAAGGAAGTCAGCTTCTTAAACAAGCTTCTTTTTTTCCGGGAAAACATGCCGGAAAAATACGGGAAGACGGCAGTGTTTTGCAGCCTTCCGGGTATCTTCTGTACCGGATGACCGGAAGAGCCAGCATGGACGCCTCCCACGGAGAGCTTTTGTTTCTGGTGGACAAGGAGCGGGGGGACTATAGTCACGAAGTTTTTGAAACGTTTTCCCTGGACAGGGATAAATTTCCCCCAATCCATCTAGTGGACAAAATTGCCGGGAAACTGACTTCTGACGGGGCCCGTAAGCTGGGACTCCCTCAAGGGACGCCGGTGTTGTCGGGGGGGCATGACAGCGCCCTTTCCGCCTATGCCCTCGGGGTCCTGAAGCCCGGGGACGCCTGTCTGGATATCGGAAATGCTGCCAATCTGGTTATGTGTACGGAAAAGCCGGTGTATTGCCCGGCGGGGGACGCATACCGTCATCCCAGGGAGGGGAAATGGCTTTTCCAGATCTATAGCGCCACCATAGGGGCGGCCCTGCGGTGGTTCCGGGATGTCTTTGGAAAAGAGGAGGTACGGATGGCGGAGGAACAGGGGATTTCTGTTTATGACCTGCTGTGTGAGACGGCCCGGGAGGCGGCTCCGGGATCCGGAGGACTTCTGTTTCTTCCTTACCTGCAGGGGGCCCAGCAGTCGGCGGAGGCTTCCGGGGCATTTCTGAATATCCGTATGGGAAGCGGCAGGCCGGAGTTTGTCCGGGCGCTTCTGGAGGGCTGCGCATACAGCGTCCGGTACAATATGGAGCAGATGAAAGAAGCTTCCGGCCTTAGGATAGGGAAGCTCACTGTCTGCGGGGGAGGCTCAAAGAATAGCCTCTGGCTTCAGATTTTTGCAGATATCCTTCAGAAGCCGCTGCAGGTAAGCCGTATCCAGGAGGCGGCCATTGCGGGAGCGGCCATGCTGGCGAAGAGGGCGGATACCGGGCAGGATCCGGGCGGGAATGCCGGGGCTGACAAGACGGTTTTCCCCAATGAGGCAAACGGGGAGATCTATGACAGGGGCTATGCAGAATTTAAAAAGGCATTTGAAGAGGAGATTTCCAGATAAATTTGGGAGGAAAAAGGATAATGAAGTGTTTGGCAGTGGGAGACATGTTGATTTCTACCCTGTATTTTGATAAAATATTAAAAAACTGTGGTTTGTTTGAGGAATACAAAAGCCTGTCCTGGAAGGAGGACCAGGACAAAAGGGAGGCGCGGAATACCATCCGTCAGATAGAGACGCTGGGTTCCAGAGCGTATATGCCCACAGAGGAAATACTGGAGGCGGTTTCCGACGTGGAAGTGCTGGCGATCCACCTCTGTCCGGTGCCCAGGGAGCTGCTGGAAAAGGCAAAGCGTCTGAAATACATACTGACCTGTCGGGGAGGCGTGGAAAACATTGACCTGGATACGGCGGGGAAACAAGGTATTGTTATCATTAACTGCCCGGGCCACAACGCCTACGCGGTGGCAGAGATCACCATTGGTCTTATGCTCTGTGAGATGCGAAACATCACCAGGGCAAACAGGGCCTTGATAAGCGGTACCTGGCGGGAGGAATACCCCAATTCAGAGCGGATTATGGAGCTTCGAAGCTGCAAGATCGGCATCTTGGGCTTTGGAACCATCGGACGCCTGGTGGCGGAAAGGCTGCGGGCCTTCGGCTCGGAGATCCTGGTCAGCGATCCCTTTGTGCCGGCTGAGGAGATTGAAAAAATGGGATACCGCAGCGTGGAGAAAGCCCGGCTTCTTAAGGAGGCGGACGTGGTAACCCTCCACGGCAGGATTGGACCGGGAGACCCGCCCATTATCGGGAAAGCGGAGCTTGGGGAGATGAAAGAGACGGCCTACCTTATCAATACGGCCCGCGCCATGCTGGTAGATATGGATGCTCTCTATGAGGCTCTCAAAAACCGGAAAATCCGTGGAGCGGCCATAGACGTGTACCCTTCGGAGCCTCTCCCTCCCGACTATCCGTTTTTTGCCCTGGACAATGTAACCCTCACAAACCACCGGGGCGGTGCTACCATAGAGTCCTATGTGCGTGCACCGGAAATGATTCTGGAGCAGTTCCGGGAGCTGCTGGAGACAGGAAAGACCCGTTGCATGATCTGCTGAGGACGGATAAGGGACTGGAAAACAGCATCTGACCGGGCCTGGGGGGATGAATGCGGGAGTGGAATAGGAGATGAGCGAAAGATGTTGTTTATGGGAATCGATGTGGGCACCCAGGGAGCCCGGGGGATTATCTGCGATGAGAGAGGGGCTGTGGCGGCAGCCCACGGGGAGAATTTTGCCAGCCTTAATGTCAGCGATTACCCGGGAGGGTACGAGCAGCAGCCTGCGGTCTGGTGGGAGGCGGTAAGAAAGGTGATGAAGGCCTGTCGGAGTCAGCTTAAGGCTGCGAATACAGATCCGGGACAGGTGTGCGCAGTCAGCGTGGACGGCACCTCCGGTACGATTCTTCCGGTGGGGGAGGATGGGGAGGCCTTAAGACCGGCCCTTATGTACAACGATATGCGTGCTAAGGAGGAAGCCGGAAGAATTCATCAGGCAGGAAGGGCCCTGGAAGAGAAGCTGGGGTATCAGTTTAACGCTTCCTACGCCCTCCCTAAGATTTTGTGGATGAAAGAGCAGCTTCCGGAAATACACCGGCGGACCTGGCGTTATATCCACCAGACGGACTATATTGTGGGGAAGCTCTGTGGAATTTATGATGTGACGGATTATTCCAACGCCCTTAAGACGGGGTATGATCTCATGGACAACAAATGGCCGGATTTCCTAAAGGATTGCGGCATTGACCCGGCGCAGCTTCCGCGGGTAGTGGCGCCGGGGGAAAGAATCGGCACGCTGAAGAGTTCCCTTGCCCGGGAGTATGGATTTTCCCCGGACATGCTGGTGGCGGCAGGGGCAACGGACGGTTATGCCTCTGCCTTGGCGGCTGGAGCGGCAAAGACCGGGGACTGGGTGTCTGTCATAGGTACCACCATGGTTTTAAAAGGGGTGACGAAGGAGTTGCTGGCAGACCCGGCGGGCAGCAGCTATTCCCATAAGCTTCCTTCCGGGGCCTGGATGCTGGGAGGCGCGGCCAATATGGGGGGCAGATGCCTGAATGACGCCTTTTCCAGAGAGCAGTTTGAGGAGATGAACCAGTATGTGGAACAGGTGATTCCCACAGGAGTGATAAGCTTCCCTCTGCACGGAAAGGGAGAACGCTTCCCCTTTATAAATCCCGGGGCAGAGGCCTTTACGTTGGGGGATATCAGCGACGCAAGGGTTCATTACGCGTCCCTAATGGAAGGCGTGGCCTATGCGGAACGCTTCGCCCTGGAGCACATGCAGGAAATCGGAGCGGAGGTAGGCCCGGTGATTTACACGGCCGGGGGCGCCTGCAAATCCCCCCAGTGGATGAAGATACGGGCCAGCGTTCTGAACCGGGAACTTAAGGTTCCCGAAGCTGTGGGCGCAGACATGGGTTCCGCGCTTCTGGCGGCTTCGGCTGTGTACTTTTCCTCCCTGGAGGAGGCTGTCCGGCAGATGATTACTTTTCAGACTGTGGTACAGCCGGACGCGGAACTGGCGGCGGCCTACGAGGCGTTGTACCAGAAGGCGAAAGCGGAATATAAACGGAGATTTTTATAAGGGGGAGGACACATGAGCATCTATAAGGACTGTGATATCCGGGGGATTTTTGGAAAAGAATTTGACGAGACGGAAGGATACCGGATTGGCCGGGCGGTGGGAAGCCTCCATAAAAATGCCCGTCTGGCGGTGGCGGGAGATGTGCGGCATTCCACGCTGGTCTTGAAGGAAGAGCTTATCCGGGGCCTTAGAGAAGAGGGTGTCCATGTGGTGGATTTGGGCATTGTGGCAACCCCCATGTTTTACTATGCACTGGATAAGCTGGAGGTGCAGGGGGGGATTATGGTGACGGCATCCCACAACCCTCCCCAGTACAATGGATTCAAACTGATGTTCGGAGAAAGCCCTATTACCGGCGGGGAAATACGGGAGATTGAGAGACTGGTGAGGGAACAGGAGGAAGGGCGTCAACAGGAAAACGCCGTCAGTCTGCCTTGCCGGGAAGAGACGCCGGCGTGCCCGGATAGGGGGAAGGGCCCCGTTTTCCAGGAGGGAGTATGTCCGGGGGTGTGGGGAACGTATGAAAAACGAGACATTGCGGAAGCTTACGGTGATTTTATCCGCAGCTTTTTTCGACCGGGAGAGAGACGCCAAAAACTTGTCCTGGACTGCTGCGACGGCGCTACAAGCCGGTTTTACCCGGAGATTGCGGAAAGCCTGGGCTATGAGGTGGAGCGGCTTTACTGCGGCACAGACGGAAGCTTTCCCAACCGGAATCCCAACCCGGCTCTCTATACCTGTCTGGAGGATTTGGCCAGAAAAGTGCTGGAGACCCAGGCAGACCTTGGGGCCGGGTATGACGGGGACGGGGACCGGGTGGTCTTTGTGGACAATAAGGGCCGGGTGATTCCCAGCGAAAAGAGTTTTGTGGTGTTTATCCGGGATTATCTGGAGAGACACCGGCAGGGGGAGACTTTTAAAGACCAGAAGGGCCGGACGCTTACCCCTTCTTTTGTGTATGACCAGAAGAGTATGGGAATCGTAAAGAAAGCCATAGAAGCCGGCCAGGGTACGCCCCTGATCGAAAAGAGCGGCTACGGATTTATCAAAAAGAGCTTTCTGGAGCATGGTTCCATGATGGGCGGGGAGATCAGCGGCCATTTCTTCTTTGGGGAGATCGGAAAGGACGACGGTCTTTTTGCCACGCTGAAAATGTGTGAAATCCTGGAGCGAAGCGGAAAAGATTTTGCCCAGTGGATTGACGAGATTCCGCCAGGCTTCGTGTCCCCGGAGCTGCGGATTTTCTGCGCCTACGAGAACCAGGACGCTCTGCTTGCAAAGGCGGAAGAGCTGGCCAGGGAATACACCTGCGTGAAGCTGGACGGTGTGAGAATCGAATTTCCCTCGGGCTGGTTCCTGATTCGCAAGTCCGTGACGGAGGAGGCTGTCACTATCCGCATGGAGGCGGATTCCATGGAGTATCTGGAGTGGATGAAAGAAACCATAAGGAAGGCCATTCCGGAGGTGGAGGAGAACGCGTATTTTGCCGTTAAAAGGTAAGGATTAAAAAGGGCAGGTGGTTTTGGGAAAACTTTTGAAAAATTCAAGATCGAGGGTTGACAGGACGGAGAAAATAGCTTCTTATTAACAATAAGAAATGGGCTTTCACTGTACATCTTGTTATGGCTTGCCCGTTTCTTTTTTTACTGCCAGAATATCATACAGATATTTCCTGCCATTTTCAGCATGGTTAATCAAAAGCCGGATATAGATGCTATCTGTATCAGTTCCGGTCTGTTTTCAATCATCTCTTTTGTTCCCATTATCTTAAGAGCCATTTGAAAAGATACCGTTCTTCCTTTTGCTTCATCCATCGGCATTAGACTGGCGTTTTGTTCATCGGTCAAGATAATGCATAGTCTGATTTAATATATATGGATACAGCAAAAGTACATTTCTGATAAGTTCCGTTTCTGAGTTCATAGCCTTCAGATATTTTGACATTCCTACTGGCACTCTTATGGTCACAGACTGGGTTGTTACCATAGCATCCCATCCTATCTATAATTTTTTCGTTAAATTAATATTCTGGAAAATCTTCTCTTAAATTATTATATACAAAAAAGGTCTTTTCCTCAATCCATGTAAAGAATCTGCAATCCACTGTAGTTTTTCAGTCTTACGGCTCTTCCACCACTGAAATATGCTCTGCAAAGCCTTCCGTATAATGAATTTCGTAGTCGTCCGTGATAAAAATCCCGTAAATTCCTTCCATATTATTTAAAAGGGCCGTCCCTTTATCAAGTCCCAGGGCAAAACAGGCTGTGGAAAGGCCGTCTCCGTCCACGGAATGGGGGGACAGGATGGTAACGGAGATAAGATGATTCTCATAGGGATAGCCTGTTTCCGGGTTCAGCAAATGATGATAAAATTTTCCGTCTGCCTCAAAGCAGCGCTCATAGATACCGGAGGTAACCACGGACATATCCGTAACATCCATGTAGGCAATGGTGTCGCTTCTGTCGGAAAAGGGTTTCTGGATGCCGATTTTAAAGGGGGAGCCGTCAGGTTTGTTTCCGATACAAATGAGATTGCCCCCCAGATTAATGGTAGCGCTTTTTACGCCCCTGGAAACCAGATAATCCCGGAGGCGGTCTGCGATATACCCCTTGGCGACAGCCCCCAGATCCAGGCCCATGCCGGCCTGCTGGAAAGAGACGGTGTGTCCGCCGGCCGCTGTATTTTCCGGGCTTGTGGATGGGGCGCTGTTCTGTGAGGAAATGCCGGACCGGCTGTCTGTTTGCACCTTCTCGTACCCCACATTGGGCAGGGCTTCCTGGATGGAGGAACCGGAAGGAACAGATGCCTGACCGGAAGAGAAATCCCACAGGGAGGAAACCGGTTCCAGGGTAACATCAAAGGCGCCTTCCGATAAGCGGCTGTATTCCAGCCCCTTTTCCAATAAGGCGGCCAGATCGTCCGATAAAGAGAGCGCCTGTCCGGCATTTTCCTCTTTCTTTGCTGCTTCATTTAACTGGGTCAGCTCCGCATCTTCCAGCGTGCGGCTGAAAATGTTTTCGTAATAGTCGCAAAGCTCCATACAGTCCGTCAACAGAGACTTGTCTTTGGAATCGTAAATGGTGACCGTGACCAGGGTATCAAAATGAAAGGAGCTCTCGGTAATGGGAGCGGAGGCAGGGGGCGTCTGGCAGGCGGATATAAGGAGGGAGAGGAGCAGAAGGCCTGGGAAAAATAAGGCCAGTCTTTTAGCCGGGGAGCTGAAAGGTAAGCTTTTTTTCATGGGAATTTTCCTCCATATAGAAAAAAGTTTTCTTTTTTAACATGATACAATGAGAGTACCCAAAAGTCAAATAGTGGAGATTCATTATTGGTGTCTGAGGAAAAGGTAATATTTTTGAAAATATAGCAATTAATTTTTTTGTATGCTATGAAGGATGGTATTATTTGGACAGGATAATTTCTGCGACAGTTTTTACGGGAAGGTTAGGGGGAAGAGTGTGTTTGTATTGGATTGTTACCTTCTACTAACAGGGATATATACAGTCTTGCCAAAGGAATATATTTAAGATATACTTTATAAAAACAAGATTGTTCATTTGAATTTAGACGGGGCTTATGATTACAAATGAAGAAAGGATGGGAATACCATGGCAAATATTTCTCGCAGATACTGTGATTGTACATTTATTCTGAAAAATATTGTTGATACCTGGCACCTGGAAGCAAAGCAGGAAAGTGAGGATCTTTTCTTTTATATTGATGAGGTTAATTCTATCATAAAAGGAGAGAAATGTTATGTGATTGGTCGAAAAGGTATGGGAAAAACTGCTATTTCGGAGCACTTGTATAACCAAAAGGCCGATAACATTTTTAGTGAACGTTTGTCCTTTAAAAACTTTCCATTTAATCTCTTGTATTCTTTGGAGAATAATATCTACTCCTCCCCAAATCAGTATATAACGATTTGGAAATATCTGATTTATAACGCCATATGTAAAATGATGGCAAGAAATAACGCACTGGATGCAAATCTTTTAGATGCGCTTAATAAAGTGTATTCTTCCCAGCCAATCAAAGCTTTAAATAAGCTGGTTCCCAAATGGACAGCATCTGGATTTGGAGCTGAAATACTGGGGTGTGGTGTAAATATAGAAGGGATCCGAAAAAACACAGATACTATTAGCTGGACGGAAAAGGCTGATATTTTTGAGGATATTATCGAGCAATATGCAGACGATTCGTATTATTATATCCTTATTGATGAATTAGATGAAGATTATAGGGACTTTGAAAGCGAGGCTCAGCGAAAAACTTATATTTATCTGCTTACCAGCCTTTTTAAAGCAGTACAGGATATACGAGCCTATTTTAAAGATAGCAACACACGAATTCGGCCAGTTGTGTTCCTGCGCAGTGACATCTATGAGTTTCTAAAGGATTCTGACAAAAACAAATGGTCAGAATATATTCTTAACCTTATCTGGACGCCGGAAAAATTACATGATATGGTGTGTTACCGCCTTGCTGTCAGTTCTAGGGGGCGTTATACAAAGGACACAATCTGGAATAAAGTTTTTCCACATAGATATGTTTTCATGGGACATCAAGGGCACAACAAAATGTTTACCTTTGACTATATTACCAGAAGCACTCATTGGCGGCCGCGGGACTATATTCATTATATAACTCAATGCTCAAAACTTGCGTTATATAAAGAGAATGTTAATATTATTTCTGCAATCGTAAAAGAAGCTGACAAGGAGTTCTCTGAATATTTAAAGGGAGAAATCATAGACGAGATTTTTGCGATTCTTCCCAACATTAATCAAGTTCTGTCCATCTTGTCACAAATCCGAAAGCAGACTTTTTCGCCAATCGAATTTGTCCGGGCCTATGTAAATACCTACTCTGCCAGCGAGGAGGAGGCCCAGAGGATTTTGCTACAATTATTTGAACATGGCATCATTGGCAACCAGCCCTCTATGAAAGGGCAGCAAATATTCAAATACCAGTATCCAAATGCTTTGTTTAATTTCAACGAAAATATTAATATCCACCGGGGATTATATAAGGCTCTGCAAATATTTTAGAAATTCGAGATGAAATTACTAAACAAAATATCAGCGGAAGAGACTCGCTTATATATGTAGATCAAAATTGATATCAAAATGTTAAAACAGAATCTGTATTCAAGCTGGGACGTACAATAAAATCATGTATTTACATCTTGGTCATATCTTGGTCAAAGTGACCAAGATATGACCAAGATGGTTGCTAAGAATAATATTTTTGGTTTCCACTTTTTGGTTTATCTGGAATTGTCATTTTCAAGTATCCTGTTTTAATCATAGGATTGAGATAATGCCTTCTAAAAAAGCTTCTATCATTTATTTTGATATAATCCATGATTTCCTTTGCGGAGCGTGGCTGTTTGCAAAAAGTAATGATTAACATATTTAGATCTTGTTTATTATCCTGGCCATTTTGAACAAGATCTAAATTTTTACTTTCATTCAGTAAATTTAAATATTTATCACATGCTTTACAAAGCACCATGATCCCTGATTTATTTATATCATATTCTGGCAACGGTGCATTATACTTTGCACATGCTTCTTTAATCTTCTCAAATCCTCTGCCCCACGCCTCAATCATTCCGCTTTTAAAGAAAACACCAGCCAATCTGGGATTATATGGTTTAGAAGAATGCTTCATAAACAATTTGTCTGCTGAGTTCAAATCTGGTGGCATTTCACCATCATTCCAAATATATATTTTATCTTCATACACGCTGATTTGAATAGGATTGCAGCTACTGTAATCTTTATGCACAATAGCGTTCAGCAATATTTCACGAAAAGCATCTTGATGAAACATAAATTGCTCGATTCTTTGAATGCCTCTATAATCTATCAATGCCTTTAGATATTTTGTATAGACTAAATCAACCGTCTTTTCCACTTGCTCAATAAGAGAACCATGTACTTCATCTTGATATTTCAAATCAGCATCGGAATCACCAAAATAACCAATCTTGATATAGGATCCGGTGACCCATTTTTCTGGATCTTTATAAAATGCAAGCATTGCTGCTCTTATTAGATGTTCTTCTTCCTCAAATAAATGGAGGTTTTCCATCAATATTGTATCATCAACCTTTATTTCTTCCTCAGTCAGCCGTCCCCTCTTTATAGCTTTTTCTTTAAACAGGTCAATGGCCTCTCTGCGCAAATCTGATACCTTTAATTTGGGAATGGGCATACCATCCCATGTTCTGCCTTGTGATTTCAGAATTGCTTTATCCAGTTCTTTGCCGGTTATTGTTCTCATCGTACTTCCAGAACGATAAAAGTATTTACCATGATAACTAATAAGCGAAGGGTACTTGTCCACAATAATTTCAATGTATTGCAATTCATTCTCGTATAATAAATTGACATCAGCTACAATTCCCATTGTATCTGTAATCTTATTTGGAATCATTTCCAATAGTTTTTTCCTGTCTTTATTACTGAGTCCAACAACGTCTCCATTGTCATTTTTGCCGATATAAAGCGTTCCACCATAAGCATTTGCATATCCGCAAATCCACTCTAAAAATTCATCATGCCATGATTCTTTCCACTCGATTGTCTGATGTTCTGGCATATAATCTACCTTCCTTCTGCTGCTTTGCCTATTCGCTACATTGTGTAGCGGGAAAACAAGAACCGGCCGATTTAAATCCACCCTCCATCCACCCGGATAATCTGTCCGGTAAGATACCTGGGGGTTTCACAAAGCTTCCACACGCACATTGCCACCTCCTCCGGGGAGCCAAAGCGTCCGGCCGGTATCTCTTCCTCCAGGGAAGCGCGTTCTTCGGGGGAAAAGCTGGCGTTCATATCCGTGTCAATAGCCCCGCAGGCGATGGCGTTTACGGAAATGCCGCTTGGGGCCAGCTCTTTGGCCAGAGCCTGGGTGAGGGCGTTTACGCCGCCTTTGGCGGCAGAGTAGGCGGCCTCACAGGAAGCTCCCGCGCATCCCCATACCGAAGAGATATTGATGATACGCCCGGATTTTTCCCGGATCATGCCAGGCAGCGCCAGACGGCAGCAGTTAAAAACAGAGGTGAGGTTGGTGCGGAGCACAGTCTCCCAGTCCTCCGGCCTCATCTCCGTAAACAGGCCGATTCTGGAAATCCCCGCATTGTTTACCAGTACATCCACATGTCCGAATTGTTCCAGAATGCCGGAAAGGCAGCAGGAAACTTCCTTATAATCTCCCATATCCCCCACATAAGTATAGCAGGTAATATGACAGGTCTCTTCCAGTTCTGTTTTCAGGTCTCTCAGCTTGTCCCGGGAATGGATGCAGGTAAGGGCCAGATTCCACCCCTGGGAGGCAAATTTTCTGGCGATGGCCGCGCCGATGCCACGGGAGGCGCCGGTGATCCAGATGCAGTTTGATTTCATAAGTCCTCCGGATACTCCTGGCTGACAGGGACTTGGAATATGTGCCTTTGTAAGCCAGGGGGAGCATTTTTTATGGGGATATTATAGCATGTCCCATGATTCTTAACAATCCTTTTTCATGGAGGCTCTTCACGGAGGCCTTTTCCCGACGGATCAGCCAGGCGTGGGCTGCCCGGATTTCCGGATCCTGTAAAATCCAAAAACAAAAATGAAACTTTGGCATAGTATAACATAGAATGAATCACAAGAGGAGTTTCTTATGGCAGAAAAGATTGTAATCGATGCCGGCCACGGCGGAGCAAACCCGGGCGCGGTATACCAGGGGCGAAGAGAGAGCGACGATGCACTGAAGATTGCCATGGCTTTGGGACGGATTCTGGAGGAGAACGGATACGATGTGATCTTTACCAGGACGACGGATACTACCCAGTCTGTGGGCCAGAAGGCGGCCATTGCTAATGAGGAAAACGCAGATTTGTTTGTGTCCATCCACAGAAATGCCGGGGAATACCCGGGGCAGTATTCTGGAGTGCAGACGCTGATCTATGACGATTCGGGGCTGAAAAAGGAGATGGCGCAGCAGATAGACGAAAACCTGGCAAAGGTGGGGTTTAGGGACGCAGGCGTCAGCATCCGGCCCAACCTGGTGGTGCTAAACAGCACAGAGATGCCGGCCCTTCTGGTGGAGGTAGGGTTTATTGACAGCGAAAAGGACAACGAGCTTCTGGATTCCCGGTTTCAGGCCGTGGTGCAGGCCATTGCGGACGGCATCATGGATACGCTGGAGAAAGACGGGAGAAGCGCCGGGGTTACGGGAAATTCCATTCCGGTAATACCCATACGGCCCTTGCCCGGGGATAATATGCCGGAGGACGGCTGCGGCTGCGAGACCTATTACCGGGTGCAGGTGGGGGCTTTTTCCAAGCGGGAAAACGCGGAAAATCTGTTGCAGTCCCTTCTGGCAGACGGACTACCCGCTTTTCTGCTCTACGAAGACGATCTCTACAAGGTGCAGGTAGGAGCCTTCTCCAAGCTTACTAACGCCATCAATATGGAGCGCCAGGTGCGGGATCTGGGGTATAACACCTACATTACCACTTAATCCCTGGGATACTGGCAGGTGTGGCGTTTGTTTTGCCGCAGGCAGATCTGACAAGAGGGCTGCTGCATTGAGGGAAACAGGAAACCTTAATGGGGCGGCCCTCGTTTTGTTTCGGGCGCGAAAAACTTTCAAATGCGAACTTAAAACTTTTATTTTCAACATTTTCAACAAAAATGAAAGGCGTTTTTCATAAAATATAACTAATTGACGAATAAACAATAAGAATATATAATTATTTGAAAGCAAAACTTTTAAATAGACTTTCAAATAAAAGTTATATGCTTTAGGTGGTAGGAAAAATACATTAGCAGGAGGGATTTTCTTATGAAGAAAAAGGTACTATCTATTCTTTTGGCAGCGGCCATGGCTTTTTCGCTGACCGCGTGCGGAAACAAAAACCAACCGGCAGACTCGACGCCTGCAGGCGAGCCGTCATCCGGGGAAGCAGCCGGGGGAGAAACCACAGGGGACGCCGGGGAATTTTCCTGGGACAAGTTTGCGGGGCAGAAGATTAACATCATGTTTGTAGAGCATACATTGACTACGGATATGATAAATGAGATTGAGAGCTTTGAGGAGCTGACAGGCATTGAGGTAAACTATACAACCATCCCGGAGGCCAACTATTTCGACAAGATTTCGGCGCTTTTAAGCAGCCAGAGCGACACCCTGGATATTTTCATGACAGGCCCTTACCAGATCTGGCAGTATGCCTCCTCTGGCTACATGGTGGATTTTGATACATTCCTCAACAATCCGTCCATGGTGGACCCGGGTTACCATGTGGAGGACTTCTACGAGGCCGTACTGAACTCCTGCAGATGGAGCTGCAATACGGGAGAAGCTATGGGAAGCGGCTCTCTCTGGGGCATTCCGCTGAACTTTGAGGCGGACGTAATGGTTTACAATAAGCGGCTTCTGGAGGAGAAAAATCTGCAGGTTCCCACCACCACAGAAGAGCTTACAAAGGCCTGCGAGGCTTTGCAGAATCACAGCGGAAACGGAACCTATGCCTTTGCGTGCCGCGGTTCCCTAAGCTGGGCCACGCTGATTACCGCTTACCAGAGCTTTTACACCACTTATGGCGGAACAGACTTTGAGCTGGGCGCTGACGGGAAGATGGTTTCCACAGTAAACAGGCCGGAAGGCGTGGAAGCTACGGAGTGGTTTGTGGATCTGGTAAAGAAGGGCGGCTCCAGCACCTGGGCCAGCACCACCTACGCGGAGGCAGTGGGGGATGTGGGCGCAGGCACGGCGGCCATCTGTGTGGACGCTTCCGGCTCCTGCCTTAGCGTATGTCTGGAAAATGCTTCCGAAGAGTGGGAGAATCTGGCCATTGCCCCCATTCCCGTGGCAAAGGCAGGCCAGGATCCCATGACCCAGATCTATAGCTGGTCCCTGGCCATGAACAATGCATCCAAGGCTAAGGACGCCTCCTGGTATTTTATCCAGTATATCACCATGCCGGATACCCTTCACGACATGTTTGTGGCGGAGTCCTACTCCAACCCCACCAGACAGTCTACCTTTGAGTCTGAGGATTACCAGGCTATCCTGGCAGGCGTGGATGGTTACATTGAGGCGTTTGAGGCATCCGTAGACAACTGTACCATGTACTATACCCCCAACTCCCATGCGTTTGAGGTATTGGAGGGCTGGTGTCAGACCATTCAGGAGCTGGTGGAAGGAAAATACGGCTCCACCCAGGAGGGTATGGACAAGCTGGCGGATACTCTGACAAACATTGTAAATCAATGATGTTTCTTCCATTATAAAAGCAATCCATAATGGATGAACCTGTGCTGCACTTCGCCTCCGGGATTGCGCGAGGCGAAGTGCTTTTATTGGAGGACATGAAATGATAAAAGCAGATACAAATACTGTTTTGCCCAATATCCCCTTGAGGAAGAAGCCCTGGAGGCTGCGTATCCGTCCCTATCTGATTCTGCTGCCTTCCATGGCAGTGCTGCTGGGGATTCTGTATCCCTTTATCACGGCCATTTACTATTCCTTTACGGATATCTCCTTTCGGAGTACGACCTATAAGTTTATCGGTCTGGGAAACTGGCTGGGGATGTTTACCAGCGCCGACTTCTGGCATGCCATTCTGGTGACCCTGGAGTACAGCCTTAGCGTCATTGTGCTGGAAATGGTTATCGGCATGATTCTTGCGCTGCTTCTGAACAATGACAAATGGTATTCCAAGGTGTTGAATGTGGTTCTCATTTTCCCGCTGATGGTGGCCCCTGTAATCGGATGCCTGATCTGGTCGCTGATGACCAACAACACTTTCGGGCTTATGGAGAAATTCTTAAATATTTTCGGCGTCTACGGATTTCCCTGGGGGGCGTCCTCCCAGACGGCGCTTCTGTATGTGATTATGATTGACGTGTGGATAAACACCCCCTTTGTGTTACTGCTTTTGCGGGCGGGCCTCCAGGGACTTCCCAAGTCCCCCTTTGAGGCGGCGAAAATCGACGGCGGCTCCGCCTGGTTTAATTTCCGGCGGCTGACCCTGCCCCTTTTAAAGCCGGTGATTATGATTGCCCTGATCTTCCGCTCCGTGGCGGCGCTACAGGAATTTGCCATTATTTATTCCACCACCAAGGGCGGGCCGGGCAACACGCTGACCAACCTCTCTCTGCTTGCGTACCAGACGGCGTTCCCCTACTCCAATCTGAGCAAGGGAATCCCCATGATTATGGTACTGTGGATTATCATTAACTTTGCCAGCAAGAGAATGGTAGGCGTTTACAACCAGACGAGACAGTCGTAAGAAAGGCAGGCAGATATGGAACAGAAAAAAATCTCCGAGAAGGCCGTCTGGGCCGTTGGAAAAGTTTTCCTGGTGTTTTTTGTGATCTTTTCCGTTTCACCCATCATCTGGACCGTCATTATAAGCTTTAAGGGGGACAATGAGATCTTCAATACCTTTTTAAGGTTTACGCCCACCCTGGAGAATTACACGGCGGTTCTGACAACGGGTAATTATGTGAAAGCGTTTATGGACAATCTGATTATCTGCATTGGCGCGGTGGCAGTGTCCGTGCTGGTGGGCGTGCCGGCGGCCTACGCCCTGGCCAGGTATCAGTTTAGGAAAAAGGAGGATGTGGCCTTTACCATTCTCTCCTTTAAGTTTGCGCCGGAAATCCTGGTGGTGATTCCCCTGTACAAAATCTTTATGTCGCTGCATCTGTATGACACATACTTTGGAATGATCTGGATTTACCAGTTTATCGGCATGCCTCTTCTTATCTGGATTGTGCGCAGCTATTTTGAGGACATTCCCGTGGAGATGGAAAAGGCGGCGGAGCTGGACGGGTACTCCTGGTTTGAGATTTTCTTTAAAATGCTGCTGCCCCTGGTGCGGCCGGGTCTGGTGGCCTCCGCCCTTCTGGCCTTCATCTATTGCTGGAACTCCTTCACTTTTGGTCTGATGCTGTGTTCCTTCAATGTGCAGCCCATTACCGTGGCGGCTCTGACCTATATCGGGTCCGATACCTTCCATTACGGGCAGATCGCGGTGGCGGCTATTATCGCAATCGTGCCGGAAATCATTTTGTGCCTGTGCATTCAGAAGCATCTTGTCCGGGGCCTCAGCTTCGGCGCAGTGAAAGGATAGGGAATCTATGGCGAAAATAACCTTGGAACATATTACGAAAACCTTTGGAAAAAAGACGGCGTTAAAGGATGTGTCCCTCTGCGTGGAGGACGGGGAATTTCTGGTGCTTTTTGGCCCTGCGGGGGCGGGAAAGACCACGCTTTTAAACATGATCGCGGGTATCGACGACCCGGACAGCGGGAACATCTGGTTTGACGATACGCCCATGAATTTTGTGGAGCCCAGCAACCGGGACGTGGCCATGGTATTTGAAAACTATGCCCTTTACCCCCAGATGCCAGTCTATGACAACATTGCCTCCCCTCTTCGCTCCAGAAAGCACAGGACGGACGAGGCGGGCATCAGAAAAGAGGTGGAGCGGGTGGCTGCCATCACAGGTATGAGCGAATACCTGGAGCGAAGGCCCTCCCAGCTAAGCAACGGGCAGCGCCAGCGGGTGGCCCTTTGCCGGGCCCTGGTGCGAAACCCCAACGTATTCCTGCTGGATGAGCCCATCGCCCATCTGGACGCTAAGCTGCGCAATGCCATGCGCAAGGAATTAAAGCTTATGCAGAAAAACCTGGACTGTACCTCTATCTACGTGACCCACGATTTTACGGAGGCCATGAGCCTGGGAGACCGTATTGCCGTTATCCGGGACGGGGAGATTCTCCAGGTGGGAACAAATGAGGAGGTGTACTACCGGCCCGCCTGGGAGTTTGTGGCCCGCCTCTTTGGGGAATGTGAGATCAACATGATCCCCGCCCGTATAGAGAAGCGAAATGGCCGTCTTTGGGCAGTGACCAGATGGGAAGGCGTGGAGTTTCCGGTGCCGGTGGATGTGGAAAGGAGCCTCGGGGACGTTGCGGAGGTGGATCTGGGATGCCGGACGCCGGCCCTGGCATTTTCCAGGGAACCTGCGGCAGGCTATGTGAGAGGAAGCGTATATTCCGTGGAGCCCCTGGGAAATAAGACTGAGCTGATCGTGGATGTCCAGGGGGACCTGATCCGTTTCATCATTCCCGTGGATACAAAATTTGGAATTGATGAGACGGTGTATATAGGATTGAATCCAGAGCACATTATCTTCTTCGATCAGAAAACAGAAGCATTTCTTGCCTGTCATGGGGAAGAAACCGGGACGGAGGTGTAAGCGTGGCAGAAAATCTGGTATTAAAGAACCTTTATAAAAAATACGATACGAATGGGAAGAAAAAGCAGGCGAAAGAGCAGCCCTGGGCCGTCCATGACTTGAATCTTGAGATGGAGCAGGGAACCTTTGTCAGTATCCTGGGCCCGTCCGGATGCGGAAAGTCCACGACTCTTAGGATGATCGCCGGCCTTGAGAGCATCACCCAGGGAAGCATTTTCATGGGGGAGCAGGACATCAGCAGCCTGCATCCCAAGGACCGGAATATCGGCCTGGCCTTTGAGGATTACGCGCTGTATCCGCCTCTCACGGTCTATGAGAATATTGCCTTCTGCCTCCGGGCAAAAAAGGTGCCTGGGGAGGAAATCGACAGGCGGGTGCGGGAGATTGCAAAGACCATGAAGGTGGAGGAGCTTCTGGACAGCAAGGTTTCCGGTCTCTCTGGCGGTCAGAAGCAGAGGGTGAATATCGCCAGGGCCCTGGTGCGCCATCCCAAGGTGCTGCTGCTGGATGAGCCCTTGTCCCATCTGGACGGGAAAATGCGGCAGATACTCAGGGGGGAGATTAAGCGGCTGCACCATGAGATCAAATGTACTACCATCCTGGTGACTCATGACCAGATGGAGGCCATCTCCCTGGCGGACTACATTGCCGTCATGAAGCTTGGCGTGCTGCAGCAGTACGGGACGCCGGACGAGATCTACAATGACCCGGCCAACGCCTTTGTGGCAGGCTTTATCGGCGATCCGCCCATGAACCTCCTTAGGGTAAAGGTGGTGGAGGACGCCAGCTATACCTACGCCTTTGAGCTGGGGGACGGAAGCCTTCTGAGAGTGCCGGAAAAATTTTACCGTGTAATACATACCGGGGATGTGTTTGATCTGGGTATACGCCCAACCAGCATTACCATCGTGGAAGGAGAGGAGTACGACGCCAGGTTTAAGGTAGATCTCTTTGAATTTCTGGGGGAGGAACGCTCTGTGGGAATCCAGATCAACGAATCGCTGCTGAATATTGTATATAACGATAACCGGCGTTTCGCAGAGGGGGATATCATTCACATCAGGGTAAACCCCGACCTGCTCTTCCTCTTTGAACCGGAGAGCGGGGAGCGGGTGCGTCCCCGGTGAAACTTACAAAAACAGCATCTGCCCAAACATGGAAGGCGTCCTTTTGGGACAAGGCCCCGGCAGGGCGGATGCGGGACTAAAATAGGAGATAATAAAAACATGACATCGCGAGAACGAGTAAGAAAAACAACTAATCATGAGATTCCCGACAAGTGCCCCATTGATTTTGGCGGAACACGTGTGACGGGCATCCACGCAGACCTGTATGTGGAGCTGGGAAGAGCTTTGGGAATCGACACAGAGCTGCCCCGGGTGTGGGACCAGTTTCAGTTTCTGGCCCGGGTGGAAGCGCCCATGCGGGCCCGCTTCCAGGGAGATATTATTCACCTGGAGAATGTCTGCGAATATTTTGAGCTGGACAATGAGAACTGGAAGCCCTGGACCACCTCCCAAAATCACCAGGTTTTGATGCCCGGCAATTTCCGGCCTGTGGAGGATGAGCGGGGATACCTGCATCTGAAGGGTCTGACTCCACAGACCAGGGATAAAACCCTGGGACTGATGCCCCAAAACGGCATTTATTTTGAACGGTACAACGAGCCGGCGGATGTGCGGGATTTTGACGACCCCATGTCACCGGAGGAGTGGGGCCGCGTCTACGACCAGCGCTACCGGTATACGGACGAGGAATTGAAAAAACTGGAAAAAACAGCCAGATGTATGCATACCTACACGGATTACGCCGTCTGCGGCGGATTCAACCGGCTGAAAATGACAAGTCCCGTAACCTACGCGGGCCACAGCCTCCAGGACTGGATGATGCGTCTTATGATGGAGCCGGAATACGTAGATGAAATCCTGGATGTAACGGCGGAAAAATGTTCTGCCATCGCAAAGGAGTACCTTCAGGCGGTAGGTCCCTACATAGACATTCTCTCCGTGTCCACCACAGACTACGGAACCCAGGACCGGGAGCTCTTCAACCCGGAGATCTTTAAGGAGCACTTTATAGCTCCCATAAAGAAGGTAAACGATACCATCCGGGCCAGCAGCCATGTAAAGAACTTCTATCATAGCTGCGGTTCCATTTACCATCTGCTTCCTTATATGATAGAGGCGGGCATTGATATTATCAACCCCATCCAGACAAGCGCGGCCAACATGGACGCGGCGGATATCAAAAAGAAATACGGGGATAAAATCACCATCTGGGGATGCGGCATGGACACCCAGCAAAAGCTGCCAGGGAGCACTCCGGAGGAGGTCAGCCAGGCGGTAAAGGAGCGCATGGAAATCATGATGCCAGGGGGCGGATTTATTTTTGCTCCAGAGCATAACCTGCAGCCCAATGCGCCCATTGAAAATATTGTCGCCATGTACGACACAGCTATCGCGTGCAGAGACTACCAATAGGCGCGGTGAGATGCGGTACTAAGATGGAGGTGTAACGTGGGAAAGAAATATGCAATGGGCGTGGATTTCGGAAGCCTGTCCGCCCGGGCGGTCTTGTTTGCTATTGAAGATGGAGCGTATACGGCCAGCTTTGACGCTCCCTACGAACATGGGATCCTGGAGGAGCGGCACCCGTACACCGGGAATCCCCTTCCGCCTGCCTCTGCCCTGCAGATCCCGGGGGACTATGTGAAGGCCTTAAGGGAATCCGTCCATGGTGTCCTTAAGACAGGCGGGATTAAGGGGGAGGACGTTGCAGCCATGTCCGTGGATTTTACCTCCTGCTCCCTGGTGACCCTGGACAGGGACTACAGACCCCTGTGTGAACAGGAACGCTTCCGTGCTTCCCGCCACACTTATGTAAAGATGTGGAAGCAGCACACGGCGGCAGAGGAGGCGGAGGAGATCACCCGGAAAGCCGGAGAACGGGCAGAGCGCTACGGAGGCAGGATATTCTCCGAGTGGGGCATCCCCAAGATTCTGGAGACCCTTAGGGAGGAGCCGGAGGTTTACCAGGCGGCCCACCGCTTTATGGAGGCCGGGGACTGGATGATTTACCTGCTCACCGGAGAGGAGAGTATGAGCCCCTGCTCCGCCGGGTTTAAGTTTATGTGGACGCCAGAGGAAGGGTATCCCCCGGGGGAGTTTTTCGCAGAGCTTGACGAGCGCATGGCCGGCCTGGGGGAGAAGCTGATACCGGAGGAGCGGATTCTGCCCCTGGATGCCTGTGGGGGCTGTATATCCCGGGCGGGAAGTGAGCTTACCGGGCTTCCGGAAGGAATACCTGTGGCGCCCATGCGGATAGACGGTCACTCCTCCGTGGCAGCCCTGGGCAGTTTAAGGCCCGGGGAGATGACGTTGATTATGGGGACAAGTCTGGGCATGGTGCTGGTGGGAAGTGAGGACAGGCCCATACCCGGGGTGTGCGGCGTGTGCTACGGCTCCCTGGTGCCCGGCCTTTACGGGTATGAGTCGGGGATTTCCGGCTGCGGGGATATTTTCCAGTGGTTTGAGAGAAATTTAGTGCCGGAGAGCTATAAAGAAGAGGCCGGAAAAAGAGGCCTGTCTGTGCTGGGTTATCTGAGCGAATGCCTGGGAAGCCTAAAGCCCGGGGAAAGCGGCCTTTTAGCCCTGGACTGGTGGAACGGAAACCGCTCCCTTCTGGAGGACGACCGTCTCACAGGCCTTATTCTGGGACTGCAGTTAAGCACAAAGCCGGAGGAAATTCTAAGAGCTCTTTTTGAGGCCCTGGGATTTGCCGCCAGAATGATAATAGAGGAGCACAGAAAGCATGGGGTGCCAGTGGAGCGGATTTCCGCCGTAGGGGGGATTGCGGAGAAGAACCCATATTTTGTACAGATTCTGTCTGACATTACCGGCTGTGAAATCCATGTACCCAGGGTAAGCCAGGCCTGCGCCCTGGGAAGCGCCATCTACGCCGCCGTGGCCGCGGGAAAGAGCCGCGGCGGATACGACACCCTGGAGGAGGCTGTGGAAAAGATGGGAAGTAAAGAGTCGGTAAAATACAGTCCCAATGGCGCTTACAGGGAGGTATACCAGGAACTGTATGCAGATTACAGGGAACTGCACGACTACTTTGGCCGTGGCCGGAACAACGTCATGAAGCGTCTGCTTGATCTGAAAAAGCGGACAGGAAACTAGAAAACAGCATCCCCCCTCCCAGGGCCTTGGGAGGGGGGATGCGGAACTGGAATAGGAGAATTACAAATGAAAATATACGACACACCCCGCCCCCTGGCGCAGTATCTGGACCGTCATTTCCAGTGCGGCTGCGGGAAAGAACACTATGCCCCCCTCAAAATGGTCCGCATCGGGAAGAACGCTCTGGAAGAGCTGCCAGAGGGCATCCGCAGGCTGGGCTATGGGAACGTGTTTCTGATTGCGGACAGGATCACCTATGAAATCGCCGGGAAAACCTGTATGGAAATTCTGGAAAAAAGCGGCATCCAGGCCAGGATCCAGGTGCTTGGGCATGTGGCCTTCGACGAGGCCACGGTGGGGGAGCTTCTGATCCATATGCCCATGGACTGCGATCTTCTCATTGCCGTGGGCACAGGAACCATCAACGACATGACCCGGTTTTTCAGCTTCCGCACAGGCCGCCCCTTCTTTACGGTGGCCACGGCCGCCCCTATGGACGGGTTTGCCTCCAGCATTGCGGCAATTTATGTAAATCATCTGAAAACCACCTTCCCGGCCCAGACGCCGGAGGCTATTTTCGGGGATACGGATATTCTCAAAAACGCCCCCTATCCCATGATCGCGGCGGGACTGGGAGATCTGCTGGGAAAATTCACCTGCCTGTGCGACTGGAGGCTGTCGGTGCTGGTAAACGGGGAGCACTACTGCCCGGCTATTGCAGAGCTGGTGGAAACCTGCGCCCGGCGGGTGCTGAAGGATGCCCATAAGGCCGGCAGCCGGGATCCTGGGGTAATCGGGGATATTATGGAGGGCCTGGTATTGTCCGGGGTGGCCATGAGCCTTTACGGGAACTCCCGGTCAGCCTCCGGGTGTGAACACCACATGTCCCACTACTGGGAAATGATCTTTGAGCAGAGGGGGAAACGCCCCGTACCCCACGGTACCCAGGTCAGTGTGGGGACTGTGCTGGCGCTGAAGCTGGCGGAGGCCTTAAGGGAGCGGGAGGTAGACTTTGCCAGGGCCCGCCGGGCAGCCATGTCTTACGACCGGAAGGCCTGGGAGGAGAAGATGGAGGAGGTCTACGGACCGGCGGCGCAGGGAATCCTGGATCTGGAAAGGAAAGCGGGAAAGAACGACACAGAGGGAAGATTAAAGCGGATAGATGCCATGGAGGAAAAGTGGGGGGAAATCCGGGAGCTTTTGGAGGGCCTGCCCCCGTCGGGGCATGTGGCGGAGCTTCTGACGTCCCTGGAGGCGCCCAGCCGGCCGGAGGAGATCGGAATTGATGAGGAGCTTCTAAGGAACACACTACTGTACTGCAAGGAAGTCCGTCCCCGCTACACCATTCTCCAGCTGCTGTGGGATCTGGATATTCTCGAGGAGCTTTCGGAGCAGGTGATTGCAAAATACAGGAAAAAGCCAGAGCCGCAGACGACGGAGTAAATGGAAAATAGAGGAAAGATAAAACTTGTCAATTACGGGATTCCCAAGTATAATGGAGCAGGAAGCGATGCCTTCACAAATATCTGAGGAAGAGTATATGAGTGCAAATATAGAGAAACGCAGACAGGCAGTCCTGGACATTATCAATCAGATGGGAACCATAAATTTTGCGCAGCTGGAGCAGTATTTTCCCAATGTGTCCGGCGCAACCCTGCGCAAAGATCTGCAATATCTGAGCGATGGGCGGCAGATTATGCGCTTCCACGGAGGAGCGAAATCCATGCCCAGGGAGCCAAGCTTTGTAAGCCGCTCCAACCTGCACCGGGAAGAGAAAAAAATGATTGCCGCAAAGGCCGCCAGTCTCATTCAGCCGGCCCAGTCCATTTTTCTGACGGCCGGAAGCACCTGTGCGGAGCTGGCGAAACAGATGCCGGACTATCCCCTTTACCTGGCTATGGACGGTCTGGATACAGCCATGAGCCTTAGGTATAATCCCAGCATAACCGTGGAGCTTTTGGGGGGAGAGCTGGATCTTAACCTGATGCGGGTCAGCGGCTCGCCTCTTCTGGAGAGGCTGGACAAGCTGCATTTTAACATTGCCTTTTTGGGAACCCCAAGCTTCCATCCCAGGTATGGATTCTCTTACCTTTCCGAGATTACGGTGACCTGTCTGAAAAAGGCGGCGGAGCAGTCAGAGCAGGTGGTGATGCTGATGGATTCCTCCAAACTGAATTATGCCTTTACTCCCTGCAATATTCCCATTGAGGATGTGGATGTGGTAATCACGGACGATATGCTGGACGAAAAAGTCGTGAGTCAGCTGCGGGAACGGGGAATCCGGGTGCTTTAGGGCGCTCTGGGAAAAGGCAGGCTTCTGGCCTGTATCTATGGCCCTGTATGCAATGGCGTTTACCGGAATGCTATTGTATGCAGGGCGTTTCGATGCCTCAGATACAACTTGTCAATTACAGGATAAGGAAGTATAATAAAACATAAACACATTAACGGATAACATAGGGGCAGATGCGGAACCGGAATAGGAGGACAGAATGCAGACGTTTCAGTATTTTACACCGACAAAGGTGGTATTTGGAAAAGGAACAGAGGAGCAGGTGGGAGAGCTTGTCAAGGAGCAGAACGCCACAAAGGTGCTGATTCACTACGGCGGTGGAAGCGTCAGGAAATCCGGCCTTTTAGACAGGGTAGAGGCGTCTTTGCAGGCCGAGGGTATCCGTTACGTGACTCTGGGCGGGGCAGTTCCCAATCCCCGGCTTTCCAAGGTCTATGAGGGGATTAAGCTTGGCAGGAAGGAGGGCGTGGACTTTATCCTTGCCGTAGGCGGCGGAAGCGCCATTGATTCGGCCAAGGGCATCAGCTACGGGATTCCCTATGAGGGGGATGTGTGGGACTTTTATCTGAAAAAAAGCCTGCCCCAGATAAATATTCCCCTGGGAGTAGTGCTGACCATGGCGGCTACTGGCAGTGAGATGAGCGATTCCTCCGTAGTCACAAAGGAGGAGGGATGGCTGAAGCGCAGCGCCAAGAGCGATCTGGGCCGTCCGAAGTTTGCGATCCTGAATCCGGAGCTGACCTATACCCTGCCAGAGTATCAGACCATGAGCGGCTGCGTAGACATTATGATGCATACCATGGAGCGGTATTTCTCCCATGAGACGGATACGAAGCTTGTGGACGCCATGGCGGAGGGACTGCTCCGCACGGTGATGCAAAGCGCAAGGGTTCTCCTTGAGGAGCCCTGTAATTATGAGGCCCGCTCTGAGGTTATGTGGGCGGGAAGCCTTTCCCACAACGGGCTTACCGGCTGCGGCCGCAAGGGCGACTGGGCCTGCCATCAGCTTGAGCATGAGCTGGGCGGCATGTTTGACGTGGCCCACGGAGCGGGGCTCTCGGCTGTATGGGGAAGCTGGGCCCGCTATGTATATAAGGAGAATGTGGCCCGTTTTGTGAAATTTGCTGTAAATGTTATGGGTATCACAGAGAACGCGGAGGCGCCGGAGGAGACGGCTCTGGCGGGCATTAAGGCCCTGGAAGATTTCTTCCGTTCCATAAGGATGCCGGTAAGCATTTCCCAACTGGGGCAGGATATAAGTGAAGAGCAGATTCGGGAGCTGGCCTATAAATGCAGCTTCCAGGAGACCCGCACCATCGGCGGGATTAAGAGTCTTAACAGACAGGATATGGAAAATATTTATAAAATGGCCAGGTAGATGCCGGACAGAAGATGCGATAAAACAGGGTTTCCAAAACAGCCCGGGAAAGGACGACTATGGAGGAAAAAGAAAACCGACTGGGGACGGAGAAGGTGGGAAAGCTTCTTGTAAAGCTTGCCGTTCCCACCATCACGGCCCAGGTGGTGAATATGCTGTACAATATTGTTGACCGGATCTATATCGGCCATATTCCCGGGGAAGGAGCCCTGGCCCTGACAGGCCTGGGGCTCTGCTTTCCGGTTCTTATGCTGGTAACGGCGTTTTCCAGCCTGGTAGGCATGGGAGGCGCCCCCCGGGCATCCATAAAGATGGGGAAAAAGGACAACGAGGGAGCGGCCCATATTCTGGGAAACTGCTTTACCGTGCTGCTGGTTCTGGCGGTGATTCTCACGGTTGTATGCCGGGTATTCAGCAGGGACCTGCTATATCTCTTTGGGGCCAGCGACAGCACCATCGGCTATGCCCTGGACTATATGAATATTTATGTGCTGGGAACCGTTTCCGTAATGGTGTCCCTGGGGCTTAACGCCTTTATCACCACCCAGGGCTTTACTAAGATCAGTATGCTGACCGTGGTTATCGGAGCTATTACCAATATTGTGCTGGATCCTGTTCTGATCTTTGGATTTGGCATGGGCGTCCAGGGGGCGGCCCTGGCCACCATTCTGTCCCAGACGATTTCTGCGGTCTGGGTGCTGCGGTTTCTCTTTGGCAGCAAGACGATTCTGCGGATCCAGAGGAAATATATGCGTGTCCGGCCTTCCGTTATGCTGCCGGTGCTGGCTCTGGGGCTGTCCCCCTTTATTATGACCAGCACGGAGAGCCTGTTAAACATTTCCTTTAACACCTCCTTGCAGAAATACGGCGGTGACCTGGCAGTGGGTTCCATGACCATCCTGTCCAGCAGTATGCAGCTTTGCAATCTGCCTCTTCAGGGGCTGGCCCAGGGAGCCCAGCCTATTATCAGCTATAACTTCGGAGCCGGGCAGCCTGGCCGGGTGAAGGAGGCTTTCCGGCTGCTGTTTCTGTCCTCTGTGGGATTTTGCGGGGCAGTGTGGCTGATTGTACAGCTATGGCCCGGATTTTTGCCCAGGCTTTTTGCGGAGGATGCCGCTCTTATTGAATATGCCGCCTGGGCTATCCGCATTTATATGGGGGCTTCCCTGGTGATGGGAGCCCAGATGGCCTGTCAGCAGACTTTTGTGGCAATCGGGGAGGCAAAGATTTCCCTTTTCCTGGCCTTGTATAGGAAGATTCTCCTTCTGATTCCGCTGATTTTCATTCTGCCCCATTTCCTGTCCGACAAGGTATTTGCTGTGTTTCTGGCGGAGCCTGTGGCAGACGCAGTGGCGGCCGGGACGACTACGGTGATATTTATGCTGAAGTTCCGAAAGCTGATGCGGGCAGCCGGGACGGCGGAGTGACCTTTGGCTTACGCCGGATGGCCCAGCTGAAAAAGTTAAAATTTTGCTTGCATTACTACCCCTTCTGTGATACTGTATATGGTGTAGCCGAAAAGGACAGACACAATATATAGTATTTTTAGAAGGGGTTATTTATGAGGAGTGTAGAAGCGGGCTCTTGCCCGGAGATTATCAAGAAGCGAAACGGCACGCCGGTGCCTTTTGATTCCCAGAAAATCAGAGACGCTGTACAGAAGGCAAATGTGGCGGCCCAGGTGGAGGCCATTTCGCCGCTTCAGTTTGACCAGCTCATTGACGCCATTGTGGCGGCTATTCCCGCAGGGGAGACTCCTACGGTGGAGCAGGTGCAGGATATTGTGGAGGAAAAGCTTATTGAGGGCGGATTTGCCAAGACGGCAAAGGCCTATATCCTCTACCGCGCGGAGCATACCAAGGTGAGGAAATCAGAGGCGGATCTGGTGAAGATTTACCAGGAACTGACTTTTACCAGCGCGGCGGATGCGGATATCAAGCGGGAGAACGCCAATATTGACGCGGACACTTCCATGGGCACCATGTTGAAGTACGGCGCGGAGGGAGCCAATTATTTTGTGGACAACTATATCCTGCCAAAGGATATTGCGGCGGCCCATTTAAACGGCGATATCCATATTCACGACAAGGATTTCTATATGCTGACAGAGACCTGCTGTCAGATTGACCTTATAAAATTGTTTAAGGATGGATTCTGCACGGGACACGGCTATATCCGGGAGCCCAGATCCATCCAGAGCTACGCCTCTCTGGCGTGCATCGCCATCCAGGCAAACCAGAATGAGATGCACGGCGGTCAGTCGGTGCCGAATTTTGATTACGCCATGGCCCAGGGGGTGGCCATTACCTTTTACAAGAAATATTTCAAGTCCCTGGAGAAATATCTGATTATCCGGTTTGACATGCCAAAGGAAAAGGCTCTCGCCTGCATTGCGGATATCAAAGAGGCCATCGGGGAGGATGTGACCATCGGAGGCTGCGATGCTTACGGACAGAAGCTGGCAGACTGGCTGGATAAAAACGCGGGAAAATACCTAACCGGAGAAGCCTCCAGGGAATCGTTTTTAAGCGCTCACCAGTGCGCGGTGGACATGGCTTATGAGGAGACGGATTCCGCCACCTACCAGGCTATGGAGGCCCTGATACACAATCTGAACACCATGAATTCCCGGGCAGGAGCCCAGGTGCCTTTTAGCTCCATAAACTATGGAACCGATCATTCCGCAGAGGGACGTATGGTAATCCGCAACCTGCTGTCGGTGACGGAGAAAGGCCTTGGAAACGGGGAGACGGCTATTTTCCCGGTACAGATTTTCAAGGTGAAGGAGGGCATCAATTACAACCCGGGGGACCCCAACTATGACCTGTTCCGTCAGGCCATCCGCACGTCGGCCAAGCGGCTGTTCCCCAATTTCAGCTTTATCGACGCCCCCTTTAATCTCCCCTACTACAAGGAGGGGGATTACAATACGGAGATTGCTTACATGGGATGCCGTACCCGTGTGATGGGGAATCATTACGATCCCCAGCGGGAAGTGACCTGTGGCCGGGGCAACTTAAGTTTTGTTTCCATCAATCTTCCCCGCATCGGGATTATGGCCAAGGGAGATCTGGAGGAATTCTATCACATTCTGGACAAACGGATTGAGCTCTGCTGCAGGCAGCTTTTACACCGTTTTAAAATACAGAGCGGCAAGAAATGCAGGAATTATCCCTTCCTTATGGGACAGGGAATCTGGATTGATTCCGACGATCTGGACATGGATGATTCCATTGCGGAGGTGCTGAAGCACGGAACCTTAAGCGTAGGATTTATCGGGCTTGCGGAAACCCTGGTGGCGCTGACAGGAAAGCATCACGGGGAGAGCGGGGAAAGCCAGAAGCTGGGTCTGGAAATCATCGGCTATATGCGCAGGAAAATGGATGAGGAGTCTGAAAAGACAGGACTTAATTTCACCCTGCTGGCCACACCTGCGGAAGGGCTGTCGGGACGGTTTGTGCGCATAGACAGAAAGCATTTCGGGAAGGTTCCTGGTGTCACGGACAGGGAATACTACACCAACTCCTTTCATGTGCCGGTATATTATCCCGTCCAGGCCTTCAAAAAAATCCAGTTGGAGGCCCCCTATCACGGGCTGACCAATGCGGGCCACATCAGCTATGTGGAGCTTGACGGGGATACGGCCAAGAATCCGGAGGCCTTTGAGTCCGTTATCCGCTGCATGAAAGAGGCGGGCATCGGCTATGGCTCCGTAAACCACCCGGTAGACCGGGATCCGGTCTGCGGCTACACAGGCGTCATCGACGACGTGTGTCCCCGTTGCGGCAGAAGAGAAGGGGAGTCCGTGCCGGTAGAAAAGCTAAGAGAGCTTCGCAAGCGGTATCCGGATATGCCAAGATACTAAAGACAGCTACACAAACAAAAACAGCATCTGCCCGGACACCGAAGGCGTCCCTTTGGGAGAAGGCCCCGGAAGGATTTCAAGACATGAAATGGCCGGAAATTTTTCCAGAACCCAGGGCCTTGGGAGGGGAGATGCGGAACTAAAATTAGGAGGAAAAAGATATGACAAGCAAAGTAAACGCAGTAGCAGGTAACGTAGGGGAAAATATAAAGTTTGACAGAATCCGCAGAATCACAGGTTATCTGGTGGGAACTACAGACCGCTTCAACAACGCCAAGAGAGCGGAAGAAAGAGACCGTGTAAAACATGGCATGGAAGCTTAGAATTAGCGGGATTGTCAGTGAGTCCATTGTGGATGGCCCTGGGATACGGTATGTGATCTTTACCCAGGGCTGTCCTCATCATTGTCCGGGATGTCACAACCCCCAGACCCACGATTTCCAGGGAGGCAGGCTTGCCGACCGGGAGGAAATCCTGCGGGCCGTAAGGGAAAATCCGCTTCTTGGGGGCGTGACCTTTTCCGGCGGGGAACCCTTTGCCCAGCCGGAAGCGCTGGCAGAGCTGGCCCGGGAGATTAAGAGCATGGACAGGCATCTGATGATCTACAGCGGATATACTTATGAGAAGCTGCTAGAGATGGGCAAAGGAAATCCGGCTGTGGCGGAACTGCTGACTCTGGCGGATATGCTGGTGGACGGACCTTATATAGAGGCCCGGCGGGACTTGACTTTACAGTACCGGGGCAGCGCTAACCAGCGGGTGATTGACCTGAAGAAAACCAGGGAAAAAAGGAAAATAACCTTGTACCAGGATGAATTTTAATGTTAGAGACGCGAATACCCCGTAGCCTGCCATTTTGCTGTGGGGTATCTTTAGCTGACAGAAAGGGAGCGCTATGGAGACAAAGCTTAGGAGGCTGGAGGGAGCCCGGCCGGATCCGGAAATTTTAAGGGAAGCCGGGGAAATCATTAAAAAGGGCGGACTGGTGGCATTTCCCACGGAGACGGTATACGGTCTGGGTGGGGATGCGCTGAATCCCATGGCCTCACAGAAGATCTACGCGGCCAAAGGGCGCCCTTCAGACAATCCGCTTATTGTGCATATTGCCCGGAAAGCAGATTTGTATGAGATTGCGTCAGAGGTATCGGAGCAGGCGGAAAAGCTTATAGAAAGGTTCTGGCCCGGTCCGCTGACCTTGATTTTTCAAAAAAAGGACAAGGTGCCCAGGGAGACTACAGGAGGCCTTTCCACGGTGGCGGTGCGTATGCCCGGCGACCAGGTGGCCTCGGCCTTTATCCAGGCGGCAGGCGGCTTTGTGGCGGCGCCCAGCGCCAATGTGTCCGGGCGGCCCAGCACCACCACGGCGGCCCACGTGATGGAGGACTTAAACGGGCGCATAGAGATGGTTCTGGACGGCGGCCAGGCGGTTATCGGACTGGAGTCCACCATTGTGGATGTGAGCGTGCCGGAACCTGTGATTTTGCGGCCCGGGTTTATCACCCGGCAGATGCTGGAGGAGACGGTGGGGAAAATGGATGTGGATAAAGCCATTATCTCCCCGGATTCCGGTATCCGGCCCAAGGCCCCGGGCATGAAATACCGTCACTACGCCCCCCGGGCAGAGCTGACGGTGGTGGAGGGTGATATGGCGGCCGTAGTGGAGAGAATCAACGCCCTTGTGGGAGAATGCCAGGAGGCAGGCGGCCAGGCGGGCATTCTCGCGGCCAGGGAGAGCGAAAGCCTGTATCCTGCAGGCATGGTAAAGTGCGTGGGCTCCCGCATGGAGGAGGGTCAGATTGCCCGGCATCTATACGAGGTGCTGCGGGAGTTTGACGAAACCGACGTTACCCGCATCTATTCCGAATCCTTTGCGGACGACAGCGTGGGAACGGCCATAATGAACAGGCTTTTGAAGGCGGCGGGGCATAAGGTGATAAAGGTATAGAGACGGCTTTGTTTATGGATCTGTAAAATACCTTTAATACCTTAATAACTAAATGCAGAACCATATAGAAAAAGTGGTTGACAGCCAAAGCCCTATGTGATAATATATCCAGGTGACAGTAAGCAGAGTATCCACTCTCACCTTAGCGCGGAGGGCGACTTGGGTTTATAGAGAACCGTTTCACACCATATTTGTGGTGTGTTTATGCCTTGGTTTTAAGTGGATAGTCTGACTATCCACTTTTATATTGCGGCATTTGGAAAAATGCAGACTTGAGGAGGGCGTTACTATTAGCGATTTAATGATCAACGAACAAATCAGAGACAAAGAGATTCGTCTGATTGGAGAAGACGGAGCGCAGCTTGGCGTTATGCCAACCAGGGAAGCTTTGCGCCTTGCCAGAGAGGCAGAGCTGGATCTGGTAAAGATTGCGCCGGGTGCCAGACCGCCCGTATGTAAGATCATCGACTACGGAAAGTTCAAGTACGAACAGGGCAGGAAAGAAAAAGAGGCAAAGAAAAAGCAGAGGATCATTGAGATCAAAGAGGTTCGTCTGTCACCAAACATTGAGGACAATGACTTGAATACAAAAGTCGGCGCGGCCAGGAAATTCCTTCAGAAGGGAAACAAAGTGAAGGTGACCCTGCGTTTCCGGGGAAGAGAGATGGCCCATGTGCAGCATGGCAGACAGATTCTGGATGTGTTTGCCGAGAAAGTGTCTGATATCGCGTCAGTGGAGAAGGCGCCGAAGCTGGAAGGCAGGCAGATGATTATGTTTTTAACAGAAAAGCGTTGACCCATTGAGGCCCGGGCTTTTGTTAAAATAAAAGAAAGACTATAAGTACAGGAGGAGATATAAAATGCCAAAAATGAAGACAAGCAGAGCGGCTGCAAAACGTTTCCACAAAACAGGAACCGGAAAATTAAAGAGAATGAAAGCTTACAAGAGCCATATTTTAACCAAGAAATCTCAGAAGAGAAAGAGGAATCTCAGACAGTCCGCAATTACAGACGCAACAAATGTAAAGAACATGAAGAAGATTTTACCTTACTTATAAGAGTGGGAGTTCAAGGAGGAAATAGAAGATGGCAAGAGTAAAAGGCGGTTTAGGCGCCAAAAAAAGACACAATCGGGTTTTAAAGCTGGCAAAGGGTTACAGAGGAGCCAGAAGCAAACAGTATAGAATCGCAAAGCAGTCCGTGATGAGAGCGCTGACCAGCTCTTATGCCGGAAGAAAGCAGAAGAAACGTCAGTTCCGTCAGTTGTGGATTGCCCGTATCAATGCGGCAGCCAGAATGAACGGACTGTCCTACAGTAAATTTATGCACGGTTTGAAGATGGCGGACGTGGAGATCAACCGCAAGATTCTGGCCGACATGGCGGTGTATGACGCGGCCGGATTTACTACCCTGGCTGAGCTGGCAAAAGAGAAACTGGCTTAAGATTTGAGATGAGAGCGTTGCAGCGTGACAGAAGAGTCATTGTGCGGCGCTCTGTTTTTAAAGGAAAAGAAAGAAGGAATCCACAATGAC
The DNA here is from genome assembly GCA_910576205.1 of Clostridia bacterium. GTDB lineage: Bacteria > Bacillota > Clostridia > Lachnospirales > Lachnospiraceae > RGIG4284. Next base: position 41,528 of record CAJTHL010000007.1, on the reverse strand, counting down.
AGAAATTAATATTATCTCCGGTTTTCTTGGGGCTGGCAAGACAACCCTGATAAAGAAGCTGCTGGAGGAGGCGTTCAAGGGAGAAAAGATTGTACTGATTGAAAACGAGTTTGGAGAGATCGGCATTGACGGGGGATTTTTAAAGGATGCGGGCATCCAGGTCAATGAAATGAATTCTGGCTGCATCTGCTGTTCCCTGGTGGGAGACTTTGGGGAGGCATTAAAGCAGGTGCTGGAAACCTACCATCCCGACAGGATTCTGATCGAGCCCTCCGGTGTAGGGAAGCTCTCCGACGTGGCAAAGGCCGTGGAGGCTGTCAGCGCCCATATGGATGTGCGCATTGACAGTGCCATTACCGTGGTGGACGCCAAGAAATGCAAAATGTATATGAAGAATTTCGGCGAATTTTTCAACAACCAGATTGAACATGCGGGGACGATTGTTCTGAGCAGAACCCAGGATGTGCCGGACGACAGGCTGGAGGCCTGTGTGGCCCTGCTGAAGGAGCACAACGGCACGGCTACCCTTATCACGACCCCCTGGGAGCAGTTAAAGGGAGAGCAGATTCTGGCTGCCATGCGCCACACCCGGCTGGATATGCATGACCATGGCCATCACCATGAAGAGTGTGCGTGTGGCTGCCATGAAGAGCATGACCATCATCATGACCATGAGGAGTGTACATGCGGCTGTCACCACGACCATGAGGGAGAGCATGGCCATCACCGGGATCACGAGGGGCACGCCCATGACCATGAGGGAGAGCACGGCCATCACCAGGATCACGAGGGGCATGTCCATGGCCATGAGGGAGAGCACGGCCATCACCACGATCACGAGGGGCACGTCCATGACCATGACCATGGACCGGATTGCACCTGCGGCTGCCATGACCACGACCATCATCACCATCATCATGCGGATGAAGTGTTTACAAGCTGGGGTGCGGAGACGGTTCACAAGTATACAAGGGAAGAGATCGCGGACATTCTCGGGAAGCTTGACCAGGGCGGCTACGGAGAAGTGCTTCGGGCGAAAGGTATTGTGGCGGCTGCGGACGGAAGCTGGATGGAATTTGATCATGTGCCGGAGGAGTCCGAGATCCGTCCAGGTTCCCCGGACTACACGGGCCGTTTGTGCGTGATAGGGGCAAAACTTAAAGAAGACGCCTTAAAAGAACTGTTTCATGTCTGAGCGGAGAGGAGAAATCCATGAGCTTGCGAAATAAGATACCAGTCTATGTAATCAACGGATTTCTGGAAAGCGGAAAAACGGTATTTACAAGGGAGACCATAACAGACCCTTATTTTTCCGACGGGGGAACCACCCTTCTCATTGTTTGTGAGGAAGGGGAGGAGGAGTACGACCCCGGATACCTGAAGGCCTTTGGCAATGTGATGGTGCAGGTGGAGGAGAAGGAGGATTTCACAAAGGCCCTTCTGAAGAAATACCAGAAGGAGTATGCTCCCACACAGATCGTGATTGAATACAACGGTATGTGGGGCATGGATCTGCTGCGGCAGATGGAGTGGCCCGGCGGATGGTTCCTGGCCCAGATCATCACCATGGCGGATGCGGGGACCTTTGACCTGTATATGCAGAATATGAAGTCCCTGTTTATGGACATGGCAAAGGAAGCGGATATGATTATATTTAACCGCTGCACGGAGAACACCACGGCGGACACCTACAAGCGCAATATGCGCGCCATGAATCCCAACGCCCAGGTAGAATTTGAGGGGGAGAACGGAGAACCCTTTGCGTTTGAGGAGAGCCTGCCCTATGATCTGGAGGCGGAGGTTATAGAAATTGAGGATATTGACTTTGGCATCTGGTATGTGGACGCCGGAGACCACCCAGAGCACTATGAGGGAAAAACCGTCCGCTTTAAGGGCCAGGTATACAAGAACCGGAACTTAGGCATTGAGCACTTTGTACCGGGCCGCAAGGTTATGACCTGCTGTGCGGACGACGTGGCATTTCTGGGATATCTGTGCCACACCCAGAATCTGGACAAGCTGAGGCGGGGACAGTGGCTTATGGTCACCGCCCAGGTGCGCTATGAGGAGCGGCCCGAGTATTCCGGCCGCAGAGGCCCGGTGCTGTATACAAAGGCACTGAAATCCACGGATGCGCCCCAGGTGGAGATGGTGTCCTTTTAATTCAGAATTTTTTCTGGCTTAAGGTGCTGTTGTGGTATTCGGTGGAATAGGTGACGTCTTCGCCGAACCAGGAGGGCGGAATAAAGTTTTCGGCCTGCTCCAGGCAGGAGAATTCCACCTCTGCCAGGAAGAGGCCCTCAAAGGGAGCTGCGAACACATCCAGCTCAATGGTGAGGCCTTCCGCTTCATAGCCAGGGGCCGGGATAAGATAACGCTTTTTGTGAATAAGATTTCCGTCGGCCTTGGATTTCAGGTGTTCATAGCTTTCCCGGGTCAGGGGCAGGTTGTACTCCTCCCGGGCCAGAAGCCCTTTGGACTTATAGGTCAGATAGAAGTCCTCGTCGCTGCGGCGGACCCGCACAACGGGAGCTGTACAAAGATACCCCTGCTCCATTACATGAAAAGGGTATTGCTCCGGATTCTCCGGCAGCTTGTGGATGAGAAATTTGCGTTCGATTTCCATAAGAATCCTCCTAAGGCTGTTTTTCATGCATGCAGAAACGTGGCGCGCTGCTTCTGCCCTACAGGGGTGCAGGCGTTCTGCCATGATCCAGTATACGTGAAAAGCAGGCCCGGTGCAAGGGGCGGCCATAAAATAAAAGCCGGATCTGCTTTATGGATCCCCCTGGATGGGGAGATACAAAGAGACGAAATGGGAAAACTTTATAGATGCCAATGAAAATGGAGGGAAACGAATATGAAACATGCATGTGTATTTCTGGCAGACGGTTTTGAGGAGATCGAGGGCCTTACCGTCGTGGATATTCTGCGCCGGGCCGGCGTGGAGGTGACCACCGTGTCCGTAAAGGAGGACAAGGCTGTGACAGGCCGAAGCGATATCACTGTTTTTGCGGACAAAACCTTTGGGGAGACGGATTTTTCCGACACAGATCTTCTGGTGCTTCCCGGCGGCATGCCCGGCACCACAAATTTAAGGGATTACGCGCCTCTTACAGAGCTTTTGCAGCGCTTTCACCGGGAGGAGAAGCTGTTGGCGGCAATCTGCGCGGCTCCCATGGTGCTGGGCGGAATGGGATTTTTAAAAGGAAGAAAGGCAACGATCTATCCTGGCATGGAGGAACATCTTGTGGGAGCTGAAGCCTCCACAGACAGGGTGGTAACGGACGGGCACATCACCACCAGCAGGGGGGTGGGAACCGCCATTGCGTTTTCACTTTCTTTGACGGAACAGCTTTTGGGTAAAGAAAAAGCAGAGGAAATCAGAACGTCTATCGTATATGGACACAACTGATTCTGTAATGGAATTTGCAGCCCCGGAAGAATTCTGGCTTTGTAAACAATTACCAACATAAGATGGATGTGTTTCTCACACAATATGCTCATGGAGGTGAGAAACATGACAGGACAGTCTAATACAAACCAGATGGCAGTCCCGGAAGCTAAGGCAGCTATGAACCGCTTCAAGGAAGAGGTTGCCAGCGAGCTGGGCGTACCTTTAAAAGAGGGTTACAATGGTGATTTGACTTCTGCTCAGGCCGGTTCTATCGGCGGCGAGATGGTCAGAAAAATGATCATGAAGCAGGAACAGCAGATGAGCGGCAAGTAAACAGGAGCCGCGGCTGCATAAAAGAAAAAGAATGAGACAGGGGAGCTCTGTTTTTCTGGTTGTAAAAATACGGCTGGAGAAACAGGGCTCTCTTGCATGTGGAGGAACGGGGCATACACAGACGCAAAAAAGGGTGGGAATAAGCGCAAACCCAGGCAAAATAAGTCTTTACAGTGGGAAAAGCGTGTGTTATACTAGTAAAATGACTGTGAGTATGTGAAAATATAGATAACATATACATGAAGGAGGATTTATAAAATGAGTGTACAGGTTGAAAATCTGGAGAAAAACATGGCAAAGCTTACCATTGAAGTATCTGCGGAAGAGCTGGAGAAGGGGCTTCAGGAAGCTTATTTGAAGAATAGAGGCAAGCTGAGCGTACCGGGATTCCGTAAGGGCAAAGTGCCCCGCCAGCTGATCGAGAAGATGTACGGGCCGGAAATTTTCTATGAGGACGCGGCCAATGATCTGATTCCGGACGCCTATGTGAAGGCGGCTGACGAGAGCGGCCTTATGATCGTGTCCCGGCCGGAGATCGACATTGTCAGCATTGAGAAGGGCGTGGGCTTTACCTTTACCGCAGAGGTGGCCTTAAAGCCGGATGTGACCCTGGGCGAATACAAGGGACTGGAGGTGCCTGCATCCAGCATTGAGGTTACGGATGAGGAAGTAGAGGCAGAGGTGGAGAAGGAGAGGGAGCGCAATTCCAGAACCATCACCGTTGAGGGACGCCCGGTGGAGGACAAGGATATGACCACCCTGGACTTTGAGGGCTTTGTGGACGGAGAGGCCTTTGAGGGCGGAAAAGGCGAGAGTTATCCGCTGACCATCGGTTCCGGTTCCTTTATCCCCGGTTTTGAGGAGCAACTTATCGGAGCTGAGATTGGGAAGGAAGTGGAAGTGAAGGTAACCTTCCCGGAGGATTACCATGCGGAGAATTTAAAAGGAAAAGACGCAGTGTTTAAGTGTACCGTAAAGGAGATCAAGACAAAAGAGCTTCCCGAGGCAGACGACGAGTTCGCCATGGATGTTTCCGAGTTTGATACCATGGAGGAGTACCGGGCGGATATCCGCAAAAACCTGCTGGAGAAGAAGGAAGCCACTGCCAAAGCGGCCAGGGAAGACGCTGTGATTGAGAAGATCATTGAGGGCGCCACCATGGAGATTCCGGACGCCATGCTGGATACCCAGGCCCGCCAGATGCTGGATGAGTACGCCCAGAGGCTGGCATATCAGGGAATGTCCATGGAGCAGTATATGCAGTTCAGCGGAGCCACACCCCAGGGGCTTCTGGAGCAGATGAAACCCCAGGCCCTTAAGAGAATCCAGAGCAGACTGGTTCTGGAGGCTGTGGCAAAGGCAGAGAACATTGAGATATCCGAAGAAGAGATGAACGAAGAGATTAAAAAGATGGCAGAGCAGTATAAGATGGAAGTGGAGAAGGTGGAGGAAATCCTGGACGACGCTTCCAGAAAGCAGATGCGGGAAGACCTTGCCATCCAGAAGGCTGTGGACCTGGTGCGGGAGGCAGCAGTAGAAAAATAACTCCCATTGCAGAGAGACTGCCGGGATTCCAGCACAGAAAGAAAGCGAGAGCAGGAGGAGACAAAAATGAGTTTAGTACCCTATGTCATTGAGCAGACCAGCAGGGGCGAGCGTTCCTACGATATATATTCGAGGCTTTTAAAGGAGCGGATTATTTTCCTGGGAGAGGAAGTAAACGATGTGACAGCAAGTCTGGTGGTTTCCCAGCTTCTATTTCTGGAGGCGGAGGATCCAGGCAAGGATATCAATCTGTACATCAACAGTCCAGGCGGCTCCGTGACTGCAGGTATGGCCATCTATGACACCATGAATTATATTAAATGCGATGTTTCCACCATCTGTATGGGCATGGCGGCCAGCATGGGAGCATTTCTGCTGGCCGGCGGCCAGAAGGGCAAGCGCATGGCACTGCCAAACGCGGAAATCATGATTCACCAGCCCTCCGGCGGTGCCCAGGGCCAGGCTACAGAAATCCAGATTGCGGCGGAGCATATCCTGAGGACAAAGAAAAAGCTCAACCAGATTTTGGCAGCCAATACAGGGCAGCCTCTGGAAGTGATTGAGCGGGATACGGACAGGGATAACTGGCTGAGCGCCCAGGAAGCCCTGGATTATGGCCTTATAGACGCAGTTATGGAAAATCGTTAGTAAAGAAGGAAGAGACATGGCGAGAAATATAGAGGACAAAATCAGGTGTTCTTTTTGCGGAAAGAGCGGTGAGCAGGTCCGCAAGCTGATTGCAGGCCCCAGCGGGGTATATATCTGCGACGAGTGTATCGACGTATGTGCAGAGATTATTGACGAGGAATTTGAGAAAGAGGATTTCGGCCAGGAAGAGGACGAGATCAATCTTTTAAAGCCCGAGGAAATAAAGAAATTTCTGGACGACTATGTCATTGGCCAGGAACAGGCAAAGAAAGCTCTGGCTGTGGCGGTTTATAACCATTACAAGAGAATCATGCTGGGCAAGAATCTGGATGTGGAGCTGCAGAAGAGCAATATCCTGATGCTGGGCCCCACCGGTTCCGGAAAAACCCTTCTGGCCCAGACCCTGGCAAAAATCCTGAACGTGCCCTTTGCCATCGCAGACGCCACTTCCCTTACGGAAGCGGGCTATGTGGGCGAGGATGTGGAGAATATTCTCCTAAAGATCATTCAGGCAGCGGAATACGACATTTCCAGGGCAGAGCGGGGAATTATCTATATTGACGAGATTGACAAGATTACCAGGAAATCCGAGAACCCTTCTATCACCAGGGATGTATCCGGAGAGGGCGTACAGCAGGCGCTCCTTAAAATTCTGGAGGGTACGGTGGCTTCCGTTCCGCCTCAAGGCGGCCGCAAGCATCCCCACCAGGAGCTGTTGCAGATTGACACCACCAACATTCTGTTTATCTGCGGAGGCGCTTTTGAGGGGCTAGACCGGGTGATTGAGCGGCGTCTGGACCGGAAATCCATTGGTTTTGGCGCGGAGATCGGAAAGAGACAGGAGGAAGCCAGGGGAGAGCTTCTTCACAAGGCGCTTCCCGAGGACCTTGTGAAGTTTGGCATGATTCCCGAGTTCGTGGGACGTGTGCCCGTGACGGTGGCTCTGGATCCTCTCACAAAGGATGATATGGTACGGATTCTGGTGGAGCCAAAGAATTCGATTGTAAAGCAGTATAAGAAGCTGTTTGAACTGGATGGTGTGCAGCTCTCCTTTGAGCGGGAGGCCATCGAGGCCATCGCCAAAGAAACAGTGACACGTAAAACAGGGGCCAGGGGACTTCGGGCCATTATGGAGCATATCATGATGGATCTGATGTACACCATACCCTCCGACAGCTCCATCACCAACTGTATGGTGACAAAGGAGATGGTGGAAGGGGGCGGAGAGCCCGTGATTACCAGCAATCAGATGAGGTTCCGGGCATAGGGCTTCCCTGCCTGGACGCATAATACCAAAGGCATTCTTTAGGAAAACCTGCTTACAGAGGCTATGTACCGGAAGTGGCAGGTTTTCCTGTTCTATGTAGAAGAGTTTACCAGATTAGATGAAGGAAGGATGAGGATATGGATGACTTGATTCGTGTATTACCGGCTTTAGCCCTTCGTGGGATGACGATTCTTCCAGATATGGTAGTACACTTTGACGTAAGCAGAAGCAAATCAAAAAAGGCCATTGAACAGGCCATGATACAGGATCAGAAGATCTTTCTGATTACCCAGAAGGATTCCCAGGTGGACGATCCGGAGCAGGAGGAGCTCTATAAGATGGGGGTAATCGCCTCCGTGAAACAGGTTATCAAGCTGCCCCATAATCTGCTGCGGATTCTTGTGGAGGGGGAGGAAAAGGCCGAGCTCTGCCATCTGGAGCAGGAGGAAGGCTACCTGATGGCGGAAGTGGTGCGCTTTGAGGAGGAGCCGGAGGAGCTTCAGGAGGATGTGCGGGAGGCTATGTTCCGCACACTGACCGAGCATTTCTCCCAGTACTGCCAGGTGAACAGCAAGCTTGGAAAGGACCTGGAAAAGCAGGTGGAGGAAACCCGGGATCTGGAGCGCCTTATGAGCCAGATCATGATTCACATTCCTCTGTATTACGAGGAGAAACAGAATTTCCTGGAAACCGTGGGGCTTTCCGAGCGCTACGCCACGGTCTGTGTGGTGCTGAACAAAGAAATTGAGGTCCACAGGCTGAAAACAGAGCTTCAGGAAAAGGTGCGGGCCCGGGTGGACAAAAACCAGCGAGAATATCTGCTGCGGGAGCAGTTAAAGGTAATCCGGGAGGAGCTGGGGGAGGATACGGCCGGGACGGATGCGGATCATTTTCTGGAGGCGGCAAAGAAGCTTAAAGCTTCAAGAGAAATCAAGGAAAAGCTGGAGAAGGAAATCCGGCGGTTTAAAAATATAGGGAGCAACAGCTCGGAGAGCGGCGTGGTGCGGGGCTACATAGAAACCTTGCTGGAGATGCCCTGGGACAAGGTTTCCAGGGACAGCAGCAATCTGAAACGGGCTGCCCAGATTCTGGAGGAAGACCATTACGGTCTCCCCAAGGTGAAGGAGCGCGTGCTGGAATTTCTGGCCGTGCGGACACTGACGAAAAAGGGAGAGAGCCCGATTCTCTGTCTGGCAGGACCGCCGGGAACAGGAAAAACTTCGATTGCCCGCTCTATTGCCCGGGCTCTGGACAAGAAATATGTGCGCATCTGTCTGGGAGGCGTGCGGGACGAGGCGGAGATCCGGGGACACCGGAGAACCTATGTGGGAGCCATGCCGGGACGCATTGCGGCGGGGCTTCGCACCGCGGGAGTGAAAAATCCGCTGATGCTCCTGGATGAGATCGACAAGGTCAGCAGCGACTACAAGGGGGATACCTCCTCGGCTCTTCTGGAGGTGCTGGACTCGGAGCAGAACAGCCATTTCCGGGATCATTACATTGAGCTGCCCATGGATTTGTCGGAGGTGCTGTTTATTGCCACGGCCAACGACACCCAGACCATCCCCAGGCCTCTCCTGGACAGGATGGAGATCATTGAGGTAAGCAGCTACACGGAAAATGAAAAGAGTCATATTGCCAGGGAACACCTGCTGGGCAAACAGCTTCAGAAAAACGGGCTGAAGGAAACCCAGATGACCATCAGTGAAAAGGCCATGTCGGCTTTGATCCAGGGCTTTACCCGGGAGGCGGGCGTGCGCCAGCTGGAGCGGAGAATCGGTCAGCTCTGCCGCAAGGCGGCCAGGGAAATTCTGGAAAACAAGAAGTCTGCGGTAAAGATCACAGAGGGGAACCTGGAGAAATATCTGGGCAAGCCCCGGTATGTGTTTGACAGGGCAAACGAGACAGACGAGGTGGGCATTGTCCGCGGCCTTGCCTGGACCAGCGTGGGGGGCGACACCCTGCAGATTGAGGTAAATATCATGCCTGGCAAGGGAGAGCTGAATCTCACGGGCCAGCTGGGGGATGTGATGAAGGAGTCGGCCATGGCGGGAATCAGCTATATCCGGTCCATCAGCAGCCAGTTTGGCATTGAGAAGGAGTTCTTCAAAGAAAACGACATCCACATCCATATTCCGGAGGGAGCAGTGCCAAAGGACGGCCCTTCGGCGGGCATTACCATGGCTACGGCTATGCTGTCGGCCATGACCGGGATTCCCGTTTACGCCAGCGTGGCCATGACGGGAGAGATTACCCTGCGGGGACGTGTGCTTCCCATTGGGGGCTTGAAAGAAAAGATTCTGGCTGCCAGAAACGCAGGCATTAAAACCGTTATCGTTCCTGTGAAGAATAAGCGGGATGTGGAGGAGATCTCCACGGAAATCAAGAGGGGCATCCATATTGTCTACGCGGAAACCATGAAAGACGTCATTGAGGTAGCGTTTCATGATAATTAAAAACATAAATCTGGAGACGGTCTGCGGCATCACAAGTAAGCTTCCGGAAAACAAGCTTCCGGAGGTGGCATTTGCGGGGAAATCCAATGTGGGAAAATCCTCCTTGATAAACGGGCTTGTGAACCGCAAGGCCCTGGCCCGGACTTCCCAGAGTCCGGGAAAGACCCAGACCATTAATTTTTACAATCTCAACGGGGAGCTGTATCTGGTAGATCTGCCAGGCTATGGGTATGCCAAAGTGTCCCAGGAAATCAAGGAAAAATGGGGAAAGCTTATCGAGCGGTATCTTCACAATTCCAGACAGCTTAAGGCGGTGTTTCTTCTGCTTGATATCCGCCATGAGCCCTCGGCCAATGATAAGTCCATGTATGACTGGATCTGCTATCAGGGCTATTCCCCCATTATTATTGCAACAAAGCTGGACAAGATCAGCAGAGGACAGGTGCAAAAGCACTTGAATATACTGCGAAAAGGTCTTGGAGCAGGAGCGGACACGAAAATCCTGCCTTTTTCCGCCTTGAATAAACAGGGACGTGATGAAATCTGGGAGACGATTGAGGAATTACTGGTAGAAGCATAGGACAGGATTGGGGTGATGGAAATGCTTCGGAATTACGGAAGGAATCTGCTCAATATTTTCTGCTTTTTGCTGTGGTGCTGCGTTCTGGCTTTTGTGGCGCCCAGGCTGCTGGTGTTTTTTATGCCCTTTGTGCTGGGATGGATAATCTCCGTGATAGCCAATCCCCTGGTGAAGTTCCTGGATAAGAGATTGAAAATCATGCGCAAGCACAGCTCCATGCTGATTATCATTCTGGTGATCGGGCTTATCGGGGCAGGCGGCTATTTTGCCGTGGTAAAGATCATCCAGGAGGTGAGAGGATTTCTGGGCACGGCGCCGGACATGTACCGGTACCTGATAGAAGATCTGGATCAGATTCGTCTGAACCTCCAGGGGCTGTCCTCCCGGCTTCCGCCGGAGGTGTCGGAAGCCGTAGCGGATGTGACGGAAAACTTCACCCGGTATCTGGGCGACCTGGTGGGAGCGGTCGGCGCGCCTACGGTGGCGGCTGCGGGAAATGTGGCGAAGAATATTCCCACAGCCCTAATTCACACGATTTTTACCTTTCTGTCCGCATATTTTTTCATTGCCCAGAGGGAGCGGATTCTCTCCGTGTGCAGAGCCCATATTCCGGAGGGTATCTATGAGAAGTGGAACTTTGTAATAAACAGGTTTAAGGCTGCGGTCGGAGGTTATTTCAAGGCCCAGTTTAAGATAATGGGTGTTGTGGCCCTGATTCTCCTGGCAGGCTTTTTTGTCCTGGGCATCGACTACGCGATTGTTCTGGCGCTTCTGATTGCGTTTCTGGATATGCTGCCTTTTTTTGGCACGGGGACGGCTCTGATTCCCTGGGCATTGTTTAAGGTGCTCAGTAGCGACTATTCCATGGCCGCAGGGCTGATCGTCATTTATCTGATAAGCCAGCTTGTGCGCCAGGTCATACAGCCCAAGATCGTGGGGGACAGCCTGGGACTGGATCCCCTTCTGACTCTGGTGTTTATGTATATCGGCTATAAAGTCAGCAGTGTGTTTGGCATGATTCTGGCGGTTCCCATAGGCATGATCCTGGTGCAGCTTTACCAGGCGGGAGCCTTTGACGACGTTCTTCAGGATGTGCGGGAGCTGGCGGAGGGTTTAAGAGAGATGAGAAAAAGACAGGACGGATAAGGTTCGCCGGGATGTGGCATTCCGTTAGAGAAAATACGTCCGGTTCGGAAAGGAGATACATCTATTTTGAGAGAAGAAATACAACAGGAAAATAAAATGGGCGTGATGCCCATAAACAAATTACTGATAGCCATGGCCCTGCCCATGATGGCGTCCATGCTGGTGCAGGCCCTCTACAACATTGTGGATAGCGCCTTTGTGGCGCGGGTTAACGAAAACGCTCTGACAGCGGTTTCCATGGCCTTTCCCGTCCAGAGCCTTATGATTTCCGTGGGCGTGGGAACGGGGGTGGGCGTCAATGCCCTGCTTTCCCGGAATCTGGGAGAGAAAAATTTTGAATCCGCCAATCTGGCGGCCAGGAACGGCCTGTTTTTATCCCTGGCCAGCTATCTGGCTTTTGCCCTTTTCGGGCTCTTCTGCTCCCGCATGTTTTTTGAGGTGCAGATTTCCGATGCCCAGGTGATTACCTATGGAACCCAGTATACCATGACGGTGACAGGCCTGTCTTTTGGGGCCTTTCTGGTGATTATGTCGGAGCGGCTGCTACAATCCACAGGCCTTACGGTGTATGCCATGATATCCCAGCTTACGGGAGCCATCATCAATGTGATTCTGGATCCCATTCTTATTTTCGGCCTGCTGGGATTTCCGCGGCTGGAGGTGTTGGGGGCGGCCCTGGCTACTGTAATCGGGCAGATTGTGGGCATGGTGCTGTCCCTCTATCTGAATGTAAAGAAAAACCAGGAGATCAATATTAATATGCGCGGCTTTAGGCCCCACCTTCCTACCATCAAGGGGATTTACAAGGTGGGCCTTCCCTCAATTATTATGCAGGCCATCTCCTCCGTTATGGTGTTTGGCATGAATAAGATCTGTATGCAGTACCTGTCTGCCCTGGCGGTAAATGTGTTCGGAATCTACTTCAAGCTTCAGAGCTTTGTGTTTATGCCTGTCTTTGGCCTGAACAACGGCATGGTGCCCATTGTGGCCTACAATTACGGGGCAAGAAACAAAAAGAGAATTATGGAAACCATCCGTCTGAGCGTTTTGCTGGCAGTGGGAATTATGCTGGCGGGTCTTGTGATCTTCCAGGTGTTTACTCCCCAGCTTCTGGGCATTTTCAAGGCTTCGGAGGAAACCCTGGCCATAGGCGTGCCGGCTCTCCGGATTATTTCACTGAGCTTTATCTTTGCGGGCTACTGTATTATCCTGGGTTCCGTGTTCCAGGCCCTGGGAAATGGCAGCTACAGCCTTATTAACTCCATTGTACGCCAGATGGTGGTGATCCTGCCGGTAGCGTATCTGCTGGCAAGGCTCTGGAAACCGGAGGCCCTTTGGTGGTCGTTCCCCATTGCGGAGATATCCTCGGTGATACTGAGCACACTTATGCTGCACTGGATTTACAAGGAAAAGATTGCGCCTCTGGGAAATGTGGCGTAAGATAATAGGAGGGGCTGTTGCAAAAGCAGATGAATTTTGCAACAGCCCCTTTACAATAGTTCTTTCATTAAATAGGAGTAGAGCTCCTCGTTTTTTTTCTTCCAGTTGGCGCAGACGGCGTCGGCCTGCTGTCTGGTGGGGACGGACAGGGACAGATCAATCACAGAGGCATCCTTTTCCCGGACCTGGCACCGCACCAGATAATCGCCCTTTGGAGTTTTCGTGAAATCTGCCAGGGTGGATACGTCGTTTCGCATTTCGTATTGATGCCGGTCAAGATAATCTTTAATTTCCTCCTTAGTCTCATGGGCGACTCTGCCCCCGAAATATTCCAGGGTATCCCGCCCCTCCGGGGTAGCGCGATATAGAGACATATTCCGGGAGGTTTCCTCCCGGATAAGATCCGCGTCCACAAGCTCCCGGATGGCCTGCTGGACGGTAAAATATGTGGTGTACTCCCGTTCCAGCATAAAATCGCAGATCTGCGCATTGCTTAGGGGAAAGGTAACCTTGTCCAGCATATAGAGAATCATCAGTTTATAGAGAGTCAGCGTGTCTGACATAATCATGCCTCCATTTAAATTCCGTATCAGCCTTTCCAGAGCCGTCCCTGCCAGGTATTCCGCTGGCGGAGAGTCTGGTGGATAGTGTTCAGCACATGACGTTTGGAGCTGCTCCAGAGCGGTGCCACCAGCAGGTCTTTCGGGCCGTCCCCGGTCAGACGGTGAATGACCATATCGGGCCGGCAGATTTCCAGACAGGAAATCACGGCCTGTACATATGTTTCCAGGGTAAAGAGGGGAAACGGGTGTCTTTCATAGTAATCCGCCAGATCGGTATGCTTTAATATATGCAGGAGCTGAAGCTTTATGCCGGAAACAGGCAGGGCGTTTACAAAAGACACGGTTTCCAGCATCTGCTGGAGGCTTTCTCCTGGAAGCCCCAGAATCACATGGGTGATTACAGGGATTCCCAGGCTTTCCAGCTCCTCTACGGCCCTGGTATAGCAGGGGAGCTCGTAGCCTCTTCGCACAAAGGCTGCGGTTTCCCCGTGTATAGTCTGGAGGCCCAGCTCTATCCACAGAGGTTTTATCCGCTTCAGACGCGCTAGGAGAGTAAGCACTCCAGGCCCTAAGCAGTCGGGTCTGGTGGCAATGGACAGGGCGGCGATCTCCGGATGGGAGGCGGCTTCCGTAAAAACCTCCTCCAGACGCCGGATAGGGCCATAGGTGTTTGTGTAGGCCTGGAAATAGGCGATGTATTTTTGCACAGGCCGCTTTGCGGCCAGGAGCGCCTTGCTCTCCTCAATCTGGCGGGTGATGGAAAGGGCGGGATCGGCGGCAAACTCGCCGGAACCTCCCTCGCTGCAGAAAAGACAGCCCCTGGTTCCCAGGGTTCCGTCCCGGTTAGGGCAGGTACAGCCTGCGTTCAGGGTCAGCTTGTAAACCTTCTCCCCAAACTGCTGCTTCAGCGCGTAATCCAGGGAATGGTAGGGCTTATCACCCCAGAACCTGGGCATAGCCGTGATTTCGTGTCTTTCCATGGCCTTTTCAATACCTTTCCAGGAAATTTACTGCTATAAATCTATCATAGAGGAGAGAAAAAAGCAATATTTTTACAAAAGCATTTGCTTTTTTGGGAAAATGCGGTATAATCAGATATATCAAAAGTTGGACAAGGTCTTTCCTTGATCTAGGGTGCGCGGAGAGTTCTGGCACAAATCCCACAGATGAAATAAATAAATCAGCAGCGGTTTGTCAGATATAACGGGAAAATTAATTGGAAAGATACAGGGACGGGAAACAGCATGTGCCTGCACAGGTCTTTGTGTACTGGGTGGCAGGGCATATGCGGAACTTAAAATAGGAGGATTTATGACAAGACAGCAATACGAATCGCTTCCGATTACGGAGCTGAAGGCGATCGCAAAGACCCGGGGAATGAAGGGGCTTTCCGCAGCAAAAAAAGGAGATATTATTGAGGCCATGCTGACAAAGGACGCACAGGATGCGGAGAAAGCCCAGGCGACGGAGCGGCCCCAGACGCCGGCAAGGGAGCGGGAGCCGGAGGAGCGAAAAGGCCAGGAAGCGGGGAGGCAGCACACGGGTACAGAAGGGACGCCGGCGGGAAAAGAGCGCCCGGGCATGGATATGGCCAGCCTGGACAGCGGCGTGGAGGCCCATGGCATTGTGGAGGTGCTCCAGGACGGTTACGGATTTATCCGCAGCGCCAATTATCTGCCAGGTGAGAATGATATCTATGTAAATCCGTCCATGATACGGAAATTCAACTTAAAGACCGGGGATATTCTCCGGGGAAATGTCAAGGTACGCAACCAGGGGGAAAAATTTGCGGCCCTTCTGTACATTAAGAGTATTAACGGCTATAAGCCCGACGAGGCGGCCCGCCGCAGGAATTTTGAGGATCTGACCCCGATTTTCCCCAATGAACGGATTCATCTGGAGCGGCCGGGGGGAAGTACGGCCATGCGGATTGTGGATGTGATTTCCCCCATCGGAAAAGGGCAGAGAGGCATGATCGTCTCCCCCCCAAAGGCCGGAAAAACCACGCTTCTTAAGGATGTGGCCAAGTCGGTGACCAGAAACCATCCGGATATGAAGCTTCTGATCCTGCTCATCGATGAGCGTCCCGAGGAGGTTACGGACATCAAGGAGGCCATTGAGGGGCCCAACGTGGAGGTAATTTACTCCACCTTTGACGAACTTCCGGAGCACCATAAGAGAGTGTCGGAGATGGTTATTGAGCGGGCCAAGCGTCTGGTGGAGCATAAGAAGGACGTGGTGATCCTTCTGGACAGCATCACCCGTCTGGCGCGAGCCTATAATCTGACGGTTCCCCCCAGCGGGCGGACCCTTTCCGGCGGCCTGGATCCGGCGGCTCTGCATATGCCCAAGCGGTTTTTTGGAGCGGCCCGGAATATGAGGGAGGGCGGAAGCCTTACTATTCTTGCCACAGCTCTTGTGGAGACGGGAAGCAAGATGGACGACGTGATCTACGAGGAGTTTAAGGGGACCGGCAACATGGAGCTGGTGCTGAACCGCAAGCTTCAGGAGAAGAGAGTGTTCCCTGCCATCGACATTCCTAAGTCGGGGACAAGGCGGGAGGACCTGCTTCTGAACCAGGAAGAGCTGTCGGCCATGGACAGTATGCGCAAGGGGCTCAACGGTATGAAGGCGGACGAGGCGGTGGAAAATATTCTCAACCTTTTCGCCAGAACCAGGAACAACAGCGAGTTTGTGCAGATGGTTAAGAAAACGAAATTATTTTAGGAAAGACTTGCAAAAAAACACAGCCTATGCTATAATCTGACTGCTGTTTATAGAGACCAGCAAACTGCAGGGACTTACAGGGATAGCCCGGGATATCTTGCCGTGGAAGTACGGGAGCGGCATTGGCCGGGAATTGAGACGGGAAGTTCACAAAAATATAGAAGAGGTGAAAGACATGAAGGAAGGAATCCATCCGGAGTATTATCAGGCAACCGTAACATGCAACTGCGGCAATACATTCGTGACAGGCTCTACAAAGAAGGATATTCACGTAGAAATCTGTTCCAAATGCCATTCGTTCTACACAGGTCAGCAGAAGGCAGCTGCGGCCCGCGGACGTATTGACAAGTTTAACCGCAAGTACGGGATGACGAAATAAGAAATGAGGGGTATGGGGTGAGGTTTGAGGAAACCTCACCCCGTTTTCGATACATTGAGAGACCGCCTGAGGCGTGTCAGAACAGGATACCCCTAAGGGTATTCCTTAGGAGGAGAGACGAAAAGACGCCCTTTGGCGTCAGAGGGTACAAAAAATATGAAATCATCGGGAATTGGCGGGCAGGCCGTTATAGAAGGTATTATGATGAAGAATGGAGACACCTTCTCCATTGCCGTGCGAAAGCCGGACGGGGAGATTGATGTACAGGTGGATGCGTATAGCAGCATTGCGGGAAAGAGCGTGCTGCGGAAGATACCCATTGTCCGTGGGGTAATTAATTTCGTGGATTCCCTGGTTCTGGGCATGAAATGTCTGACCCATTCGGCAGATTTTTATGATGATGATGAACCTTCCAAAACAGATGACGTCGTTCAGAAGTTGTTTAAGGACAGGGCGGAGGACGTAATCACAGGCCTTACGGTGGTGTTCTCCATAGTAATGGCAGTGGGGATCTTTATGGTGCTGCCCTATTTTATCGCAGAGTATTTAAAAAAGTATATTGTATCGGATACGCTTCTGGCGGTGATTGAAGGCGTGATCCGTCTGCTTTTGTTTATTGCCTATGTGCTTCTGATTTCCAGGATGCGGGATATCCAGCGGGTGTTTCAGTATCATGGCGCAGAGCATAAATGTATCAACTGTATAGAAAACGGCTGGGAGCTCAATACAAAGAATGTGCGCAAAGCT
The DNA here is from genome assembly GCA_910576205.1 of Clostridia bacterium. Taxonomy (GTDB): domain Bacteria; phylum Bacillota; class Clostridia; order Lachnospirales; family Lachnospiraceae; genus RGIG4284. The sequence goes on along the minus strand of CAJTHL010000007.1, from coordinate 24,300 downwards.
TCCAAGCATCACAGGCGCTGCGGAACAAGCTTTATGCTGATTGTCATGGGAATCAGTATTATCTTCTTTATTTTTATCCGGGTGGAATCCCCGGTGCAAAGAGTGCTGATCCGGGTGGCCCTTGTGCCGGTAATCGCGGGAGTATCCTATGAATTTATCCGTTTTGCCGGCAACACGGAGAACGCCGTCGTGCGTTTCTTAAGCATCCCCGGCATGTGGCTCCAGGCCCTTACTACCAGGGAGCCCGACAGGAAGATGATGGAAGTGGGTATTGCGGCGGTGGAGGCTGTCTTTGACTGGCGCGCTTACCAGGCAGGCATGGGGGTTGTCTTTGAGACCCAGGACGACGGGCTGGACGCCTATATGGAGGACGGGACGGAGGAAACGGGAGCTCTTGCAAAGGAAACTGCTTTCGCTATGGAGGCGGAGACGGAGACGGCTGCGCCGGTTTCCCAGAAGCCTGTAAAGGCAGAGAGAGAGGAGGATTCCCTGGAAGATGGGAAAACCCTGGAGCCGGAAAAGACTGACGATCTGGATGGCATTGAGATACTGGATATCGAAGAGACAGATAAAAAAGAAGAGGTAAAGAAAAAACCGGAGAAAGCGGCAAAGCCACAAAAGAAAAAGACGGAAAAGAAACCTTTCTGGGGACGGAAAGAAAAAAAGGCTGAGGAGCCGGAGCCTGTTAAGGAGCCTGCGGTCCGGGAACCTGTGGAGGAGGACGACTCCGAGGACTGGATGAATCCTGTCTGGGGAAATACGGAACCAAAACAGCAGAAGGCTGCAGAGGCAAAGAAGCCTGCCCGTAAGGGGGAGCCGGAGCAAAAGAAAACCAGGTCTGCCCAGACGTCTGCGCCAGTGGAAACGCAGGAGGATCCGGACGACTGGGACTGGAGAAATCCTGTGTGGAGCAGGCCGGAGCCGGAGACTGCTGCTGAGGAGAAAACAGAGGGGACAGATTTGGATATTCCCGAGATTTTGGAAAGATCCGATGATGGAGTGAGAAATGACATTGTGTGAAGCCTATGCCCACGGAAGCGCCTATCTGAAAGAACAGGGGATTCCGGAGGCGGAACTGGATGCGTGGTATCTGCTGGAGCATTTGACAGGAAAGAGCAGAAGCTGGTATTATGCCCACGGGGAGGAGGAGATTACGCCTGCCCAGGTAATCGGATATGAAAATTTTCTTCAGAACAGAGGCAGACGGATCCCCTTACAGTATCTGACAGAACGACAGGAGTTTATGGGGCTTTCTTTCCGGGTCAATGAGGATGTGCTTATACCCAGACAGGACACGGAAACCCTGGTGGAGGAGGCCTTAAAGACCCTGGAGGCAGGCATGGAGGTGCTGGATGTCTGCACGGGAAGCGGCTGTATCCTTATCAGCCTCCTGGCCTTATGCCCGGGCACAGAGGGCCTGGGCACGGATATTTCCACGGAAGCCCTGGCTGTGGCCCGGCAGAATGCCCGGGATCACCGGGTAAAAGCGGAATTTCGCAAGAGCGACATGTTTTCCCGCATAAAAGCCCATTCCTTTGACTGTATTGTATCCAACCCCCCTTATATTACCACAGGGGAGATACCCGGCCTTATGGAAGAGGTGCGGGAGCATGAACCAAGGCAGGCCCTGGACGGAGGGGAAGACGGCCTTCGTTTTTACCGGATACTGGCACAGCAGGCAGGGGGCTATCTGAAACAGGATGGACATCTGTATCTGGAAATCGGCTATGACCAGGGGGAAGCAGTGTCTGCCCTGCTGCGGCAGGCAGGGTTTGACGGTGTGTCCGTGACAAAGGACCTCTGCGGTAATGACCGGGTGGTGCAGGGGATCTGGAAGAGATAACAGGCGTTATACTGAAAAGGAGAATATATGTTTGATAAATTAGAGGATCTTCTTCTGCGGTTTGAGGATATTATGAATGAACTCAATGAGCCGTCCGTGGTAAACGATCAGAAGCGGTTCCGGAAGCTTATGAAGGAGCAGAATGATCTGCAGCCTCTGGTGGAAGCTTACCAGGAATACAGAAAATGTAAGGACACCGTGGAAGAAAGCCTGCAGATGCTGGATGAGGAGAGCGACGAGGAGATGCGGGAGCTCTTAAAGGAGGAGCTTTCCGGTGCCAGAGCACGGATTGAAGAACTGGAGCATACCTTAAAGATATTGCTGCTGCCTAAGGACCCCAACGACGACAAGAACGTCATTGTGGAAATCCGGGCCGGGGCGGGCGGGGATGAGGCTGCTCTGTTTGCCGCAGAGATCTACCGCATGTATGTCCACTACGCGGAGAGCAGACGGTGGAAGATAGAGGTCATAGAAGCCGATGAGATCGGCATCGGCGGTATGAAAAGCATCAACTTTATGATTAACGGACAGGGGGCTTACTCTGTTATGAAATACGAGTCCGGCGTCCACCGGGTACAGCGTGTACCGGAGACAGAGTCCGGCGGAAGGATTCACACCTCCACCATTACCGTGGCAGTGATGCCGGAGGCGGAGGAGGTAGATGTACAGATCGACGAAAAGGATATCCGCATCGATGTGATGCGGGCCTCCGGAAACGGTGGCCAGTGTGTTAACACCACGGACTCCGCCGTGCGTCTGACCCACTATCCCACAGGCATCGTGGTGTACAGTCAGACGGAGAAATCCCAGCTTCAGAATAAGGCCAAGGCTTTTGCCCTTCTGCGGGCCAAGCTTTACGATATGGAATGCCAGAAGGCCCATGCGGCGGAGGCGGAGGCCAGGAGAAGCCAGATCGGTACGGGTGACCGCTCAGAGAAAATCCGCACCTACAATTTCCCCCAGGGACGCGTAACGGATCATCGCATCGGACTGACGCTTTATAAACTGGATAAGATTATGAACGGAGATATACAGGAGATTCTGGACGCCTGTATTGCCGCCAGTCAGGCGGCCATGCTGGCGGCGATGAATGATTAAATTTGTGGCAGGAGGATTATGATGGGTAAATATTTTGGTACAGACGGCTTCCGGGGCGAGGCCAATGTAAAGCTGACCGTGGAGCATGCTTTTAAGGTGGGAAGATACCTGGGATGGTTCTATGGCAGGGACCACAAGGCGAAGATCGCCATTGGAAAAGACACCAGAAGAAGCAGCTATATGTTTGAGTACGCCCTGGCAGCAGGCATTACGGCTTCCGGCGGCGACGCATATCTGCTCCATGTAACCACGACTCCAAGCGTGTCCTATGTGGTGCGCACGGAAGGATTTGACTGCGGAATCATGATTTCCGCCAGTCACAACCCCTTCTATGACAACGGAATAAAGATTATCAACGGATATGGCCATAAGCTGGAAGCTGAGGTGGAGGCTAAGGTAGAGAAATACCTGGATGGAGACAGCGAGGAGCGGCCTCTGGCCACAGGAGCGGATATTGGACGCACCGTGGACTTTTCCGCGGGCCGGAACCGCTATGTGGGGTATCTTATTTCCCTGCCCACCCGTTCCTTCAAGCATATGCGGGTAGGTCTGGACTGCGCCAACGGCAGCTCTTCGGCCATTGCAAAGAGTGTGTTTGATGCCCTGGGAGCCAGAACCTATGTGATTCACAATGAACCGGACGGTGTCAACATTAACACCAACTGTGGCTCCACCCACATAGAAGTGTTGCAGCAGTTTGTGCGGGAAAACCATCTGGATGTGGGTTTTGCCTACGACGGGGACGCGGACCGGTGCATTGCCGTGGACGAAAACGGAAACGTGGTAAACGGCGATATGATTCTCTATGTGTGCGGAAAATACATGAAGGAGCAGAACGCTCTCAGAGGGGACACCATTGTAACTACCGTAATGTCCAACCTGGGTCTTTATAAAGCCTGCGATAAGATCGGCCTTAAATATGAGAAAACGGCGGTAGGCGACAAATACGTCTATGAAAATATGACCCAGAACGGATTCCAGCTTGGCGGCGAGCAGTCGGGCCACATTATTTTCAGCAAGCATGCCACCACGGGGGACGGCATTTTAACCTCCCTTAAGGTCATGGAAGTCATGCTGGAAAAGAAGGCCACCCTGGCTACCCTGGCCAGCGAGGTGAAGATTTATCCCCAGCTTCTGCAAAACCTGAAGGTGACGGATATGGACGCCACCCTGGAGCACGGGAAGGTGCAGGAGGCTATCCGCTATGTGGAGGAGCGCCTGGGAGAGGATGGCCGCGTCCTGGTGAGAAAGAGCGGTACGGAGCCCCTCCTGCGGGTTATGGTGGAAGCGCTGACGGATGAACTCTGTGAGGAGTGTGTGCTCCACATTATCAACGCCATGAAAAGTGTACAATAAAAGAATCTGAAAACAGGAGGTATACAAGATTATGAAGAAAACAGCACTGGTAGTTATGGCGGCCGGAATCGGAAGCCGGTTTGGCGGCGGCATCAAGCAGCTGGAACCTGTGGGGCCAAGCGGGGAGATTATCATGGACTACTCTGTCCATGACGCTCTGGAGGCAGGCTTTAACAAGGTAGTGTTTATTATCCGCCGGGATCTGGAGAAGGACTTCCGGGAAATCATCGGAACGCGTATGGAGAAAATCGTGGAGACAGCCTATGCGTTTCAGGAGGTGGATAATCTGCCAGGAGGGTTCAAAAACCCCCAGGAGCGCACAAAGCCCTGGGGCACGGGCCAGGCTGTATTGAGCTGCAAGGGAATCCTTAATGAGCCGTTTGCGGTAATTAATGCAGACGATTACTACGGAAAAGAGGCTTTTGTGAAGGTGCATGATTACCTGGTGCAGGAGCGGCCGGACACGGGAAAAATGGATTTCTGTATGGCCGGATTTATTTTAGGTAATACTTTAAGTGACAACGGTGCCGTTACAAGAGGCGTCTGCAAGGTAGAGAACGGATTTCTTACGGATGTGGTGGAGACCTCGGGCATTGTAAAGACAGATCAGGGAGCCGCTGCGCCAGACGAGAGCGGAGCGCTTAAGGAGATTGACGCAGGCGCCCATGTGTCCATGAATATGTGGGGACTGACCCCGGAGTTCCTGGATGTGGTGGAAAGAGGATTTGTCGATTTTCTGGGGAAGGTAAAGCCGGGAGATATCAAGGCAGAGTACCTGCTTCCCACCATTGTGGACGGTCTGATCAAAGAGGGTAAGGCATCCGTAAAGGTGCTGGAAACCAGGGACAAATGGTTTGGAGTGACCTATAAAGAGGATAAACAGTCTGTGGTGGAAGCATTTCGAAAGCTGATAGCAGACGGAGTGTACAAAGAAAAGCTTTTTTCATAGAGAAAAGAGGGCATTGCAGATGCGGTGCCCTCTTTATAGATAAAGAGAAAACAGGAGTGAATATGGATATACAGTTTAAGCGCCCGGAGCTTGCGGATCGGGATGTAATCAGTGGCTATTTAAGGCAGCGGAAGACAAGAAGCTGTGAGATGACTTTTGCCAATGTATACCTGTGGTGCAGGCATTACCCCACAGGCTTTGCCATTGTGGAGGACATGCTGGTGTTTGCCAGTCTGGAGGGGGATATTTCCTTCACCTTCCCATGGGGGGCAAAGGATCCAAGGCCGGCCCTGGACGCGTTGATGGACTACTGTGCAATACGAAAAGCCCCCTTCCGGCTCCACAATGTTACCCGGGAATCTTTTGGGTGGCTGGAGGAGCTCTATCCCGGCCGTTTCCAGATTGTGTATGACCGCACGTACGCAGATTATGTGTATGAGACGGAAAAGCTTGTAAATCTGTCCGGAAAAAAGTATCATGGGAAAAAGAACCATGTAAACAAGTTTATGCGGACCTATCCGGACTGGGCCTATGAGCCCATCAGCCCGGAAAACGTGGAGGAATGTTTTCAGATGGCCCTCCGGTGGCGGGAATTGAACGGCTGCGAGGAGGACGCGGGGAAGCTGGCGGAGATCTGCGTTACCTTGAATTTCCTGCGGCTCTTTGAGGAGCTAAAGATGCGGGGCGGCCTTCTGCGGGTGCAGGGGGAGATCGTGGCGTTCAGCATTGGGGAGCCGGTCTGCGACGACACCATGGTGGTGCATGTGGAAAAGGCATTTAATGATATACCAGGCGCATATGCTGTGATAAACCAGCAGTTTGCCCTCCATGAGGGCGCAGGATACCAGTACCTTAACCGGGAGGATGACGTAGGGGAGGAAGGCCTGCGCCGTGCGAAGCTGTCCTATCATCCGGTTTTTCTGGTGGAGAAGGGCGTAGTGACAGAGCGGGACGCAGCGGTTCTGGGGAACCGACGGCTGTGCGGGTAAAATGGCTGGCACAAAAGAGGAGGAGACGGTAATATTTATGAAAAAATGGGAAGAACATGTCCGCAGGGTAACACCTTACACACCAGGAGAGCAGCCCTGTGACCCGGATATGATTAAGCTTAACACAAATGAGAATCCATATCCCCCGGCGCCCGGCGTAAGGAAGGCGCTGGCTTCGCTGGATACAGACCGGCTGCGGCTGTACCCGGATCCTTCGGCTGGAAAGCTGGTCAAAGCGCTGGCTTGCCGGTACAAGGTGGGGGAGGATCAGGTTTTTGTGGGTGTCGGCTCAGACGACGTCATCGCCATGTGCTTTCAGACATTTTTTAACTCCGGGAAACCAATTTTGTTTCCGGATATATCCTATTCCTTTTACCCTGTGTGGGCAGAGCTTTTCGACATTCCCTATGAGACGCCGGCGCTGGACGGGGATTTCCGGATTGTGAAGGAAGACTATTTCAGGGACAACGGCGGCATTATTTTTCCAAACCCCAATGCCCCCACCTCCCTTCTTATGGCCCAGAAGGATGTGGAAGAGATTGTGGCCCGCAACCAGGGTGTGGTTGTGATGGTGGATGAGGCGTACATGGATTTTGCAAAAGGGCCTTCTGCCCTGGAGCTTGTGAAGAGGTATGATAATCTGCTGGTGATACAGACTTTCTCCAAGTCCCGGGCCATGTGCGGTATGCGGATCGGATATGCCATCGGTTCCCCCAGGCTTATCCGCTATCTCAACGATGTAAAGTTTTCCTTTAACTCCTACACCATGAGCCTTCCCGCCCTGGAGCTTGGGACCGCGTCGGTGGCGGACGAGGAATATTTCCGGGAAACCATAGGAAAAATCAAGGCCACCCGGGAGCGGGCCGGGAAAGCCTTGAAGGAAATGGGTTTTGTTTACCCGGAGCCTTCGGCAAACTTTATATTTGCAACCCATCCCCGTCATAAGGCGAAGGAGCTTTTTGAGGCTTTGAAGAAAAGACATATCTATGTCCGTTATTTTAACCAGAAGCGGATCGACAATTATCTGCGCATTACCATAGGTACAGATGCAGAGATGGAGGCCCTGTTTGCGGCCCTTAGAGATGAAACAGGAGAATAAGAATGACAGAGACATTAGTAGAGTGGTTTGTTACACATTTAGGCGGAAGCGCGGCCAGGGAGGTCATTGTATTTATTATTTCCATGGTGCCTATCCTGGAGCTTAGGGGAGGCCTTCTGGCCGCGGGACCGGCATTTCTGGATATTCCCATCCTGCGGGCAGTGCCCATCTGCATTGTGGGAAATGTGATTCCGGTTCCCTTTATTCTGTTACTGATCCGCTGGATTTTCAAGATCATGAAAAAGACGAAGCTGTTTTGCCCCCTGGTGGAATGGCTGGAGAGAAAGGCCATGTCCAAGAAAGATCAGATTGAGAGGTACGGCTTCTGGGGCCTGGTGCTTTTTGTGGGGATTCCCCTCCCCGGTACCGGAGCCTGGACGGGCTCTCTGATTGCGGCGCTTCTGGGCATGAAATTTAAAAAGGCATTTCCGGCCGTACTGCTTGGAATTGCCATTGCCACAGTGATTATGTCGGCGCTTTCCTACGGATTGCTGGGAGCCGTATTTGGGTAAGAGGTGAGAGAGTATGAGCAGGAGACTGTATTTTATCTACAATCCCCATGCGGGAAAGGAGCATATCCGCGGGAGGCTCTACGGAATTATACAGGCCATGGCGGACGCGGATTATGAGATTACCATCTATCCCACAAAGGGATACCTGGATGCGAGAGATAAAATTATGGCGCTGCCGGAGGGATACGATCTGGTGGTATGCAGCGGCGGGGACGGAACCCTGGACGAGGTGGTCAGCGGGATGATGCACCGGGAGAAGAAACTTCCAATCGGCTATATTCCGGCGGGAACCTGCAACGATTTTGCCAGAAGCTTAAGGATTCCCGGCGATATGGCAAAGGCCGCCCGGATCGCTGTGAGAGGGGAGCGGTTCGGCTGTGACGTGGGTTCCTTCAACGACAGGAATTTTGTGTATATTGCGGCCTTTGGGATTTTTACGGACGTCTCTTACTCCACCAGGCAGGAAATCAAGAATGCCCTGGGGCATATGGCTTACCTTCTGGAGGGCATGAAGCGGCTGAACAATGTGAAATCCTATCCGATGAAGGTGACCAGTGAGGAGCAGTCCTTTGAGGGGGAATTCCTCTTTGGTATGGTGACCAACTCCAAATCTGTGGGAGGATTTAAGAGCATTATCGGGAAAAACGTTCTCTTTGACGACGGCGTCTATGAGATGACCTTTATCCGCAAGCCCAATAATCCTATAGAAATCCAGGAAATCCTGGCGGCCCTTCTGGTAGAAAGAATTGACAGCAAATACATGTATTCCTTCCGCAGCTCCCGCGTGACTGTGGAGGCCCGGGAGCCGGTTCCATGGACGCTGGACGGCGAATTTGGCGGGGAGCATACCTCTGTGGAAATCTGTAATAACCAGAGGGCAGTGGATATTGTTATTGCAAAGGAGTGGCGGGCGGACATTTCCGTGGATGCCATTGAGGAGAAAAAATAGGGAAACAGACAGCCGGAGATGGAAGAAAATACCGCCATCTCCGGTTTTTTTCCGGAAACAGTAAAATTCAAGAAATTCTTAAGAAATACGCTCCCTGGAATTAAAAAAGACTTGTTATAAAGGATATGAGACAGTACAATGGGATATGAGGTGATACGAATGAATACCATATTAGTATGCGACGACGATAAAGAGATTGTGGAGGCTATAGAGATTTATCTGAGCCAGGAGGGATACCGGGTGCTGAAGGCCTACGACGGAGCCCAGGCGGTGGAGATGCTTGAAAAAAATGAGGTTCAGCTTCTGATTATCGACATCATGATGCCAAGGCTTGACGGAATCCGCGCCACGCTGAAAATACGGGAGAACAGCAGCATTCCCATTATTATACTGTCGGCAAAATCTGAGGATGCGGATAAAATCCTGGGACTGAATATCGGGGCGGACGATTATGTGACAAAGCCCTTTAACCCCCTGGAGCTGGTGGCCCGGGTCAAATCCCAGATCCGCCGGTACACCAAGCTTGGAACCGTGGCGGATGAGCAGCAGAATGTCTTTCAGACCGGAGGACTTATCATCAACGACGATCTGAAGGAAGTGACCGTGGACGGGGAGCCTGTGAAGCTTACCCCCATTGAATACAACATTCTTCTGCTGCTGGTGAAAAACCAGGGCAAGGTATTTTCCATCAATCAGATTTATGAGAGCATCTGGAATGAGGACGCCATCGGCGCGGACAACACCGTGGCCGTTCACATCCGCCATATCCGGGAGAAAATCGAGATTAACGCCAAGGAGCCCCGCTATTTAAAAGTGGTCTGGGGGATCGGCTACAAAGTGGAGAAATTATAAGTATGAAACAGTGGAAATATGCCTGGGGATGGAAGGCGGCAGGGCTGGTAATCAACGAGATCTGCGCGGTGGCCATGATACTGTCCATCGGCTTGTGCCTGCTCTATGTAGGAAGCGGCGGAATCGGCCTGTTAAAGCGGGAGGAAAATTTTGAGGATACCGTGTATTACCGGAACGAGGTGCGGGAGCAGGTCTACCGTTGTATCCGCGCGGCCAGCCGGGAAAGCAAATTTGAGAACAGAGGCGCTTACGATGACGGGATCCTGGTGAATTTGCAGGATTATGTGGACAACAACCGGATTCTCAAAGTAAATACAGGCCGCACAGGCGTGTATTACCGTCTGGCTGATCTTCTGGCCTGGGGGCAGGAGGGGTATTCCATAGGTGACCTTCTGCGTATCGAATACAACGACGGCCGGGTGACGTACAGCAGCCAGGGCAATTATACCCAGACGGTCATCAGTACCTATAAGGATGGGCAGGCCATCAGCTCCACCGCCATTGTGACGGACGGGGAAGGTACGTCTGGCAAAGAATCCACAGGAGAGATTCCCATGGAAGATGCTGCAGAAGGGGAGAACTCCATAGAGGCCCATGCGGGGACAGGTCTGGGAGAGGATTTCACAGGAAATCCAGACGGACTTGAGGATGGAGAGGACATTTCCCGGGAAATGGACGCTTATTTAAACAACGGGAATTCTGCCATTCTCAAGATTGATACTATTGAGGCGGTGGAGGAAATCTACCACCCGGAGGGTTATGAAAGCCTGGTTGCCTATGCCCAGGCAAACAATATTACGGCCAATGAGCTGCAGGCTCTCTACAATGATCTGCAACAGATTATCCCGGCTATTTACAATGACTATTATGCTTACACAGAAAGTCTGGAGCTGTTCAGCCCCATTATGACCAATATGCGGTACATGCTGATTCCTGCGGATGTGGGGGAGGTAGTATCCACAAACAACTTTGAGAGACTGACCTACACCAACCTGAAGGCTGTGCCGGGGGAACTGCTGGGGACAGAGGATTTTCTGGAATATTTCCGCACATACCGGGATTATGTGATTTATAACACGGCGGATATGAGCTATGAGTGTGAACACATGCCCTTTTCTATTGGGGATATCAGCAACTATCTCAAGGGATACGCGCCCTCTGTAGAAGGAAATTATATATTTCTGGCAGCCATAGACCCCTCCTATGCGGCCAGCGATAATCTCCAGGCCTATAAGATGCAGTATGAGGAGCTGAAGCCCGTAAGCCAGTTTGCCTTTTACGGACTGTTTATAGGAAGCGTACTGTATTTCTTAAGCCTTGTGTACCTGACCCTTGCGGCGGGCCACCGTACTACGGACGAGCCGGGGATGGTGCATTTAAACTGGTTTGACAGGATAAAAACGGAGATCGGCGCGCTTCTGGTAAGCGTTCCGGCTGTGGGGGTATTGTATGGTTCCGCGTATATGCTGCGGCGGATGCCCTTATCCAGCCTGCAGCAATACTGTCTGGTGGGCAGCGTGTTCCTGTTTATCCTTAACATTTTTTTCCTGTGTGGATTTTTAAGCCTGGCCCGGAGGGTAAAGGGCAGGAATATCTGGACAAACAGCGTGCTGTGGGCAATCCTGCGGTTTTTAAATTCTGTGGTCATCAACCGGCGCATGACTACCCGGGCGATTGTGGAATACCTGCTGTTCCTGGCAGCCAACTGTGTGCTTCTGTGCTTTGACATTCCCGGGTTCCTGCTGGCGTGTCTGCTGGACGCTCTGGTGGGGGTGATACTGCTGCGGCGGGCCGTACAGAGACAGATGGTGCTTACCGGCATCTACCGGATGACAGAGGGAGATCTGGATTACCAGATTCCCCTGGAAAAGGTGCAGGGAGAGCTGCGCGTCTTTGCGGAGGCAGTGAACCACGTGGGAGAGGGGCTTTCCCAGGCGGTAGCCAAGAGCGTAAAGGATGAAAAGCTGAAATCCGATCTGATTACAAACGTATCCCACGATATCAAGACGCCGCTTACCTCCATTATTAACTATGTGGATCTTCTGAAGAGGGAGGATATTCCCAATGAGAAGGCAAAAAGCTATATCAGTATCCTGGAGGAAAAATCCCAGCGTCTGAAGCATCTGACGGAGGATCTGGTGGAGGCCTCCAAGATCAGCTCCGGAAACGTGACTCTGGAGTTTATCCGCATTAACTTCCAGGAGCTGATCCAGCAGACCAACGGGGAATTTTATGAGCGGTTCGAGGAGAAAGGCCTCCAGGTGGTTACCAGTATGCCGGAGGAGACGGTGGTGATAGAGGCGGACGGACGGCGCCTGTGGCGCATTATCGAAAACGTTTACAACAACGTGGCAAAATATGCCATGCCCAATACCCGGGTCTATGTGGATATGACCATTGTGGGCCATATGGTGCGGCTGAACGTGAAAAATATTTCCGAGCAGCCTTTGAACATAGACGCCAGCGAGCTGACGGAGCGATTTATCCGGGGCGACGTATCCCGGGGCACCGAGGGCAGCGGCCTTGGCCTTTCCATTGCCAAAAATCTTACCCAGTTGCAGAAGGGCAGTTTTGAGATCTACCTGGACGGAGATCTCTTCCGGGTGACGATTATCTTCCCGCTGGCTCCGGAAGGAAGCCATGAGAGCGAGGAGGTGCTGCGTGAGGAAGTGGTGGCCCAGGATGAGGCGGAAGGGCTGACCTGCCGGAGATTAGAGGGTGACGGAGAGATTCCGGCGCTGGAGGGGTAGTACGGCATAGATAATCCCACGTCAGAAAGCGGAATTTGTCAATAAAGAACAAAAGGGGACTTCATCTTATTTTTTCCGGTGAAATGGTCGATATTTATGATAAGGCAATAACATAATATTTTTTCGATCTTTAAAAATGGAGATGATGAAAATGAGAAGGAATTCCCAACGATTTATGGCGCTTGCTCTATCTATGGTGGTAGCAATGGGATCTTTTATAAGGGTATATGCAACGGATTCAGAGCCGGAGACAGCGACAGAGAGCGAGGCGCATCAGACGCCGGAAACCGGGACGGAAGATATCGGAGGTAAAGAGGAGATTGTCCAGGTAATCCTGCCTACAAGCGCGGTTGAGATTTTTGATTTTATTCTGGATCCCCAGGAGCTGATCCAAAAGACGAATGGGGCGGCATATGGGGGGAAAACATTTGAAGAGGGCGCTACGCTGTTTTTTGAGCGGTCCGACGGAAAGACAGAGACGGATTATACCAGCGACAGCAATGCGGTAGTTATTGCAAATAGAGGAAATACGCCAGTAGATGTGATGGTAAACGCCCATATTGCGGTTACCATGGCGGAAGGGCTGGTGATGACAGACGACAGGGAATTTATAGACGATGAGAGGCCCAGCCTGTATCTGGCCTTGACGGACGGAGAGAATACCGTTCCCATCACCTTTGAGGAAGGCGCCGGGATTCAGGTGGTGCTTCCACCGGCCATGGACGCTGGGGAGGAAGCCTCCTATTCTTTCTGGCTGACCGGGGCATGCAATAAAAATGGCGACTGGTTGGGACTGGGGGATATGGGAATTGATGTGACGGTTACCTGGAAAGTGCTTGCAAGGGAGGAAGAGCCGGCCCCGGAGAATGAGGAAGAGGGCGCTCTGGATGATGTGGAGAAGGCAACGCCTTCCACTGTGGAACAACCTGGCGGGGAGGCGACGCCGTCCGACGCCACTGACAGTGATGTGGATAAAGATGTAAACGAGACACCCGAAAAAGCTACTGCCAGTGATGCAGATATGGATGTAAACAAAACAGCGCCTAAAGCCACTGCCAGTGAAGCCCACAGTGATTCCAGCGCCGTATCGCCCCAGGAGACTGGGGACAAAGCGTCCAGGCAGAGCCTGGCTGAATGAATAATATAACCTGATGTTAATGAAAGGCGGGGTTATCGGTTACGACACCCCGCCATTCCTATGCCTAAAAGGAGCCAGAAGGTGGGCGTTACAATAGGCAGCTCCAGGTTTATGGTGGTCTGAAGCGCATAGCAGGCAGCCGCTGTCAGCGCCGCAAAAACATAGGGATTCTTTCGCGCATTCTGGAAGAAGCAGCGGAAGGTATCGCCCAGGAAGGCGAGATAACATGCCAGACCCAAAAGGCCGTTGGTAATCAGGTACTGCATGTAGCCGTTGTGGACAGTGTCGAAGAACACGCCCACGTCCCGCATCATCTCGTGGTAAAGTCTCTGGTATGCCAGACATGCGAAAGTATCCGGGCCGGAGCCGATGAGCTTGTGGAGAGGAGAGAGCTTTCCATATAGGAACATGGCTTTTTTCCAGGCGTATCCCCGATGGCTGCCCCAGTCGTCACTGAACACCAGGAATTCCCCAAGGGCCCCATATCTGGAACCGTGTCCGCCCATGTTTGCGTCCCATATAAGGAATACCAGCACCAGGAAAGAGAGGATGATAAAGCCTCCCCATACCCGCACCGGAAGGGAAAATCTCCGGTTTGACTCACAGCGGTAAAACCGGAAACCAATGGCAGCCGCCCAGAGAAGAAGCACCACCAGAGGCAGGCCGGAAAAACCGGCTATCAGGACAAACAGGCCGTCCATGCCAAGAATCTGATCGGGAAATATCTGATTCAGCAGGTTCATCAGGTACGCCACGGAAAAAAATGTGGCAACAATGATGAGATACCGCTGGATACCCTTTTTGTCTCTAAACAGAATAAAGGGCAGAAGGATAAAGAGGGAGCCGATACTCAGATAGGTGTTATCGCTTCGTCCCGTAATCATGGCAAAAAAGGAGATAACCATGCATAGATAATACCAGGCCAGCTTAAGAGGCTTTTCCTCCACGGCAAATAAGGCGGCTGCAAACCCCATAACCATACCAATGTAGGCAGTATAGGTATTGATATTTCCGATGGTAGAGGTATAGCTTCGCAGCGCACTGAGATTTTCCGGGGTCCGGAAATTTAAAAGGTCTAATTGGAAATAATCCCCAATACCAAGAATGCCCATAATTATACCGCTTAGGAGAAAAAGCTCCATATATCCGTTTCGGATTTTCCAGAAACGACTGACCAGGAAATAAAGGATTACATACAGAGAAAGCAGGTAAAACCCGGAATAGCGGCCTTCATTTCCCCAGAAAGCTTCATGGACAAAATCAGACAATATAGTGGAGATGCCGGCAAGGATCCAGAATAGCAGAACCGCGGCGTCTGCAATCCGGAAATTTTTCTTCCAGTTCCGGGGGTGTAGCCGTGCCAGAAATGTCTTTGTGTGCTCTCCCTCATGGCTTTTGATGTCAAGACAGATCATAATCAGGGCGGTAACCAATGCAATGGCTGTCAGGGCCAGCATACTGCGGGCAAAAAAGTTGAACTTTGCAGACAGGATATCGTAGTAGGCGTCATTAAAATAGAGGGGAAACAAGGTGACGAGAACCAGGACGCCGATTCCCACCACCTCGCTTATGGCGAAGGAACACCCTTCCGTAAAGCTGTCTCCAGGCGTAACAGACTCTTTGCTTTTATCTATACGAATAATTTTTTTTGCCATATGTATGGATTCCTGCCTTTCTGTGCGTGGGAGCCGCCGGAAAATCCGTTTTGTTTATTTTTGATGCGGTTACTTATATATCCCAATGCCTGTAACATTATAACATTATATAAGGAAGGCGTCAAAAGATATTTCAAATGGTCGGGCCTTTTCTGGTTTTCAGAAAAAACTTGCGGGGAGGGCTAATGTTATGCTATGATGTTGCCGATATATAAAACAGCAGCATTTAGTATATATATTATATTTTATAATTTGTGGTATCGATAACCCACCTTCCAGATTTATAAGAAAGGGCGGGTGTTGATATAGATGCACTGACAGGAGGGCTTGCAACGTGTCGGAACAGGAAAAAAGCGGAAAAAACGGAAAAGGGGGGAGGATTGCTTTAGCGGCGTGTCTTGTGGTAATCGTGGCCCTGTTGGGAGCGGTAGTATTCTTACTGTTCCGTGGACAGGACGAGGAGGAGCCTAAAAGGCGCAATATGGTAGTCAATGAGGACAATGTGGATGAGGTTCTGGAAAGTCTTGCAGAGGAGGGCTATGTTCCGCCAGGATACTATGAGGTTACCATGAACTCCACATGGAATTTCCCAAGCGGGGACGCACCCTCGGAGAATGCGTATGTAGAGAATGCGACTACAAATACGAATCCTGTTTATTTCGATGTTGTCCGGGAAGACACGGGGGAGACGATTTACGAATCGCCGATTCTGCCGGTGGGATCCCACCTGGAGAAATTTGAGCTGGGTACGGTATTGGAGGCAGGGACGTATGACTGTCTGATGACCTATCATCTGCTGGATGAGGAGGAACAGGAGATCAGTACGCTGCAGATAACTGTGCAGATCGTAATCGCACAGTAAGCGCTTTGAAAGTGCAGGAAAGAACCAAGGAAGGAAAAAAATCAAGGAGGATGAGTAATGAGCAAGAAGTTTAGTAAAGTTTTAGCTGCTGTCCTGGCTGCAACCATGGTAATGGGAAGCGGAGTAGTGGCCAGCGCCGCAGAGGGAAGCGGAGAAGGTTCTGGTTCTCTGGATGTTGTGGAGGCTACTGACGTATTTAGCGTGGTTCTGCCCACAGACGCAGGAACCCAGTTTGATTATATCCTGGATCCCACAGGGATAATCGCGCAGACAGATGCAGCAAAATATGCGTCTGCATCATTTATACCTGGTAAGACCATGTATTTCCGCAATGAGCCGGCGTCTGGAAGCGATATTGCGACCTACAGTGATGTAAGTGATCCCATCAAGGCTTACAACAAGAGTACCATGGATGTAGAGATTAAGGTTCAGGCAAAGGTGGCAACACCGAGCGGTATTGATATTGTTACTACTGCACCGACTGGTGGCGGCGCTGCGAATACGGCTACTCCTTCCATTTATCTTGCAGTGACGGATGGCACTAACGAGACAGCTATCACAACCGCAGGTATTGTGGCTACTTCTTCCATAACAGATGCGTCTGCACTTTATGAAGTAGTATATGCTACCGACAGCAAAACCTATAAGAAGCAGCTGAACGCTACCGCGTCCAATGCCAAGCTCGAAAATGACTTTGACGGCCTCTTCCAGTCCTATACCTTTATGCTGACCGGTTCCTGTAATGACGATGGAAAATGGGTAGGATTAACAGAGACACCGCCTACCGTAAGCCTGGTATGGACCATTGACAAGCCGGAAGGCGCTACTGCAGGCGGCCCCATTACATTTAGCAATGACGGCTCCATCATTCTGACAGGATTGACAAGTACAAAGAATTTTGCCCATAGAATGACCTTGTCATGGGATGGCACAACCTCTGACAATCTTGACAGCGACCCCAATATGGACTGGGATATAAGCCAGTGGACAGAAGAAAACGGCGGCACACTGAAGTTTAAATTAAGCAGTGGATGGGTAACCGGATTAAGCGGAGAAATGGTAACCGTTACCGTTTATCTGACCGATGGCAGCACCCTTACTGCCACTACGCAGTTTTAAGCAATACGGGAAGCAGTTATAGAGATATTGCGGAGAAGGACGAGGGGAAGAGGTTTTTCTTCCCCTCGTTTTACTATGAAAAGATTTGTCAAAAAGGGAACAGGGAATTAAGGGGAGCGTCGGCATGTATATCAATGAAGAGATAAACTGGTTAAAAATTTGTAAAAAGAAAAGAGTTTTTATTTTTGGAGCAGGTAAAATCGGGAAGAAAATATTTTATCAGCTTCAGGATGAATGCAATATAGAAGTGGCTGGTGTGATTGATAATAACAGAAACGTGGTAGAAGCATGTGTAAGCGGGAAATCTTTTATCACGAAGGCTTATGTTTTCGAGGAATACAAAAAAATCCGGACAGAAAACGATCTGATTATTATTTCCACAGCAGTATCCGAAATAGAGGGACAGCTGTTGGAGGAGGGGATTTATCCTTTTATTAATTTTACACAATTAGACTTTCCCGGCGTGGAAGGAGAAGGGCGCTATAACGAGGATTATTTTTCCATGCAGGTTCATTGCGCGGAGATTGATTCCGTGTTGGACCGGGAATTTTTCCAGACATATATTAAGCCAACAGACCGGGTGGCTGAGTTTGGCATGGGCGGCGGATTGCTTCTGGAAAAACTGGATTGCAGAGAGAAAACCGGCATTGAAATAAATGAAGTGGCAAGAAAATACGCAGCACAGCTGGGGATTAAAAGTGTGGCGAGCCTTGATGAGCTGGAGGACAAAAGCCAGGATGTGATTATTTCCACACATGCATTAGAGCACTGCCTGGAGCCCTATAAAATCATCTGTGGATTGAGAGAGAAGCTGGTGGACGGGGGGAAAGCGGTTTTTGTAGTACCTTATGATTCTATTCGCGACGAGTATCTGAGGGGAGAAAACTGCTATCATTTGTATACCTGGAATCAGCGGAACCTGGGAAATTTGTTCAAAGTGGCAGGCTACTTTATCAAGCAGGTGGGTCTTCGGGAAGTGGCGTGGCCGCGGGGATGGAAAAATATGTTTTCCAAGGAGAGCAAGGACTGGTTTGAGGCTATCTCGGTATTGGAATCTGAGAGGATCGGGTATTATAGCGTGTATGTGGTGGCAGAGAAATAAAAGTTTTTCAAAATAAAAGGCGGGAATGAAAAATATGATGGATGAAAAAACAAAAAAAAGAAACGTGTTTCTCCCTGCCGAAGCGGGGGTTTTCGTGGATGATAATATATATTTCTTTTCGTTAGAGTACAATCTCCTTTACAAAATCCATATGCCGGATTTTGCCGTATCTGTCGTAAGCCGCATTCCCTGTGAAAAAGCCCTTGCAGTGAAATGGTTTCGTAAGATGCGATACTGGAAAGAAAAACTGATTCTGATTCCCTCTTTTGCAGAAAAAATATGGATATACGATTTAAAGAGCGGGAAATGGACGGATATTGTTATAGATCATCCGCAGATTACCTTGAAATTCTGGGGAACCGTCGTTTATGGGGATTGCATTTTCCTGTTTGGCGCGGCGTATCCGGCTATATTAAAGATTGATCTCAATGATTATTCTGTATCCTATATGGAAATAAGCTGTCCGCCGGAACAGAAAAAGGAAGAGGAGGGCCTGTTTTTTACAGACGCTATCAGAATGGACAATCTTGCCTATTCTCCGGTAAGCGTATCCAATCATGTGATGCGGCTTAACCTGGATACACTGGAATACGAATGGCAACAGATTGGAAGCGCCGGGAATGTATATTGCGGCATCGACCATAATGAGGATGGGTTCTGGATTCCGTCCTGGCAGCACGGAAAAATTGTAAGATGGGATGGAGATTCAGATTTTGAAGAGTTTGAATTGCCGGATGAAATCGCCAGCCGCCCCTATCAGTTTACGGGAGCGGTCTGCGATGGAAACCGAATCCTGTTTCTGAGTATACAAGACGGAAACAGTCTGGAATTACAAAAGGATACGTCCGGCGGGTATAAGACTGTCTTGACAGAAGAGACAAAGAAATATATCCACTGGGAGCATTATGAGAATGGGACCATTGTCCTTATGAGGAGTGACGCCAGTCTGGATGTCAGGTGGAAGGGAACCTGGCTCAAAGGAAGATGCAAGATTGATTATAAAGCGTTCCATTCCTCTTTTTGCCAGGGGCCTCTGTGGGATGTTATAGAGGAAGAAGGAATGGCTGATGAAACAGAAATTTTTGACGTGAGGGATTATGTGAATATGCTTATGGAACGGCAAAATGATGCGGCGAATCCTTCGAAGGAAAATACTGTGGGAATAAGTATCTGGAAAAGGACCGGCTAAGACCCATCCGGCTTTGTGGGGAGAAAGAGAGGACAGAATATGACGCCTTACAAAGAGATAAGAAATGCCATAGAGAAGGCGCTTGGCAGAGGGATAAATAAATTCATTATCTACCCCTATGGGGAAATGGGAATTCTCACCAAACAGATTTTAACGGATTGTTTTGGAATAACAAAATACCTTATCATGGATAACCGGTTATCTGCATTTAATCCGGAAATAAAAAATCTGGAATACTGTAAACGCTTGGATATTGCCGGATATAAAGTCCTGTTTACGTGCGCGGATTCCGGGATCTATGATGAGGTATATGAAAAATTAACGGATTATTTTCGCAGGGATGATGTGATTGAAATTTTTAAAAAGAAAGAGGAAGTACAATATACAAAATGCGGAAAGTATAGTTATGGGCCTCTCTGCAATCATAATCTGGTGGAGTCTGTCGGTTCATTCTGCTCGTTTGCAGCAGGGGTAAATGTAGTAGTAAATCATGCCATGGACTATATCACAACCCATCCGTTTTTATACCATTCTTCAGCAGTCAGTCCGATTTTTGAAAAAAGTTATGACGGATATAAGGATGAACCATGGTATTTTGACGGCGTAGTTCCCCATGGGGATGTAAAGGTGCGCAATTTAAAAAAATGCAGAATAGGGAACGACGTGTGGTTTGGCTTAAATGTCCTTGTTACAAACGGAGCGGATATTGGCAATGGCGTTGTGGCCGGAGCAGGAGCCGTGATAACAAGGGATGTTCCCGATTATGCCGTGGTGGCAGGAGTGCCGGCGCGTATTATCAGATACAGATACGAAAAAGAAGAGATAGAAGCATTAAACCGCATTGCCTGGTGGAACTGGCCGGATGAAAAAATAAGGGAAAACTATGAGGATTTTTATTTGGATATTCGGGAATTTATCAGAAAACATGATTGTTACAGGAGGCTGTAGAATCCTGTAAAGATGCGGGAGTACGGGCTATGAGAATTGTCATTTTTGGCGTGGGCGGATTTTATCGGGAAAGGAAGCACAAGATTCCTGCAATGTGGGAAATTGTGGCTTTTCTTGATAATAATCCCAAACTTCAGGGACAGAAAATGGATGGCGTTTTAATTCTTGCACCTGGGAATGTTTCACGGCTTTCCTATGACAAAATTGTCCTTATGAGCGCCAGTGAGGAAGCCATGAAAGACCAGCTGCTTAAACTGGGAATAGATAGAAAGGACATCTGGTACTGGGAACAGCTTGCCAGCGAAATCTGCCGGGGAGAATTTAAGCTTTATTGCGGCGGGAATTATGCAGATAGCTGTAAAAAAAAGATTCTGATTGTCTCCTCCCATCTGAATTACACCGGGGGCCCTCTGGCAGCAGTTTATGCGGCAAGGGTATTACAAGAGCGTGGATATGCTGTTTTTGTGGCGGCGCCTTCGGGAGACGAGGCATTTATAGAGGAAATGACGGAAGGCGGGATAAGAATTGTATTGTGCCCGGCATTGCCTTATATACACAGTGAAGAACTGGCATGGATAGAGCTTTTTGACGCGGTACTGGTAAATGTGTTTCCAATGATTCCCAGCGCCTGTGAAATCAGCAGGATAAAGCCTGTCCTGTGGTGGATACATGAGTCAGAGAGAAAGCTGTATGAGAATATCCTGCATCGCTTTGAGGGGCAGGTGGGAGGGCAGCAGCTGGAAAAGGTAAATATCCGTGCGGTAAGCAGGGTAGCACAGAACAGGTTTAATTACTGCTTTCCAGACAGAATAAGAGAGCTGCTGTCTTACGGAATTCCCGACGAAAAGAAAGAAAATAGTTTTTCCTACAGGGCGGAGCCGCTGGTTTTTGCGATTATAGGAATGGTACACCAGGGAAAGGCACAGGATGTTTTTGTGAGGGCCGTTACACAGCTGCCCAGAGAGGAAAAGAGAAATCTGCAATTTCTCATTATCGGCCCTATAGGGACGGACGCGTATGCCGGCAGTATAAAGGAGATGGCATCAGAAGAGCCCTCCATTAAGATAACGGGATTGCTGACAAGAAGTGAGATACACAAGGCATTTGAAAAGATTGACGTGGTAGTCTGTCCATCCCTGGAGGATTCGCTTCCCATTGTTGTAACAGAGGGTATGATGTATGGAAAGATATGCATTGTGTCTGAGGCTACGGGAACGGCGGATTACATAAAGCACGGAAAAAACGGCCTTATCTGTAAAGCCGGAGATCCAGAGGATTTATGTGAGAAGATGAGATGGGTCATCGGAAACCGGGAAAATCTGCAGGAAATGGGAAATGCGGCAAGGCAGGTTTACGAAAAATATTTTACTATGGACAGATTTGGGGACCGGCTGGAAAAAGCGCTGACAGAAACTTTGGATGGCTCCTGGAGGATAGAATGAGAAGCATAAGCGTAATAGTTCCGGTTTATTATGGGGCGGGGTATGTTCCGGGCGTAATCCGGCAGATAGAAGATTGCAGAGGCTATCTGGAGGAGACGGATTATCTGGAGCTTTTACTGGTAAATGACGCGCCCGATGACCCGCTGTTTTATGACGGGCAAGGCAGAGATATCTCCATAAAGGTTCTGAATACGGAGATTAACAGGGGAATCCATGGAGCCAGGGTTAGAGGCCTTAGAGAATGCCAAGGGGAATATGTTTTGTTTCTGGATCAGGACGACCGGATTAAACCGGAATATTTCCATAGCCAGCTCCAGGCGCTGGGAATACATGATGCATCGGTCTGCAAAGCCATAGATGCGGGGAAGGAATATTACGCAGATGAGAGAGCCTTTCAAAATATAGCCTGTAAAGAATTTGTTCTGGAGAACTGGAATCAGATTATTTCCCCGGGACAGGTTCTTTTGCGCAGGGACGCGATTCCCCCTGTCTGGACCGAAAATATTATGGAAAACAACGGGGCGGACGACTGGCTTTTATGGCTTTGTATGATGGCGGAGGGGCGTAAATTTTCCCTGAATAAAGATATTTTATATGAACATGTTTCCCATGGCACAAACGCCTCCGAAAACATTGTGGGTATGGCCAGGTCAGAGCATGAGCTTCTTCGCATTATACAGGAAAATAAAATATTTTCCGGGAATGACCTGCGGTTACTGATGGAAGGGTTTTCCTTGAGAAATCTGGTCAGAGCGCAGGAAATGAATGCGTTAAAGAGGAAAATGGAGCTTCTGGACAGGTGGATGAAGCTGCGGGAACGAGGCGTGTACTATGGGGCGTTTTTAAGCTCTCTGGGAATAAAAAGCACTGTTGTTTATGGCTGTGGAATGCTGGGGAGGCATTTGGTTTCCGAGTTAAACGCCTTTGTACAGGTAAAAGGTTTTATTGACAGAAATGCCGGGGAAATAAAGTCGGAAATGCCCATATACACCTTTGATGAGCCCTGGCCCGAGGCGGATTGCGTCATTGTTTCACTGCTTGAGGCAGAGAAGGTGGAAAAGGCAATAAAAGCAAAGACAGGGAAAAGGGTTCTTGCATTAAAAGACTGGATTATGGAAGCGGATAAGGGAAAAACAATATGAAGAAAAAGCAGATATTCTGGGGCTCCGGAAAAACGGGCAGGGAAGTGCTCTCACTGTGGAAAAAATTAAACATGCGCCCGGACTATTTCTGTGACAATGGGCAGAGCCTCTGGGGAAGTGAGACGGAGGGAGTTAAAATACTGGCGCCGCAGGAGGTATATGACTGGAAAAACCAGGTCACGGTCTTTATCACCTGCGGCAGATACGAAGAGGTCAGGGCACAGCTGCTGGGAAACGGAATACCGGAAACGGAAATTGTGCGGGCAGACGATACCAGAACGCCGGAAATGCTATGCCGGATGTCCGGAATCCTGTCCCGCTGTGTTTCCCCGGCCAGCCCTGCAGGGGAGGAAAGATACAAATGCCTGGTAGACCTGTCCGGGGGCATGGTGCTGGGAGGCGTGGAGAGGTGGAGCTATTCTTTCGCCGGAACCCTTAACGTATTAAATATCAGAAGCGCCTATATCCTGCCCTCCTTCTGTGAAAGGAAAACCGCGGACAGCACAATACCGGCCGAATTCGTGGAACACAGAAAAGGCGTTGAAATCACAGACACCATGGAGAAAATCCTGCAAAGCGGGGCGGAAACCGTGGTGTGCAGTTTTCCCTTTGAGATCATGGCAGGGGCGTGCATCATAAAAAAGCACATAAACCCCGGCCTCAGGGTCATCGCAGTGCTTCATAACGACGAGGAAATCTACTACAGGGCGCTGAAAACCTGGGAGCCGTATATTGATGTGTGCCTGACCATCAGCACAAGGATAAAAAATGCCCTCTGGGAGACGGGGTTTCCCCGCCGGAAAACAAAAGAGCTGTACTGGAAAATCCCATGTAATAAAGAAAGCAGGCATTCGTACAGCCCCGTGGGCTGCCCGCTTAACATAGGATATGCGGGAAGGATTTCCGTGAGGCAGAAAAGGGCGGACCTGCTGCTGGAGGTCTGTGAAAAACTAAGGGACCGCCAGGTGGACTTTGTCATGAACATCGCAGGCTCCGGGGATTATGAGGAAGAGCTGAAGAGACAGATAAGGGAAAGAGGCCTGGGAGACAGGATAAACTTCATGGGAGAGATAGCCCACGGGCAGATTCCGGCATTCTGGGAGAGGCAGGATATATGCATCAGCTGCTCGGAATGGGAGGGGCACAGCATTTCCCACTCGGAAGCCATGGCCGCCGGGGCAGTGCCTGTCCTTACGGATACCTCCGGGGCCGGGGACGATGTGGAGGAAGGGGTTAACGGGTATGTGGCAGCGGTAGGGGATGTGGAAGCGCTTGCGGAGCATATAAGGCATCTCCATGAACACCG
>CAJTHL010000006.1 GCA_910576205.1 Clostridia bacterium | reverse complement strand
GGCTTCGGGCGATACTTTCTATTGAACAGCTTCCTTCCAGATACTTTGTGACAGCAGCCAGTTTCATCTCAAAAGAGTATTTTGAATGTTGTCCCATGAAATATGCTCCTCCTTACAGCGACAGTTTTATTATTTTGTCTGTCTACTATAAGGGGAGCATATCAAAACCTCACAGCTCATCGGCTCTATTTGTCAGAAAGAATAAATATTTAGTCGTTGTCTTTCGTGCTTATTGCGGAAGTTTGTTTCTGCATCTCATTCAGCTTTTTGTGGAGTGGTATCGCCATGAATACCGTTATGATTGCGGAAAGCACATCGGCAATCGGCTGGGCATACATAATTCCATTTAGCCCCCAGACCATCGGAAGAAGCAGGATAACGGGAATAAAGCAAATCCCCTGCCTGCAAGCTCCGAGGATAAATCCCTCTCTGCCTTTTCCCAAAGCAAGGAACAGGGAAGAATACACCGTATAAAATCCAAAGAGCATAATGGAAATGCCGTTTGCCCTTAAAGACGCTGCCCCGATGCGAATCATCTTGGTATCACCCTTTGTGAACTGGGAAACGATAGCCGTAGGGAACAGAGCCAGTATCACACCGAAAATTACACAGAAAGCCGTAGACCATAGGATGGAAGTCTTGATTGCTTCACGCAGACGGTCAAACTTTTTCGCACCATAACTGTACCCTGCAATGGGCTGAAAACCTTTGATGAACCCAAATACGGACAAGCTGCCCATTGAAATAAGGCGGGTAACAACGCCCATGCCTGCAATGGCAGAATCCCCGTAACCGCCAGCGGCATTGTTGATTAAGGAAATGGACACACTCGTTAAAATCTGGAATACTAATGTCGGGATGCCGATTTTGAAAATCTCAGACATAGTTTCTTTTGTATATGTGCAGTCCTTAATCCGAAAATGGAATACGCTCTTTTTCCGAAGAATATAGGTCAGATATACGCAGGTTGAAACGACTTGTGAGATTGCGGTCGCTATCGCTGCTCCTGCCACGCCTAAATCGAACGCATAAATAAATAGCGGGTCTAGGGCGATATTGAGTACCGCTCCCGTCAGCAAGGCACACATGGTTGTTTTAGCTGCTCCCTCGCTAGTCACAATGTTATTCATGGTGACATTGAACACATTGAAGATGCAGGAAACAATGTAAATGCTTGCGTATGTGGCGGCAAAGGGGAGGATGCTGTCGGTTGCCCCTAAGAGCTTCAGTATGGGATGCAGAAACATCATAGAAATGAGAATGATGACTGCCCCTACGGATACGCTGCTGTATAATGCGGTACTTGCCACTTTATCCGCATTTTCCTTATCCCCACGACCTAGCAATCGGGAAATGTAAGAAGCCGCACCGTTGCCGAACAGCAGACCAAGACCGACAACGACCTGTCCGAGCGGATAGACCACGGAGATTGCCCCCATCTGTCTCTCCCCTAACCCGCCGACAAAATAAGCGTCAACAAGGTTGTAGAAAGCATTTACCAACATGCCGATCATTGTTGGGATGCCCATTGATAAAAGTGCTTTTGGTATGGATGTGCTGCCGAGCAGCTCCATCTTTTTACTTTGACTGTTCATTGTGAAATCCTTTCTCTTGACAAATGGTGTTATTTATACTACTATAAAATATAGTAATTGCGTTGCAGGGATTATACTACTATAATTTATAGTAGTTGTCAATAGAAAAAGGAGGGATTTTAAATGGCGGCCATTGACTTGATTGTATTGGGAATGTTGAAACGGGAATCTTTGAGTGCATATGATATTCAGAAACTGGTGGAATACCGCAATATCTCAAAATGGGTAAAAATCAGCACACCATCTATATACAAAAAGGTTATCCAGTTGGAAGAAAAGGGGCTTATCACAAGCCGCACGGAGAAAGAGGGAAAAATGCCCGAAAAGGCAGTATATTCCTTGACGGATGCAGGAAATGAGGAATTTGAGAAACTGATGTTCGAAATATCCTGCAAGCCGATTAACATATTCTTGGATTTTAATGCGGTTATCGTTAATTTAGAAAGCATGGAAAAGGAACAACAGAGGGAATGCCTGGATAATATTGAGAGCAATATCAATGTGCTGAAATCCTATCTTGAGGAGAACATGGACTTAAAAGAAAACGCTCCCGATGTTCCTGCCACGGGCATGGCGGTTCTGCATCAGCAATTTCGATTAGTGCAGGCAATCGAAGAATGGATAAGGGCATTGAAAGAAGAACTACTGTAAATGTAGATGGTTTAAAATATAGCAAGAATGATGAAAAGATAGAAAACTCCTTGTGCTACAATATCTCATTGAACCCCCCCCGATTTGGCATATCATAATGCTTAAATTGTGAGGGCAAAACGAGGAAAGGAGGGAGCAAAATGCAAGGTCAGACAGTACGCATTGTTTCACAGGCTATCCGCTATATCGAAGAACATCTGCACGAAAAGATGGATTTAGATATGGTGGCGTCGGCACTGCACTATTCCAAATACCATCTGCATCGGATTTTTACAAAGACCGTCGGCTTGACTATCCACGACTACGCAAAACGGCGGCAGCTTACAGAAGCGGCAAAACTTCTGGTGTTTTCTGCAAAACCGATTATCGAGATTGCCCTTATGAGCGGGTATGAAAGCCAGCAGGCATTTACGGATATTTTTAAGGCGATGTATAAGACTTCCCCTGCGGAATTTCGGGAAACGGAAAACTTCTACCCGTTACAGCTTGAAATTTATCTGAAGGAGGAGCTTGTAAAAATGGATTTGACAAAAGACAATATAAAATTTGCCACGCCCGAAGATGCGGATGACTGGATGGAACTGGTAAGCCTTACGATTGACGGCTATCCATGTCTGGATAAAAAAGATTACGCCGCAAACCTGCATCAGTATATTGCGGATAAAAAGGCTCTGATATTGCGGGATGACGATATGGCTATTGGCGTGATGGGATTTTCGCCCGACACAGGCAGAATAGACTTTCTGGCTGTCCACCCGCAGTATCGGCATCTCGGCATTACAAAGCTGTTCCTTGATAAGCTGGCGGAGGAATTGCTTTGCGGGAAAGAGATTACATTGACGACATACCGTGCAGGCGATAAGGCAGATACGGGCTGGCGGGAAGAATACCGCCGTCTTGGATTTGCAGAACGGGAGCTGCTTGTGGAATATGGCTATCCGACGCAGCGTTTCGTGCTTCCACCGAAAAACAAGGAGGAAACAGAGAATGACCGAAACACAGAAAAACCCGTTGGCAGAGAGCTTTAACGCCCTGTCCCTTATCCGATTTGCTTTCCCAAGCATGGTGATGATGCTGTTTATGGGATTATATACCATTGTAGACACGATTTTCGTAGCACGGTTTGTAGACACGAACGCTTTGTCGTCCATCAATATCGTCTGCCCCGTCATCAATCTGATTGTCGGTCTGGGGACGATGCTTGCGACAGGCGGAAGTGCGGTTGTTGCGAAGAAAATGGGGAATGGAAACACAGAGGAAGCCAGAAGCAATTTTACGTTGATTGTCGTGGCAGGGGCGGTTATCGGTCTGCTGATTACAGCGGCAGGGCTTCTCTTTTTGGATGAAATCATCTGGGGATTGGGGGCGAGTGAAATATTGTTCCCATATTGCAGAGAGTATCTGACCATACAGCTCATTTTCGCTGCTTTTAACATGATGCAGGTGCTGTATCAGAATCTGTTTGTGACGGCGGGGAAGCCGACATTAGGCTTAGTGCTTGCTGCTTTAGCGGGGATTGTCAACATTATTTTTGATTATGTCTTTATCGTCTTACTGCAAATGGGAATCAAGGGAGCTGCTATTGGGACGGGCATCGGATATATGATACCGACAATTATCGGTACCATATTTTTTCTGATGAAAAAAAGTGAGCTGCACTTTTGCAAGCCAGACATGGACGCATCTGTTCTGCTGGAAAGCTGTTTCAATGGTGCGTCGGAAATGGTAAGTCAGTGTTCGACTGCCATAACGACATTTCTGTTTAATGTAACCATGATGAAGCTGCTAGGCGAGGACGGCGTAGCTGCGATTACGGTAATCATCTATTCGCAGTTCCTCTTAACAACGCTTTATATTGGCTTTTCTATGGGAACAGCCCCCGTCGTAAGCTATAACTATGGGAGCGGGAATGTAAAACAGCTAAAAAAGACCGTCCGTATTTGTTTCAGCTTTATAGCGGGGATTTCCATATTTGTATTTTTATTTTCCCTGCTTGGCGGGGAAAGCATTGCAAAGGTATTTGCGGAGAACAACAGGAATGTTTTTGAGATTACAAAGAATGGATTTATCATTTTTTCATTCAGTTTTCTGTTCTCTGGATGCAATATTTTCTCATCCGCATTATTTACGGCATTATCCAGTGGGAAAGCGTCTGCAACCATATCTTTCCTGCGGACGTTTGGATTTATTATGGTGTTCCTTTTGGCGTTACCGAGATTTTTAGAGGTGACAGGCGTTTGGCTTGCAGTCCCGCTTGCGGAGCTTTTCACGCTTATACTGACGGTATATTTGCTATGCAGGCATCGAAAACAGTACAATTATTTTTGAAAGAAAGGCAGGCAAGAAAGATTGATAGAAGTGAGAAATCTGCGTGTGACAGTGGTTGGAATGAATGAGAACTGGAAAAATGTTTATTCTGGATATGTCAATCCGCTGCTGCTAAATTCAGATGGATGTGCGGAAAGGACATGCCGATTAAAGACAGATTTTACAGCCAGCAGACTGTCAGAGTATGTGTGGGAGGAAGAAAACCGAGTGTCGGCAATGTTGTCTTTTGGAGATACGGCAGATGCGGATATAGCAGGGGCATTTGAAATCTGGCGTATTTATGTTGCTTCCCAATTTCAAGGGAAAGGAATTGGGAAAATGCTGATGGATTTTGCCGAGCAAAGGGCGGAGGAACAAGGGTATAAAGAGATTGTGATATGGGCGTTTAAAAATAACCATCATGCGGTTTCCTTTTATAAAAAAAGAGGATACAGTATTGACAAAGAAGAATATCTGAGTGAGCCGTATTTTTCAATGGGAATACGGTTAAAGAAGAATATAGGATAGAGCCAGACACATAGATGCAGAGCCAATGAACGTGTGGGAAACCATAGTTTGTTGGCTCTGTTTTTATACAAGCGTAACATCTAATTTAATTATGCAATACCTCTTATATAAGATATAAAATTTCCTGTTATGAGAGATAAAAACTGAAAATTTCCTTATCATGGACGAGCCGACAAACCACCTTGATGCACTTGCTTAATTACGGTAGATGAACACGAAGCCATAAAGAAGCGGCTTATGAGAGATTACAATGTTGCTACGAACCTTGTGGCTTGACATTCATCAATACATATATTGGAGGCAAATTATATAAGCGAAGATACTGGAGAGCTTCGACAGGGTGGTTTTTGAAAGCGTAGTTGAAAAAATAGTTATTGGAGGTTATAATGATGAGGGAGTGGAGGAGCCTTTGAAGATAACCTTTGTGTATAAAACTGGTATCCACTCCAATTTTAATGGAAAGGATTTTAAGCCAAAGCGTAAAAATGCTGCGGCTGTACATAATGGCGCAGAATTGTGTTCCTATACGAGTGACGAGGCTGAAAAATTGTGTTTACATAGTAGTTCTGACACATGTTGAGAGGATATATTTATTGTCCAAACTCCATGCAGACCAACATATCAAGGTGGAGATTCAGACAGCCGAAATGTCCACCAGAGATTAGAAATATTCTGATGAAGTCTTACAAGATATCAGATGAGGAAATGAAGCGTCAGGTTCTAAGTGCTTTCTCTGACGAAATATATAAAAGTCTGCGTAATGCATGATTAAGGTGGTAAAAAAATGTTTGATAAATTCAGATTGAAGGCCGCATTGGATGAATACAAGAAACGCTTTGCTCAAACTCAGTGGCCAGATGAAAAGTACAAATGGGAAGCAGTAAAATGTTTCCAGGTAAACTGGGATGTGAATGCCGACGACTTTACCGGAATGCTCACGAAGGCTCTTTCCCAGACGGCAAATCTTCTTGCATCAGTTAATAATTTTCCGGCAAGAATGATTACGAAGTTTGCAGAGACAGCTGGAGAAGAGGTGCGTGCCATGTTTATCGAATTGTACGATGAGAGTAAGGACGTGTGCGAACGTATCGAAAACTTCAAGCAAAAGTCAAATGGTCTTTTGGAAAGATATGGTAACGGAGCAGGACAGCACTACCAGCATGAAAATGCGATTTCAACATACCTTTGGTTACGTTATCCGGATAAGTACTACATTTACAAATTAAGTGAAGTAAAAGCGGTATCGAATGAACTGGAAAGCGACTATACATTTAAAAAGGGTGCGTATGCTAATAATATCCGCAGCTTTATAGCTTTCTATAATGAAATCTGTGCAGAACTTCAGCAGGATGAAGAACTTAAAAATATGCTTGCGTTACAGATTACAGGTACTTGCTATTCAGACCCTGAATTAAGGACACTTACCATTGATGTGGGTTTCTTTATTAGCAGATACTATAATAAGGATGATTCTGTTCTGACAAGCGGTGAATGGTGGCCGGCAGATTATACGCCAGCTTTTTCTGCTGATGATTGGGAAGCTTTATTGAATGATGGTGAAGTGTTCACTGATAGCAGTTTGGAAATTATGAAGCGTATGGTTGATTATGGTGGAAAAGCTACCTGCACCCAGTTGGCCATCAAGTATGGTGAAAGCAAAAATTTCTATAATGCTGGTTCGTCATCTTTAGCCAAGAGGATTGTACAAAAGACTGGATGCCCGGTATTGCCACGTGACAATGAAAACAGCAAGTGGTGGCCGGTACTCTATGTGGGTAAAAGGGCTAAGAAAGACGAAGAAGGTTCATACATTTGGAAATTGAGAGATGAACTTGCGGAAGCATTGGAAAGACTAGATTTATCAAAAGTAAATCTATATGCAAATTTAGCACCAAATTTCTGGAAGATAAGTCATGGTAATGATTGCATTACTGAGGCAGAAGCAACTGCTTTTGAAAAACGAAGAGTGGTTGTTGTCCATAAAGATACAGCTGCAAAGGGCAAATCAAAGGTGTCTCAAGGCGAAGCTTTCATGGCAACCATGAAGAAGGGAGATTTCTTTTATCTTTGCAGAGGTAACAGCATACGCTTGTTGGGTAGAATTGATTCTGATGAGGTTGAAGAAAATCCGGAAAAGCAAGATGGATGGTGCGAGAGAAGCTACACCGTAATTGCTGAATCACGCGATACCAGTCCATATACTGGCGATAAGAAGTGGTGGACACCAAATGCTAATTCGACGTGTATCGCTGTCCCAGATGGCGAGATGCAGCAGTTTGAGAATTATATTCTGAAGCCATACTTTGATATAACTAAGGAAGAACTATTGAAGAATGATGCTTCTGGTATTCATTACTGGTTCTTAAATGCCAATCCAAGGATGTGGAGTATGGCCAGCATGCCAGTTGGTGAGGTTCAGGATTATACGCTTTACAACGATAATGGAAACAAGCGTAGAGTTTTCCAGAACTTCCTGGATGCTAAGGCTGGTGACATGGTAATAGGCTATGAATCAACACCAGTTAAGCAGGTTGTTGCTTTGATACGCATTAGTGCCGGGCAGGATGGCGAGAAGATTTATTTTGAAAAGAGAGAAGGATTGTCTTTGCCTATCGATTATGCAACATTGAAGGAGTGCCCGGAACTGGAGAAGATGGAGTACTTTATCAATCCACAGGGCAGTTTATTTAAACTTACAAAGGGCGAGTATGAATTTATTCTTGATATGATTCGTGATGAGAATCCTGCTCCGCCTAAAAAGGACAAAGATAAATATACAAAAGAAGATTTCCTTAAAGATGTTTATATCACAGAAGCTAAGTATGATAGGGTGGTTTCTGTCCTCAAAAGGAAAAAGAACATCATTATGCAGGGAGCTCCGGGCGTAGGTAAGACTTTTGCTGCTAAGCGTTTGGCGTACTCTATTATGGGTGAGGTGGATGAAGAACGTATAGAATTTGTTCAATTTCATCAGAATTATTCTTATGAAGATTTTGTAATGGGTTATAAGCCTGTTGGTGATGGATTCGAATTGAAGTATGGTATTTTCTATCGATTCTGCCAAAAGGCGGCGAATCATCCAGACCAAGACTACTTCTTTATCATTGATGAAATTAACCGGGGTAATATGAGCAAAATCTTCGGTGAACTTTTGATGCTGATTGAGGCGGATTACCGTGATAAGAGAGCTACGCTTGCCTATAACGGATTGAGCTTTTCTGTTCCGAAAAGACTACATATTATCGGCATGATGAATACAGCCGATAGAAGTTTGGCAATGATTGATTATGCTCTTAGAAGGCGATTCAGCTTTTTTAATATGGAACCAGGATTCGATTCGGAAGGATCATTAATTATCAGAAAGGATTTGCAAACGAAACTTTCAATACTTTGATTGAACGCATAAAAGACCTTAACAGAGAAATTATGCAGGACAAGTCTCTTGGTAAAGGATTCTGCATTGGACACAGCTGCTTTTGCAATGCAGACGAGTGTACAGATGAGTGGATGAAGAATGTCGTTGATTATGATATTTTGCCTATGTTAAGTGAATACTGGTTTGATGATAGTGCAAAGCTGCAACGCTGGGAGAATATTTTGCATGGTGTATTTCAATGATAAAAGATAAGAGCATACTGATTAATAATATTTACCATATGCTTGCCTATGCGTTTCAGACTTTGAATCGGGGAAATTATGAAGACGTAGCGGTGGAACCTTTTGAGGAGATGTACGACCTGCTTGCAGCTATTCTTGCAAAGGGAATCGGTGTCCAGTTGAAGCAGGGCTTATACAGGGAGTACATTAACCGACAAGAGGAATTACCGGTTATGCTGCTACTCAGAAATGCAAGAGTGAAAACGGAGTACAAAGACGATTTGAAAAAGAAGATGCTATTTTTCTCCAATGTAGATATGCTGGAGCCAGCATCCATTAAATGGTCAGTGATTCGTTTTCAACGCAATAATCAGACTTATCGTATGCTGATAAGCATATGCCAACTGATAATTGAAGGTATGCTGATTACGACGGATGCAGGCGATTATAAATTGGCAATATTTGTTGATGAACAGCGCATGTGCAGACTGTACGAGAAATTCATTCTCGAATACTATAGCAAGCATTTTCCAGAACTGTCAGTTAGCGTGTCGCAGATACCTTGGTCTGTGGATGATGGTATCGGAACGATGCTCCCAGTTATGCAGAGTGATATTCATCTGCAAAAAGGAAATACCGTACTGATTATTGATGCAAAGTACTATAGTCATACAACTCAAACGCAGTATGATAAGCACACGATTCATTCCAATAACATGTATCAGATTTTTACCTATGTAAAAAATCGAGATTATGATTTTGGAGACGAAGAACACAAGGTTTCGGGAATGCTTCTTTATGCAAAAACGGAAGAAGAGATTCAGCCAGACAACGTGTATCAGATGCACGGAAACCAGATAACAGTTAGGACGTTGGATTTGAACCTTCCTTTTGAGAAGATAGCCGAGCAGTTGAATGCAATAGTTAAATCACATTTTGCTTTATATTTATAATGAGTGAGCGGTGCAGTTTCGTAAATGGGCCAATGGTCGCCGCATAGAGAAGCGAAGCAGAATTTCAAGAGCGTTTCATAGCCAAAAAAACATGTTTGACAATGTGAGAAATTTAAAAGGTTTACCAGCACTCTTTAAAAGCATGTTAAGAAAAACAGTGTAAGAAGCCAGAACCTTCCAGCCTTTTGGAAGGAACCAGTATGGATGACAAACAACTGATTACTAAACAGAAACATACATTTACAGGAGGCCTGTATTTGCAGCAAAAGAAACGGAAGTGACAATCTGACATGGCGATAAAGAAAAACGAATTATACAGCTCCCTCTGGGCAAGCTGTGACAAATTAAGGGGCGGCATGGACGCCTCCCAATACAAAGACTATATACTTACCCTGTTATTTGTAAAGTATGTTACGGACAAATTTAAGGGGGTCAAATATGCGGATATTACGGTTCCCGAAGGCGGTAGCTTTGACGATATGGTAGCATTAAAGGGCAATAAAAATATCGGAGAAAAAATGGATGTGGTGATTGCCGCCCTTGCGGAGGCGGGAAACAACAACCTGCGGGGTGTGATTGACAACGCCCATTTCAACGATGAGGCAAAACTTGGCAGCGGGAAGGAGATGGTGGACAAGCTGACAGGCCTGATTGCCATTTTCCAGCGGCCGGAATTTGATTTTAAGAATAATAAGGCAGGCGGGGATGATATTTTAGGGGACGCCTA
This sequence comes from Clostridia bacterium, assembly GCA_910576205.1. Classification (GTDB taxonomy): domain Bacteria; phylum Bacillota; class Clostridia; order Lachnospirales; family Lachnospiraceae; genus RGIG4284. The sequence goes on along the minus strand of CAJTHL010000006.1, from coordinate 176,853 downwards.
TGAATATCTTATGCGGAATTTTGCCACGGAGAGCGGTAAGAGCAAGGGGCAGTTTTATACCCCGGCGGAGGTATCCCGGGTTCTGGCCAAGGTGATTGGCATTGATAAAATCCGGGAGAGGGACGAGGGATATTCCGTCTATGACCCGGCCTGTGGCTCCGGTTCCCTACTGATTCGCGCGGCGGATGAAGCGCCCTTTGAGGTTTCTATCTGGGGACAGGAGAAAGAAGTGACCACTGCGGGCCTGGCCAGAATGAACCTGGTTTTACATAACAAGGCCGCCGGGGAGATCCGGGCGGGCAATACATTCTCGGCGCCCAGATACTTTGAGGAAAATTCCAATGATGAGGTGTTGAAACGTTTTGATTTTGCTGTGGCAAATCCTCCGTTTTCTTTGAAAAACTGGACGGACGGATTAAAAGACTATGACAGATTTAAGGGCTATGACGACAGACCGCCGGAAAAGAACGGGGATTTTGCATGGCTGCTGCACATTCTGAAGTCCCTAAAGAGCACAGGCAAAGCGGCGGTAATTCTTCCTCATGGGGTTTTGTTCCGTGGAAACGCGGAGGCCTCCATACGCAAGGCAATTATAGACATGGGTTATATCAAGGGCATTATCGGCCTGCCTGCAAACCTGTTTTACGGAACGGGTATTCCTGCCTGCATTATTATTATAGACAAAGAAGGGGCAGAGGCGAGAGACGGTATTTTTATGATTGACGCCAGCCACGACTTTGTAAAGGACGGAAATAAAAACCGTTTACGGGAACGGGATATTTCCAGGATTGTCACAACATTTAACCGGCAGATTACAACCGACCCCAGGTATGCCAGGTTTGTCCCCAACAAAGAAATCAAAGAGAAAAACAAGTATAATCTGAATATTACCCGCTATATAGACAGCTCCACGCCGGAAGACTTACAGGACATTGACGGACACTTGCATGGGGGGATTCCTGCGGGGGACGTGGATTCCATGGACAGGTACTGGACGGAGTTTCCAGGTCTTAAAAACAAATTGTTTTCTGTCCTGCGGCCGGGGTATTATAAATTAAATATCCCAAAGGAAGATATTCGAAACACCGTTTATAATGATGCGGAATTTTCCGCCTATGGCGCCCGGATAGACGCGGCTTTTGAAACCTGGCGCAGTCAGGTGGATAAGGGGCTTCGCAATATTGACGAAGACCTGGAGGTCAGGCCGTTTATTGCAGATCTTTCCCGGAGGCTGATGAAGGCTTTTGAGGGCCTTAAACTGATAGATAAGTACGATGTGTACGAAGCGCTGCTCTCTTACTGGCAGGAGACCATGGGGGATGACGTTTATGTGCTGAAATTTGACGGATACGAGGCGGCCCGCGTCACGGAAAATATCGTTGAAAAGACGGTTGACAAAAAGGGGAATGAAAAAGAAAAGTATAGAGGCTGGGAAGGGAAGCTGATTCCCAAAGATCTGATTGAGGGCGTATATTTTTCTGCTGAGCGCGCAGAGATTGATAAGGCGCAGGCTGCTGTAGAAGAGGCCCAGAGTAAGCTGGAACAGCTGGTGGAAGAGCAGACAGGAGAGGACGGCGTTTTTGTGGAATGCCTGAATGACAAGGAAAAAATGGATGCAAAAAAAGTTTCGGCCAGGATAAAAGCGCTTAACAACGCCTGTTCCCAGAGCGAGGAATACAGGCTGCTCTGTGTATATACAGACCTGACAGAGAAGACCAGGAAATACGCCAGAATGGTAAGGGAATTGTCTGCGGCGCTGGATAGAAAGGTCAGAGAGAAATATGCCGGGCTTACGGATGAGGAGATAAAAGACCTTCTTGTTAACCGGAAATGGTATCTGGCTGTCCTTGAGGGGATTAAGGCTTTGTATGTGACAACTTCCCAGAACATGGCAAACCGTATGGGGGAACTGGCAGAACGCTATGAGGACACCCTGCCCCGCCTTGAGGAAGAGACAGAGGATTATGAGACGAGGGTAAAGGCTCATCTGGAAAGGATGGGATTTGTATGGTGATCCGGGAGGGGTATAAGCGCACGGAAGCCGGTGTGATTCCAGAGGATTGGGAATGCATGAAAATTGGAAAAATTGCGGATATCTGTATGTGCAAGCGGATTTTTTCGGAACAGACAGGGGAGAATTTTGAGATACCCTTCTACAAAATCGGCACCTTTGGCAAAAAGGCAGACACTTACATTCCCCGGAAGCTATTTGAGGAATACCGCAGGAAATATTCCTACCCGAAGGAGGGGGATGTTTTGCTCTCCGCGTCGGGGACTCTTGGAAGAACGGTTGTATTTGACGGAAAGGACGCGTATTTCCAGGATTCCAATATTGTATGGCTGGATATTAATAAGGATATACTGTGCAACCAGTTTCTTAATCATTTCTATAAAGTTATAAAATGGGCCTCCTGGGAGGGAACCACAATTTCCAGGCTGTATAACGGGATTATCCGGGATACTTATGTGGTCGTCCCCCCAATGGATGAACAAAAGGAAATAGCAGATGCCCTTTCCGATGCGGATCATCTGATTTCCTCCCTTAAGAAGCTTATCGCAAAGAAAAAGGCAGTCAGACAGGGAGCCATGCAGGAACTTCTGACAGGGAAAAGGCGGTTGCCGGGGTTTAGCGGGGAGTGGGAGACACGTCCCCTGGAGGACTACTGTACGCTGATTACAAAACAGACGGGATTTGACTACACCTCTTACATAAAGCCTGCTCTGGTAAAGCAGAAATTGTTAAATACATTGCCCATGATCCAGACAATAAATTTCAGCGGCAGAAAGGTTTCCTTTGACACAGACTATTTTATACCCGAAAACGTAGCGGCACAATTTCCCGGTATTATTTTAGAGACAAAATGCGTCCTGTTTTCCATTGTGGGCGCAAGCGTTGGGAATATTGGATTATATCCGGGAGGCAGGGCATTCTGTGGGGGAGCCATTGGAATTACCCGTTTTAAAGATGAGAGTGATGTGGAATGGGTATTTTATTATATGAACAGCTCCGGGGGACAACAACAAATCCAATACGTGACAAAAGGCGGGGCCCAGGCCACCTTGACAATCGCTGACATCCGGAAATTTTCAATTCCGACGCCTGGGAAGAGAGAGCGGGAAGAAATCGTTTCGGTTTTGTCCGCCATGGATGCAGAAATACAAAAATTAGAGCAAAAGCTGGAAAAATACCGCCAGATCAGGCAGGGCATGATGCAGGAGCTGCTGACAGGAAAAATCCGACTGGTATAGATAAAAGAGGTGCTTATGACAAACATCGGCGATAACGAGCGCAAGACACAGGACAGGGTAATGCAGTTTTTCCAGGACAGGCTCTGCTATACAAGCCTTGGAAACCGCAAGGCCTTTGAAAACAGCAATATTATGCAGGACACGCTGTATGCCTGGCTGATCCGGCAAGGGTATTCGGAAAAGGCGGCGGGAATCGCGGTTGATATGCTGGTAAGGGAGGCGTCCAATCTCCAGCAGGGCTTGTATCATGCCAACAAGGAAGTATACTCTCTGCTGAAATATGGGGCAAAGGTAAGGGAAGCGGCTGAGCAGCCGCCCAGGACAGTTTATTTTATGGATTTCACGGACGTTTCCCAAAACGACTTTTATATTGCCGAGGAAGTTACGGTGGCGGCAGATAATACCAAGCGCCTGGATATGGTGGTTTATGTCAATGGCATAGCGCTGGCAGTTATAGAGCTGAAGTCCAGCAGGATTTCCGTATCAGAGGGCATCCGCCAGAATCTGACAAACCAGCAGGCCCACTTTATTGATAAGTTTTTCACAACCATACAGTTCTGCATGGCTGGAAATGACAGCGAGGGTTTGCGGTATGGGACGCTTCTCACCTCTGAGAAGAATTATCTGGAATGGAAAGCGGACGGCTTCCAGGAGCGGAGGGAGGAGCGGGACGCCATAGACATTCAAGTGGAAGAACTGTGCAGGTCCATCCCGGAAAAACTGGACGGGCAGATTTTTTCCATGTTTTACAAGAGGCGTTTTCTGGATTTTATCCATAATTTTGTAATATTTGACAAGGGCGTTAAAAAGGTGTGCCGCTACAACCAGTATTATGCCATCAAAAGGGCCCGGCGGCGCCTGGGGGACAAAAAGCAGGGAGGCATTATCTGGCATACCCAGGGAAGCGGAAAAAGCCTTACCATGGTATGGCTTTCCAAGTGGATACTGGAAAATAATCCTAATTCTCGTGTGGTGATTGTTACCGACCGGGAGGAGCTGGATGAACAGATAGAGAAAATATACAAGGGAGTGGATGAGAAAATTGTCCGCACAAAAAGCGGAAAGGACCTTCTTAAACAACTGGATACCGTGGAGCAGCGGCTGATGTGTTCCCTGGTACACAAGTTTGGCAGGCGTGGAAGCGACAGCTCCGAGTCTGACTATGAGAAATACATCAAGGATTTGAAGGCGTCCCTGCCAGACAATTTCTGTGCCAGAGGGGAGCTGGTTGTATTTGTGGACGAGTGCCATCGCACACAATCGGGCAAGCTTCACGAGGCAATGAAAGCAATCCTTCCCAAGGCCCTTTTTATCGGTTTTACAGGCACACCCCTTCTCAAGAGGGATAAAAAGACAAGCCTGGAGACGTTTGGCGGCTATATTCACACCTATAAGTTTAACGAGGGTGTCCAGGACGGCGTGATCCTGGATTTGCGGTATGAGGCAAGGGATATTCCCCAGAGCATTACCTCACAGAACCGTATTGATGTGTGGTTTGAGGCCAAAACCACGGGACTTGCGCCCCGGGCCAAAGCCCGGTTAAAGAGCTATTGGGGAAATATACAAAAGGTTTTCTCCTCCCGTTCCCGCCTGGAGCAGGTTGCAAATGATATCATCTTTGACTTTGCCACAAAAGACCGTCTGATGGATGGCAGCGGAAACGCGATTCTGGTAGCGGAAAAGGTGTATTCCGCATGCAGATATTATGAGATTTTCCAGAGTAAAGGGTTTCGCAAATGCGCGGTGATCTCTTCCTATGTGCCCCGGCCAGGAGATATGAGAACGGAGACCGTAAGCGACGAGGAGGATACGGAATCCCAGGAAAAATATAATGCCTATCTGAAGATGATCGGCATTGACCCGTCAGCGGATAAGTCCCAGGTGGAGAAAAGGGTGGCGGAATTTGAGGAAGAGGCGAAGCGGAAGTTTGTGGAAGAGCCTGCAAACATGAAGCTTCTGATTGTGGTGGACAAACTGCTCACCGGTTTTGACGCTCCAGGCTGCACGTATCTTTACATAGACAGGAAAATGCATGACCATGGCCTCTTCCAGGCAATCTGTCGTGTGAACAGGCTGCACGGGGAGAGCAAAGAATTTGGCTATATAGTAGATTACAAGGAACTGTTTGGCGATCTGACAGACGCCATGAACAAGTACACCAGGGGTGCCTTTGAGGCTTATGAGAAGGAGGACATAGAGGGACTTATAAAGGACAGGACAACAGCGGCCAGAACTCATTTTGCCCATATACTGGAAGAGCTGGAGGAGCTCTGTGAGGGGGTGGAAGCTCCAAAGGCCCAGCTGGATTACATCCATTATTTCTGCGGGGAGAGCGGCAGGGATGTAAGACAGGATGAAGCTTACGCCAGAATCCGGGAGAAGCTCTATAAACTGGTGGGAAAGCTTGTGCGGGGGTTTGCGGAGCTAAAACCCCGTATGGGTGAAGCAGGGTATTCTCCGGAGCAGCAGGGCAGGATTGAAGCAAGAGTTACATTTTATATCCAGCTGCGGGAAACCATCGGAAGGGCCAGCGGGGATTTTATTGACCTGAAGGCTTACGAGCCGGGGATGCGGTATCTGATTGACAACTATATCTTAGCAGGCGAGGCTCAGAAAGTCGGAAGCATGGAGGAGTTTACCCTCCTAGATTTTATTCTGGCCCAGGAGGGCAGACTTGGAAATGAAGGGGATAAGGGAGAGCAGGAAAGCGCAGCCGAGACTATCGAGAACAATATCCGGAAAAAGATCGTGGAGCGGATGCTTATAAACCCGGCCTATTATGAAAAGATGTCTGCGATTCTGGAACGGCTGATTCTGGACCGCCGGCAAAGCGTTATTGCCTATGCCCGGCTTCTGGAAACCTATACGGCGCTGGCAAAAAACGTCGTCACACCGGAACGAAACGAACAATATCCAAAGAGCATCTGCGCCAGCGGCCCGCTGCGGGCATTTTATGACAACTGCGGCAGAGACGAGGAGCTTGCCATACGGCTGCACAGAGTAATTGTAAAGGCCAGGCAGGAGGGATTCCGGAATAACCAGGTGAAGGAAAACAGGATTAAACGCGCCATTTACGATATTTTCCATGATGACGATGAAGTGGAAAGAATTTACCGGATTGTGGTGGAACAAGAGGATTACTGATGCAGATGACGATTTCGGGGATTCCTGTGGAGGTTACGAAAAAGAATATTAAGAACATGCATCTGGCGGTTTTGCCCCCGGACGGAAAGGTGCGGGTGTCTGCGCCGGAAAATGTGTCGGATGAAAGCATCGCCATGTTCGTGCGGACGAAGCTTGGCTGGGTTCGGAAACAGAGGGAAAGGTTTGAACGGCAGCCCAGGCAGAGCCGGCGGGAGTATGTTTCCGGTGAGACCCTGTATGTCTGGGGACAGCAGTATTTTTTGCAGGTGGAATACAGCTACAGGGGAAATTCCCTTGTTTTATCCGGTAACAAGGCCATTCTGACTGTCCGGAAAGAAAGCACGGCAAAACAGAGAGAGGCATTTGTGCAGGAATGGTACCGGGGCCTCTTAAAGGCGGAGGTTGAAAAATATCTGCCAAAGTGGGAAACGGCTACCGGGTTTTCGGCCAGCGGCTGGCAGAGTAAATATATGAAGACAAAATGGGGAACCTGCAACACCTCTACCGGAAAGATCTGGCTTAATTTACAGCTTGCCAAAAAGCCGGTGGAATGTCTGGAGTATGTGATTCTGCATGAACTGGCACATCTGAGGGTAAAAGATCATGGGCCGGAATTTACGGCAATCCTTGATAAATATATGCCCTATTGGAGGGAGCGTAAAAGGCAGCTGAATGAAAGCTGGCTTGACTATATGCCCCCGGGGTCAGACGCCTTGGCAGACTGCTTCTAGGAGAGAAAAAAGGGGCGTCCGCGAAATCCTACGAATATTTTCCAGGATTTTTGCGGATGCCCCTTTTTTCTGATGCTATATCTTTTTAAAATAAAACTGAAACGCCGCATAATCCCCAAACTGGTCTGACAGGGGAATTCCGCCCCCCATCAGAGCGTCCGAGGCAAAGATCTGTCCGCTTTGCTGCTCCTGGTAGAAACAGCCCTCCGGCAGGCCTTTTAGGCGAAGGTACATCACAGGCATATTGCCATGCATCTCCTGCATAACCACGCTTACCAGAACTTCCGAGGCGTCCTCAGCCAGAAATTCCCAGGCGGCGGGCAGCTCACGGAAAGGATCCGTCAGACGGTAGTAGAGGCCGCTTCGGATAAGGGGCTCATATTTTCTGAAGTCCCGTATCTGCTTACGCACCTCTTCCTTTTCCGCCTCTGTAAGGGTTTCCGGATTCAGCTCGTAGCCGAAGGTTCCCGCCATGGCGGTGATGCTCCGGGTGTGAAGGGGCGTTATGCGGCCGGTCTGGTGGTTGGGCACGGCGGACACATGGGAGCCAACTGTGGATACAGGGTATCCGAAGGATGTTCCATACTGGATGCGCACCCGGTCCAGAGCGTCCGTGTTGTCGCTGCACCAGATCTGGGGGGAATAGTAGAGCATACCTGGGTCAAAGCGTCCGCCGCCGCCGCTGCAGCCCTCCAGCAGCATGTCCGGGTAGCGCTTTATCAGGCGCTCCAGGAAATCGTACAGCCCCAGCATATAGTCGTGGAAGACGCGTCCCTGGTCTTTCGTATTGCGGGAATAGCAGTCGGAAAGGCTGCGGTTCATATCCCATTTCACGTACTCAATGTTACCCTGGTCCATAACCTTGCAGACCTGCTCAAAGATATAGTCTACCACCTCTGGCCTGGAAAAATCCAGCACAAGCTGGTTTCTGGCCCGCACGGGATTGCGGCCGGGCAAAGCCATCACCCAGTCCGGATGCTCCTTATAAAGCCGGCTGTCCTCGCTGATGCTCTCCGGCTCCAGCCAGATGCCGAATTTAAGGCCCAGACCGTTTATTTTTTGGATAAGGCTGCCAAGGGAGCCCCCAAGCTTCTCCTCATTGACAAACCAGTCCCCGAGAGCCCGGTTGTCGTCGCTGCGGTGGCCAAACCACCCGTCGTCCAGAACCAGCATTTCCATGTTCAGATCGGCGGCTTCTTTTGCCAGTGCATAGAGGGAGTCGCCGCTGAAATCAAAGTAGGAGGCCTCCCAGCTGTTGAGAAGGATGGGGCGGGGACAATCCTTATATTTTCCCCGGCATAGGTGGAGCCGGAAGCATTTGTGCAGATTGTGGGACAGCCTGGAAAGACCCTGGTTAGTGTAAGTCAGCACAACCTCCGGCACATAAAAGGTTTCCCCCCTCTCCAAAGGATAGGAAAACAGCTCGTCCGTAAGGCCCAGGAGCGCCCGGGTCTGGTTATACTGATCCTTTTCCACTTCCCCTTTAAAACTGCCACTGTAAACAAAGGACAGGGCATAGCATCCCCCTGCGTCCTCCGTGGTTTCATGCTCCGCCAGAATCAGCATGGGATTGTACTGATGGCTGGAGGTGCCTCTGCGGCTTCCGATAACATGGGCGCCATGGGAAACGGGAATGCGCTGGACATTCCGTTCCATGGTGTGACGCCCGTAGAAGCTTATCAGGTCCAGATCCCCGGACAGCCAGTCCAGACAAGCCGCCTGGGCCTTTTCCAGGTAAATTTTTCCGCTGCCCAGGTTCTGGATGGCGGCGCTTCGTGTAACGATGTCAAGACCCGGAAGAAGCCCGTATAGAAGGGTCACCTGGATGTCCGTGACGGAATCCTCCATAAGAATCTCCAGGGTTTCCGCAGTGTCCCCGTCCCCATAGACAGCAGGAAGTCCTGGGATACCATATTTTCCCTTTAAAATACGGTGGCTCTTATACCGGAAATCGCATCCGTAGGAGCCGTCCGCGTTTTTTATAATTACTGCGGGACTGCGGTAATCCCCCGTTCCCTGGCAGGGAAGCTCCTGTGGCAGAGCGTCCATGGAGTAGGTACGGTCGGCTCCGGCGTCATAGGGATTGCCGGAAAAACCTCTGTCCGCATAGCGCAGAAGGTAATCCATACACCCTTCGGTTCTGCGCCCATAGTAGAGATGCAGCAGAAATCCGTATTTATCCACCTGCATCTGATAGGTGGTGTTTTCTGTATGCAATGTGAACGTTTTCTCTTTCTCAGAATAAATAATACTCATGGTGCCTCCTATATAGTAAGTAAGATAGAATGTCCGCTTTGCAAATTCAGCCATGTACAGCGTCCTCTGGATTTTGTACATGGCTGAATAGGAGCTGTATTTAATTATAATACTATTTTACCGCACCATTTACAACACCATTTAAGATCTGCTTCTGACAAATAATGTAGAAGATCAGAAGAGGCAGGAGCGCCAGCAGGTAGGAGGCGAACGCCAGGTTGTAGTTGGTACCAAACTGTGTCTGGAAGGAAAGCTGTGCCAAAGGCAGAGTGTTGAGTCCGCTTCCCGACATGATAACAAGGGGCGTCATTACGTCGTTCCATACGCTTAAGGCGGTGATAACCGCAACGGTGGCATGCATGGGAGCCATAATGGGGAAAATAATCTTCCAGTAGGTGGTCCACGTAGTCGCGCCGTCCACCCGGGCCGCTTCCTCCAGGGCAACCGGGATATTGACCAGGTAGCCGGAGTAGAGCATCAGGTTCATGGGCATATAGAATACCATGTAGCAGAGGATAACGCCGAAAATATTGGCGATTCCCCACTGGGCAGTCTGCTTTACCAGGGGCATCATCAGGATGGCAAAGGGCACAAACATACCGCTTACAATGTAAAGGTAGGTGAAATTGTACCATTTGCTTTTCGCCTTATTTCTTCCGATGGCGTATCCCACCATGGAGTGCAGCGCAATGGAGAGAATTACGGTAACGCCTGTAATCAGAAGGCTGTTCCTAAGGGATCTCCAGAAATCCGTCACCCGCATGGCCTCAGCAAAGTTGGAAAAGCTCCAGGTCTTTGGCAGGGAAAGGATTCCGGAAATGCTGTTTGTCATTTCGGAGGGTTGCTTAAATGCAATGATGATGGTCATATACAGTGGAAAGATAATGGTTATCAGTCCACAGATTAAGAGAATCGTAACCGGCCAATTATATCTTTCTTTTCCTTTTACATCCATTATAACTGCTCCTCCTTACTGCTCGTGAATCGAAGCTGTGCTACTGAGAATGCTACGATGATAACAAAGAACAGAACCGCATTGGCGCTCTGGAAACCGAACTGCCCGCCTGCCATACCATTGTTGTAGATCAAGTAGGAGATGGACTCGGTACTCTGGGCAGGGCCGCCCTTGGTCAACGCCATGATCTGGTCAAATACCATCAGGAAGTTCTTTCCGGAGAGTACCATGTTGATGCTGAAAAACGGGATAATCAGCGGGAAAGTCAGGTGTTTAAACTTTGTCCATCCCGTTGCGCCGTCAATGGAACCTGCCTCATAAACATCCTCGGGCACTGTGGAAAGGCCGGAAATGTAAATGATCGTGTTCATGGCAACGGCCTGCCATGCGCATACAATCACGATACCCACCCATGCCCAGGTAGTGCTGGCAAGAATACTGGTGGTGTTGAAAAGCGCCGGAATAATATAAGTAAAGAAGTAGTTGAAAATATAGCCAACTACCAGGGCGCCCAGAATATTGGGAATGAAGTACAATCCCCTGAGAGCGCTCTTAAACCGGATTTTGCTGTTAAGTCCCAGGGCAAGAATCAGGCTGATTACATTGGTTACAATCGTGGCAAGCACTGCCATTTTCAAGGTAAACAGATAGGATTTTCCCACGCGGGCATCCTGGAACAGGTCTATGTAATTTCGAAGGCCTACCCAGTCATAGGTACCGTATCCTCTGAAGTTGGTAAAACTGTAAATCACACCTTTAATTAAAGGCAGAGTATTAAAAGCAAAGAACAACACGACAACCGGAATCGTCATCAGCATAAACGTTCTCTGTCTGTCATTTGCATATTTCATATGGTCTCACGCCTCCCCCTCTACTGAATTCCGTTCTTCTGGTTATAATCTCTTACCATCTGGATAATATCACGGTTGTATCTTTGCCAGTCGCTGTCAAATTTAGCCAGGAATGCATCTGTGTCTTTCTCGATGAGATAGGTCTGGATCTGGGCATCCACAGCCATTTCGGACGGATAGTAGTGGTCCTGGTAGTCGGCCATTTTTCCCTCTGCAATATACTGTGTCATACCGTCCAGGTTGGGAGCCAGGATAAAGTCGCCTGTCTTACAGGGAACAGCGCTCTGGTCGTCCAGATACATCTGCAGGTTCTCGTCTGCCAGGAGGAAATCCAATACCTCATAGGCGGCCTCCTTATTTTCACATGCGGAGGTGACGCAGAACTGCAGGTCAACGCCGGAGTTTAAGGTGTTGCCGGCCGGATCGCTGCTGGCCGGGGTTACAAAGGAATCAATGTCCATATCGGGATTCACGGACTTGATCTGGGGAACCGCATAGCTTCCGATGGCAAACATGGCGGATTCACCGTTGGCGAACGCCGTACAGGCATTGTTGTAGTCGTAGGCGAAGGGCCCGTCCTCCCCGTATTCCACAAGGGTCATAATTTTTTCTGCAACTTCCCGGTACTCTTCGGTAAAGTTGGTCTTGCCTGCATTCACCTGCTGGCACACATCAGCCGGGGCCAGGCCTACGGCAAGGGAATTCCATGGCGCAAGACAGGTCCAGGTGTCCTTGAAGCCAAAGTAGAAGGGAAGGATTCCTGCTGCTTCGATTTCGTCACACAGCGCAATCAGCTCCTCCCATGTCTCGGGGATTTCCCAGCCATGCTCCTTGAACATTTCGCGGTTGTACAGGATACCGGCCGCATTTGCCACATAGGGTACGCCGTAAGTTCCTTCGGTTGGGACAAATTCCAGACCCTCCAGGATATCTTTGTATCCCTGGTTAATGTCGGCCAGTCCCGGGTAATCGGATACATCTGCCAGAATGTTGGCATCGATGAAATAAGAGTAATTGATGTCTCCGCCAATTCCAAGAATATCGGGGTAATCCTCCCTGATAAACCGGGTTTTAATGATCGTCATCGCATCGTTGGGCGAATCAATCGTCAGATGGATGTCGTCGTGGGTCCGGTTGAATTCCTCCTCCAGCGCCTTAAACACATCCACCGCCTCCGGCTTGTACTGCACCAGCTCAATCTCGATCTTGCCGCTGTTGTTCTGACTGCCACAGCCGGTCAAAAGCATGGGGACACACATCGTACAGGCCAGGAAAAGGCTTACCATTTTGCTCCTCTTTCTCATCCCATTTCGCTCCTTTCTTTATTGGATGTAACACAGATTTTTTGTAAATGTATTATAACATCCCAAAATACGTCTATAAATATCATGTTTTTGGGTGTTTTATACCATTATGCCGTCTTTTTTTTATTACCGGAAAAAGCATATGGCATTTTGGTATGTTTTCGGTTATACTTAAGAAAATGTCTGCTTTGCAGACTACATAATGTTGGAGGGCACTGACATGAAAGACATTCTATTCTCCATTTTTCCCAATGAAAATTTTGTGGATCTGAATCTCTATCAATTTGGCTGGGAGCGTTGTAAACCCTCCCACAGTTTTGGCCCTGCTGCACGTTCTCACTATCTCTTTCACTATGTAATTTCGGGTACGGGCACGTTGAATGCCGATGATTCATCGGGAGAAACAAAGAAGTATCAGATTAAAAGCGGACAGGGATTCATGATTTTTCCACATCAGATCACTACCTATATTGCGGATCAGGAGCTTCCCTGGGAATACGTCTGGATTGAATTTGACGGATTGCGGGTTAAGGAGGCTGTCTCTCTGGCCGGGCTTACACCGGATACGCCGGTATACCGGGCGCGCTCCCACGATATTAGGGAGACCATGATGCAGGAAATGCTGTACATAGCGCAGCACGGCGAAATGGCGCCCTTTCATCTTATGGGACATATGTATCTTTTTCTGGATTCCTTGACACGTTCCATTGCCCCCGTGGGATTTGCCCCCCCCAAAGCCGGAAAACTCCGGGATTTTTATATACATGAAGCCATTGTTTTTATCGAACAGAATTTCCAGAACGATATTTCCGTGGAGGATATCGCGGATAACTGCGGGCTGAACCGCAGCTATTTCGGAAAGATCTTTAAAAATGTGGTGGGACGGACGCCCCAGGATTTTCTGTTGAATTACCGCATGACAAAAGCTGCGGAGCTTCTGAAGCTGACCCAGCTTTCCATCGGCGATATCAGCAAGACCGTGGGCTATGACAATCAGCTTCATTTTTCCAGGGCATTTAAGAATATTTATCAGGTTTCCCCCAGGATGTGGCGGAATCAGAATCAGATGAATGTTTAGGGGGCTAATATTCCCTGTGAACAGACAGACTTTTCTAAACGGGTTGACAAAGTATGCCAGATTGCTTAAAATAAGGAAGTCACGCATCTGGCGGGGACAATGATTGAATAAGAAAAACTGACACATAGAGGAGGCGTTTTCACAAATGCTGCATTATGATTATAGAACAAAGAATACCTGCTCCCAGGTAATCAGCCTTGATATAGAAGGCGACGTGGTGCGCAATATCAGCTTTATGGGCGGCTGCGACGGAAATTTAAAAGCAATCCCGATTCTGGTGGACGGGTGGACAGTGGAGGAGATCGAAAAGAAGCTGTCCGGCGTCACCTGCGGACATAAGGGAACGTCCTGTGCAGACCAGCTTGCAAAAGCTGTCCGGGCGGCCTATGAGGCAGAACAGAAGCAGGCCTGAGAGAAATAGGGCTACGAAGGATTGCGCAAAGCTGGGAAACCGGCTTTGCTTTTTTAATATAAAAATGGGCAGAGGAGGAGAGGGCATACAAATGAAATTGAAACGTCTGATAGGAAACAGGGATTTTTATAAAATGGTACTTCTGGTGGCGGTGCCCATCATGATACAAAACGGCATCACCAATTTCGTCAGCCTTCTGGACAACATTATGGTGGGCCGGGTAGGTACGGAGCAGATGTCCGGCGTGGCCATTGTAAACCAGTTGATTTTTGTGTTTAACATCAGCATTTTTGGGGGTATTTCCGGGCCGGGGATTTTCGGTGCACAGTATTTCGGGTGCGGGGATCACAAAGGGCTTCGGAACACCCTGCGCCTTAAACTGGTGATTGCGTTTATTGTCTGCGTTATTGGCCTTGGCATTCTGCTGGGCTTTGGGGACCAGCTGATTAAGCTTTATCTGCACGAAGGCGGGGACGCGGGGGATGTGACCCGGACGCTGGCCTATGGAAAACAGTATCTGTGGGTGATTCTGCTGGAGATTGTGCCTTTTGCCATTGTCCAGTGTTATGCCAGCACCTTGAGAGAGACCGGCGAAACCATGCTTCCCATGAAGGCTGGCCTGGCGGCGGTTGCCGTGAACCTTATAGGAAATTACCTGCTGATTTTCGGAAAATTCGGGTTTCCCCGGCTGGGCGTCCAGGGAGCTGCCATTGCCACGGTGCTTTCCCGCTTTGTGGAATGCGCTATTGTAATGGCCTGGACACACCGCCATAAGGAGCAGAATCCCTTTGTTGTGGGACTCTACCACCATTTTTCTATTCCCGGACGGCTGGTAAAGCAGGTGCTTCAGAAGGGATCGCCTCTTATGATAAACGAGATTTTCTGGGCCACTGGTATGGCTATGCTGACCCAGTGCTATTCCATGCGGGGGCTGGTGGTGATTGCAGGTCTCAATATCTCCAGCACCATTGTGAATGTATTTAACGTGGTGTTTATCTCCATGGGAAATGCCATTTCTATTATTATTGGGCAGCTTCTGGGGGCAGGAAAGATGGAGGAGGCCAGGGACACAGACTACAAGCTTATCGCGTTTTCCATTTTCAGCTGCCTTGTTATGGGCGGCCTTATGGCCCTGGTGTCCCCGCTGTTTCCGCAGCTCTATGAGACCTCGGATTCCGTCAGAACCCTGGCCACGCAGTTTATCTGTATCAGCGCCCTGTGCATGCCTTTGCAGGCCTTTATGCATGCGGCGTACTTTACCCTGCGGGCGGGAGGCAAGACCTTTATCACTTTTGTGTTTGACAGCGGATTTATCTGGGTGGTGAGCCTTCCGCTGGCCTTTGTGTTAAGCCGCTTTACCCAGGTGCCCATTGCGCCCTTGTATCTGACCTGCCAGCTGGTGGAGATCATCAAGTGTGTGATTGGGTATACGCTGGTGAAGAAGGGGATCTGGCTACAGAATATCGTGGCGGGAGAAGCGTGACCCAGGCAGAGCCGGTCGCATTTAAAAGACATAAAGATACGATTGGATATTTTAACAAGAAATATGTTCATACTGGCATACTTCCAGGAGAGATAGGTAGAAACATTGCAAAAGCGGCCAAGGTCAGACATGCAAGCGATTATGATGAAATTTATATCGCCAGTAAAGAGGAGGCAGAAAAGCAGATTCAGACAGCAAAGATAATGATTGAGCTGGTTGAGAAGTTTATTTCATAAATATAGGTTGTCTTTTTTCGCCTTTTCTGGTAGTATAAGGATAAGAAAAGGGAGTAGCTGGCGCCTGCGGCGTCGGATATTTCGTCAGTACGATCTTCCGGGTGCGGATTCTGTTCTGGAAGATCCGGAATATTCGAAAATTAGCGAGACTTTTCCGTAATACTCATCCCGGGTGAGGAGCCCTCGGATGGGAGATTGCGGGGAAGTCTTTTTTATTTCCCCGTATCAGTAAGAAAAAGGCGGATGTGGAAATGGAATGGAGGAAGGAGTATGGGATTTTTACTGGAAGGAATCTTATCGATCACCTGGCAGCAGGCAGTTATGTATGCGGTTGGCATTGTCTTGATCTGGCTGGCCATTAAAAAGAAGTACGAGCCCGCGCTTCTTTTACCCATGGGATTTGGGGCGATTCTGGTGAATTTGCCCCAGTCCGGCGTGCTGAACCAGGCGCTGGAGGGCGTGGGAGAGACCACAGGGGTAATCCAGTGGCTGTTTGAAGTGGGGATTGAGGCCTCGGAGGCCTTTCCCATCCTGCTGTTTATCGGAATCGGCGCCATGATTGATTTTGGGCCTCTTTTGTCCCAGCCAGTGATGTTTTTGTTTGGAGCGGCTGCCCAGTTTGGCATCTTCTTTGCCATATCCGCGGCCACCCTTATGGGCTTTGATCTGCGGGACGCGGCGGCTATCGGCATTATCGGGGCGGCGGACGGGCCTACCTCTATCCTGGTGTCCCAGGTGCTTCGCTCCAGATATGTGGGGGCCATTGCTGTGGCGGCCTATTCCTATATGGCTCTCGTGCCTATTGTGCAGCCCTTTGCCATCCGCCTGGTGACGACAAAGAAAGAACGCAGGATCCATATGGAGTATAAGCCGGGGCAGGTGTCAAAAACTATGCGCATTATCTTTCCCATAGCGGTGACGTTTATCGTGGGGCTGATTGCTCCGTCCTCCGTGGCGCTGGTGGGCTTCCTTATGTTTGGAAATCTCATACGGGAGTGCGGCGTACTGGGAACCCTGTCGGATACGGCCCAGAATGGGCTTGCCAATCTGATTACCCTGTTTCTGGGCATTACCATTTCCTTCAGCATGCAGGCGGAGGCGTTTGTCAATGTGGATACGCTTCTGATTATGGGCGTGGGACTTCTGGCCTTTGTGTTTGACACTATCGGCGGCGTGTTGTTTGCCAAGATTCTGAACCTGTTTCTGAAGAAGAAAATTAATCCCATGATCGGGGCGGCGGGAATCTCTGCTTTTCCCATGTCCTCCCGGGTAGTTCAGAAAATGGCTCAGGAGGAGGAGCCGGGAAATATTATCCTGATGCATGCGGCGGGGGCCAATGTGTCCGGCCAGATAGCCTCCGTGGTGGCAGGGGGCCTGGTGATCGGGCTGGTGAGCAGCTTCTTGTAAATAAAGACGGCGGATACGAAAGAAAGGAGACATTGCCATGTGGAATAATTTTTTGATTTCCCTGGAGATTATGGGGAAGGGTATGCTGGGAATTTTTGCGGCGATTCTGGTAATCATAGCGGCTGTGTGGGCGCTGGGGAAGGCGACGGGTAAGAAAAAAGAATAAGAATGTTCCCGGTCCGGCTTTTCCTTAAGAACAGACCGGACCGGGAATGTGTTATACCGGAATCTCAGATATATATCGGCGGCGTATAATCCCGTCCCATAATCCGCCGCTTCACGGCCTGGAATTTCTGGAAATAATTCTCCGGCACATCAATCCATTTATGCTCCGTAATGTCGTACACCTGAATAAAACGTTCCTGGTCCGGGTGTTTGCGCACGGTATTGTTGAGATACTCCTCGTTGGTGTAAGGATTAATACTGTCCGGGGAAAGGCTGGGGGAGGGGCGGGCGCTTTTTCCGGAACCGTTTCCGGATTTCTGCTGAACAGCCGCCAGCAATCCCTGGGTGATCTGGCGGATCATCATGTCCTGGTCAGACAAGGGGGCCGTGCTGGCGGCGGATTCTTCCGGCGTCTGCTCTGCTCTGCCAGTCTGTGGTGTGCTTTCCCTGGACATCTGGGTCGCCATTTCGGCCTGTGGGCCGTGTTCTACAGTCGTCTGTTTCACCGCTTCGGCCTGCGGGTCATTTCCCTGCTCCACCGGTTTAGCCTGGGACTCCTCCGTCCGGGAAGCTTCCCCTGGCCCTTCCGGCGCAGGGATATTCTGCTGTTCGATCTGGCTTTGTTCCTCCGCCTGTATCTGGATCTCCCGCTGGGCAGTCCGGTGGCCGGTGAACATGGAGAAATCCTCCGAATCATGCCCAGAAGAAAGGGGCTCCAGGGAAATAACCACCCGCCTGTCCAGGGCGGCGGCCAGAATGGACATGTCCTGCTCCAGGAAATTGTCCTTTTTCAACTGCTGATTCAGATACTGGCTGGAACAGGGAATGCCGGTGCGCTCCTCCAGAAGCTGCGCATATTCTGGGATGGTCATGTTTTTCCGTTTGAGAAGAAGTAAAATCTGTTCACCGAAAGTAAGATCCATGAGAAAATCTCCTTGAAGCGTTGCTAACTCTGTATTTAGTATATATCATATCCTAAAATCTGTAAACGAAAAGGTTTCTTTTTGTTAATTTTTTCAAAAATAATTGAAAATTGCAAACTGGACATTGAAGCGGGAAGAAATTTGTAGTATACTAGGTCTAACCAGAAATTATTTTAAATAAAGCGAGGAGATTAGACATGGCGTTAGTAACAACAAAGGAAATGTTCAAGAAAGCCTATGAAGGCGGCTATGCAATCGGAGCATTCAATGTAAACAACATGGAGATCGTACAGGCTATCACAGAGGCGGCCGGCGAGTTGAATTCCCCCATTATCCTGCAGGTATCCGCAGGCGCGAGAAAGTACGCGAACCATACTTATCTTGTAAAGCTGGTGGAGGCTGCTCTTATTGAGAACCCCAACATTCCCATCGCTCTGCACCTGGATCACGGCGCGGACTTTGAGATCTGCAAGTCCTGTATCGACGGCGGATTCACCTCCGTTATGATCGACGGCTCCAAGTATGCTTTCCAGGAGAACATCGAACTGACCAGAAAGGTTGTGGAGTATGCCCATGCCCATGACGTAGTAGTAGAGGCAGAGCTTGGCAAGCTGGCAGGCATTGAGGACGACGTAAATGTATCTGCAGAGGATTCCTCCTATACACAGCCGGAGGAGGTAGAGGAGTTCGTGACCAAGACAGGCGTAGACTCCCTGGCAATCGCCATTGGTACAAGCCATGGGGCGTTCAAATTCAAACCCGGCACTGACCCGCAGCTCCGCTTTGACATTCTCCATGAGATCGAGAAGAGAATCCCGGGCTTCCCCATTGTTCTTCACGGCGCGTCTTCCGTTCCTCAGGAATATGTGAAGATCATTAACGAGAATGGCGGCGCTTTGAAGGATGCCATCGGCGTACCGGAAGAGCAGCTTCGCGAGGCGGCAAGATCCGCAGTCTGCAAGATCAACATTGACTCCGACCTTCGTCTGGGCCTTACGGCAGGTATCCGCCAGGTGATGAGCGAGCATCCGGATTACTTTGATCCGAGACAGTATCTGACTGTTGCCCGCGCAAATGTAAAGGCTGTTGTGGCTCACAAGATCAAAGATGTGCTGGGCAGCGAGGGAAAGGCCTAAGCGGTTGAAGGAGCACAGACTTCTGACTCTGAAAAAATAGCTTGGAAATAAAAAAGAGGATATCTCATAGATTACAGGATGTAAATCGTGGGGTATCTTCTTTTTCTTATGACGGATGCGGAACTAAAATAGGAGGCAATTATGGATAATACAGAGACAATACCCTGGGACAGCGGTCAAATCTGGATTGACAGAACCTTGTATGAAGGGCGGCCGTTTTCCGGGACGGGGCGGCTGGAGAAGGAGCTTCGCGTCTATGATCTCCTGGATAAGCTGGGGATTCCTTATTGGCGGGTGGATCACGCGGTGATGCCGACTATTGAGGCCTGCCGGGAGGTAGACAAAGTGCTGGGTACTGAAATCTGCAAAAATCTGTTTCTGTGCAACGCCCAGAAGACAAAATTTTATCTGCTTATGATGCCGGGGACAAAGCAGTTTAAGACAAAGGATTTATCGAAGCAGATCGGTTCTTCCCGCCTGTCCTTCGGCCCGGCGGAGTTTATGGAGCGGTATCTGGATATTCTGCCGGGGTCTGTCAGCGTACTGGGTCTGATGAATGATAAGGAGAACCAGGTGAAACTCTTGATCGACCGGCATGTGGCGGAGGAGGAATACCTGGGCTGCCATCCCTGCATGAATACTTCCAGTCTTAAGCTTCGCACCAGGGACGTGCTGGAAAAGTTTCTGCCTGCGGTGGAACATGAGGCGGTTTTTGTGGACTTGTAAGGGAAGGGGAACATGGAAATTCCGGTACAGTTTCCAGACAATAACGGCGGGAAAGCTGAAGGTAAGGTAGAGGGCCGCCGACCCTCCCGATAAGCCACCCACGGCTGCAATAAGAATAAGTCCTGCGTTCATTTGTTTTTCCTCCCATTCCATATCTGGCATCATTCTAACAAGTTTTCCGGACTATGAAAAGGGAATGGGAGAAAGCTTGACAACATCTTTATAACTTATTTATGCTTTATTAACACCCCGGTTTTTTGCCAGGCCAATGATGTAAACCACAGCTACCACCAGGCATACGCCGCCGAATACCGGCATGGTAGTCACGGAACTCTCCGTGTTCATGGCGCCCTCCAGGCCCATGAGCACATAGGAGCACAGGAAGGAGGCCAGGCCGTTGACAGCTCCGATGATGCCGATAGAGGTGCCCTGCATATTTTCCGGCACAACAACGGTACATTCGGTGTAGAAGAAGGAGTAGAAGATACCCCAGCCCAGTCCCATGAAACAGCAGCAGATAGCAGCCACTGTGGCGGAGGGGAAGAAGCCCATGAGCAGGAAGCCGACGCCGATTAGGATAAAGGGAACAACGGGCGTGGCTTTTTTGGCTTTTCCGTAAATAATGCCGAATCCCAGCCCTGCAACGCAGGAGGTAATAGTTCCGATGGAGGACAGAGTGCCTGTGAAGGCCTCGTTGCCGATGCCGGCGTCCGCCACATACAGGGAGATCATGTAAACGATTACATAGTAGCTGGCTCCCACCAGAAGTACCTGGATCAGCAGGGGGATCAGATTTTTATACCAGCCCTTTTCACCTTTGGCTTTTTCCGCGGCGGCCTTTTCCATCTTTCTGGGAGGCATGCTGGGAAGGAACACAATGAGCATGATGAGAACAGGGATGGTGATCCAATAGGTTTTGTAGGCGTTCTGCCAACCGCTTACGGCCAGCATGCCGCCGATAAAGCTTAGGAGCGCGCCTATGGCGGCCATGGCGGAATTGTACCATCCGTTTACGGTGCCTCTCTTTGCCTCATCGCTGTAGAGCTCCGCAATAATGCCAAGAGCCGCCGAGCTTGTGATACCCCAGGCGACGCCGGTGGAAACAAGGCGGCACACCATAATATAGTATTGATCTACAAAGACACAGCCAAATACGGAGGAGACCACGTGAAGGGCAAAACCAATGACCATAAGGAGCTTTTTGTCCATAATATCCGTGAGGCGTCCTCCCAGCAGACAGAAAAATACGCCGATCATACCGGGGCCTGTGGTAATCATGTTTATGACGGTTACATTGTCAAAAATTTCGTAGAATGTGCTGAAGATGGGAACTACTACCATATCGCCCATGGTACAGCAGGTGGAGAGAAACAGCGCTGCCAGCGCCAGGGCCAGATGTGTTTTCGATAATCTTTTTTCTTCCATGGGAAACCTCCTCGTTGGGATATCTGTTGTTTTTATTTGAAAATGGTTTTACTCATTGCGTCGATCTCTTCTGAAAGAGCCTCATACACGCCCTCAAAGGTGGAAACGGCCATTCCCTGGGACGCGCAGGGGATATAATATTTTGTCCCGTATGTATTGCAGGCCCGCTCCACTTCCCGCTTTACTTCCTCTCTCGTCCAGCCGGGATGATCTACGGAGGCGGAGTCGATTCCTCCCATAAAGGAGATCTGGCCGCCGTATTTCGCAATCAGCTCCTGGATGTTGTTGCTGGTCATAACGCCCTGCCAGATATCGATGCCCATGTCGATCATATGGGGGACATAGGTGGCCGCGTAGGAGTCTGAGTGGTGAACAATAAGCTCAACGCCGTGGGATTTGTAATACCCATAAATCTCCTTGTAGCTGTCCAGGAAAAACTCTGCGAACATATCCGGGGAGAGGAAGGTAGACCTCTGGCTGCCCCAATCGTCATGGTGAAACAGGGCGTCCGGGTGGAGATGGCTGCAGAGGGTTTCCGCATACTGGAGCTCCCAGTCGGTAATATACTTAATAAGCTCTTTTACGGCTTCGGGCTCCTCATAAAAGCTAATCATGGAATCTTCCATGCCCATAAAATAATGGAGCCGCTCAAAAAGGCCGGGAGCCAGCATGGGAGCCACATACATATCTTCCCGGTCAACGGCCTCTATCTCTTTTAGAGCCGTCTCCCATTTTTCGCCCGGATACAGGAGGCTGGGGGCTTTGACGACCTCCTTCCACTGGGTCACGTCCTTCAGCAGGCGGTGGGCGTCGTCGTGAACGGGGAAGGGCCCGGGAGTACCTTCCGGCCAGGAGAGGGTCACACCCCAGAAATTCGTCACATTGTGCTGGCCGTATTCCGGGTAGGGATCCTCCAGGTTGTAGGGGTCGGAGAGAAGCACATGGAGAAATTCGTATTGATTTACAAAGCGGTCTGGGGCTCCTCCGTGGATAGTTTCCAGTAGGTTCTGTTTTTTGGTTAACATAATACCCTCCTTATTGTAATAAAAATCCTGCTATAAGAAATAATATTTCGGCTGTCGCCGCACCCACCGCCACATAGGGCAGCACGGTTTTAAACTGTACTTCATTTGGCACTTCCGTGCCGGCAGCTACCATAAAGACGGCGTCCGAATAGAGGCAGGCCTGGCTTCCAAGGGCCACCCCGGACATAACGGCCGCCGTCACAAGGGCCGGATTCATGCCCATCTGCACCGCCATAGGGAGGAAGATCGGAAATGAAATCACGATCAAGGCCCAGAAGGAGGCGGCGAAAAAGGTGATGAGGCCTACGGATAGAAAAGCAACCCCGGGCAGCAGCCAGGCAGGCACGGAAGCCGTCGAAAATTCGATTACCGTGGTGGTAAAGCCCATTTCTTCCACGGCCTGTTCCATGACAAAGGCCATAAAAATATTTATCAGCATGGGGGTCATGCCGGCCGCTCCGCCAAAGAAGCTGTCAAGAAATTCTTTTGTCTCCATAAGCTTTCGGGGAACATACAGCACAAACATGCAGACCAGGGCCAGAAGGATCCCTATTATGATGTTGTTGTCAAAAATCATCATTCCGGCCACCAGAGCCGCCATGGGAAGAAGAAAATGAAAGGGATTGGAGGGCCTGGTTTCACTGGAAGCGTTTTCTTTGCTTATGCTCCAACCCTCTGCGACAGGATTCCCGCCGCTGTTCACACGATGGTAAGCCTGTTTCAGGCTGCCCAGCATGGGGAAGAGCCCCAGGGCGGCCAGAAGGCAGATGAGAATTGCGCAGATGGGGTAAAACATGTAGACGATTGCATGAAAATAAATGTCGGCGTCAAGGCCCTGTTCAGCCAGGCAGCCTATGGCAAAGGAGCTCCAGCTTGACACGGGGATCAATACGCACACACAGGCGCCCATACAGTTGATGGTGTAGGCCAGATGTTCCCGGGGGATTTTCTGACGGTCTGCAATGGGACGCATGGAGGCAGACACAGCCAGGGCATTCAGATAATCATCCACAAAAATGATGCCGCCAAGGAGCCAGGTAAGCGCAAGAGTCTTTGGACGGGAGCTGCTGATCCGCTCCATGGTTTTTCCAAATCCCAGCATGGAGCCGGATTTTTCCAGAAGGGCAATCATCCCGCCAAAACCCAGGGACACAAGAATCAAAAGCTGGAAAGAGGAGGAGCTTAAGACCGTATACATTTTTTCTACATAGGCGGTGATGGCATTTGTGCCGTCGCACATAATTACCGCCGTGACGGATGAGAGGATGAGGGATTCCGTCATTCTCTTTGTAACCAGTACGCCAACAATCAGAATCAGAACCGGTATTCCGGCCAGCAATCCGTTCACGATGTTTCCCTCCTCAGTCATCTTACGGGTGATGGTTTTTACACAAAATGGCAAAATAAATACAAGGGAAAAAGACAGGGTTTTTAGTAAATATCCCTATAGACATAGCTGTTTTCCTTTGATATTATTATGTTATCACCATTATTTCCCATTGTGTATCTGCTAAAATAGATGTTTTTTGGAAAAATATTTATACATTTTGTATAAAAAAGTGAGGTTTATGAATCTGAATGCTTATGTGGTAAGAGAATTTTTGAAGGAACCAGTTCTGTGGGACAGTATCCGGGAGGAGCTGATTGATATGCCTTATGAGAATGCTGATTTGTATGAGAGAGGCCTGCTCCCGGAAGCTGACACGGTCTACGTGATTTCGCCGGGGGACTTTCAGCGGGACTGGGAAACGTTTACCTGCGGGGCATATCTTGTAGTGGGGGCCTGCCAGCAGAATCCGTCCGGGTATGGGTTTTCTGTAATCTGTCTGGAAAACGCAAAAAATCTGCTGGAAATCCTACGGGAGCTCCGACGCGTCTATTGCATGTTTAACAGATGGGAGATCGCGCTGTATCAGTTGCTGGGCAGAAATGCCTCGCTGCGGGAATACGGCGTCTGTTCACTGGAAATATTTGGGAATCCAATTACCATGTACACGCCGGGACACCGGAATATCTTTTGCTGCGAAAAACAGAAGCCCAAATCCCTGCGCCTGTTTCATGAGGAGGATATCAACGCCTATCTGCCCAACGCGGAGATCGAAGAGCTGCGCCTGGATCCGGTATTCCATGCAAGCGTCCACGCCATGCGTCCGGCCATCTACCCTGCGGATATGTGGGGGTACAGGCTGCTCTATGACAATGTGCGCATTGAGGGGATCTATGTGGCCCGTATTATGATCTGTGAATTTGACCAGCCTCTTCGGGACTGCGATCATCTGCTTTTGCGTGTTCTGGCAGGGTTTCTAAGCCGGGGGCTGGAACACCAGGACATTCTCATTAACGGTCATCCAAAGGGCTTTGATGAATGCATGTCCCAGCTTATTCAAGGTTTCCAGCCGGAGGAAACTCTGCTTGGAGCTGCCCTGGAGGACTATCACTGGGATGTGGAGGACTCTTATTTTTGTGTGCTGATTCCCATAAACAGTTATGACCAGGTAATGCGCTCCGTTTCGGCCGTCAGCTCCCGGCTGGAGGCCTCCATTGAAGGAAGCGCGGCCGTTATAAACAAAGACCAGATCCTTCTTATCGTAAACGAGGCCCGGGCTCTTTCCACAAGGGACGAGATTCTCTCCCAACTGATTTATATTCAGCGGGAAAACCTCTTAAAGGCCGGAGTCAGCAACACCTTCACAAATCTTCTGAATTTGTCTGAGTATTATAAGCAGGCTCTTGTAGCCCTTTCCATCGGCTCGGAGAGCAACGGGATGCTCTGGACCTTCCGCTATGAGAATTACGCCTACCGCCATCTGCTCCTCAAGGCTTCCGGGGGCTCCTCCATAGAGGCTTTGTGTCCGGCCGGGCTGCACAAGCTTATTCAGTATGACCAGAAGCGCAGGAGGGCTTATACGCGTTCGTTGAAGGCATATATAGAAAACCAGATGAGCGTGTCCAGAACCATCCGCCAGATCTATCTTCAGAGAGCCACCTTCCTTTATCAGCTGAAACGCATCAAAGAAATCTCGGGGCTGAATTTAAACGACAAGAACACCCAGTTCCAGCTTTTGATCGTGTTTCAGATTATGGATGAGAAAAAATATGAGCTGCCACAGATTTTATGACTGCGGCAGCCCGTTTTATATCTTTTTACATTCCCACCGTCCGCTTGCCCCGCAGGGCAGAACCAGCCCGGTAGAAGTGACGGGAAGCCCGATTTCCTGGGAATCCACAGTGCCGTGAAAGGACTTAAGCGCGGTGGAAAGCATATAGGTCAGCACAGCCGGGGCCAGTCCGGTAGTGTAGGAATTTACCAGGAAAAACAGCGGATCCGGGCTTAACAGTTTTGCGCAGAGCCCTATGAAGGGATAAATGGAATCCTCGATTTTCCAGATTTCGCCCTTTGGCCCCCGGCCATAGGAGGGGGGATCCATAATAATGGCGTCGTAATGGTTTCCTCTGCGGATTTCCCGCTCCACAAATTTTACGCAGTCGTCCACCAGCCAGCGGATGGGAGCCTCGGAGAGACCGGAAGAGCGGGCGTTTTCTCTGGCCCAGCCTACCATACCCTTGGAGGCGTCCACATGGGTGACGGCTGCCCCGGCTTTGGCGGCTGCCAGGGTGGCGCCGCCTGTATAGGCAAAGAGGTTCAGTACTTTGACGGGCCGTCCGGCGCTTTGGATCTTCCCCTGCATCCAGTCCCAGTTGACGGCCTGCTCGGGAAAAAGGCCCGTATGTTTGAAGCTGAAGGGCTTTAGCTGAAAGGTAAGCTCTCTGTAAGAAATGTTCCACTGCTGGGGAAGGTCAAAGAATTCCCATTCCCCGCCGCCTTTCTGGCTGCGGTGGTAGTGGCCGTTTGGCTTCTTCCACCCGGGCAGCGTTTTCGGGGTGCCCCAGATCACCTGGGGGTCCGGCCTTATGAGAAGGAAATTCCCCCAACGCTCCAGCTTTTCTCCGCCGGAGGTATCCAGCACTTCATAGTCAGTCCAGTTATCTGCAATCCACATAGTAGTATTCTCCTATTTTAAGTACCGCATATGCCCTTCCGGGGTCCTGTCCCGGCAGGCGCTGTCTGAGAGTTTTGCATCTGCGGTAACTGTGTTTTTTATGTACGGGGACGGCTGCGCCAGGGCAGCAGTTTGAAGATGCTGTCCACCACAATAATGGAGACGGCGATCATTCCGGCGATAGTTAGGGTCTCTGTAACATAGTATGAGGTCTGCGCCGCGTCCGAGGATATAATGGAGGAGGCAATATGATACATGCCCGCGCCGGGCACCAGAGGCAGGATGCCGGGAATCACGAATACCGTCACCGGCGTTTTCAGAACCCTGGCCAGTACCTGCGCGCACAGGGAGATAAGACAGCCCGAAAAGAAGGTGGCGGTTCCTATGGGGAGGCCTGCGTCCCGCAGGATAAGAAACAGCGCCCAGCCCAGGGCCCCGATCATACCAGCGTAGACAATAAATTTCCTGGGTACGCCCAGGAGAAAACAAAAGGCCACAACGGCCAGAAAAGAGCCTGAAATTTGAAAAAACATGGGTAGAACCTCCTGTTTTTAGTTCCGCATCCGCTGCTGTCAGATGCCAAGACCAAGTCCGATTCCGATTGCTACGGCAGCGGCGATGACAAAGGCTTCCAGGGTCCGGGCAATGCCGGAGAGATAGTCGCCGTTTAAGGTGTCAAAGACAGCGTTTGTGATGGCGACGCCAGGCACCAGGGGCATGATGGCCCCGATGACAATGTTGTCCAGAGTTCCGGGCACCGGCAGCAGACGGGCTCCCAGGGAGGCGCTTACGGACAGAACGGCGGCGCTTAGGAGCATACTTAAGAAATTCTGCATGCGGCATCGCCTGCAAAGGTACAGACACAGGGCCATAAGGAATCCGGCCATGGCGGAGACCACGATCTCCCAGAAGCCGCCGCCAAAGGTCAGCGTAAAGGAGGCGGTAATTACGGTAGTGGAAAACAGGAACGCCCTGGGTTTGGAGGGCGTTCGCTTAATGTCCCTGATTTCGTGGAAGGCATCCTTTAGGGAGATGTTTCCCGTGCAGAATTCCCGGGAAATGGTATTTACCCGGTGGATAATGTCCAGATTGGTGGAACGGCTGGAAATCCGCCGTACCACTGTCATGGAATCGATGGACGGGTCGTCCAGGGTGGCCACAAATCCGGTCATTGTGACAAATACCTCCGCAATCTTTAAATCGGACAAAGACAGTATCCGGTGCATGGTGTCCTCCACCCGGTAAGTCTCCGCACCGTTTTCCAGCATCAGCTCCCCGGCCATGACTGCGGTGTCCAGCAGTAATTTATAGTCCATATATTCAGATGGCAGAGCCGCAAAACGGACAGATACAAAAGCCGCGCGGCATCTTTGCTTGTGCATGGGGTCATTAGTTTCTTCCTTATTATACTATCTGGCGGCCGATAGTCAAGAATGGTTTTAAAAAGTAGAGGCGGTTCCCCGTTTTTTCCGGATTTGCGCGGATTTTCGTTCTTTACAAAGGAACAGGCCAGGTGCTAAAATAATAAAAGCTGGTAATATCCGGAAGAGCAGATTTAAGAAAGGCGGAAAATTACAATGGGAAAATCATATCGCTCAGAGCTGGTAGGCGTGTTTGGGTGCCCGGTGGAGGAAAATCCCACGGGAGTTATGGAGGAAGCGGCCTTTGCTAAAATGGGGCTGGACTACCGGTATCTCACTATCCGTGTGGAGGAGGGGAACCTGAAAACAGCCATGGAGGCGGTGAAGGCGTTTCAGATGAAGGGAATCAATCTCACCATTCCCCACAAGGTAGAGGTTTTAAAATACCTGGATGAGCTGTCCCCTGCGGCCGAGATCATCGGGGCCGTAAACATGGTGGTAAACCGGGACGGAAAGCTCTGGGGAGAGAATACGGACGGAAAGGGCTTTCTGCTTTCGCTGGAACAGGAAGGCGTCACTGCAGAGGGGAAAAATATCGTGATTCTGGGAGCCGGCGGGGCGGCCCGTGCCATTGCCGTGGAGATGGCCCTGGCGGGGGCGGCAAAAATCTGGATTGTAAACAGAGGCGTGAAGCGGGGGGAAGAGCTGACTAAGCTTTTGCGGGAAAAGACCCGGACACAGGCGGAGTATGTAAAATGGGAAGGGGCCTTGAAGCTTCCGGCGGAAACGGATATAGTAGTGCAGGCCACGTCCATCGGCCTGTACCCTGATGTGCAGGAAAAGCCCGACGTGGATTATGACACCGTCACGGACAAAATGGTGGTCAGCGACGTGGTGTTTAACGATCCCCACACGCTGTTTTTGCAGGAAGCGGAAAAACGCGGGGCAAAAACCATCAACGGCCTGGGCATGCTGGCAAACCAGGGAGCCAGGAATTTTACCCTGTGGACAGGCGTGGAGGCCCCGGTGGAGGTAATGACAAAGACTTTGAAGAGGGAGTTTGGGCTGGATTAAAAAACCTTAATTTTTTTTAAAAAACCTCTTGCATTTCCCAGAGTATTCCTTTATAATAACGAATGTTGTGACATTGATAGCTGTGAAGCGTGAGGTTGCTGTCCCTTGTGGCAGGTTTTCCGTGGAGCGAATGTCAAGTTAGGAAACTGGCGACAAGTCACTGTACCAGAAAATGTCCGCGCCAGAGAGTATGGCAGAAAGAGTGGAAACACCGCTGGGGGAAACCAGAGTGCCAGAAAACATGGTAAGTAAGCGGAAACACGTGTGCCACCTTTTAAAACAGGATACACACGGAGGAGTGTACAGTCACCGCTTGTCGTACTGGTCTTTCAAAGTACGAATAAGGAGGCGACTTTTTTTATGGCAAGTCAAGTAATGAGAATCACACTGAAAGCGTATGACCATCAGCTGGTGGATGCATCCGCAAAGAAGATCATCGAAACTGCAAAGAAGAATGGTTCCCAGGTGAGCGGACCGGTTCCCCTTCCCACAAAGAAGGAAGTGGTGACCATCCTGCGGGCCGTACACAAGTATAAGGATTCCAGAGAGCAGTTCGAGCAGAGAACCCATAAAAGGCTGATCGATATCGTCCCGACCCAGAAAACAGTGGACGCGCTGTCCAGACTGGAGATGCCTGCGGGAGTTTATATTGATATCAAAATGAAAAGCAAATAGTTCCTTCAGCTAGGATGAACGTGCGAACGTTCCGCTGTAGAGAAACAAGGAGGAAAAGACATGAAAAAAGCTATTTTAGCAACCAAAGTTGGAATGACACAGATTTTCAACGAAGACGGAGTGCTGACTCCGGTAACTGTGCTTCAGGCCGGTCCCTGCGTGGTGACCCAGGTCAAGACCGTTGAAAACGATGGTTACAGCGCAGTGCAGGTAGGCTTTGTTGACAAGAGAGAGAAGCTGGTAAACAAGCCGCTGCAGGGACACTTCAAGAAAGCCGGCGTGTCCTATAAGAGATATGTAAGAGAGTTCAAATTTGAGAACGCGGAAGAGTACGCTCTGGCCCAGGAAATCAAGGTTGACGTTTTTGAGGCTGGCGACAAGGTTGACGCAACTGCTGTTTCAAAGGGAAAAGGATTCCAGGGCGCCATCAAGAGACATGGACAGCACAGAGGACCCATGACCCACGGTTCCAAATTCCATCGTCATCAAGGTTCCAACGGCGCATGTTCCGATCCCAGCAAGGTGTTCAAGGGAAAAGGAATGCCCGGACATATGGGACACAAGAGAGTTACCGTCCAGAACCTTGAGGTAGTAAGGGTAGACGCAGAAAACAATCTGCTGCTGGTAAAGGGCGCCGTACCCGGCCCCAGGAAGGCATTAGTGACTATCAAAGAAGCAGTAAAGGTTAGCAGATAATCTTTAGTGGAAAGGAGGACTTACAGATGGCAAGCGTATCTGTTTATAATATGGAAGGCAAAGAAGTTGGCACAATGGAGTTAAGCGATGCAGTGTTTGGCGTGGAAGTAAACGACCACCTGGTACATCTGGCTGTTGTTGCACAGCTTGCAAATAAGCGTCAGGGAACGCAGAAAGCAAAGACCCGCTCCGAGGTTTCCGGTGGAGGAAGAAAGCCCTGGAGGCAGAAGGGAACCGGCCACGCAAGACAGGGTTCCACCAGAGCGCCCCAGTGGACGGGCGGCGGCGTGGTATTTGCTCCCACACCGAGAGACTACACCATCCGTTTAAATAAGAAAGAGAAGAAGCTGGCTCTGAAATCCGCGCTGACCTCCAGATTACAGGAGAAGAAGCTGATCGTAGTTGACGAGCTGAAGCTTGACGGGATCAAGACAAAGAATTTCAAGGCAGCCCTTGACAATCTTAAAGTGAACAAAGCGCTGGTAGTGCTGAACGAGAATGACCAGAATGTGGTAATGTCCGCAAGGAATCTCCCGGATGTAAAGACCGCGCTGACCAACACCATCAACGTATATGACATTCTGAAATACAATACCGTTGTCGCAACAAAAGCTGCGATAGCCACCATTGAGGAGGTGTACGCATAATGGCAGATCTGAAATATTATGACATCATCCAGAAGCCGGTGATTACCGAGAAGAGCATGGCTGCCATGGGAGAAAAGAAATATACTTTTCTTGTTCATCCCGAAGCCACTAAGACCCAGGTAAAAGAAGCGGTTGAGAAGATGTTTGCAGGCACCAAGGTGGAAAAAGTAAACACCATGAATATCCCCGGCAAGAAAAAACGCCGCGGAATGGTAATTGGAAGAACAGCCAAGACCAAGAAGGCAATCGTAAAACTTACGGCAGACAGTAAGGATATTGAAATCTTCGAGGGTCTGTAAGACCTGGAGGCACATGGAATGCCTGGCGTGAAAGCGTGCAGGGCAGGCCAAGCCAAAGGCGGCAGATGAGCCTTAGTGGAGGGAACATTCCACTATGAGCCTGGATATACACAAAAAAGTGTGATAACAAATAACAGAGAGAATGAAAGGAGTGAACTGTAATGGGAATTAAAACTTATCGCCCATATACACCTTCCAGAAGACATATGACCGGTTCCGATTTTTCCGAGATCACAAAGACCACCCCGGAAAAATCCCTGGTAGTATCCTTGAAAAAGAACGCAGGCCGTAACAATCAAGGTAAGATCACAGTAAGACACCGCGGAGGCGGTTCCAGAAGAAAATACAGAATCATTGATTTTAAGAGGAAGAAGGACGGCGTGCCCGCAAACGTGCTGGGTATCGAGTATGATCCCAACCGTACGGCAAACATCGCGCTGATCTGCTATGCAGACGGCGAGAAGGCTTATATCCTGGCTCCCCAGGGCCTTGAGGTTGGCATGCATGTCATGAACGGCCCGGAGGCTGAGGTGAGAATTGGAAACTGCCTGCCCCTGTCCGAGATTCCGGTTGGTACGCAGTTACACAATATTGAGTTATATCCTGGAAAGGGCGGCCAGCTGGTACGTTCCGCAGGCGTCAGCGCCCAGCTGATGGCAAAAGAAGGAAAGTACGCAACCTTAAGGCTTCCCTCCGGTGAAATGAGAATGGTTCCTCTGAAATGCAGAGCAACAGTCGGCGTCATTGGAAACGGAGATCACAATCTGATTAACATTGGTAAAGCAGGACGCAAGCGTCATATGGGCATCCGTCCCACAGTTCGCGGTTCCGTTATGAACCCCAACGACCATCCCCACGGCGGTGGTGAGGGTAAGACAGGTATCGGACGTCCGGGTCCCTGCACACCCTGGGGCAAGCCGGCTCTTGGTCTGAAGACCAGAAAGAAGAACAAGAAATCCAATAAGCTGATCGTAAGAAGACGTGACGGCAGAACATTCAAGTAAGGAGGATAAACCATGGGTCGCTCATTAAAAAAAGGACCATTTGCAGATGAAAGCTTACTGAAAAAAGTAGATGCGATGAACGCAGCAGGAAATAAAACCGTAATTAAGACCTGGTCCCGTCGTTCCACAATCTTCCCGCAGATGGTAGGACATACATTTGCAGTACACGATGGAAGAAGACATGTGCCCGTATATGTTACGGAGGATATGGTAGGTCACAAGCTGGGAGAATTCGTTCCCACCAGAACCTACCGCGGACACGGAAAAGACGAGAAAAAATCCAGGCGTTAATTCGCTGTATACTTTGAAAGGAGGACTCATCTAAAATGGCTAAGGGACATAGAAGTCAGATTAAGAGAGAGAGAAATGCCCAGAAAGATACAAGGCCGTCAGCAAAGCTGTCTTACGCCCGGGTATCTGTTCAGAAGGCATGCTTCGTATTAGATGCAATCAGAGGCAAGGATGTGCAGACCGCACTTGGTATTGTAATGTACAATCCCAGATATGCCTCCACATTAATTGAAAAATTACTGAAATCAGCAATCGCAAACGCTGAAAACAATAACGGCATGAACGTAAACAACCTTTATGTAGCAGAGTGTTACGCAAATAAGGGGCCGACCATGAAGAGAATCAGACCCAGAGCACAGGGAAGAGCTTACAGAATCGAAAAGAGAATGAGCCACATCACAATCGTGCTTGATGAGAGATAGGAGGTAAAGCATGGGACAGAAAGTTAATCCGCACGGCTTAAGAGTCGGCATAATTAAAGACTGGGATTCTAAATGGTATGCGGCTGATGCTGATTTCGCTGATTATCTGGTAGAAGATTTTAACATCAGAAAGTTTTTAAAGAAGAAATTATATAATTCCGGGGTTTCCAAGATTGAGATCGAGAGAGCCTCCGACAGAGTGAAGATCGTGATCTACACCGCAAAGCCGGGTGTTGTGATCGGTAAGGGCGGCGCAGAGATCGAGAAGGTGAAGGCAGAGTTAAAGCAGTTCACAGACAAGAAGCTCATTGTTGACATCAAGGAGATCAAGAGACCGGACAGGGATGCGCAGCTTGTAGCAGAAAACATCGCACTGCAGTTAGAGAACCGTGTTTCCTTCCGTCGTGCCATGAAATCCGCTATGTCCAGAACCATGAAGGCCGGTGCAAAGGGAATCAAGACCTGTGCTTCCGGACGTCTGGGCGGCGCAGATATGGCCCGTACAGAGTTTTACAATGAGGGAACCATCCCGCTGCAGACCTTAAGAGCAGATATTGACTACGGATTTGCTGAAGCAGACACCACCTACGGCAAAGTTGGCGTAAAGGTATGGGTTTACAAAGGCGAGGTACTTCCGACGAAAGGCAATAAGGAAGGGAGCGATAGATAATGTTAATGCCGAAAAGAGTGAAACGTCGTAAACAGTTCCGCGGCTCCATGGCGGGAAAGGCGTTGAGAGGAAATAAAATAACCATGGGCGAATTTGGCCTTGTTGCCACCGAGCCCTGCTGGATTAAGTCAAACCAGATCGAAGCAGCCCGTGTTGCCATGACCCGTTATATGAAGCGTGGCGGAAAAGTATGGATTAAGATTTTCCCGGATAAGCCCGTAACCACAAAACCGGCTGAAACACGTATGGGTTCTGGTAAAGGAACACTGGAGTACTGGGTAGCAGTTGTAAAGCCAGGCCGCGTTATGTTTGAAGTGGCCGGCGTACCCGAAGAAACAGCGAGAGAGGCGTTGCGTCTTGCTATGCACAAGCTGCCCTGCAAGTGCAAGATCGTTTCTAAAGCAGACTTAGAAGGCGGTGATAACAGTGAAAACTAATAAATATGTAGAAGAGTTAAAGGCAAAGTCCGCGGCAGAGTTAAATGAAGAGTTAGTAGCTGCGAAGAAGGAACTGTTCAACCTTAGATTCCAGAACGCAACCAATCAGCTGGATAACACAAGCAGGATCAGAGAGGTTCGCAAGAACATCGCGAGAATTCAGACTGTTATCACACAGAAAGCAAATGCGTAACATTTCGGAAGGAGAATAGTTGTGGAAAGAAATTTGAGAAAGACCCGTAGGGGCAAAGTGGTCAGCGACAGGATGGATAAAACCATTGTTGTTGCGGTGGAAGAGCATGTAAAACATCCCCTTTACGGTAAGATTGTTAAAGATACCTACAAGCTTAAAGCACATGACGAAAACAATGAGTGCGGCATCGGCGATACAGTAGAGGTTATGGAAACCAGACCATTATCCAAGGACAAGAGATGGAGACTGGTGAGCATTGTTGAGAAGGCGAAATAATTTTTGCCAGTGGATAGTTAAAGGAGGTTACCAGTATGGTACAACAGGAAAGCAGACTGAAGGTCGCTGATAATACTGGAGCAAAAGAACTGCTTTGTATCCGTGTTATGGGTGGATCTACCAGAAGATATGCGGGCATCGGTGATATCATTGTAGCTACTGTCAAAGATGCAACACCTGGCGGAGTTGTTAAAAAGGGTGATGTGGTAAAGGCCGTAGTTGTTCGTACAGTAAAGGGCGCACGTCGGAAGGATGGTTCTTATATCCGGTTCGATGAAAATGCTGCTGTAATCATAAAAGACGACAAGAACCCCAGAGGAACCCGTATCTTTGGGCCGGTAGCAAGAGAGCTTCGTGACAAACAGTTTATGAAAATTGTTTCATTAGCTCCGGAAGTATTATAGGAGGATGCCAGATGTCAGCGATTAGAATCAAAAAGGGCGACACTGTAAGGGTCATCGCCGGAAAAGATAAAGACAAAGAGGGCAAGGTAATTGCCATTATCCGCAAGAAGAACAGAGTGATCGTAGAAGGCGTAAATATGATTACCAAGCATACCAAACCTTCCACAGCAAATCCCAATGGCGGAATCATTCATCAAGAAGCCCCCATTGACATTTCCAATGTGATGTATCTCACAGAGGGCAAGGTCAGCAGAATCGGCTACAAGATGGATGGGGATAAGAAAGTCCGCGTTGCAAAGGCAACCGGAAAAGTAATTGACTAAGGCGAGGAAGGAGGTCACAGACGTTGAGTAGATTGAAAGACGTATATACGAATGAAATCGTAGATGCGATGATGAAAAAGTTTGGATATAAAAATATCATGGAAGTGCCGAAGCTGGACAAAATTGTCGTTAACATGGGCGTTGGCGAGGCAAAGGAAAACGCAAAGGTGCTGGATTCCGCTGTCAAAGATCTGGAAACCATCACCGGCCAGAAAGCAGTGCTGACCAAGGCAAAGAACTCCATCGCGAATTTTAAGATTCGTGAGGGAATGGCAATCGGATGCAAGGTTACCCTGCGTGGCGAGAGAATGTACGAGTTTGCGGACCGGTTAATCAACCTGGCTCTGCCCCGTGTACGTGACTTTAGAGGTGTAAATCCCAATGCATTTGACGGAAGAGGCAATTATGCCCTTGGAATCAAAGAGCAGTTAATTTTCCCCGAGATCGAATACGACAAGATCGACAAGGTAAGAGGTATGGACGTTATCTTCGTTACTACGGCCAAGACCGATGAAGAAGCCCGCGAGCTGTTAAGACTGTTTAACATGCCGTTTACAAAGTAGGATAGGAGGGAAAATTCGTGGCAAAGACATCGATGAAAATCAAACAGCAGCGCAAGCAGAAATTCTCCACCAGAGAATACAACCGCTGCAGAATCTGTGGTCGTCCACATGCATATCTGAGAAAATACGGAATTTGCAGAATCTGCTTCCGTGAGTTAGCATATAAAGGCCAGATCCCGGGAGTGAAGAAGGCTAGCTGGTGAGGCATTGAGCACTTAGCGAAAGCAAGCCGAAGGCGCAGCTTGAGGTTAGTGCGAAAGCCCTTCCCGAAACTTCATGGCGCAGAGGCGAAGGCGATAGCGGCATGTTAGTTGAGTGGAAGCTGTGAAAAGAGCAGAAAACCAAGGCCACTTAGCGAAAGCAAGCCGAAGGCGCAGCTTGAGGTTAGTGCGAGGCATTGGCTGACTTAATGAGCGAAGCGAATTTAGTCAACAAGCCCACAGAGGGAAATCCTTCCCGGGAGAAGCCAAAAGACCACCCTGTCAGAAAGACAGAACTGTCAGAAGTATATTAAGGAGGTACGTTCATGACAACGAATGATCCAATCGCGGATATGCTCACAAGGATTCGTAACGCAAATACCGCAAAACATGATACTGTAGATGTTCCGGCATCAAAAATGAAATTAGCAATCGCCAACATTCTGTTGGATGAGGGATATATTGTAAAATATGACATTGTAGAGGACGGAAGCTTCAAGACCATCCGCATTACCTTGAAATACGGAAAAGATAAGAACGAGAAGATTATCAGCGGTCTGAAGAGAATTTCCAAACCGGGCTTACGTGTATACGCAAGCAAGGATAAGCTGCCCAGAGTGCTTGGCGGCCTGGGAATTGCTATTATTTCCACCAACAAGGGAGTTATCACCGACAAGGAAGCCAGAGAGCAGGGCGTTGGCGGAGAAGTGCTTGCGTTTGTATGGTGACATTGAGCACTTAGCGAAAGCAAGCCAAAGGCGCAGCTTGAGGTTAGTGCGAAAGTCCTTCCCGAAACTTCATGGCGCAGAGCCGAAGGCGACAGCGGCATGTTAGTTGAGTGGAAGATGAAAAACGTGTAGAAGAAAAGGCACTTAGCGAGAGCAAGCCAAAGGCGTAGCAGCAACTGAAAACAGAGGAAGCACACAGCTTCTTCCGAAAATCTAAGTTTAGGAGGTATATGGTATGTCACGTATCGGAAGACTGCCAGTTGTTATTCCCGCCGGTGTCACGGTTGATATCGCGGAGGGAAACAAGGTGACCGTAAAAGGTCCAAAGGGAACCCTGGAGAGAGTACTGCCCCAGGAAATGGAGATCAAGGTTGAAGATGGTCATGTGGTTGTTACAAGACCTAATGACTTAAAGAAAATGAAATCCTTACATGGTTTGACAAGAACCCTCATTCACAATATGGTTGTGGGTGTCAGCGAAGGATATGAGAAGACCCTGGAAGTAAACGGCGTTGGTTACAGAGCTGCCAAATCCGGCAAAAAGCTGACACTGTCCCTGGGTTACTCCCATCCGGTAGAGATGACAGACCCCGAAGGTCTGGAATCCGTGGTTGACGGCAACAAGATCATTGTGAAGGGCATCGATAAAGAGAAAGTTGGCCAATACGCTGCTGAGATCAGAGATAAGAGGAGACCGGAGCCGTACAAGGGCAAGGGTATCAAGTATGCTGACGAAGTAATCAGACGTAAAGTTGGTAAGACTGGTAAGAAATAAGTAAGGAGAGTGTAAAAATGGTTAGTAAAAAATCAAAAAGCGTAGTTCGCGCAAATAAGCATAGAAGAATACGGAATCATATCAGCGGAACTGCTGAGAGACCCCGTCTGGCTGTGTTTAGAAGCAATAATCATATGTATGCTCAAATTATTGACGATACCGTCGGAAATACTCTGGTAGCGGCTTCCACCATGGAAAAAGATGTGAAGGCTGAGCTGGAAAAGACAAATAACGTCGATGCAGCAGCATGCGTAGGAAAAGTGATTGCCAGAAAGGCCCTTGAGAAAGGTATTAAAGAGGTTGTTTTTGACAGAGGCGGCTTTATTTACCAGGGCAAGGTTCAGGCATTGGCAGAGGCAGCCCGCGAGGCTGGTCTGGAATTCTAGGAAAGGGAGGGAAAGACACATGAGACATGAAATCATTGATCCAAGCCAGTTGGAATTAACGGATAAGGTAGTGGCGATCAAGCGTGTCAGCAAGACCGTTAAAGGTGGCCGTACCATGCGTTTCACGGCTTTGGTTGTTGTGGGAGATGGCAATGGACATGTTGGCGCCGGCCTTGGAAAAGCAACGGAAATTCCAGAAGCAATCCGCAAGGGCAAAGAAGATGCCATGAAGAAACTGATTACCGTGGCAATTGATGAGAACAACAGTGTAACCCACGATTTTATTGGAAAATATGGAAGCGCATCCGTGCTTCTGAAACGCGCCCCGGAAGGTACCGGCGTTATTGCCGGAGGTCCCGCACGTAACGTGCTGGAGCTGGCCGGCATTAAGAATATCCGTACCAAATCCCTGGGCTCCAACAACAAGCAGAATGTAGTTCTGGCAACTCTGGCGGGCCTTAAGGCTCTGAAGACTCCGGAGGAGGTAGCAAAGAACCGTGGTAAATCTGTAGAAGAAGTCAGAAACTAGGAGGGAAACAGACATGGCGGATAAATTAAAGATTACATTAGTGAAATCTCCAATCGGCGCTGTTCCTAAGCAGAGAGCTACAGTCGTGGCATTGGGACTGAACAAAATGCACAAAACTGTTGAGATGCCGGATAATGACGCAGTCAGAGGTATGATCTGGCATGTAAAGCATTTAGTTAAGGTAGAAGAGATCTAATCTGGAGAAAGGATAGGAGGTGCCATAATGGATTTGTCAAGTTTGCATTATGCAGAGGGCTCCAGGCAGAACGGAAATTTCCGGAGAGGCCGTGGACATGGTTCGGGCAATGGCAAGACGGCAGGAAAGGGCCACAAGGGTCAGAAAGCGCGTTCCGGCGCACCGAGACCGGGATTTGAGGGCGGCCAGATGCCGTTATACAGAAGACTTCCCAAGAGAGGCTTCACAAACAGAAATTCCAAGGAGATTGTTGGTATAAATATCAGCGCTCTGGAAGTGTTTGATAATGATACGGTAGTTTCCGTAGAAACATTAATTGAGAGAGGAATCGTAAAGAACCCCAGAGATGGCGTAAAGATTCTTGGAAACGGAGAACTTACTAAGAAACTCAACGTACAGGCAAATGCGTTTTCTGCAAATGCGGCTGCCAAGATTGAAGCTCTTGGTGGAAAAGCCGAGGTGATTTAATGTTTAAAACCTTACAGAACGCATTTAAAATCAAAGATATCAGACAAAAGATCATCTTCACCTTTCTGATGATGGTTGTAGTCAGATTGGGTTCCCAGCTTCCGGTTCCGGGAGTTGACAGAACCTACTTTGCGCGGTGGTTTGCAAGCCAGTCCGGGGACGCATTTAATTTTTTTGATGCGTTTACGGGCGGCTCCTTCACCAGTATGTCCTTATTTGCGTTAGGTATTACACCGTATATCACATCTTCCATTATCATGCAGCTTCTGACCATCGCCATTCCAAAGCTGGAGGAGATGCAGAAAGACGGAGAGGATGGAAGGAAAAAGATTCAGAAAATCACCCGTTACGTGACGGTGGGGCTGGCTCTCATTGAGAGTGTTGCCATGACCATTGGTTTTGGCGGGCAGGGGCTGCTGCAGGAATCCACCTGGTACAACATGGTGGTTGTTGTGGTGGCTCTGACTGCGGGAAGCGCCGCTCTGATGTGGATCGGCGAGCGGATTACGGAACGGGGAGTTGGAAACGGTATTTCCATAGTGTTGTTAATTAACATTGTTTCCCGGATTCCGGATGATTTTACACTGCTGTATCAGCAGTTTATGCAGGGGAAGACAATTCCCATAGCATTGCTGGCGGCAGTGATTATCCTGGCAGTAGTAGTAGTGACAGTGATTTTTGTCATTGTTCTTCAAGACGGAGAGAGAAAGATACCCGTCCAGTATTCGAAAAAGACCCAGGGTCGCAAGATGGTGGGTGGACAGTCTACCCATATTCCGCTACGGGTCAACACGGCAGGCGTGATCCCGGTTATTTTTGCCTCCTCTCTGATGTCCTTCCCCAGCGTGATTATGGCGCTGCTGGGCAAGTCGGCGGGCACCGGGATTGGCGGTAAGATTCTGATGGCTTTAAGCTCCAGCAACTGGTGCAATCCTAAACAGCCGGTTTACAGCCTGGGACTTCTGCTGTATATTGTTCTGGTTGTGTTTTTTGCCTACTTCTACACATCTATCACCTTTAATCCTCTGGAGATAGCCAATAATATGAAGAAGCAGGGCGGCTTTATCCCAGGTATCCGTCCCGGCAAGCCCACATCAGAATACCTGACAAAGATTCTGAATTATGTTGTATTTATAGGAGCTATCGGCCTTATCATTGTGTGCGTGATCCCGTACTTCTTTAACGGAATGTTCGGCGCGAATGTATCCTTTGGAGGCACATCCCTGATTATTATCGTGGGTGTCGTGATGGAGACCTTGAAACAGATCGAATCACAGATGGCAGTCCGCTACTACAAAGGATTCTTAAATGATTAACAGGGCAGGCGCCTTGGGAAAAGATACAAAACTTTAAGCATCACAAGTATTTGTGATGCTTAAGTTTGAATAGAGGAGAGTTTGAAAATGAAGATCATCATGTTAGGCGCACCTGGCGCAGGGAAAGGGACCCAGGCCAAGAAGATTGCGGATAAATACCAGATTCCGCATATTTCCACGGGTGATATTTTCCGTGCGAACCTGAAAGAGGGAACCGAGCTTGGCAAAAAAGCAAAAGAATATATGGATCAAGGGCTTCTGGTGCCGGATGAGCTGACACTGGAGCTGATTATGGACCGCTTCAAGAATCCAGATTGCGCGGGCGGTTATGTGCTGGATGGATTTCCCAGGACCATTCCCCAGGCGGAGGCTTTGACAAAGGCCCTGGAGGAAAAGGGAGAGAGCATTGACTTTGCAATCAATGTGGAGGTGCCCGACGAGAATATTGTCAACCGCATGTCCGGCCGCAGGGCGTGTCTTGCCTGTGGTGCCACCTATCATATTGTGCATATACCCACAAAGGTGGAGGGCATCTGCGACAGATGTGGCAAGGAGCTGGTACTCCGGGACGATGATAAGCCGGAAACCGTAAAGAAACGACTGGGCGTATACCATGACCAGACTCAGCCGCTTATTGAGTACTATACTTCCCAGAACAAGCTGGCAGAGGTGGACGGCACCCAGGAGATGGAAGCTGTGTTCCAGAATATTGTGAAGATTTTGGGAGCGTAATATATGTCAGTAACAATTAAGTCTGCCAGAGAAATAGAATATATGCGCATTGCGGGAAAGCTCCTGGAGGAGGTTCATAATGAACTGGGAGCGTTTGTGAAACCCGGGATTTCCACTCTGGATATTGACCGCTATGGCGAGAAGCTTATCCGGGAGCGGGGATGTATCCCAAATTTTCTGAATTACAATGGATATCCGGCGTCCATCTGTGTCTCCGTGAACGATGAAGTGGTTCATGGGATCCCACACAAGGAACGTATCCTAATGGAGGGGGACATTGTAAGTCTGGATGCAGGTCTTATTTACAAGGGCTATCATTCGGACGCCGCCAGAACCCATGGAGTTGGGAAAATCAGCAAAGAGGCGGAGCAGCTAATCGCAGTGACAAGACAGAGTTTTTTCGAGGGAATCAAGTATGCCAGGGCTGGCAGGCATCTCCACGAGATTTCCGCGGCTATCAATGATTATATAGACCAGTTTGGCTATGGGGTTGTACAGGACCTGGTGGGACACGGCATTGGCACAAAGCTTCACGAGGATCCGCAAATCCCAAACTTCCGGCAGAAGCGCAGGGGAATCCGGCTTATGCCCGGCATGACTCTTGCCATCGAACCCATGATTAACGCCGGGGGATGGGAAGTGTGCTGGCTGGACGACGACTGGACGGTCGTCACGGAGGACGGCTCCCTGTCGGCACATTATGAGAATACGGTTCTGATTACGGGCGGAGAACCGGAGCTTCTGACTTTGTCCCTATAGGCAGGAGGAATGCTATGGGAGTAGAGAAGATTGAGGCAGGCATGCTTGCCATATCCAGGGCAGGCCATGACAAGGACACGTGCTATATTGTCTGGGATATGGATGAGACTTACGTGTGGCTGGTAGACGGGCGTCTGCGGCCTCTGGAAAAGCCAAAGAAAAAGAAGAGGAAGCATATACAGATCCAATATACTATTCCGGAAAATCTGCGGGAAAAGCTGTCCCGGAAGGAAAGCATACGGAATGAGGATATCAAATTTGCGATTAAACTGCATAGTTCGAGGGAATTGAGAAAGTAGTGGGAGGAATCACATGTCAAAAGCAGATGTTATTGAAATTGAAGGAACCGTAATTGAAAAGCTGCCCAACGCCATGTTCCAGGTGGAGCTGGAAAATGGCCACAAAGTGCTGGCGCATATCAGCGGAAAGCTCCGCATGAACTTTATCCGTATCCTTCCGGGAGATAAGGTGACCATCGAGATGTCACCCTATGACCTGTCTAAGGGAAGGATCATCTGGAGAGATAAATAAATGTTTTTACCATGATGGTGAGAAAGGCTGTTGCTTTTGGGGCAATGGCCTTTTTTAGTCTGAAGATGTATTCCAGACACAGGCTTCCTGGTCTCATATATGCATAGATGATATGACGCTCGTTTTCATATAAAAATTGGAATAATGAAAGAAAATATAACGAAAAAATGAAAATAGCAAGAAGAAGAACAAAAAAATGGACAAAAATAGCAAAATATCCAGATAAAAGCAGAAAAAAATAGTATAAAACTATATGAAAACGATTGACATATAAAAAAAGAAGTGATATGATACCAGCATAAACTAAAAACAAACAAAGGAGGACAAAAAATGAAGAAGAGGGTATTTTCTATTTTCATGGCTGCGTTATTGGCAGTTGGTATGCTTACCGCATGCGGAGGAACGAAAGAATCTTCCGAAGATCCGGCGGGAATGCCTCAGGAATCCGGACAGGCGGGAACGGAAGATACAGGGGATAAGCTTGTACTGACATGGCAGAGCTGGGATCCTGTTTCAAAATACCAGCCGATCCTGGACGCATACAAAGAGGTGAATCCAGACGTGGTTATAAATTATGAACAGATCTCTGATTACGAGACGAAGATTAATACAGAGGCGGCGGGAGACGCGCTTCCAGATCTGCTTTCCTGTAAAGTGGGGAACACGCAGATGTTTGCTGAAGCGGGAATCCTGGAGGAGATCGATCCGGAGGATTTAAAGTCAGATTCTGCCTATAATTTTAACGATTTCTGGGAAACGACACTGGATTATGCTACCTATAAGGGGAAAATGTATGGGATTCCGGTAGATGGAGGAAACTATGCATGGGTATATAATAAGAAAATTTTTGAAGAGCTGAATCTGGAAGTACCAGAGGAAGGGTATACCTGGGACGAATTTCTGGATACCTGTGAATTGATCGTGGAGCACAAGGATGAGGTTGGCGTGAATTACGCTACATTGATCAATGATTATGGGATTAAAACACTTTTGCCATATATGTGGCAGAACGGAGTAGAGTACACAAATGCAGACGATACCGTGAGTAATCTGGATGACCCCAAAACGGTAGAGGCAGTAAAATATATTCAGAAGCTTGTGGACACAGGCGTCATTCCGCCGATTGAAAAACTAGATGAAGGATCCTTCCCTATCGTGGGAATGCTTAATTCCGGATCCATCGCCATGGGGCGTGTGGCATTATGGGAAGCCTTAAAGCTGGAAGACAGCGAAACACTGGATTGGGGAATCATGCATGCTCCCAGGGGAAATGATGGAACAAAAGGGGAAGTGCTGTATGTAAATACAATAAGCATTTCTTCTACATCAGAAAATAAAGAGGCGGCCATGGATTTTATGAAATTTGCCACCAGCGAGGAAGGGCTGCGGATACTCCTTGAAAATACAACGGATCCCCAGATCGCGGTGCGAAAATCCTTGAAAGACGTATCTGTTTCCCAGTTCGCAACTGAGAAGAACGCGGGGATTTTTGTGGATGCCCTGGAATACTGCAAATGGATGCCCAATGTCCTGACAGTAAATGAGCAGATGGACGCTGCCTCCAGG
This sequence comes from Clostridia bacterium, assembly GCA_910576205.1. Classification (GTDB taxonomy): domain Bacteria; phylum Bacillota; class Clostridia; order Lachnospirales; family Lachnospiraceae; genus RGIG4284. The sequence goes on along the minus strand of CAJTHL010000006.1, from coordinate 132,825 downwards.
CAATTGGATCGTATATGGTACAGTGGGGAAGACGTGGAAACGGTATTGAGGGATCTGGCAGCGGAGGTAAATGAACTGTTAAAAAAATAGCGGTTTTAGACAGATTACCTTAAACCCTGGCTTTTGGCTGGCAGGCGTCATTGCCAGCCAAAATATTCAGGAGAAAGAAATGGGTGAAAAAGGCTTGAGTAGAATGAAAAGAATCCGGAAAAGAGGAATTATGATCTTCCTCTTTTTGATGCCCAGTATGCTTCTGTTGTTAATATTTGTACTTTGGCCTATGCTTTATTCCATGGTTTTGTCGTTTTATGAATGGAAACCGCTGAAGGACAATGTATTTGTAGGGCTGGCAAACTATAAAGAACTGCTACATGACAAACTGTGGTGGATCAGCGTATGGAATACACTCTATTACATTGCGCTGAATGTTCCTTTGATCATGGCTATGGCCCTGGGAATGGCAGCGCTTGTCACACATACAAAATTATCAAAGCTCTTTCGCGGAATTTATTTTATGCCGACAATGCTGTCTTTAGTAGCTACTGGCATTGCCTGGAATTATCTGCTGGGGACAAATAATGGAGCGGTAAATGGATTGCTAAATGCCTGCGGCCTTAGCTCTGTAAAATGGCTTACCAGCGGTAAGATCGCCATGGTATCTATTGTGATCGTGACAGCCTGGCGGTGGGCTGGCTATTATATGGTTATGCTGGTGGCTGGAATGCTGGGCATCTCCGAACAATACTATGAGGCGGCCAGCCTGGAGGGTGCAAGGCCGTGGCAGAAGTTCTGGTATATCACTCTGCCAGAATTGAAGCCGATCCTTGTGTTTATTGCTCTGATGAGTATTATAGGCTCTTTCCAGGAATTTGATCTGTTTTATATGATCACGTCTGGAGGCCCGGGAACTTCCACCTATGTTACGGGATACTATATGTACCAGACAGCGTTTTCCTCCATGAGAATGGGCTATGCCAGCGCTATGTCGGTAGTTCTGTTTGTGGTGATCCTGATCTTTACACTGCTTCAAAATAAATTTACAAAGAGCGAGTAGGAGCGTGGATGTATGACAAAGGAAAGAAGTTTAAAGAAAGCAAAGCGAAGCCGTGAAATTCTGACTCTTCTGGCAGCCTGTCTGATCGCCGGGATCATTCTTTATCCATTTTTCTGGGTGCTTTCAACAGCGTTAAAGTCAGATTCAGAATTGTTTGTGTTTCCGCCAAAACTGATCCCGGCACAGATTATCTGGGGTAATTTCGCGGATGCATGGAAGCTGATTGATTTCCCCCAGAGCTTTTTAAATTCTTTTATGGTTTCCGTGCCAACGGCGGTTTTGACAGTGGTTTTATGCAGTATGGCGGCGTATGCGCTTACAAGAATGAATTTTAAGTATGCCACAGCGGTATTTTTTTTATACTTGTCAACCATGATGGTTCCTCAGGTAGTCCGGCTGATCCCGTCTTTTGTTCTGGTAAAAAATATGGGACTTATGAACCGTTATACCGGCTTGATCTTTCCGCTTGTGGCCTGGGCGATTCCCTTTGGGACATTTTTGATCCGCCAGTTTTTTCTTGGTATACCAAAGGAATTAAACGAAGCGGCATATGTGGATGGCGCCGGGCACTTCCGGATATTCATTCAGGTGATCGTACCTAATGCTGTGCCAGGGATGCTGACACTGGGCACTTATGTTTTTTTACAGAGCTGGAATAATCTCATGTGGCCGCTGGTGGCGCTGAATAAATCTGAGATGTTTCCCATCACCCTGGCTATGGCAAGCTTAACCGGGCCGTCGGTAGAATTTATTCCCCCATGGAATGAGGTTATGGCTGCTACTTTGATCAGCATTTTGCCTATTTTGCTTCTATATTTGTTTTTACAAAAGTATTTTATTCAATCTGTGGCACTGTCGGGTGTGAAAGGATGATAAGCATATGAGAGGATTAGTTGTAGAGAAAAATGGTATTATCCACCTGGCGGATGATATTCCGATGCCGGAAATCGGGCCTTATGAGGCTTTGGTAAAGATAGAATGCTGCATGATCTGTAATGGCACAGATATGGAAATTATAAAGGGAGGGATTACGGAAGCGCAAAGATTTCCCCTGGTATTAGGCCACGAAGGGGTTGGAATTGTGGTGAGGAAAGGGGAGAAAGTTTGCAGCTATCAGATAGGAGACCGGGTTCTGCGGGCATCCCTGCCGGATTCGGAACATTATTACAGCGGGTGGGGAAGCTTTTGTGAATATGGTGTGGTAAAAGATTCTGCGGCAATGCTGCGGGACGGATATTCCTTTGAGGAAGCGTCGGGGAGTCTGACACAGCAGGTAACTGCTCCCGACATTACGCCGGAACAGGCAGCCCTAATGATCACGTTAAAGGAGACATGCAGCGCGCTTATGCGTATGGGTGTGGAAAGAGGAAACAGGGTATTAGTGGTAGGGGATGGTCCGGTGGGGCTGTGCATGCTGAGTATTTGCAGGCTGCTTGCTATTGAAGCTGATATGGTGGGAAATCACAGGGGAAACTTGAAGATTGCGAAACAGATAGGAGCTTCTGGAATTTACTGGAATAAAGATTTTGAGGGCATGTATCATTTGAGAGAAGAACGGAAGAAATACTTTGATTTTTACATAGACACTGTTGGAACTCCGCAGACGATCCGTCAAGGGCTGCCTCTGGTACGGGAGGATGGTATGGTAGCTGTTTACGGCCTAAGGACAGGGCAGGAATTGGGCATTCCTCTGGAGGGGGTGCGAAATGTAACTCTTAAATTTGTACAATGGCCAATTCCTAAAGAAGAGATGAAAACGCACGCTCTTGTGGAGCAGGGGATCCGGGAGAAAAAAATCAATACAGAATTTCTGATATCACATCGGATGGAGCTGAAAGATTTTGAAAAGGGATTCCAGGCAATTCGGGAAAAAAGGGCTCTAAAGGTTGTACTTTTTATGGAAAACAACGCGTGACACAACAGGAGGTAATACAAAATGGCCAGTGATTTTAAAAAGTATAAGGAGATATTGTTTCGGGAGTTTAGAGAATACTATGAAAAAATGCCTTATGATCTCTCAGAAGAGCAGAGGGAGATGGATCAATGGCTGGACCATCTGGAAACACCTTATTCTTATGAGAAAAAAGCCCTGGTATATAAAGGGGCGGCCCGGCTTTGCAAGGTGAAGGTGTTTCGCAGCTCCCCGTTTTTCTTTGAGCTTATCTCCGGGAGGGAGCGAAATACCAGTCAGAACGGATATCCGCCAGGCCCGGGATTTGAGGGCTGGTTTACCAGAAAGACGCAGCCGGTTCTGGATGGGTTTCAGAAATGGATCGCTCCCTACCAGGATCAGGACCTGATCTGGGGATGTGTGTTTACGGATATGGCCCATCACACTATGGGTTATGAGCGGATCCTTGCCACAGGGTTTGTGGAGATAGAGAGACAGGCGGCCGGCCATTTAGAAGTGGAATCCGATGAGAGGAAGCGGGCCTTTTATAGGAGCGTGCTGACTATGTGTGCTTCCATGAAACAGATAGCGGAACACTTTGCCGGGGAAGCGGAGCGTATGGCCCTTGAAGAAAGAAATCCTGATTTTGTAGAGAATCTGCGTGAATTGGCGAGAGCGGCCAGGCGGGTACCTTATTATCCGGCGGAGAGCTTTTATGAAGCATTGTGCGCAATATTGTTCTTAAAGGAAATGGCAGTTGACCTGGAGGGCGTGGCGGTAGCGGTTCTGGGACACCTGGACCGGATATTAATTGATTTTTATGAGAGGGATATCCGCACGGGAAGGATCACCTATGAGAAGGCAAAAAATTATATGGCCCATTGGCTGGCCCATACAGACGCCCGGTGGGATCTGGAGGGATGTGATTTTGCGTCTACCAACTGCAGTATTACCATAGGTGGATGTGACACCAATGGTGCGGTGGTCTGGAACGATATAAGCCGCATGATCCTGGAGTGCTATGATGAATTTGGATTTGTGAATCCAAAGGTACAGGCGCGTATTACCAATAGACATCCAGAAGAATATTTTAACAAGTGCAGCGAGATGGTGGCAAAAGGAGAAAATATTTTTTCTTTTTTAAATGATGATGTGATCATTAAATCCCATGTGCGGATGGGAAAACGCCTGGAACATGCCAGGCTGTATTCGGCGGGTGGATGCCAGGAGCCGGTGTTGGACAATACAGAGCTAAATTCCAGGGCATTTATCTATATCAGTCTGCCCCAGTTGGTCAATACCCTTTGGGACAAGGAGCTGGATGGATTTTTCCAGAGAGAGAAAACAGGGATTATCTGCAAACAGGATTACAAGAGCTTTGAGGAGGTTTATCAGCAGTATTTTCTGCGGCTGGAAGCAGTTTACCGACGCCTGGTGGAGAAAGTAAATAGTTATGAAAAGCAGGCCGGAGAATATAATCCCTGCGTCTTGATCTCAGCCACTTTAGAGGAGTGTATTTTGCGGGGAAAGGATATGGAGGAGGGAGGCGCTCTATATAATTCCACAAGTATGCCTCTGGTGGGTATTGCCACGGCGATAAATTCTTTATTGGCAATAAAAGAGATCGTGTTTGATAAGCAGATGTTGTCGTTTCAAGGGTTCTGTAAACTGTTGAAAAGTAATTTTTCTTCGGATCAGAGGATATGGGATTACATTTTAAATCGTTGTCCGAAATATGGGGACGACTGTAAGGATACTAACGAGTTCGCAAGGCGTTTTTTCGCGGATGCGGCCAGAGTAACGTCCGGCTATCAAAATGCCCGGGGAGGAAAATATGAGGCGTCCCTCTTTGTGTTTTATCTTTTTGACTGGATGAAAGAACATGTGGGGGCAACGCCAGATGGGAGAAAGGCAGGAGAGGCGCTATCCAGGGGAATGAATCCCACGGAGATCAGCGGAATTTCCAATGCGGCCAATATACTGAGCGCTTTGTCGAAGCTTGATCTGTCCGCGTATCCGGGAACAGGAGTTATCTATCTGGAAATGCCTGTGACAAAGGAAAAGCTGGGACATGACTATATAAAATGGACGCTGAAAGGATTTTTGCATGCAGGAGGCAGCGCTTTGGACTTGAATCTGCTGGATGCTGAAACCCTGCGAAAAGCAAAAGAGAAACCTAAGGAATATAGGAATATCGTGGTCCGCGTATGCGGCTTCAGCGCATATTTTACAGCGCTTGACCCACAGATACAGGATGAGATCATCGGGAGAACATTTGTAAATGGGTAACAGGCTTTTTATCACAAAAATACAGCGTTTTAGCATTCATGATGGGCCAGGCATCCGCATGACTGTTTTTTTGAAAGGATGCAATCTGGCCTGCAGATGGTGTCATAATCCAGAAACCCAGCATGCCAGCCAGGAGATTCAGTATCTGGAATCCCGCTGTAGATTTTGCGGGACCTGTGTGGGGCTATGTCCCACAGAAGCGATTACTATAAAAGACAATTGGAGACTGGAAAGGGAAAAATGTACACAGTGTCAGAAATGTGTGTCACATTGCTATGCGGGCGCTCTACAGACAGTTGGAGAGTATGTGGATACAGATACGATCCTGGAGAAGGCGTTGGAAGATGTTCAGTTATTTGGAAAAGGCGGAATTACTTTTTCCGGTGGCGAACCGCTGTTGCAGGCGGGAGAGTTAAAGGCCGCTTTAAAAAAGGCAAAAGAGAAAGGAATGCACACGGCTGTGGATACGGCCGGTAACGTAGACTGGGAATGCTTTCGGGAAATACTTTCCTACACAGATCTTTTTTTGTACGATGTAAAGACTGTGGATAGAAAGGCGCACAGAGATTATACAGGAGTGGATAATCAGATTATTTTGAGAAATCTGAAGAAACTCAGCGCCTTGGAGAAGGGCAGAGTCTGGATCCGCATGCCTATTATCCATGGGCTGAATGACAGGGATGAAGATATAGGGAGATTTCTGGATTATTACCAAGAATTAAGAAAAATCGAGCGCATCGATCTGCTGCCCTATCATGCTTATGGAACTTATAAGGCAAAAAGCCTGTGTATGAAGGAGGAAAAATTTGAGGCGCCCTCTAAGGAACGGATGGAAAGCCTCCTAACTCAGATTCGGGAGATCAATGAAAATACACATATTTTGTAAAATGTGGTCATGGAGAAAGAAAAATTGCGCTGTGGGTGGATTTGTGATAAAATTCTGGTACGGAAAAAGGCTTTGGGATAGTGAGGTGCGGCATGATAACGATTAAAGAGGTAGCACAACAGGCGGGGGTTTCCATAACAACAGTCTCCCGTGTAATGAATAGCAGGGGATATATCTCCCAAGAGACAAGAGATAAAGTGGAGAACGCCATAAAAGAATTGAATTATCAGCCGAATCAGCTGGCGCGGAGTTTCCACAACCGGCGAACATCCTATATAGGTCTTTTGATCCCCGATGTGACAATTCCGTTTTTTTCAGAAATGACAGAGCGGATAGAAACGCTTTTGCACAGAAAAGGATATAAGGTGTTTCTCTGTAACACAAAGGACCGGGGCGCTTATGAGAGCGAGTATCTGCAGATGCTGTTTCAGAATAAAGTTGATGGAATTATTATCGGAACCCACATGCTTAAAACAGAAGAGTATCGTGCGATTGAGATGCCAGTGGTAGCCTTGGATGTATCACTGAGTGATTCCATCCCCACAGTATCCTCGGATCATGCTAAAGGAGGCCGGCTGGCGGCGGAGGAGTTTGTGCGAAACCGCTGCAAGTGCGTTCTCCAGCTGGAAGGAGATATTAATGTTAAGACGCCTTCATTTATCCGCAATAATGTATTTGCGGAAATCTTAAAAGAAAATGAGATCCGTTGTATGGATTATGAACTGAGCGCCAATGAATTTCAGCGCGAGCGGTATTATGAGATTGTGGAAGCTATCTTCAAGGAACATCCGGAGATCGACGGGGTGTTTTCCTCGGATCTTATAATTGCGAATGCCATGAAGTTCCTGCTGGATAACGGCAGGAAGATACCGGAGGAAGTAAAGCTGGTAGGATATGACGGCGGGGATATCGCAAGATTGATGTATCCTACCATGACATATGTAGAGCAGCCCTTTGATCTGATCGCGGAGCAGATAGTTGATATCTTGATCCGGAAGATAGAGGGGGAAAAGATATCCTGTAATACCATGCTTTCCGAAATACATCTGGTGAAGGGAGATACCACCTAAAGGAGTCACAGGGAGTATCCTAATGCGTAAACGCCCTCGGATACCCATACGACAATAAAAGACCCCGCAGCCGCTCCTGGTTGTCCGCGAGAGATTGGAAAACAGAACAGCCTTCCTGAACGATCTGGCGGAGGGTCTGGCACAGGATAGCTTCGATCTTATTCTGGGGAACTACCAGGGCACGGCTCCGGTAGGGCCCCTTTCTTTTTTGCGTGTAGGCAAAGCTCTTCTCGGTGATGGACATCCAGGGATACAGCTTTAGGAGCTCCAGGCTATGGTAGGGTGCCATGAGGGGGGATTGTCCGTCCAGGATGGTGATGTGGAAGCTGGTGTCCGGCTGGCAGAGCCAGTCAAAGAACTGGTATGCCAGAGAAGCCCGGGCAGAGTAGGGATTCATGCCCAGATTCCACCCCACGCTGGCCGGACGCCTGCCAGGGATCAGATGATATCCCACTTGACCGATGATGTTTTCGTGTATATGGCGGCTGATCTGGGCGGCGTATTCCGAGTAGGTGATAAGCATGGCGGTTTTGCCCAGGGAAAAATCCTCCACAGTCTGGGAGATGGAGGTGGAGAAGGGGGGCCGCTCCGTATAGCGCAGGGTATCCAGGACGCTCTCAAAGGCCTGCTGGTTTTCCGGCCTGTCCAGACAGGGGCGGTTATAGCTGTCCCACAGGCAGCCGTTCATGGCCCAGAGGCGGATCCAGAGCTCCGGGGCCAGCTCCTCGTCCACGATTCCGGCCATGGAGGTGCCAAACATGGTGGGGGAGTCGAGATTTTCAGAACGGGTAAAAAAGGCGGCAATGCGGTTAAATTCCGTCCAGGTGCGGGGCGGCTTCAGATGAGCCTCCTGCTGTTCATAGTAAAGCTTCTGCCAGGAACTGTTCTCGAAGAGGTCTTTGCGATAAAAGAGAACCTGGGTGCCGCCGATAAGGGGGACGCCGTAATACCGGCCCTGGCATCTGCAATTCTCCATATTTTCCGGAAAAATATATTCTGTATGAAAGCTGTCTCCGCTGATAAAATCCGTGAGATCTGCCAGCAGGGAATTCTGAACCAGATAATCCAGCCAGGGAACGTCATACATATAAATATCATAGGAATGGATCTTGTCCGTGTGTTCATAGACATGGGACAGGAGCTCCTTTTGGGGCAGATAGTCAAAGGACAGGGAAATGCCGGTTTTCCGGGTGAAATTGTCTGCCAGCAGTTCCATGCTGTGGGCGGTGGTCAAGTCTGCCAGCAGGATCTTAAGCTGGGGCTGGTAAGAGGGGACCACGGAAATACCCAGGGAGGTAAAAGGAGAGCGGGATAGGGAGCTGGCCGGCGGCAGATTCAGCTTCTGCTGAAGAATGGAGTCTGATAGAATCAGACTTTTTTCTTTGCAGTCCGGATCCTGGATATGCTTTAGGAGAAGCCGGGAAGCAGACGCGCCCAGATGGAAAGCAGTCCGGGAGGTGTAAAGGATTCCCCCGGTCCGGTAAGCCTGGCTCCAGGATTCCTCGCTGAAGGTCATAAGCTGGATGTCGCCGGGAACCCTAAGGCCTCTGTTTTTCAGTGCCTCCAGGGTTCCCCAGTGGATGGCTTCGGAAGAGGAGATCACGGCGTCCAAAGGCTGGCGGCTGATGGTGGTCAGCACAACCTTAAAGGCGTCTTCCTGGGTCATATTTGTGGTGCAGATAAGAGAATCGTCCCAGGGAATTCCCCGCTGGGCAAAGGCCCGCTGATAGCCCAGAATACAGTCGTGCTCAGAGGTAAAGTAGGAGGGGCCGCACACAAGGGCAATATGACGGTATCCTTTTTCCAGCAGGGCGTCCGTCAGATAAAAGGCAGTCTTTTCGTTTTGAAAGCCGGCCAGACAGGCATCCAGATCCTGGGGAATCCGCTCCAGAAATACCGTGGGGATCCGGAAATTCAGAAGCCGGTTCTGGAAAAATTCCGTATTCTGGGGCTGGCAGGTAATAATCAGAAGCCCTGCGGCATTCTGGCTGATAAAATCATTGATGATGGTGCATTCTTTGTCCGGGAGATTGTTGGAGAAGGCCACGCTGGCAGAATACCCCTCACTTTGCAGGCTGCTGGATATGCCCTTGAAAATCTCCGCATGGTATAAATCGTCGATATCCGTAAGGACAACTCCTACAAGCCGGGACTGGGGGGATTTCAGATTCCGGGCAGACGCGTTGGGGATATATTTCAGCTTTTCTATGGATTCCTGGATTTTGAGACGGGTGGAAGCCCGGACAGGCTTGCTGCCGCTTAGATAACAGGAAACGGTGGCGATAGACACGCCGGCGTCTTTTGCTACATCCTTCAAAGTTGCCATGGTATGATTTCTCCTCTGTATTTATTCCATTCTGTTGGCAGTGTGGACATGAAAACCTTAAGATAGTATACCAGAAGCTTCTCTTTGCCGTCAATATAAATCAAAACGTTTAGATTTATATTTCGGGAAATGGAGCCTTTTTTCATTTTCAGCCGCTATAATGGAACTATCGAGCGGGAGAAAGCACAAAAGGGAAAGATTCCGCCAGGAAAATCAGAAAAAGAGAAGGAGCGTGACAAGATGACGTCAAGAGAGCGTGTAATGGCAGCCGTAAATCACAAGGAGCCGGATTACCTGCCCCTGGATCTGGGCAGCAATGTCAGCACAGGCATTTCCGGCCAGGCGTATGCAAATTTAAAAGAATATCTGGGAATTAAGGAGGGGCACACCCGGATTTACGATGTGGTACAGCAGGCGGCCCAGCCGGAGGAATGCGTACTGGACCTTATTGGAGCGGACGCCCTGGATGTGGCCAGGGTATACAACGAGAAGGACAGCGACTGGTACGACGTGACCTTGAGCAACGGGAAAACCGGCCAGTGGCCCGCCTGGTTTAAGCCTGTACGTACGGCGGATGGCGGATACGACGTATACCAGGACGGGGTTCTGATTGCCCGGATGCCCAAAGGAGGCATGTGCTTTGACCAGACCATTTTCCCATATAAAGAGGACTATCCGGAGAACTTTGACGATCTGGATCATGCCATGGGGCAGGTGCTCTGGAGCGCCCTGGTGCATGGACCATGGGATCACATGAAGGATTTCCCCACCGAGGACGCCTTCTACGCGGATCTCAGGGAGCGCTGTATAAAGCTCAGGGCCAGCACAGACCGGGCACTGATGATTACCTGTGGTTGCAATTTGTTTGAGTGGGGCACGTTCCTTAGGAGGATGGAAAATTTCCTTATGGATATCTACGCGGAGCCGGAGAGCGTGCAGGAGCTTGTGGAGCAGCTTATGGAGCGCCACCTGCACTCTCTGGAAAAGACCTGCGAGGCTGTGGGGGATGTGGTGGACCTTCTACGGTTCGGGGATGACCTGGGCATGGACAAAAATATGTTTATGTCTGCAGAAAAATACCGGGAGCTCTTTAAGCCCTACCACACAAAACTCAACGAGTATGTACATACCCACAGCAATATGAAAACCTTCCTGCATTCCTGCGGCTCCATTTACGGGGTGATGGGGGATCTCATTGACGCAGGGTACGACATTATCAGCCCGGTGCAGACTACAGCCTATCAGATGGACCCGGCCCGCCTCAAAAAAGAGTTTGGAAAATATATTACCTTCTGGGGAGGCGGCTGCAACACCCGCTCTATTCTGAATCATGCCGCGCCTGAGGAGGTTTACGATTACACCAGCCGGATGATTGAGATTTTCCACAAGGATGGAGGATTTGTCTTTAACACAGAGCACAATATCCTGCCGGACGTTCCGCCGGAAAATATTATGGCTATGTACAAAGCCGTGGAGCGTGCCAGAAAATAGTGGATTCCGGAGAGAAAATCAAAACGTTTAGATTTATATTTCTGCAACCGTATTGAAATGAAACCGGGAAAAGCTATAATGGATTTATAGGCGGGCGTCATAAGGATGCCGCGGAATTTAAGAGAGGAGCGTGCATATGAGAAGGTATGGCCAGGTTATCCGGGTGAAGCCGGAATTTCTGGAAAAATACAAAGAACTTCATGCAAATCCATGGCCGGAGGTAAACCAGATGATCCGGGAATGTAACATACAGAATTATTCCATTTACTATAGAAACGGATATCTGTTCAGCTATTTTGAGTATGTGGGGGAAGATTTTGAGGCCGATATGAAAAAAATGGCGGCGGATCCCACGACGCAGAGGTGGTGGAAGGAGACGGACCCGTGTCAGTATCCCATTGAGGACGCCCGGGAGGGCGAATGGTGGGCGGACATGGAGGAGGTCTATCATCTGGAACGGGGAGAGGAGTGACATAAGAAAAATGAAGAAGCTTTTTGCAAGAAGCGAAGTGACGGTGATCCTGGCAGTGCTCCTATTGGGACTGATTTTTGCGGTATGTTCCGACAGCTTTCTGACCTCCTATAATTTTTTCAATATGGGGCGGAACGCGGCGGTTTACATGTTCATAGCGCTGGGGCAGGCCATGGTGGTTATTGTGGGAGGTATGAACCTGTCCCTGGGATATATCGGAGGGCTTACGGTAGTAGCTGTTGGATATGCGCTACAGGAAATGCAGGTGCCGGTATTTGCAGCAGTCAGCATCGGACTGCTGGTGGGCGTCCTTACAGGGCTGGTTAACGGCCTGGTTATTACACTGCTGAAGCTTAACGCTTTTGTGGTTACCCTGGCCACCTCCTTTGTGTATACGGGGCTGATAAACGGAATCTCCAAGGGCTTCCCCTACGAGGGAATCCCAGACAGCTTTACCGTCATTGGCCGGAAAGGATTCCTTGGGATTCCCTATCTGCTGATCCTGGCGGTGATTGCCCTGGCTCTGGCTGGATATGTGTTTAAATACACGGTTCTGGGGCGCAGGTATCTGGCCACAGGAGGAAATATTGAGGCGGCGAAAATGTCCGGCGTCAACACCAACCGGATTCTGATTATCGCAAACGTGGCTTCCGGGGTATTTGCCTCCATTGCGGGAATTCTGTGGATTTCCAGAACAGGCTCCGCCCAGCCCTCCACAGGCGTGGACTGGATGGTGATCTCCTTTGCGGTAGCGGTAATCGGAGGAACCCTGTTAAAGGGCGGCGTATTCAACGCCGTAGGCCTGTTCTTCGCGGGAATTCTGATCGTCATGGTAAAGAACGGCCTGGTAATGTTAAATGCAAATGTTTACTTTGAGCAGACCTATCTGGGACTCATCCTTCTTCTGGCTGTCTCACTGGAAAGCATTAAGCAGATTATAAGCGATAGAAAACTGAAGCAGGAGCTGAAAAAAGGAGCGGCTGCTGTTTCACCAAAAGAAAATTAATTAAGGGAGGATAAAAACATGAAAACAAAGAGAATGCTTGCAGTATTAATGAGTGCAGTGATGGTATTGGGCCTGGCCGCATGCGGCGGCAAGGATAACGGAAGCGCAGATGCAGGCGCGGATGCGCCGGCAGACGTGGCAGAAGAGAAGAATGCCGGGGGAGATAACGCCGGTGAACCCGCCTCCTCGGAGAGCGCGGATTCCAATTTAAAGATCGCCTGGTATGCGCCTGCGCCCCATCCCTATTTTGACGACGTAAAGAAGGGCGTAGAGAAATTCCAGGCTGACCAGGGAATGGAAGTTGTGGTACAGATCGGCCCGGACTGGACCCAGGCCAGCGAAAATGAAAAGGTGGAGGCTCTGGTGGCCCAGGGCGTGAATGCGCTCTCCATTTACCCCTGTGACGCCTCCGGCGCAAACGGACTCTACGAAGAGATCAGCGAAAATATGGGCGTAAATGTGATTAACTTCGGAACAGACACCAACAAGCCCACCACGGCGAAATTTGCGGTGGGAACCGACGTAAAGCAGGCGGCTTACGACGCCACAGAGGCCCTTATTCAGATGATGGGAGAAGAAGGAAAGATTCTCAACGTGCTGGAGGTGCTGGAGGATCCCAACACGGCGTTGCGCAAAGAGGGCGTGGAGGAATGTGTTGCCAAATATCCTAACGTAGAGATCGTCCAGGAAATTGCCGGTATTAAAAACCAGGAAGAGGCAGTCAGCAAGATTGAGGCGGCCCTTACAGCCAACAGCGGAGAAATCAAGGGCATCATCTGCACCGGAATGGTTACAAGCGTAGGCATGACCCAGGTGCTCAACGACTATTATGACAGAAATGCCGGCGCGGAGCATATCTTTACCATCGGTATTGACACAGAGGAAGCCGTTATGGAAGGAATTAAAGAAGGCGTCATCGACGCAACCGTGGCGCAGAACAATGTGGGACACGGCTACATTCCCCTGATGCTTCTGAAATACATGGGAGAGGGCTACACGGTAAAGGACGGCGTATACTTTGTGGATGCCGGAAACCAGATTGTGACAAAGGATAATATCGAGACTTTCCAGGCAGATCTGGACAAGGTGACCGAGGATATCTTAGGCAGACTGACAACAGATTATCTTGAGAAAAAATAAAGGGGAAATGCAGACAGAACCAGGAGGGAATGCAAATGCTGGAACTGCGTAATATCAGTAAAATCTTTCCAGGTGTAAAGGCTCTGGACGATGTGACATTGTCCTTTCAGACAGGGGAAATCCATGCGCTGATGGGAGAGAACGGAGCGGGAAAATCGACGCTGATTAAAATCATAACGGGAATTTACCAGGCGGATCTGGGAGGAATTTATCTGGATGGGCAGCAGGTGGAGATGAAGAGCTACCGGGATGCCGTGGAACACGATATCAGTATGGTGAGCCAGGAAATCCAGATCATACCGGAGGCCAGTGTGGCAGAAAATATTGTGCTGGACCGCCTGGACAAATACAGCAGGCATGGACATGTGGACTGGAAAATGGTCCGCCAGGAGGCGGCGAAATACCTGGAGATGGTGGGGCTGGACATCAGCACGGACGCCAGGACGGAGCTTTTAACCGCAGCCCAGAAGCAGCTCATCCAGATCGCCAAGGCTCTGTCTGCCAATGCAAAATATATCCTGCTGGATGAGCCAACCTCCTCCTTGACCAGCTACGAGAGCGGCAACCTCATCCGGCTTGTGAAAAAGCTAAAGGAAGAGGGCGTGGGAATCATTTTTGTCTCCCACAAGATCGAGGAAGTGCTGGAGCTTTGCGATGTGGTTTCGGTAATCCGGGACGGAAAATATGTGGGAACCAGGGAATGCCAGGGACTGAAGCGGGCGGAGATCGTAAAAATGATGATTGGTCGGGAGGAAGCCAACGAGCATCTGGGCTTCCTGGACGTGGGGGATGAGACTGTGCTTGAGGTAAAGCACGCCGTAGCCTACGGAAAAACGGAGGATGTGAGCCTGGCCTTGAAAAAGGGGGAAATCCTGGGGCTGTACGGGCTTATCGGCTCGGGCCGCACGGAGCTTGCCAGACTGATCTTCGGAGCGGACAAAATGGATTCCGGGGAGATTTATGTAAATGGCGCCAGGGCGGAGATCCATTCCATCCGGGACGCTATAGAGAAATACCGGATTGGGTATGTGTCCGAAAACCGCAAGGAGGAAGGGCTGATTCTGGATTTCCCGGTGGGAACCAACATCAGCATCAATATCTGGCACCGCATCTTAAACCGCTTCCGCAAAATCCAGACGGATAAGGAAAAGGAAATTGTGGACGGCATGGTTCAGAAAATGCAGATCAAGACGCCTTCTGTGCAGACCCATGCGCAAAACCTCTCCGGAGGAAACCAGCAGAAGGTAAGTATCGGCAAGTGGCTGGCGGCGGACTGCGATATTCTTATTATCGATGAACCCACTGTCGGCGTGGATGTAGGCGCCAAGAAATATATCCATGATCTTATCTGGAAGCTTGCAAAGGAAGAAGGAAAATCCATCCTGCTGATCTCCTCGGATATGCCGGAGATGGTCACCCTTGCAAGACGTATCCTGGTATTCAAAGATCATCGTATCGCCGGGGAGATTTGTGGTCTGAACCAGGAGGAAAAGAGCTATGAGGAAGTCAGCCAGGAGATTGGAAGGCTGATGGCATAAGGAAAACAAAAAAATACTGTGGGAATGCAAAACGTCATGGATGACTTCTGCGATTCCCGCAGTATTTTTGTTTTTGTAAGGGATAGGGCTTTCTTTTCCAGAAAAGCTCTTTACTCCGCAGCCAGCTTCGGCGTAATCAGGTAATTGAGATGGAGCTCCTCCATCTTTCTGATATGGGCAGGATCCACCATCCAGTCTGTGACAAGGGTGGTGATCTGGTCAATGCTGATAAAATTGGCCAGGGCCTTCACCAGCTCCACGGTGGTGGTGCCGTGGGAGATAAACACGATATTGTTGTTCTGCACCAGGGAGGCGGCGGTGCGTCCGATGGCCTGCTTTTCGGGCAGGTTTAATTTCTGTCTGGTCTGGTACAGGTAATAATCCGAGCAGGCAAAGGGGTGGGGCGTCAATGCGTTGATATTCTCATCCGCATAACGCACCCCGCCGTGAAAACGGACGATTTTATTTTCCCGCTCCAGTTCGTTTAAGTCCCGGCACAGGGTAGGGTAGGAAAAATCCACCTGTTCCAGAAGGTCGGCGGAGCCGGGGATTGATATTATCGTATCCAACTCCCAGTATTCCTCGGAAACGGAGACTCAGCAGATCAACAATATGATGGAGGCGGGAGCAAAGGGAATCATCATTGAATGCGTAAATCCGGATACATCGGCAGCCATCGCGGATGCGGCAAAGGAAAAGGGAGCGGCCGTATTTGCCTGTGCCATCACCTTAAATTCAGATTCGGTATTTGCTTCCGGCCTGAATGACTGCTATGACCTGGGAGAATCCACCGGAAAATACGCGAAGGAATATTTTGATGAGAATTTCTCAAAGAATGAGACCATCAATATGGCGATTATTTCTTATGACGAGCAGGATATGACAGGCTCCGACGCCAGAATCCAGGGATTTCCTGACCAGCTCTCCGACTACGATATCCATATTGTGGGAAGGCAGGACGGACAGGTGGCCGATAAGGCTTACACGGTTGTCTTTGCTGTCGATTGCAGCGAGCAGCTGGTGGAGATAATGAAATCCGACAAGAATATTCTCCAGGGAACCACGGCGCAGGCCCCCTACACCCTGGGAACCTATGCGGTAAAGACTGTTTACGACTATGTTGTCAACGGCGTGGAGCCGGCGGAGAAGGACTTCCATGCGGATTGTATCCAGCTGACAAGAAAAGACCTGGCTAAAGTGGACGAGTGGCTTGCCATCTGGAACGAAAACGCCACAAAATAAGAGATGTGGTCACAGTGACAGAAGGGAGAGACTTTATGTCCGAGTATGTTTTGGAGGCGAGACACATAAAAAAGGTGTTTCCGGGCACCACGGCACTTCGGAATGTTTCTGTCTCCTTTGAGTCCGGACATGTCCATGCGGTGCTGGGGAAAAATGGTTCCGGCAAAAGTACCTTGATGAAAATATTTTCGGGTGCCTACCGGGCCTCCGGAGGCGAGGTTTTCCTGGATGGGAAGAAGCTGGAGCTTCATTCCACGGAGGATGACATGAAAGAGGGGACCGTAACCGTTTACCAGGAGCTGAGCGTTATCAAGAATCTGACGGTGGGCGAAAATCTGATGGTTGGAAAGCTTCCGGTAAAAAGGCCTGGCAGGATTGACTGGCCCCTTGTCTACCGGAAGGCAAAGGAGATCCTGGACTATCTGCAAATCGACCTTGATACCAGGGCGTATGTCCGGGACCTGACGGTTGGCCAGCAGCAGCTTGTGGAGACCGCCAAGGCTATGCTGGCAGAGCCCAAGGTACTGATCCTGGATGAACCTGCCTCCGCGCTTTCGGATAAGGACTGTGAGAATCTTTTCCGCGTTGTCTCGGACCTTAAGAGGCGCGGGATTATGATCCTGTTTATTTCCCACAGACTCCAGGAGATTTTTAAAATTGCGGACAAGGTGACGGTATTAAGAGACGGCCTGCTGGCTGGAACGGAAGAGGCAGCCAATCTGGACGCGGCCAGCCTGGTGCAGATGATGTTCGGAAACGTGTCCCACAGCGTAAAAGAAAAGTCCTATGTGCAGGAGGAAACTATTCTTGCCGTGGAGCATTTTTCCAATCATAAGCTGAAGGATGTGGGACTGACTCTGCGAAAAGGGGAGATTCTGGGGCTGGCAGGAATGCCGGGCTCCGGTCGGACAGAACTTCTGTGGGCAATTTACGGACTGGACAAGGTACGGGAGGGAAAACTGTTCCTTCACGGAAAGGAAATAAAGAGGTGGAATCCCGGCGTCATGAGGCGGCTTGGGTGTGGATTTACCTCGGAAAACCAGAAGGAGGAGGGCTTGTGCCAGCAGTTAAGTGTGGGGGACAACCTTGTGCTGGAAAACTTAAACGAGATCAGCCCGGGAAAACGGCATTGAGATCCGCTCCATACGCATGATAGGAGGAGCCACCAACAGCCGCATCTGGAATCAGATTCAAGCGGATATGTACAGGCTTCCCTGCGATACCCTGGAGGTGGAGGACGCGGCGGTTCTGTGGCGGCCATTATGGCAGGAAAGGCAGCCGGTATTTTTTAAGGATATTCCGGAGGGTGTGGGCAGGATGGTAAATGTGTAGGACCACTACGAGCCTATAGAGGAAAACGCTGCGGTCTATGACAGGATGTACAATATTTACTGTAGCGCATATCAAGGGCTGGAGGGACAGAAGGTTTTTGAAAAACTGGCCCGTTTGCAGGAGGAATGGTATACAAAGACGGATTATGCCATTATGGCCACATCGGCAGTCTCCGGCGTGGTGTTTGAAAACTGTCAGTACCTGTGCGGGACGGAAAATTTTATGATCGCCATGTACGAAGATGAGAAGTATGTGGATACCCTGGTAGACAAGCTGACGGAGCTTAACACAGAAATGCACCTGCATTATCTGAAGGATGTGGGAGGTTACTGTGAGTGGGTGGAGTTTACGGAGGATTTTGCGTCCCAGAACGGAAAAGCCCATGCAGCCCTTTGCAAAGGATATGGATTCGGCCATGCTGAAGCGGGAATATGGAGACCGGGTCTGTTTCCATGGAGGGATTGATATCCAGTACAAGCTTCCGGGCTCCCTAAAGGAAATGGAGGAGGTGAAAACCCGCATCCGGCAGTTTGCGCCCTGCGGCGGCTATATCCTGTCGCCACCAACCATGTGCAGGGGGATGCGTGTGGCGGTATTTTTGTGTCCGGGGCTTACACGGCGTAAAATGGGAATTTATTCCTGTTTCTATAAAGAGAATCCCGTTATCATCCGAAATATAAAATAAGAACAGATTTTTGAGGGAGGTTCTTTTCATGAATCCATGTACCTGTTATCATTCTGTGCCGGGAGCAGATAAGATCCGTCCCTGGCAGGAGCAGATCTCCTCTGAACAGATGGAAAGCATCAGAAAAAATTTCCCGTCGGTAAAGCCCATGAAGGAGACGTCGCTGGAGGTTAAAACCGATGCATTTTCTGCCGGCGCCCCTAAACCGGCCCCCGGGGAGATTGCGGTGCTGCATCATGTGACGCCCTTTTATACCGGGTATGCCGGTATCGACAATGCCATCACAGATGCTTTAAGGGGAAAAAGCCAGGAATTAAAAGACAATGTATACCAGATTATCTGGAATGACCTGCTTCCCCACAACGTTCACGGCCTGGAAGAGGAGGACCGGCTGGCGCTTATCGGGCTGGGGGTAGAGAAGGCGGGATATCTCGCCGAAAACTTTCTTGATGATAAGTCAAAAGCGGGCTTTATGGAGGCCATGTGTTCCATTGCCAGAATCGCCACAAAAGGGAAGCGCGTGGGGACATGTGAGATGGACTATGGGGTAAAGCATGCGGTGTGCATCGACGGAAACGGATATGTACATGAGGGCAGCATGGAAGAAACGCTGTTTGCCATGGAAAGGGAGTCGCCCAAAGATTATGAGACATACAAAAAAATGTGGAAATCCTCAAAAAACAATGGAACGGACGCCGTGCTTTTTGCGCTGGAATGGTCTTTGAAAAACCTTTCCCTGATTGCGGAAAACAGGGAGGCCCTTCAGAAACGTAAAGATGAGCAATATGAAAAGCTTCAGAGTGTGAAGCTGGATTCCACCTTTGCTGGAGCCGATACCTCCAGTAAAGAGAAGTTTCTCGCATCCATTAGGGAGAGGCTCAAAGCCGCATCCGGCCTGCAGGTGGATTTTTTCCTGGAGCGGATAGCGCGGATGACAGATGCGCCGGAGGGCTATCTGTATGGGAGGACGTTAAGGCTTGTGGGGAGGGTATAAAGGTCCGGTATATTTCCGGCGCGTAAATACCAGGGCGTTTCCGTGATGGACAGATCAGCCCCGGTTCCTGGTATGACATCCGCACCACACCATATGGTCGTCCACCATGCCCACCGCCTGCATAAAGGAATACACGATAACAGAGCCCACAAAACTAAAGCCCAGTTTTTTCAGATCTTTGCTGATGCGGTCGGAAAGCGGAGTGGAGGCAGGCATATCGGCCGTATTTTCCAGGGAATTGATGACAGGCTTCCCATCCACATAGCTCCAGATAAACGAATCAAAGGTTCCGTATTGCTTCTGCACCTTCAGAAATGCCTGTGCGTTCTGTATAGCTGCGGTGATTTTCCTGCGATTGCGGATAATGCCTTTGTTTTCCATAAGGGATTCGACCCTGGCGTCGTCGTAAAGCGCCACCTTCTGGGGGACAAACCCGTCAAAGGCCTCACGGAAGGCCGCTCGCTTTTTCAGTATGGTAATCCAGGAGAGGCCGGCCTGCATGCCTTCCAGAATAAGCATTTCAAAGAGCCTCTGGTCGTCGTGAAGAGGCCGGCCCCATTCCTGGTCGTGGTAGTCAATATAGAGGGGATCGTCCCCTGCCCAGGGGCATCTTTTTATTTCCTTCATGATTTCCTCCTTAATGTGGATTGCTTTTCCCTGTCATTCTAACATGGGAATACCCGTCATTTCAAGACAGGAATCGGAAAGCCGGAAAAACCGGAAATTCAAAGAAAAACCGCTTGCATTCGCAGGAAATTAGTGGTATACTATAATCCGCATGTAATGCGGAGTTTTGTATGATTGAGAAAGGAGGCTTTGCTATGAAGGTACGTTCTTCAGTAAAACCTATCTGCGAGAAATGCAAAATCATCAAAAGAAAAGGTAGTATCAGAGTAATTTGTGAAAATCCAAAGCACAAACAGAGACAGGGTTAAATCCTTGAAACTGCAGTGTTATTCTTGGATTGTATTATTTTGTGCGGCTGCATTGAGCGTTTACGGAGGGCTTCTCCGGTGTGGTGAGGCGTTTCTTCCTATATAATAGGAGCGCTTGATGATACAAATATATAAAAACCAAGATTATTCACACTGATATTGCTTAAAACGGTGAAATGCGTAAAGCGCAGAGTAATTGAAAGGCCAGGTTCCTGCCTGGCTGGGTACGTTTCTGGAATATTTCGTGCCCCATTTAGGAAAGTGTCAGGCGGATGGACAAAAAAGCATCCGCGCCCAATTTGTTTTAATAATGGAGGAATAATCAAATGGCTCGTATTTCTGGTGTAGACTTACCAAGAGAAAAACGTGTGGAGATCGGGTTGACTTATGTGTACGGTATCGGCCGTTCCAGCGCCAACAAGATTCTCGAAGCAGCAAAGGTAAATCCCGATACCCGTGTCAGAGATCTGACGGATGAGGAAGTAAAGAGAATCAGTGAGATCATTGAGGAGCACTATCAGGTAGAGGGTGATCTGAGACGCGAGATTGCCATGAACATCAAGAGACTTCAGGAGATCGGATGCTACAGAGGTATCCGTCACCGTAAGGGCCTCCCGGTTCGCGGACAGAACACAAAGAATAATGCCAGAACCCGCAAGGGACCAAAGAGAACAGTGGCAAACAAGAAGAAATAGACATTGAGCACTTAGCGAAAGCAAGCTGAAAGCGCAGCTTGAGGTTAGTGCGAAAGTCCTTCCCGAAACTTCATGGTGCGGAGCAGGAGGCGACAGCAGCATGTTAGTTGAGTGGAAGAAAGCAGAGCACTTAGCGAAAGCAAGCTGAAAGCGCAGCTTGAGGTTAGTGCGAAAGTAATCAAACAGCAAAAAACTTAAAGTTGAAAAAAGGTAGGTTAGTTTAAAAATGGCGAAAGTTACAAAAAAAGTGACAAAAAAGCGCGTTAAGAAAAACGTTGAACGCGGACAGGCACATATCCAGTCTTCCTTTAACAATACAATCGTAACCTTAACGGATACGGAAGGAAATGCATTATCCTGGGCAAGTGCCGGTGGTCTGGGATTTAGAGGTTCAAGGAAATCTACTCCATATGCAGCTCAGATGGCGGCAGAGACAGCCACGAAAGCAGCGTTAGTACATGGACTAAAGACTGTAGACGTAATGGTAAAGGGACCTGGTTCTGGCCGTGAGGCAGCTATCCGTGCCCTTCAGGCTTGCGGCCTGGAAGTAACCAGTATCAGAGACGTGACTCCCGTTCCCCATAACGGATGTCGCCCGCCAAAACGTAGAAGAGTCTAATTAGGAGGTACAGTTGAAATGGCAGTGAATCGAGTTCCTGTTCTGAAAAGATGTCGTTCCCTCGGCCTGGAGCCCACCGTACTGGGTATCGACAAGAAGTCAAAGAGAGAGTTAAAAAGAGCAAATAGAAAAGTATCCGAGTATGGCCTGCAGCTGAGAGAGAAGCAGAAAGCCAAATTCATTTACGGCGTTCTGGAGAAGCCCTTCCGCAATTACTACAAGAAAGCGGATAGAATGAAGGGTATGACAGGTGAGAATCTGATGACCATGCTGGAGTGCCGTCTGGACAATGTGGTTTTCCGCCTTGGTATGGCCAGAACCAGAAAAGAGGCCAGACAGGTGGTTGGCCACAAGCATGTGCTGGTAAACGGCAAGCAGGTAAATATCCCCTCCTACCAGGTAAAGGCCGGAGATGTGATTGAGATCAAGGAGAAATGCAGAGGCTTCCAGAGATATAAGGATATCGTGGAGGCGACCGGAGGAAGACTGGTTCCAGAGTGGCTGGATTCTGACCTGGAAGCTCTGAAGGGAACCGTAAAAGAGCGTCCCAACAGAGAGATGATTGACGTTCCGGTAAATGAGATGCTTATCGTCGAGTTGTACTCTAAGTAGAACATGTAGCCTGAAATAACACCCAGCAAAAAAAGAAGGGGGCTTAATAGTGTTCGATTTTAATAAACCAAAAATCGAAATCGCAGAGATTTCAAATGATAAAAAATATGGAAGATTTGTGGTAGAACCTCTGGAAAGAGGATATGGTACAACTCTCGGAAATTCCTTGAGAAGAATCATGCTTTCTTCCCTGCCAGGTGTAGCGGTGAGTCAGGTGAAGATTGAAGGAGTACTTCATGAATTCAGCTCTATTCCCGGTGTAAAGGAAGATGTGACAGAAATCATCATGAACATCAAGGAGCTGGCGATAAAGAACAACAGTGATACAAATGAGGCCAAGGTTGCTTACATTGAATTTGAGGGCGAAGGCGTTGTGACGGCTGCGGATATCCAGGCAGATCCGGATATTGAAATTCTGAATCCCGATCTGGTGCTGGCCCATCTGAACGGCGGGGCGGACAGCAAGCTGTATATGGAGCTGACCATCACAAAGGGAAGAGGCTATGTGAGCGCAGACAAGAACAAGAGCGACGACCTTCCCATAGGCGTGATCGCCGTGGACTCCATCTATACCCCTGTAGAGCGGGTAAATCTGACTGTTCAGGATACCCGTGTGGGCCAGATTACCGATTTCGATAAGCTGACCCTGGATGTCTACACAAACGGCACCCTGGAGCCGGACGAGGCAGTCAGTCTGGCGGCAAAGGTTCTCAGCGAGCACCTGTGCCTGTTTATTGATCTCTCCGAGAATGCAAAGACTGCGGAGATTATGATTGAGAAGGAGGATAACGAGAAAGAGAAGGTTCTGGAGATGAACATCGACGAACTGGAGCTTTCCGTACGTTCCTACAACTGCCTTAAGAGAGCCGGCATCAACACCGTGGAGGAGCTTTGTAACCGTACCTCCGAGGATATGATGAAGGTTCGTAATCTGGGCCGCAAGTCCCTGGAAGAGGTGCTTGCAAAATTAAAAGAGCTTGGTCTGCAGCTGAATCCCAGCGACGAGTAAAAGCAAGCCAGGATGAACAAGACACGGAAGCCCCGGCGCCCCGCCGGAGCAGCCAGCTGCCAGTAAGACCGAAGAAGCATGGCGGTATGGTTCCGGAAATGGAGGAAATGAAAAATGGCAAAGTATAGGAAATTAAGCAGAAATTCCAATCAGAGAAAGGCCTTGCTGAGAGGCCAGGTGACAGCTCTGTTATTTAACGGAAAGATTGTCACCACAGAGGCAAAGGCCAAGGAAGTACGCAAGATTGCGGAAGGTCTGATTGCCATGGCTGTAAGGGAAAAGGATAACTTTGACACTGTGACGGTGACCGCGAAGGTTCCCCGCAAGGACAAGGATGGCAAGAGGGTAAAGGAAGTCGTGGACGGCAAGAAAGTAACGCTGTACGACGAGGTGGAGAAAACCATCAAGAAAGATCAGCCCAGCCGTCTCCATGCAAGACGTCAGATGCTGAAAGTGCTGTATCCCGTAAAGGCCAGAGAAGAGGGCAAGAAGAAAGCCAAAGAAGTAGATCTTGTTGCGAAAATGTTTGACGAGATCGCTCCCAAGTATGTGAACCGCAACGGTGGATACACCAGAATTGTAAAGATCGGTCAGCGTAAAGGCGACGCAGCAATGGAAGTGCTGCTTGAGCTGGTATAAGTAAGAGAACAGGGATTGGCTGTTGCGTAAGGCGACAGCCAATTTTGCTTTTAAAGAGGTTAATTTTGAGATTCCCATTTTTGGGCCAGATTTCCATATATAATATAATTATCGGTCGGACAACCATGATGTATTGCTTGTACCGCGTAGGCCAGAGCTTTGGAAAGTGTTTTGGGTTCCTTGCTATGCTTAAAGTATTCCAGACTCTCTCCCTCCTTCGGAACTCGTAATACACATGGTTTTCGACCGATTTGCTATTGTGGAAACCTTTATCATGTAGTACAATATGAGTACTACCATAAGGAAAATTCTGGGGGAGGAGGTGACATATGCGTATTGCGATTTGTGATAATGAAAAAAAGGTGTTGGAGTCAATCCGTGCTCTGGTGGAGTCCAACGAGCGGGTAAACCAGATTCACGAGTTTCTGTCTCTGGATGAAATATGGGAGGCCATAGAGGAAGGGGAGAATTTCGACTTGATTCTTATGGATATTGAGTGGAATCTTCCAAAGAACGGGATTGATTTTGCAGCCGAGCTGGTGCAGGTCAGCCCGAACACACAGATTATTTATGTAACGGGATATGGGGACAAGTTTGCACAGCAGATTTTTTTGAAGCCGGGGAATATCTGTGGGTATCTGGTTAAGCCTGTGCAGGAAGATCTGCTGGCCCAGTTAATAGAAAAGGCCTGGCAGACTGTGCAGGAGTGGGAGGAAGAGAAACTCACCATACAGCAGAGGGGCGTGATCCATGCGGTTCCCATACGAAAGATTTATTATCTGGAGAGCCGGGGCCATCAGGTGATGATTCATACGGCAAGGGAGCCTATATTGTGCTATGACAGGCTGGAAAGCATCAAAGAGCGTCTGCCTGCATGTTTTTTGCAATGTCACAAAAGCTACCTGGTGAATCTGGACAATGTGCGGAGAATAGAGAAAAATCGTATGATTCTGACAAATAAGGCGGAAGTGCCTATTAGCAAATCCAGATATTCCCGGGCACGGGAAGCGTATTTCCGGTATGCGGGAGAGAGACTTTAAAGGAAATACAGGAAAAAAGTGAGTTGGGTGCTGTGGAGGAGGAACCCCCATGTTTAACTGGATGATTGCAAGTGGTTTTTTTGTACTTGGAATTGCAGTAGACTCAATTACGCGACATAAGATAATGCATGATAGGGAACGCCAGAGGGCAGTCAGACGTGCCCAGGAAGAGGAAATCCTTATGCGGGCGGAGAGGCTTCAGGTTTCCAGCATGGAGGAGGAGCGGGAAAAACTGGCCAGGATCCGTCACGATTTTAACAACCAGCTGGTGACGGCTTACCGCCTGGTGGAGCTGGGAGAGAGTACACGGTCAAAGGAGCTTCTGGACGGCGTACACAGCCAGGTGACAGAGAGCAGAAGCTTCAAATATTGCGAGAATTCTATAGTTAACGCGGTTTTTATGGAGAAGGCGCCTCTCTGCCAGGAGAAAGATATTGCAATATACGTGGAGCTGGAAGTGCCCGGAGAGCCCAGGATACGGCCGGTTCATCTGTGCAGTGTTTTTTCCAACCTGCTGGACAACGCGATTCTGGCGGCGCAGCAATGCGAAAAAAACAATCGTTTTCTCAAGGTGAAGGCATCGGGAAAAGGGGACTATTTTCTGGTCAAGGTTGAAAATTCCGCCTTGAAGGAAGAGCAGAACAGACAGAAAAGAAAAAAGAAATATGGACAGGAAATATTGAGGGAAATCGCGGATATTTATAATGGCGAATTCTGGACCCAGTGGGAAAACGGCGTATATACAGCCTGCATTTCCATGCTGGTGGAAAGGAACTGATGGAGTAGAGGAAAAGAGAAATGGATGTAAGGCTGCAGGAGCTTTTAAGCAGGGTTTCGGAAGAAGAACAGGCAATCCTGGACGGAAACACGCAGGTGCAGCAGCAGATATATACAAGCGGACAGGAGTTTGTGGTGGACAGCAACAAGCTCTTAAAGAGGGGAAAGCTAATTGACATAAGGCATCATACAAGATTTGTACATTTTCCCAAACACCGCCATAACTATGTGGAAATCGTGTACATGTACCGGGGAACCACGACCCATATCCTGGATGGACGGGAAAAGGTGGCGCTCTGCCAGGGGGATCTGCTGTTTCTGAATCAGAACGCGGTTCATGAGATTCTGCCCGCCGGAGAACGGGATCTGGCGGTAAACTTTATTGTTTTGCCGGAATTTTTTGACACTGCCTTTCACATGATGGAGGACGAAAGCCTTCTCAGGGATTTTCTGGTGGATATCCTTACCAGGAAGAGCGACAAGTCGGTGTATCTGTATTTCCAGGTCAGCGATGTGCTTCCGGTGCAGAATCTGCTGGAAAATATGATCTGGTCCCTATTGTACAAGCAGGAATACAACCGGAATATCAACCAGATTACCATGGGGCTTCTGTTTCTGCATCTTATGAATACAAGCGATAAGATACGCTACGGAAATCAGAACCAGTTTGACCAGGAGCGGGTAGCCCGGACGCTGGCTTATATAGAGAGCCATTACCGGACGGCTGCGCTGGAGGAGCTCTGCGGGGAGCTGCACCAGAGTCCGTCCCAGATGAGCAAGTTTATCAAACGGCATACAGGACACACGTTCAAGGAGCTGCTTCAGACTAAGCGTCTGAACCAGGCGGCGTTTCTCCTGGCCACCACAGAGCTTACTGTGTCCGATATTATCGCGGCTGTGGGCTATGACAATTCCAGTTATTTTTACCGGGTGTTTCTGGAGCGTTACGACATGACGCCAAGGGAATACCGCTTGAAAGAAAGATAACCGTATAGATGGAAAATAAGGACGTTGTTTTTAAAAAATAGCGACCTTATTTTTTTGTCTTTCCGTTGGTATAATGACAGATATAAACTAGGGAACCCATGAAAATTCTGAAAATAAAGGGAGGGAAATCAATATGAACCAATATCATCTGGCCATAGACATTGGCGCTTCCGGCGGACGCCATATCCTGGGCTGGAAGGAAGACGGAAGGCTTGTGCAGGAGGAGGTTTACCGGTTTAAGAATGGCATGGAAAATAAAGATGGTACTCTTTGCTGGAATACCGGGAAGCTGTTCGCTTCCATCCTGGAGGGCATGAAGCGGTGCAGGGAGGTGGGGAAAATTCCTGTCACTATGGGAATCGACACCTGGGCGGTGGATTTTGTGCTGCTGGATGAGAACGACCAGGTTCTGGGAAATTCCGTTGGATACCGGGACGACCGGACAAACGGTATGGACGAAAAGGTCTACGAGACGGTGCCCCTTGCCGAGCTGTACGGGAGGACCGGCATCCAGAAGCTGATCTTCAACACGGTATACCAGCTGATGGCAGTGCGGGAACAGCAGCCGGAGGATTTGAACAGGGCAAAGAGCTTTCTGATGATTCCGGATTATTTCCATTTCCTGCTGACGGGAAAGAAGCGCTGTGAGTATACAAACGCCACCACTACCCAGCTTGTAAGTCCAAAGACAAAGGACTGGGACAGGGAGCTGATGGGAAAACTGGGGTATCCGGCGGAGATTTTTCCGGAAATTGCCCTTCCGGGTACAAGCCTTGGAAGCCTTAGCCCCGGGATTCAGAGCCAGGTGGGATTTGACTGTCAGGTGGTTCTTCCGGCCACTCATGACACGGGCTCTGCGGTGCTGGCAGTTCCGGCCCTGCAAAAGGAGTTTCTGTACATAAGCTCGGGCACCTGGTCGTTGATGGGAACGGAGCGCATGGAGGCGGATTGCAGCAGGGAAAGCATGGAGGCCAATTTTACAAACGAGGGCGGATATGAGTACCGCTTCCGTTATCTGAAAAATATTATGGGCCTGTGGATGATTCAGTCTTTGAAGAAGGAGCTGGATCAGCAGCGGGAGTATTCCTTTGGGGAGCTGTGTTCTCTGGCGGAGGAGTGCAGGGAATTCCCAAGCCGGGTGGATGTGGACGACAACCGTTTCCTGGCTCCCGAAAGCATGCTTCGGGAAGTCCAGGCAGCCTGCCGGGAAACCGGACAGAAAGTGCCGGAGACTCCCGGGGAGCTGGCGGCCGTCATTTACCAGAGCCTTGCCGCATGCTATGGAAGGGTTGTAAAAGGGCTGGAAGGCATGACCGGAAAGAATTATGAGGGGATTTACATTGTGGGCGGCGGCTCCAATGCGGATTATCTCAATGAGCTGACAGCCAGGACTACAGGAAAGACGGTGTTTGCAGGGCCCGGAGAGGCCACGGCTCTAGGGAATCATCTGGTGCAGATGCTGGCCGGAAAAGAATTTGACAGCCTGGAGGAGGCCCGCAAATGTGTGTTTGAATCCTTCCCCATGAAAAAGTTTGAACCATAAAACGGAACCAGAAAACAGCATCTGCCCAGGCAGGGAGGCATTGGCCGGATGCAGGATTTAAAATAGAAAGGGGTTATTAAAACATGAACGTAGAAGAGAGATATTTATCCGCGAAGGAACAGTATGCGGCAATCGGTGTGGATACGGAGGAGGCCATTCAGAAGCTTCAGTCGGTGGCGATTTCCATGCACTGCTGGCAGGGAGACGACGTAATTGGATTTGACGGGGCAGATTCCCTGTCGGGTGGCATCCAGACCACTGGAAATTATCCTGGAAAGGCGACGACCCCCCAGGAGCTTATGGCGGATATTGATAAAGCTTTAAGCCTGATTCCCGGAAAACACCGTATCAATCTCCACGCAAGCTACGCCATTTTTGAGGACGGCCAGGCGGTGGACAGAGACAGACTGGAGCCAAAGCATTTCGCCAAATGGGTAGAATTTGCCAGGGAGAGGGGCTTGGGCCTTGACTTTAACCCTACGCTGTTCTCACATGCCAAAGCGGAGCGGTTTACCCTGTCAAGTCCGGATGCGGAAATCCGCAGATTCTGGATAGACCACTGCAAGGCGTGTATCCGTATCAGCCAGTATTTTGCGGAGGAGCTGGGAAGTCCCTGTCTTATGAATATCTGGATTCCCGACGGTTACAAGGATGTGCCCGCAGACCGTCTGGTGGCAAGACAGAGATTGAAAGAGGCCCTGGACAATATTCTCAGCATGGATTACGATAAGGAAAAGGTGCTGGTGGCTGTGGAGTCCAAGGTGTTCGGCATCGGCATGGAGGCATGTACGGTAGGCTCCCATGAGTTCTACATGAACTACGCGGCCAAAAATGACGTGCTCTGCCTGCTGGATTCCGGCCACTATCATCCCACGGAGATGGTGTCAGACAAGATTTCGGCCATGCTTCCCTTCTATGACAAGCTGGCCCTCCATGTATCCCGCCCCATGCGCTGGGACAGCGACCATGTGCTGATGTTTAACGACGAGCTGCAGGAGATTGCGAAGGAGATTGTGGTACACGACGCCCTGGGCCGTGTGCTGATTGGCCTGGATTTCTTTGACGCTACCATCAACCGGATCGCCGCGTGGGTGACTGGCATGCGCAATATGCAGAAAGCCCTGCTGTTTGCCCTCTTAAGACCCCAGAAGAAGCTGGTGGAGTTCCAGGAGGAGGAGAACTATACAGATGTGCTTGTATGGCAGGAGGAGCTTAAAAATTATCCCTTCGGAGACGTATGGGATTATTTCTGCCAGAAAAACAACGTCCCCTTAAAGCATGGCTGGATGGAGATCGTGCGGGAGTACGAAAAAGATGAGCTGTCTAAGAGAGGCTGAGGAGGAGAGATCATGGATTTAAAAGAATTAGTACAGATGTCAAACCGGTACGGCGCAAACCCGGAGTATGTGCTGGCTGGAGGAGGCAATACCTCAGTTAAGGAGGGGGAAACCCTCTATGTAAAATGCTCGGGTACCCAGCTGGGAAATATTACGGAGCAGGGGTTTGTGGCTATGGACCGGAAAATGCTTGGCTCCCTGATGGAAAAGGAGTACCCTTCCGGGGACCAGGCCAGGGAAGCCGCGTTTCTGGCGGATGTGATGGAGGCCAGAACCGATGCGGACAAGACAAAACGTCCCAGCGTGGAAGCGCTGCTGCACAACCTGTTTCCGCAGAAATATGTGCTTCACATACACCCGGCCATGATTAACGGACTCACCTGCTCTGTGGGCGGCCAGGAAAAGGCGGCCGCATTGCTGGGGGAGGAGGTCCTGTGGATTCCCATCTGCCGTCCGGGCTATACCCTGGGAAAACTCTGCTGGGATGCCATGAAGGCCTATAGGGAAAAGACCGGAAAGGAAATCCAGGTTGTACTGCTTCAAAACCACGGTATTTTTGTGGCAGGCGACACGGTGGAGGAGATTGACTGTCTGTTTGCCGGCGTCTGGAACACCCTGGAGAAGGCCGTGGAGCGCAGGCCCGATCTGTCCCCCTGTGAGGAAACAGCAAAAGCCGTGGAGACGGCCAGGCTTCTGGCAGAAAAAACGGGAAAAACCGTGGGCTTTGTAGACGCAAGGGAAGGAATGCGGTTTACAGAGGCCTGGGGAGCCTGGGCGCCTCTTGAGAAGCCCTTTACACCGGATCATATCGTATACTGCGGACCCTTCCCGCTGGTTCTTAAAAGGTCTGAGGATGTTAAGGAAGAGCTGGAAGCGTTTACCGGAAGAACCGGCCTTGTTCCCAAGGTGGTGCTGGTGGAAGGCACAGGGGCATTTGTCATGGGAGAGAATAAAGGAGACTGTGGCAAAGCGGAGATGCTTTTGCGGGATGCCATGAAGGTGGCTGTTTATGCAGAGAATTTTGGCGGCCCCCTGTCCATGACAGAAGATCTGACAGAATTTATTATTCACTGGGAAGCAGAGTCCTACCGGAAGAAGCAGTAAAATATCCGGGGAGACATCCCTTTTCCCAATAAAGGCAGAATAGAAAACCCCCGGCTTAGAGAAACGCTCTTTGTACCGGGGGTTTTATCATAGGCATGTTAAGAAGATTTTTTGGTTAAGGTCTTTTCCAACAGGTTCATAAGCTGTGGGAAGTTCATAGGCTTTGCCAGGTGGAAATTCATGCCGCTCTCTATGGATTTTCTGCGATCCTCCTCAAAGGCATTGGCAGACAGGGCGATAATGGGAATGTCTGCCAGAGCGGGATCTGCCAGATGACGGATAGCCCGGGCAGCCAGATGACCGTCCATTACAGGCATCTGAATATCCATGAGAATCAGAGAGTAGTACCCGGGCTGGGAGTTTTTGACCTTTTCCAGGGCAATGCTGCCGTTTGCGGCGGTATCCACCAGGAAGCCTTCGCTTTCCAGGAGATCTGTCTCAATAGCCATATTGAGCTCGTTGTCCTCCACCACAAGAATGCGGTAATTGCCAGGATGAAACGAAACTGTGTCCCCGGAAGTTCCAGAGTGAGTATGATTCAGGATACGGAAGATAAAAGTCACAATAAACCGGCTTCCTTTTCCGGTTTCGCTGTGTACCTCTATGGTTCCGCCCATCATTTCCACAATGTTCTTTACAATGGTAAGTCCCAGGCCTGTGCCGTACACGCCGCTAAGAGTGGTGTTTTTCTCCCGTTCAAAGGGCTCGAAAATATGGGCCAGGAAATCCTCCTGGATGCCGATTCCCGTATCCTCCACGGTAAAGCGGTAGGTTCCGTAGCCATTTGAATTGTCGGAAAGCTCCTTTAGGGAAATGCAGATTTCCCCTCCGGCATTTGTGTATTTGATGGCGTTGCCGGCCAGATGAAACAGAAGCTGTTCCAGCTTCTGCTGGTCACAGCGTACAAACGTATGCTTAAGGCCAATGGTGTCCAGGGTGAGGGCAAGGTGGCGGGCCTTTGCCCGTGGCAGCAGATTTGTCTGGATTCCTATAGCGGTTTCCACCAGATCACAATCATGCTCTTCCACATGGTCGTTTCCGGCCTCAAGCCTGGAGATTTCCAGTACATCCGTAATAAGCTGGAGCATCTGGCCGCTGGACTGCTGGATGTGATCCAGATAGTCCTGCAGCTTCAGGGTATTGTCTATGTTTTTCTTCGCAAGGGTGGAAAAGCCCATGACCGCGTTCATGGGAGTGCGCATATCGTGGGACATGTTGGAGAGAAAGGTGTTTTTGGCAATCATGGCGGCTTCCGACTGTTTCAACGCAGCCTCCAGAATCTGCCGCTGCTTAAGCTCGGCCTGAATCTCCTCGTCTACATTCCGGATACCGATAACCACATGGGTAATCTGGCCAGCCGCGCTGGTGTTTACCGCTCGAAACTGCAGATACTCCTGCTTTCTGTTATTTAAAATCCGGTAATTTTCATGAAAGGAATCGCAATTCTTCAGCCGCTTGCGTAAATATCCGGGATCCAGAATTTTCGTCACAAAGGGGCGATCCTCCGGGCAGACCCATTTCAGCAGCAGTCCGGGGGAAATATCTTTGATTTTGCGGATATCCAGCTGGTGGCCGAACTGCTCTTGAAAGCGGTAGCTCACCCGGTAAGCCTGAATGGTGTTGCTGTCCAGGTTTACATGAAAGATGGATTCGTAATCAACGCTGAGGCCTTCGATGACCCGCAGCCGCCGTAAAAGCTCCTGGTTGACATTTTCCAACCGCTCCGTGGCGTCGCTGACAAACACATAGAAAACATCCCCCATGGTCTTTGTATGGATAAAATGTCCGTAATCCTCCACCCAGCGGATGGCCCCGCCCTTCTGGATAATGCGGTACTGCACATAGTCCAGGTCATTCTGGTTATTGGCAATCTGTTCCCAGATGCTCTTCTCCACTTGTTCCAGATCGTCGGGATGTACAAGCCCCCGAAAGGAATTTCCGGTCAGCTCCCGGAATTCCTTCATGTCCCCACAGTTAAATATCTGGAGAAGCGCATGGTTTGCGTAGAGGATATCCTCATTGCCGTTCGCCCGGTAGATAAAAAAACCTCCCGGCATCTGCTCGATCAGGGTCTTAAGATGCAGTGTTGTGGAAGAGCCTTCCTCCCCCAGAATAGCCTGTAATTCTTCCCTCAAGAAAATGTACCTCCCCCAAAAATGTGATGGCGTGCGATTATTTGCTGTTCAGACCGGCCCGTTTGCGAAGGGTAGGATCCAGGATCTTCTTCCGTATCCGCAGGGAACTGGGCGTGATCTCCAGAAGCTCATCCGTATCGATAAATTCCAGACACTGCTCCAGGCTTAAAATCCTGGGCGGTGTGAGGCGCAGGGCCTCGTCCGCGCTGGAGGAGCGGGTGTTGGTCAGCTTTTTTGTTTTGCAGACATTCAGCTCAATATCCTCGGGTTTTCCGTTCTCCCCAACCACCATGCCGGCATATACTTTCTCACCGGGGCCGATAAAGAGCGTGCCCCGCTCCTGAGCATTGAAGAGCCCGTAGGTGATGGCTTCCCCGGCCTCAAAGGCGATTAGGGAGCCCTGCTTGCGGTAGCTGATATCCCCCTTGTAGGGGCCGTATCCGTCGAAAATAGTGTTCAGCACGCCCGTCCCTTTGGTATCTGTGAGGAATTCTCCCCGGTATCCGATAAGCCCCCGGGAGGGGATGGAAAATTCCAGGCGGGTGGAGCCGCCGTTTCCCACGCTCATGTTCAGAAGCTCCCCTTTCCGCTCGCTAAGCTTCTGGATAACCGTGCCTGAAAATTCGTCGTCCACGTCCACGTAGGCGTGTTCCATGGGCTCCAGCCGCTTGCCCTTCTCGTCGGTTTTGTAAAGAACTTCGGCTTTGCTGACGGCGAATTCGTAGCCTTCCCGGCGCATATTTTCAATCAGGACAGACAGATGGAGCTCTCCCCGGCCAGAGACCTTGAAGGCCTCGGTGGTTTCCGTCTCCTCCACCCGCAGGCTTACGTCCGTGTTCAGCTCCCGGAACAGGCGGTCCCTTAAATGCCGGGAGGTGACGTATTTCCCCTCTTTTCCCGCCAGGGGACTGTCGTTGACAAGAAAGTGCATGGAGATAGTGGGCTCGGAAATCTTCTGGAAGGGAATAGCCTGGGGCTGCTCCGGGGAACAGAGGGTATCCCCGATATGGATATCCGCGATGCCGGAGATGGCCACAATGGAGCCTATTTCCGCCTCGGTTACGTCTACCTTGCCAAGGCCGTCAAACTCGTAGAGCTTACTGATTTTGACCTTTTTACACTTTTCCGGGTCGTGGTGGTTGACCACCACCATCTCCTGGTTTACCCGGATGCGGCCGTTGTCCACCTTGCCCACGCCGATACGGCCCACGTATTCGTTGTAGTCGATGGTACTGATAAGAACCTGGGTTCCCGCGTCGGGATTGCCCCCGGGAGCAGGGATGTGGGTAAGAATCGTCTCGAAGAGGGGCATCATATCCTTTGGCTCATCGGCCAGGTCGCGCACTGCGTAGCCGGCCTTGGCGGAGGCGTAGAGGAAGGGGCAGTCCAACTGCTCGTCGGAGGCGTCCAGATCCATTAAGAGCTCCAGCACCTCGTCCACCACATCCTCGGGCCTGGCTTCGGGCCTGTCGATCTTGTTGACGCAGACAATTACGGGAAGGTCAAGGGCCAGGGCATTTTTCAGAACGAATTTCGTCTGGGGCATGGGGCCTTCAAAGGCGTCCACCACAAGAATGACGCCGTTTACCATTTTCAGCACCCGCTCCACCTCGCCGCCGAAGTCTGCGTGGCCCGGGGTGTCGATGATATTGATTTTTGTGTCCTTGTAGGTTACGGCTGTATTTTTGGACAAAATGGTGATTCCGCGCTCCCGCTCAATATCACCGGAGTCCATAACCCGCTCCGCTACCTCCTGATTGGCGCGGAAGACGCCGCTCTGTTTTAAGAGCTCATCCACCAGGGTGGTTTTCCCATGGTCTACATGAGCGATAATTGCGATGTTTCTGATATTTTCTCTTTTCATAGTCAACCTCGTAATAAAACTGTTATAACTCATACAGTTTATCACATTTTCCAAAGAATACAACAAAAAAGTTAGGAAAACCGGAAAAACAGGGAAAAAATGGTTCTAAATGGAAAAACCTGTGAATATATATATAAAGATAACCAAAATACACGGGAGAGATGCTTCGTTAAAAGAAGGGAGAACATGTTTTATGGCAGATAAGGTAATTGAAAACAACCAGGTGTCAATCATAGGAGAGATCGTATCGGAGTTTGTGTTCAGCCATGAGGTCTTTGGGGAGGGATTCTATATGCTGAACCTGTCAGTGAAGAGGCTTAGTGATTCGGAAGATATTATTCCCATTATGGTCTCGGAACGGCTTGTGGATGTCAATGAGGATTATGTGGGAGAATACATCCGCGTTTCCGGTCAGTTCCGCTCCTATAACCGGCACGAAGAAAAAAAGAACCGTCTGGTTCTTTCTGTTTTCGCGAGAGAGCTGGAGTTTATTGACGAGGAAGTGGAGAATGCCAAGACAAACCAGATTTTTCTGGATGGATATATCTGCAAGGCGCCGGTATACCGGAAAACGCCTCTGGGGAGAGAGATCGCCGATCTTCTTATTGCGGTTAACCGGCCTTACGGAAAGTCGGATTACATTCCCTGCATCTGCTGGGGGCGGAACGCCCGCTTTGCCTCCGGGTTTGAGGTGGGCGGACACGCTCAGATCTGGGGCCGTATCCAGAGCAGGGAGTATGTAAAAAAGCTGGATGAATTCGAGTCGGAGAAGCGGGTAGCCTATGAGGTGTCGGTAAGTAAGCTTGAATATGAAGAATAGATGATGTTCCAAAGCGCACAGGAAGTCTCTCACGGAGGAGGCGCCCTGTGCGCTGTGCTTGCTTTTTGGAAACATTTGGTGTATAGTAGGAATACAGAGGGATATCAATATACGCAAAAATGAGGTCTGGGGGAAGAGAAGTGCCCGCATCTCACATAGGAGATACGACATGGAACAGGAAATGGTTACCGCGTACTGCGGAGAAGGAAGGGGAAAAACGGCGGCGGCTCTGGGCCAGGGGCTTATAGCGGCGGGCAAAGGAAAGTCTGTGATAGTTATTCAGTTTTTAAAGGGACGCCAGGGGGTGGAGCTGGAAATCCTGAAAAGGATGGAGCCGGAGATTAAGCTTTTCCGGTTTGACCGGTTCGCAAAGAATTACAATGAGCTTGCTCCCGGGGAGAAGGAGGAGGAAGCAGCCAATATCCGGAACGCCTTTGGCTTTGCCAGGAAGGTGCTGGTTACCGGGGAGTGCGACCTTCTGATTCTGGATGAAATCCTGGGCCTGGTGGATCTGGGCCTGGTCACCACGGAGGATGTGAGGGGTCTTTTAAACGCCCGGGACGACTCCATGGGGCTTGTGATTACGGGCATTCACATGGGAGAGGAGCTTATGCCTTATGTGGACCGGGTATATGAGATTACGTCTTTAAAAAAGGTGTGAAAACTCAGCGTTGACAAGTGAAAATGTCTATGGTACAGTAAAGCGGGAATAGAGAAATGCAGATAGAGGCAGACAAACGTCGGCCTCTAATTTTTAATCGGCATAATAAGGGAAGGAGAAGGAATCATGGCTATTTTTAAAGGAGCTGGCGTGGCGATTATTACGCCCATGAAAGACAACGGAGACATCAATTACCCCAGGCTTGCGGAGATTCTGGAGGATCAGATTGCCAGAGGAACGGACAGCATTATTATCTGTGGCACCACGGGAGAGGCTTCCACACTGACCCATGAGGAGCATCTGGAGGCGATCCGCTTTACGGTGGAGCAGGTGAAGGGCAGGATCCCCGTAGTGGCGGGAACAGGCTCAAACTGCACGGAGACAGCAATTTACCTGTCCCAGGAGGCGGAGAAATCCGGGGCCGACGCGCTTCTTGTGGTGACTCCCTACTATAATAAGGCTACACAGAAAGGTCTGATCGCGCATTATACGGCCATCGCGGATTCCGTGAAGCTTCCCATTATTATGTACAATGTGCCAGGCCGGACTGGATGCAATATTCTGCCAGAGACAGCGGCTTATCTGGTGGAGCATGTGGAAAATATTGTGGGAATCAAGGAGGCGACCGGAAATATCGGCCAGGTGGCAAAACTTATGCAGCTCACAGACGGAAAGATCGAGCTGTATTCCGGTAATGATGACCAGATCGTGCCCCTTCTCTCCCTGGGCGGCCTGGGCGTAATCTCTGTGCTGTCCAACGTGGCGCCTAAAGAAACCCACGACATTGTGGCGAAGTGGTTTGAGGGGGATATTAAGGAGAGCCTTAGGCTTCAGATGAAGGCTCTGCCTCTGATTGAACAGCTTTTCAGCGAGGTGAATCCCATTCCCGTAAAGACGGCCATGAACCTGATGGGCTGGGAGGCCGGCCCCTTGCGGATGCCCCTGGGCGAAATGGAGGAGGCACATAAGGAGAAGCTTATGGCTGCCATGAAGGAATACGGGATTGCCCTTAAGGCGTAAAACAGGCAGAGGAGGAGAGAATACCATGGTCAGGATACTTATGCATGGCTGCGGAGGCCGTATGGGCCGCATGATTGCAGAACTTCTGGAAAATGACGATAAAGCGGGGATTGTAGCAGGAGTAGACGCTGTAGGCTGTGAAGGGGCTTCGTTCCCGGTGTTTGGCGACATTGCAGACTGTGATGTGGAGGCGGACGTGGTCATAGACTTCTCCAACGCCAGGGCAGCGGATCACCTGCTGGAGGTCTGTGTGGAGAGAGGGCTGCCTGTGGTGCTGTGTACTACGGGGCTGTCCGGGGAGCAGCAGGAGCGGATGAGGGAGGCCGGAAAAAAGATCGCGGTGCTGAAATCCGCCAATATGTCTCTGGGCATTAATCTGCTCATGAAGCTCTTAAAGGAGATTACGCCTGTGCTGGCTGAGGCAGGCTTTGACATTGAAATTGTGGAGAAACACCACAACCAGAAGCTGGACGCGCCCAGCGGCACGGCCCTTGCCCTGGCGGATTCCGTCAATGAGGCTGCGGACAACGCCTACACCTATGTCTATGACAGAAGCCAGGAGAGGAAGCTTCGGGACAGGAAGGAGATCGGCATTTCCGCTGTCCGGGGCGGAACCATTGTGGGGGACCACGATGTGATTTTTGCAGGGGCGGACGAGGTGCTTACTTTCTCCCACACAGCCTATTCCCGGGCGGTGTTTGGTAAAGGCGCTGTTCAGGCGGCAAAATTTCTGGCGGGAAAGCCGGCGGGGCTCTACGATATGGCGGATGTGATCGGGTGATCCGGGGAGGCAGAAGATGACCCTGAAGAAGAAAGCGTTACATATGCTGCTTGCCCTGGTGCTGACCTTTTTCATTATTTCGGGCTCTGTGATTGGGACGCTGGCCTTCAGGCCGCTCTATTACCATGATATCGGGGCCCTGGATATTGAAAGGCTTAGCGGGATGACGGAGGCCGAGATCCGGGAAAATTACGATGCGTTGATTTCCTATAATATGCGTTGGGAAAAGGGAATGCTGGAATTTCCCACGCTGCCCCAGTCCAGGGAAGGACAGATTCACTTCGCGGAGGTGAAGGATATTTTTGACCTGTTTAAATATCTGGCTTTGGGGACGTTTTTTGCGGGGGCTTTAGGCGTTTTGCTGCTTGGGCGGAAACGGGAATTCTGCTTTCTGAAGTATACGTCGGTTTTGTCCGTGGCGCTTCCGGCAGTGGTGGGCGCTTTTGTGGCGGTGAACTGGGACAGCGCCTTTGTGCTGTTTCACAGAATTGCCTTTGACAATGATTACTGGCTTTTTGACCCGGCCACGGACCCGGTTATCACAATGCTCCCAGACGCCTTTTTTCTCCATTGCGCGCTGCTGATTCTGGGGGGAATCCTGCTGGGGAGCCTGGTGTGCGCAGCGGCGTATAAATTTTACGGACAAAAAGAAGAAATTCTGGGGTGACAGGTATGAGACTGCTCACGCGGTTATTTAAAAAGGAAACGGAAAATACAGACGTTCAGGAGCGGATTCTGGAAATCGTCGCGGTGACAGGTCCGGAGGGAATCTCCGGGGTGAAAAGTATTGGGGCAGGCCTCTGGACGGCAGGCATTGCGCTGACGGCCTGGCGTCTTTGTGATACCAGCGCGCCGGTCTATGAGGAGATTCGCCGGCTCTCTCTGGAAATGGACGAGGAGAAGCTTAAATGGGCCCAGCGGATGATAAAAAAGGACTCGGTGGTACGTCTGAAGGTGCGGGAGATTGCGGGAGGCTTCCGTCTTGAGGAACTGGTGGAAGGGTTTTGTCCGGATGTGGAAATGCAGGAGATCTTAGGAAGGCAGCAGGAGCCCGTTTATTACGAGGACGCTGTCCTTGGAACCTTTAAGCTCAACAAGTCGTCGGGGCTTTTTGAGCGGATGCTGGGCAGAAACGGCATGGAGGTACGGCTGCTCTTTGAGCAGGATGAGGAGGAGAAGATGAAGCTTGCCTTGGAAACCCTTCAGACCCTTGTCTCCAACGTGGATTTCTGGGCGGAGTCCGCAGGGAATTATGCGGTAAACCAGCTTCTGGAGCAGAAGAGTGAGAGCTGGCTGGCGGAAGGGGAGCAGGAGGTCACAGGGGAAATGCTTCTGACCTCCATGTGGCTCAACGATATCCAGGCCATGCAGGGAGGAAAATTCCGTCTCTGGTACAGTGACGGGGGCATGTTCGGCGGACATGCCGTGTATGTGGACGGAAATATATAC
Organism: Clostridia bacterium; assembly: GCA_910576205.1. Lineage (GTDB taxonomy): Bacteria > Bacillota > Clostridia > Lachnospirales > Lachnospiraceae > RGIG4284. Next base: position 93,382 of record CAJTHL010000006.1, on the reverse strand, counting down.
GGGCGGTTTGCCGGTGCAGGAGTGTCCGCTTAAAAACGCGGAACACAAAACAGCATCAGCCCGAGCTCTAATAGGAGGGACAAATGGACGTACATGGATTGCTGAGACAGGTTAAGACGGGGGAGATCAGCCTGGAGGATGCGGAGGAGAAGTTAAAGATGCTGCCCTACGAGGATATCGGCTGCGCCAAGCTTGACCACCACAGAGGCCTTCGCTCCGGGTTTGGGGAAGTAATCTACTGCGCAGGCAAGAGCGCGGAACAGCTGTGCCAGATTTACGGAACCTTTGCAGGACGCCGGGAGAATGTACTGGGAACCAGGGCGTCCAGGGAGCAGTACCAGGCAGTGGCGAAGGAGATTCCGGAGGTGCAATATGACGAGGTATCCCGGATTCTCTGTCTTTCCTATACGGAGCCGGAGAAAAGGGGCTGCATTGCCGTGTGCACGGCGGGAACCTCGGACATTCCGGTGGCGGAGGAGGCGGCCCGGGTGGCGGAATATTTCGGCGGCCGGGCGGAGCGCATCTATGATGTGGGTGTGGCGGGGATTCACCGTCTTTTTTCCAAAATGGAGCAGATCCGCAGGGCAAACTGTATTATCGCCGTGGCAGGCATGGAGGGGGCGCTTCCGGGGGTGCTGGCAGGACTGGTGGACAGACCTGTGATCGCGGTGCCTGCCTCCGTTGGCTATGGAGCCAGTTTCGGAGGGATTTCCGCCCTGCTTACCATGCTGAATTCCTGTGCGGAGGGCATTGCGGTGGTGAATATTGACAACGGTTTCGGGGCCGGATATCTGGCTGTCCAGATAAACCGTATGGCACTGGGAGAATAGGAGCGGCATATGGGGATGAGATTTCTGCTGACAGCCATCAACGCAAAATACATCCACTCCAATCTGGCGGTGTACAGCCTGCGCGCCGCGGCCGCCGCAGGCGGCATCCCGGTGGAGATTGCGGAGTTTACCATCAACCATTATGTGGAAGATATTCTTAAGGAGCTGTATAGACAGAAGCCCCATGTGCTGTTTTTCTCCTGCTATATCTGGAATTGGGAGTATGTGAAGGAGCTGGCGGCCGAATGCCGCAAGATTATGCCCCAGACGCCTGTGTGGGTGGGCGGCCCGGAGGTGTCCTATGACGCGGACAGGATTCTTAAGGAAAATCCTGCCATTTCCGGCGTGCTTCTGGGGGAGGGAGAGGAAAGCTTCCCCCGGCTGCTGGAATACTATCTTTCCCGGCAGGAAGCGGGGCTTAAGCCCTCCGGGCCCGGATTAACCGTCCAAAAGGAAAATGAGGACGGGAAAAGTCGCGGGATGAAAGAGCTGGAAGGCGTGGCGTATCGGGACGGGGAGGAAATTTTCGTGAATCCCCAGAGACATCTTCCGGATCTGGATAAAATTCCGTTTCCCTATATATTTGCCGATCCCTCCCGGGGGGATATTCCGGATGCGGCCGGGCAGCCGAATAGGGATTCGGAACAAAACGGGTTTTCCCATAAAATTTTATACTATGAATCCAGCAGGGGCTGCCCCTTTTCCTGCAGCTACTGCCTTTCTTCAATAGAGAAAACCGTCCGCTTCCGGGATATGGACAAGGTGAAGAGGGAACTGGATTTCTTTCTGGACGCAAAGGCGCCCCAGGTGAAGTTTGTGGACAGGACATTTAACTGCCAGGAGGCTCATGCGCTGGAAATATGGACGTATCTTTTGGAACATGACAATGGTATCACCAATTTTCATTTTGAAATCGGGGCGGATCTGCTGACGGACGCGCAGCTTGCCCTTATGAAGCGCATGCGGCCGGGGCTTATACAGCTGGAAACCGGGGTGCAGTCCGTAAACCCCAGAACCCTTAAGGAAATCCGGCGGACTATGGATTTTGCAAAGGCGGCGGGCCGGGTGCGGGAGATTAAGGGCTTTGGGAATATTCACCAGCACCTGGATCTGATTGCCGGGCTTCCCTATGAAGGCCTGGAGAGTTTTGCGGAATCCTTTGACGCGGTCTATGCCCTGGAGCCGGAGCAGCTTCAGCTTGGCTTTCTGAAGGTCCTTAAGGGCTCAAGGATGCACCGGAATGCTTCGGAATACGGGATTTTGTACCGGGAAAAGCCGCCCTACGAGGTGCTTTCCACCGCCTGGCTGTCCTATGGGGAGCTGACGCTGCTGAAAAGCGTCGAACATATGGCTGAGATCTACTATAACAGCGGCCAGTTTTCCCTGACGCTTTCAAAGCTTGTGCCGCTGTGGCCTTCCGCGTTCTCCTTTTACCGGGAGCTGGCAGATTATTACCAGGAGCAGGGCTTTTTCAAAATACAACACAGCAGGGCCAGAAGATATGAGATACTTCTGGACTTTATAAGTGAAAAAATGGAAACGAACAAAGAGCGTTTCCGGGAACTTCTGACAGCGGACTATTATCTGCGGGAAAAGGCGAAAAGCAGGCCGGCCTTCGCAGGCGATCTTTCCCCTTACAGAGAGGAAATCCGGGAGATTCAGAAGCGTTTCGGAAAAGACAGGCATGTGGAGGTGGGACATTTCCGGGAGGGCAGGAAATGCGGTCCCCGGTTCTGGATATTTGACTACGGGAGGCGTAACCCGCTGACAAGGGCGGCTGAAAGGACAGAGGTAAAAATGTGATGATGCACACATATGTGGCGCTGGACCTGGAGACTACAGGGTTGAATCCCTCCCAGGACAGGATTCTGGAAATCGGTGCGGTAAAGATCGTTGGGGGGGAGGAGGCACAGGTTTTTTCTACTCTGGTGAACCCGGAACGCGAGGTGTCTCCCCGCATTCGGGAGCTGACGGGAATTACCAATGAGATGGCGGCCGCAGGCATGGACTATAAGCAGGCGGTGGAGCGTCTTGTGGAATTCTGCCAGGATCTGCCCATACTGGGACACAATATCCTGTTTGACTACGGCTTTGTGAAACAGGCGGCGGTTAACCAGAAGCTTTCCTTTGAGAAGACAGGGGTGGATACGCTGAAGATTGCCCGGAAGCTTTTGCCGGATCTGGCCAGCCGGAGCCTGGAAAGTCTTTGCAATTATTACCGTATTTTCCAGGAGCGCAGACACCGGGCCGCAGACGACGCCAGATCCGCCAGGAGCGTATATGAGCGGCTTCGGGGAGAATTTCCAGACAGCCCCGGGGAGCTTTTTGCCCCGGTTCCTCTCGTTTATCAGGCAAAAAAACAAAATTCCATTACCCCTGCACAAAAAGGGTACTTGAATGATTTGCTAAAATATCATAAAATAGAGTTGCCGGTACGGGTGGAGGGGCTGACAAAGAACGAAGCTTCCCGCATCATTGACCGGATTATTCTGGAACATGGAAGAATTCAGCGTCCAGGTTTCTGAGGCGCCGCTCCGGAAAATGGGAAGGGAGGACAAAATGAATTTCTACGACAGGAAAACAAGGAAAATCATATCTACCATTATTATAGCGGTAATTATTTTAGCGATGGTGATCCCTTTGCTGCTGTACGCATTCTGATTCGGGAGTAAAAAGGGCATATATTTTTAAGGAGAGGATTATATGAAAAAAAACCTGTGGCTGCAAAGCCTGACACTTTGCTGTATCCTGTTTCTGGGCATGGGTATCCGGACGGAGGCAAAAGAGGGAGCGACCATTCACGATAAGGTTTATCTGGACGAGGTGGATGTGTCGGGCATGACGAAGGAGGAGGCCGAGGCGGCGCTTGCGGAATATGCCGCCACCCTGGGGGAGAAAACACTGACCCTTCAGGTGGAGGAACACGAGGTTCCCGTTAAGCTTGGGGATCTGGGGCTCCAGTGCGCCAATACCCATATCGTTGAGGAAGCTCTGGGCATTGGGAAGAGCGGCGACATTATCAAGCGCTTCAAGGAGAAAAAAGAGCTGGAAAACAGCGGGAAAACCCTGGAGCTTACCTGGACAGTAGACAAAAACAAGGTTTCCCAGGTGGTTGAGGAGGAGTGCGTAAAATTTGACGTGGACGCCGAGGACGCGGGCCTTAGCCGCAGCAACGGGTCTTTTAGCATTACGCCCGGAAGCACAGGGGTAAAACTGGATGTGGAAGGCTCTAAGAGAGCCGTTCTGGAGTATATGGAACAGGAGTGGGCCAAGGAGGACGGCGTTGTGGCGCTGCCTGCCCAGGTGGAGTATCCCAGAGGGACGGAGGAAGAGCTTAGAAAGGTGCAGGATGTTCTTGGAACCTTTACCACCAGCCTTACCAGCTCCAACGCCAACCGGATTCAGAACGTGTCAAACGGAGCGCGACTTATTAACGGTACGGTTCTCTATCCCGGGGACGTGCTTTCTGTCCGGGATACCACAAGCCCCTATACTACGCAAAACGGCTATGAGGCGGCGGGTACTTACGTGAACGGAAGAGTTGTGGACGGCGTGGGCGGCGGTGTCTGCCAGGTTTCCACAACCTTGTACAACGCGGTCTTAAGGGCCGAACTTGAGGTGGTGGAGCGGGCGCCCCATTCCATGACCGTGACCTATGTGGATCCTTCGGCAGACGCGGCCATAGCGGGCAACTGGAAAGACTTCAAATTTGCCAACAGTACGGACGCCCCTATCTATATTGAGGCAGGCGTCAGCAATAAACAGGTAACCTTTACCATTTACGGGGAGGAGACACGTCCGGCCAGCCGGAAAGTGGAATTTACCAGCACAACCTTAAGCACCCAGGAGGCAGGCGTCCAGATCGTGGCGGACGGCGGTCAGGGCATCGGATACTATATGGTGGACGTAGGCCACAGAGGCGTGGTTGCGGAACTCTACAAGCATGTGTATGAGAACGGTGTGGAAGTCAGCAAGGAAAGGGTGAACAAGAGCTCTTACGCGGCTTCTCCCAAGCTGATTACCGTGGGTGTGGCGGGAGACCCGGCGCTTTCCGCGGAGCTGCAGGCGGCCATCGCCACCCAGGATGAGGCCACCGTGCAGGCAGTGCTGGCCTCCTGCGTGGCGCGGATGCCGCCGCCCCCGGCTGCGTAGACAGGGGCCTGATGGGAGAATGGAAAATGAAAATAGGAAAAGTATCGGAGACCATATTGAAGCGGTCTGTGTTTAAACAAATCCGCACAATACGGTCGGAGGTGCTCTTAGGGCCGGGGGTCGGGGAGGACTGCGCGGCCATGGAGCTGGCCCCCGATGAGGTTTTTGTGATTTCCACGGACCCTATTACGGGAACGGCTAAAGATATCGGCAAGCTGGCCATTCAGATTACCGCCAATGACCTGGCCAGCAGCGGGGCGGAGCCGGTGGGCGTGATGCTGACAGTATTGCTTCCGGAGAGCATTCAGGAGGCGGACATCCGGGAAATGATGGCCCAGGTGGAGGCTGTCTGCGAGCGGTTTCACGTGCAGGTGATGGGAGGCCACACAGAGGTCACGCAGGCAGTAAACCAGCCTGTTATCAGCGTGGCCGGCGTGGGAAAGGTAAAGAAAGGACACTTGGTCACAACCGCCGGGGCAAAGCCGGGGCAGGATATTCTGGTAACCAAGTGGCTGGGAATTGAGGGCACATCCATTATCGCCAAGGAAAAGGAAAAGGAACTGCTGGAACGCTTTTCCAGGGATTTTGTGGAGACGGCAAAGGGGTTTGACGCCTGGATTTCCGTGTTGCCAGAGGCGGCCATTGCGGTGGAGCAGGGAGTGAGCGCCATGCACGATGTGACGGAGGGCGGCATTTACGGAGCTCTCTGGGAGATTGCGGAAGCTTCCGGCATCGGCCTTGAGATTGATTTGAAGGCTATCCCCTTCCGCCAGGAGACCATTGAGATCTGTGAATATCTGGGGCTGAATCCCTATTACCTTATTTCCAGCGGGAGTATGCTGATGGCCGCGGACAGGGGCCATGATCTGGTAAGAGCTTTGAAAAAGGCGGGAATCCCGGCGGCGGTTATCGGAAAGGCAGTGGCAGGAAAGGCAAAGCGTGTTCTGAACGGGGAGGAGGAGGCCTTTCTGGAACGGCCCAGGACGGATGAATTGTATAAAATATATGGGTAATTAAATGGATGGGGAAAACGGTGTCGTTTGAAAGAGGAGCGAAATTATGAGAGAAAAGATTCTGACGTTTATTGAGAAAAACAGCCGGATTGATTTAAAAGAGCTGGCAGTCCTTCTTGGCATGGATCAGGCGTCTGTGGCAAATGAGGTCGCGGAGATGGAGAAGGAGCACATTATCTGCGGGTATCACACGCTGATCGACTGGGATAAGACCAGCGAGGAGAAGCTTACGGCCCTAATTGAGGTGAAGGTGACGCCTCAGAGAGGTCTTGGCTTTGACAAGGTGGCGGAACGCATTTACAACTACGCGGAGGTGGACAGCGTGTATCTCATTTCCGGCGGTTTTGACTTTATGGTGATGATTGAGGGTAAGACCATGCGGGACGTGGCCCAGTTTGTCTCCGACAAGCTCTCTCCTCTGGATTCTGTGCTCAGCACAGCAACCCATTTTGTGTTGAAGAAATACAAGGATCATGGCTCCATCATGGTGGGAGAAACTAAAGATGAAAGGATGTTGGTGACGCCTTGAGAAATCCATTAGCAGAAAAAGTAACGGCAATCCCCCCCTCTGGCATCCGTAAATTCTTCGACCTGGTAAGCGAGATGAAGGACGCGATTTCCCTGGGTGTGGGCGAACCGGATTTTGATACTCCCTGGCATATCCGGGAGGAGGGCATCTACTCTCTGGAGCGGGGACGTACCTTTTATACCTCAAACGCAGGCCTTAAGGAGCTGAAGGAGGAGATCGCCCGGTATATGCAGCGAAAACTCTCCTTGACCTATGATTCCAATACAGAGATCATTGTGACGGTGGGGGGAAGCGAGGCTATTGACATGGCTCTTCGCGCCATGCTGAATCCCGGGGAGGAAGTGCTGATTCCCCAGCCAAGCTACGTGTCCTACGAGCCCTGCACCATACTGGCAGGCGGCACGCCGGTAATTCTGGAGCTGAAGGAGGAGCATGATTTCCGTCTGACAGCCCGGCAGGTGGAGGAGGCGGTGACGGACAGGACGAAGATCCTGGTGCTTCCCTTCCCCAACAATCCCACGGGAGCGATCCTGGAGCGGGAGGATCTGGAGGCCATCGCGAAAGTCGTAATTGAGAAGGATATTTTTGTAATCTCCGACGAGATCTATTCGGAGTTGAGCTATAAGGGGGAGCATGTGTCCATTGCCTGTATTCCGGGAATGCAGGAGCGGACCATTGTAATTAACGGATTTTCCAAAGCCTACGCCATGACAGGCTGGCGTCTGGGCTATGCCTGCGGTCCCGCCGGGATTATCAAGCAAATGCTGAAAATCCACCAGTATGCCATTATGTGCGCGCCCACTAACAGCCAGTATGCGGCTGTGGAAGCTCTGCGAAACGGAGATGAGGATGTGGCCCGCATGCGGGAGGCCTATGACCAGAGAAGGCGTTACCTCATGCATGTGTTTAAGGAGATAGGCCTAAGCTGTTTTGAGCCTTTCGGGGCATTCTATGTATTTCCCAGTATCCGGGAATTTGGCATGACCTCCGAGGATTTTGCCAGCCGGTTTCTGGCGGAGGAGAAAGTGGCCGTGGTGCCGGGGACGGCATTTGGAGCCTGCGGAGAGGGATTTCTCAGGATTTCCTACGCGTATTCCCTGGAGGATTTGAAGCGGGCCATTGAACGGCTGGCCCGGTTTGTGGAGAAGCTCCGGGCAGAGCAGGGGAAAGGACAGGCGTAGGCTGTGGCGTTTCATATTGTGTTACTGGAGCCGGAGATTCCGGCCAATACAGGAAATATCGGCCGCACCTGCGCGGCCACAGGCACCAGCCTGCATCTTATAGAGCCTCTTGGATTTTCATTAAGCGAGAGGGCTTTGAAGCGGGCGGGCATGGATTACTGGGCCTCCCTGGATGTGACGGTGTATAAAGACTTTGAAGATTTTCTGGAGAAGAATCCGGGGGCAAAGCTTTACATGGCCACCACCAAGGGCAGGCGGGTTTACTCGGATGTGGAGTTTGAGGAGGACGCTTACCTGATGTTTGGGAAGGAAAGCGGAGGCATTCCGGAGGAAATTCTTGTGAAATATCCTGAGGCGGCCATGCGCATTCCCATGCTGGGGGACACCCGGTCCTTAAACCTGTCAAATTCCACGGCGATTGTATTGTATGAAGCCCTGCGTCAGCATGGATTTAAAGGGCTGAAACGGACAGGGGAGTTAACAGGATATACGTGGGATGCGCTCTGAAGAGGCTTGATAGCCAACGGAGAAAGCCCTTTGGGGACAATGCAAAACAGGATGGAGAGAAGAAGGGGTTACTTATGAGAAAACGGCAGGGGCGAAAAATTATATATGGATTTTTAAGTCTGCTTCTGGCGGGAACTTTGAGCATTACCGGCTTTGCCACTGAGCAGATTGACAACCAGATCGACCAGCAGCGTGAGCAGATCGAACAGACGGAGCAGGAGCTGGACGAGCAGGAGGAAAAGCAGAAGAAGCTTGAGCAGGCCAAAAAGGAAATGGAGAATTATCTCTCGGATCTCAACAAGCAGTACAGCAGTATTTCCGCACAGATTGAGGATCTGGAAAACCAGATTACGGAAAAGCAGGCGGAGATTGAAAAAACCCAGCAGGAGCTTAAGGAAGCCCAGGCTGTGGCGGAGAAGCAGTACGAGGATATGAAGGCCCGGATCCAGTATATGTACGAAAACCCTCAAGCCGGATTTTTTGAACTTCTCCTTGTGGAGGGCAGCTTTGCCGAGGCGCTTACCAGGGCAAACAACGTGGCAAGCCTGGCCCAGTATGACAAGGAAAAGATGGATGAGTACATAGCCACCAAGGATGCCATAGCAGACAAGGAGGTTCAGCTTCAGGGAGAGAAGGAAGCCCTGGACGAGCTGCATGTCCAGGTGACAGAGAAACAAAAGGAAGTGCAGAACCTTGCCAACAGCACCAGGGGTAAGATCAGCAGCCAGGTAAACGCCATTGCCAATGCCCAGGCGGAGATCGACGGAAAGGAAAATGATCTGGCCAACCAGAAAGAAGTGCTGGAGGAATTAATTAAGGAAAAGAAACGCATTGAGGCGCAGATCGAGGCGGCCAAGCTGGCGGAGATCAATAACTCCCTTGGAGAGGTGACAGGCGAACAGACCTCCGATCAGGAAAATGTCCAGTATGGGGCCTATGGGGCGTCCGAGGAGGAAGTGACGGCTCTTGCTGTGCTGATTTACTGTGAGGCAGGCAACCAGGGGCTGGCCGGACAGCTTGCGGTGGGCGCTGTAGTCATGAACCGCATACGGGATCCCAGGTTTGCCCAGAATGACATTATGAGCGTTATCCGTGCCAGCGGCCAGTTTTCACCGGTGACCTCCGGGCGTTTTGATCTGATGCTCACGGAAGGCCTGGGGCAGGTAACCGATTCCTGCTATGAGGCGGCCCGCCGCGCCATCGCGGGGGAATCCAACGTGGGCAACCGGGTCTTTTTCCGCACCCACAACAATAACCCGGCTCTGAGCGGACTGATTATCGGGGCGCATATTTTTTCCTACACCTGGAACTATTCTTCCATGTAAAACAGGCGGGAAACGATGTGAATAAACTATATCAGAACCGGAAAAAAGTGCTGGACAAATAGGAAAAGCTATGTTAATATTATCTATGCTGGCGGCGGACGCCGGCAAAGCGATGCGTGGCTCAGCTTGGTAGAGCGCTGCGTTCGGGACGCAGAGGTCGCAGGTTCAAATCCTGTCGCATCGATTCCTTGGCAGGGGCGCATGACGTCCGGTGGACGTCAGCTTTGCGCCGACCGGAACGGAGTGTAGAACGCCGGAAACCTTGATTTTAAAGGGTTTCCGGTCTTTTTTTGTGTCTCGAAACGGAAGCTTGAAGAGAGAAAAAAAGGGTGCGTTCCAACAAAGTGTAAGGTACTGTCTGTTTGTTTCAAATGTTTCAACTTTTTTGTGCTGTAAGAATGTCTGTATTGAAATAGATACAGGCATTTTTATTTTTTAAAGTACACTTTTAATCCTGCTCTAAAAAGAAAAGGGTGTAAATGAGATATGTTTCAAGAAGTGTTTTAAAAATAGTATTCCTGCTCTATTGGAACAGTTTTGGTGTATAAAAAGTGTATGGTTGTTCTGCATGGGTAGGGTATAGCTTTTTGTGACACTTTCTGGAATGATGTAAATTTTCACAATCTCACATTTTTATGTCTGGTTGAGAAAGGAGCAGACAAAGTATACATTAACAAAATGAGCGGTAAAGATATGGAAAGACCTTTCTTACAAGAGATGATGAATTTTGTGCGTGAGGGTGATTCTGTAGTCGTGGAAAGCATTTCAAGGTTTGCAAGGAATACAAAAGATTTACTGGAACTGACAGAGCAGTTAAGCAACAAGCATGTGCAGTTTATCAGTCAAAAAGAAAAGATACTAAATGGAACAGGTGGAACAGACACTACAGTGAACGGGATTCGTCGTGGAAGTGTCCTAAATCTGACGTAGTGGACGATTTGCAGAAAAGAAGTGTAATTTTTTAGATTTCCTGCTATAATAAAAATATAGAAGCTGCTGCAATAGTTTGGAAGATAATTTGCAGAAAGCTATTATAGAACTTATGTTTTTGCGGATACAATAATCATAAGATTATCATGAAATCAATGAAGGAGGTATCGTTATGGCTACATCTAGTATATTTGCAAGCTTTGATATAAGAGATAAAGAAACTGCGGAAAAATTTGTGAAAGCGTTAGAAGAATCGGCGAATGGGCCGGAGTGGAAACCAATATCTTCCGTAAAAGCGCCTCTTACAGATAAGAGTGCGATTTTGGAATTATGGGCAAAAAGGGAGCAGAAGGCATGAAAGAATATACAGTGGCAAATATTTTAGATTTGTTGGAGATAGTCGGGGAGGACAAAGTGAGTTTTGCCCTCTCTGAATTTTCTTGTCCAAGAAATGCAGAGATAGAGGACTTTATACATAATAATGCTACAGATTTTGCAAAGAAAAAAATGTCTATCACCCATCTTGTTTTTGATGAAGAAGGTCAGATAGAAGCATTTTTTACTTTGACACATAAACCATCTACGGTTGGTGATGGGTTGTTGAGTAAAACAAGTCAAAAGAAGCTGTCCAGGCATGCAAGACTTGATACAGTAATACAGGCATATAGCGTATCGGCTTTTTTGATTGCACAATTCGGAAAAAATGAAGGTGCTAGAGGAAATGACCATATCAGTGGTAATCAGTTGATGGATTTTGCGATCAGTGTTCTTCAAAATGTACAAAGACAGGTTGGGGGCGGAGTTGTTTTTTTGGAATGTGAAGATAAACCAGGTTTGCTGAATTTTTATCAAAACGAACATAATAATTTTAAAATATATGGCGAAAGATTCTCGGACAGCGACCAGGTAAAGTACATACAATTATTGCGTTTCTTTTAGGAAAAGGAAGGGAGTTTGTATGTGTGAGGCTGTTGAAAAGTATGCGGAACAAAGGTAGAAAGAGCGAGATTAAATCTTGCCAATATTGTGGAGGAGAGGATTTTAGATATGGGTATCCCAGTGGAGACAGTAGGTTGGGCGGTGCTCCTGGGTTTTTGGAAGATCAAGAACCGATACATTATTTAGTTTGTGCAGAATGTGGGGCAATTATATTTTCGTGGGTGACAAACCCTCGGAAATATTCTAAGAAAGTCCTTGAAAAGTCAGTATGATAGGATGCAGTACATAAATTTGTGATTGATTTGGGAGGGATATATTATGGATAGTTATAAAAAGAGCTATGTTGCCTTTTTGGATATTTTGGGCTTTAAAGAAATGATTAACACAAGTGCTTTTGATAAAATATTTAATATTTTTCAGTTGAATATATGTAGTGATGAGTACAAAAAGGCATTTTCCAAAGCTTTTAATGAGAATGACGATAATTGTGAAGACCTAAAGGCATATAATGAAGCGTTGCAAAATGCTATGATATATACAATGTCTGACAGTATTGTAATTTCGACAGATTCTGAAAAACCAATGGCGTTAGAAGTTATTATTGATGCTTGCCTTTATGTTCAAACTATGCTGTATACATTTGATACGCCTATTTTATTGAGAGGTGCAATCGCGGTAGGGGACTATTATTGTAATAATTCTATTGCTTTTGGCAAAGGAATGGTGGACGCATATATATGTCAGGAAAACTACAGCATATACCCGCGCATCATACTTTCTACGGATATTGTTAAAAAGTTATCTGATAGTAGTTATAAAGAAGATAAGCTTTGTTTGGATGACGATGGGTATTACCATATTGATTGTGTGAAAGAATATTTAGATGGGAAATCAGAAAGTTCAGAGGGAAGATGCCGGATATTCTGGATTACGAGCTGCCAACCTATAACCCGGTTCCGATTACAGATTATGAGTTTGAATTTAAAAATAATCTTGATTACGGCGGCAGTGAGGGAATCTATCTGGATCTCTGGATGGAATATTTTGCAGACGGGGAAAAGCGTGTAAGCGGTATTGGCACGTTTAAAACTTTAAGGACAGACACATGACGCCATGCACATCATGGCGGGGCTGTTAGCAGACTTTATGATAGAGGGTTCTGCTTATGTAAATGCGAACCTTGATGATTTTACATGGAGAGGCGTAGACGTCCACACTGTTAACGATTCGGGGAAACGATGCGGCTGGGGATATTCCTGCAGGACCATGGAGGCCACCATGAAAAAGAAAGATGAGCTTCTGGAAAAATATCTGGAAGTGGCTGTGAGGGATAATACTACAAGGAGAGAGATTATTTATAAATCGAAAGAAAAACTGGGAAAATAGGCAATGTCATTAACTTAAGAAAAAGCAATACCGGATAGCTTTACACCCATCCATGGGGTAAAGGACATCCGGTATTGTTCTGGAAAATTAACAGACTGCTAAAAGCATTGAAAACCATAGGTTACGGCCAGTCTGTACCAGAATACCTTCCAGGTAAAAACTGACGTACAAAATTCTGGTGAGTGGTCTGTGACAAGTACGGAATAAATCATATAGGGGAAGAAAGATGTTGTATCAGACGGGGGAATCCTTTATAATAGAAATACATTAGAATCGCGTAAATAAGCGTACGATATGACAGGATTTGCAGAGCGCATAAGAATAAACTTACAGCTGGAAACAGATGATGCTATTGGAAAGGCTTAGGGCACTGAAGCTGTTCCTGCAGCACAGCCTTTATACGGCTTTCATCCAGCCAGAAGAAAAGCGTGGGAAGCAGCCATCCAAAGCAGAGAATCACTGCCTCTGTAAGGAATATGGGAAGAAGCTGCGTCCCGCTCTGGAGGGGCAGACTGGAAAGAAGAGCAGCCAGGGTGATGAGGGTTCCCGCAACAAGCCATAAAATGGTGAAAAGAAAGGGGAGTATATGGGGGCGGGAGGTAACGCGGATTTCGCATCCTTCCGGGGTCGGGAAAATTTCGCCTTCCAACTTTGGTCTTAGCAGGCCGTTCCGGTAGAAGGAGATAAGGTAAAAGATCTGAAAAGAATTTCCCTCCCGCTTTCCGTGGAACAGCTTCCGGTTGCCCCTGCGGTATTTTGTGTCTATAAGGCTATCCAGAAGCAGAGTAACGTCCGCCAAAGACAGGCGGGTATGCAGAACAAAGCTGTCCCTGGGCAGCAGATGGAATTCGTATTTGTAGTGCATGGGTATGGGATAAAAGGTTTTCATACAGGTTCCTCCATTCCTGTTATATAATATACCAGAGAAAAAAGCAACATAAAAATACAGGTAGAAAGAGCGGCGGGAAACGTCAGAATGGGAGAAAAAATGGAAAGAGGCCAGGGAATGGACCAGCAGAAGCATAGGGAAAAATCAGAAGCTCTAAAAGAAATTCTACAAAATATGGGAAGTGTGGCAGTGGCTTTCTCCGGAGGGGTAGATTCCACATTTCTCTTGAAAACAGCCCACGACGTCTTGGGGGATAACGCGGTGGCGGTGACGGCAAAGGCGGCATCCTTCCCGGAGCGGGAAACCGGGGAGGCGGATGATTTCTGTAAAAAGGAGGGAATCCGTCAGCTGGTGTTTGCCTTTGACGAGCTGGCGGTGAAGGGCTTTGCCCAGAATCCAGAGAACCGCTGTTATCTCTGTAAACGGGAGCTTCTTGGAGGGATTGTGAAAATGGCCCGGGAAAACGGCCTGGTTTATGTGGCGGAGGGTTCCAACGTGGACGACTGCGGGGATTACCGGCCCGGCCTTAAGGCAGTGGCGGAGCTGGGAGTGAAAAGCCCTTTGCGGGAAGCAGGGCTTAGCAAGGCAGAGATACGCGCCCTGTCCAGGGAAATGGGCCTGCCTACCTGGGAAAAACCCTCCTTTGCCTGCCTGGCCTCCCGTTTTGTGTATGGGGAGACCATTACCAGGGAGAAGCTTTCCATGGTAGACAGGGCCGAACAGCTTCTGCTGGATCTGGGTTTTGGGCAGGTGCGGGTGCGGATTCACAAAGATCTGGCACGGATCGAAGTCCTGCCCCAGGATGTAGGGAAAGTCGTGGCGGAAGAAAACCGGGTAAAGATTGCCGCAGAGCTTAAGGCTATAGGATTTTCCTATGTAGCCGTGGATCTGCAGGGATACCGGACAGGAAGCATGAATGAGATTATGTATACAGAGAAGGAATAAAGCATGGATGGGATTTCACAGGCAGGTGAAGGCGTGAGCCTGGAACATCAGTTTTCCAGGACGGAGCGGTTAATCGGAAAGGAAAATATGGAACGGCTGGAAAGAGCGAGAGTGGCCGTTTTCGGTATCGGAGGCGTAGGGGGACATACGGTGGAGGCCCTGGCCCGAAGCGGGGTGGGAAGCCTGGACCTTATCGACAGCGACAGGGTCTGCCTGTCCAATCTGAACCGCCAGATTATCGCCACCCATAAAACCCTGGGCAGATACAAGGTGGAAGCTGCCAGGGAACGGATTCTGGAGATCAACCCCCAGGCAGAGGTCCGGGTTTATCCGGTGTTCTATCTCCCGGAAACGGCGGGGCAGTTTGATTTTACCCGGTATGACTACGTGGTGGACGCCATAGACACGGTTGCGGGCAAGCTGGCCCTGGCCGAGGCGGCCCAGGCGGCCCATGTGCCTGTTATCAGCTCCATGGGAGCGGGAAACAAGATGGACGCAACGGCTTTCCAGGTGGCGGATATCTGGGAAACCTCTGTGTGCCCTCTGGCAAGGGTTATGCGCCGGGAACTAAAGAAGCGGGGGATCCGGCACTTAAAGGTGGTGTATTCTCAGGAGAAGCCCCAGAGGGAGCATAGCCAGACGGAGTGCCAGGGAGAACCCCATAGCAGACAGACTCCGGGAAGCAATGCCTTTGTCCCTTCTGTGGCAGGGCTTATTATTGCCGGGGAGGTTATTAAAGATCTGATTGCCTGGCATGGATAAAGCAAATGTTTTTTATCATGTTTTAGAAAATACCCTTTACCGGCAGAGACGAAAAGACTTTTGCCGGTAAAGGGTATTTCTCTGTGCATAAACCAAAGACAACCGGGGGACAATGTCAGCAGGAGACATTCTGTGAAAAAATAAAAATACTGTGCCATCCGGGACCGGATAAGATCTGGCCTGCGGTTACAGTAGGTGCAGAGAGGAAGTGGCTTATGACACAGATGATGGGAAAACAGAGCATTCAGTTTGAGAAAGCGCCGCATATCCTGTGCGGAGCGTCCATAGTGGGAAAAAAGGAGGGGGAGGGCCCTCTGGGAAAGCTTTTTGACGAGATCGAGGAGGATCCCATGGCGGGACAGGCTTCCTGGGAGGAGGCGGAAAGCGCCCTGCAAAAGAGGGCGGCCCAGATGGCTATAAAGAAAGCGGGGCCATCCTGCGGGCCCGTACGGTATCTTTTTGCAGGAGACCTGCTGGGACAGCTGATAGCAACCTCTTTTGGGGTAATGGATCTGCAAATCCCGCTGTTTGGCCTGTATGGAGCCTGCTCCACCATGGGGGAAGCCCTTATGCTGGGAGCCATGACCGTGCAGGCGGGATATGCGGATACCGTGCTGGCCTTGACGTCCAGCCACTTTGCCAGTGCGGAGAAACAGTTTCGCTTTCCCCTGGAGTACGGAGGACAGCGGCCCCTTGCAGCTACCTGGACCGTTACGGGAAGCGGGGCCTTTGTACTTGCCCCCAAGGGAGGAAAAGCCCGAATATCGGGCGTGACGCCGGGAAAGGTAGTGGATTACGGCCTTAAGGATTCCCTGAATATGGGGGCCTGTATGGCGCCTGCGGCCTGCGATACGATTTACCAGAACCTGGTGGATTTTGGGCGAAGCCCCTCGGACTACGACGCCATTGTCACCGGAGACCTGGGAAGCGTGGGGCAGACCATTCTGCTGGAACTTCTGGACAAGAAGGGATTCGATATTGCAAAGCAGCACCTGGACTGCGGTATGATGATCTTTGACGCCCAGTCCCAGGATACCCACGCGGGGGGAAGCGGCTGCGGCTGCTCCGCGGTGACACTGGCGGCAAAGCTTCTGCCCATGCTGGAGAAAGGCCAGTGGAAACGGATTCTCTTTGTGCCCACCGGCGCGCTTCTGTCCACGGTCAGCTACAACGAAGGCCAGGCTGTGCCGGGCATTGCCCATGGGGTAGTTATAGAACACTGCTAAAACTGGAGACAGGAGGTAAGAGTTATGGATTATATCAACGCGTTCTGGGTAGGGGGCCTTATCTGCGCCCTGGCCCAGATTCTTATGGAAAAGACGAAAATGATGCCTGGCCGTATTATGGTGCTGCTGGTGTGTACCGGTGCGGTATTGGGAGCTCTGAATATTTATGAGCCCTTCCAGGAATACGCCGGGGCCGGAGCCAGCGTTCCTCTTCTGGGCTTTGGTAATACGCTCTGGAAAGGCGTGAAGGAGGCAGTGGACGAAAACGGCTTTATCGGCATCTTCATGGGCGGTTTCAAGTCCAGCGCTGTAGGCGTGTCTGCGGCCCTGGTATTCGGATACCTGGCAAGCCTCATCTTCCAGCCCCGGATGAAAAAATAGATAAGGCTTAAGATTTTTCAAGCATGGGATTTCCTTCTTTTGAAAATCAATGATTGTTTTTTCCGGTGGGATTTGCTATACTATGTCCTAAGGCTTAAAACATTTGAGAGCAGTGTAACTGCCAGAAGGAGGATCACTTGCGAAAGGTTGCGATTATAACAGACAGCAACAGCGGAATTACCGGTGAATTAGGGAAAAAATTGGGGATCTCCGTGCTTCCCATGCCCTTTACTATTGAAGGAAAAGAATATTTTGAGGGGATTACGCTGTCTCAGAAGGAGTTTTATGAGAGTTTAACGCGAAATGAAGATATTTCCACCTCCCAGCCGTCTCCGGAATCTGTCATTAAGCTGTGGAAAGAGGCTCTTAAGGAATATGAGGAGGTGGTGCATATTCCTATGTCCAGCGGCCTGTCTGGTTCCTGCCAGACGGCTATAGCCCTGGCGGATGATTTTGACGGCAAGGTGCAGGTGGTAAATAACCAGCGGATATCCATCACCCAGAGACGCTCCGTAATGGATGCCCTGGTTCTGGCGGACGAGGGGAAAAGCGCCTTGGAAATCCGGCGGCAGCTGGAGGAAGAAAAGCTGGAGTCCAGCATTTATATTACCCTTACCACCTTGAAATATCTGAAAAAGGGCGGCCGGATTACCCCTGCGGCGGCAGCTATCGGCACCATGCTGCGCTTAAAGCCGGTGCTCCAGATCCAGGGGGAAAAGCTGGACGCATTTTCCAAGGCCCGTACATTGAACCAGGCTAAGACCACCATGATAGAGGCTATCCGCAACGATATAGAGACCCGCTTTGGGGGTGTGGACGCTCACCAGGTATTCCTGGATATTGCCCATACAAATAATGACGAGGAGGCAGAGCGCTTCCGGGCGGAGGTAGAGGAAGCGTTTCCCGGCTATAAGGTGGGGTACGCGGATCCTCTGTCTCTTAGTGTGGCCTGCCATATCGGAGACGGTGCCCTGGCCATTGCCTGCACAAAAATTCATGCGGCAAAGGATAATCTGTAAGAAACTGGGAAAAAAGAGAAAACCAGCCGGTTTTGACAAAAAAAGTGTCAACGATTATTGATTATTATTATCAATAGTCGTTGACGCTTTTTTTATGGGGTGATATAGTAGAGACAGGATTCGACATAGCAAAGGAGTAAAATTCAAAATGATATTGCGGGATGGAAAGCCGGGGGAAGGCTACCAGGTGGAGGAGATCTGCCTGGAGGAGAAGGTTAAGCGGCGTCTCCAGATACTGGGGCTGACCCGGGGAACAAGGGTAGAAATTTTAAATCAGAAAAAGAGCGGAACGCTTATTATAAAGGTGCGGGGAACCCGGTTTGCTGTGGGAAGGCAGATCGCGGAGGGCGTGGAGGTAAACGCTGGCCAGGCAGAGGGGAGGGCCATAAAATGAAGGAGCAGATTCATGTGGCCTTTGTGGGAAATCCCAACTGCGGAAAGACCACGCTGTTTAACGATTACACCGGAGCGAAGCTTAAAGTAGCCAACTGGCCTGGCGTAACGGTGGAAAAGAAGGAGGGCTCCTATCATTATCAGGGAAATTTTATTCGTCTGGTAGATCTTCCGGGTATTTACAGTCTAACCTCCTACACCATGGAAGAAAAGGTGTCCCGCAGCTACATTTTGGGGGATGAGGTAGATGTGGTCATTGACGTGGCGGACGCTTCCTCCCTGGAGCGGAACCTCTATCTGACTTTGCAGCTGATTGAGCTTGGAAAACCGGTGGTGCTGGCGTTAAATATGATTGATATTGTGGAGGAGCGGGGCATGGCCATCGATCTGCATCGGCTTCCGGAAATGCTGGGAGTGCCCTGCATTCCTGTCAGCGCCCGCCAGAAGCGGGGGCTGGAGATCCTTATGCATGCCGTGCTGCACCACAAGGACAAGGAGCTGGACACCCTGGAGCACGACCATGCCTATGAGAGCAGGCACCGCCATGACCACCACAAAAATACCGTGATGGTGTACAGCGATGAGATAGAGGATAAAATCGATGCGGTTTCAGATCTTCTGACAGAAAAATACGGTTTTCTGCCAAATGTCCGTTGGCATGCCATTAAATATCTGGGACAGGATCAGCAGATTATGGAGAAATATCCCCTGGATCTTACCGGGGTGGTGGACAGAAGCTATGAGACAGACATTATCAATCAGAAATACGATTTTATAGAGGAGATTATAGAGGAGTGCCTGGTGGGAAAAAGCGCCAAGGCCCAGTTTACAGATAAGATTGACGGGATTCTGACCCACCGGATCTGGGGCGTGCCCATTTTCCTGGGGATTATGGCCCTGGTATTCTTCTTGACCTTTACGGTGGGGGACTGGCTGAAGGGGTATATGGAGCAGGGCATCGAGGCATTCTCCGGCATGGTGCTCCATATTCTGGAGGCCATACATACAGGACCTGTGATGCAGTCCCTGGTGGTGGACGGAATCATTGCAGGGGTGGGAGGCATTCTCACCTTCCTGCCAAATATATTCATCCTGTTTCTGGCCCTGGCTTTCCTGGAGGACAGCGGCTATATGGCCCGGGTAGCTTTCGTGATGGACGGAATCATGGGGAAAATCGGTTTATCCGGCCGGGCGTTTATTCCCATGCTGCTGGGGTTTGGCTGTACAGTGCCTGCGGTCATGGCGTCCAGGGCCCTGGAGGATCCCAGGGACAGGCTGAAAACCATTCTGGTGACGCCTTTTATGTCCTGCAGCGCCAGACTGCCCATTTACGTGCTGTTTTCCCAGATGTTTTTTGGCTCTTATGCCATGCTTGCCGCCTACTCCATGTATGTGCTCAGCGTAGGAGCAGCCATAGGGGCGGCGCTTATGATGAACCGGGTGATTAAGAAAAAAGAAATCAATACTCTTCTCATAGAGCTTCCGGAGTACAAGACGCCCAATCTGCACAGCATTGCCATCTATACCTGGGAAAAGGTGGAGGATTATCTGAAAAAGGCGGGAACCACCATCTTTGTGGCTTCCATTATCATATGGGTGGTGCTGAACTTCGGTATGGGCGGCATGGTGTCCGATATGTCGGAGAGCTTTGGGGCTATGCTGGGGCGGCTGCTGGCGCCGGCTCTGGCGCCGGCGGGGCTGGGATACTGGCAGATTGCGGTGGCGCTGATTTCCGGTCTGGCCGCAAAGGAAGTGGTGGTGTCCAGCATGAGCGTGCTGTTTGGCGTGGCAAACGCGGCCAGCGGAGCAGGGCAGAGCGCCATGGCGGCTGCACTGGCGGCCGTGGGCTTTACTCCGGTAAACGCCTATGCCCTAATGACCTTCTGCCTTTTGTATACCCCCTGCATGGCGGCGGTGGCCACCATCCGCCGGGAGACCCGTTCCTGGAAATGGACGCTGTCCGGGGCCTTGTTCCAGCTGGCGGCGGCCTGGGTTGCGGCGGTAATTGTTTACCAGACAGGTGTATTATTGTGAAAAAATGGATACCTTAATGGTATCCATTTTTATGGGATACAGAAGAAATTTTTGACAAGGCTTTTGGACTGTGATACACTAAATCTAATTATAGCATTTTTTGGCGTGTTTTGCGGAATGAAGCAGAATAAGAAAGTTTCTGGTAGCGGAGGAGATACTCTTGGACAAGTACGAGTTTAAAATAAAAGCAGAGCAGATGCAGCATCTGGTGCAGAAAAAAGATTATAAAATGGCTGCGAAGATTGCGGACGGCATCGACTGGCGGCGGGTAAAGAATGTGGAGCTTCTCACCACAGTCAGCGAGATCTATGAAAAGATGGAGCGGTATGAGGACAGCTTCGAGATTTTGAACATGGCCTACGACAGAGCGCCCATTGGCCGGACAATCGTGTACAAGATGACAGAGATGGCTATCCAGATGGGAGACTTTGAGGAGGCCAGGGATCTGTACAAGGAATTTGTGGACATGGCTCCCCATGATCTGAGCAGATATATTCTGAAATATAAGATTTACCAGGGAAAAGGGGCGCCTGTCAAGGAACAGATCCAGATTCTGGAGGAATTCAAAAGCAGGGAATACCATGAGAAATGGGCTTATGAGCTGGCCAGCCTCTATTATAAAGAGGGAATGACCGCCAAGTGCGTGGAGGAGTGCGACGATCTGATTCTGTGGTTCAGCGAAGGGGAATATGTGCGCCGGGCCATGGAGCTGAAGAGGCAGATCCAGCCCTTGACGGCTTCCCAGGAAGAGAAATACCAGGAGCTTATGAAGCGGTATGGGAAGGTGACCTCCCTAAAGGAGAAAAAGGCTGCAAAGGCGGCAAAAGCAGAGGCGGCTCCTAAGGAGGACGCGCTGCGGGAGGAGCCGGAAGAAGAGCAGCCTGTGGAAGAGGAAATCCGCATCCGGACAGTAAATCCAGACGAGCGCTACAGTACGGTGAACCTCCAGGCAGAGCTGGCTGAGGGCCTGCGTGACCTCTTACAGGAGGAGTCTCCTTCTGAGGAAGAAGCGGAAGATTTCCCGGAGTCGGATATTGAAGCCTGGCAGCGGGAGGCAGCCCGCCGTCGGGAAGAGGAGGAAGAGGCGGCCCGTCAGGCAGAGCTTCAGCGGAAGGCGGAAGAAAAGGCCCGCCGCCAGGAGGAGGCCCGCCGGGCAAAGGAGGCGGAAATCCTGCGCAGGAAGGAAGTCCGCCGCCAGGCAGCGGAGGCGGAGATGCGCCGTCAGGAGGAAGCAAAACGCCAGGCAGCAGAGGAGGAGAAACGCCAGGCTGCACAGGCAGAGAAAGCCCTGGAGCAGGCGGAGGCTTCCCGGGAAGCAGAATCGCCGGTTCCAGGAAACAGGGAGCAGCAGGAGGGAGAGCGGCTTCGCCTGGGACAAAGCGAGGACGGCCAGCTTACCTTTAACGCAGAGGAAAATATACTGGATCGCCAGATCACCGGCCAGATGACCATTGAGGAGGTCATGGCGGAGTGGGAGGCAAAAAAACAGCAGATGAAAGAAAAGCTGGATGTGCTTGCGGAGCAGGAGGAGGAGCGCAAAAAAGAGGCGGCGCTGCAAAAGCAGGAGGAGGAACGCCTGCACAGGGAGCGTCAGGCAGCCGGGCTTGAGACGCCGGAGGGCCTGCCAAATCTGATTCCCCCGGATGTACAGCAGTTATTAGACGAGATAGAGGGAAAACTGCCCGTAAAAATCATTGTGGAGCCCATAGAGCGGAAGGGGCAGGCCGGAGACAGCCTGGAAGAAGCCGGGGAGACGGTGAAAAAGGCGGCCAAAGGCCAGGAAGCGCCAATACCTGCCCAGGAAGAGCCTGAGGCAGGAACCCGGGAGCCTGTCCGGGGAAAAGAGAAGCCGGAAGAACTATCCGGCGGGCATGGAAAAGAGACCGGATTCCCGGATATTGGCCAGGAAGTGGAAAACGACCTGCCAGAAGATATCGACGAGATAGAAAAGATTCTCACAGCCGCCCTGGAAGAGGATATGGCAGAGCTGGAAAAGGGGAAATATGCCGCTCCAGTAGAGGCGGCGGAGCAGAAACCTGTCCGGAAAGCGGCACGCCCAGGGAGACGCCCTGCGCCGGAAAAGACAGAGGAGGAAGAACTGTCTGGGGCCGGGAAAATCCAGGCGGAAGAGGAATTCATGCCAGAAAGCGCCCGGGAGAAGGAACTGGACGGAGAATCTCCCATGCCGGAGGAGCCAAAGAGAGAGCCTTCCATGGAAGAGGAGGCTCTGGAGAAAGAGCTTTCCATGGAAGAGGACGATCTGGAGAGAGAGCCCTTAGAACCGGCGCAAACAAAGGCCGCGTCAAAGCCGCCTAAGAAAAAACGGGCTTCCTCTGGCAGGAAGTCTGTGGAAAAGGAGATCTCCCCAGAGCTTCTGGAAAGAGAGTACGAGCCGGTGACCAATATGATGTGGGATCTGGAAAAGGTACTGGAGGACGAACTTAGGCATGTCAGCGGCAAGTATCTTACGGAGGAGCAGGAAAAGCTCTTTGCCTATTTTACTTCCGTCCACGGCATGAACCAGCAGCTTTCCATGTTCCTGGAGGAGGAGGGGAAGAGGGAGCTGGATGGAACCTCCCAGAGCGGGAACCTGGTTGTCACCGGGGAGAGCGGAAACGGAAAGAGCACCCTGGCTATTGACATGGTAAAGGCCGTACAGAAGCAGCGCCGGGCAAAGGGCAGCAAGGTGGCCCGGGTAACGGGAAAAGCGCTGAGCCAGAAGGACGTGGCGGCCGTGGTAAACAAATTAAGCGGGGGAGCTCTGGTCATTGAGCACGCGGGGGCGCTCACAGCGGAGGCGGCCAGCAAACTGAGCAGCGCTATGCTGGGGCAGACGGACAACCTTTTTGTGGTGCTGGAGGACGAGGCCTCCGAGATCAAAAAGCTTTTCCGCAAATGTGAAAGCCTTGGGGCTAAATTTGATAAAACCATTGAGATTCCCGTATTCACCAACAACGAGCTGGTGGCTTTTGGCAAATCCTACGCCCTGGAACAGGGGTACGTGCTGGATGAGCTGGCCGTGCTGGCTCTGTATAACCGCATTGGCAACGGCCAGACCAGCGATCACCTGGTCAACGTGTCGGAGGTAAAGGAGATTATAGACGACGCCGTAATCAGCGCCAGCCGTAAAGGCGTCAAGAAGCTGTTTTCCAAGCGCCGCCAGGATGAATTCGGAAACTATGTGCTGCTGGAAAAAGATTTCGAGGAATAGACGGCCATGAACAATTACCGGATCCTGCTGGTGGAGGACGATACGGAAATCAGCGAAATGCTGCGCAGGGGCTTAAAGGGGGGTAATTTCCACCTGCGGAAGCAATTCTTCCAGGTCGGATAAAGAGGCCAGGAGTGTCCCTTCCAGGCGGACACTTCCGGCTGCGGCCGCGCAGGCGTAGCGAAGCATTTCCCTGGCATCCAGTCCCTTGTGGAGGGCACAGCACATGCCGGCCACCATGGAATCCCCGGCCCCGGTGAGGCCTTTTACCTCTATGGGGAGGGGTCTGGCCTGGTAGGCGTGGGATTCATCTACAAATAAGGCGCCGTCCCCGCCCATGGAAACGCACACATAGGGGACGCCGTCCCTTACAATATTCCGGGCGATCTCAAGGGGCGTCTTACCGGCCTTTGTCTCCCCGGGGAAAGCCTGGGCCAGCTCAAAATCGTTGGGCTTGATGAGACAGGGCTTTTCCTTAAGGCCCAGTAGAAAAGGCTCCCCGGCGGCATCCAGCACGGTTTTCACATTTTTTCTGTGGGCCATGCGGATAAGGGTTCCGTAGATATCCGTGGGAACGCCGGGAGGGATACTGCCGCTTAAAACAAGGATGGAGCATTGCTCCAAAAGCTCTTCCACCTTTTCCAGCAGGGCCTCCACCGTCTGGGGGGGAACAAGGGGGCCTGCCTCGTTGATTTCCGTCATATCCCGACAGGAACGGTCAAAGAGCTTGATATTTGTGCGGATTTCCCCGTCTGCCGTCACAAAGTCGTAGGGAATTCCTTCCCGTTCCAGAACTTTTTCCAGAAGCCTTCCGTTTTCCTTAAAATTAAAACCGGTGCAGCAGGTGGGAATCCCGAAATGGGACAGAACGATACTCATATTAACGCCTTTCCCACACACGTCTGTACGCGTAGAACGGACACGGTTGTATTCCCCTACGGTGAGCCGGTCTAAGTATACGGTTTTATCGATACACGGGTTTAAGGTAACGGATACGATCATAAGAGGCCTCCTGTAAAATATCCTTGTGGAACGGATTCGTGTTTTTACCTGTAAGTATAGCAAAGTCCCAGGAAAATAGCAATGAGAGACCGCTTTTTATTGCTGGGGGGGAATTGATTTTTCTGTCAGCTCCGAAAGAGGCCGGAAGCTATATCCCATCTCCTCCCATCTGGTCAGGAGCTCATCCAGAATTTCCCCGTTGGTGCTGGAGGTGTTATGCAGCAGGACAATGGCTCCAGGATGAACCCGGGAGGTAAGCTTGTCAATGGATTCCTGGCGTCCGGGCTGCTTGTCTTGATTCCAGTCCACATGGGCCAGGCTCCAGAAAATGGTGTGGTATCCCAGCTCCTGGGCGAGCTTTAGATTTTCCACGTTGCATTTTCCCTGGGGCGGACGGTAGTAGGGGGAAAGCCTGGCGCCGGTAATCTCCTGGAACAAGTCTGCCACGCCGTCCAGCTCCTTCTGGAAATCTTCCTTCCTGGAGATGGAGGGCATGTCCGGGTGGTGGTAGGTGTGGTTGCCCACGGCGTGCCCCTCCGCCACCATGCGCTTTACCAGCTCCGGCGCCGTCTCCAGGTAATGGCCCACCACGAAAAAGGTGCCCGTGGCGTTATGTTTTTTCAGAGCGTCCAGAATAGGCTCTGTATTGCCGTTTTCATAACCGCAGTCAAAAGTGAGATAAATAATTTTTTCCTCCCCGGATCCCACATAGTAGGCGTCGTACCAGGCCAGATCGGAAGCCGCCGCGTTGCCTGTGGGCTGTGCGCCGGATTCCCCAAAGGAAAGCCCCCAGTCCTCCGAGGCCAATACCAGCTCCCAGCCGGCGGGGGGCTCCTTTTTTTCCTGGTCAGTCCCGTTTCCGGCGGTCATATTTCCGGATGCATCGTTTGGGGACGCGCCGTTTCCGGCATATTTTTCTGAGGTTCCGGGACATTCGCCCCCGTTTGCTGTGGGATTTCCACTTGTATTCCCTGCCTGGGCCAGACGGACTGCGGCCTGTTCTGCTTCCGCCTTGACAGCTTCCTGGCCGGCTGGCCCCATGTCAAGGACCCCTTTTTTCTCACATCCGGTGAGGCAGAACAGAATAAAAAGCAGTGGGATTCCCAGGCGTCTGGCTCTAAGCGCAGTCTTTGCATTTTCTTTGCGTCTCATAATATCTCTCCTTATATCCTGTATTTTATCACAGATAGTGTGTCCGTTTCTTTAAAAATTCTTTAAAATTTTTAGTATTCCTTAAAGATTCCGGGGAAGGTGACTTTTTCGAAACGGTCTGCATCCAAACCGGCTTTACCTGTCTGTGACTTCCTGCTTGACGCCTCTATACCGAACGGTATATAATAGTGCCAGAGGCCATACATGGATAAACGCGAGCAGATTTTACACATTGCCCTGGAGCTGTTTTACAGCAGGGGGTACGACGCGGTAGGCGTGCAGGAGATTGCCGAGAAATCCGGCGTATCCAAGCCGACGTTGTACTATTATTTTAAAAGTAAATACGGACTTTTGGAACAGCTCCTGAAGGAGGGATGTACCCGGTTTGTGGAGGGGTTAGAGCAGGCGGCGAATTTTACGGGAGATCTCAGAGGGACGCTGTGGGCCTGCGCCCGGGTATTTGCGGATTTTGCGGAGCAGGCGCCGCGGTTTTATCATCTGCTGTTCTCCATGTTTCACTTTCCCCACGAGAGCGCCCCATACCAGGCGGTGCGTCCTATTGTGCGCCGGCAGCAGAGAGCGGTGGAGCAGATCTTCGAGGCGGCGTCCGGGCAGCTGGGAAATATGCACGGCAGGCAGAAGCAGTTCAGTCTGGGCTTTGCCGGGTTAATCAGCTATTTCATCGAGATGAAATTTGAGGAGAGCAAAAGCGGTGAGATCTGCATTTCCGATGAGGAGATTTATTCCCTGGTGCATCAGTTTATGCACGGCATCTACTCTTGACGGGCGGAAATTGGAAAACGGCAGGTATCCAGGCACTTGTAAAACGAAAACAGGAGTGTGAACAGATCATGAGTAAATGGTATGAACAGGCAGTATTTTATCATATTTATCCTCTGGGGCTTCTGGGAGCGCCCAAATGCCAGGAGACGGAGGAGACGCAGCACAGGTTTTCGGAGCTGGAAGCGTGGGTTCCCCATATGGCGGGGCTTGGCTGCACGGCGGTGTATATCGGGCCGCTGTTTGAATCTGGCAGCCATGGGTATGACACCCGGGATTACAGGCGGGTGGATCGCCGCCTGGGAAGCAATGAAGACTTTATCCGGTTTGTGGGACAGTGCCACGCCGCAGGTATCCGGGTGGTGGTGGACGGCGTGTTCAATCACACAGGACGGGAATTTTTTGCCTTCCAGGATTTGCGGGAAAAGAGGGAGGCATCCCCTTACCGGAGCTGGTACCGGGATGTAAGCTTTCAGGGAAATACCCACTATAACGACGGATTCTGGTACAATGCCTGGCACAACTGCTTTGAGCTTCCGGCCCTCAACCAGTGGAATGAGGAGGTAAAGAATTATCTCTTCGATGTGATAAGGTTCTGGATTCATGAGTTTGATATCGACGGCATCCGCCTGGACTGTGCGGACTGCCTGGATTTCCAGCTTCTTAAGGATATGCGCCGGATGACGGAACAGGAGAAGGCGGATTTCTGGCTTATGGGAGAGGTAATCCATGGGGATTACGCCCGGTGGACCGGGGAGGGAATGCTGCATTCCGTGACAAACTATGAGCTTCACAAGGGCTTGTATTCCGGTCATAACGACCACAATTATTTTGAGATCGCCCACACCATCCGCAGGCAGTTTGACGAGAACGGCGGGATTTACAAGGGACGTCTATTGTACTCCTTTGTGGACAATCACGACGTGGACCGGCTGGCAAGCAAGCTTAACGACCCGGGCCACCTGCCCCTGGTGTGGACGCTGCTCTTTACCCTGCCTGGAATTCCATCCATTTATTATGGAAGCGAATGGGGGATAGAGGGAAAGAAGCAGGGGCCGGACGACGGTCCCATGCGGCCCAGGATCGTGCTTTCGGATATGGAGAAGGCGGCTCCAAGGCCGGAAATTCCGGCCTTAATTCAGAAGCTGGCAGCCTTGAAAAAGGAGCGGCCCGCACTGAGCCATGGAGTGTACCGGGAGCTTCTTTTGCGGAACCGCCAGTATGCCTTTGGGCGGATTCTGGGAGACGAGGCGGTGGTGACGGCCGTCAACAACGATACCCAGCCGGCTCCGCTTGAGTTCCCCTGCCCCATAAAGGGAGAGCGCGCCGTGGATGCGCTCACAGGCCGGGAAATCACGCTGGAAAACGGCATGGCAAAGATCACACTTGCACCTGATGAAGCGATGGTGTTGATTAAGAAATAAATATGTAGAAACAAAGGAATGAGCGGTATGGAAGAGAAAAAAAAGAAAACATCCGGGAAAACGAAAGGAAAGTCCCAGGCAAAGCCGGCGGCCAAAACTGCTGCAAAGAAAAAAACTGCGCCCAGGCCGGCGCTTCCAGAGTGTTTTGTGTCTGATCTGGATCAGTATCTGTTTGGACAGGGAAACCACTATGACATTTTCCGTAAGCTTGGCGCCCACCTTACACAGGTGGACGGCAAAAAGGGCGTACATTTCGCGGTGTGGGCGCCCCATGCCCACAGGGTAAGCCTTATCGGGGAGTGCAACGGATGGAACGGGGAAGGGCATGAGATGAAGCGGCTGGAGCCTCTTGGCATCTATGAGCTGTTTGTGCCGGGGGCCTGGGAGGGTATGCTGTACAAATACCTTATAGAGGGGGCCGTCAGTCAGCTGTATTACAAGGCAGATCCCTTCGCCTATTCTTCGGAGCTTCGTCCGGGGAACGCGTCAAAGGTGGCTGACCTGGAGGGATATTCCTGGGGCGATAAGATATGGATGGAAAAACGCCAGGATTTCCAGATGAAAGAGCGGCCCATGTCCATCTATGAGGTGCATCCGGGTTCCTGGAAGAAGCATCCCCATGGGCCGGATGAAGACGGATTTTACAACTACCAGGAGCTGGCCCACAGCCTGGCGGAGTACGTGAAGGACATGGGGTATACCCATGTGGAGCTTATGGGAATCGCAGAGCATCCCTTTGACGGCTCCTGGGGCTACCAGGTGACGGGGTATTATGCGCCCACAGCCCGGTACGGTTCGCCAAAGGATTTTAAATACCTGGTGGATTACCTTCACCGGAAAAAGATTGGCGTCATCCTGGACTGGGTGCCTGCCCATTTCCCAAGGGATGCCCACGGCCTTTCCTGGTTTGACGGCGGGCCCCTCTATGAATACCCGGATCCCCGCAAGGGAGAGCATCCGGACTGGGGCACCAAGATTTTCAACTACGAGAAAAGCGAGGTTAAAAATTTTCTCATCGCCAACGCCCTGTACTGGGTGGAGGAATTCCATGTGGACGGCCTTAGGGTGGACGCCGTGGCCTCCATGCTGTATCTGGATTACGGAAAGCAGTCCGGGCAGTGGGTACCCAATATTTATGGGGGAAACAAAAACCTGGAAGCCATTGAGTTTTTCAAGCACCTGAATTCCGTAGTGCTTGGACGCAATCAGGGGGCTGTTATGATTGCGGAGGAATCCACGGCATGGCCCAAGGTAACGGATAAACCGGAGAATGACGGCCTTGGCTTCTCCTTTAAGTGGAATATGGGCTGGATGAACGACTTCCTGGAATATATGAAGCTTGATCCCTATTTCCGGAAAGGGGCCCACAACCTTATGACTTTTGCCATGACCTATGCCTACAGTGAGAATTATGTGCTGGTGCTGTCTCACGACGAGGTGGTGCATCTGAAATGCTCCATGATAAACAAGATGCCAGGCCTCTACGACGACAAATTCGCGAATCTGAAGGTAGCCTATTCCTTTATGATAGGGCATCCGGGCAAGAAGCTTCTGTTTATGGGACAGGAATTTGCCCAGTTCCAGGAGTGGAGCGAAGCCAGGGAGCTGGACTGGTATCTGCTGGGGGAGGAAAAGCATCAGCAGATGCAGAATTTTGTAAAGGCCCTGCTCCACCTGTACAAAAACAGGCCCGCCCTCTATGAGCAGGACTGTGTGCCGGCGGGCTTCCAGTGGATTAACCCCAACGACGGCTTCCGTAGTATCTTCTCCTTTGTGCGCTACAGCAAATCCGGCCGGAGAAACCTTCTCTTTGTGTGCAATTTTACGCCAGTGGAGCGGGAGGATTACCGGGTAGGCGTGCCAAAGAGGAAACAATACAAGCTGGTGCTGGACAGCGACGCGGCGGAGTTTGGCGGCTCCGGGGCAGAAAAGGCGCAAACCTACAAGGCGGTGAAGGAGGAGTGCGACGGATTCACCTATTCATTTGCATATCCGCTTCCGGCCTATGGGGTGGCTGTGTTTGAATTCTAAAATAGAATAAAATGTAAGATTAATATTTTGCGCAAAAGCATCTCTGTAAGGGGGTGCTTTTGCCTTGTCTAGGATACATCCCGGCCTTCCGGCTGTGCAGACAGAAAACAGGAGGCTTCTTTTTTCCGGTTCTGGCGCAGGAAGATCTGCCCCTGTTCCAGATAAAATTCCTGCTGTTCGGCTGTCAGAGCGCGGAAAATGTGTAATAGCAGCTCTTCGTCGTGGGAAACGGCAGGGGTCTGACAGTGGTCTAACAGAAAATCCGTGGTTACATGGAAATAATCGGCGATCCGTATGAGCGTGCCATAGTCGGGCTCCCTGGTTCCCTGGATATAATTTCCAAGGGCAGAGGGGGACAGAGACAATGCCTCCGCTAATTGCTTTTGCGTGGTATCATGCAGATCTAAAAGCTGTTTTAAGGTTTTTTTCAGTTTCATTTTTCTTCTCCCCCTACTTACCTATCACTTTTATTTTAATAGTTTGGGCTAAATAAACGAAAAAATAACACGTATTGAATTGACTAAACACGAAATGTGTTGTATCATGAAAAAAGGATTGTAACAGGAGTGATGAAAATGGTGGAAGTTGGGAGCAGAGTAGGCCTGCTGACCGTGACAGAACCAACAGAGCAGAGAAAAGGGGGCTATATTGTCTGGCGGTGCCGCTGTGCCTGCGGCGGTGAGATTCTGCTGGATACCCGCAGCATAAAGAGAGGAACGGTAAGAGACTGCGGGTGCCAGACCATGGTGAGGCCAGGGCAGCGGGATATTTCGGGGGAACGTTTCGGAAAACTTACCGCGCTCAGGCCTACCTCAAAGCGGAGCCGCAATGGGAGCACCATGTGGCTTTGCAGATGCGACTGTGGAAACAAACTGCAGGTAGATCTGGGACAGCTGATGGCAGGCAGCCGTAAGAGCTGCGGCTGCCTGGGACATCCGCAGAGGAAGGATTTCATTGGCAAACGTTTTGGCCGGCTGTTTGTCACGGCATACGAGGGAAAATGGGCGGGAATGCATCGGTGGAGATGTATCTGCGACTGTGGAAATGAAACGGTTGTGGGCCAGACGTTGCTTCAGACGGGAAAGACGAAAAGCTGCGGCTGCCTGCAGGCAATGGTGGGCAGGGAAAACCTGGAACTTAGGGAGGGCACATCCGTCACGAGACTACGGGCAATCAAGAACGGATGTTTAATAAGAACCAATACCAGCGGATATAACGGCGTTTACTTTAACAAAAAGAGCGGCCGGTGGATAGCCCAGATTACATTCCAGGGCACAACCAGGTATCTGGGCTCCTTTGATCTGCTTGTAGACGCGGTAAAGGCCAGGCAGCGGGGAGAGGAGATTTATGATATGTTCCTTGAGAGCCTGGATGGGGAGGAGACGGTTTCAGGAGAAAAAGACGAAAAATAAGGAAGGAACCTTATAGAGGGGGATTCTTTCTGTGATACAGACAGGGACTGCCGCGCCGGGATGAAGAAATCATCAGCACAGCAGTCCTTGTTATAACCCCATTCTGTTTTTGGTATAGCGGGTTGCTGGAATTTGTGGTAAAATTTTTACATAGAATAGATTGCAACGGTCGGAAGAGAATGGGAGGTAAAGAGGATATGCATCGTCTGACACAGCTGATTAAGAATGATATGAAGCCTGCGCTGGGGGTCACAGAGCCAGGAGCCATTGCCTTTGCGGCGGCCAGGGCCAGGAAATATACAAAGGGACCTGTTGAGCGTGTTCTGGTGGCAATGAACTCGGGCATGTATAAAAATGCCTTTACCTGTGGCATTCCAAATTCCAGTCAGGTGGGAAATGTGTTTGCGGCTGCCCTGGGAGTGGTTGCCGGGGATTGTGAGAAGGGGCTGGAAGCCCTGGCGGATGTGACTCCGGCTGACAATGAGGCTGCGGGGAAGCTTATAGAGGAGGGCCGGGTGAAGGTAAAACTTTCCGGGATTACCTCCGAGATCTTTATAGAGGCCACGGTGGCCACCCCATCCCATACCTGCACGGTTACAATTAAGGAGAACCACACAAATGTGGTGCGCATTGTGGTAAATGACAGAGTGGAGTTTGAGGCGCAGCCCGCCGGGGAAGAGGCAGGTATGCAAGCACAGTCCGGAGACGGCCATGAGATTCACGGATACACTCTGGCCCGGCTGGTGGAGTATGCCAGAACGGTTCCTCTTTCGGAGCTTGCGTTTATCCGTGAGGCGTACAAGGTGAATATGGAGCTGTTGGAGGAAGGGCTTTCCAGCTCCCGCACTACATTTGCTCCCTATCTTAAGGAGGTTAACGGCGGGGAGATATTCTCAAAGGATGAGCTTAAGACTGCGCAGCTTCTGTGCAACGGGGCCATAGAGGCCCGGGTCATCGGCCTGGATAAGCCTGCCATGAGTATTACCGGCTCCGGGGCCCACGGCATTATTGCCACCATGCCCCTCTATGGGGTTTACAGGATACGGGGACTTTCCGAGGAAAAGCTTCTGCGGGCCACAGCCTTGAGTTATCTGGTGTGTATGTATATCAAGGAATATTCCGGCCGCCTGTCCGCCTTCTGCGGATGCGCCATTGCCGCCGGGACAGGCATGGCCTGCGCCCTTGTGTTCTTAAGGGACGGCACGCTTGCCCAGATGACCCACACCATCAACAACATGGCCTCGGGCATTACCGGCATGATCTGCGATGGCGGAAACCAGGGATGCGCTATGAAGGGAATTGTGGCAGTGGACGCCGCGTTCAGGGCCGTAGACCTTGCCATGCACGACACTTATATTTCTGCGGTTCACGGCATCAACGGGAAAACGCCGGAGCAGACGATGCGACAGATGGGGCTCATCGCTTCACCCGGGATGGTGGGGACGGAAAAGACGATTGTGGAGATTTTTGAGGAGAAACGAAAAGAATAAAAGATAACGGAAGGGAGGGCGGATTTTTTGAAACTCTGGCTGATGCGGCTGTTTCTGGCTATATTTGTAATATTCCTGAACTTAACCGGATGCAGTCATAAAGCCCGGCCGTCAGAAGGATTCACGCTGACTTTCATCCACGTGGGAAAAGGCGACGCGTTTCTTATGACTGTTCCGGGGGATGGGTACTACCTGGTGGACACGGGAAAGAAAAAGGATTTTGAGGAGATCCGGGAGGTGCTGGAGGAGAAAGGGGTTACCAGCCTCCAGGGGATTTTTCTTAGCCACGGGCATAAGGACCACGCAGGGGGCCTTGAACGTATTCTGGAGGAATATCCCACAAAGCGGGTCTATCTGTCCGGCCTTAAGGATCCCTCTTTTAAGAAGGTGGATGCCTGGGAAGTGGCGGAGGAGGCCGGAGTGCCTGTGGAGGAATTGTTTCTGGGGGATGAGCTGATCCTGGGCGCAGAAGAGGCCGCAAAGGAGGAAACGCCACAGGGCATCGGACAGGCGGCAGAGAAGGAGCAGAGGCCAAGTGAAGGCCAGGCAATGCCTGTCTGTATCCAGGTTCTGGGACCAGAGCTTGTGGATGAGGAGAACGAGAATAACAATTCTCTTATTCTGCGCGTTGTTTACGGGGACACAGCCTTTCTCCTTATGGGAGATGCGGAGCTGGCTTCTGAGGAACGGCTTCTGGCTTCCGGCGCCAGAATCGAGGCGGACGTGCTAAAGCTTGGCCACCACGGAAAGATGGACGCCACGTCGGAAGAGCTCCTGGAACAGGTAAGCCCTGCCTATGGCATTGTGACGGCCAACCGGGAAAAGGAGGAGGATTCCGCAGACCCTGCCATGGAAGAGAGGCTACGGGGGGCCAGGGTGCAGGTGTATTATTCCGAGGGAAAAATCCGGGGAGTGGATTTCCTGTCGGACGGCGAAGAGGTACGGGTAAAAAAATTTTAAATAAAAAGAGGCGGCCCCATGGAAATCCCCAAAGGCGGCCTCTTTCCGTTTTCAGTTCTCCGAAGGCGTGGCCTCCGTCATCCGTGCTTTTGCCACCGCACTTTCGATGGCGTCCAGAATTACCAGAGAGGTATACTGGTTATCTTCCGGATATGTAATGTTTTCCAGGGACTGGCTGCTGTAGATCTGCGAGGTGAGATTTTCCAGAGCCGGCTCCATAAGGGGATACATGGTGGCTACAGTCTCACTTAAGTTTACCAGGCGGATGGAAGCGATATAATCCTTTTCCACCGTGACTTCCAGGTCAATGGCGTTTCCCCCCAGCATAATGGAGGAGGTGTAGACGCCGGGCCGGTAGAGCTCCGCCTGGGCGGTTTCCCCGGTATGCATGTTTTCCGGCTGGGTTTCTGTTCCGGCACCGGTTTTGCCCGTGTCCTTCTTTCCCGGGGCAAACATTGTGACCAGCAGGAGAATCAGCAGGATTCCCAGCAGGACAAAGATGCCCGTATAGATTAATTCCTTCATCCGAAGGACTACGATTTTCGTCTTGGAGTTCATTTTCTGGCGCCTCCTAAATTTGCTTATTCTAATGTATTCTCTTCCGGCGGCCTTTATGCCGTATATTTAAGGCGGTAATGGAGAAAACTAAAGTAAAATTCTTCCAGATGAAAGGCGGACAGAAAAATGAGGATGAGGAAATGGGAGCAGGCTGTGGACTACGGCCTTATTGTGGCGGGGACAGCTCTTATGGCTTTTGCCATTAGCTCTATCTACGACCCGGCGGGGCTTGTCACAGGGGGCTTTTCCGGCCTGGCTATCATCATCAAAGATCTGACAGAGGGTTATATAGATGGGGGTGTTCCCCTGGGGCTTACTACTCTGGCGCTGAATGTGCCGGTTTTTCTTGTGGCAGTCCGGCAGAGAGGGTCTGGTTATGTGGCAAAGACTCTGGGGGCCACGCTTGCTCTGTCCTTCTGGTTGTCGGTGCTCCCGGTCTATCCCCTGGCCCGGGACGATCAGGTGCTGACGGCTCTGTTTGGCGGGACAATTACAGGGGTGGGAATCGGCCTTGTTTTTCTGGCCCAGTCCACCACAGGCGGGACGGACCTTATCGCTGCCATTCTCCAGAGGAAATATCCTCACTACAGTATTTCCGGGATTATGCAGGTGCTGGACGGGCTCATCGTCCTGGGGGGCGCGTTCCTTTTTGGAGCCCCCACAGCCATGTATGCCATTCTTGCCGTTTACCTGGTAACCAGGGTGTCGGACAATATAATAGAAGGAACGAAATTTTCCAAAGCGGCATGGATTGTGACAAAGGAGCCAAAGCAGCTGGCAAATGTGCTGATGGAATGCCTGGGCCGGGGTGTTACGGCTATTGAGGTCACGGGCATGTATTCCGGGGAGGCCCGTCAGATGCTGTACTGTGTGGTTTCCAGAAAAGAGATCGTCCGCTTAAAGGAACTGGCTCTGGAGACGGACCCCGGCGCGTTTGTGACGGTGTCGGATGCCAGGGAAGTGCTGGGGGAGGGATTCCAGGAATGCGCTGCCAGGAAAAAACGCCCGGGCCCGGATTGAAGCAGGTTTCCGGGGCGTCTGACGGGCATTTAGACGTCCTTTAAAATTTTGTGAACTATGCACAGAAGAAAAAATTCCAAAATCTTCCAAAAAACGGAGGAAATGCATAAAAAAATTTGGATTTCCTCTTTCTTTTTTTGTGGTTTTGCATTAATATATAGATTGAGTATTTTTCTTTTATAAAATATGGGGTTTAAAAGCTGGCCATATTTCCCAAAGGAGAAGGAAAGGGGAAATATGGCAGAATGCACGACTATAATTGTTGGGAAAAGGAGTGGAGAGATATGATTTCAAACCAGATACTTCAGACCACCATTGAAGGCTTAAAGGGGATTACCAGAATTGATTTGTGTGTCATCGATACGGAGGGAAAGGTTCTGGCTTCAACCTTTCCAGAGACGGACAATTATACGGCCTCCGTGCTGGCATTTGTGGATTCCCCGGCGGACAGCCAGGTGATTCAGGGATATCAGTTTTTTAAAGTGTTTGACGAAAATCAGCTGGAATATATACTTCTGGCCAATGGAGGCAGCGACGATGTCTACATGGTGGGGAAGATTGCCGTATTCCAGATTCAGAATCTTCTGGTGGCTTATGAGGAGAGATTTGACAAGGATAACTTTATCAAAAACCTGCTGCTGGATAATCTGCTGCTGGTGGATATTTATAACCGGGCAAAGAAACTTCACATTCAGACGGACGTGCGAAGGGCCGTTTTTCTCATCGGAACCGGGCATGAGAAGGATATCAACGCCCTGGAGAGCGTGCGCGCGCTGTTTGGCTCCAAATCCAGGGACTTTATCACGGCGGTGGACGAGAAGAATATTATCGTGGTGAAGGAAGTGGGTGTCAATGAGGGATATCCGGAGCTTTACAAGACGGCCAGGGTTATCAAAGACCTGTTGCTTGGGGAAGGGGAGGAGTCCGTACATATCGCATACGGAACCATCGTCAATGAGATTAAGGAGGTGTCCCGCTCCTATAAGGAAGCCAGAATGGCCCTGGATGTAGGTAAGATTTTCTTTGACGACAGGGATATTATCGCCTACAGCGCACTGGGAATCGGCCGGCTCATTTACCAGCTGCCCATTCCCCTTTGCAAAATGTTTATCCGGGAGATCTTTGACGGAAAGTCCCCGGACGATTTTGACGAGGAGACCCTGACCACCATCAACAAGTTTTTCGAGAACAGCCTGAATGTGTCGGAAACATCCAGGCAGCTCTACATTCACAGAAATACCCTTGTTTACCGGCTGGATAAGCTGCAGAAGAGCACCGGGCTGGATCTTAGGGTATTTGAGGATGCCATCACCTTTAAGATCGCCTTAATGGTTGTAAAGTACATGAAGTATATGGAGACACTGGATTACTAGAAAACCAGGAGGAGAACATGATTGTTTTGGACAACGTGACAAAGGCTTACGCCAAAGGCACACATGCATTAAACGGAATCAGCCTGCATATTGATAAAGGGGAGTTCGTCTTTATCACAGGAAGCAGCGGTTCCGGGAAATCTACACTGATTAAACTGCTTCTGAAGGAGCTGGAACCCACGTCCGGCTCCATAAAAGTAAACGGTATTAACCTGGGCCGCATGAAGAACCGGGCCATTCCCAGATACCGCAGGATGCTGGGGGTGGTGTTCCAGGATTTCCGCCTGCTAAAAGACCGGAATGTATACGACAACATTGCGTTTGCCCAGCGGGTGATTATCACCCCCACCAAGAAAATCCGGAAAAATGTGCCGGCTATGCTGTCTCTGGTGGGACTGGCGGAAAAGTATAAGTCCTTCCCCCGGCAGCTGTCCGGTGGAGAACAGCAGCGGGTGGCCCTGGCCAGGGCTCTTGTAAACAGCCCGGAAATCCTGCTGGCGGACGAGCCTACGGGAAATCTGGATCCCAAAAACTCAAAGGAGATTATGCGGCTCCTGGAGATTGTAAACGAGCGGGGAACCACGGTGGTAGTGGTAACCCACAACCAGGAAATCGTGGATGAAATGAAGAAGCGGGTGATAGTATTGGATAAAGGCGTCATCGTGCGTGACGAGCGGCAGGCTGGGTATACCTATGCGGATTAGTACAATCGGATATTGTTTAAAACAGGGTTTCAAAAATATATGGAGAAACAAAATGTTTTCTCTTGCGTCCATAGCCACTATGTCCGCCTGTATTTTCCTGTTCGGACTCTTTTTTGCCCTGGTGCAGAACTTTCAGAACATGATAAAGGAGGCGGAGGAAGCCGTAACCATGATTGTGTATTTTGAGAAGGACACTCCCCAGGAAACCATGGATGCGGTGGGCCGGGAAATACAGACCCGGGACGGCGTTGGCCGGGTAGAATTTGTGACGGCGGAGCAGGCTTGGGATTCGTTTAAGGTAGGTTATTTTGAGGAGCGTCCGGAGCTGGCGGAAGGGTTTGAAGACGACAATCCCCTGGTGGATTACGCTCACTATGAAATCTATCTGGATGATGTGTCACAGCAGGATAATCTGGTGACCTATATCCAGTCCCTGGCAGGGGTGCGCAGGGTCAAGGCCTCCAAGGAGGTGGCGGACATTCTTGTTGGCTTTAACAGCCTGGTGGGCTATGTGGCGGTCTCCATCATTATCCTGTTGCTGTGCGTGTCGGTGTTCCTTATCAGCAACACGGTCACCATCGGCATTGCAGTCCGAAAGGAGGAGATCGGCATTATGAAGCTTATCGGGGCCACGAATTCCTTTGTAAAGGCGCCCTTTGTGGTGGAAGGAATTCTCATCGGCATTATAGGCGCGGCGCTTCCTCTGGGGCTTCTCTATTATCTGTACAACAGTCTGACAAGATATGTGGCAGGCGAGTTTGACGTCTTGACCGGGTTTCTGGCTTTTCTCCCCGTGGAGGAGGTATTTGAGATTCTCCTTCCCGCAGGACTCCTGCTGGGTGTGGGAATCGGATTTTTTGGAAGCTTTTTCACAATACGCAAGCATTTAAAGGTGTGAGACTATGGATGGAAAGATGAAATATTACAGGCGGGCGGCGTTTGTCGCCCTGCTTGCCCTGGTATTGCTGTTCTCAAACGGAACCGCTTATGCCATTGGGTATAACGGCGGAGACGCAACGATTAACACGGGCGATTCTGATACGGACGAGGATTCCAAAGAGGAATCCGGCCAGACAGACAAAAAGACCGGCACAGGAAATAAGATCGATACCTCTGCCCTGGAACAGAAGCGCAAGGATACCTTAAAAAATATTGAAAATATCAAAAAGAATATCAGCTCTGTAAAGGAGCAGATTGCGGAGCTGGAAAAATCCAGGAGCAATCTCCAGGCCTATATCAACCAGCTGGACGCAGAGGCGGAAAATCTGACGAAACAGATGAAAGAGGTGGAGGATCAGATTACCCAGAAGCAGGCGGATATTGAGGAGCAGGAGCAGGAGCTGGCCGCTGCCCAGGAGAGGGCGGACAAGCAGTACGAGGACATGAAGCTGAGAATCCAGTTTATGTACGAGAACGGAAGCGATTCTTATCTGGAGAGCATTCTGGAGGCCAGGAGCATGGCGGATCTGCTGGGCAGAATTGAATACATTTCCCAGATCAGCGAGTACGACAGGAATATGATGGATGAGTTTGTGGCTACAAGAGAGCAGATTGCCCTTTACAAGGAGCAGCTTGAGCAGGAGGAGGCTGACCTCCAGGCGCTCTCCGACGGACTGGAGGAGCAGAAGGAGGCGGTGGATCTTCTGATTTCTACCAAGTCAAAGGAAATTGCCGCATACCAGAGCCAGATCAACGAGGCCAACAGCGACGCGGCGGATTACAAGGAGCAGCTTCTGGAACAGGAGAAGGCCCTGGATCAGGTGGAAAACGCCATTGCGGCAGCAGCGGCGGCAAATGCTAGCGCAGAGCATGGCGACGGAGGCGCCTCGGGATTTTTGTGGCCCTTACCGGCAAGCCACCGCATTACCAGCCCCTTTGGAAACCGGGATGTTCCCATTGCGGGGGCCACGGCAAACCATAAGGGTATTGATATCGGAGCGCCCTCCGGTTCGGCAATTCTGGCGTCCTATTCCGGCGTGGTGACTACGGCTACCTACCACAAATCAGCCGGCAACTACATTGTAATATCCCACGGCGGAGGTATGTCCACAGTTTATATGCACTGCTCGGCCCTGTATGTGTCTGTGGGACAGCAGGTAAATAAGGGGGATACCATTGCGGCGGTGGGCTCCACCGGGTATTCCACAGGCCCCCATCTACACTTTGGCGTGATTAAGAACGGAGTTTATGTAAACCCGCTGGGGTACGTGAACTAAAGGCGGGCATGGGACGACGCCCATTGGCGTATGTTTATATAAAAAGGAAGAACAGCAAATGGAAGAGCAGCAAATGGAAAATAAAAAAATATTCCGCAGAGGGCTTTTCTGCGGAGCAGGCGTCTGTCTGGCGGTAGTTGTGGTACTGGTTCTGGTATATCTCCTTCTGCCAATGTCTGGCAGGGGACTGTTTTCCGGCCAGAAACAGACAGAAGAGGGCTGCATGGACGTGACCAGCCGGCGGATTACCCAGAAAATGCAGGAGATTGAAGATCTGGTCAACGCCTACTATCTCAATGAAGTGGACGCGGAGCAGGTGGAGAAATATCTCTATACCGGCATGCTCTACGGACTGGAGGATCCCTATGCAGCCTACTACACTACGGAGGAATTCCGGAGTATGCTGGACGGCAGCCAGGGAAGCTACTGCGGTATCGGGGCCATGTTCAGCCAGAATATCAATACCGGTCTCATTGTGGTGGTAAAGGTTTACGAAGGATTCCCTGCTATGGAGGCGGGGATTCTGCCAGGGGATATTCTCTATGCGGTGGAGGGTAAAGAGGCCACCGGGCAGGATCTGAGCAAGCTGGTAACCGAGATCAAGGGTGAGGAAGGCACCTTCGTACATCTGACCATGGTGCGGGAGGGTCAGGAAGATTATGTAGAGGTGGACGTGGAGCGCAGGCCGGTGGAGGTGCCTACGGTGGAGTCGGAACTCCTGGACGATCAGATTGGATATATTGCGGTCAGCGAGTTTGACACGGTAACCAGCGAGCAGTTTGCGGCGGCCCTGGAGAATCTGGAGGCCAGAGGTATGAAGGGGCTGATTATTGACCTGCGTGACAATGGAGGCGGCGTGGTAAAGGCAGTGACCGCTATGGCGGACATGATGCTTCCCGAGGGGCTCATTGTTTACACGGTGGATAAAAACGGAAACCGCAGCGAGGCGAAATCCGACGCGGAGCATTATTTTGATAAGCCCCTTGTGGTTCTGGTAAACGGAAACAGCGCCAGCGCGTCGGAAATCTTTGCAGGGGCCATCAAGGATTACGGAATAGGAACCATTGTGGGAACCCAGACTTACGGAAAGGGCATTGTACAGCAGCCCTTCGAGCTCAGTGACGGAACGGCCATCAAGCTTACCATTTCAAAATATTATACTCCCAAGGGAAATGATATCCACGGTGTGGGCATTGCCCCGGACGTGGAGGTGGAGCTGGATGAGTCCCTGAAGGGCAGGGTAGTCATCACCTATGATGAGGATAATCAGATTCAGGCCGCCATGGATGTGATCCGCCAGAAGCTGAAGTGAGATAAAGGGTAGATAAAAGCCCCCTTCCATACAGGGGTATGGGGAGGGGATTTGGGAATGCGCCTGCACAAGGGAGGAAAGGAAATGGAAGTGCTGCACGAGTGTTTGAATGTCCTGGTAAATGGAGCGATTCTGCTCTTTGAGTTTGTGGGCGCGGTGGTGATTATCGCAGCGGGTCTGCGGGGAGTGATGGAGTATGTAAAACAAAACCCCCTGACCCGGCTGAATCTGGCAAAAGGCATGGCCATGGGACTGGAGTTTAAGCTGGGAAGCGAGATACTTCGTACCGTGATTGTGCGGGAAATGTCGGAAATTCTCATTGTGGCCAGTATCATTGCTCTCCGGGCGGCGCTGACCCTTCTCATTCACTGGGAGATTAAAAATGAAAAGGCGGAACAGATGGAGGGGATGGAATAGACGCCATCTGAGAGGACGGCCGTTTGGGCCGTCCTCTCAGATGGCGTCTTTTTTTCTTATATCTGCTTTTCATAGGCATATGTCTTTCGCGCTACCCCCAGCTCTTCGTTTGCCGG
This sequence comes from Clostridia bacterium, assembly GCA_910576205.1. Lineage (GTDB taxonomy): Bacteria > Bacillota > Clostridia > Lachnospirales > Lachnospiraceae > RGIG4284. The sequence continues at coordinate 51,763 of CAJTHL010000006.1, read as the reverse complement.
AATCACATGGATAGCCACAGGGGAATCCGGCTGGGAGATTAGGGCGTTTTCGGAATAGGAAATATTTTTTTCCGGGTCAAGCCATACACCCATATGCCGCAGGGAATCGCAGACCTTCCGGCGCACTACGCTGCTGTGCTCGCCGATGCCGCCGGTGAATACCAGGTGCTTAAGGCCGCCCAGCTCCGCATAGTAGGAACCGATGTAGCGGACGATGCCGTTACAGTACACGTCTATGGCAAGCTGTGCACGCGCATTTCCCTGGTTTGCGGCCTCCTGTACCAGTCGCAGGTCGTTGCTGACGCCGGAAATACCCAGAAGCCCGCCTTTTTTTGCCAGCCCCTCCAGGACCTCTTCCAGGAGCATTCCCTCTTTCAGAAGGAAGGGGATGATAAAGGGGTCTATATCCCCGTTGCGGTTGGACTGGATTAAGCCCACCTGCAGGGAGAGGCCGAAGCTGGTGTCCACGCTCTTGCCGTGGTCAATGGCGCACAGGGAGCCGCTTCCACCCAGATGGCAGGAGATGGCTTTGTCTGTGTCGCCGTAAAGCTGCGTCAGCGTGTCGGCCACATAGCTGTGGGAAGCGCCGTGATATCCCAGACGTTCAATGCCGTATTTCTCATACCACTCATAGGGGATGCCGTACATTTTGCGCTCCAGGGGGATGGTGGTGTGGAAGGCGGTTTCAAAGGCCCCGATAAGCATGGCCTGGGGGGTCAGCTCCTGAAACTGACGGATGGCCTGGAGATAGGGAGTGTTGTGGGCGGGCGCAACCACCAGATAGTCCTCCATGCCTTTTAAAACATCCGGGGTCAGTTCGTGGATGCCGTAATGGTCCTTGGACAGAACCGTCTTAAATCCTACCCGCTCTAATTCTCCCAGATCTTTCAGAACCCCGTTCTGGGGATCCAAAAGGCAATCAAGGAACATCTGAATGCCTTCCGTGTAGGTGGTAATACACTGGTTTTCCCGGAAAACCCGGTAGCCGTCGGGCTTTCCAAAATGGAAAATGGCATTGTCCGGGCTTCCTACTCTTTCTACTTTGCCGTCGGCCAGGACCGTATCTCCCGGCATATCAAAAAGCTTGAATTTAAGGGATGTGCTTCCCGCATTGCAGACTAATACTTTCATAAAACAGGAACCTCCGTTTTTATTCTGGGGGGATGCAGACCGGATAAAACAATGCTCCGGCCGCTTCCATATAAATATCCTAACATGATTTGCCGGAGGCGGCAAGCAAATAAAAATTTAACATAAATTTAATTGGTGTAACAGCCTGGGATACAGTAGAATAGAAGAAACAAGGGTAAAAAATGTTTTTACGCATATAGACAGGCAGAAGTAAGAGAGGAGTTTTCGTTTGTTTTACAATGCACTTTTAAAGGAAAAGGTAAAGGAATCTATGGCGGCGGTTCTGCCTATTACGGGAATTGTGCTGGCCTTAAGCATCCTGGCGGTTCCTCTGACTCCGGGAGCGACAGTTTCGGACTGATTTCTCTTTGCAGTATAGGGCCGATTCGCAGATTCCCGGCATAGAGACTATCAGGGAGGCGGCTTCTATTTACGGGGTTCCCCTGCAGGCAGAGAAGGAGCTGATTGCCATTGTGGCCTCCGCGGAGAGGCGCAATGTCATTATGGAGACCATTCAGCTAAAACATGGCCGTGAGAGCGGAGCGGGAGCCGTAATCTGCTCTATCGGACTGGAGCAGACGGCAAGGTGGGATAGTTGTATGCATAATGAAGGAATAAAATACAAAAAATGGTGAATTTTTATGCAAAAAAGGAATTGACAAACAGAAAAAGGATGTTTATGATAAGAGCATGGCGGAAATGAGGCGTATCCCATAACGGAAGGAATGGGACAGCCTGGTCTGTCAAATGTATAGGAATGTGAGGATAATTATTATGAAAAAGAAAATGTGGAAGAAAGTGATGGCCGCGGCCCTGGGTATGACGCTGGCCCTTGGCTTGATGGCATGTGGTTCCAAGCCCGCAGAGGAACCGGCTCAGTCCGGGGATCCGGGACAGGAGGCGGAAGCGCCGGATACCCAGGAAGGGGAGACACCGGAGGCTGAGGAGCCCTCTGGGGAGAAGGAAATTCTGAAGGTTGGTATGTCCGGGGATTACCCGCCCTTTGAATTTTATGCAGAGACAGAGAACGGCAGGGAGCTGGTAGGCGTTGACGTGGAGCTGGCTAAGTACATAGCAGATTCCCTTGGTATGGAGCTGGAGCTTACAGATATGAGCTTCGACGGGCTTATCGGAAGCCTGGACGCAGGCAAATTTGACCTGGTAATCTCCGGCATGAGTATTAAGGAAGGCCGTAAGTGCCTGTTCTCCAAGCCCTACTATACCGCGGAGCAGTCCCTTCTGGTAAAAGCCGGAAATGAAGAGAAGTACGCAAGCCTGGATGATCTGAAGGGCCAGAAAATCGGCGGTCAGACAGGTTCCTTCCAGGAGGAGCTGGCAAACCAGTATGCAGGCACAGACACTGCGCAGATCGTTCCTAACGTACAGGATATGGTAATGATGGTTGCGGAGGGCAAGCTGGACGGCATGTTCTGTGAGGACGGCGTGGCTCTCAGCGTAGTGGCAAGAAACGACCAGCTGGGCATCGCAAAGCTGGACATTCCCACAGAGAAGAATGACCTGGGCGTCTGCATCCAGGAGGGAAATACAGAGATGCAGGAGAAAGTCAACGCCATTATTGACGAGGTGGTAGAGAAGAACCTTATTGGCGAATGGACAGCCCAGTTCCTGGATGTGGAGGAAGCAGCCGGGGATGATGCTGGAACAGAGGGCGAAGAGACCGCAGAATAAGGACAACCCCTTGTGAAAAATGTAAGACAGGCCGGATGTGTGTTTTGCAAAGGATATGGGAGCCTGTCAAACAGGATACGACTGTATAGTCAGAGTGATTTTACAGACCGGAGCTGGGAAGGATACCCTTCCCGGCCCGGCTTTTGCTGTTTTGTGAAGGTGCGGATGGGATGCCCGCCGGATTCCTTAAGGCAGCATCTTACAGAAGGTATTTGAGAAACCGGAGGGAGAAGAGATGGGAGATTTTTTGGAAATTTTTACAGGGTACTATCCGTATTATCTGCAAGGAGCCAGAAATACCATAGTGATTGCATTGATCGGCGTGGTGGGGGGAGCTTTGTGCGGTCTGCTGATCTGCCTGATGCGTATGGCAAAGGGAAAGAGCATTCTCACAAAGCTAATGAATGGGTTTTCCAGAGTATACATAGAGGTGTTCCGGGGGACGCCTGTGATCGTGCAGCTGTGGGTGGCCTTTTTTGGTATTCCCTTATTGATTCCCATGCCGGCGGGCAAGCTTCTGGACATGGATCTGGAGTGCCTGGTCCCCTGTCTGATCGCCATTTCCCTAAATAGCGGCGCTTACGTGGCGGAGGTATTCCGCTCCGGCATCCAGGCCGTGGACGGCGGGCAGATGGAGGCGGCTCTGTGTGTGGGTATGAAAAAGGGCATGGCTATGCGCCTTATTATCCTGCCCCAGGCCATCAAGAATGTGCTTCCGGCTCTGTGCAATGAGTTTGTGACGCTGATTAAGGAAACGGCAGTGATTTCTTACCTGGGTGTGGCAGACCTGTCCTACAGCAACAATGTGGTGAAAACACTGACATACAGTATGCTTCCCTGTTACCTGGTGCTGGCAGTGTATTATTTCATACTGTGTTTTGTGATCAGCAGGCTGGTGGGACTGCTGGAAAAGCGTCTGAACAGGGAGAGGAAACCGGGAAACAGGGAAATGTCAAAAAAGGCCCAGGCTGCTTAAGTTAAGGGGGAAAATGTGATGCTGATTGAGACAAGAGGATTGAGAAAGAGCTTTGGGGGTCTGCAGGTGCTAAACGGCATTGACCAGAGTATTGAAAAGGGCGAAGTGGTAGTGGTTATCGGACCTTCCGGGTCCGGCAAAAGCACCTTTCTCAGGTGTCTGAACCTGCTGGAGGAGCCCACAGGCGGCCAGGTGATTTTTGAGGGGACGGATATTACAGACCCTAAGGCGGATATTGCGAAGATCCGACAGAAAATGGGCATGGTGTTCCAACAGTTTAACCTGTTTAACAACCTGTCTATTATGGATAACATTACGGTGGGCCCCATCCGTGTGAAAGGAGTCAGCAGGGAGGACGCCCAGGCCAAGGCCAATGAGCTCTTAGACCGGGTGGGCCTTAGGGAGAAGGCGGACAGTTTCCCCGGCGAACTTTCCGGCGGACAGAAGCAGCGCATTGCCATTGTGCGGGCCCTGGCCATGGAGCCGGATGTGATGCTTTTTGACGAGCCCACCTCCGCGCTGGATCCCGAGATGGTGGGGGAGGTGCTGGATGTGATGAAGGCTCTGGCAAAGGAGGGCATGACCATGGTGATTGTCACCCATGAGATGGGCTTTGCCAAGGAAGTGGGAGACCGGGTGCTCTTTATCGACCAGGGAATTGTGCTGGAGGAGGGAACGCCGGAGGAAATCTTTAATCATCCCCGGAATCCCAGGACGCAGGAATTTTTGTCGAAGGTGTTAAATGTGTAGGGAGAGAATTACGGTAATCGGAGCCGGAAACGGCGGTATGACGGCGGCCTATCATCTGACAAAGCTTGGGAGAGAGGTCTGCATCTACGACTCTTTGGAGTTTGACACCCAGATTCGCGCCATCCGGGAGCAGGGAGGCATCCGTGCCCTTGGGGAAGATCATGGGGACAAGCTTCTTCTGGGCGGGTTTGAGCGGATAGCAAAGGCGGTTACGGATATGGAGGAGGCTGTCTCCTTTGCGGATACTCTGGTGATGGTGTGCCCCTCCTTTGCCCAGGAGCTCCTCTTTGAGAGAATGCTTCCTTATCTGCGGGACAATCAGACGCTGCTTGTGATGCCTGGGAATTTTGCGGGACTGGTGTTACACCAAATGCTGGAAAATTCTTCCAGAAAAGGGCTGAACCTGACTTTTGTGGATGCTATCAGCATTCCCTGGGCCACCCGCCTGTCCGGGCCGGCGCAGCTGGATATTATGGGACTTAAAAGATTTCTTCCCGTAAGCATTTTTCCGGGCTCCCACAATACGCCCAGGCAGAGGGCCCGCACGGAAGCGGCTATTCCCATTCCGGTGGAGTATTTAAAGACGCCTTTGGAGGCGGGACTTGAGAATATTAACTTTGGAGGCCATCCGCTGATGACGGCGGTAAACATCGGCCTTCTGGAAAATTTTAACGGGGAATTCAATTATTACGTGGACTGCTGCAGCCCGTCAACAGCCCGGGCGGCGGCAAAGATGGATCTGGAGCGTATGCAGGTGGGAGAAGCCTACGGGTACAGGCTGCGCACGGAGCTGGAGGCTATGAACGCCCTCTATGGCTGTCAGTGTGAGACGGTCTATGAGTTTAACCGCTCATCCGTCACCCATGGGAAGGTGAAAAATGCGCCAAAGTCCGCAGAGGAGCGCTACATATCGGAGGATGTGCCCTATCTTCTGGTGCCTGTTTATGAGCTGGCGAAAAATGCAGGCCTTAGGCCCGTGCTGATAGAATCCGTGATTCATCTGGCCTGCGCCTATAACGACACGGATTATTTTGCCACAGGGCGCACCCTGGAAAAAATGGGGCTGGATGGAAAGACACCGGAAGAGATACAGGCGTATTTTCAACAAGGAATTTGAAACTGAAAACAGCATCAGCCGGGGATTTGGGAGGGCGGATGCGGAACTGGAATAGGAGATAATGCTATGAATCATGTTAAGATGATTTCCAAGGAACAGGTACAGAAGGTACTTACCATGAAAAAATCCATCGAGCTGGTGGAAAAGGTTTACGATGCCCACGGACGGGATCAGATTCTGATGCCTGCCAAGATTACCCTGGACACAGGGGAAGGAAACGACTGGCCGCCTTACGGCGGCTCCTACAATGCCATGCCGGCCTATATCGGCGGGGACGTGGACATTTCCGGCATCAAGTGGGTATGGGGGTTTAACGACAACAGGGCAAAAGGGATTCCCTATATTGGGGGTGTGATTATTCTGAATGAGGCCAGAACCGGGGAGGTGCTGGCAATCATGGACGGCAGCTATATTACCGATATCCGTACCGGTGCATCCGCCGGGGTGGCGGCCCGCTATCTGGCCAGGAAGGACGCAAAGGTGCTGGCCATTATCGGCGCCGGAGTACAGGGAAAAATGAATGCAAGGGCTGTCTGCGAGGAGCTTCCTATAGAGGAAATCCGTGTGGCGGATATCCGTCCGGAAGCCTGCGAGGCCTATGCAGAGGAGATGGGGCCGGAGCTTCAGGTAAAGGTGACGCCCTGCGCCACCAATGAGGAGGCCTGCAAAGGAGCGGATGTTATCATTACCGTAACCATTGCGGACGAGCCGCTGGTTATGTGGGACTGGCTGAAGCCGGGCTGTACCGTGTTGTCCCTGGGTTCCTTCCAGGAGCTGGATGAGGAGATTCCCTTGAAATCGGACAAACTGGTAGTAGACAACTGGGCCCAGAACGCCCACAGGGGAGAGCTGGTGAAGCTTGTCCATGCGGGAAGGCTTACGGAGGAACAGGTACACGCGGAGATGCCGGAGATCGTGGTAGGTGAAAAGCCGGGTCGGGAGAAGGACGAGGAGATTATCTGCGCCTGCATTATCGGCATGGGCTCCACGGATATTGGAACGGCGGGTGTGCTGTACAAGGAATTTTTCTCCGGGGATGAGAAGCTTCCGGAATTTGCCTTCCGCACCTATGACAAATAAAAAGCCTTGTGGTCTCTTTTGACATTGTTTATAATGGAACAAAGGAGGTGAGGCGGAAGATGAGGAAATTAAAAAGGCTGCCAGTGGGCGTCGAGGATTTTGCAAAAATTCGTAATGAGGATTTTTACTATGTAGATAAAACAGGATGGATTAAAGAGCTCCTGGATAACTGGGCAGAGGTAAATCTGTTTACCCGTCCCCGCAGATTTGGCAAATCCTTAAATATGAATATGCTGAGGTATTTCTTTGAGTACGGATGCGACAGCAGACTTTTTGAAGGGCTTGCCATTGCAAAGGAGGAGGAGCTTTGCCGGGAGTATATGGGAAAATTCCCGGTGATTTCCATTACCTTAAAGGGCGTGGATGCCAGAAGGTTTGACGTGGCCCTGGAAGCTCTGGGGGCTATTGTTGCCATGGAGGCCATGCGGTTTCCGTTTCTGACAGAGAGCGATAAGCTTACCGATGAGGAAAGAGAGCAGTACAGGCAGCTTACAAAGGTAGATCCCAGCGGGCAAAGTGCATTTATTATGCCGGATGCCGTGCTTAGGAACAGCCTGCTGATTCTGTCCAGGCTCCTTCAGAAGCATTATGGGCAGAAGGTGATTCTTCTGATTGACGAATACGATGTGCCGCTGGACAAGGCCCGGCATTTTGGGTACTATGATGAGATGATCGATGTGATCCGGAATCTGTTTGGCCAGGTGTTAAAGAGCAATGAAAGCCTGTATTTTGCTGTGATGACAGGATGCCTGAAGATCGCCAAAGAGAGCATTTTCACGGGCCTTAACAACCTGCGGGTGATGACGATAACAGACAGCCAGTTTGATGAATACTTTGGATTTCTGGACGGGGAAGTCCGCCAGATGCTGGAATATTATGGGTCTGGGGACAAGTACGACATCGTAAAACAGTGGTATGACGGTTACCGGTTCGGAAATGTGCAGGTTTATTGCCCCTGGGATGTAATCAATTACTGCGCGGATTTGCGGGCAAATGCCAATGCGGCCCCCAGGGCATTCTGGGTCAATACCAGTGGAAACGATATTATCCGGGCTTTTCTTCAGATGGCTAAGGCCAGCACCCGGCGGGAGATTGAGAAACTGGTCAATGGAGAATGTGTTTCCAGGAAAATCCGGCAGGAGCTTACCTACCGGGATTTGTATAAAAATATAGACAATCTGTGGAGCGTTCTTTTTATCACAGGATATCTTACCTGGCGGGGAGAAGCGGCAGGGGAGGTATATCAGCTGGCAATTCCAAATCTTGAGATCCGGCAGATTTTTGCGGAGCAGGTTCTGGAATGGTTTCAGGAGGAAGCGGAGAAGGATACGCCAAGGTTGGACGCGTTTTGCGATGCCTTTGCACAGGGGGACGCCAAGGCTGTGGAGGAGGGCTTTAACGCCTATCTTCAGAAAACCATCAGCGTTCGGGATACAGGTGCAAAAAAAGGGCAGAAGGAGCATTTCTACCACGGAATCCTGCTGGGGCTTCTTGGCCATCGGGAGGACTGGGACGTAAGCTCCAACGCAGAGTCGGGGGAGGGATACAGCGATATCCTTGTGGAGATTGAAGGACAGCGGGTTGGCCTTGTGATAGAGGTGAAATATGCCGGGGACGGCAGTCTGGAAGCAGGATGCCGGGAGGCCCTTGCCCAGATAGAGGAAAAAAATTATAAATCGCGCCTGGAACAGGATGGCATGGCTGTTATTTACAAGTACGGGATTGCATGCTGGAAAAAGCGGTGCCAGGTGCGGGTGAGGCAGTAGATAGGAAAAGGAGGGTGCTTCCCTCCTTTTTGCGCGTAAGCCTGTACAAGGGTGATATGCCATTAGAGCGGTGTGCGTGGGCAGAGTGCGATAGATCTTCCCTACGCTCTGATCACGCTGGCAGCAACGTCTCCAGCGCGTAAGCAACCCCGTTGTCGTCATTGCTGCGGGTAACGAAATCCGCGGCCTCTTTTGCGGCCGGGATGGCGTTTCCCATGGCAACGGCGGTTCCGGCGTAGGAGAACATGGGGAGGTCGTTCACGTTATCCCCCATGGCCATGACCTCCTGGGAAGAAAGGCCCAGAAGCGCAGCCAATGCGCCAAGAGAGCTTCCCTTGTGGACGCCCAGCCGGTTGATCTCAAAATTCTTCGGCTCCTGGTAGCAGGTGGTGTAGGGAAGGGGCTCGATGATCTCCCGGGCCTTGTCCCGCAGCTCCTGGCAGGGGAAGAAGATATTCACCTTTCCCACAGGCTCCTGGGAGGAGGCCAGATGGGAGGGGAGATCATCCACGCATTCCCGGGTGCTTGTGATGAGGTTCTCCAGGTGGGAGATGCCAAAGGCGCGCAGACGGTCAAGCTGCTCACGGCTGGTCAGAATGCGGCTGTGATAATTCAACTCGAAGATCATCCGGAAGCCCCACAGCTTCTGGTAAATGGCATACGCTTCCCGGATGGGAAGCGTTGCCTCGTATAAGAATCTTTTTTCCTGAAAGTCATAGATATACGCCCCGTTGCACAGAAGGGCGTAGCGGAAGAAGGGGAGGAGCCTGCGCACATTGGTGAGCTCCGTCAGATTCCGCCCAGAACAGAACACAAACTGATAGCCGCGGGCCTCGTAACGCCGCAGGGTGTCTATGGTATAAGGATCGATCTCCTGTCTGCTGTTCAGCAATGTGCCGTCTAAGTCCAGCGCGATGAGTTGTGTCATAAGTCGGGCTCCTTTCCGATCAGAGGACTTCGGCCACTTCCAGATGTTCGCCGTCCGGGCCACGGAAAAGCAGCCATTTCGAGCCGTTCTCAAAGATAGGCATAAAGACGATCTCCTTCTTCTCAAACTGGATCCCCCTGGCTTCCAGGTCTTTCTTTACCTCCTCAATATTCTGTACAGAGATTGCGATGTGGTCGATTAGGCCGTCAGTACGGCCCCTGGATACTTCCGGGTTGCGAAACTGAACCAGCTCTAAAACCAGATTTCCGCTGCGGACAAAGGCAACTCTGGCTCCTGCCCCATCATCCGAGGGGCTGTCGTATTCATAAAAGCATTGGAAGCCGAGGGTGCCGCAGTAAAAAGCTTTGGAATTTTCCAGGTTGGATACATACAGGCCAATATGTCCTAAATTTTCTATTTTTCCCATTTTTTTCTCCTTTCCATTTTAATATACAGTTGTTCCGCCGTCAACAACCATTGTGTGGCCGGTGACATAGGAGGCGGCGTCAGAAGCCAGGTAAACGGCAGCCCCACCCAGCTCTTCAGGTTCTCCCGGACGCCCCATGGGAGTTGCGCGCATCCAGCAGGAGACCATTTCCTCACATGCGGGATCTGTAAAACTCTTTTTTGTCTGCTCTGTTTTCATATAACCGGGGGCAATGGCGTTTACACGGATGCCGAGAGAGGCCCACTCAGCAGCCCAGGCTTTGGTCAGCATAATAATGGCGGCTTTCGCGGCGTAATAGGAGCCCTGGGCAACCTGGTAATTGACCATCATGCCGGAAATGGAAGCGGTATTGATGATAACGCCCCTGTGCTGCTCCGTCATTACTTTGGCGGCAGCCTGCGCCATGAAAACTACACTGTTTAAATTTGTCTCGATAATGTCCATCCATGTTTCCCTGGTAAGTTCCAGGGTGGGACAGGGCTTGTTGATACCGGCATTGTTAATAAGGATATCCAGAGCTCCGTAGGTATCCAGGGTTTTCTGGATCAGATGGTCGATATCCTCCTGTTTTCGCAGGTCTCCCTGGATAAAAACGGCGCTGGCTCCGGTGGAGAGGGCCATTTCCAGGGTTCTGGCACCGCCGGAGGAAGAACGGCCGGTTACCACGATGTTGGCTCCGGCTTCTCCCAGGGCTACAGCCATAGCGCGCCCAAGGCCCGAGGTAGAGCCTGTCACAATGGCGGTCCGCCCCTTTAGGCAGAATGGGTTTCCCATAAGAACACCTCCTAATATTATATATTTGCGATTTAAAAATAACATAATAATTTATATATGTCAATAAAAAGAAATGCTTAAATATTGAAACATTGATAAAAAGTGCCATAAAAACAGTGAAAATCTGAAAAATTATTAAATTAATTAAATTTTTAAAAATATATAGAAAAAATATAGATAATTAAAAAGAATTTTATTATGAAAAACGTACAAAAATAAGCCGTAAATTTTTAATATAATTCACAAATATCGTTAATAGAACAAATAATTTATCCAATATTATTGACAATAGTGAAATTATGTGGTTGAATGATAGTGTCACCGGACAACAACAATTATACCAGAAATGAAAAAGGAGGAAACAGGAATGAAAAGGAAATTATTAAGCCTGGTTTTAGTTGGACTGCTGGCATTGTCAGTAACAGGGTGTGGAAGCAAAGAGACGCCGGCTCCGGAAACTCCCCAGGAAACTACAGAGAATACGCCCCAGGAGGCGCCGGAGGAGGAGAAGGAAGCGGACGCGGGATCGGGGGAGAAGCTTGTTTTCGGAGCAACCTTTATGTCCCAGAGCAATGAACACTTTATCTCCATAACAACAGGTCTCCAGGAGTGGTGTGACGCCAACGGCCATGAGCTGGTAGTGCTGGATCCCGACGGGGACGCCTCCATTCAGATGACGGAGATCGAGGATTTCATCGAGATGGGAATCGACGGCCTGTTCATCTCTCCGGTTGACGGGGACTCCATTGTTCCGGCATTGGAAAAAGCCATGGAAGCAGGCATAAGGATCATTGCCATAGATGCGCATCCCGCCAACGAGGATGATCTGGATGGGCTTGTGTCGGCAAACAATTACATGGCTGGCTATCAGGCGGCTACGGCTCTGGCGGAATCCATCAACGGCGAGGGCGAGGTTGCGTTTATCGACTACTGGATCCACGATTATACGGTAGAGCAGCGGGGACAGGGATTTAAGGACGCGCTGGCGGAATACCCGGGAATTGAGCTGGTCTATGAGGAGGTTGCGAAAGGAAACGCGGATACGGCTCTTCCCATAGCGGAGGATATCCTGACTGCGTACCCGGATCTGGCAGGATTTATCTGCATCAATGACCCCACAGCCCAGGGCGCCTATGCAGCGTGCGAGGGGGCGAAGAGGACAAATGTAAAGATCGCTTCCGTGGATGGCTCCCAGACAAATATGGGTTTGATCAAGGAGGGCAAGGTTGTGGCAACGGCTTCCCAGCGTCCCCATGATATGGGTGTTACAGCGGCGGAGCAGATGGCAAAACTTCTGGCGGGTGAAGAGATCGAGCACTATGTGCAGATTGATACTCTGCTGATCGACGCCACCAATGTGGACGAGTATTATGAGAAATAACGAGCGCATGTATCGGGCATGTCTGATGTAGGTTGATCTGTGAGGGTGGTCCCGGCCATCCTCATATTCTTAAAAAGTGGTGAGGAGGAGAATGAAAAGATGAGTAACGGGATGTTTTCCCTGGAGGGAAAAACCGCGGTTGTGACGGGGGCGGCCACAGGGATCGGAAAGGCGGTTTCCCTGGCGTTCGCGGAGGCAGGCGCCAATGTGGTGGTGGCGGATATCAATGAGGAGACGGGAGCGGCAACTGTGGAGGAGATCCGGGAAAAAGGCGTGGACGCGCTGTTCTGTAAGCTGGATGTGCGAAGCCATGAGATGATCGCGTCAGCCATAGAGAAAACTTTGGGGAAATTTGGAAAAATCGACATTCTGATGAACAATGCGGGGATCGGACGGCCCAGGCCCACCGTAGAGATGAGCAAAGAGGACTGGCAGGATGTGATCGACATTAATCTGAGCGGCGTGTTTTTCATGTCCCAGGCCGTGGGCAGAGTGATGATCCGGCAGGGCGGCGGTAATATTATCAACACAGCCTCCATGTCGGCCTACATCGCCAACTATCAGTCGGAACAGGCCTCCTATTATGCCTCCAAGGCGGGGGTGGTTATGCTGACAAAAGCCCTGGCTGCCGAGTGGGCGCCCTATGGGATCCGGGTAAACGGCATTGCGCCCGGGGTGACGCTGACAGATCAGACAGACTGGATATTTAAGAATGAGAGTAAGGAGGCGTATGTGAAGGAGATCATGGCCTGGACGCCCCTTGGAAGGCCGGCCCGGGCATCAGAACTGGGAGGAGCCTGCGTGTATCTGGCTTCGGAGGCTTCCTCCTATATGACGGGGCACATTATGGTGATCGACGGCGGCCATACGCTGCATTGAAAACAACACAAGAAGAGCAGATTTAAGAAATGGGGGATATGAAAATGTGCAGAAAGGAATATCGGGTAGGGATCATCGGAGGCGGACTTATGGGCAAGGAGTTTGCCAGCGCGGCCGCCAGATGGTGCCATATCCTGGAGGATGTGCCGGTTCCGGTGGTGGCGGGGATCAGCGATCCTTCGACGGAGGCGCGGGCCTGGTTTGAACAGTTTCCTTCCGTGGAGTATTCGGTGGAAGATTACCATGAGCTTCTGGATAAAGAGGACATTGACGTGATCTACTGTGCCATTCCGCACAATATGCACGCCCAGGTATACACGGATATTATCCGGGCTAAAAAACATTTTATGGGAGAGAAGCCTTTTGGCATGGATTACGCTGCCAACAGGGAGATCATGAAAGCGGTCGGGGAAAATCCGGATGTGTTTGTCCGCTGCAGCAGCCAGCATCCCTTTTATCCCGCCTGCCAGGAGCTGATCCGCTGGATACGCGGGGGGAAACTGGGAAAGATTATTGAGGTAAAGTCGGGCTTCTGCCATAGCTCGGATCTGGATCTCACAAAGCCTGTTAACTGGAAACGGATAGTGCAGGTAAACGGGGAGTACGGCTGCATGGGAGATCTGGGGATCCACACCATGCATGTTCCCTTCCATCTGGGGTATAAGCCGAAAAATGTATATGCCCAGCTGTCCAATGTGGTAAAGGAAAGACCGGACGGAAAGGGTGGTATAGCCCCCTGCCTTACCTGGGATAACGCGACGCTTATCTGCGATTCCAGGGATCAGAACGGGAATACGTTTCCCATCTATTTTGAGACAAAGAGAATGGCTCCCGCCAGCACCAACCGCTGGTATGTGGAAGTGTATGGGGTTGACTGCAGCGTGAAGTTCTCCACAGACGACGCCAACGGTTTCTGGTATACCCAGAACTATGGGAAAGAACAGGCGTGGTGCAGGGTTAATATTGGATATAAGCCGGAATTTCAGACGATCACAGGTTCCATCTTCGAGTTTGGATTTACCGACACCGTACAGCAGATGTGGGTATCCTTCTTTAAAGAGCTGGAGGGGGAAAAAGTGGAATTTGGTTGTTTCCGGCCGGAGGAGACGCGGCTTGCCCATCTGCTTCAGACGGCGGCCCTGGCGTCGGACAGGGAGAAACGGGTGATCTGCCTGGCAGACTTTGAGGCGGAACTCTGATAGGAGGAAAAAATGGAGAGAAAAAAAGAAATGCTCCTGGCCAGACTGGTGGAACCCGGAAAGCTGCGGTTTGAGACGGCTCCGGTGCCGGAGGCGGGGAAGGGCCAGGTGCTGATCCGTATTCTGCGGTGCGGCATTTGCGGTTCGGACCCCACGACATTTAAGGGGATGCATCCCTTCTGTCCGCCGCCGGTGGTCATGGGACACGAATTTTCGGGCGTGATCGTGGAGGTGGGGGAAGGCGTGGAAGAGCTTGCGGCCGGGCGGAGGGTCACGGTCCTGCCTCATCTCACCTGTGGGGAATGTCCCCGCTGCCTGGAACATAAGAGCAATCTCTGTGAGACGGTAAAATGTATCGGAGGCCAGGCGGATGGGGGCCACTGCGAATATATCGCGCTGGATGCGGAGATGGTATATCCTATCCCGGATTCCATGAGCCTGGAAAGCGCGGCCATGGTGGAGCCGGCTGCGGTGGGATATCATGGGGCTATGAGGGCTGGACTTACGCCGGATGACCAGGTGCTGGTTTTTGGGGCCGGGACCATCGGGATCTTTACGATGCAGGCCTGCAAGGCTCTTGGGGCAAAGGCGGTGTATATCACGGACATGGACAAGGACCGGCTGCGGCTTGCGGCGTCCCTTGGGGCGGGCGGAGTCATCGACCAGGGTGAGGAAAGCCTGGAGGAGGGACTTACGCGCCTTTGCGGAGGCCCTCATGGGATTGATAAGTTTTTTGAATGCGTGGGCGGCAAAGGAGCGGTTCTGGATAAAATGATCTCTCTTGCCAGGAGGGGGACGACCCTGGTCATGATCGGGATCCAGAGTGAGGGATGCCATGTGGAAAAGCTGCCGTTTCTTGGGGAACATGAGCTTTCCCTGCTGGGCTCCAATATGTACGACGCCCGGGATTACGCGGAGGTGATCGCCCTTATGGGAGAGGGAAAGATACGCACGGAGGGAATGATCACCCACACCTATAAATTCGGTCGGCTGATGGAAGCTTTTGACCTGGCCGTAAATAAACGGGAAAAATTTATGAAGATCATGCTGGAGATGGATTGACCGCCGGCATGGGAAAGGAGGATGCCATGGAAGAGGGATTGCTGTTCCGGGCAAAGGGAATCAGCAAAAGCTTTCCCGGCGTCAAGGCGCTGCAGAATGTGGATTTTGATCTGAAGGCCGGGGAGGTTCACGCGCTTCTGGGAGAAAACGGCGCGGGAAAATCCACATTTATTAAGATCCTGGGAGGAAGCTACCGGCCGGATGCCGGTTCCATTGAGATCGACGGGAAAGTGGTCGGACAGATGAGCATCCAGTCGTCAAGAAATTATGGTATCAGCGTGGTGCACCAGGAGCTTTGCCTGGCTCCCAACATGAGGGTGTATGAGAATATCCTGTTGGGAAGAGAGCTGAAGCGGATGGGGATCTGCTGGGAAAAAGAGATGATCGCGTACGCGGCGCAGGCCCTGGAGCATCTGAATCTTAAGATCGATCCCCTGGAAATGACGGATAAGCTGTCCACGGGAAAAAGGCAGATGATCGAGATCGCGAAGGCGGTCTCCTATGGGGCCAGGATCATCGTTATGGATGAGCCCACCTCCTCTCTTAGCGAGAATGAGGTAGACGCCCTGTTTGAGACGATCTATATGCTGAAAAAGCGCGGTGTTGGGATCATCTATATTTCACACCGCCTGGAAGAGCTGGCCACGATCGCGGACCGGGTAACGGTGCTGCGGGATGGGCAGTGGGTGGGAACCGTGAACTATCATGACGTCACCAGGGAAGAGATCATCCGCATGATGGTAGGAAGGGAGATGGCGGATATGTATCCCTCAAAGCAGCCCTGTGGGAAAGAAGTGGTCTTTAAGGTGGCAGGTCTTGCGTCGGGAAAGGTGAATGATATCAGCTTTGAGGTGAGGAAGGGAGAGATCCTGGGATTTTTCGGCCTGGTCGGGGCCGGACGCACGGAACTGATGGATGCGGTCTTTGGCGTGGATAAGGTGTTTTCCGGAACTATAGAAATGGAAGGAAAACAGCTTCGGATCCGTTCTCCCAGGGACGCCATGGAGTACAATATCGCCCTGGTGCCGGAGGAACGCAAGCGCAACGGCCTGGTGCTGATCCAGGATCTGGCGTTTAATATGTCGCTGTGCGTTTATCACAAGCTGATAAAGAGGGGCAGACTGGACAAAAAGCGCCAGAGGGACATGCTGGAATACTATAAAAATAAGTTTCAGATCAAAACCCCCTCCTTCCGTCAGATGGCGGGCAACCTGTCGGGAGGAAACCAGCAGAAGGTGGTACTCTCTAAAGAGCTCTCCGTAAATCCCAGGCTTCTGATTCTGGATGAGCCTACCCGGGGGATCGATATCGGGGCAAAAGCGGAGATCTATAAGATCATCTCCGGGCTGGCGGCGGAGGGAATGAGCGTGATATGCGTATCCTCGGAACTGCCGGAGATCGTGAACCTCTGTCACCGGGTCTGCGTGATGTCGGACGGGCGCATTGTAAAAACCATAGACAGGGAAGAGGAGATCACCCAGGAGCGCATTATGGAATATACATTAGGAGGCGGCCATGAATAACCTGAAAACAAAGTCTGGTGTAGTGAACTATTTTTCAAAATATCTGGGGGTTTACGCGTTTCTGTGTATTATGGTGATCGGAATGACCATGATCAGCGATAAATTCCTGACTGTCAGCAATGTGCTCAATATCCTTAGGCAGATTTCCGTGAATGCCATTATCGCCTTCGGTATGACATACTGCATTCTGCTGGGCGGGATCGATCTGTCTGTGGGGGCGGTTATCTGTGTGTCCGGCGTTCTGACAGCGCTCATGATAAACGCCGGGGTAAATGTTTACGCGGCCATGCTGGGAGGCATCCTGACAGGCTCTGTGGCAGGCATGTTTAACGGCGCGCTTATTTCCAGGACAGGGATCCCCGCTTTCGTGGTGACCCTCTGCTCCCAGAGCATCTGCAACGGCCTGGCTTATATTATCACTACGGGAAAACCCATTGCCTGCAACAACGAAACCTTTACCGTATTCGGGAACGGATATATCGCCAACGCGATCCCGGTTCCGGTGGTGATCATGCTTATTATTTTTGCTCTTGTCCTGTTTCTGCTGGTAAAGACCACCTTTGGAAAATATATCTATGCCATAGGCGGAAACCGGGACTGCGCAAGATACGCGGGTATCAATATCGAGCGCGTAGAAACCCTGGCGTACACGCTTTCGGGCACTCTTGCGGGCGTGGCCGGCGTGATCCTGGCGGCCCGCATGTATTCGGGGCAGCCAAATGCCGGGGATGGCTATGAGCTGAACGCCATAGCGGCGACGGTTATCGGGGGCGCCTCCATGACAGGAGGTATCGGCTCGGTGGCGGGTACGATCCTGGGCGCTCTGGTCATTGGGATCATGAATAACGGTCTGAACCTTATGAAGGCCCAGTACTATTATCAGACCATAGCGAAGGGCGTGGTGATACTGGCGGCCGTTCTTCTGGACACCTACAAACGCAAGATGGAATCCCGGAGACAGCTGGAGGCGGCGGCCCGCATGGCGGAGAAAGACAGCGGGAAAACGGACTGACAATATCTGGTGATCCGTAGGAACAATAGGGGAAAATTGGCCCGTCACAACAGCGGGCCAATTTTGTATGTGGACTTGATTGTTTTAAAAAAGGAATCTTTTTGATTTACATTGTTGTCAAATTGTGATATAATTAACAAATAAACAGGGATCTGGTGCTTGAAAAATAAAGGGTAATTGAGGAGAAGGGACGGACGTTTATATGGCAAAAAAGACAGTGAAACCAGACAAACTAACCCTCGTGGCGGGGGCGTTGTCCTCGGAAACAAGGGTGAAGATCATCCAGCTGCTTCTTGCGGCGCCATTGAATGTTACGGAGATCGCGGAGCGGATGAAGATGCCGGTCTCTTCGGCCATCTCGGCGGTGCTTAAGCTGGAGGAGGCGGGGCTGATCTCCAGCTATACCCAGGGAAAGAAGAAGATCTGTGTCGTGAAATATCAGTCGGTTCTTCTGGAACTGATCGATGTAGAGCGGTTTCACAGCGAGCTGGACGATACGGTCTACTGCTCAGTGCCCATTGGGGACTACTGCAATTTTATGGCGTTACCCTCCTGCGGGCTGCTGGGGAAAAAGAAGTTTATCGGCCCTCTGGATATGAGCGAGGCGTTTTTGGATCCCAACCATATTTTTGCCAGCCTCATATGGATGCGGAAGGGATTCCTGGAGTACCGGATCAACAGGCCTGAGATAGAGGGTAAGGTTATCAAGGGTATGTCCCTAAGCCTTGAGATCTGCTCGGAATTTCCGGGATATAACAATGAATTCCCCTCGGAGATCGTGTTTTCCATAAACGGAAAAGAGATCGGAAGCTGGCTGGCTCCAGGGGATTACGGCGGAAGATACGGGATCTTCACTCCTCACTGGTGGAGGCTTAATAATACTCAGTTTGGCGATCTGGTGACCTGCTGCGTTACGGGAGAGGGGACTTTTATAAATTCCAGGAGGGTATCGGAGGTTGCTATTGCCGACCTGGAGCTTGAAAAGGCAGAGCATATCATGCTGAAAATAAGTACCAGGTCAACGGGTGGTTTTAATCTGTTTGGAAAGAATTTTGGAGATTATAACCAGGATATTGTGGTGCGCATAGATATGGGAGACGTGGAGGAGGCAGACGAGGAGGACGAGCAGCTCCCGGTGCTTCCCAACAATTTAAATTATGACGAATATATTCTTGAAAGCGTTAAGAAACATGTGAAATAAAGATCTGTGGTGAAGGCCGGTGAGGCGGACATGCGGACAGAAAGGAAAGGCGTATAGCGGATTTTTCTGCTGTACGTCTTTTTTTGTGTCTGTGTTACCGGATCCGGAAGTAAAAATAATATTTTATAATATCATTATAATTAAAATATTTATTGTATTTAAACAATAAATATAATGAGATAGTCCGTGAATATGCAGGAGAAACAAAACAAGGCGGAAAAACGTAATTTTACAGCATAAATCCATATATTATTGTATGAAAAGTATGCCGTATTAACATAAAATAACAATTATATATATTTATTATATTGCTTGAAAATAATATTATGATATGTTATACTTCGGGTAGAAACTGTTGGAAACTATGTGTGAAAGAAGGTGCATGATGAATCTGGATCCATTGCTTTACAAATTTGAAAAGGTTTCCCTGGATGCCGGGGACAAAAAGGCATTGTTCCGGGCGTCCATGAAAATCCGAAGCGATATCCTTGAGCTGCTTGCCGCGGCGGGTTCCGGCCATATAGGCGGGTCTTATTCCACCCTGGATGCCCTGCTGCTGGCTTATGTCTGCGGAAATATTTCCCCGGAAAATGCAAATGCTCCGGGGAGGGACCGCATAATTGTGAGCCACGGACATATCTCGGCGGCTCTTTATACGGTGCTGGCGGCTTTTGGATTTCTGGATAGAGAGGAACTGTTTAGGGAATACCGGCGCATTCCCGGGAGGTATGAGGGACATCCCTCCATCCGGGCCAATGGCGTGGAGTGGGGGAACGGAAGTCTGGGACAGGGATTGTCTGTGGGATGCGGTATGGCTCTGGCAGACCGGCTCCAGGGAAACGGAGGACATGTCTTTGTTTTTATGGGGGACGGGGAAAATGAGAAAGGCCAGATAACGGAGGCCATGGCCCTGGCGGGAAAATACCGTCTGGGTTCCCTTACGGCTTTTGTGGATGATAACGGCCTGCAGTGTACGGGGGCGGTTTCCCGGGTGATGCCCATGGATCTGCCTGCCAGATATGCCGCATATGGATGGAGGGTGTTTGTGGTAGACGGACACGATTTTCAGGCTCTCTATGAGGCGTTCCGGGAAGCCTATAAGTCGGAGGGAAGGCCCTGTGTAATTATTGGAAAAACAGTTATGGGGAAGGGGCTGCCGTTTATTGAGAATGACAGGGCTTATCATGGTTCGCTCCCCGGCCGGGAGCAGCTTGCCCGGGCCAGGGAGGTATTTTCGGATTACACGGAGGCGGATATGCCGGTCATAAGGAAAAGAGGGATTTTAGCAGAATCTTTGAAAGCGCAGCAGGACACGCCCTCCCTGGAAACTCCGGATTTTTCCGGGAATCCCGGAGGCGGACGGAAGCCCGGGCTTTATCACAAGCCTGTAGCATGCCGGAACGCTGTGGGAGAGGCGCTGCGCCTTATGGGAGCGGCAAAGCCCTGCGGCCGGAGGCCGGTGGTGGTGGACTGCGACGTGTCTGCTTCCACGGGAGTTTCTTCCTATATGGAGGCATATCCTGAGCGTGGGATTCAGTGCGGGATTGCGGAGGAAAATGCCATGTCGGTTGCGGGAGGGCTGTCTGTCAGCGGGGAGACGGTTTTTTTCTCTACATTTGGAGTTTTTGCCTTTGGAGAACCCTATGGACAGCTTCGGACAAATCACATGAACCATGCCCCGGTGAAAATACTGGCGACACATTGCGGGCTGGATGTGGGGCCGGATGGAAAAACCCATCAGTGTACGGACTATATAGGGCTGTGCGCCGGCCTCTATGGCTTTGAACTGATTATCCCCGGGGATGGAAACCAGACTATGCATGCCATGTCGTATCTGGCTGACAGCTCCGGAGCCGGGGCTCTGGCAGTGGGGCGCTCCGTGGTTCCGGTTATTACAAAGGAGGACAAGAGCCTGTACTTTGGGCCGGAGTACGTTTTCCGTTACGGGGAGGCAGACTGGATCCGGCGGGGAAGAGACGCCGTGATTATAAGCTATGGAACCTTGCTTCATGTGGCCCTGGAGGCAGTGGGGCGTTTGAAGGAGAAGGGGATTTCCTGTGGGCTTTTAAATGTTTCCTGTCCGCTGTCTCTGGATATGGAGCGGATAAAGGAGGCGGCGCAGACAGGACTTGTGGTGGTTTTTGAGGATCACAATGTGGAGACGGGGGCGGGAACACGGATTGGAGCTTCCCTAATTAGGGAAGGGATTTTCTGCCGTTTCATACAGATGGGGATTGGCCGGTACGGCGGCTCGGCGGATGCGTGGCAGCTATACCGCCAGCAGGGGCTGGATGCGGATACCCTTGTGCGGGTAGTTACAGAAGGAAAGAGAGGGGAAAACGATGAGTCTGATGGGAATTGATCTGGGAACCAGCAGCTGTAAGGCAGTGGCATTTTCCCGGGAGGGGAGGCAGCTGGCATCCGCGTCCTATGGATATAAAACCTACAGTCCCAGGCCGGATTATGTGGAAATGGATGCGGAGCTTTTCTGGGAGGCGGTGGTAAAAGCAGTGCGGGACGTGGCGGAGCAGACTGCCCGGGATCCCGTTACAGCCATGGCGTTTAGCACCCAGGGGGAAACCATGATTGCCGTGGATGCAAAGGGACATCCTCTCAGACCGGCTTTTATGAATGCGGACAACCGGGGAACGCTGGAGATAAAGGAGCTCTGTGACAGGATCAGCAAACAGGAGCTTTACCGGATAACGGGGGAACCTGCGCACACCATGTACGGCGTTTCGGAGATTATGTGGTTTCAGAAGCATGAGGGAGATCTT
This sequence comes from Clostridia bacterium, assembly GCA_910576205.1. Lineage (GTDB taxonomy): Bacteria > Bacillota > Clostridia > Lachnospirales > Lachnospiraceae > RGIG4284. The sequence goes on along the minus strand of CAJTHL010000006.1, from coordinate 30,070 downwards.
TACCGCAAGGCGGCAAAGATTGTAAGCTGTGAGGATTATCTGATGATGCGTCTGGGATTTGAACCGGTCTGTAATTATTCCAGCTGCTGCCGGACTTTTATGCTGGATATCAGAAAACGCGACTGGTCCGCCGGGATTCTGCAGGCCGCGGGCATTGACAGGGCGAAGCTTGGAACTCCCGTGCCGTCGGGAACCCTTGTGGGAAGGCTGGGGCGTTCGCAGGCCAGGCTTCTGGGTCTTGGGGAGGGAGTGGCGGTTGTCACGGGAGGCCATGACTGCCCCTGCGCAGCGTTTGGGTCCGGGGCTGTGGGGGCGGACACGGCGGCTGACCAGGCAGGCAGCTACGAAGGCATAACACTTCCGGTAGTCCGGCCGAATACTTCCAGGGAGGCCCTTGCAGTCAGCCTGAACACCTACTGCCATGTTCTGAAGGAGCGGTATATTTCCCTGGTGCTTTTTCCTGCGGGTATGTGTACTGCCTGGTATTTCTCTGAGCTTGCCGCTCTTGACTATGTAAATGCCCGGGAGCAGGGCGTTTCCGTATATAAGTATCTGGAGGAACGGGTGGCAGAGCTTGGCAGGGCCCCTACGGGGATTTTCTTTATGCCCCATTTTGTGGGGGCGTGTAATCCCTACAACGATGTGCGCTCCACCGGAACGATTGTGGGACTTACCCCCCATTCCACCCGGCATAAGCTCTATAAGGCCATTTATGAGGGGATTGCCTGTGAGTTTAAGATGGTGACGGATGTGCTGGAACAGTATGCAGGCCCCTTCAAGGATGTGCTGATTAGCGGGGGCGGGGGGAAATCCGTCTTTTCCCTGGAATTGCGGGCGGCATTGTCGGGAAAGGCCATGAAACGGCTGGAATGCGATGAGGCCGGATGCCTGGGGGCGGCCATGCTGGCCGGAATGGCCGCGGGAATCTATAGGGATGAGGAGGACGCAGTCAGAAATGCCGTGCATATCCGGGAGCAGGTGACGCCAGACCCTGTGCTGGCGGAAACGTATGGGGAGGTGTACCGCACATACCGGGAAATCTACCCTGCCCTGGAACCTGTCCGCGCCGGGAAAGGCAGTTTGTAATTTTGGATATTTATAAAAGAAAGCCAGTCCGAAGCTGATGTAAGGCCGTACACCGGCCGGCTGTGGACTGGTTTTCTTTATTTTAAAATTGTTCAAATTTTTGCAAGTTTTTCCACAAAAAAAACAACAGCACACCAATTTGTATTATGTACATACAAAAGGTCTGATGAATTTTGAAGAAAATACCAGATTATATGGGTAAAATAGATGAAAAAAGCTTGAAAAACCGGAAAAAATTCAAGAAATGCATCAAAACAGTATTTACAATCATCATATGTTATGATAAGATTAAAAAAGAAAAAGTAAAAAATAACCAACGGATGAATGCTTAATAGGGCTCTATACATGCAAATTGACGGCCGGGTGGGAGAAGGAGGAGCATATGCGAAAGAACTTGCAGGATTCCCGAAGCGCCGGGGCTCTTACCATGGGAACGGCACAGAAGGTAAAGTCCATGATTATTCAGAGGGGGATGAAGCCGGGCGACAGGCTTCCCACGGAGAAGGAGCTTACGGAGCTTTTCGGCGTGAGCCGTTCCACCCTGCGGGAGTCCATGAAGTTTCTGCGGGCGGAGAACGTGGTGGTAATCCGGCAGGGAAGCGGAACCTTTGTCAGTACGGGTACGGGCATTGGGGAGGATCCCCTGGGACTTCATTTTACCAACCAGGAGCATCTGCTGGCAAATCTTTTTGAGACGCGGCTTCTCATTGAACCTCAGATCGCAGGTCTGGCCGTGCAGCGGGCCACGCCCCAGGATATCCGCAATCTGAAGCAGATTCTGGCGGAGATGGATCAGATGCAGGAAAACAGCAAGGCTTCGGCGGAGATGGATGTGCAGTTTCACACGGCAGTGGCGGAGTGCAGCCACAACGATGTGCTGATCCGGGTGGTGCCTGTTATCAATGAAGCCATCCGAAGAAGCCACGTGGAGAATTACGGAATCCAGGAGCCTTTTCGGAGGGCAAAGAAAAGACATGCAGCCATTTTAAGGGCGATTGCCCAGGGGGATTATCTGGATGCCAGATTCCAGGCGGAGCGGCATGTGTGGGAAACGCTGAACGATATCCGGGATTCCGCAAAGGATGGAGGATCCCAGGTACAGGAATGAGAAAATCGCCCCTTGCAGAAAACGTTTCGGGAGGTATAAGGACCGGCTGTGAGTGGTCTGAAATAAGAAAAGAGGCGTGAAAAGAGGGGGATTTTATAAAGGGAATCCGGGCTGTCCCTGTTTAAGGGGAGGATTCCGGCAACTATTGTATAAATAAGGAGGAGAGAAAATGAGAAGTAAGTTGTTTGCGAAAAAGACCATGGCCCTCACCATGGCAGCTCTGATGGCCATGGGAGCCTTGGCAGGCTGCGGCAGCAAGAGTGAGGAGCCGGCTCCTGCGGAAGCGCCGGCTGAGACCGGCGGCGACCAGGCGGAGGCACCGGCTGAGAGCACAGGAGAAGGGGTAACCATCAAATTCCAGTATTGGGCAGACAATACGGACTATTCCCAGCTGATGCAGGACATTATCGCAAAATTTAATGCAGAGAACGGCAAGGGCATCACCGTTGTAGGGGAGGAAGCTCCCTGGGACGGCGGTTCCTATTCCGAGAACCTGTTCAACGCAAAAATGGGCGGCGGTGACGTGGATGTTTCCACCTGGAAGCTTACCTCTACCCCGCTGTTTGTAAACAATGACCTGCTGGCAGATCTGACGCCCTTTATCGATGCCTGGGATAAGAAGGACGACATTGACCAGAACATGTACGACGTTATGAAGCAGGCAGGCGGCAGCGACTCCATCTACGTAATGCCCTGGAACGTGCAGGTGCTGTACGTATACTACAGACCATCCATCTTTGAGCAGGCGCAGATAGAAGTACCCACCACCTACGAGGAATTCCTGACAGCCATAGAGAAATGTACCCTGGATACCGACGGCGACGGCAAGACCGACGTATACGGCTTTGGTATGAGAGGCTCCAACGGCGGACAGGAGCCCTGGGGCAGCTTCGTACACGGACGGGGCGGCAGCTTTGAGGATATGACCACCGCAGAATCCATCCAGGGAATGCAGGACTTTATCGATATCTACAACAAAGGCTTTGTGCCTCCCTCAGCGGCAGGCGACGGCTTCCAGCAGATCATCGACAACTTCAAGTCCGGCCTTACAGCCATGACCATCCATCACACCGGATCCTCAGCCCAGATGGTAGAGACCTTTGGGGATGATGTGTCCGCATTCCCCTTCCCGGCAGGAAAGGGCCAGTGGACCTCCATGGGAGACACCGAGACCGTGATTTTCGAATCCTGTGAGAACAAAGAAGCAGCCTTTGAGTGGGTTGCCTACCTGGCGGCAGGGGAAGGCCAGAAGATGTGGTGTGAGGGAACCGGAAACGTGCCGGTAAGCAAGACCGTACAGGCCGGGGACTTCTTCCAGAACGACCGCTTCATGAAGGCCTCCATCGACGGACAGTCCTACGCAGGCATCCTTCCCATCCTGGACACCACCACAGAGTGGATCTCCACCATCTGGCCGGAGACCATGTCCCAGGCATTGACCGGGAAGCTTTCCGCAGAGGAAGCCATGAACACCCTGCAGGAAGAGCTGTACAGATAAAGACAAAAAAACCAGAAGATAACGGATTACAGGGCTGCGGCCGGATACCATGCTGCAGCCCTGTCCGTATGAAAGGGGGAATTTGACGATGGTGAAGAAAAGATCCATCTGGCCGTATCTATTGGTAGCCCCGGCAGTTCTGGTAATTCTCTGCGTGGTATTTGTCCCCGTGATTAACGCCATACTGATGAGTTTCCAGAGCTATGACCTTAGGAGGCCCAAAGATATCGGATTTACCGGACTTGCCAACTACATAGAAGCCCTGGGAGATGCCAAATTCCAGTCAGCCTTCTTTAAAACCATAATCTGGGTAGTAGCCGGAGTGGGATTCCAGTTCCTGTTCGGCTTTATGCTGGCGCTGCTGCTGAACAAGAGCTTTAAGGGGCGGGGAGTCGTCCGTGCGGTCAGCATGATCCCCTGGGTAACGCCGGGCGTGCTGATCGGCCTTATGTGGAGCTGGATATACGACGGAAACAGGGGCGTCTTAAACGACATACTCATGAAGCTCCATCTGATTAACGACAAGATCCCGTTCCTTGCCCAGGACGGAACAGCTTTCCCCGGGGTAATCGTCACCATAATCTGGCAGGGGATCCCCTTCTTTGCCCTCATGCTGCTGGCGGCCCTCCAGGGGGTGTCTACGGATATGTATGAGGCGGCGGACATCGACGGGGCAGTAGGCTGGCAGAAGCTGTTTTACATCACTATCCCTTCCATAAAAAACACGATCTTTGTCACGGCGCTGCTGCGGGTGATCTGGGTGGCCAACTCCGTGGACGTGATCTTCAACATGACAGAAGGACGGTTCGGAACCCTTACCATGAGCGTGTATGTATACCAGAAAGGAAACGCCCTGGACCTGGGCTACGCCTCGGCTATGGCCATAATCATGGCCCTGTGCCTGCTGGTAGTGGCGATACCGTATCTGAGAAGCAATTTCAGGGAGGAGGGGTAACGCATGAAAAAACAGACCGGAATAAAACGCATATTCACATTATATCTGCCACTCATCATAATCATGTTATTCATACTCTTCCCGTTTTACTGGACCTTTGTCACATCCGTAAAGCCGGAGGAGGAGCTGTACGGGGCGGTGGTGACCTACTGGCCCAGCCATATCACCTTTGAGGCCTACCGCAAGCTGTTTACCACCACGGTGGACTTCCTGACAGCCATGAAGAACAGCCTGATAGTGGCAGTGAGCACCACCATAGTGTCGCTGACGGTTTCCACCCTGGCGGCCTACGCATTCTCCCGCTACCGTTTCGCGGGAAGGAAGTTTTTGATGTGCGTATTCCTGTGCAACAATATGTTTCCCACAGTGCTGCTACTGATCCCGCTGTATTCCATAATGCGAAGCCTTGGGCTTTTGTATTCCCACACGTCCCTGGTGCTGTCCTACACCACGTTTACCATACCGTTTTCGGTGTGGCTGCTGCTGGGGTTCTTAAACGACCTGCCCATGTCCCTGGAGGAGGCGGCGCTGATAGACGGGTGCAACAGGGGAAACGCGTTTATCAAAATTATCCTGCCTATCCTGGGTCCCTGCCTGGTGGCGACGGGGGTGTATATATTTATGCAGTCCTGGAATGAATACACCTTTGCCATGATGTTCACCAATGCGGAGACGCGCACCATTCCGGTGGCGCTGAAGAACCTGATCGGCCAGCTGGGAGTGCAGTGGGATCTTCTGACGGCGGGAGGGATTATCACCATTATCCCGGTGTGTATTATGTTTTTCTTTGCGCAGAAGCGCCTGGTGGAAGGTTTGACGGCGGGGGCTGTGAAAGGATAAACCATGCTGTTTGGGCATGATAGATTTTTTAGAGGAGGAAAAGAATGATGCAGTATGAGAAGAAGGCAAAAGAATTGCGGGCTGAAATATTGAAAATGTTGTATGCCTGCCAGTCCGGGCATCCGGGCGGATCCCTTTCCTGTGTGGAAATGCTCATGGCGCTTTACTATGAGGTGATGAAAGTGGATCCGAAGAATCCGGGGAATCCCGACAGAGACCGTTTCGTGTTCAGCAAGGGCCATGGATGCCCGACCCTGTATGCGATCCTGGCTGATCTGGGATATTTTCCCAAGGAGGATCTGGCTGATCTTCGTCAGATTAACAGCCATCTCCAGGGACACCCGGATTGTAAGAAAACCCCGGGCGTTGACATGAATACAGGCTCCCTGGGTCAGGGCGCGTCCCTGGCTATGGGTCTTGCTCTGGCAGCTAAGCACGCAAAGAAGGATTACAAAGTGTATACCGTACTGGGCGACGGAGAGTGCCAGGAGGGCCTGGTCTGGGAGGCGGCCATGGCGGCGGCCCATTACAAGCTTGATAATCTGGTCTTTATGCTGGATCACAACGGATTGCAGATCGACGGCAGCAACGATGAGGTTATGGGCCTTGGGGACATTATGAAGAAATTTGACGCCTTTGGATTTGCGTGCTTCCAGGTGGACGGCCATGACATTGCCGCCATCACAGAGGCTCTGAAGGCTCCCGTATCCGGCAAACCGAAGTTCATCTGCTGTGAGACTGTCAAGGGCAAGGGCGTTTCCTTTATGGAGAATCAGTTCGGATGGCACGGCAGCCCCATGAACAAAGAGCAGTTTGAAAAGGCATTAAGTGAGCAGGAGGTGTAGGAAAATGGGAAAGTCGTTGAGAGTTGCTTACGGAGAGGCGCTGGCGAAATTAGGCGCAAAAAATGATAAAGTAGTGGTACTGGATGCCGATCTGGCACACGCTACCCAGACCTGTCTGTTTAAGGATGCCTATCCGGACCGTCATTTTAATATGGGTATCGCAGAGGCCAATATGATGTGTGCGGCGGCAGGCTTTGCACATACGGGATTTATTCCCTTTGCCAGCACCTTCGCGCTGTTTGGCGCAGGGCGGGCTTTTGAGCAGATCCGCAATTCGATCTGCTATACCAACTGCAATGTGAAATTTGGATTTTCCCACTCCGGCTTAAGCGTGGGAGAGGACGGCGGAAGCCATCAGTCTATTGAGGATATTGCCTTGATGCGGGAGATGCCTAATATGACGGTTCTGGTTCCCTGCGACCCGGCAGAGATGGAGAAGGCCGTTATGGCGGCGGCCGAAATCGACGGGCCGGTCTATATCCGGGTGGCAAGGCCTGTGTGCGAGGATATCACCGCGGAGGATACGCCCTTTGTTCCCGGAAAGGCCAATGTCATGAAGGAGGGCAGCGACGTATGTCTGATCTCCTGCGGGCTTATGATTCCCAAAGCCCTGGAGGCTGCAAAGCTTCTGGAGGCAGAGGGCATCAGCACGGCGGTAGTCAATATGCATACCATTAAGCCCATTGACAGGGATATCATTCTGAAGATGACAAAGACCTGCAAGGCGATTGTTACCGCGGAGGAGCATTCTGTAATCGGCGGTCTTGGCTCCGCAGTGGCGGAGGTCATGGCAGGACACGCAGGCGCGAAGCTTGGCATGGTTGGCATCCAGGATAAATTTGGAAAGTCCGGCAAGCCGGATGAGCTGTTTGAGGCTTATGGTCTGACCGCGGCCAATATGGCGGCTGTTGCAAAGGGACTGCTTTCATAGCAGGATGGAATACATAACCAGAATGGAGGAACGACACAATGAAAATTTTGGAGTACGCATTCGCCGGTGAGGGAATGCAGCGGGTGTTTGAAAATGAAAAGTGGACGGTTGGAATCAAGAACTGGAAGCCGGCAAACGATGTGACTGGTATCGACTGCCTGGAGCGTCATAACAAGACAGATGAGCTGTTTGTGCTGATTGAGGGTAAGTGTACGCTGATCTTTGCCAATGAGACAGACGGCGGCCTTAAGTTTGAGGCGGTTCACATGGAGAAGGATAAGGTGTACAATATTCCCGCCACCTTGTGGCACAATACTATTACCCAGAAGAATACCAAGATGATTCTCATTGAGGATTCCAACACATCCATGGAAAACAGCGATATTCTGAACCTGGATGAGGCGCAGATAGCAGAGGTGAGAGGTCTGGCTTAAAAGCCCTGTTGGAAAAGCTTTAAAGACTTCCATATTTTGAGGTATAAAATTCCTCCATTTACAGAATACTATTTCCAGAAATGGTTAGTACAGTAAATGGAGGAATTTTGTATGAAAGCTACAGGAATTGTCAGAAGAATAGATGACCTGGGACGCGTGGTCATTCCCAAGGAAATACGGAGGACTCTCCGGATCCGTGAGGGAGACCCTCTTGAGATCTTTACCGACAGGGAAGGGGAAGTGATTCTCAAGAAATATTCGCCCATTGGGGAGCTGGGACTTTTTGCCAAGCAGTATGCGGAAAGCCTGGCCCAGACCACAGGGCTTATGGTGTGCGTGTCGGACAGGGATACGGTGATTGCGGCTGCAGGCGGGGCAAAAAAGGATTACCTGGGCAAGCCCATCAGCAAGCAGCTGGAGGAGGCTATCCAGGAGCGGGAGAGCATCCAGGCGGATTCCGGGGAGCGCAAATTTGTGCGCATTATAAACGAGGACATGGAGGAGTGCTACGCCCAGACCATCAGCCCAGTGCTGTGCGAGGGGGACGCCATCGGCGCGGTTATTCTTTTCAGCAAGGATCCCAAGATGAAAATGGGAGAGACAGAGCAGAAACTGGCGTCGTCGGCAGCTGGGTTTCTGGGGAGACAGATGGAGCAGTAGGACAGAACAGGCAAAAAGGCAGGAAACGGGAGGAACGGTTTTCTGTCTTTTTTTCTGCCCCTTTTGGAGAACTGACATCTGGCGCCGGGAAGATTCTGTTACATATTGTTTACATTTCCGAGATATGGGAGTTATACTTATCTGGTAGAATATCCCCAGCGGACAAGAGTCCTTGTCCCTGAGGATAATGGTGAAACAAAAAGCGGGGAAAGATATATGGAGGAGAAACGGATACTGGTTATTGAGGACGAAAAACCCATTGCGGATATTCTGAAATACGGGTTTGAGAAGGAGGGATTTCTGGTAAGCTGCGCCTACACAGGCGCGGAGGGATTTGCCATGGCGGGGAAGGAACAGCCGGATCTGGCGCTTCTGGACTGGATGCTCCCGGACTTAAGCGGCGTGGATGTGTGTCGGATGCTGACGGAGCAGTATAAATTACCGATTATCATGCTGACGGCCCGGGGGAATATGGAGGATAAGCTCTACGGGCTGGAGTCCGGGGCGGACGACTATATCACAAAGCCTTTTGATCTGCGGGAGGTGGTGGCCAGGGTGCGGACGATTCTGCGCAGATTTGACAAGGCCCATGGAACCCTGGAGAGTGAACGGCTTGTGTGCGGGCCTCTGACTGTGGTGGAGCGGGAGCGCAGCGTGTATCGCCAGGAGGAGCTCTTAAATCTGACCCCCAGGGAATATGATCTATTGGTATTTTTTCTGAAGCATCCCAGGCAGGTGTTTACCAGAACCGTGCTGCTTGACCGGATCTGGGGCTATGATTTTGCGGGGGATACCAGAACCGTGGATATCCATGTCCAGCGCATCCGCAGGAAAGCGGGCCTGGAAGAAACCCTGGTGACAATTTTCGGAGTGGGGTATAAATATGTTCCTTGAGGGGAAACTGCGGCGTATCGTTGGAAAAAAGGGCCGTGCAAAAGGAAAAACAGGCGGGGAGGCCGGATATCTGGGGATTCGCCGCCAGATGGTGCTGGGCCTTCTTGTTTTGTTTGTGGCAGGCGGCGGCATTTTATACGGGGGCATTCACACCAGCCTTCAGAGGAGCCAGGAGGAGCAGATTGTGCGGGAGCTCCAGGCCATCCAGGAGAATACGGAGGTTTATGTGCGTCAGCTCCTTATGCTCAATGACGCCAACAACGACGAGGAGAGCTACCAGCGCATTGCCGGGGACATTGCCCAGGAATTAAAGACCCTTGGAGGGCGCAGCGTCAGCGTGCTGAACCAGAAGGGGGAATATCTGGAGGGAAGCAGGAGGCTCCAGGAGGAGGGGCCGGGGGAAGATCTGCGGCTGGCTGTGGAAGGAAATCCGGCCTTTACCATGACGTATCCCGGCCCGGATGAGATGCTGGTCTATTTTTCCATGCCTGTGGTCATTGAGGAGAACGCCATCGGCATTATCCGCTACAAAGTGGATACCTCCCAGCTTTTTATCCGGGGGAAACAGACGGAGCATCTGGTGTATCAGATGGCCGCATCCGTGGCGGCTGTGGTGTTTCTCCTGCTTGCTTTTCTGATGGGCAGGTTTCTGACACCCATTCAGAAGCTGACTAAGATCTCCCGCCAGGTGGTACAGGATTTGTCCAGAGAGCAGGTGGACATGCAGATGCTGGCCCAGCTGGCGGATTCCAGGCGCAGGGATGAGCTGGGGGAGCTTTCCCGGAATTTCAGCGTGATGCTGAAACGGATCGGCTCCCAGTTTCAGAACATGCAGACGGACCGGGAGCGGATTATAAAGCTTCTGGGAAGCAGGCAGGAATTTTACAACAATGTGACCCATGAGCTCAAGACTCCTCTGACCACCATTCAGGGCTACGCCCAGCTTCTGGAGGCAGACCAGGGGGAGGATACGGCGCTGACGGAGCAGGGGCTTCGTCAGATTCTCCAGGAGAGCGCCCGCATGCATCAGATGGTGCTGCAGCTTCTGGAAATGTCGGACAAGAGCATTTACATGGAAAAACAGCGGGTAGACCTGGCAGAGACAGCCCGCAGCGTGGCCCGGGCCCTGGAAATCAAGGCCCGGCGGTACGGGATGGAGATAGAGACGGAATTTTCCGGGGAGCTTGTGGTGTGGGGGGTGGAGGAGCGTCTGCGCCAGGTGCTGGTCAATCTGGTGGACAATGCCATAAAGTACGGGGAGAGCCACACGTCAATCCGCCTTGGAGGATCCGGTAAAGAGGGAACCGTGACGTTAAGCGTCTGGAACCAGGGGAAGGAGCTGAGCCAGGAGGAGCAGGAACGGATTTTCGAGCCCTTTTACCGGGTGGATAAGGCCTATTCCCGGGAACAGGGAAGCTCGGGGCTGGGCCTGTCCATATGCAGGAAGATTATGGAGGAACACGGGGGGAGCATTGGGGTAAAGAGCGGGCCGGGAGGGCAGACTGTGTTCTATATCCGTCTGAAGGCAGACGCCCAATAGGAGAAGGAATATGAGAGCAGGAAGAAAAGGGAATATACTGGCAATGCCAGTGCTTCTGTGTATCCTGGCCGGCTGCACGCCCAGGGAGTACACGATGCTGCTGCCACAGGCGGAGATAAATGTGGAGGAGGAAGGGACAGACGCCGCAGAAGATTACACGGTGAAAAAGATCTACACGTATGCGTACGATTCCTGGATTAGTCTGGAACAAAGCGCCTTTCTCAAGGGATGCCAGAAAAATGAGGTCCGCATCATCGCCCGGGAAATGCAGGGCGCAGGAGAGACGCTTCTGGGGCGGAACGTAGATTACCGCTATGGCTTCCGGGATGGGGAAGGGGTATTTTGCCGGCCCTGGGAGGACTGGGAGGAATACGAGGAGGGAGAGCTCTATGTGGAAAAGGTGATCCCATCTCCTGACGGAGGGCGGATTCTGGCCTATGTGAAATCGGCATATGGGGATACCTGCTTTGTCTGGCTGTGTGAAGCAGGTTCTGAGGAGCCGCTTCTGTTGTATGGAGGACAACTGGGGGAGAGCAGCATGGAGCTTAGGGGGGCTTTCTCATCAGACGGGCGGTGGGCGGCCTTTGACCTGTTTGGGAAAATTACGGGAAAGGCCGGTTTTGTGGCAGTTTATGACTGCCGGGCAGAGAGGAAGCCGGAGATTCGGGAGAAACTGGAGCAGGAAATCCGGCATGAAATGGATGGTGAGGATGGGATAACGGGCCTTTATCCCCCAGACAGGACGCTGCAGGTTGTGGGGAATGACTTGAACAATCCTCTGGCGGGGGAGATTTTTGACGTTTCCGGAGACGTTGGGATTCTGAATATGGGTCATGCAGATAAAGACCGGCTCTGGCTCCATTTCTATCTGGAAGAGGACCAGGATAAAGACCAGGAGGGACAGCGCTCTGAAATGGAGACATTTCTGGACTGGGAAATGGGGGGCTGCTATCCTGGCCCCCGCTACAGCCTTCATAAGGACGGAAAATCCTTGTACTATCTGGAAAATTTCCGGAAGCTTGTGGAGGTGAACCTGAAGACCGGAAGAACACATGGAGAATTGTGGGAATTCCCGGATTATGTGGTGGATTTTGCACTTCTGGATTCCGGAGATCTGCTTGTGCTTTCTACCCAGAATGTCATTGAGATGGAGGAAAGGGAGGGGGTAAATAACAGCACCTGGTCTGGGGCGGAGAATTTTAATCTCCTGGAAATCCAGGAGCGGGGCGGGATCCGGTCTTTGGATCTGTACCTGTATTCCAGGGGGGATAAGGAAAGAAAGCTGTTGTACAAGAACCTGCAGAACCTTCTCCATATGGAGGTTGATGAGACGACCAGGAGAATCCTTCTGGAAATCTGTGAAAACGGAAACCTGGAACGCCGGAAATGCATTGTGCTGGAGCTGTAGGAGCGGCATCTATAAGCTTCGGATACATTGCCGGGAAGCCGTAGAAAAAAGTTTACAACCGGAAACAGTTTTGAAACAAAACCGTGAAGTGGAGGAAACACGGCTCCGCTAAGATAAATCCATGCCGGACAAGAGATTTCACAAAGGAGGCGGATGGATTTATGTGCGGAATATGCGGATTTATAGAGGGGAATAAAAAGGAGGTCTGTGGGGAGACATTTTCCAGGGAGGACATCCTGGAGAATATGATGGCGGCCCTTATCCACCGGGGGCCGGACCAGGGAAAAAGCTGGATGTCAGAGCACGCGGCCCTGGGCTTTCGGCGGCTTGGCATTATTGACCTGGAGGGCAGCGTCCAGCCTATGGCAAATGAGTCCGGGGATAAACTGCTGGTCTTTAACGGAGAGATTTACAATTATAAGGAGCTGCGCCGGGAGCTTGCGGAGGCGGGGCACTGTTTTTACAGCCAGGGAGATTCGGAAGTCCTGGTCCATGGCTATGAGGAGTGGGGAGAGCATCTTCCGGAGCATCTGCGGGGGATGTTTGCCTTTGCAGTCTGGGATGAGAAGAAACAGGAGATTTTCGCTGCCCGGGATTTCTTTGGAATCAAACCCTTTTACTATACGTTAAGCGGCGGATATTTTGTGTTTGCCTCGGAGATCAAGGGGATTCTCCCCCATCCCGCATACCAGAAGCGCTTGAATACGGAAGCCCTGGAGCAGTATCTGTCTTTTCAGTATTCTGTGCTGGAGGAGACCTTTTTCCAGGGAATTTACCAGCTTCGTCCCGGGCATTTCCTTAAGTACAAGCGGGGCGGGTCGTCCCTGGAGCTGGGGCGGTATTTTGTGCCGGAATTAAAGCCGGAGAAGCCCGGAGGCGGGACGAAGGAGGAATGGATCCGCCGTCTGGACGCGGCGGTGGGGGATTCCGTAAACGCCCATATGGCGGCGGATGTGGAGATCGGCGCTTTTTTGTCCGGGGGCGTGGACTCCGCCCTGGTGGCCGCGGAATTTTCCGGGGATAAGGCTTTTACTGTAGGATTTGGAAATGAGACCTCCCGGTACAATGAGATTCCCCAGGCCAGGGAGCTGGCAGAGGGCATGCACCTTACCCATAAGGGAAAGCGTATCTCGGAAAAGGAGTTCTGGGAGGCTGTGCCGGAGGCGCTCTATCATATGGATGAGCCTTCCGGAGACCCTTCGGCGGTGGCCTTGTATTTTGTGGCCAGGGAGGCGGCCCGGAAGGTGAAGGTGGTGGTGTCCGGGGAGGGGGCCGATGAACTCTTCGGCGGATACTGCATTTACTGCGAGCCCAATGCCCTGCGCCTGTACCAGAAGCTTCCGCTGTTTCTCAGAAAAGGCGTGGCAAAGGCGGCGGCTCATCTGCCGGAGATGAAGGGGAGAAGCTTTCTGCTCCGGGGCAGCAGGCCGGTGGAGGAGCGGTTTATCGGAAATGCCAGGCTCTTTACAGAGGAGGAGAGAAAACGGCTCCTAAAGGAAAGAACCAGGGCTGTTTCGCCCCAAAAGCTTCTGGCGGAGGATTACAGGGAGGCGAAAGACCTGGACGAGGCCAGCCGTATGCAGTATATTGACCTGCTTCACTGGCTGCCCGGTGATATACTCCAGAAGGCGGACCGCATGAGCATGGCCCATTCCCTGGAGCTCAGGGTGCCCTATCTGGACAGGGTGGTTTTTGAGACGGCCCGCCGTATTCCTGCCAGGCTGAAGCAGAAAGGTCAGACTTCCAAATACATTTTTCGCAGGATGGCCCGGCGTTACCTTCCGGAGTCCAGTGCCCGGCGCAGGAAGCTTGGGTTCCCGGTGCCTCTGGGCAGCTTTTTCACATCGGAGGCCGGAGCTGCGGCCCTTAATGAGGCCTTCGCATCCCCGGCAGCCCGCTGTTTCTTTCACCGGGAGGCCCTCCTGGAGCTGCAAAACGGCCGCGGCTGCGGCCGGGGGAATACCAACCGGAAGCTGTGGGCGGTGTATGCGTTTCTGGTCTGGTATGGGATTTATTTTACAGAGGGGGAAATGTTATAGGGGAGGGAGTGTGAAAGGGATTTACAAAATGAAAGTTATGGGATTCAGTGGGAAGCGAATCGTTGACGAACATGAGGAAAAGGCGTGGCGGCAACCATGTCATGAAGAGGCTCATGGCGCTGAAATAGATATTTTTATGGCGGGTCATTGCTATTTGAGCAGGGATTGCGTATAGCCTAAGAAAAATGAACTGGGGTAAAAAACAGAGCGTGTATTCTTCCGCAACAAATAAGACGGAAGGGAACACGCTCTGAATATTTGGATTTATGGCCGGGATGGTTCTACAGCGTCTGCCCCATCTGATCCAGCAGTCCGGACTTTATGCGGAACAGTTTATCCGACAGATCCACATAGACTTTATGGGGGTTTGTCAAGCGGCGGGATTCATCCCAAAGGGTTTCCTGCTCTTTTTGGCAGTAATCCCGGATTTCCATCACGCTGGGGGACTGGTAAACGCAGTTTCCCTTGTCAAAGACTTTTACCAGCAGCTCCCGCATGGAGTAGGTGCCGCCCTTCAGCTTCGTTTTCTTCCAGGTTTCAATGGAATCAAAGATCAGGAGATCCTGGGCGGTGTCAAAAATTTCATCGGCCAGGCAGATCAGGTCGGCCTTCATCTTTCCGGTAGCATTTTCGTAAATGCGATAGATGGTCTTATTGCCGGGATTTGTGATTTTTTCGGTATTTTCCGACAGCTTGATCTTGGGAATAAACTCACCCTCCTCATCCAGAACCGCGGCCAGCTTGTAAACGCCGCCAAAAGCCGGACAATCGCTGGAGGTAATCATATTGGTGCCCACGCCCCAGGAGGTGATCTGGGCGCCCTGCCCCTTTAAGCTTGTGATGAGATATTCGTCCAGATCGCTGGATGCAGCGATCACCGCGTCCGGGAATCCAGCGTCGTCCAGCATCTTGCGGGCCTTTTTGGACATGTACGCCAGGTCGCCGCTGTCCAGCCGGATACCGTAGGAGGTGAGGGGAACGCCGGCCTCCCGCATTTCCTTAAATACACGGATGGCATTGGGGACACCGGATTTTAAGGTGTCGTAGGTGTCTACCAGAAGCGTGCAGGCATTGGGGTATAAATCGGCATAGGTCTTAAAGGCCGTGTATTCGTCGGGAAAACTCATAATCCAGCTATGGGCATGGGTTCCCATCACCGGCACGTCAAAGAGCTGGCCGGCCAGCACATTGGAGGTGCCGATACACCCGCCGATCATGGCGGCCCGGGCTCCGTAGATGCCCGCGTCCGGCCCCTGGGCCCGGCGAAGGCCGAACTCCATAATGCCGTCGCCTCTGGCGGAGTGAACCACACGGGCGGTCTTGGTGGCGATAAGGCTCTGGTGATTGACGATGGTAAGGATCGCTGTCTCCACCAGCTGGGCCTCCATAATGGGCGCCACTACCTTGAGAAGCGGCTCCCGGGGAAATACTACCGTCCCCTCCGGAATGGCATAAATATCGCCGGAAAACCGGAAGTTTTCCAGGTATTTCAGGAAATCCTCATCAAACAGCTTAAGGCCCTTGAGGTAGGAGATATCCTCCTTGCTGAAGGTGAGGTTTTTGATGTAGTCGATCACCTGCGCTAGCCCCGCCGCAATGGCAAAGCCGTTTCCACAGGGATTTTTCCGGTAAAATGCATCAAAGACAACAGTTTCATTGAGATGGCTCTTAAAATACCCCTGCATCATGGTAAGCTCATAGAGATCCGTCATCAGGGTTAAGTTCATAGTGCTCATGGCAGCAGATCCTCTCCTTTTTGTCACCCCGGAACGTGTATATTTTTGTCAATGGGGGTAAGAAAAAGATAGCACATTTATAGGGAAATAGCAAGATGGCAAATCTGGCTCTGTTATTTTTTGTGTGTAAAAGAGCACAGTTTTATGAATTTACCCCGGCTAACTCCGTCAACCTGGAAAGCAGATGGGATGCGGCAAAAAATGTAGTCTCATAGTGCATATAATCCAGAATATTTTCATTCCACATAAATTTTAACACAGAATCAAATTCCTCGTCTGCGTCCCAGAACTGCAGGATTACCGGCAGAAAATCAAATAGGGGGATTTTGTAGGAAACGTCTCCCACCTGCTGGGGGATTCCGCCAAGTTTTTCGCACGCGGCTTTTAGCTGCGGACATTTGCCGGTGAAAAGATCACGTTGGCGTTTAAACAGATCAGAACCGGGCGACAGGGCCTGCGCTCCGCTTTTCAGACCGCTGAGAGAAACATATGTTTCGGATGGCCGGCAAAAGGGCCTGGCGTAACACAGCACGTCAAAGATGGTCATGCTGACATTATAATCGGCATGGAGGTATGCTGTAGCTGTGGCAGATGGGTATTCAACTCTTCCGGTAAAGCGATTGATGCGGTAGGTGATTCCCACAAAACTTATAAATAAAAAATCCTGGTTATGGGAAAGCCCATATTTATCAATCATAACAGATTGGTTGTATGCCAAAAACGCGGCTTCCATAGCGTCTCGCATAACATCATAATTTGATACGAACGAATTTCTCATAACCTGTCATCTCCTGCTGTTTTTCTTAAAAGTAACATATCTGAAAATAAAATACAAGAGATGGGAAGAAGCGGCGAAATAATGTCTGATTTCCCGTTTTGCTTGCGGTTCTTCTCCATGTACTCTATAATAGATACAGATTGCGGCTGAAAAGGAGGACATAGGTTCTATGGATCTATTTGATTATATGCGGGAGACGTCCATGGAGCAGGAATCGCCCCTGGCGTCACGGATACGTCCTGTCACACTGGAGGAGATCGTGGGACAGCAGCACATTCTGGGGAAGGATAAGCTCCTGTACCGGGCCATCAAGGCAGACAAGCTGGGTTCCCTGATCTTTTACGGACCGCCGGGCACGGGAAAGACTACCATTGCCAAGGTGATTGCCAACACTACCAGCGCCATTTTCCAGCAGATTAACGCCACGGTGGCAGGAAAAAAGGAGATGGAGGCTGTGGTAAAGGAGGCCAGGGACGCCCGGGGTATGTACGGAAAGCGGACAATTCTCTTTGTGGATGAGATTCACCGCTTTAACAAGGGGCAGCAGGATTATCTCCTGCCTTTTGTGGAGGACGGCACTTTGATTCTCATTGGGGCAACCACGGAAAATCCCTACTTTGAGGTCAACGGCGCTCTTTTGTCCAGGTCGGTGATTTTTGAACTGAAGTCTCTGGAAAAGGAGGATATCAAAGCCCTTATCCGCCGGGCGGTCTATGACCGGGAGAAGGGTATGGGCGCTTACAACGCCGAAATTGACGAGGATGCAACAGAATTTCTGGCAGATATCGCCGATGGGGATGCCCGGGCGGCCCTGAATGCGGTGGAGCTGGGGGTGCTGACCACGGAGCCGGGAGCGGACGGGAAAATCCGCCTTACCCTGGAGGTGGCCTCAGAGTGTATTCAGAAACGCCCTGTGCGTTACGATAAGAACGGAGATAACCACTACGATATTATATCTGCATTTATCAAGAGTATGCGGGGCTCCGACCCGGATGCAGCTGTGTATTATCTGGCGAAAATGATTTATGCCGGGGAAAATGTGACCTTTATTGCCCGCCGGATAATGATCTGCGCCGCAGAGGATGTGGGAAACGCAGATCCCCAGGCCCTGGCGGTGGCAGTGGCGGCTTCCCAGGCTTCAGAGCGGGTAGGCCTTCCGGAGGCACAGATTATTCTGGCCCAGGCCGCGGCTTACGTGGCCTGCGCCCCCAAGAGTAATGCAGCCGTGATGGCAATCGACAAGGCCATGAAATCCGTCCATGACGTGAAAACCACAGTGCCCGTCCATCTCCAGGACGCCCACTACGCCGGGGCAAAGGGCCTGGGCCGTGGCGTTGGGTATCGGTATGCCCACGATTACCCAGAGCATTTTGTGGAGCAGCAGTATCTGCCCACGGAAATCCTGGGCACGGTATTTTATGAGCCGGGTGAGCTGGGATACGAAAAACAGATGAAGGAACGGATGGAACGGTTCCGGGAAAGAAAAGATTACAAAAACAGCAAAGGACAGTTTTAGGAGGAATGGCCTGGAAATAATTCCCCGGGAAAGGAAACCCTGTCCCAGGGAGTATATCTTGATAATTATAAGGTTTCCGGCTCCGGGTATTCTGTGTCGAAGCACTCCACGACAACGCTTTTCATCACCTGGTTTTCAAAGGGCCTGTCGTCGTAGGCCGTAGGCGTTTCCGCAATGCGGTTTACCACATCCATGCCTGTTGTTACCTTGCCAAAGGCGGCATAGCTTCCGTCCAGATGGGGAGCGTCTCTGTGCATAATGAAGAACTGGCTTCCCGCTGAGTCCGGGGCCATGGAGCGGGCCATGGAGAGAACGCCCGGGGTGTGCTTCAGATCGTTGGAAAAGCCGTTCTGGGAAAATTCTCCCTTGATAGAGTAGCCTGGGCCGCCCATGCCGGAGCCCTCCGGGCAGCCGCCCTGGATCATGAAGCCTTCAATGACCCGGTGGAAAATGAGGCCGTTGTAGAAGCCCTTTTTCACCAGGCTGATAAAGTTGTTTACAGTGTTGGGGGCGATATCCGGATAGAGCTCCGCCTGGATGACGCCACCGTCTTCCATTTCGATAGTAATGATTGGATTTTGTGCCATGGTAATTATTCTCCTGTTATCATTTCCGCAGCCACCTTCCTGGATGGTTGCTGTTTTGAATTAGCTTCCTTATTTTACCGGATTTTTCCGGCTGCGTAAAGGGGTATTTTTTATGGAAGGGAATAGGATGATGCTGAAAGGCTTGATAATAGGAACCGACGATGGCAGAGAACTGGCTGGCAGGCTGGGGCGGGAGGGCAGGCTGGGACAACAGAACGGGAAAGAGGATCTGAGGCTGGAGGGTGAACCGGTATGGGAAGCCTGGCCGGAACAAATAAGAGACAGGCCGTCCTGTAGGATTTCCTGTGCTTCGGCACTGGAAAAGCAGGTTCTTGGCAAAATCCTGGAGAGCTGGGGCTATAACGCACAGGAGTGCCTTTGCATTGTGGAGACAGACGATGCGGCCCATGCAGCCCGGGAGCTTGGGATTCCCTGTGTTGCGTACTTGAATCCCGCCTTGCCAGAAGGGGCGTTTGCAGGAATCGGCCTTCTCCTGGAGGGGTTTGAGGAGGTGGACTGGCCGCTGCTTTGCAATGCCCATACCCGGGCTCTGGGGCTTCCGGCCGTGATTGCCCGGACAGAGCGTCTGGTTATCCGTGAAATGACCCTGGAGGATCTGGACGCGCTGTATCCCTTGTATGAGGAACCTTCCGCCCGTCGGTTTGTAAAGGGTCTGGATCCGGACAGAGAGGCGGAGCGGGAGTGTACCCGGGCATATATCCGGTTTATGTATGGTCTCTGTCAGTTTGGCATGTGGGTGCTGGTGGAGAAGGCCAGCGGGGCGGTGATTGGCCGGGCCGGATTTGGCCTGGTGGACTACCGGGGACGCCAGGAGCTGGATTTCGGTTATCTCATCGGGGAGGCCTGGCGTGGACAGGGACTTGCCCTGGAGGCTGGGAGGGCGGTTCTGGCTTACGGAAGGGATGTGCTGGGTTTTGAGCGGGTGGCGGCATTTATCCACCCGGAAAATGAGGCGTCTCTGGGGGTGATTAAAAGGCTTGGATTTGCAAAGACGGAGAGCGTAGCAGTAAAGGGGGAGCGCCTCCTCTGCTTTGAGAGGAGCCTTTGACAGGCATTTTCTATTTATCACGTTACCTTTTTTTCCGGTTTTCATGACGGCCACAGGCGGATCAGAAGGATGCTAACGCCATGAAAACCTGGAATTACCTGGAAAATCAGAAGGAGAACCGGCCATATCCTGGTGAAGTGCAGCAGATTAATGAGGCTCTGGGATTTGAAAATGCTTGTATTTACCCTTTATCTGATGTAAAATAAGGCTCATCCCAGACAGACAAAAAAGGTGGAATAAATTCGATGAACATGATAGAGGCTTCCCGGGTAGTTTATGAATATGCCCACTATGATGAAGACGGAAACATAGATGAGATCAAGAGGGCCGTGGACGGCGTGGATCTGGATATCCAGAAGGGGGATTTTGTGGCAATTCTGGGACATAACGGTTCCGGAAAATCCACCCTTGCCAAGCATCTGAACGCCATTCTGACACCCAGAGAGGGGACGGTCTGGGTGGACGGAAAGGACACAAAGGACGAGGGGAAAATCTGGGAAATCCGCCAGAGTGCGGGCATGGTTTTCCAGAATCCGGACAATCAGATCATTGGCACCATTGTGGAGGAGGATGTGGGATTTGGCCCGGAGAATATGGGAGTTCCCACAAAGGAGATCTGGGAGCGGGTGGAGGAGAGCCTGAAGGCGGTAAATATGGTGAAATACCGGCATCACTCCCCCAATAAGCTTTCCGGCGGCCAGAAGCAGCGGGTGGCCATTGCCGGGGTGGTGGCCATGCATCCCCAGTGTATTGTACTGGATGAGCCCACGGCCATGCTGGATCCTAATGGCCGCAAAGAGGTCATACGGGCCGTGCGGGCCTTGAACCAGGTGGAAGATATTACGGTGGTTCTTATCACACACTATATGGAAGAGGTCATCTATGCGGACAAGGTTATCGTGATGGACGAGGGAAAAATTATTATGCAGGGAACGCCCAGGGAAATATTTTCCCAGGTAGAGAAACTAAAGTCCTGCCGTCTGGACGTGCCTCAGGCCACGCTGCTGGCCTATGAACTGAAACAGGCAGGGCTAAAACTGCCCGATGGTATTTTAACCAGGGAAGAATTGGTGGAAGAATTATGTCGCTTAAAGCAGAACACATAAACTATATATATAGTGCGG
Source organism: Clostridia bacterium (assembly GCA_910576205.1). Lineage (GTDB taxonomy): Bacteria > Bacillota > Clostridia > Lachnospirales > Lachnospiraceae > RGIG4284. Next base: position 9,022 of record CAJTHL010000006.1, on the reverse strand, counting down.
GGACCGCATATGAGATCGCGGCTCTGCGGGATATTAATTTTGAGATTCCGGACGGCCAGTTTCTGGGACTGATCGGACATACGGGTTCCGGGAAATCCACTCTGGTACAGCATCTTAACGGATTGATAAAGGCCACCGGCGGCCAGCTGTATTTTAACGGGGAGGATATTTACCGGGAAGGGTATTCCATGCGGGAGCTTCGAAGCCAGGTGGGACTGGTATTTCAGTATCCGGAGCATCAGCTCTTTGAGGTGGATGTGCTAAGTGACGTGTGCTTCGGCCCCTTGAACCAGGGAATGTCCAAAGAGGCGGCAAAGGAGCGGGCCAGAGCCGCTCTTCGCATGGTGGGCCTTGGGGAGGAATATGAGAGCCGTTCTCCCTTTGAGCTCTCCGGCGGCCAGAAACGCCGGGTGGCTATTGCGGGAGTGCTGGCCATGGAGCCTCAAGTGCTGATTCTGGATGAGCCCACGGCCGGGCTGGATCCCAGAGGCCGGGATGAGATTCTCGATCAGCTTGCCGCGCTGCACCGGGAGAAGAAGATCACGGTAATCCTGGTATCTCACAGTATGGAGGATGTAGCCAGATATGTGGAGCGGATTATCGTCATGAACCAGGGGAAAATTCTGTATGACGGGGAGCCCCGGGAGGTGTTCCGCCATTACGAGGAGCTGGAGCAGGTGGGACTTGCCGCCCCTCAGGTCACGTACATCATGCATGCTCTGAAGGCCAGTGGGCTGGACGTGGATGAGAATGCCACCACGATCCGGGAGGCCAGGGAGACGATTCTTCAGGCATTCCGAAAGGAATAGACATGATTAAAGATATTACATTGGGTCAATACTATCCGGCGGATTCCATTTTGCACAAGCTTGACCCCAGGGTGAAGCTTGTGGCTACGCTGGTATTTATTGTTTCTTTATTTCTTGTAAAAACATGGGTGGGTTACGTGGTGGCCACGCTTTTTCTGGCGCTTGTTATCCGGATGTCCAGAGTGCCCTTTTCCTTTATGGTAAGGGGCCTTAAAGCAATTATTATGCTGCTTATGATTACAGTGGTGTTTAATCTGTTTCTGACGCCGGGAAACCGGGTACTGGTTTCCTTCTGGAAGTTTCAGATTACGGACGAAGGACTTCGGACCGCGGCTTTTATGGCGGTGCGTCTGATTTATCTGATTATCGGTTCCTCTGTCATGACGCTGACCACCACCCCCAACGATCTGACGGACGGCATGGAGAAGGGGCTTGGACCTTTGAAGAAGCTGCATGTGCCGGTACATGAGATGGCTATGATTATGGCCATTGCCCTGCGGTTCATTCCCATTTTAATGGAAGAAACAGACAAGATTATGAAAGCCCAGATGGCCCGCGGCGCAGATTTTGAGACCGGAAATCTTGTCCAGAAGGCCAAAAGCCTGGTGCCGCTTCTGGTGCCTCTGTTTATCTCTGCCTTCCGGCGCGCCAACGACCTGGCTATGGCCATGGAGGCCCGGTGTTATCACGGGGGGGAGGGCAGAACCAAGATGAAGCCCCTTCGCTATGAGAGCCGGGATTTCAAGGCTTATGGTGTGCTGGGCCTGTATCTGTGCGCGGTGATTGCGGTGCGGGTACTGGGGAATTATGTCCGTTTGATCTGAACAGACAGGGCATACGGTTAATCCATCAGATATCCTGTTATCGCCATGTTATAAAGCACAATATTTTGAAAAAATCCAAGAGCTTCCGCTGATTCATAATAACCCATTTGACCGCTTGATTATAGCCACGGCACTGGAAGAAGAACTTTCATTGATTACTCATGACACAAAAATCGGACAGTATGATGCAAAAGTATTCTGGTGACAAAAGGCAGATATGAAACTGGAATAAAAAAATGAAAAGAATCCGACTGACAGTAGCCTACGACGGCACAGCTTATCATGGCTGGCAGATACAGAATAACGGGGAAACCATAGAGAGCGTCTTAAACCGGGAACTGACCGCTCTTCTAAAGGAGGAGATTGCGGTTCAGGGAGCCAGCCGCACGGATGCCGGCGTCCATGCCCTGGGAAATGTGGCGGTATTTGACACGGACAGCCGCATTCCCCCGGACAAGCTTTCCTATGCCTTAAACCAGAGGCTTCCGGAGGATATCCGCATCCAGAAGTCAGAGGAAGTGGACGCCTCTTTCCATCCCCGCAAGGTAAACGGGAAAAAAACCTATGAGTACCGGATCTTAAACCGGGAGTTTGAGCTGCCATCCCAGCGGCTCTATTCTTATTTCTACCACAGAAAGCTGGACATGGAGGCCATGCAGCAGGCAGCCGCATATCTGGTGGGAGAGCATGACTTTCAGAGTTTTTGTTCTTCCCATACCCAGGCGGAGGATACTGTGCGCACCCTCTATGAATGCTCGGTGTGCCGGGAGGGAGATTGTATTATTCTGCGCCTTGTGGGAAGCGGTTTCCTCTATAATATGGTAAGAATTATAGCCGGAACCCTTATCCAGACAGGCATTGGAAAGCTTTCCCCGGATGCCATGCCGGAAATCCTTGCTGCCCGCGACCGGAGAATGGCAGGGCCCACCGCTCCTGCCTGCGGACTTACCCTAATAGGCCTGGAATACGAAACGGGTCTGGAGCCAGAAGTCTGTGTGGAAAACAGTGATTGGAGCTATCGTCTGAACCAGACCCAAATCCTGGGAAACGGCCGGGCCTATGTCAGAATTTATCACTGTGAAGAGAGGGATTTTGCCGCTCTCATAGACCGTCTTTCGCTTCGCTGCTTTCGAAACGGAGCCCGGGAGGTTTATTTTCTGGATGAGGAAGAGGGACGGATGCTGGGCGAACCGGTTTTCCCGGAAACAGTCTGTCCCAGGCCAGATAGAAATGCGTGGTTTATCCGTCAGCCGGCCAGAATCCCGCTCCCCCTTATGTCCCTGTAATGAACGCCTGCAACTGTCAGGAACAACAGCCAGCTTCAGAAAACCTGGAAAAAACTCCTTGACAGCCCACTTGTTTTTATATATAATAATCTGGCATGCGTGGAAAGCGCAGTTATTTTTGTGCAATCAGCAGCCAGAAGCAACCTAGCCGGGGCCGGCATTATATGCCTGCCACTATTACAGGAGGTGAAAGGAATGCCAACATTTAATCAGTTAGTCAGAAAAGGAAGACAGACATCTGTCAAGAAGTCTACAGCTCCTGCTCTTCAGAAAGGATTTAACTCCTTAAAGAAAAGAGCAACTGATGTGTCTGCACCCCAGAAGAGGGGCGTATGTACAGCGGTAAAGACAGCTACCCCTAAGAAGCCCAACTCTGCTCTTCGTAAGATCGCCAGAGTACGTCTTTCCAACGGTATCGAGGTAACAAGCTATATTCCTGGTGAGGGACACAATCTGCAGGAGCATAGCGTGGTGCTTATCCGTGGAGGAAGAGTAAAGGACCTGCCAGGTACGAGATATCATATCATCCGTGGTACGCTGGATACTGCAGGTGTGGCCAAGAGAAGACAGGCCCGTTCTAAATACGGCGCCAAGAGGCCCAAAGACGCAAAGAAGTAATTTTAAAGGAATTTCATAAGGTTACAGGTAACACCCTGTGAATACGGAAACGCCTTTGTCCGAAAAGGCGCAAACATGTTTACAGAGACAGAGCTATGATACGTTGGGCAGACCAGAGCGTCTGCATGCGGGAATGACTACTGCCCTTAATAGGTTGCGGGTTGAGATAGAAATTACCGTGCGCAACACAAGTAGAGAGACACATGTGAGTACCTGCGATTTAATCGTACCAGAACAATGATTAAGGAGGGAAGTACCGTGGCACGTAAAGGACATATTCAGAAAAGAGATGTGTTAGCGGATCCGCTGTACAATAACAAGGTTGTTACGAAGCTTATCAACAACATCATGTTAGATGGAAAGAAAGGCGTAGCACAGAAGATTGTATACGGAGCATTTGCAAAAGTAGAAGCAAAGACCGGGAAGCCTGCACTTGAAGTTTTTGAGGAGGCCATGAATAATATCATGCCTGTTCTTGAAGTAAAGGCAAGGCGTATCGGCGGAGCCACCTACCAGGTGCCCATCGAAGTCCGCCCGGATCGCCGTCAGGCGCTGGCGCTTCGCTGGATGACCATGTTCTCCCGGAAACGCGGAGAGAAGACCATGCAGGATAGGCTGGCAAATGAAATCATGGATGCGGCAAACAACACAGGCGCGTCTGTGAAGAGAAAAGAAGACATGCACAAGATGGCAGAGGCAAACAAGGCTTTTGCGCATTACAGATTCTGACCGAAAGCAGCTTGGTGAAAGCAAGCCAGAGGCGCAGCTTGAGCTTAGTGCGAGGTCGTTCGCGAACCTTGACGAGGCACAACCGGGTCTGGTTGAGCGAACAGCTATAATTTTAGGAGGAAAATCCCGTGGCTGGAAGAGAATATCCATTAGAGAGAACCAGGAATATTGGAATCATGGCTCATATTGATGCGGGTAAAACCACATTGACGGAGCGTATCCTCTATTATACTGGTGTAAACTATAAAATTGGTGACACTCACGAGGGAACTGCGACCATGGACTGGATGGAGCAGGAACAGGAACGTGGAATCACCATTACCTCAGCCGCTACCACCTGTCACTGGACAGAGCAGAAGAACTGCAAGCCGAAGGAAGGAGCCCTGGAGCATCGGATTAACATTATCGATACCCCGGGCCACGTAGACTTTACGGTGGAAGTGGAGCGTTCCCTGCGCGTGCTGGACGGCGCTGTGGGTGTATTCTGCGCGAAGGGCGGTGTTGAGCCTCAGTCTGAGAATGTATGGCGTCAGGCTGACACCTATAATGTACCCCGTATGGCATTTATCAATAAGATGGACATCCTGGGTGCAGACTTTTACAACGCAGTAGAAATGATTAAGACAAGACTTGGCAAGAATGCTATCTGCATTCAGCTGCCAATCGGTAAAGAGGACGAGTTCAAGGGAATCATCGACCTGTTTGAGATGAAAGCCTACATCTACAATGATGAGAAGGGCGAGGACATCTCCATTACTGAGATCCCTGCGGATATGGCGGACGACGCCGAGCTTTACCGTACGGAATTAGTGGAAAAAATATGCGAGTTGGACGATGATCTGATGATGGAGTATCTGGAAGGGGAAGAGCCCTCTGAGGACTCTCTGAAGAAGGTGCTCCGCAAGGCTACCTGCGAGTGTACGGCAGTTCCCGTGTGCTGTGGTACCGCGTACCGCAACAAGGGCGTACAGAAGCTTTTGGATGCTGTCATTGAGTTTATGCCGGCTCCCATTGATATCCCTGCCATCAAAGGCACGGATCTGGATGGAAACGAGGTGGAGAGACATTCCTCAGATGAGGAGCCCTTCTCGGCTCTGGCATTTAAGATTATGGCAGATCCCTTTGTGGGTAAGCTGGCGTTCTTCCGTGTATACTCCGGCACTATTAATTCCGGTTCCTATGTATACAATTCAACGAAGCAGAAGAAAGAGCGCGTTGGCCGTATTCTTCAGATGCATGCCAACAAGAGGGCAGAGCTTGACAAGGTATATTCCGGTGATATCGCGGCGGCAGTAGGCTTTAAGCTTACAACTACAGGCGATACCATCTGCGACGAACAGCATCCGGTAATCCTGGAGTCCATGGAGTTCCCGGAGCCGGTTATTGAGCTGGCTATCGAGCCCAAGACCAAAGCAGGCCAGGGCAAGATGGGCGAGGCTCTTGCGAAGCTGGCGGAGGAGGATCCCACCTTCCGCGCGCATACAGACCAGGAAACTGGCCAGACCATTATTGCAGGTATGGGCGAGCTCCATCTGGAGATTATCGTGGACAGACTGCTCCGCGAGTACAAGGTAGAGGCAAATGTGGGCGCTCCCCAGGTTGCCTACAAGGAAACCTTCACCAAAATGGTGGAAGTTGACAGCAAGTACGCAAAGCAGTCCGGTGGACGTGGACAGTACGGACACTGTAAAGTGCGTTTCGAGCCCATGGATGCCAACGGTGAAGAACTGTTCAAGTTTGATTCCGAGGTTGTGGGAGGCGCTATTCCCAAGGAATATATTCCTGCAGTAGGCGAGGGTATTGAGGAAGCGGCTAAAGCCGGTATTCTGGGAGGATTCCCTGTGTTAGGCGTTCATGCCGTGGTATACGACGGATCCTACCATGAGGTAGACTCCAGTGAGATGGCATTCCACATTGCCGGTTCCATGGCTTTCAAGGAGGCCATGCACAAGGCAGGCGCTGTGCTGCTTGAGCCTATTATGAAGGTGGAGGTAACGACACCGGAGGATTATATGGGAGACGTAATCGGCGATATCAACAGCCGCCGGGGACGTATCGAGGGTATGGATGATATCGGCGGAGGAAAGATGATCCGCGGCTATGTGCCTCTGGCTGAGATGTTCGGCTATGCCACCGATCTTCGTTCCAAGACCCAGGGCCGGGGCAACTATTCCATGTTCTTCGAAAAGTATGAGCCCGTACCAAAGAGCATCCAGGAGAAAGTGCTTTCTGCGAAAGGAAAGTAAGGCAAAAAGTCTCTAAGAAATGAATAAAAAGTGAAACAAAGGCTTGCAAATATCATGTGTTTGAAATATAATCAAAGATAGCTGATGTTTCAGGAAAATGAAAGAAAACCATAAACTGCCAGGAAGGCAGGAGATCAAGGAGGAATTTAAAAATGGCAAAGGCTAAGTTTGAGAGAAGCAAACCGCATTGTAATATCGGAACCATCGGTCACGTAGACCATGGTAAGACTACTCTGACAGCAGCAATTACAAAGGTTCTGTCTGAGAGAGTTGCCGGTAACACGGCTACGGATTTTGATAATATCGATAAGGCTCCCGAAGAGAGAGAGCGTGGTATTACCATTTCTACCGCACACGTTGAGTACGAGACAGAGAAGAGACACTACGCACACGTAGACTGCCCAGGCCATGCTGACTATGTAAAGAACATGATTACCGGAGCTGCCCAGATGGACGGCGCTATTCTGGTAGTTGCTGCTACAGACGGTGTTATGGCTCAGACAAAGGAGCACATCCTTCTGTCCCGGCAGGTAGGCGTTCCCTATATCGTTGTTTTCATGAACAAATGTGATATGGTAGACGATGAGGAGCTCCTTGAGCTGGTAGACATGGAGATCCGTGAGCTGCTGAGCGAGTATGAGTTCCCGGGAGATGACACACCGATTATCCAGGGTTCCGCTCTGAAGGCTCTGGAAGATCCCAACAGCGAGTGGGGAGACAAGGTTATGGAGCTGATGGCAGCCGTTGACGAGTGGGTTCCCGATCCTCAGCGTGCAACTGACCAGCCGTTCCTTATGCCTGTAGAGGATGTATTCACCATCACCGGCCGTGGTACCGTTGCTACCGGTAGAGTAGAGCGTGGTGTTCTGCATCTGAATGAGGAAGTAGAAATCGTTGGTATCAAAGAGGATAACCGCAAGACCGTTGTAACCGGTATCGAAATGTTCCGTAAGCTTCTGGATGAGGCACAGGCTGGTGACAACATCGGCGCTCTGCTTCGTGGTGTTCAGAGAACAGAGATCGAGAGAGGACAGGTTATTGTTAAACCCGGTTCCATCACCTGCCACACCAAATTTACCGCTCAGGTATACGTTCTGACCAAGGACGAGGGTGGCCGTCATACTCCGTTCTTCAATAACTACAGACCGCAGTTCTACTTTAGAACCACCGATGTAACCGGTGTCTGCAATCTGCCCGACGGCACAGAGATGTGCATGCCTGGTGACAACGTAGAGATGACCATCGAGCTGATTCATCCTATCGCTATGGAGCAGGGTCTTACCTTTGCTATCCGTGAGGGCGGACGTACAGTAGGTTCTGGTCGTGTGGCTACTATCATTGAGTAATCAGTAAAAAGCTAGATTTTATGGGGCTTTCCGAGAAATCGGAGAGCCCTTTTTGAAACTTTGCAGCAGTGAAAATATGTAAAGCGGTGCCAAAACGGTGCCATAAAAAAGAACTCCGATGAAAGTGGGCCAAGTTTCATCGGAGTCTGTCTTTTTACCAACCTTTTATTTGCTTTACCTGTTCTGCTCGTTCTTTGTCTTTATGGTACTGCAACTTGAACTGTATCGTTTCCACTACTTCCTTTCTTGCTTCATCGTCTAGCTGATAAAATGAAGTCAACAGGTTATCCACATCGGGCATACTGTTTTTCCCAAACAGATACATAAGCGGATATAGGGAATTTTTCAGATATACTTTTACCCTGTTTCCGTCAAGTGCGCCATTTAGCCCATCGGGGAGTGTGGGGTATATTTCTTCTTCAGTAATAGCGCCGGAGAACGGACTGGCGGCGCATATCTCATTCACATCAATTTCTAATTCATTTGCCAACCGCAAAGCAAAGTCAAATCGGATATTGGAATCCTTTTGAATAATAGAATATAGTGTTGTAGCACTAATTCCCGTAGCCTTTGCAATCTGACGGACATTTGTGTTCTTACTATCAAGCATTTCTTTCAGCTTCTTTCCATCACCCATAGTGACCTCCTATTTTCATATGTTGAATAATTACGAAAAGCATAAATCTTATTTATCATCATACCACATATACGAAAAACATAAAAGGGGAAAATAGAAAAAATGTAAATACGAGGTTCGTAAAAATATTTTTACGAAGTGTTGACATTATATGTATAAGGTGATAATATGAATATACGAAATTCATACAAGCATGAAATACAAATATTGTAATGGATTTCTAAAAGGGGAAAGGAGGACAAACGTGTGGCAAACTACCGTTATATGATGAGTGCGGAAGATATAGCCAAAGAGTTAAATTGTTCAAAATCTCATGCCTACAAGATTGTAAAAGAACTGAACAGGGAACTTGCAGGACAGGGGTATATTACAATGTGGACTATAGTCAAGTAAGTAGACACAAAAAAGTATAAAAGTTTTAAGGAGCAGACTAGGAATTCTGCTCCCAGTATAATACTTCCGCTTCGTTTGGAGTAAGCATATTCAGCGTGCCATGCGGTCTTTTTGAATTGTAGTACCCTTCTATG
>CAJTHL010000005.1 GCA_910576205.1 Clostridia bacterium | reverse complement strand
GAGGGTGTAGACATCTGCCACACTGTTTAAGTTGTTGTCTGCAATAATCTGTCGAATCTGTTCCTTTGCTACCGGCATAAAAATACTCCTTTTCGATAAGAATTTTCATATCTTGATTCTTACCAAAAAGGAGCCATTTTTTACCAAAGACACAAACTTTTTTACACTACCGATGTTTTTTATGCGTAACAAATTTTCCACGACAAACCACATGTAATCCGGAATAAAACATGGCCTTTTCGCAAAAACTTTTTATAGAAATATCACTTAAACCGTCATATCATGACGGTTTAAAATCTGATAGCAGGAGGTTTGTATGAACAAGGCATTAGATGTAGCGGCTCTTACAATCTGTATCATCGGCGCAATCAACTGGGGGCTGATTGGATTTTTCAATTTCAATCTTGTCTCCTTTATTTTCGGCACAGGCTGGCTGCCACGGATTATTTACGCCATAGTAGGCCTTTGCGGGCTCTATCTCTTGACATTCTATGGAAAAGTAAATGTGTCTGACGGAACCGGCATCTGACAAAGAGAGCATTGTGGCGGAGGGAAGCGGCAGAAGGCTGCTTCCCTCATTTTTTAATAAATATTTATTGATTTACAATAAATATTTATTGACATTATGAGAATAAGGGAATATAATAAGAGCGTAAAAGAAAAACGCAAAAAGACAAGGAGTGAGAATTTTATGAGACAGGAATCTCTTTCCAGATGGTTAAAGGTTATTTTTCTAGGCGTGGGCCTCTGTGGCCTGGTGATTTGTGGGTATGGGGCCCCGTCTATAGGGCAGTATCTGATGGAAATGTACCCGGAGTATTCCAGGGCCTATCCGGTGTGGATGGGGTTTCTGCTTCTGACGGCAGCGCCCTGCTATGGAGGGCTGGCCTGCGGATGGAGGATTGCCGGGGAAATCGGCCGTGACAATACCTTTAGCAGGAAGAATGCAGGGCTGTTGAAGTGGGTCAGTATTCTGGCCGGGGCGGACGCGGGATTCTTCTTCCTGGGAAATGTGGCGCTTTTGTTTGCAGGCTGGAACCATCCCTCTATTTTGCTGGCTTCCCTTCTGGTGGTGTTTGCAGGGGCGTCCATTGCCGTGGTGTCCGCAGGCGTCAGCCATCTGGTATACAAGGCGGCTCTCATGCGGGAAGAGGCGGAACTGACAATCTGACGTGGTATTTTACATGAGGTAAAGGAAATGATCGTTATTAATATTGATGTGATGCTGGCAAAGCGGAAGATGAGTGTTACGGAGCTTTCCCAGCGGGTAGGAATTACCATGGCGAATATTTCGATTTTAAAGAACGGAAAGGCCAGGGCCATTAAGGTTGAGACCCTGGACCGTATCTGCAGGGCTTTGGAGTGCCAGCCGGGAGACCTGCTGGAGTGGAGAGAGGAATAGGGGCTGTTGTGCCGCAAGGATCAGTATTCTCCTTTGGGGGGCTGCTATCCGGCACACATGGAAGGGCAGCCCCCGGAAGAAGGAGAACAGAAAAGCCTGTGCTTACCTCCGCTCAGCCCCGGTTTTTAAGCCTCATGCGGAAGAAACGCTTCTTGAGCTGTCTGAGATTAAGGGGAAACAGAGGATAAATATAGCTTTTCCCGGCAATGGTTTTGTTGCTGGCAACGGCCACGCATACAAGCAGGATGCCGGCAAAGAAGCCCCACTGATTGAATACGGCAGTCAGCACCAGGAGAATCAGCCGCATAAATTTGAGGGCGTAGCCAAGTTCATAGCTGGACTGGGTGTAGTTGGCGATGGCTACAAAGGCCATATACATCATGATTTCGGAGTTAAACCACCCGGAGTCCACGGTAAACTGCCCCAGCACAATACCGGCCACCACGCTTAGGGGCGTACTGAGCATACTGGGGGTGTTGATAGCCGCCAGGCGCAGTCCGTCGATGGCAAGCTCCAGCATAAGGAGCTGCCAGATAAGGGGCACGTTGATGGCTTCCTTGACCTGGATAAATTCCAGCCAGGGGGGAATCCACTGGGGATTCTGCACCAGCAGCAGGAACACCGGGGTCAGCAGCAGAGTAATCAGTGCGATGAGAAAACGGGCCAGCCTGAGATACGTTCCCGTAATGGGGGGAAAATAATAGTCGTCCGCCTCCTCGATAATGTCAAAGATGGAAGTGGGCACAATGACCGCCTGGGGAGAGTTGTCCACCAGAATAATGATGTTTCCCTCCAGAATGGCCGCTGCGGAGGTGTCGGGCCGCTCCGTAAACTTGAATTTTGGGAAGGGGTTAAACCATTTCCGCTCGTAAATACATTCTGCCAGGCTCTCCTGGTTCATGGTCAGCGCGTCCACATCCACCTGGCGGATGCGCTTCTGCAATTCCTCCAGAAGGGGACGGTCCACCCGGTCGTTCATATAGCACAACAGAATATCCGTCCTGGAGGTACGCCCGGCGGTGAAGATTTCGATGCAAAGCCTGGGGCTTCGGATTCTCCGGCGGATAAGGGCCGCGTTCATGACCAGGGTTTCCACGAAACCGTCCTTGGAGCCCCGCATGGCCTTGTCCTTTTCCGGCTCGGATACGCTTCGCATGGGATAAGTGCGGCAGTCGATGGCGATGCATTCCCTGTAATCCTCCATAAAAAGGCAGGTGAGGCCGCTTAGGAGATTTTTGAGAATGTCGTCCTCATCCGTGAGAATGGAGACCTCCGTATAGGGAACCACCTGGTCCATAAATTCCTGGGCGGTGGGCGGCACCTCCTTTGGGGTCAGCTTATAGAAAAATTCCAGAAGCTTTTCCATTATGGCTTCCTGCATAAAACCGTCGATAAAGTAAATTCCCGCCTTTTTTCCGGCAATGGTGATGGGCTTGTATACAATGTCAAAATTTTTATCCATCTGGAGGATTTCATGGAGGCGTATTTCCCGGGCCTTAAAATCCTCTGGAAGTGGGTTTTCCATAGATTTTCATCCTTCTTTCTTTTCCTTGTTGTGGAAGGTTTCCTGGTGAATAGTATGCCAGAGGGATTTGGAAAATATGCATCAAAAGACAGCCGGAGGCTTATCCTGCCAGGGCATGTGCAAGGGCCGCCCTTTGAGAGGCCCATATTGAAATACCGGCAAAAACAGGATATAATAACAGGGAGACGGACACCCGAAGGAGGAGAATGGCATGTTTATTGATATGACCTTAAAAATTACGCCGAAGATGGTAAAGGATGCCCAGGGCAATGAAAAGAAAGCCCTGGTGGGACACCTGGGAACACATTTTGATGTGATGGATAAAGAATTTCCGCTGGAATATATCGAGCGGGCGGGAATTGTTTTTGACGTCAGCCAGGTGGCTGACCGGGATATTGGGGAATCAGATATCCGGATGGAGATGGTAAATGCCGGGATGTTTGTGGCCTTTTATACGGGATTTATGGAGAAGGAAGGATATGGGAGCAAGACATATTTTGCAGAGCATCCCCAGCTTTCCAAAGATCTGATTGACGGGCTGATAGGGAAAAAGGTGTCTCTGATTGGCGTGGATTTTGCAGGCGTCCGCAGGGGGCGGGAGCATACGCCCACAGATCAGCGGTGTGCCGATAACCGGCTATTTATCATTGAAAATCTCTGCAACCTAAAGGAAGTCGTGGAGGCAGGCCCGGCATTTACGGCCAACACGTATCCCATGAATTATGCGGATATGACGGGACTGCCCTGCAGGGTGGTGGCGAAGGTGTAGATAAATCTGGGGGGAGGTATTTCCCTTTGTATTTATGACGGCGGCTAACGCCATGGGTGTTTTGAACAGGCTGGTATGCCGGATTTCGTAAAAACCAAATCTGGAAGAATTGAAACGAGGAGCTTTTATTATGGAAAAAAAGATTTTGTTTGTAGATCTGGACGGGACTCTGCTAAACGATGAAAAGGAGATCTCCCAGGAGAACCGGGAGGCCATTGAGAAAGCCATTGCCCAGGGACAGACCATTGTGGTGACTACGGGGCGGGCCCGGGTCAGCACCCACAAGCAGGTGGTACGGCTGGGGCTTGACAGGCCGGGATGCTATGCCATTACCTCCAACGGGGCGCTGATTTACAATACCTATACGGGGGAGGTGGTGTTCCACACAGGAATTCCCCGCCATCTTATCCGGCCGGTGTTTGACAAGGCCTATGCCTTTGGGCTTCACGCCCAGACCTACACGGACGAATACGCAGTCTGTGAGAGGGCCGGGCGGGAGATGGAATACTATACCCGCACCACGCTGCTTCCTTACAGGCAGGTGCCGGACGCGGTGGAGGCCCTTACGGAAGATCCGGTAAAGCTTCTGTTTATCGATCTGGACAACAAGGAAAATCTGGAGCGCTTCCGGGTACATATGGAGCCCTATGCCAGAGAAAGCGGCCTGGACATGTTTTTCTCCTGTGACTATTATCTGGAGTTTCTGCCCCATGGCGTCAACAAGGGCAGCGGCGTGCGGTACTTAAGTGATCTTCTGGGGGTGCCCATTGCACACACGGTGGCGGCAGGGGACGCGGAGAACGATATTACCATGCTGGAAGCCGCCGGAACCGCCTGCGTCATGAAAAACGCGGCTCCCGGCATGGAGGCTTATGCGGATTACATTACTTCCAGGGACAACAATCACTCCGGGATTGCGGAGGTGATTGAGAAGTTTCTTTTAGACAGATAGGATATAATAAAGGTGCAAAGTCCCTAAAATAACAAAGGGCTTTGCACCTTTTTGCCCGGGTTACCCATGCTGTGTCCGCCGCGCCCCGGACATTGACAGAAAAGTCCGGGGAGGATATAATATTCACGTAAGCGAAGGGGGAAATCAGAGGATTTCCGGCTGTGGGCAGCAGCAACAGCGCCATTGAGGTGACGCCGGAGGAACTGGAAAGGTTTTCGGGGACTGAAGGCTGGGTGGATGTGTGCAAGGGATGGGAATAATATGGGAGCATATTTTCCGCTGTTTGTGGATCTGTGGGAAAAAGAGGTTGTGGTGATCGGCGCCGGAAGGATCGCCACAAGAAGGATACAGACTTTATCCGGGTTTACAAAGAAGATTACCGTAATTGCACCAGAGGCTTCCGCCCCGGTGCTGGAACTGGCACAGGAGGGGAGGCTTCTGCTTTTGCCGCGCCCCTACAGAGAGGGAGAGCTCTCCCGGGAGACGTATCTGGCGCTGGCGGCCACAGACAATACAAAGATAAACCAGGCGGTTTACCGGGAATGCCGGGAAAAGGGGATTCTGGTGAATGTGTGCAGTGATAAGGCCCTGTGCGATTTTTATTTCCCGGGGATTGTGAAGCAGGACGACCTGGTGGTGGGTGTTACGGCCGGGGGCGCGGATCACGGGCTTGCCAGACGGGTAACGGAGGGAATACGCAGGTTCTGCCAGGAGACGGAGGATTTCTAGATCATGGAAGAGGACAGGCGGCCTGGGGCGGGACTAAAGGAGAAACGTACTCTGCTATGTTCAATATAAGAATAGCTTTATAAGGAGATGGAATGGATATGATAATCAGACCCAGAAGGCTTCGAAACGGAAGTACACTTCGGAAAATGGTGCGGGAGACAAGGATGGACAAGAGCTCCCTTATCTACCCCATGTTTGTGCGGGAAGGGGAAAATATCAGGGAGGAGATTCCCACCATGCCGGGGCAGTACCGCTACAGCGTGGATCAGATGCCCTATAAGCTGGAGGAGCTCTTAAAGGCGGGGGTTGACAAGGTGATGTTCTTTGGGATCCCCGACCACAAGGACGCCTGCGGAAGCGGGGCCTATGCCCAGGACGGCATTGTGCAGAAGGCCTTCCGGAAGGCGAAGGAGGAATTTCCCCAGATGTACCTGATCGGAGACGTGTGCATGTGCGAGTACACCTCCCACGGACACTGCGGCATTCTACGGGGGGAGTATGTGGACAACGACAAGACCCTGGAATATCTGGCGAAGATTGCCCTGTCCCAGGTCCAGGCCGGGGCGGATATGGTGGCGCCCTCGGATATGATGGACGGGCGGATTGCGGCCATCCGGAATATGCTGGATAAAAACGGCTGTCTGGAAACTCCCATTATGTCCTACGCGGTGAAATATGCCTCCGCCTTTTACGGGCCTTTCCGGGATGCGGCGGGCAGCGCGCCGGCATTTGGGGACCGGAAATCCTATCAGATGGATTACCACAATGTCAGGGAGGGCGTCAAGGAGGCCCTGCTGGATATGGAGGAGGGAGCGGATATTATTATGGTGAAGCCGGCCCTCTCTTACCTGGACGTGATCGCCCGGGTGAAAGAAACCATCGATCTTCCTGTGGCTGCCTACGGGGTCAGCGGGGAATACGCCCTTATTAAGGCAGGAGCGGCCCTGGGTTATGTGGACGAGGATGCCATTGTGTGCGAGATGGCCGCCTCCGTGTACCGGGCGGGGACGGATATTTTCCTTACTTATTACGCAGAAAAAATTGCCCAGTTTATGGATGAGGGGAGAATCGGATAATGACAAGATCAGAGAGCTTATTTGCGGAAGCGGTAAATTACATACCAGGGGGCGTCAATTCGCCGGTGCGGGCTTTTGGCTCCGTGGGGGAGACGCCCCGGTTTATCGAGAGCGGAAAGGGCGCCTACATTACAGATGTGGACGGCAGGCGTTATCTGGATTTTGTGGGCTCCTGGGGGCCCATGATTCTGGGGCACAACCATCCCCGGGTCCTGGAGGCGGTTAAGGAGGCCTGCGAAAAGGGGCTGAGCTTTGGGGCCGCCACAGAGGCGGAGGTGACCATGGCAAAGCTTATCTGTGATATGGTTCCTTCTATAGAAATGGTGCGCATGGTGAACTCCGGCACCGAGGCGGTTATGAGCGCCGTGCGGCTGGCAAGGGGGTACACCAGGAGAAATAAGATTGTCAAATTTGCCGGGTGCTATCACGGGCACAGCGACGCCATGCTGGTAAAGGCGGGATCCGGCGTTATGACGGCGGGCGTGCCCGACAGCGCAGGCGTGCCCGAAGGGTGCAGCCAGGATACTCTAACGGCTGTCTACAACGATATCGCAAGCGTGGAAGCGCTTTTTAACGCCTGTGGAAAAGAGATTGCGGCGGTGATTCTGGAGCCGGTGGGGGCCAATATGGGCGTGGTGCCTCCCAGGGAGGGCTTCCTTCAGGCCCTGCGGGAGCTCTGCACGCAAAACGGCTCCCTTCTTATCTTTGATGAGGTGATCACGGGATTCCGCCTTGGACCGGACGGCGCCCAGGGATATTTCCACATTATGCCGGATCTCACCACCTTTGGAAAAATCATCGGCGGCGGTATGCCGGTGGGGGCCTACGGCGGACGGCGGGAGATTATGGAGCTGGTGGCTCCGCTGGGCCCGGTTTACCAGGCGGGAACCTTAAGCGGCAATCCCGTAGCCATGGCCGCAGGTATTGCCCAGCTTACGATTCTAAAGGAAACGCCGGATTTCTACGGGAAGCTTACCCGCATGAGTGAGCGGCTCTTTGACGGCATCGGGCAGATACTTGCGGAGAGCAAAAGGAGCTGTCAGCTCAATCACATCGGCTCTTTAGGCTGCCTCTTCTTTACGGACCAGGCGGTGAGAGACTATACCCTGGCAAAGACAGCGGACACAAAGGCATTTGCGGAGTATTTCAGACATATGCTGAAGGCAGGGATTTACCTGGCGCCCTCCCAGTTTGAGGCCATGTTTGTGTCGGCGGCCATGACGGAGGAGGATATCGACATGACCCTTGCCGCCATGCGGGGGTATTTCCTGGGGTTTCACAGGGGCGTTTCCACTCTTGAGAGGTGCTGCTGGTAGAGGGATTTCAAGCCGGATACAGAAGGGCAGGAACAGGGTTAACAAACCGGAAAAAATATGGTAAGATATCCATAAATACATTGTGGATTTTATGCGCAGTGCAAATGCTAGGATACCTGGAGGAATAACAAATGGAAGATAAGAAATTTGTAGCATATGTGGGCACCTACACCCACGGAAACAGCAAGGGAATCCATATTTACGATCTGGATGTGGAAAACGGACGGATGGAGGAGCGGAAGGTGATTCCTATCAATAACCCTTCCTATATAAAGAAGTCCCACAACGGCAGATTTCTGTACTCCATCGCGGACGAGGGAGTGCGCTCCTTTGAGATTATGCCGGACGGGGATCTGCGGCCCATGAACAGCGCGCCTATTGACGGCATGCGGGGATGTTATCTGTCTACGGACCGGGAGGATAAATACCTGTTCGTGGCCGGATGGCATGACGGAAAGGTGACGGCCATGCGGCTGAACGAGGACGGAACCGTGGGGGAAGTAACGGACGGTATTTTCCATAAGGGCCTTGGCAGCGTGGCGGAGCGGAACTTCCGGCCTCATGTAAACTGTGTGAACCTCACTCCCGACGGACGGTTTCTCTGCGCCGTGGACCTGGGGGTGGATCAGATAAAAATCTATAAATTTGACGGGGAGAAAGGAAAGCTTAAGCTTCAGGATCTTCTGCACTGCGAGCTGGAGAGCGCGCCCAGGATATTAAAATTCCGAAGAGACGGGAAATTTGCCTATGTAATCAGCGAGCTTAAAAATTACATCAGTGTTTACAGCTATGACGGCAGCGGCAAGACACCGAAATTTGAGCTGATTCAGAAGGTATCCACCTTAAACGAGTACCACTCGGCATCCAGCGCGGCCAGCGCGCTCAGGTTTTCCAGGGACGATAGCCTGCTTTTGTGTACCAACGCCGGGGACAACACGGCGGGCCTCTTTGCGGTGGATAAAGACACGGGACTTCTCACCAGAATCTGTATCCTGCCAATTAGTGGGGACTATCCCAAGGCGGGCGACTTTTTCCCGGATAACCGTCACATTATTTCGCTGAATCACGAGACAAATACCATCACGGTTTTTAAGGTAAATTACGAGAAGAAATATTTTACCCTGTGGGGAAAACCCATTTCCGTAGAGACGCCCAACTGCATCCTGATCTCCGAGGTGCCGGGCGGGAAATAAATAGCATAAATTGTGTCTTTTTTTAGAGACAAGGGTTGAAAAATTTTGTGCAAACCTCTAAAATAGAATGTAGGGCCGCCCTTTCGCGGCATTACGAATTATACAAAGAAAAGGAGAAAAAACCATGAATTTTATTGTTGAGACATCCGCGCGCCACGTACATGTTTCCCAGGAGGATCTGGAGACCTTATTTGGCAAGGGCTATGAGCTGACCAAAAAGAAGGACCTGTCCCAGCCCGGACAGTATGCCTGCGAGGAGAGAGTTACCGTAGTGGGGCCGAAAAAGGAAATGGCCGGCGTATCCATCCTTGGACCCGTGCGTCCCGCAAGCCAGGTGGAGATCTCCCTCACAGACGCCCGTTCCCTTGGAATCGCAGCTCCGGTTCGTGAGTCCGGCGATGTGGCAGGCTCCGGCGCATGTAAGCTGGTAGGCCCGGCAGGGGAGGTAGAGTTAAAGGAAGGCGTGATTGCCGCAAAGCGTCATATCCATGCAACCCCCGAGGATGCCGAAAAGCTTGGCGTAGCTGACAAAGAGATCGTTTCCGTAAAAATCGACACCGACGGCAGAAGCCTGGTATTCGGCGATGTGGTTGTCCGTGTAAGCCCCAAATTCGCCCTGGCCATGCACATTGACACCGACGAGTCTAACGCGGCGGGCTGCGGCAGGGAAGTATACGGCGAGATCGTGAAATAAAATATAAAAAGACCAGCATCCGCCAGGCTCCGGAAGGACTGGAAGGCGGGATGCAAAACGGAATAGGAGTACATAAAAATGAAAATATTAGTTATCAACTGTGGAAGCTCTTCTTTAAAATACCAGCTCATTGATATGGACAATGAGTCCGTAGTGGCAAAGGGACTCTGCGAGAGAATCGGAATCGAGGGCTCTATGCTGACCCACAAGGCGGCGGGAAAAGAGGACTATGTGGTAGAGAAGGCCATGCCCACCCATGTAACCGCCATTGAGATGGTTATGGAGGCCCTTCAGGACGCTACCTACGGGGTAATCAAGGATACCAGCGAGATCGCCGCGGTGGGACACCGGGTGCTGCATGCAGGCACGGTATACAGTGATTCCATTATTGTAAACGAGGATGTAAAGCGGGTTATTAAAGAGTGCTTTGATTTAGGACCTCTTCACAATCCGGCCAACCTTATGGGTATCGAGGCCTGCGAGAAGGCTATGCCCGGAACTCCAAACATAGCTGTATGGGATACCGGCTTTGGCATGAAGATGCCAGAGAAAGCTTACCTGTATGCCATTCCTTACGAGTATTTTGAGAAATACAGCCTGCGCCGCTACGGTTTCCACGGAACAAGCCACATGTTTGTGTCCGGCGAAGCGCTGAAGTTTGCAAACCTTGATCCCGGGAAGGGCAAAGTAATCGTGTGCCATCTGGGTAACGGATCCAGTATTTCCGCGTCCATCGGCGGAAAATGCGTGGACACCTCCATGGGACTTACCCCTCTGGAAGGCTTGATTATGGGAACAAGAAGCGGCGATGTGGACGCGGCTGTGGTGCAGTATATCTGCAACAAAGAGAACAAGGATGTCAATGAGGTGCTGAATATCCTCAACAAGAAATCCGGCGTTCTTGGCATCAGCGGCGTGTCCAGCGATTTCCGCGACCTGGGCAAGGCGGCAGACGAGGGCAATGAGAGAGCAAAGACCGCCCTGGACGCCTTTGTCTACAGAGTGGCCAAATATATCGGCGCATATGCGGCAGCCTTAAACGGCGTGGACGCCATTGCCTTTACCGCCGGCGTAGGCGAGAACGATATGAAGGCCCGCAAGGACATCTGCTCCTACCTGGGCTACCTGGGCGTTGAGATCGACGATGAGGCAAACAACTGCAGAGGCAAAAGGCAGATGATCTCCACACCGGATTCCAAGGTGAAGGTTATGGTGCTGCCTACCAATGAGGAGCTTGCCATTGCAAGGGAGACTTTGCGGCTGGTGCAGTAATTGCCGACGGATTTCTGACAGGACAACGGACTATGGCAGTCAGAAAAAAATAGTTGACAAAAGCCTGTTCTGTGGGTATAATGTTCAAGTATGCATTAGGAGAGTACTATGCAGATTCATTTGACAGATGTTTTATCCTGGGATGGAAAGATTATGGAATGGACAATCCCTCTTGAGATGGAGGAATTTGTTTCTGCTCTGGGCATTTTTCCGATCCGGGAGAAAAGCCCCTGCAGGCTGACTGCGGAAAACCTTGGAGAAAACCAGGTGCGGCTTCTTGGAACGGCCGGGATTACGGTAGTGATTCCCTGTGACCGTTGTCTGGAGGATGTGGAAACCGAGCTTTCTTTACATATTGAAAAGGAAGTGAAGGTTCTGTCCGGGGAGGAGAACGGAACAGAGGAGCCTGAGGAGACGGAAATCCTCTTAGGATCTGACCTGGATGTAGACGATCTGGTT
Organism: Clostridia bacterium; assembly: GCA_910576205.1. Lineage (GTDB taxonomy): Bacteria > Bacillota > Clostridia > Lachnospirales > Lachnospiraceae > RGIG4284. Next base: position 204,684 of record CAJTHL010000005.1, on the reverse strand, counting down.
CGCAGTGAGATTCTCATGAACTGGCCCATGAAGACTTTGTGCAGAGAGGACTGTAAGGGAATCTGCAAAAAGTGCGGAAAAAATCTCAACCTGGACAGCTGTGACTGCGACACGGCTGAGTTGGATCCGCGTATGGCTGCAATTCGTGATGTATTTAACAGAAAAGGTTGCCCAAATGGGTAGAAAGTGATAAATGAGGAGGTGTGACCAATGTCTATTTGTCCCAAAAATAAATCTTCCAAGGGAAGACGCGACAAGAGAAGAGCAAACTGGAAAATGAGCGAGATGAATCTCGTAAAGTGCAGCAAATGCGGCGCTTTGATGCTGTCTCACAGAGTTTGCAAATCCTGTGGAAGCTATAACAAGAAAGAGATTGTCTCTGTTGACTAAAAAGGGAAAAGAACAGCCGTCCGGGAATCCGGACGGCTTGTTTTTTTAAGAGGAGCAGGGAAATGCGCCCTCTGTATAATCCGTGAAAAGCATAAAATTTTCTGTTGATTTCTGAATTGATATCTAGTATGATGATATAGAAATAGGGAGGATAAAACCCATGCAGGAGTATATCAGAGTTGCAGTGGATGCAATGGGCGGGGACAATGCCCCCGGAGAGATTATCAAAGGCGCGGTGGAAGCAATACAGGAGAGAAAGGATATCCAGGTGCTTCTGGTAGGCCGCCGGGAGGTGATTGAAGAGAAGCTTGGCGCTTATACCTTTAACGCGGAGCAGATGGAAGTGGTGCCGGCTACCCAGGTGATCGAGACGGCGGAGCCGCCGGTAGCAGCCATCCGTTCCAAGAAGGACTCTTCTATCGTAGTTGGCATGAAGATGGTGAAGGACGGGAAGGCGGACGCCTTCGTGTCGGCGGGAAGCTCCGGAGCTGTCCTGGTCGGCGGGCAGGTTCTGGTTGGGAGGATTAAGGGTGTGGAGAGACCGCCTCTTGCGCCGCTGCTTCCCACAGAGAAGGGTGTTTCCCTGCTGATTGACTGCGGGGCGAATGTGGACGCCCGGCCCTCTCATCTGGTACAGTTTGCCAGAATGGGCTCCATTTACATGGAGCATGTAATGGGGGTGAAAAATCCCCGGGTTGCCATAGTGAATATCGGAGCGGAGGAGGAGAAGGGAAATGGCCTTGTAAAGGAGACTTTCCCTCTGCTGAAAGCGTGCGGCGATATAAACTTTATTGGGAGCATTGAGGCCAGGGAGATTCCCCATGGAGGAGCGGACGTTATTGTCTGCGAGGCCTTTGTGGGAAACGTTATCTTAAAGCTTTACGAGGGTGTGGGAGCTGTGCTTATCAGTAAGATCAAGGGCGGCATGATGACCAGCCTTCGCAGTAAGATCGGCGCGCTTCTGGTAAAGCCGGCCTTGAAAGAGACTTTGAAATCCTTTGACGCCTCTGAGCATGGCGGCGCCCCCCTTCTGGGTCTGAAAGGCCTTGTGGTAAAGACCCACGGAAGCTCCAAGGCAAAGGAAGTGAAAAATTCGATTATCCAGTGTGTCACATTCCAGGAGCAGCATATCAACGATAAAATAAAAGAGAATATCTTAAGAGAGGAAGGATAAACAAATGGAATTTGAAAAATTACGTGACATTATAGTGGAAGTACTCAATGTTGATGCGGATGAGATCAGTATGGCAACCACCTTTGTGGACGACCTTGGGGCGGATTCTCTTGACGTATTCCAGATCATTACGGGGATCGAGGATGAATTTGATATTGAGATCGACCAGGAGGATGCGGAGAAAATCGTATCTGTAGGTGATGCGGTGGAGCAGATCAAGAGTGCTATCGGATAACAGACAATTTCGGAAAAGCCCCGGTTTGGGGCTTTTCTGTATACCGGAAAAAAGGCTGCCTAAAGCGGCTTTTGTATGAGAGAGGAAATTTATGAAAATAAATTCTTTGGAGGAAAAAATCGGCTATCGCTTCGAAAAAGGCCAGTACCTGGAGCAGGCCCTGCGCCACAGCTCCTATGCCAATGAGCGCCATATGGACAGGCTGGAAAACAACGAACGGCTGGAATTTCTGGGGGACGCGGTGCTGGAGCTGGCGACCAGCGAATACCTGTATCACACCTACCCGGAGATGCCGGAGGGGGAGGCTACCCGCATGCGGGCAAGCATTGTGTGTGAGCAGACTCTGGCTTTGTGCGCCAGGGAGCTGGGACTTGGAAATTACCTGCGGCTTGGCAAGGGGGAGGAGCTCACCGGGGGAAGACAGCGTCCCTCCATCACATCAGACGCCATGGAGGCGCTGATTGGAGCCATCTATCTGGATGGTGGTTTTGCTAGTGCGAAAGAGTTTGTGTACCGCTTTATTCTCAACGATATAGAACACAAGCAGCTCTTTTACGATAGCAAGACTATCCTGCAGGAAAAGATTCAGGGGGCCTACGGAAAAGAGGTTCACTATGAGCTGATAAAGGAGGAGGGGCCGGACCACAACAAGAGCTTTACGGTGTGTGTCAGGATGGAGGACACCCTGCTTGGAAACGGCTCGGGCCGCACAAAGAAGGCGGCGGAGCAGGAGGCGGCTTACCAGGCTATTCTGCGCCTGGAAAAAGCCGGGAGGCCGGGCGGGAAGAAGGCCGGCAGGAAAAAAACAGAAGCGGAGTGAGGCATGTATTTAAAGAATATAGAGGTACAGGGATTTAAATCCTTTGCCAATAAAATTGTATTTGATTTCCACAATGGAATTACCGGCATTGTGGGCCCAAACGGCAGCGGAAAAAGCAATGTGGCTGACGCCGTGCGCTGGGTGCTTGGGGAACAGAGGGTAAAACAGCTCAGAGGCGGCACCATGCAGGACGTGATTTTTTCCGGCACGGAGAACCGCAAGCCCCTAAGCTACGCCTACGTGGCCATTACCCTGGACAATTCCGACCACAGCCTGGCGGTGGATTACCAGGAGGTGACCGTGGCCCGGCGGATTTACCGTTCCGGGGAGAGCGAATACCTTATCAATGGAAACGTTTGCCGCCTTAAGGACGTCAACGAGCTGTTTTACGATACGGGAATCGGAAAAGAGGGGTATTCCATTATCGGGCAGGGGCAGATCGACCGGATCTTAAGCTCCCGGCCGGAGGAATCCCGGGAGCTCTTTGATGAGGCCACGGGAATCGTGAAATTCAAGCGCCGGAAAAAAACGGCCCAGAAGAAGCTGGAGGATGAGCAGCAGAACATTGTCCGCATCAACGATATTCTGGCGGAGCTGGAAAAACAGTTAGGCCCCTTAGAGCGGCAGTCTGAGACGGCACGGAAATATTTACAGAAAAAAGAGGCGTTAAAGGCCTGCGACGTGCAGGTATTTATTCTGGAGGTAGAACGCATCCAGAAGCAGCTTGGGGAGCTTGCGGAGAAGGAGAAAATCGTCCAGGCGGATTTCCAGGATACCACAAAGCGGTATGAGGATACCCGGGTGGAGTATGAGAAGGCGGAGGAGCGCATAGAAGCTCTGGACGGGGAGCTGGAAACCGTCAGGGAGGCCCACACCCAGGCAGGGCTTAAGGGTTCCTCCATGGAGAGCCGCATGGAGCTTTTAAAGGAGCAGATTCATTCCATAGAGGCAAACGATGTCCATCTCCAGGATAGAATGGAAAATATTTCCAGAGACAGAGCGGAAAAAAAGCGGGAACAGGAGCAGAGGGAACAGGAGAAAGAAACCCTTGAGGCCCAGGGCACAGAGGTTGCAAAGCGGGCTCTGGAGGCGGAGGAGAGGCTTAAAGAAGTACGCTTAAGAATTGAGGAGCTGAATACCTGCATTGAAAATGGAAAAAATCAGATTATTGGCATATTAAATGAGCGGGCCTCCACAAAGGGAAAGCTTCAGCGCTATGACACCATGCAGGAGCAGATTCAGATCCGAAAGGCCCAGATCAACCAGCGGCTTCTGGAGGCAAAAAGCCAGGAGGCCGAGGCCACAGGCCAGTTCGCTTTGTTTCAGAAGGAATACGACAGAGCCGGCGGGGAGATTGCGAAGCTGTCCGGGGAGAAGGAGGAGAAGGAGAGGCGAAACGAAGGCCTGCGGTCCGGTCTCCAGAAATACAGCAGGGAGCTGGAGGTGGGACAGGCCGCCTACCACAGGGAGACCTCCCGGCTGGACGCCCTCAAAAACATGACCGAGCGCTACGAGGGCTATGGAAACAGCATCCGCAAGGTGATGGAGCAAAGAGGCGCAAACCCGGGAATACTGGGGGTTGTGGCAGACATTATCCAGGCGGAGAAGAAATACGAGACGGCCATTGAGACGGCCCTTCGGGGAAGCATTCAGAATATTGTGACGGATACGGAGGAGACGGCCAAGTCCATGATCGCCTTCTTAAAGAAGAATAAATACGGGAGGGCCACCTTTCTGCCTCTGACCAGCATGAGCAGCCGCAGCGGCTTTTCCAGAAGGGAGGCCCTGGCGGAAAGAGGCGTGCTGGGCCTTGCCAGCGACCTGGTAAGGGCGGAAAAAAAGTTTGCGGGAGTCGTCCAGTATCTGCTGGGAAGAGTGGTGGTGGCGGACACCATCGAGTCGGCTGTGGCCATCGCCCGGAAATACGGCCATTCCCTCCACATCGTAACCCTGGAGGGAGAGTATCTAAGCCCGGGGGGTTCCATGACAGGAGGCGCCTTTAAAAATACCAGCAACCTTCTGGGAAGGCGGCGGGAGCTTACGGAGCTGGAAGAAAACATCCGCCTGTTAGAAAAAGATCTCACAGAGACCCAGGAGCGGATTCTTAAGTCCCGTGAGGAGAGAGATGTCCTGCGCAAGGAGCTTCAGGAGCTGTCGGACCGCCTGCAGGAAGCGTATCTTGAGCAGAACACGGCCCGCATGAACCGGGAACAGGCCAGAGCCCGGATGGAGAGCCTTAAGGAGGATTTTGCCGGCCTTAACAGGGAAGTCCAGGAGATGGAGCGGCAGGTGGAGGAGATACGGGGAAGCCAGAGACAGATCCGGCAGGAGCTGACCCTCTCCCGGCAGCAGGAGGAACAGGAGGGCGAGGCCGTAGCCAAAAGCCAGGAGCAGCTTGCGGGGCTTCGGGAGCAGGAGGCAGAGCTTACGGGCGTGACCGAGGCCGTCCATGTGGAGGTATCCGCCCTCCGTCAGAAGCTTACCTTTGTGGAAGAGCATATGAGCCGGATTTCCCGGGATATGGCCCGCCTTCTGGAGGAGGAGAAAAGCTTAGGCCAGGGAGCGGAGGAAGGCCGGCGGGAGATGGAGGCAAAGGAGGCGGAAATCCAGGCCCTTTCCGGGAACCATGCCCAGAACCAGACATATATCAGGGAGCTGGAGGAAAACGTACAGAGGCTTTCCAGGCAGAGAGAGGAATTCCTCGCCAGCCAGAAATCCTTTTTCACCAGGCGGGAGGAGCTCTCCGACAGGAAAAATGCCCTGGATAAGGAATTGTTCCGCCTGAGCGGCCAGAAAGAAAAGCTGGAAGAGCTCTCCGAAAACCAGATGAATTACATGTGGGAGGAGTATGAGCTCACCTACAACGCGGCCCTGTCCCTTAAGGGGGAGGACGCGGAGGGGCTTCCGGCGCTGAAAAAGCAGATTTCTGCCTTGAAGGAGGAAATCCGCAGGCTTGGGGATGTAAACGTAAACGCCATTGAGGATTTCAAGCAGGTGTCTGAGCGGTATACCTTTATGGACGCCCAGAGAAACGACCTGGTAAAGGCGGAGGAGACCCTTGAAGGCATTATCGCGGAGCTGGACGCCGGCATGCGCAGGCAGTTTGAGGAGCAGTTTGCCAGTATCCGGGCGGAGTTTGACAAGGCTTTCAAGGAGCTCTTCGGAGGCGGCAAGGCCTCCCTTGAGATCAACGGGGAGGAGGATCTTCTGGAGGCGGGCATCCGCATTATCGCCCAGCCCCCGGGAAAGAAGCTTCAGAACATGATGCAGCTCTCCGGCGGGGAGAAGGCGCTGACAGCCATAGCCCTTCTGTTTGCCATTCAGAATCTGAAACCGTCCCCTTTCTGTCTGCTGGATGAGATTGAGGCGGCCCTGGACGATTCCAACGTGGGCAGGTTCTCAAAATACCTACATAAGTTGACAAAGAATACACAGTTTATTATTATAACACATAGGAAGGGAACCATGGAGGCGGCCGACCGGCTGTACGGCATTACCATGCAGGAGAAGGGCGTTTCCGCACTGGTTTCCGTAAACCTCATTGCGGAGGAGCTGGACGCATAAACCGGCGTCTGTCCGGAAGGGCAGGCGGGGAAACATAAAAACAGGAGGGGTGTTCATGGGAGAAGAGAAAAAAGGCTTTTTCGGGCGGCTTGTTTCCGGCCTTGCCAAGACAAGAGATAACATTGTAGCCGGCATCGACAATATTTTCAGCGGCTATTCGGATATCGACGACGATTTCTATGACGAGATCGAGGAGACCCTGGTGATGGGGGATATCGGCATCAACGCCACCACCGGCATTATTGAGGATCTGAAGGCAAAGGTGAAGGAGCAGCGTATCAAGGATCCCAGGGAGTGCAAGGAACTTCTGATTTCCAGCATCAAGGAGCAGATGCGGGTGGAGGACGTGGCCTACCGCTTCGAGCAGGAGACCTCCGTGGTCCTGGTCATCGGCGTCAACGGCGTCGGCAAGACCACCTCGGTGGGGAAGCTGGCCGGGAAGCTTAAAGACCAGGGGAGAAAGGTGATTCTGGCGGCGGCGGACACCTTCCGGGCAGCGGCCGGAGAGCAGCTTGCGGAGTGGGCCCGCCGGGCCCATGTGGATATTATCGGCGGGGCGGACGGGGCGGACCCGGCATCTGTGGTGTATGACGCCGTGTGCGCAGCCAAAGCCCGCCATGCGGACGTGCTGCTGTGCGATACGGCGGGACGCCTCCACAACAAGAAAAATCTTATGGAGGAGCTTCGCAAAATCAACAGGATTATCGACAAGGAGTACCCGGAGGCGTTTCGGGAAACCCTGGTAGTGCTGGACGGCACTACGGGTCAGAACGCCCTGGCCCAGGCCAGGCAATTCCGGGAGGTGGCGGATATCACAGGCATTATCCTCACCAAGCTTGACGGTACGGCCAAGGGGGGCATTGCCGTGGCTATCCAGGCGGAGCTGGGAATCCCGGTAAAATATATCGGCGTGGGTGAGAGCATCGACGATTTACAGAAATTTGACGCGGACGAGTTTGTGAACGCTCTGTTTTTACAGGATAAATAAAAATGAGGAGATGATGTGATGTTGACATTGGAGAAATTTGAGGAGGCGTCGGAGATCGTCACAAGGGCGGCCATCCAGACAAAACTGACTTACAGTGATTATTTCAGCGAGCAGACCGGAAACCGGATTTATCTGAAGCCGGAAAATATGCAGGTGACAGGGGCCTACAAAATCCGTGGCGCTTACTATAAGATCAGTACCTTAAGCCAGGAGGAGCGGGACAAGGGCCTTATCACGGCCTCGGCCGGAAACCATGCCCAGGGAGTGGCCTACGCGGCCAAGGCCTACGGGTGCAGGGCGGTGATCGTCATGCCCACCACCACGCCCCTTATCAAGGTAAATCGCACCAAGAGCTACGGCGCGGAGGTGGTGCTGTGGGGGGATGTGTATGATGAGGCCTGTGAACACGCCTATCAGCTGGCAAAGGAGCACGGCTACACCTTTATCCATCCCTTTGACGATCTGGCTGTGGCTACGGGCCAGGGCACCATTGCCATGGAGATTGTGAAGGAGCTTCCCCTGGTGGACTATATTCTGGTGCCTGTGGGGGGCGGCGGCCTGTGTACCGGCGTTTCCACCCTGGCAAAAATGCTGAATCCCAACATTAAGGTTATAGGCGTGGAGCCCGCAGGGGCAAACTGCCTGCAGGAATCCTTAAAGAAGGGGGAGGTGACCACGCTTCCTTCCGCCAATACCATTGCGGACGGCACGGCGGTAAAGACCCCGGGGAGCAGGATTTTCCCCTATTTGCAGAAAAATCTGGACGATGTGATTACCGTGCCGGACGACGAGCTGATTGTGGCGTTTCTGGATATGGTGGAAAATCATAAAATGATTGTGGAGAACTCGGGACTTCTCACGGTGGCGGCCCTTAAGCATATGAAGGTAAAGGGAAAGAAAATCGTCTGTATCTTAAGCGGCGGAAATATGGATATTATCACCATGTCCTCTGTGGTGCAGCTTGGCCTTATCCAGAGAGACCGTATTTTCACTGTGTCCGTGCTGCTTCCGGACAAGCCCGGCGAGCTGGCCCGGGTGGCGGAGCTTATCGCCCAGCTTCAGGGAAATGTAATCAAGCTTGACCACAACCAGTTTGTCAGCACCAACCGCAACACGGCCGTGGAGCTTAAGATTACCATCGAGGCCTTTGGCACGGAGCACAAGAAGAATATTGTGGATACCCTGAACGCCCAGGGATACCGGCCCAGGCTTATCGGGGTGATGGTTTGAGCAGCAAAAAACGGCGTCTGATCCTGGCATGTGTCGGCGTAGCTCTGGCTGTGGCTCTCTTTTTGTTTGTCCGCCAAAGGCAGACAGACGGGATCTATCTCTTTATCGGCGATTCCTACGCGGCCAGGCTGGAGTCCGCAGGCTACAGTACGGGAAACGTGCTGATCTACGCGGTGCCGGGCATTACAGCCAGGCAGCTGGACGAGAACAAGTGGGAGTTTCCGGATATGGAGCCGGACAAGGTGGTGCTGATGGCAGGCATCAACAGCCTGGCGGAGATGGAGGAGGGAGCCATCCAGATTGAGGATCAAAAGGCCTTGATTATCCATATCAGGGAGCTCTACGACGCGCCCCTCTATGTACAGAAGGTATTTCCCGTGGGGGAACCCCTGCTACAGCACAAACCAGTCTTAAGCGTTAAAAATGTGGCGGAATACAACAGGCTTCTGGAGGAATTCTGCCAGGAGACGGAAGGGGTTATTTTCTTTGATCCCCAGGAGGGGTTTCTGGACGAGAACGGATACCTTACCCGCACGGAGGACAACCTGCATATTGCGGAGGATTTTCTGGAGCAGTATTACGAGAATATCATGAGGGAAATCCGGTGACGGCAGAGAAAGTCGCGAAGGCGCACGAGAGGAACTTTCATGGGAGCTTTTCCGGATGAAAGTTTCTCTAAGACCAGGTGTGCTGAAGGGTCTTTGCCCTTTAGTGCCGTCGCGCAGCGGCTTCAAATAGGAGGAGAGACAAATGGCTTCTGGAAATATTCTGGTAGTGGACGACGAAAAGGCGATTGCGGACCTGGTGGAGGTCTATCTGAGCAACGAGGGCTTTACGGTATTTAAGTTTTATACCGGACAGGAGGCTCTTTCCTGTGTGGAGCGGGAAAATCTGGATCTGGCTATTCTGGACGTGATGCTGCCTGATGTGGACGGTTTTGTGATTTGCAGGAAAATCCGGGAGCGCCATCATTTTCCCATTCTCATGCTGACGGCCAAAGAAGAGGAGATCGACAAGATCACGGGGCTTACCCTGGGGGCGGACGATTATATCACCAAGCCTTTCCGGCCCCTGGAGCTGGTGGCCAGGGTAAAGGCCCAGCTTCGCAGGGCAACAAAATATAACATGAATCCGGCGGATGAAAAGGAGGATGAAAACTGCCTGGTGGTGTCGGGGATCCGCATGAACCGCAGCACCCACGAGTGCTGGCTCAATGAGCGCCCGTTGTCTCTTACGCCCACGGAATTTGAGATTCTCTGGGTGCTGTGTGCGGAGAAGGGGCAGGTGGTGTCCTCGGACGAATTGTTCCGCCGGGTCTGGGGGGAAAAGTATTTCAGCAGCAACAACAATACCATTATGGTGCATATCCGGCATCTGCGGGAAAAGATGAAGGATTCCACGGAGCATCCCAGGTATATCCGTACGGTCTGGGGAGTGGGGTATAAGATCAATGGATAGAGTGGTAAAAACGGTAAAGCATGTGGTTGTCCTTGGGGTGGTGATTTTCGCCACCTTTGGATTTTGTGTTGCAATAGTAGAAGTTTTCGACAATTATTTCAACCGGGTTGTCTGCGACTCCATTTACCGGCTCTTTATGCATGAGCGCACGGACTGGGTAAACGGAAACCCTGTGGTTTACTATGAGCCTTACTGGCCGGAGCTGAAGACGTTTCTTATCGTCATTTTCTTTTTGCTGGTGTTTTTGCTGGTTTTCTCTGGCTGGCTGGCGGCTACGGTAGCGTCCAGGAGCCAGAAGCGGAAGCTGGGGCAGGAGCTTTTGCGGGTGAAGGCGGATAATCAGCGCCATGAGGGGCTTCTTCAGGCGGAGGCACAGCAGAAAAATGACTTGATTACCTATCTGGCCCATGATCTTAAGACGCCTCTGGCCTCGGTAATCGGATATTTAAGCCTGCTGGACGAGACGCCGGATATCCCGGCTCCCCAGAGGGAGAAGTATACCCGGGTGGCTCTGGACAAGGCTTTCCGCCTGGAGCAGCTTATCTACGAATTCTTTGATATTACCCGCTTTAATTTACAGAAAATCGTGTTGAACAAGGGTACGGTACATTTGTCTTTGCTGCTGGAGCAGATGGCGGAGGAATTTTTCCCCATGGTGGAGCCGGACCAAAAGCGGATTGTGGTGGAGACAGAGGAGGACCTCACCTACTGGGGAGACGAGGATAAGCTGGCCCGTGTGTTTAACAATGTTCTTAAAAATGCCGTGGCCTACAGCTACGAGGGGACGGAAATCCGGGTGGAGGCCCACAGGGAGAGGGGCTCTTCCCGGGAGGGGATTTTAAGGACAGGCCTTTGGAAAAAGGATTTCCCCGGGGCGGATACCATAAGCGAGGCTGGAAGCGGCGGGCCAGACTGCGTGGTGGTATCCTGCACCAACCAGGGAGACCCCATTCCGGAGCAGAAGCTTCAGACCATTTTCGAGAAATTTTACCGCCTGGACACCTCCCGCTCCTCCAGAACCGGCGGCTCCGGCCTGGGGCTTGCCATCGCCAGGGAGATTGTGGAGGCCCACGGAGGCGCCATCTGGGTGACAAGCAGCCGTGAGCGGACGGTATTTACGGTGACGCTTCCGATAAAGGAGAGAGGGGACGCTTAAGAAAGCCTTTTTGGGGAAGTTTTAGGGGGCAGAAATATGAAGGAGTTTTGCGGGAAACCGGTTTCCAGGGGAATCGTTGTGGGCCCCATTACCCTGCTTGAGAGGCGGGACAGCCAGGTGGGACGGCGAAAGACTGACGACCCGGCGGGAGAGATTGAGCGGGTAAAGGCGGCGGCGGTTAAGGCCCGTCAACAGCTAAAGGCGCTTTTTGACAAGGCCTTTACGGAGGTGGGGGAGCCGGGGGCGGCCATCTTTGAGGCTTATGGGACCATGCTTGGGGACGAGGAGTATTTAAACGCCATCTGCACGGTCATACAGACGGAACAGGTAAACGGGGCCTATGCGGTGGCTGTGGCCGGGGAGAGCTTTGCGGAAATGTTTTCTGGCATGGAGGACGACTACATGAAGGCCCGGGCCGCGGACGTGAGGGATATCTCCAACCGGCTGATCGGTATTCTGGAGGGATATAAGGAGGCAGATTTGTCTGTGGACGGGCCTTCTGTTATTGTAGCGGACGATCTGACTCCCGGTGAGATAGTGCAGATGGACAGGGATAACATTCTGGCCTTAGTGACGGTGCATGGCTCTGCCAGCTCCCACGTGGCCATTCTGGCCAGGATGATGAATATTCCCGCTCTTATGGGGGTGCCCCTGGAGCTTTCAAGGCTTCACACAGGGATGGAGGCCCTTGTGGACGGCTTTGGGGGAAGGGTGATCTTTGAGCCATCAAAGGGGGAGCGGGAGTGGGCCAGAGTGCGGATGGAGGAGGAGCAGGAGAAGCTTCGCCTGCTGGAAAGCCTTAAGGGAAAGGAAAATGTCACAAGGGACGGCAGAAGCATCCGCATCTGTGCCAATATCGGAAGCCTGGAGGACGCAAGGCTTGCCCTGGAAAATGACGCGGGGGGAATCGGCCTCTTCCGCAGCGAGTTCCTTTATCTTGGCAGGAAGGAGTTTCCCACAGAGGAGGAGCAGTTCCAGACCTACAAGCAGGTAGCCCGGATGATGGGGGAGAAAAGGGTGATTATCCGGACCCTGGATATGGGGGCCGACAAGCAGGCGGATTATTTTCACCTGGGAGAGGAGAAGAATCCGGCCATGGGTTACCGGGCTATCCGCATCTGCCTGAAACAGCCGGATATTTTCAAGACCCAGCTTAGGGCCGTTCTCCGGGCGGCTGTATCTGGAAATATCCTGGTTATGTATCCCATGATTACCTCTGTGGAGGAGGTGCAGAGGATTTATGCCCTTGTGGAGGAAGCCCGGCAGGAGCTGGAAGCGGCAGGGGCGTCTTACCGCATCCCCAAACAGGGCGTTATGATAGAGACCCCTGCGGCGGTTATGATTAGCGACGAGCTGGCAGAGCTTGTGGATTTTTTCAGCATCGGGACAAACGATCTCACCCAGTACACCCTGGCCATTGACCGGCAGAATGAAAAACTGGAAGATTTTTACAATCCCTGTCACAAGGCCATTCTGCGGATGATCGGCATGGTGGTGGAAAACGCCCATAAGCACGGCATATGGGCGGGCATCTGCGGGGAACTGGGAGCCGACACGTCGCTTACGGAGAAATTTGTCCGCATGGGGCTTGACGAGCTTTCCGTGGCGCCCTCAATGATCTTAAAACTGCGGAAAATCATCCGGGAAATGAGCGTTTCCTGATTTTCAAGAAATTGATAAGATTTTCATAAGAAATTCTACCGTTCTTCTATATAAAATAAATATTTCTTTCTGCTATGGTTATGATATCAAGAAAATCACGAGGAGGTTTCCGATATGAGACATACCATAGCAGTTTTATTTGGGGGATGTTCCAGCGAATACGGGGTGTCCCTGCAATCCGCTTATTCCGTCTGCAAAGCTATTTCCACAGAAAAATACGAGCGCGTTCTGGTGGGTATCACAAAGGAGGGGGACTGGTACGTCTATGAGGGCTCCCTGGAAAATATTCTGGAGGATACCTGGCAGGAGGAGGGGCCCTTGTTTCCCGCGCAGATTTCCTTAAGCCGGAAGGATCACGGCCTGTTTGTCCGGCGGGACGGGCAGGTGAAAACCGTGTACCTTGACGGCGTGCTGCCCATTCTCCACGGGAAAAACGGGGAGGACGGCACGGTGCAGGGGGTCTGTGACCTGGCTGGCATTCCGGTGATCGGATGCGGCGTCCTGGCCTCCGCCCTCTGTATGGATAAGCACCGGGCCCATCTCCTGGCAAAGGAGGCGGGTATCCCTGTTCCAAAGGGATACTGCTTCAGGGCGGGGGCTTCCATGGAGGAAATCAGGGAAAAGGCGGACGCCTTAGGGTATCCCTTGTTTATAAAGCCCCTGCGGGCCGGTTCTTCCTTTGGCATCACCAGAGTGTCCTCCGGGGAATGCCTGGAAGCGGCGGTAAAGGAGGCGTTTTCCTACGACGAAACGCTTGTCATAGAGGAATTGATAGAGGGGTTTGAGGTGGGCTGCGCCGTGATAGGGGGTAAAAAGCTGATTGCGGGACGGGCGGACGAGATTGAGCTCTCCGACGGGTTCTTTGATTTCCATGAGAAATACACTCTTCAGACTTCTCAGATTCACATGCCCGCAAGAGTTTCCACAGAGACGGAAAAAGCCATCCAGGATACGGCCAGGCGCATTTACCGGGCTCTGGACTGTAAGGGATTTGCCAGGGTGGATCTCTTTTTGCAGCCGGACGGGAAGCTGGTATTTAACGAGGTGAATACCATCCCGGGATTTACCTCCCACAGCCGTTTCCCCAATATGATGAAGGGCGCGGGGTATTCCTTTGAGGAGCTTATCGGGCTTCTTCTGGAGGAAGGGCTATGAGAGAGGCAAAGAGGAGAAATCCGGAACCGGGCAGAGACGGGCAAAGAGCAGAGCTTCCAGAGGAGATTTGTCTTAGGATTCCCAGGGAGCAGACGGAGCAGGGCACCTTGATTCTGGTAAACCGGAAGACACCTTTAAAAAGCCGGATTCCAGAGGAGCGGCTTACAGGCTTTCCGGAGGATAAGGAGCCGCTTCCTGGCGGAGGTTTCCGCATGCTGGCCCTGGAGCAGGAGACGGCCCGTATGCTGCGCTTTGCCCTGCAAAGTCTGTCCGGGCCCGGAAAAATCGCATTGGTCAGCGGATACCGGAAGGAGTGGGAGCAGCAGGAGCTCTACGGGAAATCCCTTCGGGAGAAGGGGGAGGTATTTACCCGCTCCTATGTGGCTTTTCCGGGATGCAGCGAGCATGAGACCGGCCTTGCGGTGGATCTGGGGGAGCTTACGGAGGAGATCGACTATATCTGCCCCTCCTTTCCCTACAGGGGAATCTGCCAGGAATTCCGGGAAAAGGCGGCGGCCTACGGGTTTGTGGAGCGTTACCAGAAGGACAAAAAGAAGCTTACCGGGATTTCCCCGGAGCCCTGGCACTTCCGGTATGTGGGGACGCCCCATGCAAGGATTATGAAGTCCAGGGGAATGTGTCTGGAGGAATATCTGGACGATTTGCAGAATTATCCCCTGGGTAAGCGGGAACTGGTGTGGCAGGAGGAGGGCTGGCAGTTTTCTATCGGCTATTGCCGGGTATGCGGGGAGGAAGCTCTGTTGCAGGTGCCGGAAAACAGGCTGTACCAGATCTCCGGCGACAACCGGGGAGGCATAATAAGGACTGTATGGAGGCGGATATGAGCATAGCAAAGCGTATGCCTGGGCGGAACTGGCGGATTGATGCCTTCCGGGTGGCGGCGGCCCTTCTGATTGTGGCCATTCATACCTCGCCCCTTATGATATTTTCGGAGACGGCGGATTTTATTCTCACCAGGGTCATAGCCCGGGTGGCGGTGCCCTTTTTCCTTATGGTGACAGGGTATTTTGTCCTTCCCCGCTGTCTTATGCCGGGAAGGCTTCTGGAAAAAGCAGGATTAAGCCGTGCCGGGCGGACGCCGGGGGAATATTTCCGGGATTATGAGAGGAAGCAGCTTTTGCTCTACGGCTTTTCTATTCTCCTCTACCTGCCTGTGAACTGGTACGCAGGAAATCTCAAAGGGTCTTTCCGGATTTCCCGGGTGGTTGGGGAGCTGGTCTTTGAGGGAACCTTCTATCACCTGTGGTATCTTCCGGGGGTGATTCTGGGACTTCTTCTGGTTTACCTGGCGGGCCGGGCTTTCAGCTATAGCGGAGTGCTGCTGCTTAGCTTTATGTTGTATCTGACAGGCCTTGGAGGAGACAGCTACTATGGCCTGGTAAGCCAGTGGGAGCCGGCAAAGGCATTTTATGACTGGATTTTTGGCGTCAGCCCCTATACGAGAAACGGCGTGTTCTTTGTGCCTGTTTTTTTGTGGCTGGGGTACGGCCTGGCCAGAATGGGGATTCTAAGGGAAATGAGGCGGCGTGGGGAGGAAGGCGGCGTAAGAAATGCGGCAGGCCCGGACGCGGCTTCCCTCCCGGGGGCATATGTGGGTGAGACCGGCTTTTGTGTTTCTTTTATTCTCATGCTTGCGGAGGGAATCTGGCTTCACGGAAAAGGCTGGCAGCGTCACGACAGCATGTATGTATTCCTGCCTGCGGTAATGGGATTTCTTTTTTTCCTGCTTGTGGGGAAAACGCCCGGGAGCCGGGAAGGAAAAACCAGAGGAAGCGGCGGAGTGGGAGCCAGAAGAGAGAGGGCGGAAGGGGATTTCCACGGAAGGCTTCCAGGGCTTTCCCTGCCCACATGGACTACCTGGATGTATCTCTTACACCCCATTGGAATTATTTTGGTGCGGGGAGCGGCAAAGGCCGTGAAATTTATGCCTTTGATTGAGAACAGCCTGCTCCACTATGGGGCCGTGGTTTTGGTGAGCGGTTGCCTGGCGGCGGGATTCTGTGTGGCGGTCCCCCTTGGAAAGACGCTTGCGGCCCGGGCTTTTGCGGGGCTGGGAGGATTTGCGGAAGGCGCCGGAACCCGCGGCAGAAGAAAGGGCCGGATACGGGCCAGAAGGAAACGGCGGGACTAAACCTGGAAGGGCAGGGCGCGAAAGGTGCAAAAGAGGCCTGGAAAGGGATGAAGAAAGGCCCCGGGACCCACGACTGGAAGGGAGGAGACGGGATGGAAAAGACAGAGAAAACGGAGGATACAAAGGGAACGTTTCGTGCCTGGCGTCAGATTAACCAGGGAGCCTTTGCGGAAAATATCCGGGAAATCAGAGGGCTTGTGGGAGAGCGGGAGCCACAGGGGCGCAAAATCCGTATCATGGCGGTAGTCAAGGCCAATGCCTACGGCCACGGGGATGTGGAGACGGCCCGCGTACTCTTAAGAGAGGGGATTACAGATCTGGCGGTGGCTACCCTGGAAGAGGGAATCCGCCTGCGGGACAAGGGGATTTCCGGAAAGATTCTTATTCTGGGCTATACGCCTCCGGCGCTCCTTCCAAAAGCAAGGGAATATGGCCTTATGCAGACGATTGTAGACGAGAATTACTGCAAACAGATTGTCCGTGAGGCTCCCGGCCTCTCCGTGCATCTGAAGATCAATACCGGCATGAACCGGCTGGGGGTCAACTGGAACGACAGGGAGTCCATCTGCGGTATTTTAGGGGAAAAATCCCTGGATATCCAGGGGATTTTCTCACACCTTAATATGGCGGACGGGGAAAGCCTGGCGGAGCGGGAACACACCGGAAAACAAATCCGCCGTTTTACCGGGCTTCTCGCCTTTCTGGAAGAGAGGGGGCTTTGCCCCCGGGACCGGCATCTGCAGAGCAGCTACGGGATTTTGCAGGGTCCCATAGAGGGCTGCAATCTGGTGCGGCCCGGGATTTTCCTCTACGGGGTACACAGCAGTATGGAGCTGCTGCGGGGAAATGACGGCACCTGGTCCCAGGAAAGTGAAGCCGGAAAAAGACGGTTCCATGGTACGCCTGTCCTCTCCATAAAGGCCCGGGTGGCCCAGGTGCGGCGGGTGGAGCCTGGGGAGGCAGTCAGCTATGGCCCGGAATTTCACGCGAAAGCCCCTATGCGGGTGGCGGTACTGACGATTGGATATGCCGACGGGATTCCCCGGTGTCTGAAGGGGGGCTTTGTGGAGCTGCACGGAAAGCAGGCTCCTGTTACCGGGCGTATCTGTATGGACCAGATGGAGGTGGATGTGACCCATATTCCGGAGACTGCACCGGGAGATGTGGCCACTGTGCTGGGCCGGGCGGAGGAGCTGGCAGAGCAGGCGGGAACCATCACCAACGAACTTTTAAGCAGATTAGGGACTCGTCTGCCAGTTGTGGCAGAGGACTGACCGAGATAAGGGGAGCATATGGTTAACACACAGAGAAAAGAGGAACACTGGCAGGAATTTCGCGGCGGAAGGAGTGAATCCCCCATGAATCCGGAAAGAGGCGGCAGGCAGGAAGCATACAGGGAAAGGACAGGACGGCGGCGGACGGCGGGGCCCCAAAGGGCCGGAACGGGCCGGGAAAAAAGCACGCCCCGGCGGGAAATTCGCACAGAGTGCTGGGAGACCGGCAGGCCCCGGCAGACTGGAGGAAACATTTACCAGGACAGCGCCCAGAGGGATTCTCGCAGAAAACGGCAGGAGCCCGGGAGAAAGGCGGAGGCAGACCGGATTTATACCAGGGAAATAAGGGTGGAAAAAGCGGTTTCCCGGAAAAGGAAAAAACGCAAACGGAAAAAAGCCTCTTTCCTGGGAGGATGCGTAAAGCTTATGGCAGGCATTGCCGGGACGGTACTGCTGTTTTCCCTGGTTTTCAAGGTGATAGAGGAACCCCCCTGGCTCGATAAGAAGCCTGTGAAGGAATATCCTGCGGAGATGGAGTCTGCTGTATCCACGCCGCAAAAAAGCGGGGGGATGCTTTCCCGGGAGGTGGAGGAGAGCCTTAAAGGGCTGGCAAAGGAGGACGACCGGGTCAGGGAGATTCTGGAAAATTCCGGAAATTATCCGGAGCAGCTTCTGGAAACCCTTGCCAATAACCCGGAAACCCTGGATTTTGTGCTGGATTACCCTGAGAAGAAGGATACGTCTCCCGCGGATACCATCGGGGATGTGAAAAAGGGGACGGTGCCCTTTTTGCTCCAGTGGGATGAGCGATGGGGCTATAGGGAATACGGCGGCGGCCTGCTGGCCTGCACCGGCTGCGGGCCCACCTGCCTGTCCATGGTGATTGCAGGGCTTACGGGTGACAATTCCATAACGCCCTACACGGTGGCCTGCTACGCCCAGGAAAACGGCTACTATGAGGCGGGAGCAGGGACAAAATGGAGCCTTATGTCTGAGGGAGCGGCCCGGTTTGGAATCCAGGGGCGGGAGATATCCCCGGACGAATCAGCGGTAGTCAGGGAGCTGGACGCCGGACACCCCATTATCTGTAGCATGGGGCCGGGAGATTTTACCAGGGCGGGACATTTTATTGTGCTTACAGGGACAAAGGACGGAAAAATCAAGGTACACGACCCCAACAGCAGGATCCGCAGTGAGAAATTGTGGGAGTTTGATGATCTCAGGAGGCAGATGCGCAATCTCTGGGCATTTGAGTAGTGACAGAGCTTTGTAAAAATTAAGAATTCCTTTATAGAAAACAGCTTCCGGAAAAGGTATAATTCTGATAAATACCATGTAAAGGGGGCGTCTGTATGGGAATCATAATGATACTGGTTCTTCTGCTGCCAGGTCCGGTATTTACCTGCATGAATATCTGGTACCTGATACAGAAAAAGGAGAAAACCGGCCGGTTTGAGGCGGTGGCTTTTACCCTGGGAATTTTATACAGCTTTCTGCTGTACAGTGGGTTATCTGCCAGGCCCTGGGAGGAGGCTGTGTGGATTTACGGGGATATCTTTATGTTTCATGAGATTATTTCCAGCGTCCATGCGCCCTCCTTCCTCTTGTTTGCAGCAGTGGGATTCTTAAGCTATATCCTCTTGAAATGCAGAAAAGAGGAGTGGCCGCCCCTCCTCCAGGTGCTTCTGATTTCCGGGCTCTATGTGGGGATTCTGGTAAATGTGCTCATTCTGATTCAGATGGGACGTCATATTCCCCCGGTGGAGCTTTTTATGGGGGAGGAGGTGGGCGACGAATTTCTGGTTATCGGCCTTCTCTGCCTGGTGCCCTTTAATTTCCTTTTGCGGGCCCTGGAGCTCTTAATCCGCATTGTGCATACCCAGGGGGAAATGAGGGAGGAAAAAAGCTATTCCGCTTCCTGGCTTCAGAAATGCAACGATTTGTTGCGCGACAGCCGGAAATGGGCGCTCTACGCGGTGCTTCTTCTGCTGCCCCTTCTGGTGGTTCTCATTCTCCTTCTGCTCCTGTTTGGACAGCAGCCGGACAGCGTTATCCGGGCGTTTACCGAAACCAGCGACTGGACCTTATCCACAAAGATTTCCCCGCCGCCCATAGAGGCGGACGCCCACTATCTTTGTACTGTGGCCATGCAGGGGGATGAAAAGCTTGTAAAGCCTCTTCGCTACGGTATCCGTAAAGGGGAGCGCATTGTGGTGAACCGTCAGCTTTGCGTGGCGAATGCATTTGAGCAGCTTCTGGAGGAGCGCCTGCCTGCCTTTCACCGGCATCTCAGGCATTTTTATGATACCTATGGGTATCCCCTGTCTCTTCATTTGCAGACGCCCTTAAGGGCTGATGTGACCTATCTGCTTATGAAGCCTCTGGAATGGATGTTCCTTCTGGCGCTGTACCTGTTTGACGTCCGGCCAGAGGACCGGATAGCCAGGCAGTATCTGCCCGGGATTTAAGGGAAAAGTTACATATTTTTCCGGGATTTGAGGAATTTATAATTTTTTAAGAATTGTTTTAGAAAGAAACCCTTGATGCAATCGGAAGAAAAGTGTAAGATTTTGTAATAAAGGCATTTTCAGAGATGGCAGGGGGACATAATCAGATGCTGGACTACGTGGTGTTATATTGCAGCGAGACAGGAAATACCAAACAGGTGGCCTTTCACATGTTCGCTGCCCTTCCCGGGCAGAATAAGGATATTCTGAATCTGCATGAGATGGAGCGTCTGCCAGATGCGAGGATATATTTCGTAGGATTTTTCGTGAATAAGGGAACCTGCAGCGTTGAGGTGATCCGCTGCCTGGAGCATCTGGGCGGAAAAAATATTGCGCTTTTTGCCACATGCGGAACAAAGCCTACGCCGGAGTATAAGAGGAAGGTGGAGAACCAGGTGACTGTCTGGATAGAGAGCGACAACGCTTATCTTGGCATGTTTCTCTGCCAGGGAAAGATGCCTATTCAGATACGCCGGAAATACGAACACATTCTCACGCCGGAAAACCAGTCCAAGGTAGAGTGGATGATGGCCAATTTCGACGAGGCCATGCTCCATCCCAATGAACGCGACCTGGCAAAAGCCCGGGAGTTTGCCATGGGGATTGCGGCGGCGGAGCTTTGGATGGAAGCGTAGGGCCCATGAAAATTTGAAGAGGGGGAAATTTACCATGAAGAAAAGAGGAATTTTAAACGCGCAGCTTGCCGGATATATTGCGGCACTGGGACACAGGGATTTATTTATGATCGGGGACGCGGGGATGCCCATTCCCAAAGGAGTTCCCATTGTGGACCTGGCTTTATGCGGCGGGGTGCCCACTTTTGTGCAGACCATGGACGCGGTCCTGGAGGAGGCGGGGGTGGAGTATTACACCCTTGCGGAGGAAATCCGCGAAAAAAATCCGGAGCTTCTGGCGTATATCCAGAATAAGCTTCCGGGCGTGGAGCACACGTTTATTTCCCACGAGGATTTGAAGAAGATGTCCGGGGATGTGAAGTTTGCCATCCGCACAGGGGAGTTTACCCCGTATCCCAATGTGATACTGCGGGCGGGCGTGGCGTTCTGAGAGAGAAAAGAGGCGCCTCTTTGCCGCCTGGGACATTTTACCGTTTCATTTAAAATCAAGGCCTTAGAGGACAGGAGGCAGTGGATTTCCACTGCCTCCGGCTGTTTTTGTATACATTTTCCAGGTTTCCACCCTCGCTTCAGGGGAAAGCAGATTGCGCACCGTGTCTGCGGAATAGAGGAATATGAATACCCGGAGAGTATGTGGGATTACTGAATAACGGTTTTGCACTTAAAGCGGTGGAAGAGGTGGAGCCGTCCGAAGAAATGATGTGCATTCCGGGGATGAAAGACGAATTGCGCCGGCCAATGATGCTGCTGGTAAAAGCCGGCAAAATATAGATTTACGCGGATAAGGGAAGGAAAACGCAGCGCTTTTGGAACCTGGAAAAGACCATATGGAGAAGGAAACTGTTTGAGGAGCGAAAGGATATGTACATAGGAGATCTGCACATCCACTCCCGGTATTCCCGTGCCACCAGCAAAGACTGCACACCGGAATACCTGGATTTATGGGCGAGGAAAAAAGGCATTGACATTCTTGGCACAGGGGATTTCACACATCCGGCCTGGCGGGAGGAATTAAAGGAAAAGCTGGAACCGGCAAAGGACGGTCTGTATGTGCTGAAAAAGGAATACCAGATTAAGGAGGAGGGCGTATCTTCCAGGCAGCCCCGCTTTGTGGTCACCGGGGAGATCAGCTCCATCTACAAGAAAAACGACCGGGTGCGCAAAGTCCATAGCCTTTTGATTCTGCCAGGATTGGAGGAGGCGGAAGCCCTGGCAAGGCGTCTGGAGCTTATCGGGAATATTCATTCCGACGGGCGGCCTATTCTGGGGCTTCCATGCCGGGATCTGCTGGAAATCCTGCTGGAGACAACTCCCAGGGGAATCTATGTGCCCGCCCATATCTGGACGCCGCATTTTTCCATGTTTGGGGCGTTTTCCGGCTTTGACGCCATAGAGGAATGCTTTGAGGAGCTGACGCCCCATATCCATGCCCTGGAGACGGGCCTTTCCGCCGACCCGCCCATGATCTGGCGGGTCAGCGCCCTGGACCGCTTTTGCCTTATCTCCAACTCAGACGCCCACTCCCCGGCGAAGCTTGGGCGGGAAGCCAGCCTCTTTGACATAGAGCTGTCCTATGAAGGGCTTTATGGGGCTATTCAAGAGGGAAAGGGCCTTTCGGGCACCATTGAATTTTTTCCGGAGGAGGGGAAATACCACTTTGACGGCCACCGGAAATGCGGGCTTTGCATCAGCCCTGCCCAGACAGCCGGGTACGGGAATAAATGTCCGGTCTGCGGCAAAAAGATTACCATCGGCGTGCTGAACCGCATAGACCAGCTTGCGGACAGGCAGGAAGGTTTTGAGCTGCCCTCAGGCCGGCCTTTTGAGAGTATGGTGCCGCTTTTGGAGGTGATCGGGGCCTCAGAAGGGATTTCCGCGGCCGGAAAGAAAGCCCAGGAGAAATATGCGCAGATGCTGAGAGCCCTGGGGCCGGAATTTGCCATTCTGCGGGAGATTCCCGTGGAGGATATTAAAAGAGAGGCGGGCTTCCTGGTGGCAGAGGGCATCCGCAGGCTTCGTTCAGGCCAGGTGGAGCGCACCCCGGGCTTTGACGGGGAGTACGGAAAAATCAGCCTTCTGACAGCCGGGGACAGAAGCGTACTGGAGGGACAGCTTTCCTTTTTGGGGGAGGAGGACTTCCGGGGGAAGAAGCCGGGGCCGGAAGGGAAGAGACAGCCGGGGAAGCCGGAAAAAGGGCAGGATTTACAGGGAACCCAAAAACCGGAAATCAAACAGAAGCCCGGAGGAGGACGGGAGAATCCCGGGCCTGAAGAAACAGACGAAGCTGCCTGCCCTGCGGAAAACACGTCCTCTTCCCAGGAGTTAAGCCGTTCCCAGCAAAGGGCCGTAGAACAGACAGGCCGGGCCGTGGCGGTGATCGCCGGGCCGGGGGCAGGCAAAACCCGCACACTGATTGCCAGGCTCCGGTATCTGCTGGAAGTGCGGAAGATTTCCCCGGAGGAGATCACTGCCGTGACCTTTACCCACAAGGCGGCAAAAGAGATGGAAACACGGATGGCGGACGGAAAGAAGCATGACCGGGCTGCAAATGGGGCGGGCGTACTGACCGGAACCTTTCACGCTGTCTGCAGCCGGTTTCTCAAGGATAGAGGAATGTCCTTTCTCATGGCGGATAAGGGCCTCCAGGAAGAGCTGGCCGAAGCGGTTCTCCGGGAAAATGGGGTGGAAGGGAATATCCGGGAGTTAAAGGAAAGTCCTGGGGAGGAACAGAGGGAAAAAGGCCCTGGGGAAAAGGCTTCCTGGAAATCTGTTAGGAAGGATTCTGTCACCTTGTTCCTGCGAAAGCTTTCCCAGGTGAAAAACGGCCTTAGGGAGGCGGAGGAGGAGGAAAAGCCCCTGTACCAGCGCTATCAAAAGCTTTTGGAGGAAGCGAAAGCCCTGGATTATGACGACCTTCTCCTGGAAACCTTACAGATTCTGGAAGAAATATCGGAGGATGCGCCGGAGCGCAAGCCCTTTTCCTATCTGCTTATCGATGAGTTCCAGGATATCAATCCCCTGCAATACCGCCTGGTAAGGGAATGGAGCCGGGGCGGCCGGGAGCTGTTTGTAATCGGGGACCCGGATCAGTCCATCTACGGGTTCCGGGGATGCGATCCCCAGGTTTTCTCCCGCCTGGGAGAGGAGTATCCGGGCCTTGTCACCATCCGCCTGGAGGAGAATTACCGCTGCGCGCCTGCCATTCTTCACGGGGCTCTTGGGGTGATCTCCCGTAATGAGGGGGGAGAGCGGAGAATGGAGGCCAGAAGAAAAGGGCAGCAGCCGGTGCGCATGGTGTCGGCGGAGGATGAGCGGGGAGAGGCTGTTTTTGTGGCAAAGGAGATCAACCGGCAGGTGGGCGGCATGGATATGCGGGATACGGACGAGAAGGGAGCCGGGGAAGGCGGCCCGGTGCGGGGATTTTCGGATATGGCCGTGCTTTACCGGACGCACAGGCAGGCGGCTCTTTTGGAAAAGTGCCTGCGGCAGGAGGGGATTCCCTACCAGGTGGCGGGACGGGAAGACTTTTTAACAGAGCGGGAGGTGCGGGCAGCCTTGTACTTTTTCCGCTATCTGCTCCAGACCCGGACAGAGGCGTCAGAGAAATTAAGCCGGAGGCTTCTTAAGCCCTGGCTGGGCGAACCGAAGGAGGAGCGGTTTACCTATCTGACTGGGAAATACCGGAAAAAAGTGAGGAGAACCCGCCCCGTACGGCTTCTGGAGGAGTGGGAGAAGGAGTTTTCCTTTGAAAACAGGGAGGTCATGAAAAAGCTCGCGGATATGTCCGTGTTCTATTCCGCCATGGGAGATTTCCTGGACAGCCTTACTTTTGGAGAGGACGGGGACGTGCGAAGAAACGGAGGCCGGAAATACAGCGCGGATACCGTCACACTTATGACGCTTCACGGCTCCAAGGGCCTGGAATTTCCCGTGGTATTTTTATATGGAATGGACAGAGGGCGTTTTCCCCTGGAATTTGCCGGCGGCGAGGCGGACCTGGAGGAGGAACGGCGTCTCTGCTATGTGGGGATGACCCGGGCCAGGGAGGAACTGATTCTGGTGGGCAGCGGGGAGGGCTCCTGCTTCTTAAAAGAAATTCCCGGGGAGGAGGTCCGGCGGGAGACGGCCCGGAAAGAGGAGGAGAGGGCAGAGCAGGCAGTGCAGATGCGCCTGTCTGATATCTTCCGGTGGTGAGAGGGGGATTGTGGGAAAATAAAAAAGGAAAGTTGTCAAGAAAAAACACTTGACAAACCTCCCTCCATCCGTTAAGATAGTCAAGGTGACTGATAATGGAAAAGATTCTGGAGCAGACCCTGCTTTACGATTTTTACGGTGAACTGCTGACAAAACATCAGAAAGAAATCTACGAGGATGTAGTGCTGAACGACTACTCCTTCAGCGAAGTGGCCCAGGAACGGGGCGTCAGCAGACAGGGGGTACATGATCTCATCCGGCGGTGCAACAAAATCCTGGAGGATTATGAGAAAAAACTGCGCCTGGTAGAGAAATTTGTGCTGATTAAGAGCCAGATTCGGGAAATGAAGGCGGAAATCCAGAGAGGAAAAAGCCTGGACCGGGAGGAGCTCACAGGACAGCTTGACCGGATTCTGGAGCAGTTGTAGGAGCTTCGTCCGGGAAAAATTTAAAAGAAAGACAGATTGGGGAACCAGAAACCATGGCATTTGAGAGCTTATCCGACAAACTGCAGAATATTTTCAAAAACCTGCGCAGCAAGGGCAGGCTTACGGAGGCGGACGTAAAGGCTTCCCTGAAGGAAGTGAAGATGGCCCTTCTGGAGGCGGACGTAAGCTTCAAGGTGGTAAAACAGTTTATCAGATCTGTGGAAGCCAGGGCCATTGGCGCGGATGTAATGAGCAGTCTGACCCCGGGGCAGACGGTTATTAAGATTGTAGATGAAGAGATGGTCAGCCTTATGGGCTCCGAGACCACGGATTTAAAGCTCCGGCCCGGCAATGAGATTACGGTGATGATGATGATGGGCCTCCAGGGCGCAGGTAAGACCACCACGGCCGCCAAGCTGGCGGGGAAGCTAAAGAGCAAGGGAAGAAAACCCCTGCTTGTGGCCTGCGATATCTACCGTCCGGCGGCTATTAAACAGCTACAGGTAAACGGGGAAAAGCAGGGCGTGGAAGTATTCTCCATGGGCGACGGGCACAAGCCGGTGGACATTGCGAAGGCAGCTTATGAGCATGCCCGCAAATCCGGCATGAATGTACTGATTCTGGATACGGCGGGACGCCTCCACGTGGACGAGGACATGATGGAGGAGCTCATTGACATAAAGGGAAATCTTACCATAGACCAGGCGCTCCTTACGGTGGACGCCATGACCGGACAGGACGCGGTAAACGTGGCTACGGCTTTTGAGGAAAAGATCGGCATCGACGGCGTCATTCTCACCAAGCTGGACGGAGACACCAGGGGCGGAGCCGCCCTTTCCATCAAGGCGGTGACAGGGAAACCCATTCTCTTTGTGGGTATGGGGGAAAAACTGTCGGATCTGGAGCAGTTTTACCCGGACCGCATGGCTTCCCGGATCCTGGGCATGGGGGATGTGCTAAGCCTTATCGAAAAGGCCCAGGAGCAGGTGGACGAGGACAAAGCCAGAGAGATGGCTCAGAAGATGAAGAAGAACCAGTTTGGTTTCGACGATTATCTGGAGAGCATGAACCAGATGAAAAAAATGGGAGGGCTCACCAGCATTTTGTCCATGATGCCGGGCATGGGAAGCCAGATGAAGGATCTGGAGGCAGCCATTGACGACAAGAAGATGGCCCGCATTGAGGCCATTATCCTGTCCATGACTCCCCAGGAGCGGAGCAACCCGAACCTGCTGAATCCGTCCAGAAAGCGCAGGATTGCAGGGGGCGCGGGGGTGGATATCTCCGAGGTTAACCGCCTGGTAAAGCAGTTTGAGCAGAGCCGGAAGCTGATGAAGCAGATGCCCCAGATGATGGGGGGAAGATTCGGAAAAAAAGGGAAATTCAAACTTCCTTTTTGATAAATGAAAATTTTAAACAGTAATGGAGGAAAAGAAAAATGGCAGTAAAAATCAGATTAAAGAGAATGGGTCAGAAGAAAGCACCTTTCTATAGAATTGTAGTTGCAGATTCCAGATCCCCAAGAGACGGCAGATTTATTGAGGAGATCGGAACCTATGACCCCAACACAGATCCCAGCACCTTCAAGGTAAATGAGGAAGCCGCTAAGAAATGGCTGAACAACGGCGCGCAGCCCACAGAGGTGGTCGGCAAGATTTTCAAGCTGGCAGGTATTGAGAAATAACGGAAAACAGGGAATCCACATTCGGAGGTGGTATATGAAAGGACTAGTAGAAGTGATTGCGAAATCGCTGGTGGAACATCCGGAGGAAGTCGTTGTTACGGAGACCGAGAATGAGAAGACGATTCTTGTAGAACTTCGTGTGGCGCCGTCTGATATGGGAAAAGTGATTGGCAAACAGGGACGGATTGCAAAGGCAATCCGCTGTGTGGTAAAAGCGGCGGCAGCAAAGGAAGACCGAAAAGTAGTAGTGGAAATCATGCAGTAAAGAGCATAGACAGCGGGTGGCGACACCCGCTGTCTGCGTATTTCAAGAAGGAGAACGCTTATGGAGGCATATCTGCGGGTGGGTGTCATATCCTCCACCCACGGTTTAAAGGGGGAGGTAAAGATTTTCCCCACCACAGACGACCCAGGCCGTTTTAAGGATCTGGAGCATGTGCTGCTGGATACGGGAAAGGAGAAGCGGGAGCTTACCATCACCCAGGTGAAGTATTTTAAAAACCAGGTAATTTTAAAGTTTAAGGAATTTAACGATATTAATGAGATCGAGAAATACAGAGGCAGCGATCTCTATGTAAGCCGGGAGGACGCAGTGCCCCTGGAGGAAAACGAGAATTTTATTGTGGATCTTTTGGGCATGCAGGTGGAGACTGAGGACGGGAAACTCCTGGGAAAGCTGACGGACGTGCTGCAAACCGGGGCCAACGACGTGTATATCGTGGAGAGCCCGGAGGGAAAAGAAATCCTTCTGCCCGCCATACCCGACTGTATTCTGGAGGTGGACGTGGAAGGACAGCGGATGCAGGTACACGTGCTGGAGGGGCTGCTGGACTGAACGGGGAGACACAGAAATGGAAAACAGCAACTGCCCGAAATGGCCCCCGGAAGGATTTATGGATGCGAAGCAGTCAGAAATGCTTCCAGTACCCAGGGGCCATGTAGGGGAGATGCGGAACTGGAAAACAGCAACTGCCCGAAATGGCCCCCGGAAGGATTTATGGATGCGAAGCAGTCAGAAATGCTTCCAGTACCCAGGGGCCATGTAGGGGAGATGCGGAACTGGAATAAGAAAGAAGAAAAGATGGTATTTCATGTTTTAACTTTGTTTCCGGAGCTTATTGCGGGCGCTTTTCACACCAGCATCACAGGCCGGGCCGCGAAAAGGGGGCAGCTTTGCCTGCACACTGTCAACATCCGGGACTATGCGGACAATAAGCACCAGAAGGTGGACGATTACCCCTATGGCGGGGGCGCCGGCATGGTTATGCAGGCGGAACCAGTATACCAGGCGTACGAATCTGTAAAAAAGGAACAAAAAAAGGCTTCCCGTGTAATCTATGTGACCCCTCAGGGACGTGTTTTTGACCAGAAGCTTGCCCTGGAACTTTCCAGGGAGGAAGAACTGGTGTTTCTGTGTGGACATTATGAGGGAATCGACGAGCGGGTACTGGAGGAGATTGTCACAGACTACGTGTCCATCGGGGACTATGTGCTCACCGGCGGCGAGCTTCCGGCCCTTGTGATGATGGATGCTGTCTCCCGGCTGGTGCCAGGGGTGCTGAACAATGAGACCTCCGCGGAGTTTGAATCCTTCCACGGAAATCTCCTGGAATATCCCCAGTACAGCAGGCCGGAAGTCTGGCATGGAAACCCGGTTCCGGGGGAGCTTCTCTTAGGGGACCACAGGAAAATCAGCGCCTGGCGTCTGGAAAGGGCTCAGGAGCGGACAAAGAAGCGGCGGCCGGACTTATTTGCTTTGTATGAAAGACGTCTCCACTGCGAAAAAGAGCTGTTGCGGCAAAAGCTCCTTCACACGGATATGCTGGAAAGCTTAAGGACAGACAGAGGGGACCTTTTTACCTGGGAGGGGGAAAATGTTACCCTTCTGGACGCGCTTCGGGGAATCGCTTATGTGACGGCGAAGGATGAGGAAAAGGGCGTGCAGATGCTGGAAAGGCTGGCGGAGAGGAAAAATGGGGACGGCAGAGGAAGCGGGCGGCTTCGGATGCTTGTCCTTCACCAGGAATTCCTGGCAGAGACTGCCCGGAAATATCTGGGAGCATTCAACATCTGCACCTGTATTCAGTATGTTTATACCTTGAAAAATCCGGTTTCCCTTCGGCGCAGGGCAGAAGGGGTAGGGGTATGCAGGCTGGACAATTCCCACAGAGAGCTGCTTCGTCTGTTTGCTGGGGATAGTCTGTGTGACAGGGAAGAAATTCTGGAAGCTCTAAAAATCTGTGAAGCCCAGGAAAACCCCGAAGCTTGGGAGGCTCTGGAAACGGGCCGCATATACGGCGCGTTTCTGGAAGAGGCCCTGGCGGGAATCTTGAAAATCAATATGGCCGGAGCCCTGGATTTCTTATATGTAAAGAGAAAGTGGCGTCAAAGAGGAATCGGAAAAGCGCTGGAAGCCGCCTGGATTAACGAGTGTATCTCCCAGGGACGAACGCCCTTTCTCTGGGTGGAGGAAGGGCGGGCGGCTTTTTTGCAGCTTCAGGAAAGCCTTGGCTTGTATCCGGCAAAAGGAAAGCTTCAGATTCTGACTTTTTAGAGAAGCCGTGAAATAACATGACGGCACAGGGGCGAAAAGTGGCTGAACCCGGGCTTGTTTTTAGCCTGGCATTCACAAAGAACAAAGAGGCGGCTATCGGAAATTCCGCTGTCGGTTTACCAGGGCTTCAAGCTGGGACTGGGTATTGGCGATTGCGTCCTGCACCTGGATTTTTTCGTCCAGGAGTTCATACACCCAGCGGCAGACAATGGCGTCAATGTCATTCTGGGACAGGATCGTCCGGCCCGGAAGCTCCGGCGGCACGGTAGGTTTGGTGTACTGGTAGGTGGAGTGGTACAAGGGCAGCCAGGGGTACAGCTTAATGAGCTCATCGTTGGTATAGGTGGAGGTGATGGCAGATTGTCCTCCCAGAAGGGCAAAGTAATTGGCCGTCTGCTCCTGGCAGATCCATTGGAGAAAGGAAAAGGCCAGATGCTTTCTGGTGGAGCGGCTGCTGACTCCAAGGCTCCACCCACCCAGCAGGGGGCTGCGCCCGGGAATATGGTGACAGCCGATGGAGCCCACCATGTTGCTCCTTCGAAGATCCGCCACATCCGTGAGGAAAGAGGGGTAGGTTATCAGCATGGCAGTCTCGCCTTTTAGGAAATCCTGCACCACACTAACGTCCGTGGCGGTGCGGTAATCCGGTTTTGCCAGACGGACGGAGCGCAGGAAACTGATGTAGGCTTTCAGGGAAGCGTCCTGTCCCAGGCAGACGTTTCCGCTGTTGTCAAAGAGGCGTCCTCCAAAGGTGCGAAGCCGCATATACAGCTCCGGAGCCAGGTATTCGTCATAGGCGGCAGGAATGGAGAGGCCATAGTCAATGGCATCCGTGTGGTTTGTAAAAAAATCCGCGATGGTATTAAATTCTTTTAAAGTGAGAGGCGGACGCAAAGTAATATTGTTCCGGCGTTCATAATCCGCCTTTAATTCTGTATTTTCAAATAAATCCTTCCTATAATAAAAGATCTGAGGGGCGTACATAAAGGGCAGCCCGAAATACCGGCCCTTAAAAAGGCTGAAATAATCAAGACAGCCAGGAAGAAAAATATCCAGATCCATATTTTTAAGCTCCGGCGTCAAGTCATGGAGAATCCCGGCGGAGGCCAGATCGGAAAGCCAGGGGATATCGTACATAATCACATCATAGCCCCTGCGGTCAGAAAGGGAGAGCGCCTCTGACTGGGAGGATACGCCATGAGTCTTAAGAATCGTTTCGTACAGATGGTGATGGGGGAGAATGGTTACATCTGCTTTTACCCCGCACTGATTTTCAAAATTGCGCAGAAGCCCCAAAAGCGTGTGTACCTGTGGGGTATCCAGCATTAAAATGCGCAGGCGTTCAAGAGAAGCCTCCCGATTAGCCGGCCTGGGGCTGGAAAAATATCCGGGAAGGGAAACCATGCGCGTAATTCCGGGATCCCCTATAATCACCTTTTCGTTTTCCTTTGTAAGGGGAGAGCGGAGTTGATCCAGCAGCAATGTTGCGGCCGTCTGCCCCAGATGGATGGCAGGCCGGGGCGCGGAGGCCGCCGCAAAGGAATGGGTATAGAGATTCCAGTGATCCTCCCCCAGAGTCACAACCGGGATTTCCCCGGTGGAAAAGCCCAGGACATAGAGGGCTTCAATGGCTCCGGCCGCGACGGATTCCGAGGTGGCCACAATGGACTGGGGAATCTGGGTGCGAAAGAGCTGGATGGTTTTCCGGAAGGCGTCCTCCCGGGTTAAATTTGTCTGCACAAAAAAGGAGGGCTCCGGCTTAAGGCCCTTATTCTGAAACGCGCTGGAAAATCCCCGGATACAGCCGGCTTCACAGGAGAAGCACTCTGGGCCGGAGAGCAGAAAGATCTTCCGGTATCCGCGGTCTAAAAGCTGCCCGGTAATCCGCCGGAGTATGGCGTGGGTGTCAAAGGACACAAAATTGGCATCCAGGTTGCGGATATCCCGGTCTATCAGTACCAGGGGATGTTCATGGGAAGTAAAATATTTATGATAAAATTCCCAGTTATCCGGCTGGCAGGAGATCAAGATAAGGCCCTGGATCTGTTTTTTTAAAAAACTGTGAAAAATGGCCTGTTCCAAATCCGGGACGTCATAGGAAAAGGTCAGATTCGTATAGTATTCCGTATTCTGAAATGTATTTTCAATCCCCTGGAAAATCTGCACATAATAAGAGTTGTCAAAGTCCGGAAGAATCACGCCGATATCCGTATAGGAATTGGACTTCAGACTTTTTGCCGACAGGTTAGGGGAATATTGCAGGGTTTCCACGGCCGCCTGGATCCTGGCGGCGGCTCCTTTGCTGACAGGTTTTGTCTTGTTTATGTAATTGGAGACCGTGGCAATGGATACGCCTGCCATGCGGGCTACGTCTTTGATAGTTGCCATAAGGTATCCCACCTTCCTGTATAGTTTATCTTGTTTAGGCTTTGAAAAAGTATAACATGAAAAAACGGTAATGTAAAGTAAAACGTTTAAATAAAATATAAGTAAAATTTTACTTTAAATATTGACGGGATACGGGAATGGAGATAAAATAAAATTACAGAATTAAGGAAAGGAGGACTGCTCATGGGATATGGAAAACGTGTGTGGGTGTTTCCGGACGCGGAGCTTCCGCCGGAGGGCGTAAACGTCATACCAGGACATGAGTCTGTTATCATCACCAATACGGGGGAACGGGACGCCCATATCCGGATTACCCTGCTTTACACGGACAAGGAGCCGGTCACGGATATCCAGGTTACGGTAAACGCCCGGCGGGTACGGTGTCTCCGCACGAATGAGAGCGGGGATTTCGGACAGCATACGGCGGTCTTTGGGGAACAGTACGCTGTCCTTCTGGAGAGCGACGAGCCGGTAGTAGCCCAGTATGGCCGGGCAGAGCCCAGAGCCGTTGCCTTCTACACCACCCCGGGTTATTGTTGCGACTAACTAGGAAACTGGAAACAGCAAGACCCCGGCCAGTACACAAAAGGATTTACAGACACGGCATTATACGGCTGGAAATGCTTTTGTGTACTGGGAGGGGGATTGCGGAACTGGAATAGGAGAATCATTATGGCAGAACATGGAACCATCCGGATACCGGATCAGGAATACAAAGAGAGAGCCCAGAAGGCGGCAAAGATTATTCAGAGGGAAGGCCTGGACGCCCTCATCGTCAATTCTAACGAGGCTGATTACGCAAACGCCCGGTATTTTTCCGGCTACTGGCCTCTGTTTGAGCGCTGTGGCGTTGCCATTGCACCCACAGGGGAGGCGGCGCTTATGGTGGGGCCCGAGAGCAGGGAGTTTGGGGCTGACCGCTCCCGGATCGACAAGGTTTTTGTCCTGAAGGCTTACCGGGAAGGGGCAGACCCTGCGTACCCGGAGCTTGTGGCAGATACATATCAGGACGTTTTTCGCTCCCTGGGCATTACCGGAAAGAAGCTTCGCATCGGTGTGGCCAGCTATCTGGACACCTCCGTGGTGATTATGGAGGCCATTAAGGAGGCGTTTCCGGAGGCGGAGATCGTGCGCGCAGACCATATTATGGTGGAGCTTCGCTCCATTAAATCCATAAATGAGATCAACTGCCTGCGGGAAGGCTACCGCATTGCAGAGCTGGCAACCCAGCAGGTCATTAAGGAGATCCGCCCGGGCATGACGGAGCTTCAGATGGTAGGGGTTGCCCAGAGAGTGGTGTATGAGCATGGGGCAGAGTATGAGGGGCTTCCTATGTATGTCTTTTCCGAGGCGTCCACCCGCCATGCCATTTCCCGTTCCAGCTACCGGAAATTTGAGAAGGGCGATATTGTGCAGCTGAACCTGTCCGCCAAGATTGACGGATATTCGGCGGCTATCGGCTACCCCATTGTTCTGGGTAAGCTGGAGGGAAGGAGAAGAGACGTGGTGCTGTTTGGCCTGGAGGCCCACAGATGGACCCAGGAGCAGGTAAAGGCCGGGGTGATTGCCGCGGATATTGCCAGGGAATTTTATGATTACTATGTGCGAAACGGCTACAAAGATAATTTCGTATACGGCCCCCTTCACGGCACAGGTATGATTGAGGTGGAGGCTCCCTGGGTGGAGACGATTTCGGACTATGCCCTCCAGTCCAACATGACATTCCAGATCGACACCTTTATCTCCTCCGACACCTTTGGCGTCCGCTGGGAAAAGGGAATCGCCGTGACAGAGGAGGGGTGCGATATCCTTTCCCCGGAGATCGGAACCTTGTACGAGCTGGAATTTTAAATAAGACTCTGGAAATGAGGGTGATACGATGCAGATGGTAGACATGTTCTTTCAGGAACTGGAGGATGCGAAAAGGAGAAGGGTTCCCTATGTGATACCCATTGGAACTATTGAATATCACGCCCTGCATGCAAGCTGCGGCACAGACACCATGGTGATTACCGGGGTGCTGCGGGAGCTGGAAAAGACAAAGGAGATGGTGGTGTGTCCGCCCATCTGGTACGGGGTGGCCAGCTATGCGGTGGCCGGGCCCGAAAGCGGCACCATTCATGTGGACGTGGATGTATACGAGAACTATATTTACTGTATTCTGAAATCCATGGTCTACGGAGGCGTGAAAAACATTTACTGCATTGCCCATCATCAGACTGAGGAGGCCGGCCTTATGCCCATGACCCTGGCCTGCCATAAAGCGGCGAAAAAGGTGATTATGGAGTATATGGAGGAAACCAGGGGAAAGGGCTGGTGGGGCAGCAATGACTACGCGGATTATTATGAAAATCTGGGTTCCGGGGACGATCCGTTTTCTTATATTAAGGTGATCCCCCTGCTGTCGGCTGAGGCCCAGCACAAGTGCGGCGGTTTTGACCATGCGGGGAAATACGAATCCAGCCTGATGTACGCGCTATATCCCGACCATGTAGACCTTGAGCGCACAAAAGACAATACCCAGTGGTTCGCGAAAAATTCCGTGGAAACCAGCATGGA
This sequence comes from Clostridia bacterium, assembly GCA_910576205.1. GTDB lineage: Bacteria > Bacillota > Clostridia > Lachnospirales > Lachnospiraceae > RGIG4284. The sequence goes on along the minus strand of CAJTHL010000005.1, from coordinate 170,477 downwards.
GCTTGGACAGCATATGGTGCGGTGCGCCCTGGAAACCCTGGAGAAAATAATCGTATAGGAGGGGAAGCGGTGACAGAAAAAGAAAAGGCGGAGGCAGGTCTTCTGTACGACGCGGCCTTTGATGAGGAATTCCTGGCCGGACGGCTAAGAAGCCAGGAGCTGAGCTTTTCCTACAATGCCCTCCGGCCCTCCCAGACGGCGGAGCGGGAGCGGATGATCCGTGAGAATTTTAAGCACACAGGGAAGAAATTCCTGGTGGAGCAGCCTTTCCGCTGTGATTTCTGGGAACGGGTCAGCGTGGGGGAGAATTTTTACTCCAATTATAATTTCGTAATTCTGGCGGGTAATTTTATAGAGATCGGGGACAACGTCATGTTTGGACCGGACTGCGGCCTCTATGCGGCCGGCCATCCCCTAAACGCCCACACCCGGAATCTGGGCCTGGAATATGCCTGGCCTATCCGCATCGGAGATAATGTGTGGGTCGGAGGCGGCGTAAAGATTATGGGTGGCGTGACCATCGGGGACAATGCCGTAATCGCGGCGGGCAGTATTGTGACAAAGGATATTCCCTCCGGTGTGCTGGCCGGCGGAAATCCATGCCGTGTTCTGCGGGAAATTTCAGAGGAAGACGACGCCAGATACCGGAAGGGGTTTCCAGGGCATTCTTTGTGATTTTTGCAGGGAAAAGCAGCTTTATTTGCAGGCGGGCGGACAGCCTTCGCTGGCCGATATGCATTTCATATATGGGAGAATCGAAAGGAAGAGGGGCAGCTGCGCAAATTCACACGCGGCCGCCCCTTCTCCCGTATTATCTAGGACATTAAAAGTTCCATCACATACATTTCCAGTTTTTCGTAATTTCTCTCGGCAATGCATCTGGCCTGGAATTCCCGGTCAAATCTGGCCACCTTTTCCTCCAGCATACAGGCAACCTTCATGGAATTCTGGATATGGCGGTACTGATCGTCGGGATGCTGGGTGCGCATGGCCTTGACGTCAAGGCCCACCATTTCGCCGCCTGCACCGTAGTTGTGATCTACCAGCACCTTGATCTGGTTGAAGGCGCTGCGGAGACTTTCGGCGCCAAAGGATTTATCCTGGTCGTATCGACAGCCGTTCTGGTCGTTTAGATGGACTGAGCCAAGCTTTCCAAATTTCAACGCAAAGGCCATCTCGTTGGCGGGATCCAGTCCGGCCAGGATGGCGTGGGCGGATTCCAGCACGGCCCCTACCCGGGCCGGGTCTTTGGTGGCAGCGGAGAGGGCCATCACATGCCCGATGGTGGGGCAGTAGCTGCGGTCAATAGGCTCGTTGGGCTTGGATTCAATGAGAATTTTTATATTTTCGTCGTAGGCCAGCATTTCGTTGATGGAGTCGATAAGCTTTCCAACTTTTTCCACCGGATCCTTGCTCTCCGCGCAGAGGGTGCCTTCCCGGGCCAGCCAGAGAACCACGTTTTTGCTTCCCAGAGCCCTGGCGATATCAATGGAGCGTTTCGCCCGCCACATGGCAAAGTCGTAGTCCTCTTTGCTGTTGGAGGTGAAGCCGCCGTCTGTGGTGCGGGGATCCATCCAAAGGCGGGGGGCCACAAACTCGGCCACCAGGCCATATTTATCCAGGGTGGATTTCATATCCTTTGCGTAGTCGATTATCTGCCGCTCCGTCATGTTGTTGATATCCGGCACGGCGTCGTCGTCATGAAACTGAACGCCGGAGAGGCCGATCTCGGCAAATTTCTTAAATTTCTCCTCGATGGGAACCTCCGGGCGTACCCCGGGGCCAAAGGCCTCCACGCCCTCGTTGACATTCCATGGGCCTGCGGTGAATCTGAATCTTGATTCCATAATATTACCTCCTATTCCAGTACCGCATCTGCCCTCCCCTGGCCCCCATGTACTGGAAGAATTTCCAGCCATAATACGTCTGAAAATCCTTCCGGGGGCCCCTCCGGGCAGATGCTGTTTTTAAAGTACCGCATCTGCCCTCCCTGGCCCCATGTACTGGAAGAATTTCCAGCCGTAATACGTCTGTAAATCCTTCCGGGGGCTTCTCCGGGCAGTTGCCGTTTTGCCTGATGTGACTAGTATAGGGGCTTTGGCTTGAAAATGCATTGTCCCTTTTGCGGTGGGGGACAGATTAATTTGTTGTTGGAAGTATTTGGTGTGGGACGGTGTTTTTGTTGAAAGGCGGCGTTTTAAATGGTATGATTAGAAGCAGCAAATAAATCTGCCCTGCTGATTTGCTGTGGGACAGAGCTTCCCAGAAAATGTGAGGACGTGAATTTTATGCAGGAATACGAAATCGTAAAACATCTTCAGATGGAGGATTTAAATCTGTTTCTTGTGGGAATGACCTACCGGAGGCCCCATATGCACAAGGAGTTTGAGATCTGCCTGGTTTTGTCGGGGGAAGTTTCGGTGTTTGCCAACCGGGAGGCAAAGGTTTTCGGGAAAGGGGATGTGATTTTATGCAATCCTCATCAGAGCCATGAACTCCACGCGTTGACGGAGAATGTGGTGATTCTCTCTGTCCAGATTGCTTCCGGGTTCTGCGTGCGGGCTTACCCGGATATCCGACGGGTGGAGTTTGACGGGATTCATCTGTCCTTTGCGGAGGACAGCGGGGAACTTAGGCGGCTCAGAGGGCTTTTGCTTAAGGTGGCGAAGCTCTATTTTAAGAAGGAGAAAAATTATGAATTTTTCTGCATGTCCTGTCTCTATGAGATCTTTGGCGTCCTTTTATGTACCCAGAAATGGCACCGGATTTCCGGGAAAGAGCAGACGGAGCGGTATCACAAGGGAAAACGGCTGAACCGGATTACCGATTATATTGAGAGCCATTTTACGGAGAAGGTTATGCTGACGGACATTGCCAGGATGGAACATTTGTCCATGCATTACCTGTCCCATTTTTTCCGGGAAATGCTGGGGATCCCTTTTCAGCAGTATGTGGCCCTAATGCGTTTTGAGCGGGCCAGGAAGCTGGTGGAGAGGACAAACAAGAGCATTACGGAGATCTGCCTGGAGTGTGGGTTCTCCGATTACCGGTATCTCAACAAGATTTATCAGAAGCAGCTGGGGTATACCCCCATGGAATACCGGAACAGCCATACCATCCATGTGGTGGAGGAAAAAAATGAGGATGTTATCAATACCCAGACCTTTTACTCTGTCTGGGACAGCATAAAATTGCTGGAACTGGCTGGAAACAGCCGGACATTTTCGGAGGCAGATGCAAGGACAGAGGGGAAACCGGGACAGAAAACAGCAAATTAATCGGCGGTTAACGGTAAGGTAAACCATGTAAAAGATCCCTGATGATGATATGATAAAATCAACCATACTTGTGAGAATATACATTTTTGCAGGGGAAGGATAGCAAAGAAGGGAAGGGATCTGAGATGGCAAAATTAAGATACGGTATGGTGGGCGGCGGCCCTGGGGCCTTTATCGGGGAGGCTCACAGAAAGGCCATCAGTCTGGATGCCACGGCGGAGCTTGTGGCGGGCTGTTTCTCCAGAAACCATGAAAAATGCCTGGCCCAGGGGGAAATTCTTGGAATTGCGCCACAGCGGTGTTACCCGGATTACAGGGAAATGGCAAGGGCTGAGGCGGCCCGGGAGGACGGCATCAGCTTCGTGGTGGTGGTAACCCCCAACAATACCCATTATGAGATCTGCAAAGCGTTTTTGGAGGCGGGAATCCATGTGGCCTGCGACAAGCCTCTGGTGACTACGGTTTCGGAGGCAGAGGAGCTTGAGAGGCTTGCAAAAGACAAGGGTCTGCTCTTTATGGTTACCTACACTTACACGGGCCATGTAACCATGAAATTTATGCGGGATCTCATCCGTGGTGGGGAGATCGGCACGGTGCGCACCGTGATGGCGGAGTATCCCCAGGGGTGGCTGTACAAAGAGAACGACTGGGGCGGAAAGCAGGGCGAGTGGAGATGCGACCCGGCACAGTCGGGAAGGGTAAACTGCCTGGGAGATCTGGGAACCCATGTGGAAAATGCAGTGGCTACCGTAACGGGCCTTAAGATTAAGAGAGTGCTGGCAAAGATGGATGTGGTAGTGCCTGGCAGGAAGCTTGATGACAACGACCAGATTCTGGTGGAATATGAGGGCGGGGCCACAGGCATAAACTGGACCAGCCAGTTTGCCATCGGATGCGACAACAGTCTGCGGCTGCGTATTTACGGCTCCAAAGGAAGCCTTCTGTGGTTCCAGGAGACACCGGAGGAGGTTACGCTGATCCGGGAGGACGGCATTCCCAATATTATCAAGAGAGGCTATGGGGCGGTGACGCCGGGAGCGGCAAAGTATGGAAGGCTCCCTTCCGGCCATACCGAAGGATGGCTGGAAGCCATGGGTAATCTGTATGACAGCTTCGCCGCCTGCGTGCAGGCGAAAAACCAGGGCTCCTTCATGGAGGACATGATCGATTACCCCACCATAGAGGAGGGCGTAAACGGTCTTAAATATGTGGAGGCCTGTCTTAAGAGTAATGAAAAGGGAAATATCTGGGTGAGCTTATAGAGAAGCCGTGGCGCATGCGGAACGAAAATAGGAGGTAAAATCAAATGGCAAGACCTGTGACATTGTTTACGATTCAGTGGGGAGATCTTTCCCTGGAAGAAATATGCAGGCTGGGAAAGCAGATGGGTTATGAGGGGCTGGAACTGGCCAAGGACGCCCATCTGGATGTGAGAAGGGCTGCTGCGGATCCCGCCTATGTGCAGGAGGTAAAGGACACCCTGGCAAAATACAATCTTGGCTGCTGGGCTATCAGCGCCCATCTGACAGGGCAGTGCGTGACAGATTCCCTTACCTGGGCCTACGATCCCCGTCTGGACGGATTTGCGCCTGCTAAGCTTGCCGGAAAGCCGGAGGAGATTCAGAAGTGGGCCATAGAGGAGATGAAGGTGACGGCCCACGGGGCGAAGGCCATGGGAGTGGATGTGGTGACCTTTTTTATGGGCTCCCCCATCTGGAAATTCTGGTATTCCTTTCCCCAGACCTCAGAGGAGATGGTGGAGGAGGGGTATCAGAAGGTAAAAGAGCTCTGGACGCCCATATTTGATGAGTTTGACAAATGCGGGGTAAAGCTGGCTCTGGAGGTGCATCCCACGGAGATCGCTTTTGATTACTGGAGCACAAAGAAGCTTCTGGAGGTGTTTGATTACCGGCCGACTCTTGGCATTAATTTTGATCCAAGCCATTTAATCTGGCAGGGGCTGGATCCGGCCATGTTTCTTTTTGACTTTGCAGACCGCGTCTACCATGTACACATCAAGGACGCGAAGCTGAATCTCAACGGAAGGAATGGAATCCTTGGCTCCCACATTACCTTTGGCGATCAGAGAAGAGGGTGGAATTTTGTGTCCCCAGGACACGGACATGTGGATTTTGACTCCATTATCCGGGTGCTGAATCAGAAGGGATACACAGGGCCGTTGTCCATTGAGTGGGAGGACAGCGGCATGGAGCGGGTGTTCGGCGGCACAGAGGCCTGCGAATTTACAAAGAAAATTAATTTTTCGGCATCGGATTTTGCCTTTGACAGAGCTTTGAAAAACGAGTAGAGAGGAAAACAAATGAGAGAGGGAATATGCGTGGCCGGAAACCTGATTGTGGATATCACATATCCCATAGAGCGGTGGCCAAAACAAAGTGAACTGACAACCATTACAGAAGGCATTGCCAGATCCATCGGAGGAGCGGTCTGCAATGTGATTACGGATCTTGCGAAGCTGGACGACAGACTGCCCCTGGAAGCCCTTGGGGTCATTGGCACAGACCCGGAGGGGGACTTTATTCTGGAAGAGCTGGGGCGGCATCCCAATATCGGCCTGGGGCTTTTGAAACGGCAGGGAAAAACGTCCTTTACGGCGGTAATGAGCGACAATGAAACAAAGGCCCGTACATTCTTCCAGTACCGGGGGGCAAACGCGTACTTTGACGAGAGCTTTATCGACTGGGATGAGATTCACGGGGAAATTCTCCATGTGGGTTATATTCTTCTTCTTGATGCTTTGGACCAGGAGGATGAGGAGCATGGTACGAAGATGGCCCGCCTCCTTAAAACTGCCCAGAGCCGGGGGATTAAGACGTCCATCGATGTGGTGACGGAGACGGGAGACCGCTTTCAGGCCCTGGTGCGCCCGGCCATGAAATACGCGGATTACTGCGTCATCAATGAGCTGGAGGCCCAGCAGGTGACCGGGATTTCCCTTAGGAACAAGGAGGAATCTCTGATTCTGGATAATATGGAGCCTGCCCTTCGGAAGATGAAGGAGCTGGGCGTATCCACCTGGGCCGTGATCCACTGTCCCGAGGGGGGCTTTGGCCTGGATGAGGAAAACCGGTTTTTCAGCTTGAAGAGCCTGTCTCTTCCCCAAGGGTATATCAAGGGCACGGTAGGAGCCGGGGACGCCTTCTGCGCCGGCGTTCTCTACGGGGCGCAGAAAAAATGGACGCTAAAAGAAAGCATCCACCTGGGAATCTGCGCGGCGGCAGCCTCCCTGTCCGAGAAGGGGGCCACGGAAGGGCTGCGTCCGGCGGCAGAAGTGCTGGAACTGGCCAGACAATACACATAAACCGGAGGCGGTACGAAAAACAGCATATGCCCGTAGAGGCCCCGGGAAGAATTTCAGGATGTGAAGCAGCCGGAAATCCTTCCAGTACATGGGGCCGCGAAGGGCAGATGCGGTACTAAAATGGAGAGACTGAATATGAAAGCTGTAATGTATGGGGCCGGCAACATCGGCCGTGGATTTATTGGGATGCTGTTCTCGGCATCCGGTTATGAGGTAACTTTTGTGGATGTGGCCAGGCCTGTGATCGAGGCTTTGAACCGGGACAAAAAGTATCCGGTGCGGATTGTGTCAAACGAGGGCCATGAGGACCTGGATGTGCTGCATGTGAGGGCCATAGACGGAAATGACCAGGCGGCGGTGGCCGCCGCCATTGGAGAGGCGGATATTATGGCCACAGCGGTGGGGGTCAATATCCTTAAATTTATCATTCCCAATCTTGTGGCAGGAATCCGAAGGCGGATGGCAGAGAGCGGAAGACCCTTGAATATCATTATCTGTGAGAACCTTATGGACGCCAACAAAGTGGTGGAGAAGATGCTGAAGGAAGAGCTTACGGAGGAGGAGATCTGCTGGTTTGACAAAAATATAGGTCTGGTGGAGGCGTCCATCGGCCGTATGGTGCCGGTGCAGACAGAGGAGATGAAGGACGGCAATCCCCTGCGGGTATGCGTGGAGCGGTATGGGTTTCTGCCTGTGGACAAGGCAGCCTTTAAGGGGGATATTCCGGAGATCGGGAATATGATTCCCTTTGAGCCCTTTGATTTCTATATTAAGAGAAAGCTCTATATCCACAACATGGGACACGCTACCTGCGCTTACCTGGGAATGTTTTCCGGGAAAGACTATATCTTTGAATCCATAGCGGATGCCGACACCCAGGGTATTGTGCAGAACGCCATGCTGGAAAGCTCCCTGGCCCTGTCAAAAAAGTACGGGATTCCCATGGAACAGCTTATGTGCCATGTGCAGGATCTGCTTTTCCGTTTTACGAACCGGGCTCTTAAGGATACCTGCAAGCGGGTGGGGGGAGATCCCAGAAGGAAGCTGTCCCCGGCGGACCGCATGATCGGCTCCTCCCATCTCTGCCTGGAGGAGGAAATTACGCCGGCCTTTATCAGTGTGGGCACGGCGGGGGCCGTGTACGCCTATATCCGGGAGCAGGGACTTCCCCAGAGCCTGGAGAACGCAAAGGAAACCCTTCGGACAATCTCGGGGCTGGAGGATGGACATCCTCTGTATACATGGATCCTGCCTTATTATGAGATGTACAGACAGGGAACCGGTATCCGGGAACTCAGACTGGCTGCGGAGGATGCGCGCAGCAGGGAATTAAAAGAAGTAATTTAAAATTATTCCAGGGAAAACTGCCCCTTGCCAGGATAAAATGGCGGGGACAGTTTTTTTGTATGCCATACTTAAGAGCTTTTGGAATCCGGTAGCGGATTTTAAGGATTCATGCTATAATGGGCCTTAACAGCCAAAAGAGGGCACAAAAGAGGGAGCAGATAAAAATCATGAGACAGCTTTTTGTAAGAGAACGGGCCTTTTACCGCACATTTTTCATTCTGGCCGGGACCTTGATCCTGGAACAGGCCGTGGTGCTCAGCGTAAATCTGGCGGATAATGTGATGATCGGCAGTTATTCGGAGGTTTCCCTGGCGGGGGTGGCGGCCGTAAACCAGATCCAGTTTGTGGTACAGCAGATTGCGTTTGCCATCAGCAACGGCCTGATTGTATTATCCGGGCAGTACTGGGGCCGGAAGCAGACAAAACCCATCCGGCAGCTCTCAGCCATTGCTCTTAAGGCGGGGATTCTTTTTGCTCTGGTTATGTTTGCCGCGGCTTCTTTGTTTCCGGAAGCTCTGGTGAGGATTTTTGTGAAGGATGAGGCCATTGTTGCGGAGGGCGTGCGCTATCTGGGGATTATCCGGTTTACCTACCTCTTTTTTGCGGTGACGACAGTGCTCCTTGGGGTGATGAGAAGCGTGGAGACCGTCCGCCTTGCCCTGGGCGTCTCCTGCGTGTCCCTGGTGGTGAACTGCTGTATCAACTATGTGCTGATTTCTGGACGGTTTGGCGCGCCGGAGCTGGGAGTGGCAGGGGCGGCCGTGGGAACCCTGACGGCCCGTATCCTGGAATTTGTGATTGTGTGGGTTTATGTTTTCGGAAAGGATAAAAAGCTGGGCCTTAGGGGGCGGGATATATTCTCTCTGGACCGGGTTCTGGGAATGGATTACCTGCGGACGGCCACGCCGGTGATTCTCCAGGGGACTCTCTGGGGCCTGGCAAATGCCATCCAGACGGCGATCCTGGGCCATATGAGCAATAACGCTATTGCGGCCTACTCCGTTTCATCCACTATCTTCCTGCTTTTGAAGGTGGCGGCGGCGGGAGCCTGCACAGCCGCCACAATCCTGATCGGAAAACAGGTGGGAAGCGGCGACCGTACCCATCTCCGTCAGTATGTGACGACCCTGCAGGCCCTGTTTGTAGGGACAGGAGTAACACTCTGTATCGCCCTCAACCTTATCCGCGTGCCGCTGCTGTCAGTTTACAAGGTTTCCCCCGAGACGTATGAACTGGCCAGTGCGTTTATCCTGATTCAGAGCGTAGTGCTTCTTACCATGTCCTACCAGATGCCGGTAAACGTGGGGATTATCCGGGGAGGCGGGGATACCCGGTACGCGGTGATTCTGGACTTAATCTCCATCTGGGGAATCGTGATTCCCTTTTCCTGTCTGGCTGCTTTTGTGTTCCACTGGCCGGCCGTGGCGGTGGTGATCTGCCTCAATGCAGACCAGGTGTTTAAATGCGTGCCAGCTGCCATTTACGGGAACAGCTACCGGTGGGTGCGGGATTTGACAAGGGGATGAAGCAGAGGGATTGTTTATGAAGAAAATGGACTTTGGGGAAGTGGGAAATATTGACCTCATTGCAGGTTATGTGGTATGATTTCCAAAAAGGATGTCTGCCTGTCTTTGGGAGGACGGATGCGGAACTAAAAACAGCATCAGCCCGGACAAGGCCGGGAAGGATTTCGGAATGCGAAGCAGTCAGAAATCCTTCCAGTACATGGGCCTTGGGAGGACGGATGCGGAACTAAAATAGGAGGACCCGATTTTATGCAGGTGAAAAGTGTTTTTGACAAGGAGTTTGAAAAATATGGCAAGGTAATCAAGGCTGATGTGCCGGATCTTCTGAAGCGTCTGGGAGAAACGCCTCTTCCGGAAAATGTGGTTTATGTGGCCTCTTCCCCGGAGCTGGAGGAGTGTAAGGAATTTTCCGTGATTGAGGACAGTATTTTTGGAGGCATGCCCATTCAGATCGGCTATTGTAACGGAAATAACACCACCCTGAACGCCGTAGAGTACCACCGCAATTCAGAAATCAACATTCCCCTTACCGGGGCTGTGCTGCTGGTGGGTATGCAGCAGGATGTGGAGGCGGATTTTACCTACGACACCGCAAAGATGGAAGCCTTTGAAGCGCCCGCAGGCTGTGTGGTAGAGCTCTATGCCACCACCCTTCATTATGCGCCCTGCAATCTGAAGGAGGAGGGCTTCCGTGTGGCCATTATTCTTCCCAGGGGAACCAACACCGAGGCGCCCGCACTTCACGGGGACACAGCGGAGGACCGCCTTATGACAGCCCGGAACAAATGGCTTATTGCGCATGAGGAATCCGGCCTTGGGGCAGAGGGGGCCTTTGTGGGACTGAAAGGCGAAAATCTGAAGCTGTAAAAGCAGAACGAAATTTTAGGAGGCAGCTTTAAAAGCCTGCCTCCTTATTTAAAGGAGAGAAAAAATGGATTTCACAGCATATTTCCGCAGCATTATGGAACAGGATCCGCGCCCCATTGTTATCTGCAGTCCGGAGCATGAGATTCTCTACATGAACCCGGCGGCCATATCGGGGGAAAATGAAAAAAATGCAGGTATTCTTGGGAAAAGCCTCTTTAACTGCCACAGCAGACGCTCCCAGGAAAAGCTGAAAGAGATTGTGGCCTGGTTCCAGGAAAGCACTGCCCACAACGAGGTCTATATCCAGCATAAAGAAAAGGAAAACGAGGATTTGTACATGGTAGCCCTCCGGGATGAGTCCGGCGGGCTGATCGGATACTATGAAAGACATGAACGCCGGAACAGAGAGAGCGGAAAGCTGTACGATATGTAAATGATTTACAATGTTCCAGACAAGCAGAAGCAAAAGAGGAGAATAGAAATTCCCCGAAATAATAGTTGCAATGCCCCGGAAACTGTGGTAGAATAAGTTACGTTGTGAAAAAATGAGATGGTCCTCTGTCGCAAGATGCGTTACGAACGTCCAGAGAATCAAGGAGGAAACAACGAGATGAACGAGATTATCAGAAAAATTGAGGCTGAGCAGCTTAAGAAGGAAGTGCCGGTGTTCCATGTAGGCGATACCGTAAAGGTATACGGCAGAATCAAAGAGGGAAACCGCGAGAGAATCCAGGTTTTTGAGGGAATCGTGTTAAAGAGACAGGGCGGCGGAAACCGCGAAACCTTTACCGTCCGTAAAAACTCCAACGGAATCGGCGTGGAGAAAACCTGGCCGCTGCATTCTCCCAATGTTGAGAAGATCGAAGTAGTCCGCTACGGCAAGGTAAGACGCGCGAAGCTGTTCTATTTAAGAGGACGCGTAGGAAAGCGTGCGAAAGTAAAAGAATTAGTAAAGTAATAACCGGACGAGGGACAATGCTTCATTGTCCCTCATCTTTTTTAAGGGGAAACGGATGAAAGGATTAAGTTTTCGCAAGAAACGCAAGAGAATCAATTTTGCCATTCTGCAGGAAGTGGTGCTGTGGATCGGCGGAATGGCAGTTGCTTTTGCCCTGGCCTGCATCCTGGTATATTTTTTCGGGCGTGTGCTCAGCAACGTGGGACAGTCCATGGAGCCAACCATTTACAGCGGGGATAAAGTGCTGGTAAACCAGTTTGTCTACCTGCTGTCAGAGCCGGATTACGGGGATATTGTGGTGTTTAAGCCAAAGGGTAACGAAAACTCCCACTATCATATGAAGCGGGTAGTGGGAAAACCCGGGGATGTGATTCAGATAATAAGCGGCCGGGTCTTTGTGAACGGGGAAGTCCGGGAGGACGAGATCCTTACGGAGGCCATGAGAGACGCCGGGGTGGCGGAGCATGAAATCCGTCTGGGCACAGATGAATACTTTGTCCTTGGGGACAACCGGAATGCCAGCGAGGACAGCAGAAGCCCGGATATCGGGAATGTCAGTACAAAGGATATTCTGGGCAAGGCGTGGTTTATCATTACTCCCCAGGACAGATTCGGATACATAATATAAACAGCATCCGCCCGGACTGGGCAGAAGGATTCCAGAGGGCGAAGCAGCCGGAAATTTTTCCGGTATCAAGACCTGGAAGGGTGGATGCAGTACTGGAACAGGAGAAAAATATATGCATTTTCAGTGGTATCCCGGCCATATGACCAAGGCCAGACGGATGATGCAGGAAAATATTAAGCTGGTAGATCTGATTATTGAGCTGGTGGACGCCAGGATTCCCTTAAGCAGCCGGAATCCCGACATTGATGAGCTTGGAAAGCACAAAGCCAGGGTAATCCTGCTGAACAAGGCAGATCTGGCGGATCCCAGACAGAATGATGCCTGGGGGGATTATTTTAAGAAAAAGGGCTTTTTCGCGGTAAAGATTGACTCCAGAAACAGAAGCGGCATGAAGGCTATCCAGAACGTCATCGCCCAGGCCTGCAAAGAAAAGATAGAGCGGGACAGAAAGCGGGGAATTCTGAACCGGCCTGTGCGGGCCATGGTGGTTGGCATCCCCAACGTGGGAAAATCCACCTTTATCAACAGCTTTGCGGGAAAGGCCTGCGCCAAGACGGGAAATAAGCCAGGCGTCACCAAGGGGGCTCAATGGATCCGCCTCAATAAGCAGGTGGAGCTTCTTGACACGCCGGGAATTCTGTGGCCAAAATTTGAGGATCAGCAGGTGGGACTTAAGCTTGCCTTGATTGGCTCCATCAAGGACGAGCTATTAAATACCCGGGAGCTTGCCCTGGAGCTTTTGAAAATTCTGGGGGAGTCTGCCCCCGGAGCCTTAAAGGAGCGCTACGGAATCCAGGGGCAGAAAGAATCTTATGTTATGCTGGAGGAGATTGCAGAAAACCGCCGCTGTCTCCTAAAGGGAAATGAGCTGGACGTGGATAAGGCCGCTGCCATTTTTCTGGACGACTTCCGAAGCGGCAGAATCGGAAAAATAACACTTGAAATTCCGCCTGGGGAAGGGTAGGATATAAGGTAAGGATTTCTAAAAATACAGCATCCGGAAATTCTTCCAGTACATGGGAAATGGCAGGGAAGATGCGGGACTATATATAGGAGAAAGAGAAATGGGTCAGAAAAAGAGGAGGGGAAAATCCCTTGCGGAGGAATATGAAGAGAAGGAGCGTTCTGTCTTACAGGAGCTGCTTAGTATGCTGCTTTATATGGCCATTGTGCTGGGGCTTACTTTTTTTGTCATTACCTTTGTGGGACAGCGCACCTATGTAAGCGGGGATTCCATGCGAAATACTCTGGAGGATGGGGATAATCTTATTGTGGATAAGATTACATACCGGTTTTCAGCCCCCAGGCGGTTTGATATTATTGTATTTCCTTTTGAATATGAGGAGGATACCTACTATATCAAGCGGATTATCGGCATGCCCGGAGAGACTATCCAGATTGCGGACGGAAAGATTTATGTGGACGGAGAGCAGTTAAACGAATCCTACGGGCGGGAGGTAATGGAGAGCCCGGGAATCGCGGAAACGCCCATTGCTCTGGGAGACGACGAGTACTTTGTTCTGGGGGACAACCGGAATGCCAGCTCCGACAGCCGGGATCCCAGCGTAGGGGTTATTCACCAGGACAGGATCATCGGAAGAGCCTGGCTTCGCATCTGGCCCTTTAACAAGTTTGGGATATTAAAACATCAGTGAAAATCAGGGAAAACGCCAATGACAAAGACGGAGCAGAATAAGCTTCTGCGGGAGCAGAGAAAACAGGAAAAGCTGGAGGCGGAGCGGATCCGCCTGGAAGCCATGCGGGTCTATGAACGCCAGTATGCGGACAGAGGAAACCTCTGCGGCATCGACGAGGTGGGCCGTGGCCCCCTGGCCGGGCCGGTGGTGGCGGGAGCCGTTATATTGCCTGTGGACTGTGAAATCCTGTATCTCAACGATTCCAAGAAGCTGTCAAAGAAGAAGCGGGAGCTGCTCTACGATCAGATTATGGAACAGGCAGTGGCCGTGGGGCTTGGGATGGCGAGCCCGGAGCGCATTGACGAAATCAATATTCTAAGGGCCACATATGAGGCCATGGGAAAAGCTATTGACGCCCTGGGGGTAAAGCCGGCGCTTTTGTTAAACGACGCGGTGACGATTCCCCAGGTGAGTATTCCCCAGGTTCCCATTATCAAGGGGGATGCAAAGAGCGTATCCATCGCGGCTGCCAGCATAGTGGCCAAGGTCACAAGAGACCGGATGATGGAGGAGTATGAAGAGACATTTCCCGGTTATGGCTTTGCCTCCAACAAAGGCTACGGCTCCGCCGCCCATATTGCGGCGCTTAAGGAGATGGGGCCCTGTGCCATCCACCGGAGAACCTTTATCCGGAATTTCTGTGGAGAAGCGTGAAAGAGAAGCAACATAATGTTTCCTTAAGGGGCAGGGGAAAGCCGGAATGAGGAACGCATGAAAGAAAACCCGGGAAGAAGCCAGCAGAATAAGAGGGCTATAGGAGCCGCCTATGAGGAAAAAGCCGTGGAATATCTCAAAAACCACGGCTATTTTATCCTGCGCCGTAATTTCCGAAGCAGACGAGGGGAGATTGACATTATCGCCCGGGAGGGAAAAGCCCTGGTGTTTATCGAGGTAAAATACCGGAGAAACCTGGGGCGCGGCGCTCCGGAGGAGGCAGTCACCCCGGCCAAGCAGCGGAAAATCTGCCGGATGGCAGACTACTACAGGCTGCAAAACGGCTATGGGGAGGAAACCCTTTGCCGCTTTGATGTGGTGGCTATTCTGGGGGAGACGGTTACGCTGTATCGGAATGCGTTTCCCTATGTATGGTGACGGTGCAGCGCAAACGCTGTCCTTCCATGTGGGGGACATAAAAACGAGGAGAAAACAATGCCAGCCTGGATAAAAAAACAACGAACCAGCACCCTGTATGAAAATGAGAATAACAAGGTCCCCTATCTGGCCTTTGCCCATCTGGAGGCGTGCGGCCTGGTGTCCCACGGAATTTCCACCCGTCTGGGCGGAGTCAGCGAAGGTCATCTCGCCTCCATGAATCTTAGCTTTACCCGGGGAGACCGGCCGGAGGCGGTGAGGGAAAATTACCGGAGGATGGGGGAAGCCCTGGGATTTTCCTGTGAGAATCTGGCGCTTTCCGACCAGACTCACACCACAAATGTGCGGGTGATGACAGAGGAGGACAGGGGGAAAGGATTTCTGCGCCCCCGGGATTACAAGGATGTGGACGGCCTGGTGACCAATGTGCCGGAGCTTGTGCTGGCTACCTTCTATGCGGACTGCGTCCCTCTGTTTTTTGTGGATCCCGTTAACCGGGCCATTGGCCTGTCCCATTCCGGCTGGCGGGGAACGGCTATGGGGATGGGAAGAGTGACCCTGGAGGTAATGCGGCGGGAGTTTGGCACAGACCCGGCCCAGGTGCTGGCTGCCATTGGCCCATCCATCTGCCAGGACTGCTACGAGGTAAGCGGGGACGTGATTGAGGAATTTCAGAAAGCCTTTCCGGAAGAGCATTGGCCGGAAATCTATTGCTTATCCCAGGGAAGAAGGCCTTCCTTTGCCGGAGCGGATACAGAAGGGAAAGATCCCGGGGAGTGTAGCGGGAAGGAGGGGCAGCCTGCTTTCAGGGAGGGGAAATACCAGCTGGATTTGTGGCGGGCCAATGAAATGCTCCTTTTAGAAGCCGGCGTCCGCCCGGAACATCTGTCTGTGACGGATATCTGCACCTGCTGCAATCCAGGGCTTCTCTTCAGCCACCGGGCGTCTAAGGGAAAGAGGGGAAACCTGGGGGCGTTTCTGATGCTGAGGGCCCAAGAGACAGGGACTGGATAAATGCCGGGGCATTTTTTAACCGGGAAATTGACTTAAAGACTGGACAAAAGGGAAGGAAAAGCATATGACATTTAATATGGAAGAGTTTCTGGAAAATCTGGGAAAATGGTCGGAGGAAGGACCGGGCGTGACCCGTCTGCCCTTTACGGAGGCGTCCCAGGGCGCCTGGGAATATATCTGCCAGACCATGGAGGAGCTGGGACTTACGGTGAAAACGGATGCTTATGGGACGATTCTGGGCCATCTGGAGGGAGAAAGGCCTGAGAGCGTCGTCATGGGCTCTCACTATGATTCTGTGGTGCAGGGAGGAAGCTATGATGGGGCGGTTGGAATTGCCGTGGGCCTTGGGGTGGCGGCATATTTTACAAAGCAGGGAAAGAAGCCGCCGGTTTCCCTGGATATTCTGGCAGCCAATGACGAGGAGGGCGTTACGTTTGCCAACGGATTTCTCTCCAGCAAATGTGTTTGCGGTCTGCTAAATGAGGATGATTTTCAAAATCCAAATACGGGAAAAACCCTGAAACAATGCCTGGAAGAGGGCTGGTATGAGGGATCGGGCCGGGGAAAGGACGATATCCGCCTGGCCACAGGCTTAAGCCATGGGGCCTGGTATATAGAGCCCCACATAGAGCAGGGGGGAATTCTGTGGGAAAACGAAACCACCATTGGGATTGTCAGCCACATTGTGGGAATTACCCGCCTCTATGTGACGGTTCCGGGGATTAGCAACCACGCAGGCACTACGCCCATGTCCAGCCGTCAGGATGCCCTGGTGATATCCAGCCGGATTATCAGCCGGATTCCGGAGCTGGCCCTTAAGTATAAGGGGGCGGTGGCAACGGTGGGCCAGATAGAATGCAGCCCCAATGTGATAAACGTGATTGCCAGCCGGGTAAGCTTTACGGTGGATATCCGTTCGGCCAGCGACGAGGACCGGAGACGCCTGGCTAAAGATATCCGGGAGCTGTCTCTTTTGGAATGTGGGGGAAAGGCAGAGATCGCCCAGGGCCTTGACGTGGCGGCGGTGCCCATGAACCCGGAAATGACTGCCCGCATGGAGGGGATATGCCGGGAAAAGAATATTTCCTATCAGATTATGCCAAGCGGCGCAGGTCATGACGCGCAGATTTTTGCGGGGTTTCTGGATACCGCCATGCTGTTTGTCCCAAGCCGGGACGGCATCAGCCACAGCCCGGAAGAATACACCCGCGCCGGGGATATAGAACTGGCCGCAGAAATTCTGGTTTCGTATCTGGAAGGAATATCCGTGTAGAGGCTGAAAAAATTTAGTATTTGGGGGGGGGGTAATTTCGTTTCCGGAATGAAGAGCCACATACTCCCTGGGGGTCTGCATGGTGTGTTTTTTAAAGACCGTGGCAAAATAGCTGCTGTTGTTAAAGCCAAGCTTCATGGCGGTGTCCGTGACGGAGTGGCCTTCCAGCAGCAGTTTTTTTGCATATTCCACCTTGCGCTCGTTGATATAGGTGCGGGGCGGGACCCCCACAATATGGCAGAACTTCTGCTTGAACTGGGAGGTGGACAGATGCACGGTCTTTGCCAGATCGTCCAGAAAAAGCTCCTCCGTAATATGCTCCCGGATATACACCACAACGCGCTCAATGTCCGGGGCGCGGTGATACCGGGGTTTCTGGGAGAAGGCCAGCAGAAGCTGGAAAAATATCAGAATATAGCCGGCGATCTGCAGGCGGTTTCCCCCTTCCTCACACAGCTGGAAGGCCTGTTCCGTAATCCTTCTTATTTCTTTATTGTCTGTGGTAATAATATGCTTGTCTATGGAAAAGAGCTCGGTGATAAGCCGCTTTCCTGTTTCCCCGTTTAAAAAAAGAAAATTTTCCGGATTGCCGATCTCTACCTGGAACCAGTAAATATTGTTGATGGCAATGGGCACATGGTTGGTGCTGTGTACTTCGTTGGGAAAGGAGACGAAGATGCTGCCTCCGGGTACATTGTACTCCTTTCCACCGGTGTAAAAGGTCATGCTGCCTTTTGTGACCAGGGTAAATTCAAAGGCGTTCTCATGAAAATGGGGAACCAGGGGGGAGATGGCATTCTGGATGCGCTGGGTGGCAAACAGACGGATGCCTGGGATTTTAAGCTCCTGGTTTGTAAAGGCAATCCGCTCCTTGGATATAATGTGTTCGTCCCGCCAGTTTATCGCCGCCAATGGAGAAACCTCCTTTTCCTGTCCGTCTTTGTTTCCTGGAAATGTTTAATATTGTACGGTGTACAGAATTAATTGTAATATAAATTAAAAACAATTACAATACAATCATAAAAATTCATAACATTTATAGCAAAAATACGGAAAAAATATGCAATTTATATAAGTGTTGTGGGTTTTAATAAAACGAAACGGAGGAAAAATGATGAAGAGAAAGGTATTAGCAACGGTTTTGTCCATGATGATGCTGTCTCTGACAGTGGCAGGATGCGGGAAAAAGGCAGAGGAACCGGCTGCGCCTGCACCGGCAGAGAACCAGGAACAGGATGCCCAGCCTGCGCCGGAAGCTGAGGGCGGCTCTGAGGGAAATACAGGCAAGGACGCCAAGGATATTAAGGTGGCAGGCGTGGTATTCCAGGAGGATCAGTTTATGAAGCTGATGCAGCTTGGATATCAGGCGGCGGCAGACGACTACGGCGTACAGTGCATGCTGGCTAACACAAACAACGACCAGGCAAAGGAGGCGGAGCTGATCTCCACCTACACTACCCAGAAGCTGGACGGAATCGCCATCTCCCCCTTAAATGAGGAGACCTCCATCCAGACTCTGAAGGCAGCCTATGACAGCGGCCTGCAGATCGCGGTAGGAAACACCAAGCTTGCGGACGCGCCCTTTGTCTGCGGCGGCTACACCTCCGACAACTACAACATCGGAGAGCTTACCGGTCAGGCGGCCAGGAAGTTTATCGAGGAGAACCTGGGCGGCAAGGCAAGAATCGCCATTATCCAGTACCAGTCCCTGCTTCCCGACCAGTCCTCAGCCAGAAAGAACGGATTTATGGATCAGCTGGAAGGCCTGGATATCGAGGTTGTGGCAGACCAGGATGCATGGATGCAGGATACGGCAGTGCAGACCGCAGGAGATATCCTGACGGCAAACGAGTCCTCCGGCGGCGTGGATATTATCTGGGCAGCCAACGACGGTGGAACCATCGGTGCTACCATGGCGGTTAAGAATGCAGGAAAAGCCGGAAGGACCTTTGTGTTCGGAACAGACGCTGCTGAGCAGCAGGTGGAAATGCTTCGCTCTGAGGACAACATCCTTCAGTGCGTTACAGGCCAGAACCCCTACGAGATCGGATACAAGACCATGGAGATCCTTATCCAGACCATTCAGGGAGACGACGGCTCCTTTGGCAAAGAGGTGATTGTACCAGGTATCGTGCTGAGCAGGACAGATCCCGACGGCATCGACCAGTTTGAGAAAGATCTGGCGGAGAGAATGGGTAATTAAGATCGGATGCCCCCGCATGGAAGCAGAATGCGGGGGCATTTTTAAAAATACAGGAAGCATTGGCTTTCGGCAAGGAATGGTGTATAGGATGAGCATTTTAAAAACGGAAAATATCACGAAGCTATACCCGGGAACAAAAGCGCTGGATCAGATAAACGTGGAATTTGAGAGCGGAAAGGTCCATGCGTTTATCGGGAAAAACGGTTCCGGCAAATCTACCCTTGTAAAGATCTTTGCGGGCGCTATCCAGCCTACGGAGGGCAGCTTTTATCTGGACGGAGAAAAAATAATGCTTCATTCCCCCCAGGATGCCATGGAGCGGGGAATCTCCACGGTATACCAGGAGCTGAGCCTTGTACCGGGACTTACGGTGGCGGAGAACATTCTGATGGGCCGCCTGCCCATGAAGGGGAAGCTTATCGACTGGAAGGCCGCTTACCAGACGGCGGGGAAGCTGCTGGGCGAGTACCATGTGGAGCTGACCGGAAAAGAGATGGTGGCGGATTTAAGCCTCTGGCAGTGCCAGATGGTGGAGATTGTGAAGGCCATGAGCACAAATCCCAAGGTGATTATGCTGGATGAGCCCACCTCCTCTCTGGCGAGAAACGAAATAGAACTGTTGTTCGAAATGATCCGGGAGCTGAAAAAGAGGGACGTTATCATTATCTACATTTCCCATAAACTCCAGGAGCTGTGGCAGATCGCAGATACCTGCACGGTGCTGCGGGACGGAAAGTTTATCGGAAAGACCGTGATGCAGGAGACTTCCCGCCAGGATCTGGTGAAAATGATGTTCGGCGAAGTGGAGGTAAAGACCAGGCCCGAAGATCTGGAAACAGGGGATAAGGTCATGCTGCGGGTGGAAGGCCTTACGCGAAAGGGCTGCTTTTCCGATGTGTCCTTTGAGGTTCATGAGAAGGAAATTTTAGGTATTGCCGGAATGCTGGGAGCCGGGCGGACAGAGCTTTTGCGCTCCATTTTCGGCGCGGACGCCTATGACAGCGGTAAGATCTGGTTTGAGGGGGAGGAGATAAGGAATCCCAATCCTGTGCGCATGAAGGGGAAAGGATTTGCGCTGACACCGGAGGACCGGAAGAACGAGGGACTGATCCAGATGATGTCCGTGTACAACAACCTGTGCGTGGCCAGCATCCAGGCGCTGGCAAAACATAAATTTATACAGAGAAAAAAAGAGAGGGATTTCGTCAGCCGCCAGATTGAGGAGCTACAGATCAAGGTGCCGGACGAGGAGCTTCCGGTGTCCTCACTGTCGGGCGGAAACCAGCAGAAGGTGGTTGTGGGAAACTGGCTCAACACGAATCCGAAGATTATGTTTTTTGACGAGCCCTCCAGAGGAATAGATGTGAACGCGAAACAGCAGATTTTCCAGGTGATCTGGGATCAGTCCAGGAAGGGCATTTCCAGCATTATGGTGTCCTCAGAGCTTGAGGAGCTTCTGGAAGTCTGCCACAGAATTCTGATTATGCATGAAGGAAAGATCATAAAAGAAGTATTTCCCGAGGATGTATCGGTGGATGAACTGTATGCGCTGTGCATGGGATAAGGAGGAACAAAGAACATGAGCAAAGGTAAATTAAACAGAATATTTCACACCCATATGATGGAACTTATTTTGCTGGTCATCTGCATTGTCATCGCTTTCCTGGCCCCCGGTTTCTTTACGGTTCCCAATATCCTGGGAATTTTAAGAAGCGCAGCCTTTAAGGGCGTTATCGCCTTTGGCATGACCATGGTGATTATCTGCGGGGAGATCGATCTCTCCATCTCCTCCACGGTGGCTGTATCGGGAATTATTGCGGCCCTGGTGGCGGGGAAACTGGACGGGGCGGGAATCATGCCCTTAAGCGTCGGAATTGTGCCGGGTATGCTGGTGGCAATTCTTGTCTCCGGCCTTCTGGGATTTTTCACAGGCTTTATCAGAACAAAATTTAATATTCCCACCTTTATCATCACCCTGGCCATGATGAATGTGGTATACGGAGCGGCGGCGCTTTTGTCCAAGGGCTTTCCTCTCACAAACCTGCCCTCCTGGTACAATGTGTTCGGCGCGGGAAACGTGCTGGGAATTCCGGTTCCGGCCATTATCCTGCTTGTGGTATTTGCCGTGATACATATCATCATGTCCTACACCACCTTTGGACGCTCTGTCTACGCGGCAGGCGGAAATCCCGAGGCGGCCCGTCTGTCTGGCGTTAACGTCACCAGGGTAAAAATTCTGGTAATGGTGGCTGTCCAGGTGATGGCGGCTCTGGGCGGCATTATGTGTTCCTCCCAGGTTATGTCCGCGGCCCACAACTTTGGAAAGGGCTGGGAGATGGATGTAATCGCCTCTGTAATCATCGGCGGCGCCAGCCTAAACGGCGGTATCGGAAAGGTGAAGGGCACCTTTATCGGTATTATTTTCCTGGGCGTGCTGTTAAACGGCATGACGCTTATGAATGTAAATGAGTATGCCCAGTATATCGTAAGAGGCGGCTTGATTCTGGGAGCTGTTCTCATTAACACTATACAGGTAACTAACCGGACAAACAAATAAAATATCAGTTTACATGGAGGTAAAAGAATGACTTCAAGAGAGAGAGTACAGGCAGTATTAAACCATGAGACGCCGGACACCCTGCCCATCGATTTCGGAGCCCACCGCTCCAGCGGTATGGGGGCCGCAGGCTACAACAAACTGAAAAAACATCTGGGCTATTCCACAGAGACCACAAAGCTTTATGACCTGATGCAGCAGCTTGCCTTCCCGGAACCTTTTCTGATTGAGCGCTTCGGCGGGGATATTATGCAGATTCTGCAATTAAAGCCGGCCTTTGGCGTGCGCTGCGACAGATGGAAATGCGGGACGCTTCCCTGCGGGGATCTGTCCATGGTGCCCTATGATTTTAATCCCCGGGTCAACGCCCAGGGAGACTGCGAGATCGTAAATGAGGCGGGGGTCTGCATTGCAAAGCGTCCCAAGGGCGGTATTTACTATGACAACATGAATTATTTCCTGAAAGATGTGGAATCCATAGAGGAACTGAAGGAAAAGATGATTCTCCCCGCTATCACGGAGGAGGAGCTGGATTTCCTGGAAGTGCAGGCAAAGGAGCTGTATTACAATACGGATAAGGCGCTGCTTCTCCACGTGGGCTGCGCCGTATTTGAGGAAGGGCAGCAGGAGTTTGGATTTGAGAACTTCTACTACAATCTGGCGGCGGAGAAGGAGATGGTGCATTACTGGGCGGAGAAAATGACGGACGCTTACTGTGTGATGCTGGATAAGATTCTGGACAGAATCGGAAAATACCTGGATCTGGCCTGGTTTGGAGGGGACGATCTGGGAACCCAGCAGGCGCCTCAGATTTCCGTGGAAATGTACCGGGAGATGATTAAACCCTACCACAAAAAGATTTATCAGTTTGTGCAGAAAAAAGATCCTTCCGTAAAGGTAGGCCTTCACTGCTGCGGCTCCATCAAGGAGCTGATTCCCGACCTTATTGACGCCGGCGTGCAGGTCTTAAACCCCATCCAGATTTCCGCCAGGGATATGGATGCCAGGGAGTTAAAGGAACGCTTTGGGAAAGATCTGGTGTTCTGGGGCGGCGGCGCAGATATGCAGGGCTTTGTAAACCGGACGGAGGATCCAAAGGAGATCTACCGGCATGTGCGGGAGCTTCTGGATATTTTTGCCCCGGGCGGCAGCTATATTTTTGCTCCGGTACACAATATTCTGGACAATGTGGCTCCGGAGAAGGTGCTGGCCATCTACCAGGCGGCGCTGGATTACAGAAAAGAAAGTGGGAAGGGCGAATAAAATGAAAAGATCAGAGATCAATCTTGCGTTAAAGAAAATGGAAGCGTGTATCCGGGAGCATCACTTTGAGCTGCCACCGTTCTGTTCCTTCACGCCGGAGGAGTGGAAGGAGAAAGGCCATGAGTACGACGAGATCCGGGACAATATGCTGGGCTGGGATATTACGGACTATGGCCTGGGAAATTTTAAGGAGGTGGGCTTCTCCCTCATTACCTTAAGAAACGGAAATTTAAAAAATCCCAAATACACCAAGACCTATGCGGAGAAGCTTTTGTATCTGGAGGAGGGCCAGATGGCCACCATGCATTTCCACTGGAACAAGATGGAGGATATCATCAACCGGGGCGGTGGAAACGTCTTAATCCAGGTCTACAATTCCGACGAGAACGAGGGCTTTGCCGACACGGAAGTGGAGGTACATAAGGACGGCTGCGCCACAAAGGTGCCTGCGGGAACGAAAGTCCGCCTCCGCCCGGGGGAGAGCATTACGGTATACCCTTACATGTATCACGATTTCCACGTGGAGGAGGGCACGGGAGCCGTTCTCCTGGGAGAGGTGTCCATGTGCAACGACGACGAGCACGACAACCGCTTCTATGAGCCCATGGGAAGGTTCCCCGAAATCCAGGAGGACGAACCGCCCTACCGTCTGCTGTGCAACGAATATCCGGCGGCGAAAGACTGAGGCGGGACTGGAAAACAGCATCTGCCCGGAAAGGCCCCCGAAAGGATTTCTGGATGCGAAGCAGCCAGAAGTCCTTCCAGAACCCAGGGGCCGTGTAGGGGAGATGCGGGACTGGAAAACAGCATCTGCCCGGAAAGGCCCCCGGAAGGATTTCTGGATGGGAAGCAGCCAGAAATGCTTCCAGAACCCAGGGGCCGTGTAGGGGAGATGCGGGACTGGAATAGGAGGTTTAGAGTTGAATTCTTTTGAACGGGTAGAACGTGTCCTTCACGGGGAAATCCCGGACAGGGTCCCCACCTTTGAGCTGATGATTGACCCCAAGGTTATCCGGGGAATTACCGGTACGGACAGCTACATGGATCTATGCGAGGAGCTGGATATTGACATTGTCATGTCCCAGACCCCCTCAAAGCTGTACCGGGAGGAAGTGGTGGACGCCCAAAAGCAGATTGTCAAAAACGAGTGGGGCGTTATGCGCCAGTATAACGGGGAGATCGTGCCCCATCCCTTACACGGGCCCATTGAGACCCTGGAGGATGCCCTTGCTTACCGGGCTCCGGATCCGACAGAAGATTTCCGGTTTGACTATCTGCGGGAGCTTGTAAAGCGGTTTAAGGGAAAGCGCTTTATCGGATTTCATCTTCACGACGGATTTAACTACAGCTATTATCTCACCAGCATGCAGGATATGATGATAAATCTCATAGAGGAGCCGGAGCTGGTACACCGTCTGGTGGATCTGTCCATTGAACATAATCTGAAGCTTGCGGAGAAGGCCCTGGATATTGGAGCGGATTTTATCCTGTCCGGGGACGACTACGGTTCCAAAACAAGCCTTCTGGTGTCAAAGGCGCATTTTGAAGAGTTTTTCCTACCTGGTTTACAGAAAATATGTAAGCTGGCGCTGGACAGAGGCGCGTATATGTTGAAGCATTGCTGCGGAAATATTAATCCGCTGATCGGAAACATGGTGGATTTCGGCATCTGCGGCCTTCATCCCCTGGATGAAAAATCCGGGATTGACCAGATCGCGGTAAAGAAGGATTATCCGGGGCTTACGGTAATAGGCGGTATCGACTGCGACGAGCCTCTGACGGACTTTACCCCGGAGGAGATGGAGAACTACGTGAAAGAGGTGCTGAAAACCCACGCGCCCGGAGGAAGGTATATCTGCGCCACCAGCAACAGCGTCCACTCCTCCGCAAAACCGGAAAACTTTGCGGCTATGCAAAGAGCCGTCCACAAATACGGGAAGTACCGGCCGGACGGAAGCCTGGACTGGATGTAAACAGGGGGAAGCGAAGGGAGAGAGCCGGGATGAGAAAACCCTCCAAAAGGGCAGTAAAAAGGGAACGATAAGGGAAAGGGGCAATAGCAGAAAATGCTTGTAAATCTGGAAAATGCCTGTTTAAACATACAGATTGACACAAAGGGGGGAGAGCTGCGCTCCATCTGTGACAGAGAGGGTGTGGAATACCTGTGGCAGGGGGATGCCCGCTACTGGAAAGACCGGGCGCCCAACATCTTCCCCTATATTGCCAGGCTCACCGGAGGGAAATACCGCTACCGGGGAGAGGAGTTTTCCATGGATATCCATGGATTTGTCAAGGATTCCAGGCTTGCATGTGTGGAAAAGAGCAGAAACGCCCTGCGTTTGCGGCTGGAGTCTGATCCTGGCACCAGGAGGATGTATCCCTTTGATTTCCGGTATGACGTGGATTTTTTCCTGGAGGGGCAGATCCTTACGGTGAGTTTTGACATAAAAAATACCGGGGATACAAAGATGTATTTCGGCGTGGGGGGCCATCCCGGTTTCCGGGTGCCCCTTGACAGGGAGGAGGAGTTCGGGGCGTATTTCCTGGAGTTTAAACGCCCCTGTAATCCAAAGCGCATTGGGTTTTCCAGCGACTGCTTCCTGGACGGAACGGAAGAGGACTTTCCCCTGGAGGATAAGAGACGCCTGCGCCTGCGCCACGATCTCTTTGACCAGGATGCCATTGTCCTTAAAGATATGGATTCCTGTGTGGAGCTGGCCTCCGGACGGGGGAGACGTTTTGTACGGGTGGAGTATCCGCAGATGCCCTATCTGGGAATCTGGCATGCCCCCCGCACCGACGCGCCCTATGTATGCATAGAGCCCTGGACTTCCCTGCCCTCCAGAAAGGGCATTGTGGAGGATCTGGAGGAGCAGGCGGACTTGATTTCCCTGGAGGCGGGGGAAGCTTACCGGAATACCTGGAGTATTATGTGCGGGAAAAAGGAGAAGGACTAAAGGATGGGAAAAGCAAAACGAAGAGCAGTGGCGGCCGGACATATCTGCCTGGACATTACGCCGTCCATTTCTCAGGAAAGAAGCTTTCAGAATATAGGGGAATGCCTGCTTCCCGGGCATCTGGTGCCGGTGGGCCGCCCGGATATCCACATTGGAGGCTCTGTGGGAAATACGGGGCTTGCCATGAAGCTGTTAGGAGCGGATGTAAAGCTAATGGGAAAGGTGGGGGAGGATGATTTCGGAAGGCTGGTGCTTTCCGGGCTGGAAACCTATGGTGCAGGGGAAGGGATGCAGATAGCGCCGGGGGAGGAGACTTCCTATTCGGTCATTCTGTCCGTAGCCGGCATTGACCGGGTTATCCTCCACGACAGCGGGACAAACCATACCTTTGACCTGGAGGATGTGGATTTTGACCTGGTGAAGGGAGCGTCCCTGTTTCACTTCGGGTACCCTCCGGTAATGCGGGGCATGTACCGGGAGGAGGGGGCTCCTCTTCTGGAAATGCTTAGGAGAGTAAAGGCCCTGGGAACGGCCACTTCCCTGGATATGTCCATGGCGGACGAGGACAGCGACGCCGGGGCCGTGGACTGGGAAGCGCTTATACGGCGGATTATGCCCTATGTGGATATCTTTGCTCCAAGCGCGGAGGAGCTGGCATTTCTCATAGACCGTCCCAGATATATAAGCTGGCGGGAGAGAAGCGGGGATGGGGACATTACGGAACACCTCTGTGTGGAGAGGGATATCCGCCCCCTGGCAGACAGGCTGCTGGACTGGGGAGCAAAAATTGTCCTTATCAAATGCGGCGCGCCGGGGCTTTACCTGCGGACGGGAGACGCCGCCCGCTTAAGGGAAGCCGGGGGCGGCCTGGGGGATGCGCTGTCTGCCTGGGCAGATGTGGAACATTTTGAGAGAAGCTACAAGCCGGCCCGTGTCCTCTCCGCCACAGGGGCGGGGGATACCAGCATCGCGGCCTTTTTATGCGCGATCCTGGAGGAATGTCCCTGGGAGGAGGCCCTCCGCCTGGCGGCGGCCACAGGGGCCTGCTGTGTGGAGTCCTACGACGCCTTAAGCGGGCTTAAGGGGTTTGCCGAGCTTCGAAGAAAGATTGAGGCAGGATGGGAGAAAGCTTAATCTAAGGCGCTTTTGCGCTGTTTTACAGACGCATCAGCCATGGAAACGCTGATATTAGCGGCGTTCGTAAGCGGTTTATTGCTGGGGGTTTTCTTCTGCGGCCTTTTTATTCCCCTATATGCAGCCGGGAAAAAATATGAATCGTAAATCCGGCCGGACCGGTTAAGGGAGATATGCTCCTCCTTATGGCAGACGGATGAGGGAATAAAACCGTCCCGATAAGGAGGAGCCCTTTCTTTCATGCCAGATCTGTTTCACAGTAAAACTTCATAGACAGAATATACGGATACTATACGCCTGTAAAAACAGACGTCATAAGAAACATCAGTAATAATAGTGTTACGTCTACTGTGCCTGAACCGGGAATAACGAAGGTTTCAATGACATATAGGATACAGCAGGCCCCATAAACAGCAATGCAGAAAATGTATTTAGACAAGACAGGCATTTTCCGCGAAAATGGGGGCGCACATAATAAGGCCGCTGCTTTTGGAAACTGGTATTCTTTCAATAATACATATTGCAGTAACCAGCCAGGGAAAGCTCGTCATAAAAGCAGCCGTCGTCTAAGACAACGCCAATACGGTCCTTAATCTGCCTTTCATCCTTTTCCCTATCAAGACCGAAAAGCGAAATATTACCGGAATCTTTCGCCAGTCCTAAAAGTGTCCGCAATGTGGTTTGCCTGCGCCGTTAACGCCGATAAAACCGGTTATACAGCCCTCCGGCAATGAAAAACATCTGTTAAAGAGAAATCGCCGTACGATTTATTTAAATGCTCTACGTTCAGAATATCTTTCATTTTAATCCTCCTCGTAAAGAATATCCATCATGGCATTAAGCTCTTCTTTACTGATTTTCAGTGATTTTGCTGTCTGTATCATGGCAAGCATTTTCTGCTCTACAAGACGACGCCTGGAGTCCAGGAGTAATTCAAGGTTGCCGGCAGATACAAAAGTCCCTTTTCCCACTTGACTTGTAATAAATCCCTCCTGTTCCAGATCCTCATAAACCCGCCGGATAGTTAATACGCTGACTTTCAAATCATTGGCAAAAGCGCGTATAGAGGGAAGCGCGTCACCCTCAACGAATTCCTCTTTTAGTATAGCGTCTTTTATCTGCTCTTTGATCTGCTGATACAAGGGGCTGTCAGAGGCATTTGAAATTAGTATCTTCAATAGTTCTATCTCTCCCTGCTTTAGTGTGCTGTTAATATATATACATTATAAACAACAAGCGTTTAATTATCAATAAGTAAAAATTATTTAAATCATTTTAAAAATGACTTGACAAATCGCGATAAAATGCTAGAATAAAAGAAAAGAAATTGGATAAAAACACAAGAAATTAAAATAATCACGCTGATATTATTAAAACAGTTTAGTTAATGGGAGACGCTCTGATGCGGGATGTTATCAACGGAAAAGTAATGAAAATTAAAAACGCCCTCCTGGTTCTGGAGATGATTATGGAGCGCTCTCCCATATCCAGAAGCGAGCTGACCCGTCTGGTAGGGCTGACCCAGGTGTCGGTCATCAATGTGACGAATGCGCTTCTGGCTGCGGGAATCGTGGTGGAAGCGGGGAGAGCGAGCGGGGAAACCCAGGGACGCCGTTCCGTAGTGCTGGATGTGAATAAGGACGCCTTTTATACCTTCGGATTTGAGCTGAGTGTGGGCAGGCTGGCCTGCGGGCTGATGGATGCCAAGGGGAACACGGTCCGGTTTGTGGAGACGGCGTTTTTTCCCGAACAGGGACCGCATGCCCTGGTAGACAAGGCGGAGGAGATTGTGGAGGATTTCCTGAAGCAGCGCCGCATAAGCAGAGACGTTGTCCTGGGAGTGGGGTTTGCGGCTCCGGGGCCTCTGGATGTGCAAAGAGGCGTTATGATTAATCCTCCCAATTTTCCCGGGTGGCGGGACGTCCCCATAAGGGAGATGTTAAAGGAACGCCTGGGGCTTTCCGTGTGTATTGACAAGGAGACAAATCTGGCGGCTCTGGCGGAGAGCTTTTACGGAGCGGCGGCCAGTTACAAGACCTCGTTTTTTATGAGTCTGTTCTGTCTGGGCGTAGGCGGAGGCCTGGTGTCGGAAAAGAATATTTTTCACGGATTCCGGGACGGAGCCGGCGAGGTGGGCCATATGACCGTGGAGCCCTCGGGGAGAATGTGCAGCTGCGGCAACTACGGATGTCTGGAGGCCATGATCGCGGAGGACTACCTGCTGGAAAAGGCGCGCCACCTCTACAAAACCGGGGTGGAGCTGGAAAGGCCGGAAGATATCGACGGCCTTACCCTGGAGGAAGTGTTTAGGAGGAGCAGGGAAGGGGACAGCGTCTGCGGGATGGTGGTAAAGCAGATGGCGGCTTATATTTCCATTGCGGCGGGAAATATTATCGATATGTTCAGTCCCGAGCTGATTGTCCTGGGAGGAACCGTGCCGGAGATGAGCGAACAGCTTCTGGAGCTGGTGGCGGAGCGGGTACACAGCAGGAAATATCCCTTCCACTGCAAGGATGTAAAGATCCGGAAGTCCGCCCTGGGTTTCCAGGCGTATGTAAAGGGGGCGGCGGTGCTGGCCCAGCGGACATTTCTCCAGTACGCCCTGCCCGACAGCTTTTACGGCAATGGGGAGGCATAAAAACAAAAGGCAGAACCGTTTAGGGAATCCCAGGGGAATGTTTTGGGAAACCGGGACGTTTTGCATAGAGCAGGAACCACGGGGCATACAGAAAAGGGGCCCGGGATTCCAAAACACATTTTATCAGATAAGGAGGCACAGAAGATGAAAAAGAGAAGATTTACGGCATTGCTGCTGGCACTCACATGCGCAGGCACCATGGCTCTCACAGGATGTGGGGGGGGGTAATTCGGGCACAACGGATAACGGCTCCGGCACACAGGAGGCAGCCCCTGGGGACAGCGGTGAGACGGCCGGCGGGGACAAACAGACCATAACCATTACCTATCATCCGGGTACGGTCAGCAAGGATGATTTCGTGGAAAAAATGCTTACCCAGACTTATGAAAACTGGGATAAGAAGGATCAGGTGGAACTGAAAATCAACAAGATCGACGCGGCGGACAGCGACTATCTGACCAAGCTTCAGCTTCTCATGCAGGACGCTTCCCAGTGCGGAGACATTGTTTTTGAGGATACCTTCCAGCTCACCTCCGATGCGGCTGCGGGCTATCTTGCAAAACTGGACGATTTCCTTCCGGATTTTGAGAAATGGAATGACGGTTCCTCCTTTATCGAGGCCACAAAGGCGGCCACCTACTACAACGGAAGCTATTATGGGATTCCCTGCAGCACGGATTCCCGGGGTCTTGCCGTGAATAAAGACGTTCTGGAGGCGGCGGGACTGGGGGCGGACTGGAAGCCCGGTTCCTGGGCAGAGCTTCTGGACGGTTGTCGTCAGATTAAGAAAAACTGTGCCGATGTGACGCCTTTCTGGATGACCATCGGAAAAGCCAATGGCGAAGGCGCCAGCATGAATGGCTATGAAATGATTCTCTATGGAACTGCTGACGGAAACGACTCCCTGTTTGACACGAAAGAGGAAAAATGGGTGGTCAGCTCTGAAAGCATCAAAAACGCAAATCAATTTGTCGCAACCCTTTTCGATGAAGGCCTTACGGGGGATTACTCCGAAATGCTGGATACCGGAAGCGACGGGTATGCCTGCGACTATCTGCGCCAGGGTAAACTTGGCATCTACCTTACGGGAAGCTGGTTCCCGGCTAATTTCCAGACAGGCGGCAGCTATGAGTGGCCAGAGTTTGGCGAAAAATTAGCGTTTCTTCCCATGCCCACAGAGGCTGGCTCTGGTTCCATTACCATGTCCGGCGGCTGGGCCTGGTCTATCCCGGAAAAATCAGCAAACAAAGAGATCGCTTTTGAATTCCTTATGGAAATGATGGAGCAGGAAAACTACTATATCTTTATTGACGCCAACGGAAACCTGCCCACCATCGACATGAGCGAGTTCCCCCAGCTTTTTGAGAAGCCCTTTATGGGAGACGCCAGGAATATGCTGAACGAGGCCTTGTTCCGCCCCAAAAACGAGTATTATTCCACGGTTTCCACCTATATTGCCCAGATGAGCGAGGACGCGGCCACAAGCCTGGACGCCCAGGGGGCCATGGATACTTACAAGGCAAATGTAACAGGCGTGGTTGGAGAAGAGAATACCATAGAACACTGAGTGGAGTTTTTCTGATAAAGGAATAAAACATGAACAAAAGCAGAAAGAAAAACCGCCAGATCTATGTGTTTATGGCG
Organism: Clostridia bacterium; assembly: GCA_910576205.1. GTDB lineage: Bacteria > Bacillota > Clostridia > Lachnospirales > Lachnospiraceae > RGIG4284. The sequence goes on along the minus strand of CAJTHL010000005.1, from coordinate 139,079 downwards.
CCGGCCCTGGCAGTAATGCTTGTATTTTTCATGCTGCCAGTGGCCATGGCCATTTTCTACTCCTTTACAAATCTGGCGTTGACTGGAAGCAAGGCGTCAAACCTGGAGGTTATCGGCTTTGCCAACTACATCAAAATATTCAAGGATCCTGCGGTGAAGGACGCCATTGTAAAAACCCTGGTATTTACCGTGGCCTGCGTTGCGGGACAGAATGTCCTGGGCTTTGCCGTGGCTTACTTTATGCAGGACACAAAGACCGTGTTTCGCAGGATTATCGGTCCGGTGCTGCTGGCGGCCTGGGTGATGCCGGAGGTGGTAAGCGCCATCTGCACCTACTCGGTGTTTACGGACAAGGGTACCTTAAACGTAATTATACAGGCCCTTGGCTTTGGAAAGATTTCCTGGCTGTATAAATATCCCATGCTGTCTATTATTCTGGGAAATATCTGGCGCGGCACGGCCTACTCCATGATGGTTTACCAGGCGGCTCTGGACAATGTGCCCGGGGAGGTAAAGGAAGCCTCCAGAATCGACGGGGCCGGAAGGCTTCAGGCAATCGGCTATGTGGAGCTGCCTATTATCAAAAATACCATTATGACAAACGCTATGCTGACCACCCTGATGACATTAGGCTCCTTTGGGTTTATCTGGATTATTACGGGAGGAGGCCCGGGAAACGCCACCACGACACTTCCGGTTCTCATGTATCTGAAGGCGTTTAAAAATTATGATTTAGGCTATGGAACAGCTATTTCCATGGTGCTCCTGCTGATATCCGCAGTATTCGGGATTATCTATACAAGACAGAGTGAGGGGGATTAGCCATGGAAAAGAGAAAAGAAAAAAGACTGGCTTATATGATGCTGTGCCTGGTGGCCCTGGTATTTCTGATTCCCCTTTGCTGGGTAATCCTGGCGTCCCTGGACGCCAACGCCAATATTGCGGCCAAGGTTCCGGCCTTTACGCTTAATAATTATAAGGAGGTGCTGACTTCCTCCAGCACCTACAGCTCCATGAAAAACGGGCTGTTACTGTCTCTGGGCACGGCGGCTCTCACCGTAGTGCTGGCGGGACTGATGGCATACCCCCTTTCCCGCTACGAGATGAAGCACAAGCGGATTTTTATGCTGAGTATGCTGTTTATGACCTGCCTGCCCATTACCACCATTATGGTGCCCGTGTACCGGCTGTTTGTTATGGTGAAGCTGTACGACAATATCTGGGGCGTGGTGCTGTTTCTTACAGCGTCAAACCTGCCCTATGCCATCTGGATGATGAAAAACTTTATGGACAGCGTGCCGGTGTCCCTGGAGGAGGCGGCGTGGATTGACGGCGCCAGCAGGCTTAAGGCCCTGTTCCGGGTGGTGTTCCCCCTTATGTTCGCGGGGGTATCCTCCGTGGGAATCTATGTGTTTTCGGGATGCTGGGGGAATTTCCAGGTGCCCTTTATCCTGTTTATCACAGCCGAAAAGATGCCGGCGTCCGTGACCCTTTACCGTTTCTTCGGAAACCACAATATTTCCTACGGTTCCCTGGCGGCATTTTCCCTGGTGTATGCCATGCCCTCGATTCTGCTCTACGTCATATCCCAGAGGTATATGTCCAAGGGCTTTTCCATGGAGGGCGGGACGAAATAACGCCTGGCAGCAGGCCCGGGAAATCCCTGGGAAAATCACGGACAGGCCAGGAAAATTTACAGAAAGGTTGGTGTTGGAAACAAGATGAATTATATTGAGAAATATAACAGGCTGAAAAAAGAGGTCTGGGCTGGACAATGGGGTGTGCGCATCCTGTCTGAGCTTCAGTACCTGATCGAGCTCTCCCGGGTATCGGAGGACAGATACCGGGCCCTTTTGGAGGAGGCGGTGGGGAAACTCTACGCCTATGTGGAGGAGAACGGTTCCATTACAAAGGAGATTGCCCTTTCGCTGGAGGAGGATTTAAAAGACATGGCGGCCGAAGCAAAGGCCTTGAAGGTGCTTCTCATTGCCCACGCCCACATTGACATGAACTGGATGTGGGGATTTAACGAGACGGCGGCCCTTACGGTCAGTACCTTTGAGACGATTTTAAAGCTTATGGAGGAGTATCCCCAGTTTAAATTTTCCCAGTCCCAGGCGTCCGTTTACAAGATTATTGAGGAGTACGCGCCGTATCTGCTCCCGGAAATCCGCAGAAGGATTGCCCAGGGACGCTGGGAGGTGACGGCCTCCACCTGGGTGGAGAACGACAAAAACATGTCCGGCACAGAGGCCATGGTGCGCCATATCTTATACACCAAGAAATACCTGTCCTCCCTTCTGGGGGTGGACGAGGAATACCTCAACATCGATTTTGAACCGGATACCTTCGGACATGGGGAAAATGTGCCGGAGATACTGTCCCAGGGCGGTATTAAGTATTACTATCACTGCCGGGGATATCAGACGGAGCATGTGTACCGGTGGAGAGCGCCCTCCGGGGCAGAGCTTCTGGTATACCGGGAACCGGTCTGGTATAACGACGAGATTTCTGCCTACGATTCCCTGGGATTTGTGCCTGCTTTTTGCAAAAGCTACGGGCTTCACACGGCCATGAAGTTTTACGGGGTGGGGGACCACGGCGGCGGCCCCACCAGGAAAGAAATTAAACGCTGGCTTACCATGCAGGAATGGCCCTTGATGCCCACCATTGCCTTTGGAACCCTCCACGAATTTTTTGAGAGCGCGGAGGCGCAAAGAGAGAGCTTTAATGTGGTGGATCACGAGTTAAATTACATATTTACAGGCTGCTACACCTCCCAGGCCAGGGTAAAACGGGCCAACCGTATGGGAGAGGACCGTCTGAAGGACATGGAGGCCGTGGACGCCATGGCCGGTTTCCTAACGCCGGATTATAAAACCGCGTCCTGCGGGGAGCGGGCATGGCAGAAGGTGCTGTTTGGCCAGTTCCACGATATCCTTCCGGGTTCCGGCGTCCTGGAAACTTACCAGCATGCCCTGGGAGAATTTCAGAATACCATGGCTGTTTCCCAGATTAACACCAATCACGCCCTCCATGAGCTGTGCCGGAATCTGGACACGAAAAGCCTTGGAACCGCCCAGGAGGAGGATGATTCCCTGGGGGCGGGCGTGGGCTTTGGCATGGACAGCGAGGCTGGCTACATGACGGGCTATGTGAGCGGAAGCTATGAGAAGCAAAGGATTCTGACGGTATTTAACACCACCCAGTATCCAAGGAGGGAGCCTGCCCGGGCGTTCCTCTGGGACTGGGAGGGGGATGTGGAAAGGCTTTGCGCCACAGACGACAGCGGGAACAAGGTGGGGGTGCAGGTGCTGAAAGCCGACGTGACCTACTGGGCCCATCACTACCATGAGATTCTGGTGGACGTGGATGTGCCGCCTATGGGGTATGCCACCTATATCCTGAAGGAGGAGACGCCAGAGGGCTTCGACTTTGTATGGGAGATGTTTTCCACCACCGGAGGCCGGGATCCCAGGCTTGACAATTACACGGAGAAGCCCATTGTCCTGGAAAACGAGCAGATAACGGCGGTCTTTGATCCTGTGACCATGGAGCTTTCCTCCCTAAAGGACAGGGAGACGGGAGACTGGATGGTCAGGGAGCACTCCTGCTACTTCCAGTGGATTAACGAGAATCCCGTAAATGATATGACAGCCTGGCGGGTAGGTCCTTACACCCAGGTGGAAAATCTGAACCAGAGGGAGAAGGTGCGGATCCTTTCCCGGAAAAACGGGGCTCTTCAGCAGAGCGTGACCTATGAGATGAGGGCGGGAAGCTCCAGAATCCAGGCCCAGGTCAGCTTGAAGAAAGAAAGCCGGAGCCTGGATTTTGACGTGAGGGTGGACTGGCATGAGCTGGGAGACGCGGAAAAAGGCATCACACAGCTTGGATTTGCCGTTCCCGTGGCATACGAGGCGGATACTTACCGCTGCCGTGTGCCCGGCGGGATCTCTGACCGGGCGCCCCTGGCCCAGGACGTTCCCTGCACAGGCTTTATGAGCGCCGTAAACGGGGAAGGGGGAAAATCCGTCTCCGTCATGTGCGACAGCAAGTACGGCTTCAGGGGATATGACAACGGCGTCTGCGTGGCGCTGCTTCGAAGCTCCTACGACCCGGACCCAACCCCGGACCAGGGAGAGCATTTCCTTAAGATCGGCCTGGGGCTGGTGACGGATAAGAACGACCAGACGGCCTGTTTTGAGACCTTTTCCCACGCCCTTTACACCTGCTTTAACGCTGTCCACGAGGGTGTTCTGCCCCTGACCCACAGCCTGTTTAAGGTGTCGGACAACGCCAGGGTGGCGGCCTTCAAGGCGGCGGAGGACGGGGACGGCTGGATTGTCCGCCTGGAGAATGTCTACAAAGAGGAGAGCCGGGTGGAGCTGACCCTGTGTAAGAAAATGAGGGACGTCTGCTATGTGGATATTCTGGAGCAAAAGACCGGGGAGCTTTTGTGCTCCGGGGAAAAGGTGGAAATTACCCTTCCTGCGGGAGCTGTAAGGGCTGTCCGCATCCGGATGTAGCGTCTTTATGCTACGTTGTAGCGTAATACAGAAAAATACTGCGGAGACGGGAAAACCATGATAAAAGGAGAGGACTATGAAGAGATCGGAGATCAACCGGGCCTTAAGGAGCATGGAGGCCTGCATCCGGGAGCATCATTTTGAACTGCCGCCTTTTTGCTTTTTCACCCCAGAGGAGTGGAAGGAGAAAGGCCATGAGTATGACGAGATCCGGGACAATATGCTGGGCTGGGATATTACGGATTACGGCCTGGGTAACTTTAAGGAGGTGGGTTTCTCCCTTATTACCTTAAGAAACGGAAATTTAAAAAATCCCAGATACACCAAAACCTATGCGGAGAAGCTTTTGTATCTGGAGGAGGGCCAGACGGCCACCATGCATTTCCACTGGAACAAGATGGAGGATATCATCAACCGGGGCGGCGGAAACGTCCTGATCCAGGTCTACAATTCCGACGAGAACGAGGGCTTTGCCGACACGGAGGTGGAGGTGCATAAGGACGGCTGCGCCACAAAGGCGCCTGCGGGAACAAAAGTCCGTCTCCGTCCGGGGGAGAGCATTACGGTATACCCCTACATGTACCACGATTTCCATGTGGAGGAGGGCACGGGAGCCGTTCTCCTGGGAGAGGTGTCCATGTGCAACGACGACGAGCACGACAACCGTTTCTATGAGCCCATGGGAAGGTTCCCCGAAATCGAGGAGGACGAACCGCCCTACCGTCTGCTGTGCAACGAATATCCGGCGGCTATAGAGGGTTGAGGGGGAGAAGATGATTCTGAATCTGGAAAGCGCTTATCTTAGGATACAGGTGGATACCCATGGGGGAGAGCTGCGCTCCATCTGCGACAGGGAGGGAACGGAATACCTGTGGCAGGGAGACGCCCGCTACTGGGAGGGGCAGGCGCCAAACCTCTTTCCCTATGTGGGCAGGCTTACAGAGAAAAAATACCGCTACCGGGGAAAGGAATACATCATGGGCATTCACGGATTTGTCCAGGACTGTGAGCTTGGAATCGCCGGGCAGAGGGGAAACTCTCTTAGGCTTCAGCTGTCCTCCGGCCGGGACACCAGGCGGATGTACCCCTTTGATTTCCGGTATGGGATTGCCTATGTGCTGGAGGGGCGGCGCCTTACCGTCTGCTACGAGGTGGAAAATACCGGCCGGGAGCAGATGTATTTTGGCATCGGGGGCCATCCCGGATTCCGGGTGCCCCTGGAGGAGGGAATGGATTTTGAGAGTTATTACCTGGAATTTCCAGGGACGTGTTGCCCTTTGCGGGTTGGATTTTCTGCGGATTGTTTTGTGAACGGGCAGGAAGAGGAATTTCCCCTAAAGGAGGGAAGAATCCCGCTGCGGCACAGTCTGTTTGACCAGGATGCGGTGGTTCTTAAGAATATGGACGACACCGTGACCCTTAAGTCCCACGGGGGAAGGCGGTACGTGAAGGTGGCCTATCCCCAGATGGCATACCTGGGAATCTGGCATGCGCCCCATACGGAGGCTCCCTATGTGTGTATCGAGCCCTGGAGCTCCCTGCCCTCCAGGAAGGACGTGGTGGAGGATCTGGAAACACAGGAGAATCTCATGGCTCTTCCGGCGGGAGCATCCTATAAAAATGTCTGGAGTATTGAATGTGGGTAGAAATCTGAGGTAAAAAGTCCGGGGCGGCCTGTGGGATTTGCAGGCCGCTCCGGATTTGCATGGGCAATGTGTACACTCTTAGGAGTTACACTTTTCCAGAAGACTTTGTATCTTGGAGGTGGGATCGTTTACACTGCTGGTGGATACGTCATGATTCAGGGTATCGATAATCAACGCCATGAATTTGCTCATATCCGCCTCCCGGTAATAGGGCTTTTCCAGAAGATCGGGATTGCGGTAATTGAGATTGGTGGTTACGATCATGCTGATATAGCCCTTTTCGTAGGCTTCGTCAAATCTGGAGAAGCCGTCTGTGAAGAGACCAAAGGTGCAGAAGGCAAACACCCTTCTGGCGCCCCGCTCCTTCATCTGTTTTGCCACGTCCAGCAGGCTCTCCCCGGAGGAAATAATATCGTCTATGATAATCACGTCTTTTCCCGCAATGGAGGAACCTAAAAACTCATGGGCCACAATGGGATTCTTGCCGTTTACAATGGTGGAGTAATCCCGCCGTTTGTAGAACATGCCCATATCAATGCCCAGCACGCCGGAGAAATACACGGCCCTTGTCATGGCGCCCTCGTCCGGCGCAATAATCATCAAATGCTCGTTGTCCACTTTTACATCCGGCACACCCTTAAGAAGAGCCTTGATAAACTGGTAGTGGGGCTGGAAATTGTCGAATCCGATCAGGGGGACGGCGTTTTGTACCCTGGGGTCGTGGGCGTCAAAGGTCAGAATATTAGTTACTCCCATATCCCGCAGCTCCCGCAGGGAGAGGGCGCAGTCCAGGGATTCCCTGCCGCTTCGCTTGTGCTGGCGTCCTTCGTAGAGGAAAGGCATTACCACGTTAATGCGGTGGGCTTTGCCGTTGGCCGCCTGGATAATGCGTTTTAAATCCTGGTAATGATCGTCGGGAGACATGTGGTTTAAATGGCCACACACGGAATAGGTCAGACTGTAGTTGCAGATATCTACCATAATAAAGAGGTCGCAGCCCCGGACGGAATCGTCCAGGTGGCCTTTGGCTTCCCCGGTGCCGAAACGGGGGCAGGAGCATCTTGCCAGAAAGGTGTCCTCATCGTAGCCCTGGAAGATAATGTTGTCTCTGTGATGGAGATTGCTTTCTTTGCGGAAAGATACAAGATAATCATTTACCTTTTTCGCAAAATCAGTGCAGCTGTCCAGCGCAGCGATTTTTAAAGGAGCGATGGGCAATATATTGTGAAACTGGTCAAACTCTGCCATGAAATTGGTCCTCCTGAATAGAGAAAAGTCTTTGTGACAGACCGTTGTAAATGGAAAAACAGGTCCTAATAAATTTATACCATCTGAAGCAGAATGCGTCAAGGAAATTGTGCAGGAATAGAAAAAGAAAGGGGGGGAAACAGGATGTCCGGTTGCGCTTGATGCCCTTGAAGATACATGGTATAATAAAAAAAGAAACGTGCCCCGGCGCGGCCGGGAATCCTGGAAACAGAGAAAAGCAAGGAGAAGATGGTTATGGAAAAAACGAGATCCCAGATGCTGGCCGTTCCGGCCCAATTCAGCGACATAGAGGAGCCCCAGGCCCTGCTGGAACGTCTGCGGGAGGCAGAGGATTTTGAGGTGAAGTTTGAGGAGATGGAAAAGGAGACCATACGGCTTGTGATTGTCCTAAAGGAGGAGACATTTCTGGTGGAGATGTACCCCATGGATTTCACCCTGCCGGAATTGTACCGCTGCCAGCATCTCTTCCCGGATGTGGACGTGGAGGCCATTCAGAGGGCCCAGTACGGGCTGGCCATAGAGATGGATTTCGGGATAGATGCCCTGGCTTCCTATCATCTCCAGTTAAAGCTTATACATACCATGCTGCCGGATGTGCTGGCGGTGATCGACGACAGCTCGGAGAAAATCCTTTCCGGCCGGTGGGTTGCCCTGGCTGCTCAGTCCAAGGTGCCGCCGGCCCCCCGCTATCTCTATACGGCCCAGGCTGTATCCGGGGATGAGGACACCTGCGTGTGGCTTCACACCCATGGCCTGAAGCGTTGCGGAAGGCCGGAGCTGGAGGTTTTGAATTCCACTAGGGACAATTACCAGGAGCACTACAATGTGCTGGAAACCCTGGCCAACCGGATTCTGGAGGACGAGGCCGCACCGGAACCGGGTTCCCCCTATTTCCTGGCTTATGTGGCGGAGGACACGCCTCTGGTGGTGACCTTAATTGACTGGAAGGAGGCTGTGGAGCTGTATCCGCCGGATATGCTGGGCGGGAAAAATGACCGCCAGGAGGCCCACAATGAGGATACCTGCGCCATCTATGTTTACCCCTCCCAGAAGAGCGTGGAAGAGGGCCAGTATTCCTCCCTGTCCATTTATGACGAGCTTTTGAAGGGGAATCCCATTTTCATGATTTCCAACCGGGAGACTGCCCGGATGCGCGCCCTGGCCCTGGAGCGGATTTCTTATTTCTTTGACGCCGCCGGGGACAAAAAGAACAAGCTTCTGGTGAAGATAGGCCTTCTGGTGGACGAGGAGTACAGCAACCAGGAAAATGACCGGGAGCACATCTGGTTTGAGGTTCTGAAGGTGAAAAAGGGCCGCATCAAGGCGCGCCTCACCCAGGAGCCCTACTATATCAAGGGGCTTCACGAGGGCCACGTGGGGATGTACGGGCCGGAGGATGTGACAGACTGGCTCATCTATATGCCGGAATGCCGGATTTCCCCGGACGACGTATATCAGCTTTCTCTTTGAGGAGAATGCGGAAATCATTACAGGTGTGTCGAAGCGGCTTTACCCTTTAGTGCTGTCGCGAAGCGACTTTTAATAGGAGGAACAAATGGCATCAAATCTGGAATTTGTGGAGTATGCGGCGGAGCAGATGGCCGGGGCGGGAAACATTACTTTCCGGAAGATGTTTGGGGAGTACGGAATTTACTGCGACGGAAAGATTTTTGGTGTGATCTGTGACGACCAGCTTTATATCAAGGTCACGGAGGCGGGGGAGAAGATGGCCCCCCAGCTTCCAAAGGCATCGCCTTATACGGGGGCAAAGCCTCATTTCCTGGTGGAGGACGTGGACGACAGGGAATTTCTGACGGGGTTTGTCACGGCAACCTGTAAGGAGCTTCCCATGCCGGCGCCAAAGAAGCCCCGAAAGAAGGCGGCAAAAAAAAAAGAAAAGGCTTAGAATGACTGAGGGGTTGACAGAAAAAGGAAAGGGGCCTGGGGAAAATGGCGTTTGATTTTAAGAAGGAGTACAGGGAATTTTATCTTCCGCCCAAAAAGCCTGGGATTATCCACGTTCCGGAAATGCGCTATGTGGCTGTCAGAGGGGAGGGGGACCCCAATGACCCGGAGGGGGAGTACAAAAAGGCCATGGGCCTGCTGTACGGAATTGCCTTTACCATAAAGATGAGCTATAAGGGAAGCCATAAGATCGAGGGATATTTCCAGTATGTGGTGCCGCCCCTGGAAGGTCTCTGGTGGCAGCGGGACGGGGGAGACATGGACTATGCCCACAAGGAAAACTTCTGCTGGATTTCCATGATCCGTCTGCCGGATTTTGTCACCGGGGAGGTGTTTGCCTGGGCAGTCCGGGAAGCCGGGGAAAAGAAAGGCAGGGACTTTTCAAAAGCAGAGTTCTTTTCCTACCGGGAGGGGCTCTGCGTTCAGTGCATGCACGTGGGCGGGTATGACGGGGAACCGGCCACCATACAGGCCATGGATACGTTTGCACAGGAAAACGGATATGCCGCTGACTTTTCCGGCGGGCGTTTCCACCACGAGATCTATTTAAGCGATCCCAGAAAAACAGCAGAGGAGCGCCTCCGCACAGTAATCAGACATCCGGTAATTCCTCTTCGATCTGAATAATATCGCCTTCCCGCAGGGCCTGCTGGAACATGCCGGGAGCGCCGTTTACGGTCAGAGTGATATGTCCCTTTGGATGCTTCAGATCAATGCCGGAGTATTGAATCATATCCATGAGATAGTAGGGGCTTCCGTCCGCCTTGCGTGGCAGGCGGATGGAGGCGTCGTTTAAATGGAAGAGAAGGGGAGTTTTTACATCCACGGCTTCTCCGTGGGGCTGGGGGGCAGCCTGGGGCATTTCAGATGGGGAGAGATCTGTCTGCCGGTACTTTGCGCCGGATTCTCCTACGCCCGCAAGAGAGGGCTCTGCGTCAGCATGGGCTGCCTCTGCCGTGTTGTGGGTAGCTGCATTTGGGGAGAATGCCCCGGCGGCGGACGCCGCGGAATTTTCCATGGGGGTCTTTTCATGCTTATCCTGGGATTCTCCCGTGTCAGCGGTATCTTTAGTATCTACAGAAGCTTCCTTATCGTTGACTTCCGTATTTTCTTCTGTTTTCTCCGGAAACCGGATAGTGATAATATCCCCGTTTTTCAGCGGTGTTTTCAAAGGCGCAGGCGAACCGTTCAGAAGGATTTCCGAACAGGTATCCGCCCCGTCAATATCTCCCAGGCAGGCCGACGCGTTGACGCCCTGGATGGCAGGGGTAAAGTCGATAACGTCCCCGGCATGGATAATTTCTGACAGCTTTCCCTCCTTCTTATTAATAAGAAGGGAGGCAGGCTCCGAAGCCGTGCCATAGAAAACCTTCCGGCGTCCGTTCAGCGTCACAGTCAGGTTGAAGCCAGTGCGTCCCATAATATCCAGGAAGCTGTATCCGTTCATCATAAGAAGATTTAGGGCCGTGAAGCTGCCGCTTCGGAAGAGCTTGGCCGGGCGGTCATTTAAAATAACCCGGAAACCGTCATTGATAAGGTTCAGACCGGAGGAAATGGCAATGCCCAGGGGCGTGGCGTACTCCGGATTGTTTAAATCAAATTCCTCGGAGAAGGCGCTTGTCTGGAAATTGTTGCCGGCAATGGCCACCCGCTTTTCGTCCATCTGAAGAGCCACGGTGAGGCCGTCCTTTAACCCCGCCAGCTTGCTGCCGCCGCCAGCCAGGAAAAGTGCCGAGGGGGCGCTTCCATTTATTTCCAGGATCTTGGCCGCAATCTCCCGGCAGAGAAGATCGGAGGTTCCCTGGATAGACTGAAGAAGCGCCTCCTGGGTCACGGTCCGCTCAAAGCCAAGAATATCCGTAAAGGGGATTTCGTCCTTCTGGTGGATCTGGGTTTTCATGGCCTCCGCTGTTTTGAAATCCACCAGATATTCCTTCATGATGGTTTCCGTAATCTCATCCCCGGCCACGGTAGCCATGGTGTAACCGGTGACGCTTCCGTCTGTACAGGCGGCAATATCCGAGGTTCCGGCTCCGATATCCACCATAACCAGATTGAGAAGCCTTAAATTTGCCGGAATGGCCGCGTTGATGGCGGCAATGGGCTCCAGGGTAATGCTGGCCACTTCCAGACCGATCTTGTTCATGGTCATGTAGAGGCTCTCCACAACCTCGCTGGGAAGGAAGGTGGCAATGAGATCTACTTTAATCTGTTTTCCGCGGTGATCCTTTAAGCTGGAGATCATATACCGGTCCAGGTAATACTGGCATACGGTGTAGCCCACCAGATAGAAGCGTCTGGTATCCTCCTCCGCCAGGTTTTCCGCCTCAAAGGCCTCCTCGGCCCTGCTGATGGCTCCGGCTTCCAGACGGCTGATGGTCTCGTCGTCAATGATCTGCGTGGTGGGAAGATCCAGCTCAAAATCCGCCCGCTTGGTCCGAAGGGCCCGTCCGGCCGCAGCCACACACACCCGGTCCAGTCGGAACTGGATTTTGTCCTCCAGGCGTTTCTTGATTTTATTAGCCAGCGCCGAAACCCTTCCGATATTCTCTATCTGGCCGTCTATCATGGCACGTTCCGCGTGCTCTTCCCGCTCCACAGCAATGATTTTTACCCGGCCTTCCTCCACGACGCCCACCATTCCGATGATGCTCCGCGTTCCGATATCCAGGGCAAATATGGTATCCTCCGTCTGAACCGGCAATTTTCTGATTGGTCCTCTAGCCATCTTAATCCTCCTGCGCAACCTTGGCGAAAATTCGATTTCCTGTCCTCTATTATAGTAAATTTGCGCCGCAATGTAAATCTTTTTCTCTATTTTTCGGATTTTGTGACTTTGGAAATGGGGATAGAAAAACGGGGGCTGTTGTGATAGAATGAATATGGAGGAACAAGTATGAAAAATAAGACGCATACAATAAAAAATGTTCGGGACGGAAGCATTGCCTGGGAAATGGAAATCCAGTCTGGGGATGAGCTTCTGTCCATAAACGGGGAGCCGGTGGAGGATATTTTCGATTACCGGTATCTCACCAACGAAGAATATCTGGAGGTTCTCATAAGGAAACCCGGTGGTGAGGAGTGGGAGCTGGAGATCGAGAAGGAGTTTGAGGAGGATTTAGGCCTGGAATTTGAGAACGGCCTTATGGACGAATACCACTCCTGCAGGAACAAGTGCATTTTCTGCTTTATTGACCAGATGCCGGAAGGCATGCGGGAAACCCTGTATTTTAAAGACGACGACTCCCGCCTGTCCTTTCTCCAGGGAAATTATGTAACCCTTACCAATATGGACGACCGGGATATAGAGCGCATTATCCGCTACCATCTGTCCCCCATCAACATTTCTTTTCATACGATGAACCCGAAGCTTCGCTGTGAGATGTTAAACAACCGGTTTGCGGGGGAGGCCCTTGAGAAGGCGGACAGGCTCTATGAGGCCGGGATTTCCATGAACGGGCAGATTGTCCTGTGCAAGGGGGTCAATGACGGGGTGGAGCTTGCTTCCAGCATCGGAAAATTATCGGGGTATCTTCCTTATCTTGAGAGCGTGTCCGTGGTTCCTGTGGGGCTTACCCGCCACAGGGAAGGGCTTACAAGGCTTTTGCCCTTTACCAGGGAGGATGCCAGGCAGGTACTGGAGCTTATCCACGGCTGGCAGGAGAAGCTTTACAGAGAGCAGGGGACGCATTTCATCCACGCCAGCGACGAGTGGTATATACTGGCCGGACAGCCCATTCCGGAGGCGGAAACTTACGACGGGTATCTCCAGCTGGAAAACGGGGTGGGCATGCTGCGGCTTCTTAAGGACGAGGTGGAGGAGGCCCTAAAGCAGCTGGAGGAGACTCCGGTTACCGGGGAGACAGGTGCTTTGCAGGGGAAGGATGTCCACAGCCGCAGGCTGACCATCGCCACAGGCGTTCTGGCGGCGCCTTTTATCAAGGAGCATATGGACAGGATCCGGGAGAAATTCCCCTATGTGGAGGCCCGGGTGATTGCCGTGGAGAATACGTTTTTCGGGGAGCAGATAACCGTGGCCGGGCTTCTCACCGGGCAGGACCTGAGGGAACAGCTAAAGGGAAGGGAGCTTGGGGAGACGCTTCTCTTAAGCGGGCACATGCTTCGCAGCGGGGAGAGGGTTTTTCTGGACGATATGACTGTGGCAGAATTGGAAAAGGCTTTACAAGTTCCCATAACTATTGTAAAATCAGACGGAAAAGCTTTGGTGGAGGCGGTTTTGGGCCGCCAGGAAGCTTGAGACGAGATGTTGTGAGATAAAAATGGGAGAGAAGAGATGAGTAAACCGATTGTAGCCATAGTGGGGCGTCCCAATGTGGGAAAGTCCACCCTGTTTAACGCCCTGGCCGGGGAGAATATCTCCATTGTGAAGGATACGCCGGGAGTGACCAGGGACAGGATTTACGCGGACGTCACCTGGCTGGATAGAAAATTTACCTTGATTGATACGGGGGGCATTGAGCCGGACAGCAGCGATGTGATCCTGTCCCAGATGCGGGAGCAGGCCCAGATCGCCATCGATACGGCGGATGTGATCCTCTTTCTGACGGATGTGCGCCAGGGGATGGTGGACGCGGACTCCAAGGTGGCGGATATGCTGCGCCGTTCCCACAAGCCGGTGATTCTGGTGGTGAACAAGGTGGACAGCTTCCAGAAGCTGATGCCGGACGTGTACGAATTTTACAGCCTGGGAATCGGGGATCCCATGCCGGTGTCCTCGGCCTCCCGCCTGGGAATCGGGGACATGCTGGACGAGGTGGTGAAGCATTTTCCCGAAGAGAAAGAGGACGAGGAGGACGATGACCGTCCCCGCATTGCCATTGTGGGAAAACCCAATGTGGGAAAATCCTCCATTATCAACCGGCTTATTGGGGAGAACCGGGTGATTGTGTCGGATGTGGCGGGAACCACCCGGGACGCCATTGACACGGAGGTGCGCCACAAGGGGCAGTCCTATGTGTTTATTGACACGGCTGGCCTTCGGAGGAAGAGCAGGATAAAGGAAGAGCTGGAGCGCTACAGCATTATCCGCACGGTGACGGCTGTGGAGCGCTCCGACGTGGTGATTCTGGTCATTGACGCCAAAGAGGGCGTCACGGAGCAGGACGCCAAGATTGCGGGCATTGCCCACGAGCGGGGCAAGGGCGTGATAATCGCCGTAAATAAATGGGATGCCATCGAGAAGAACGACAAGACTATCTACGAATACACCAACCGTATCCGCACGACGCTGTCCTATATGCCCTATGCGGAGATGGTGTTTATCTCCGCCCTGTCCGGGCAGAGGCTGCCCAGGCTTTTTGACCTTATTGACATGGTTATTGAAAACCAGAACCTGCGGGTTTCCACAGGCGTCCTCAATGAGATCCTGATGGAGGCCGTGGCCATGCAGCAGCCCCCCTCGGACAAGGGAAAGCGGCTGAAGCTTTTCTATATAACCCAGGTGGCGGTAAAGCCCCCCACCTTTGTGATTTTTGTCAACGACAAGGAACTGATGCATTTTTCGTATACCAGGTATCTGGAAAATAAAATCCGGGAAGCCTTCGGATTCCGGGGAACGGCCCTTAAGTTTCTGATCCGGGAGAGAAAGGCGCAGTAAAGGGGAAGTAAAGGGGAAGTAAAGGATGATAAGGATTGTTTGTGTACTGATTGGATATGTGTTCGGCCTGTTCCAGACCGGCTACATTTACGGAAGGATGAAGGGAATCGATATCCGGGAGCACGGAAGCGGAAACGCGGGAACCACCAACGCCCTGCGCACCCTGGGAAAGAAAGCCGGCACCATTACGCTTCTTGGGGACTGCTTTAAGTGTGTGCTGGCAGTGGCTGTGGTGCGCACATTTCTGGGAAATGGATACGCGGACGGAAATATGGGGGTGCTTCTGGGCATGTATGCAGCCCTGGGGGTAATCCTGGGACATAATTTTCCTTTTTATCTTAATTTTCACGGGGGGAAGGGCATTGCCTCCACGGCAGGCATTCTTCTCAGCCTGGATCCGCTACTGACCCTCATTGCCCTTGTGATCTTTGTGGGGGCGGTGGCTCTGACCCGCTATGTGTCCCTGGGTTCCATCCTGGTAGCTTTTGAGCTCCTTATGGGGGTGATCGTCTACGGCGTACTGGGGAAATGGGGCCTGGCCCCGGAGCATCTGTATGAGATGTACGGAATCACGGCATTTCTCACCTGCATGGCGGTCTACCAGCACAGGGCCAATATCAAACGGCTCTTAAGCGGCACAGAGCGAAAGATCGGGGAGCGGGCAGAATAAAAAACAGCATCGGCCCGGGTAAGACCCGGGAAGAGGGATGCGGTACTGGAAAACAGCATCAGTCCGGACAAGCCCCGGAAGGATTTCAGGATGCAAAGCAGCCGGAAATGCTTCCAGAACCATGGGGCCTGGTAGGAGGGATGCGGTACTGGAAAAACAGCATCAATCCGGACAAGCCCCGGAAGGATTTCAGGATGCAAAGCAGCCGGAAATGCTTCCAGTACAAGGGGCTTGGGAGGAGAGATGCGGTACTGGAAAAACAGCATCAATCCGGACAAGCCCCGGAAGGATTTCAGGATGCAAAGCAGCCGGAAATGCTTCCAGTACAAGGGGCTTGGGAGGAGAGATGCGGTACTGGAATAGGAGGCATATGATGGCAAAGGTTAGTGTAATTGGAGCGGGAAGCTGGGGGACGGCCCTGGCGTCGCTGTTGTGCAAAAACGGGCATGAGGTAACCCTCTGGTCCATTGTGGAGGCGGAGGTGGAAATGCTTCGGGAGAAGCGGGAGCATGTGGACAAGCTTCCCGGCGTGAAGCTTTCAGAGTCTATGGAGATCACCACAGATCTTCAAAAGGCTGTCCGGGGCGCGGAGCTGATGGTGCTGGCAGTGCCTTCGCCTTTTACCAGGAGCACGGCCCGGAAGATGGCGCCGCTTGTGGAGAAAGGCCAGCTGATCGTGAATGTGGCCAAGGGCATCGAGGAGTCCACGCTCATGACCTTGACGGATATTATAGAGGAAGAGATCCCAGGCTGCAGGGCGGCGGTGCTTTCCGGTCCCAGCCATGCGGAGGAGGTGGGCCGGGGCCTGCCTACCACGGTAGTGGCCGGAGCCCGGGACCGGGAGACGGCGGAATTTATACAGAACATCTTTATGAACCAGGTGTTCCGGGTGTATACAAGCCCCGATATGCTGGGCATTGAGCTGGGCGGAGCCCTGAAGAACGTCATTGCCCTGGCGGCGGGTATTGCCGACGGCCTGGGTTATGGGGACAATACCAAGGCTGCACTGATCACCCGGGGGATTGTGGAGATGAGCCGTATTGGCGTGGCCTGCGGGGGCCGCATTGAGACGTTCCAGGGACTGACGGGAATCGGTGATCTTATTGTGACCTGCGCCTCTGTCCACAGCCGGAACCGCAAGGCCGGATACCTGATGGGACAGGGAAAGACCATGAAGGAGGCTATGGATGAGGTGAAAATGGTGGTGGAGGGCGTTTATTCCGCCAAGGCGGCGGTGGCTCTTGCCAGGAAATACCATGTGGAGATTCCTATTATTGAGCAGGTACACGCCGTCCTTTTTGAGGATAAGTCCGCCAGGGAGGCTGTGGCAGGTCTGATGGTGCGGGACAAGAAGGTGGAGAACCCATTGCTTCCGTGGAACTGATGTGACCAGAGAAATCTTATGACGGGGGAATTACATGAAGTGTTTTAAATGCGGCAGAAATTTTGACTATGAAAAATATTATGGGATCTGCCCCAAATGCGGCTGCTACAATAAGCGGGAAACCGCCCAGGAGCAGCACCAGCAGCTCCACGATATGTATGACGGAGGGTACACCCATACCGCATACAATCCGGGAGGCCAGGGAGGCGGCCAGCCCTACGGGGGTCCTGGAAATCCCATAGGCCAGGGAGGCGGCCAGCCCTACGGGGGGCCTGGAAATCCCATGGGCCAGGGAGGCGGCCAGCCCTACGGGGGGCCTGGAAATCCCATGGGCCAGGGAGGGGGCCAGCCCTACGGCGGTCCGGGAAATCCTATGGGCCAGGGAGGGGGCCAGCCCTACGGCGGTCCGGGAAATCCTATGGGCCAGGGAGGAGGCCGGTCCTACGGATATCCTCCCGGGGGGGACAGGGGCTTCCAGGGAAATATTGTCGTACAGGAGGTAGGCAGGAAACAGAAGCAGGGCGGAACCATTTTTTTGCTGATTTGTCTTAGCATATTCCTTCTGGTCTTTATAGGCGGCACCATTATGGTGGGGATTTATTCGGACAAACAGAAGGAGAGCGTCCAGAGGGAGATTATGGAAGCTGATGTGCCGGTGTTGGAGCATGAACCAGGGGAGGAATTTGCCTGTCAGGAACTGATGATCCGAGTGACGGAGGCGTATACCCTGGGTGACGACAGCGAACTGGATATTCCGGAGGGGAAGAAGCTTATAGCCGTGCGCCTGGAAGGCGTGGGGGACGGATCCTGGAAAGACGGAAACAGGCTCCCGGATGCCTATATCTATGACGGAAAAGGGTATTATGGGTGCATTTCTTCCTATCAATATGAGCCCTATGGACAGGTCTACGGCTATCCGGGACTGGATAACTTCGCATTTTTGGGGGAGGAATACGGGGAAGGGTGGATCGGTTTCCTTCTGGATAAGGAGGAGGAAGAATTTACCTTCTGCCTGGAGGCCCGCTCGGGACAAAACAAGGTGCTGCTTGACGGGATTCACCAGGTAAAGCTTACGCTTTCAAGGAGGGACTGAGATGGCGCGTGTACTTAAAATCGGATTTGGAACGGTCCTTCTGACCCTTTCAATCTTATATATGATCGCTGTGTTTATCATTGTGCTGGAGTCCAAAGAGGACGCCTGGTATGAGGCGAAGCATTACCTGGAATATGAATTTAAGGACGTTGAGAAGGTAAACGGGGAAGTAAAATATAAGGAAGAGACGATTTCCGCCTATACGGGTTATGACCTTTACCACTTTACCTTTACGGTGCGGAATTTAAGCAGCATCGCCTGCGCAGATCATCCCGGGGTATATCTCAACTGGAAAACGGACTCCTATTACAGCGCCGTACCCGAGGACGCGCCCCTCTACAGAGATTACAATAAGCTTTTCTATGAGGCGGAAATCCAGATGGTTCCGGGAAAATCCGAATCGGAGATGGAGGTCTATGTACAGGTGGAACAGGGCGCCAGGGATGTGATCGCCTACTACCGCCCCAACTGGGAGGAGGAGGACGTGGAGATACGGATTCCCCTGGAATAAATTCTGTGTGGAGAAATGGATTTCCCTGGAATAAATTCTGTATGGAGATACGGATTCCCTTGAAAATGTTTTTTTATAGGGAAGCCATATGTCTTTGTGATACGGACAAATGTATCTGTGTGTTCGGCGTGCAAGGCTGTTGACAAAGGAGCGGTTCCTTGTTAGAATGGAAAGAACGACGTAATACGTTAATGTAGAAAAGGAATTTAGAGGAGAGCCTATGAGAAGAGTGGTATTTTCGATTCTGGTTGATAATGTGGCCGGCGTGCTGAGCAGGATTTCCGGATTATTCAGCAGACGCGGTTATAATATTGACAGCCTTACGGTGGGAGTGACTGCTGATCCCAGATATTCCCGCATCACCGTGGTGGCGAGAGGGGACGAGATTATTCTGGATCAGATTGAGAAACAGCTGAATAAGCTGGTGGACGTGATCGACATTAAGTGCCTCGATCAGGAGCGCTCCATCTGCAAGGAGCTGGTACTGGTGAAAATAAAGGCCAACGAGGAGAAGCGGCAGGCCGTGTTTGCCGTGGCAAATGTATTCCAGGCCAAGGTGACGGATGTGTCAAAGGAGGCTGTAATGGTGGAGCTTACGGGAAGCCAGGGGAAGATCAACGGGTTTATCGAGCTTCTGATCCAGGACGGCTACGAGATCCTGGAGCTGGCCAGGACAGGCCTTACGGGGCTTTCCAGAGGCACCTTCGACGTGAAGATGTACGACGAAGAGGGGAATCTTATGGATTATGATTTCCGGGAATAGGAACTTTAGGCGAAGAACCTTTAGGATAGAAAAATAAAGATGGAGGAAATGAAAAAATGGCAAAAATTTATTATCAGGAAGACTGCAATCTTTCCCTGCTGGAAGGAAAAACCATTGCGGTGATCGGCTATGGCAGCCAGGGACATGCCCACGCGCTGAACGCGAAGGAGTCCGGGTGTCACGTGATTATCGGCCTTTATGAGGGCAGCAGGTCCTGGGCGCGGGCAGAGGCTCAGGGATTTGAGGTATATACGGCTGCGGAGGCCGCAAAGAAAGCGGATATCATCATGATTCTTATCAACGATGAGCTGCAGGCGGGAATGTATAAGAAAGACATCGAGCCCAACCTGGAAGAGGGCAATATGCTCATGTTCGCCCACGGCTTCAACATTCATTTCGGCCAGATCGTGCCGCCGAAGAATGTGGACGTGACCATGATCGCGCCCAAGGGGCCGGGACATACGGTAAGAAGCGAGTATCAGGCGGGCAAGGGCGTTCCCTGTCTGGTGGCCGTACATCAGGATGCCACAGGAAAGGCCCTGGATATGGCTCTTGCTTATGCGCTGGCCATCGGCGGCGCAAGGGCAGGCGTTCTGGAGACCACCTTCCGCACGGAGACCGAGACAGACCTCTTCGGCGAGCAGGCAGTCCTCTGCGGCGGCGTGTGCGCGCTGATGCAGGCAGGCTTTGAAACCCTGACAGAGGCAGGCTATGATCCCAGAAACGCTTACTTTGAGTGTATCCATGAGATGAAGCTTATCGTAGACCTTATTTACCAGTCCGGTTTTGAGGGTATGCGCTACTCCATCTCCAACACGGCGGAGTACGGCGATTATGTCACAGGGCCTAAGCTTATCACCGAGGAGACCAAGAAAACCATGAAGAAGATTCTGAAGGATATCCAGGACGGTTCCTTTGCGAAAGAATTTCTTCTGGATATGTCTCCCGCAGGCGGACAGGCTCATTTCAAGGCTATGCGGAAGCTGGCGGCAGAGCATCCCGCGGAGCAGGTTGGAAAGGAAATCCGAAAGCTGTACAGCTGGAACGGCGAGGACAAGCTTTTGGACAACTAATCCACGGCACGGCGAGGTAAAGCGGTCGCCCTGTGCATAAGATTAGGGCATAGCGCGGCAGACAGATAGAAGGACAGATAAAGAAGGGTGTTCTGAAGGGGATTGTCCCCTGGGAGCACCTTTCTTTAGAAATAGCTGCAATATGGAGACACCGGAAAACATTGTATACCCGGTCGGACAGATGTATCATTTGAAAATCACTAAAGAGAGGGGAAGAAAATCATGGCAGAGTTTCTGGATGGTTTAAAGAAAGGATTCTCAGACAAGGTCATGGAGGTGAATACAAAGGCATCCACGTATATGGAGGTAAACCGCTTGAAGGCCTACATCGGGACGCTGGAAAAGGAGATGGGAGAGCTTCGGGATGTGATCGGAGGCAGGCTCTATGAAGCCTGGAAGCAGAGCGACGGAAACGTGGAGATTTCCCTGGTGGCAGGTGAGCTTTCGAGAATGCAGGAGCTGGAAAACATGATTCGGGAGCAGAACCAGAGAATCCAGGAGGTGGAGGCCCAGGGCCGCCAGATTACAGGCGCCCCCCAGGTCCGCTATTGCAGCAACTGTGGGACAGCCTGCGCGCCGGAGTCGGCGTTTTGCAAGAACTGCGGGACAAAGCTGGGGTAATGAGGGCCTGGGGAACGGGAAACAGCAGGCTCCCGGAGCAGGCAAAGAGGTAAAGAAACGGGAAATGGGTGCTGTTGGAAAAAACCATGGCATGAAAATTAAGGAGATATATTATGGGAAAAATATTTCGGTTTCATACGGACGTAGATACAGATCAGATTATCGCGTCCCAGTATCTGCTGTTTCCAACAGTGGATGAAATGAAGGCTCATGCCTTTGAATCTCTGGACAGGGAATTTGCGTCCAGGGTACAGCCGGGGGACTACGTGGTGGCCGCCGGGAATTTCGGCTGCGGTTCCTCCCGGGAACAGGCTCCGGCAGTGCTGAAGGCCCTGGGGGTAAAGGCTGTCATTGCCCAATCCTTCGCCCGGATTTTTTACCGAAACGCCATCAATATCGGCCTTCCAGTGATTGTGTGCAAGGAGCTCTATGACTATGTGGAGGACGGGGATGAGATGGAGCTGTCCTTGACGGAGGGAATTGTGACAACCGGGGGCAGGGAATATGTCTGTACCAAACTTCCGCCCTATATGCAGGGGATTTTAGACCAGGGCGGGCTGATTGCGTCGCTGAACCGCTCAGAGGCATAGGACAGCGCCCGGACGTGGGGCGCGGATGCTGTAACGGCGCCGCCTTTGGGGGGCAGGGGACAGAGCGGGATTAGAATGGAAAAATAAAGCGATATCAGCCATAAAACGGGCTGATGGGGATTTCAGATAAGGAGCAGACAGAATGGGAATGACGATTGCAGAGAAAATTATAGCGGCCGCCGCCGGTGTGGAGGCGGTGAAGCCGGGAGATATCCATACGGTGGAAGTAGATCAGATGATGAGCAACGACGGAACCACGCATCTGACCATTGACATGTATAACCAGAAGCTTGACAATCCTCATATTGCGGATGTGAAGAAGCTTGTGTGGATTGTGGATCACAACGTGCCGGCGGACAGCCCCAAGACGGCTGCCTCCCACAAAAAAATGCGGGATTTCGCCAGGGAGCATGGCATTACCTACTATGAGGGCCAGGGGGTCTGCCACCAGATTATGATGGAGAACCACGTGCGCCCGGGTGAACTGATTTTCGGAGCGGACAGCCATACCTGCGCCTATGGGGCTCTGGGAGCCTTTGGAACAGGCGTGGGCTGCACGGATTACCTCTACGCCATGGTGACGGGGAAATCCTGGCTTCTGGTGCCGGAAACCTTGAAATTTA
The DNA here is from genome assembly GCA_910576205.1 of Clostridia bacterium. GTDB lineage: Bacteria > Bacillota > Clostridia > Lachnospirales > Lachnospiraceae > RGIG4284. The sequence continues at coordinate 116,728 of CAJTHL010000005.1, read as the reverse complement.
ACCTGGTGGGACGTTTGCCCCAGGGAGTCTATGCCAGGGATCTGATTCTTACGATCATTGGAAAGATCGGGGCCAACGGAGCAAACTACAAGGCCATGGAATTTGGCGGGGCGGGCCTTTCCACCCTTACCATGAGCGACCGGATTTCCATGTGCAATCTCTGTGTGGAGGCCGGGGCCAAGACCGCCCTTATGGAGGTGGACGACGTTGCCCTCTCTTATCTGAAGGAGCGGGGAAGAACACCCAAACACATATTTAAGAGCGATGGGGACGCCGTATTTGCCCAGGAATATACCATTGATTTAAGTACCATAAAGCCCATTGTGGCAAAGCCCCATTTTGTGGACAATGTGGTGGACGCAAAGGAGTGTGCAGGCACAAAGATCGACGAGGCATTCTTAGGCTCCTGCAACAACGGACGCCTGGAGGATCTGCGGGTGGGAGCCGCCCTTATAAAGGGCCGCAAAGTCCATCCCCTGGTGCGTTTCCTGGTGGTGCCGGCCAGCAATGAGGTCTATCAGGAGGCTTTAAAAGAGGGCCTTCTCCAGACCTTTATGGAAGCCGGAGCCATTGTTATGAACGCCAACTGCAGTGTCTGCTGGGGAAGCTGCCAGGGCGTCATCGGAGAGGGAGAGACGCTGATAAGTACCGGAACCCGCAACTTCAAGGGTCGGGCCGGCCACGCGGACTCCTTCGTATACCTGGCGTCCGCAGCCACCGTCACCGCCTCCGCCATCAAGGGAGAGATCGCCACAGCGGATATGCTTTAAAATACCAGAAACAGGACTGGAAAACAGCATCTGCCCGAACAGCCCGGGAAGGATTTATGGACGCAAAGCGGCCGGAAATTCTTCCAGTACAGGAGGGCTGGGAGGGAAGATGCGGTACTGGAAAACAGCATCTGCCCGAACAGCCCGGGAAGGATTTATGGACGCAAAGCGGCCGGAAATTCTTCCAGTACAGGAGGGCTGGGAGGGAAGATGCGGTACTGGAATAGGAGGTCTACTATGGAAAAATTTACTGGAACTGTCTGGGTATTAGGGGATGACATCGACACGGACATCATTATCCCCACGGAATACCTGGCGCTGAAAACCGTCCAGGACATGAAGCCCTACGCGTTTTCTCCCCTGCGGCCGGAGCTGGCCGGAAAAATCCAGGAAGGGGATATCCTGGTGGCCGGTAAAAATTTCGGCTGCGGCTCCTCCCGGGAGCAGGCGCCGGAGGTAATAAAGGCCCTGGGAATCCGCTGTATTATCGCCAGATCCTACGCCCGCATCTTTTTCCGGAACGCCATCAACAACGGCCTGTTGCTGATTGAAAACGACAGGGTTCAGGAGGTGGTAGCGGAGGGGGATCAGATCACGGTCACAGTAAACCAGGCCATTTCCCACAACGGGAAAGACTACCCAATCGTATCCCTCCCGGAAAATCTGGTGGGCATCATCAAGGCCGGGGGCCTGGTAAAGGCAATGCGGAAATTAAACGGATTGGATTAAAGACGGGGGCTTGGGAAAAGATGGAGGGATAGCGGCAATGAGCGCGACAATGATAGAGAAAATCATAGAGAGGAATGTGGGGAAGGCGGTAAAGCCCGGGGATATTGTGACGGTATTTGCAGACCGTGTGATGATTCATGATATTTTCATTCCTTTTGTGGCGGAAAAATTTGAGGAGATGGGCTTTCAGAGGCTGTGGGACCCGGACAAGGTGGTGCTGATCTACGACCATCTGGTTCCGGCCAGTCAGGTGGACGACACCCGCCATTTCCAGGTGGGAAATGCCTTTGTGGAAAAATACGGGCTTACCCATGTACACCGCTCCGACGGCATCTGCCATCAGCTTATGCCGGAGGCGGGCTATGTGAAGCCCGGGGACGTGGTGTTCGGCACGGACAGTCATACCACCACCTACGGCTGCGTGGGGGCGTTTTCCTCCGGCATCGGTTACACGGAGATGGCCAGCATCCTGGGGACGGGAACCATGTGGATCAGGGTTCCGGAAACCATAAAGGTGACTGTCACGGGAAAAATGCCGGAGAATGTTACCTCCAAGGATATCATTCTGCGGCTTATCGGGGATCTGGGGGCAGACGGCGCCACCTACAAGGCCCTGGAATTTGCCGGGGACACCGTGGAGGAAATGAGCATTGCCAGCAGAATGACCATGGCAAACATGGCCATAGAGGCAGGGGCGAAATGCGCCCTCTTTGCGCCGGATGAAAAGACGGCTGCCTACTGTGAAACAGAATTGACAAAAGAGCAGAAGGCACTGGCAGCCGACAGGGACGCTTCCTATGTGAGGGAAATCACCTACCGGGCGGAAGATCTGGTGCCGGTTCTGGCGTGTCCGTCCCAGGTGGATAATATAAAACCCGTAAAAGAGCTTAAAGGCCTTCCCATTGACCAGGTATTTATCGGTTCCTGCACAAACGGCCGGCTGGAGGATCTTATGGCGGCAGCAGAGATTTTAAAGGGGAAAAAGGTGGCTCCTTTTGTAAAGCTTATCGTCACCCCTGCCAGCCGTAAGGTCTATCAGGAGGCGGCGGAAAACGGAACCCTGTCCATTCTGGCAGAAGCCGGAGCCATCATAACCCATCCCGGCTGCGGTCTGTGCTGCGGCAGGACAGGAGGCATTCTCACAGACGGGGAGCGGGTGGTAGCCACCAACAACCGGAATTTCCTGGGGAGAATGGGAACCTCCAGGGTAGAGATTTTCCTGGCTTCTCCCAGGACCGCGGCGGCCAGCGCTGTGGCCGGGCAGATTGCGGAGGCCGGATTCTGATTTGACAGGTACGAGGAACCTGAAACAGGAGTTGATTATGCGTTCCCACAGGAAAAAACAAAACTATTTTCTCATTGTCATGATAGCCCTGAGCGTGGCCATCTGCATTGTACATAACTGGAAGCCAGGACGCCATGTGGGGGAGTATACCTTTTGGCGGGCGGAATCCATGAAGGATCTGGAGGCTATGGCGGGGACCTCTCATGTGTATGGCCCGCCCCAGGTAAGCCTGGAGACAGACGCCCGGTTCCGGGGGGCTCTTCTGGCGCTTTTTGGGGAACCCTTGTGGGAATCTGAGGATTATGAGGCGGCCTATGAGTATCTTATCCGCGCGGTGGATGAGGAGGGCCGGGAATACCTGCTGACCGCTTACCAGGGGCCCTCCGGGGCGGCCATCGGAGGAGATACCCAGACAGAAGGCATTGAGGAGGCGGCAGAGTCTCTCTGCGAACTGTTGCTGGAGAGCGAGCCTGCGGACTTTGAGGCGGAGATGGTGTACATGGATCTGGGCATCCGTGTCTCCTATGGATGCAGGGACGGAAAGCCTTATGTCAGGGAGACGAAAGAGGAGCTCCGGCTGTAGGGCTTTTTTTCCGGAAATATGGGACAAGGCGGCGGGAAGAAGAAAATATCTGGAAAGGAACCATATCCATGCGTGTGCAGAAGATGGACTGGGGTTACATCGAATGGATGGAGCCGGAAAATGCCATGGAGGGAAACGAGGCTTCCCTCCATGTGGGAAAAGTGTATATAGACCCTGGAAAAACCATGCTGCCCCACGTACACTACGAGGAGCAGTTTGTCTATGTGCTGGAAGGGCGTGGAACCGGTTATATCAACGGAAAGCCCCAGAAATTTGAGCCTGGGGCTATTTTTTACATGCCTGCGGGCTGTACCCATGAATTTGTGAACCAGGGGGAGAGCCCGGTGATTCACCTGATGGCTTCCAGCCCGGTGTCCATAGACCCGGATAATCTCATCGACAAGGCGGGAGCGGATTCCGTGGAGACCCAGCACCGCCTCTACGCGGCCATCGAGGCTGTGCGTCCCCAGTTTCTAAAGGTAAATATGTCCTTTGTAATCCGGGGGGCCAGCGGACAGGTTATGATAAAAAGCAGCTCCTTTCCCACCTTCTGTGAGAAAACCTGCGGCATTCTCAAAACAAACGCCTGCCCCTGTCTGAAACAGGCCACAGGAGGGGGAGAGACATCGGAAAACACCTTTGTATGTCCCTATGGATGGACCATTTTCCAGGTGCCCATACTCTGGGAGGAGCAGCTTCTGGGATACATCCAGGGGGGATATATCCGGCAGAGCCATGGACGGTTTGCCGGGGACAGGGGAGAATCCCCGGCCCAGCCGCAGGTGGTGGAAGGCGCCGCTTCCATAAACCGGGAAGCTTATGCTTCTGTGGCCTCCGAGAACGGTTTTGACACTCCGGACAGCAGCGCCTTTGGCCTGTTGCAGCTTCTGCGTAAGGTGGCCCGGGCCCTTAGGAACTTCTGCGAGTACGATCAGTCCCGCCGGGAGCTCCTGGAAAAGGAGAAGAGCTTAAGCCACTCCCTGGATACCCAGCGGCTGCTGGAGGATCATCTGCGCACCACAGAGCACACGGTCACCAATCTGAAAATTAATAATCATTTCCTGTTCAACACGCTGAACAGCATGGCGGCCATGGCCCTGGAAAGCGGGGGAATGTCTCTGTACCAGTCCATTATTGATTTGTCCAAGATGCTGCGCTACTCTGTGCGGATACAGAACAGCCAGGTGCCCCTTCGGATGGAGATGGATTACCTGAAGGCGTATTTAAAGCTGCAAAGGCTCCGCTATCCGGAAGACCTTACATTTACCATCCAGATGGAGGAGGAGGCGGGAGACGGGGCGGTGCCCTTCAATTTCCTGCAGCCCATCGTGGAAAATGCCTTCACCCATGGATTTTCCGGCCAGAAAGAGAAGCGGTTGGAAATCCGGGCTCTAAAGAAGGAACCCCAGGAGGGAGAAGCCCGGGGAAGGCTGTGGGTTTCCATACGAAACAGCGGTCCCCCTGTAACCCGGGAACAAAGCCATGCCATCCGGATGCAGATGCAAAGCGGCAATTCCCACGGCCTGTCCATGGTATATGAGAAGCTTCGCGCCGCTTACGGGGACGCCTTTTGGACGGAAATCCTGCCCGGAGACAAAGAGGGCATGTGCTTCACGATCCGGATGCCCTTCGTCCCGGCAGATGAAGAGCCGGATGAGTGCGGTACTGGAATAGGAGACAGGTAATGATAAAGACGATTATTTGCGATGATGAGCCAGCCACCAGAAACATCATCAGCCATTTTCTGGAGGGGGAGAATCTTCCGCTGGAGATCGCCGGGTATGCCCAGGACGGCAGGGAGGCGGTCAGGCTGATCCGGGAGCTGGATCCCCGGCTTGTCTTTCTGGATATTAACATGCCGGGCCTTAACGGATTTCAGGTTATAGAGGAGATCGCAGGCACAAGCGAGGCAAAAATTATAATTATGACGGCCTTTGCCTCTTTTCAGAACGCCCAGCAGGCCCTTCGCCTGGGAGTGTGCGACATTCTGCCCAAACCCATAGACTTTGAGCAGCTTCGCACGGCCATCACCAGGGCCGTGGGCTGGAATTTCACCTCCAATGAGACGGTAAACCTAATGCTGGAATACATCCACGCCCACTACCGGGAGGGGATGGGGCTGGAGGATCTGGCCCGGGTGACCTACAGCACGGAAAACCACCTGTCCAGGCTTTTCAAGAAATACATGGACACCACTATTTTGTCCTATGTCCATGAGCTTCGCATTGAGGAGGCCTGCAGCCTGCTGAAAAGCCGGAAATGCGATATCCAGGAGGCGGCTTACCAGGTGGGCTACGGCAGTCTGAATAATTTTTATAAATATTTCAAGCGGTACACGGGACAGACGCCCGCCCAGTTTCTGGATCAGTCCGCATTGTGAAAAAAATCCCAAACTCGAAAGAGAAGCAGAAAAAAATTTCATGGAAAATGTGAAAAAATTCCCTTTTTCCAACAGATTGTATGATAAAAAAATCCAGGTGTAGGAGCATGGCTTTCCATATAAGGAAAATAATGTAAAAATAAAAAGGAGTAAACCGGAAAAAAATGTCTGGTTTGGAGAAATATATTTCCTTTCCTCTGAAAAAACAGTGAGAATTTTTGCGATTTAGTTTGTTAAAATAATATCAAACATCAGACAAACTGTAGGATTGCCGGATTCCGGATTCCTCCGTATAATGTACATATGGCAAGGGGATAGAAGGAATGCCCGGGCTTGTTAAAAAGACCACAATGTTGGGAGAGACGCCATACATATGGTAAATAAGGAAGGAGATTTTTCTAATGGGATTCAAATCAGACATTGAAATCGCACAGGAAACAGAAATGCAGCCGATTACAGAGATTGCCAAAAAAGCAGGTATTGAGGACAAATATCTGGAGCAGTACGGCAAGTATAAGGCAAAGATCGATTACAATCTGCTGAATGAGACGGATGCCAAAGACGGAAAGCTGATTCTGGTGACGGCCATTAACCCCACCCCCGCAGGAGAGGGAAAGACGACCACTACCGTAGGACTGGCAGACGGTATGCAGAAGCTTGGCAAGAAAGTTATGGTTGCCCTTCGCGAGCCGTCCCTGGGACCTGTGTTTGGCGTTAAGGGCGGAGCGGCCGGCGGCGGATACGCACAGGTAGTTCCCATGGAAGACATCAACCTTCATTTTACCGGCGACTTTCATGCCATCGGCGCGGCCAACAACCTGCTGGCTGCTATGATTGACAACCATATTTTCCAGGGAAATGAGCTGAATATCGACCCCAGAAAGATCACCTGGAGAAGATGTGTGGATATGAACGACCGCCAGCTCCGCAACGTAGTGGACGGTCTTGGCGGCAAGACAAACGGTATGCCCAGAGAGGACGGCTATGACATTACCGTTGCCTCCGAGATTATGGCAGTGCTCTGTCTGGCAAGCGATATCACTGATCTGAAGAAGAGACTGGCCCGTATTATCGTAGGCTACACCTATGGAAAGGCTTCCGAGCAGAAACCCGTTACCGCAGGCGATCTCCATGCGGAGGGCGCAATGGCAGCGCTTCTGAAAGATGCCTTAAAGCCCAACCTGGTACAGACTCTGGAGCATGTGCCGGCAATCGTCCATGGAGGACCTTTCGCAAATATCGCTCACGGCTGCAACTCCGTGACAGCTACCAGGATGGCCATGAAGCTGGCTGACTACACCATTACAGAGGCGGGCTTTGGCGCGGACCTGGGTGCAGAGAAATTCCTGGATATCAAGTGCCGTATGGCAGGCCTTACCCCCAACGCAGTAGTTATCGTGGCTACCGTGCGTGCGCTGAAATACAATGGCGGCGTAGCCAAGGCAGACTTAAACAACGAGAATCTCACAGCTCTGGAAGCAGGTCTTCCCAACCTGTTAAAGCATGTGAGCAACATTAAGAACGTGTACAAGCTTCCCTGCGTGGTCGCCATCAACGCGTTCCCCACAGACACCAAGGCAGAGCTTGACCTGGTGGAGGCAAAATGTAAAGAGCTTGGTGTAAATGTGGCTCTGTCCGAGGTATGGGCAAAGGGCGGCGAAGGCGGCAAAAAACTGGCTGAGGAAGTGATCCGTCTGGTAGAGGAGCCCAATGACTTTACCTTCTCCTATGAGCTGGAGGGAAGTATCGAGGATAAGCTTAACGCCATCGTACAGAAGATTTACGGCGGCAAGAGAGCTGTTCTCACGGCAAATGCCCAGAAGCAGGCGAAAGAGCTGGAGGCTCTCGGATTCGGAAACTGTCCCATCTGCGTGGCAAAGACCCAGTACAGCCTCACAGACGATCAGACCAAGCTTGGCGCTCCCACAGACTTTGAGGTAACCGTACGCAATCTGAAGATTTCCGCAGGCGCAGGCTTTATCGTAGCTCTGACGGGCGAGATTATGACCATGCCTGGTCTGCCCAAGGTACCGGCTGCCACTAAGATTGATGTGGATGAGACCGGCAAGATCACCGGCCTGTTTTAAAACAGAAACATGCGGGGATGGAAAGGGATCTGAAACCGGTATGTTAAAGAAGTAAATGCGCAGAGGGCAATGTGCCCATAAGCAGAAAAGCAGTGGGAAGAGCCAAAAGGCGGCTCTTCCTTCTTGCGGGTTCTGACGGCAAATAGGAAGAACTTTAAACAGCATAGATGCGGAACTTTAAGACAGAAAGGAAATGTTAGCATGGGATTTTCAACAACCAGATGTGACGAATTTGTGGAGGTTCTGGCCTCTAAAGCCCCGGTTCCCGGCGGCGGCGGCGCGTCTGCCCTGGTGGGGGCGGTAGGCATGGCTCTTGGAAATATGGTGGGAAGCCTGACTGTGGGCAAGAAGAAATACGCCGACGTGGAGGAGGAAATGTACGCCCTCAAAGAGAAGGCTACGGCTTTGCAGGCAGATTTTCTGCGCCTTATTGAGCGTGACGCGGAGGTTTTCGAGCCCCTCTCAAAGGCATATGGCATGCCCAGGGAGACGGAGGAGGAGAAGGCTGAGAAGGCACGCGTTATGGCCGTTGTGCTGAAGGACGCCTGCTCGGTTCCCATGGAAATCATGGAGAAATGCTGTGAAGCCATTGATATTATTGTGGAATTCGCGGCTAAGGGCTCCGCTCTGGCCATCAGCGACGCAGGCGTGGGCGTGGCTTTCTGCAAAGCGGCTCTTCTGGGAGCATCCTTAAACGTATTTATTAATACGAAATCCATGGCGGACAAAGAGTATGCGGCCAAGCTTAACGCCAAGGCGGACGCCATGATCGGGAAATACACAAAGATTGCAGACGAGGTATTTGCAGGTGTGGAAGGCCGGCTGCGCTAAAAGACAGCAGGCAGAAGCTTACGGAGCTTTAAAACAGTCTGTACCATGTACAGGAGGATTTACGGACACTTGCGAAATGAAAAGGAAAGAAAGGTTTCAGTTATGGCAAAACAATTATTAGGCAAAGAAGTTACGGCAGCGCTGAACGAGCGCATTAAGGCGAATGTGGCCACCCTCCAGGAAAAAGGGATTAACCCCACCCTGGCCATTATCCGGGTAGGCGAAAACGAGAGCGATATCTCTTATGAGAGGGGCGCAACAAAACGTTGCGAAACTCTTGGGGTGGCCTGCACGAAGATTCTGCTTCCGGAGAACGCTACCCAGGAGCAGGTGCTGGCAGCGGTAGATCAGGTCAATAAGGACGACAAGATTCATGGCGTTCTGCTGTTCCGCCCCCTGCCCAGGCATCTCAATCAGACAGAGATTGAAAACGCCCTGGATCCGGCCAAGGATGTGGACTGCATGACAGACGGCTCCATGTCCGGCGTGTTTACCGGAAAGGCTCTGGGATTTCCGCCCTGCACACCCCAGGCCTGTATGGAGATTCTGGATCACTACGGCATTGACTGTACCGGAAAGAAGGCCGTTGTCATCGGACGTTCCCTGGTGGTAGGAAAGCCTGCGGCCATGATGCTGATTAAGAAAAATGCCACCGTCACTATCTGCCATACCCGCACCAAGGATATGCCCGGCGTTACCAGAGAGGCGGAGATTCTTATTGTGGCAGCCGGCAGGGCAGGCGTGGTCAACAAAGACTATGTGTCTCCGGGCCAGATTGTTATCGATGTGGGAATCAATGTAAACGAGGAGGGCAAGCTTTGCGGAGACGTGAAATTTGATGAGGTGGAGCCCATCGTGGAAGCTATTACCCCGGTTCCCGGCGGCGTGGGAAGCGTGACTACTTCTGTGCTGGTAGGCCATGTGGTAGAAGCGGCCATGCGGAAATACCTGTAGTGGAATAAGAAAACGGAAAGCTGTCTTAGGAATCAGCCGTTAATTAAAACCCCTGGATGAAAACCGTTCTTAGGTTTCCCTCCAGGGGGTTTATTATGTACTGTATTTTTTCTGTCTAACCTGTTCTTTTACTCAAATCCCAGCTCGTCCACAAAGGTATCCTGGAAATCCTCCAGACTTGCCAGCTCCAGAAATTCCGTCTCCACAGCCATTTTCTTTGCCCGCGCAAATTCCGTCTGGTTTAGGGCACAGAGGCGTGCGCCGGTTCCGGCGCCGTTTCCCATGGGGAGAATCCGGTCTTTTAAGGCCTGGGGAATGAGACCGATGCGGCAGGCGCTTTCGGGGTTCATATAGTTTCCGAAGGCGCCTGCAATCAGCACCTGCTGGATGTCCGCCGGGGCGATGTCCAGCTGGTCACACATTAGCTGGATGCCGGCTGCGATAGCGGCCTTGGCAAGCTGTACCTCCCGGATATCCTTCTGGGTGATGGTAACCCCGTTGGAGAAGGAATAAGCGGTTAAGCCTTCTGCCTTGATGCAGGCGGCGGGATTCGGCCAGGTTTCCGCGTCCGTAAAGCGACCCGTGTCGTCCAGAATGCCTGCGTCCAGAAATATGCTGACGGCGTCAATCAGACCAGAGCCGCAGATTCCGCAGGGCTTTAGAGAGGGGTCTTTGTCCTGTCCGATAACAGAGTAATGCAAATGGCCCTTTTCCAGCCACATATGGTCGATAGCCCCTGTGGCGCCCCGCATACCGCAGGAAATTTTCGCCCCCTCCAGAGCAGGGCCTGCGGCGGTGGAGCAGGTGAGACGGCGGGAGGAGGTGCCCAGCACAAGCTCCCCATTGGTGCCGATATCCAGAAGCAGGGTCATTTTTTCCTGCTGGTCAAAACGGGCGGCGCTTAGGCAGCCTACCGTGTCGGCTCCCACAAACCCGGCCATGTTTGGCAGGGCCAGAATCACCCCCTGGGGATGCATGGAAATATCGTATTCGCTGGCAGTTTCTACCATGGCGTCCGTCACCGTGGGAGAGTAGGGGATAACAGCCAGGGAATTGGTGGGAATCCCAAAAAACAGATGATGCATACAGCAGTTTCCAACCAGGCAGAGGTGGGTTACCTCCTCCCGGGGAATTCCGGCCTGTCCGCAGGCAGCGGACAACAGATCGTTAATGGCTTTTCGCACTCCCTGGGTTAATTCCTTTGGCCCGTTTTTAATGGCATAGTCGATGCGTCCGATGACATCCGCAGAATAGCTGGTCTGGGGATTGAGGGCGCTGGTGGTAGCCAGAAGCTTTCCGCTTTTCCCGTCCATGAGATAGAGCACAATGGTGGTGGAGCCTAAGTCGCAGGCGGCCAGATACCCGGAGGGTACATCCGGGATAGGAAGGGGATCTACCTTACAGGGGGGATCCCCCACGGTTCCCTGGGTGAGGATTTCCTGGGTCTGGTGTTCATGGAGCAATGCTACGGTGAGGGGCCCGGAAATATGGATGGAGCATGCTTTTTCCCGGCGGATGCCCTGGCTGGTCTGAATGTCCACCAGACATTTGCCGCAGGTGCCCTTGCCGCCGCAGGGAGCATCCGGCTTTAAGCCTGCCTGGATCTGGGCTTCCAGAAGAGTCATGCCTTCCTCTGCCTGGAAACGGATTCCAGAAGGCAGGAAGGTGATTTCGTATTTGTTTTGCTTCTCGTTCATAGACGTCTCCTTTACAGATTTTTCTTTTTATATACGAAATAAAGGCCAATGGCCGTAAATACCGTAAGATAAGCCAGTAAGACCAGGATTCCATAGAGCCTGGCCGGTTCTCCCACGGAAATGCTGCGCACCATGCGGCTTGTCTGCGACAGGGGCAGGATTGCTATGAGCTCCCGGGCCCCGTGGGGAATCTGCTCCGTGGAGAAGAAGGTGTTGCACAGATATGCCATGGGCATAATTATATAGTTGGAAAACCGGGGCACATCCGCATGGTTTTTTGCCAGAAAGGAAACCACGATTCCGACGGAGGAAAAGACGGCTCCGTTTAAAAATAAAATCAGGATGGAAACGGCGTTAAATTTCAGTCCCGTTCCCACAGGCAGTATCAAGAAGAGGATAATTCCTCCCGCGTACAGCCCCCGCAGCGCCCCTGCCAGGATTTGTCCCGCCACAAACTGCCACAGGGGCGTGGGGGAGATAATGACCTGGTCGAAGGCCTTCTCATAGAGACGCTGCACATTCAGATTCTGGGCGATGGCGTTGAAGCTTCCGTTCATGGTGGTAAGGGACACCACGCCGGGAATCAGAAAGTACAGATAGGGCTGCCCGTTCATGGTGTTGCGGATGCCCCAGCCAAACACAATCAGATACATCAGCGGCGCCACCATGGCGGCCAGCGTAATGCGGGAGAAATCCCGGATAAATTCCCGCCATTTTTCCCAGAGTATCGTTACAATTCCCATAATTAAGAACTCCTATTCTGCTACAGCATCTGCCTTTCGGGATTCTGGTATACCAGAAGATGCTGTTTTAAGATAACCGTTTTCCCACATGCTCCACAAAGACGTCCTCCAGGGTGGTATCCCGCAATGTGCAGGAGCCGGGGAGGCCGGACAGATAGGAGATGGCTTCCTCCCTCTGGGAGAAAAAGCGGCTGTGAAGGCCGTCGGGACGGAGCTCGTCCACGGCGTAGGCTCCCAGCTTTTCAATCAGACGGGCGGGGGTATCGGTTTCGTTTAACTTTCCGCCGCTCATAAGGGCAACCCGGCCGCAGAGGGATTGGGCTTCCTCGATATAGTGGGTGGTCAGAAGAATGGTGAGGCCCTGCTCGTTTAGCTGGCGCAGCAGATTCCACATCTGCCGCCGGGAGATGGGATCCATACCGGCGGTGGGTTCGTCCAGCAGGAGAATTTCCGGGCTGGTGAGAAGGGCCCTGCACACCATAAGCTTCCGCTTCATGCCGCCGGAGAGCTTGCGGATGGTTTTTCGCCGGTGCTCTGTAAGGCCGGCAAAGGCAAGCAGCTCTTTTGTCCGGGAACGGATTTCCCGAAGGGGCATAAAGTAGAGGCGGCCCTGGTATTCCATGATCTCCTCCATATCCATATCCTGGCGCATGGAGTACTCCTGGGTAATGACGCTGACTTTCCGCTTAATGTCCTGGCGGTTGCGGCTTAGGAGCTCCCCGTCAATGAAAATCTCCCCGGAAGTGGGAAGAAGCAGTGTGGACAGCATGCTGATGGTAGTGGTTTTCCCGGCGCCGTTTGGCCCAAGAAGACCGAAAAATTCGCCTGTTTCGATTTTTAAATTCAAGGAATCTACGGCGGTGAAGTTCTCAAAGGTTTTCGTAAGGTTTCTAAGCTCGATCATGCCTGCGCCGTAGGCTCCTTTGCTATAATAAGGGAATAGTATCCGGCGTCGTCCGGGATTTCCGCTGTACTTCTGTAAATATGTTCATTTTCCATGCCACAGTTTTCCACCATCACCACATTACGGCCGCTGGCAGAGAGAATCTCCTTGACCTGCTGCATTTTCCGGCCGGATTTCATCAGCACATAGGTGCCTGGCTGGTTTAGGGAATCCTCCAGACGGTGGACGGCGGGAAGCACGTGAAGCTGTTCGCTCCATTCCACCAGGGGGGTGTTTGTCCGGGCTGCGGCAGCGCAGAAGGAGGTGATGCCGCTTACCAGGGCGGCCTCATAGCCCCGTGCCTGGACGCGTTTCTGCACATACAGATAGGTGGAGTAGATGGTGGGGTCTCCCAGGGTGAGAAACACCACATTTTTCCCCTGCTTCAGATACTCCGCGACGGTATCCGCCGCTTTCTCGTGGTTGCGGGCCATCTCGTCCTTGTCGTGGGTCATGGGCATTACAAGGGATAAAAGCGTCTTGTGAGCCAGCTCCGGCACAGCCTGCACGGCGATCTGATAGGCTACCGTCTCCTTAGCCTCGGGTCCCGGAAGGGCGATCACCTCATTTTCACGAACCAGGCGCACAGCCTTTAAAGTCATAAGTTCCGGGTCTCCCGGGCCGACGCCCACCCCGTATAAAATTCCAGCCATAAATAATCCTCCTGTTTTTAGTACCGCATCTGCCCTCCCAAGGCCTGTGTACTGGAAGAATTTCCGGTCGCCAGAGCGTCCAGAAATCCTTCCGGGCCTTGTCCGGGCAGATGCTGATTTTTAGTACCGCATCTGCCCTCCCAAGGCTTGTGTACTGGAAGAATTTCCGGTCGCCAGAGCGTCCAGAAATCCTTCCGGGCCTTGTCCGGGCAGATGCTGATTTTTTAGTATCGCATCTGCCCTCCCAATCTCTGCTGTACTGGAGGGGGGAAATACGATTGAGTTTTCTTTCCATTATACTAATTGCAGAAAATTTTTCAACAGGATTCTGAAAAATACCAGAAAATTATGTGGTAACAGGAGGGGGATCCAGACGAAGCGGGGCGGTTTTTCCGCCGGGGATTCCCTTGGGGGGATTTGCAGAAAGACAGATTGCTATTCCCGGTTACGTCTGCTATAATAGCAGTGGATAAATCTGTCATAGGTAGTTTTAGAAAAATTATATGGGGGAGTACTTAAAGATGAACGGAGAAAATATGAAAAGATCCGGAAATAACGACAGGGTGCGTTGGGGATGGGGGATTACGTCTAAACTGATGCTGGCTATTATTCTGAGTGTTCTCATTGCGCTGGGCGCGCTGCTGGGGGTGGTTTATGTCCAGATGTCGGATACGCTGCTGGAAAAGAGCGAGAACCTGCTTCAGACCACTATGGAGAGCACCCTTCAGGAAACCGGGGCGTGGATGAACCAGACGCTTACCATGCTGGAAATGCAGCGGGATACCATTCAGTATGAGGATATGGACATTCCTGCCATGGAGGAATATATCAGGCATACGGTGGATCAGAACAGCGCATACCCTGCGGGGCTTTATGTGGCTCTGACGGACGGCTCCCTGTACCATGCGTCTTTTGTGCCCGGACCGGATTTCAACGCCTTGGAAAAGTCCTGGTATAAGGACGGAATCAATGCGGAGAAATTTATTCTGGGGGACGTCTATTTTGACGAGGACAGCCAGTCCTATGTGGTAGGCGCTTCGGGCGTGCTGAAAACGGCGGCCGGTCAGGTGCGGGGCGTAGCGGCAGCGGACGTTTACCTGGACTCTATTTCCAGGATTGTAAGCCAGGTACAGATTGAGGAGACCGGCGGAATTTTCCTGGTGGATACCCGGACGGATACCATTATCGGGCACCAGAACGCGGAATTTACCGGGAAAAAGCTCAGCGAAATCAATGACAACAGCTATGCCTATGTGGAGGAGCAGATCAAAGCCGGAAAGACGGGCCTGTCTGTTTACAAAAATACTTATATCCAGGTGTCGGAGGTACCGGGAAGCGACTGGACGGCAGTGGCCTACGTGTCCAGGGGAGAGGTGTTAAGCGAGCTTCACCGTCTGACCGTCACTATGCTGGTAATGGCGGTTCTTGCTGTGTGTGTGATGGCGCTTCTTGTAGCGCTCCAGGTACGGCGCATTATCGGCAGGCCGGTGGCGGAGCTTAGTCAGGCGGCCACAAGGATTGCGGAAGGGGAGCTGGAGCAGACCATCCATTACCAGTCCAGGGATGAACTGGGCGTGCTGGCCTTTGACTTTAACCAGGTTACCCTCAGGCTTAGGGATTATGTAAGGTATATCGATGAGATTTCGGAGAAGCTTCGGGAGATAGCAGCCGGAAATCTCACTTTTACACTGGAAAATGATTATGCCGGTGAGTTTGCCAAGATTAAGACTTCGCTGGAAGAAATCTCCTATTCTATGAACGGCACTATGGGTAAACTGCGCACTTCTTCCCGGGAAGTGGCGGCGGGAGCGGAGCAGGTTTCCAACGGGGCGGTTACATTGTCCCAGGGATCTACAGAGCAGGCGGCCGCAGTGGAAACCCTGGCCGGACACATCGGCTCTGTGTCGGACAGCGTTCATAAGATCGCCAAAGGCGCCCAGGAGGCAGACCGTATTTCCAGGGAGGTTAAGAGCGGGCTTTTAGAGAGCGACCAGAAAATGCGCAATCTCACCCTTGTGATTCAGAATATCAGCAACAAGTCCTCGGAGATCCACCAGATCGTAAAGACCATAGAGGACATTGCGTTTCAGACAAATATCCTGGCGCTGAACGCGGCGGTGGAAGCTGCCCGGGCAGGCGAGGCCGGGAAGGGCTTTGCGGTGGTGGCGGATGAAGTCAGAAACCTGGCGGGAAAATCCTCTGCGGCAGCCCGGGAAACCACCGTGCTTCTGGGACAGACCGTGGAATTTATGGAGGAGGGCGTGGGAGCAGCTCAGAAAACAGCGGATTCCATGCTGGAGGTAGTCGCCAGGGCGGATGAGATGAGCAGCCTTATTAGCGGTATTGCGGAGTATACGAAACAACAGGAGGAAAACACGGCGGAGATCACCCACGGAATCGGACAGATCTCCAGCGTCGTCCAGAACAACGTAGCCACAGCGGAGGCCAGCGCCGCCGCCAGCGAGGAGCTGTCCGGCCAGGCGGCCATGCTGAAAGAGCTGGTTTCCCGCTTCCGGCTGAAAAATTAAAAACAGCATCTGCCCGGACAAGTCCCGGAAGGATTTCCAGACGTATAATGGCTGGAAATCCTTCCAGCACATAGAGGCTTGGAGGGGGAGATGCGGTACTGGAATAGGAGGTATAGGATGAATAACCAGACACTAGACACAATTTTTACGCGGTCCAGCTATCGGGGGCCGTTCCAGGATACCCCGGTGCCCAGGGAGGATCTTGTCACCATCCTGAAGGCAGGTATAGCCGCGCCTTCCGGGTGCAACAGGCAGACGGCCTCCTTCCTTGCGGTAGACGACGGGAAGGTGTTAGATGAGATTAAACGTATTTTTGCAAAACCGTCCTGCCAGACCATGCCTGCCTGCATCCTTGTATTTACCAGGGAGATTGCCGGGGTGGACGGACACTGCTATCATGTGCAGGATTATGGCGCGGCCATGGAGAATATGCTGTTAGCCATTAAATCCATGGGTTATGAAACCTGCTGGTATGAGGGAAATGTGCGGGGCTGCGCAAAGGAAATGGCGGATTTCCTGGAGGTGCCGGAAGAGTACCGGCTGGTCTGCCTGCTTCCCGTAGGCATTCCGGCCCAAGAGCTGCCTCCCAGAAAGGAAAAGAAGGCGTTTGAGGAGCGGGCCTGGTTTAACAGGTTTGGAGGGCGCTGATTTTCATGTTAAAAAAGATCACCTTGCCAGCCGCCATGTGGCTGATCTTTGAGACAATAGCCGTCACGCTCTGGCTTACCAAAGACAATCTGTTTTTCCTGCTGAATTTTACCTATATCGGAACATCCCTTGCCGCGGGAATCCTCCTGTTCCGGCTTCGCTATAAGCACGCCCGGAGGGTGGCGCAATTCCTGGTGGGAGCATATATGCTTATTTATCTGGGAATTCTATCCAGGGAGAATATGCAGATCGAAGGGTTCTGGTACTATCTCTTCACAGGGGTTTTTGAGGCGGCCACCATCCATTACGCGGTGGCAAAGATATTTGGCCCCCTGGTATTTGGGCGGGGCTGGTGCGGGTTTGCCTGCTGGACGGCCATGATCCTTGACCTGCTGCCCTATAAAATTCCCCGAAATCCCAGGAAAAAATGGGGCTTTCTACGGTATGGGACCTTTGCGCTGTCCCTCCTGTTTGTCGGCGCCCTGTTTCTGGCACAGGTAAAGGATATGCAAAGAGTCATGTTCCAGGCATTTCTCATTGGAAACGGCTTGTATTATCTGGTGGGAATCATTCTGGCAGTTTCGCTGAAGGACAACCGCGCCTTTTGCAAATATATATGCCCGGTGACGGTATTTTTAAAGCCCATGTCTTATTTTTCCCTGCTGCGTGTGAAATGTGACAAGAGCAAATGTGTTTCCTGTGGAAAGTGCAAAAAGGTCTGTCCCATGAATGTGGATATGACGGATAATTCGAGAAAGCGGGAAAATGGAACAGAGTGTATTTTATGCTACGAGTGTGCGAAGGCGTGCCCGAAGAACGCGCTGTAATTTAAGAGAATACGGAGGAAATACATGAATACTTTGGAACAGGCAAAACAGGAGGATCTGGAAAGGTGCTGGGAGCTTATTAGCCAGGGCAGGGAGTTTCAGAGGGAGCAGGGCTTTGTCCAGTGGACAGAGGACTACCCCAGCAGGGCCATTATTGAGAATGATATCAGAATCGGAAAAGGCTATGTGCTGAAGGTGGACGGGGAGATCGCCGGATACATGTACATTGACTTTGACGGGGAGCCGGCCTATGAGGATATCCGGGGAGAATGGCAAAGCCAGGAGCCCTATGCGGTAGTCCACCGGCTGGCCTTTGGCAGGGAATTTCGCGGGAGGGGTCTTACGGACACGGCCTTCCAGCTGATTAAAGACTTATGCTTAAGCAAAAATGTCCGCTATATCCGGGGGGATACGGATTTCCCCAACAAGCGCATGCAGCATATCTTTAAAAAGAACGGGTTTAAGAACTGCGGGATTATCGTATACCAGGGGGACAAGCTGGCCTTTGACAGATTACTTTGAGATATCCGGCGGGATAATCGCAGAAATCTTTACTTTGCCTTGCAAAACCAGCAAAAATGTGTATACTTAATGAGGCGGCCTGCCTCTTCCTGGTCTTTTCTGGAACAGGGCCGGAAAGAGTGGGAGCCGAAAAGTAAAAAATTGTAAATCATGTTAGGTAGACAATCACTATGGAAAAGAAATACGAAAATGAAATCAGCCGCCGCCGGACATTTGCCATTATTTCCCATCCGGACGCGGGGAAAACCACACTGACGGAGAAATTTCTGCTGTACGGCGGAGCCATCAATCTGGCCGGCTCCGTAAAGGGCAAGGCCACGGCCCGCCACGCGGTGTCCGACTGGATGGAGATTGAGAAGGAGAGGGGAATTTCCGTCACCTCCTCCGTGTTGCAGTTTCAGTATGAGGGAAGCTGCATCAATATTCTGGACACGCCGGGACACCAGGATTTCTCGGAGGACACCTACCGGACGCTTATGGCTGCGGACTCGGCGGTGATGGTTATCGACGGCTCCAAGGGCGTGGAGGCCCAGACCCGGAAGCTCTTTAAGGTCTGCGCCATGCGCCACATCCCCATTTTTACCTTTATCAACAAGATGGACCGGGATGCCATGGATATTTTCGAGCTCCTGGACGATATTGAAAATGAGCTGGGCATCGCCACCTGTCCCGTCAACTGGCCTTTGGGCTCCGGCAAGGGATTTAAGGGGGTCTACGACAGGAACACCAAAAATATCCTGCTGTTCTCCGACACGGAGAAGGGCACAAAGGAGGGCCAGGAGCTGGAAATCTCTGTGGATTCTTTCCAGGCCCGGGAGCTTCTGGGGGAGGAGATGCGGGAGAAGCTTATGGAGGATATTGAGCTTCTGGACGGCGCAAGCGCGGAGTTTGACCAGGAGAAGGTTACGGCGGGAGAGCTCTCCCCAGTGTTTTTCGGCTCCGCCCTCACCAATTTCGGCGTGGAAACGTTTCTCCAGCATTTCCTTAAAATGACAAGCTCCCCTCTGCCAAGGACAGCAGACTGCGGAACCGTGGATCCCATGGGCCGGGAATTTTCCGCCTTTGTCTTTAAAATCCAGGCCAATATGAATAAGGCACACCGGGACCGCATTGCCTTTATGCGTATCTGCTCCGGGAAATTTACGGCGGGCATGGAGGTCTTTCACGTGCAGGGCAATAAGAAAATGCGCCTTTCCCAGCCCCAGCAGCTTATGGCGTCCGACAGGAAGATGGTGGAGGAGGCCTATGCCGGGGATATTATCGGCGTCTTTGACCCGGGCATTTTCTCCATAGGGGATACGATCTGCATGCCGGGGGAGACTTTCCGGTATGAGGGAATCCCCACCTTTGCGCCGGAGCATTTTGCCAGGGTGCGCCAGGTGGACACCATGAAGCGCAAGCAGTTCGTGAAGGGAATTGAGCAGATCGCCCAGGAGGGCGCTATCCAGATTTTCCAGGAGTTTAAAACCGGCATGGAGGAGATTATTGTGGGGGTGGTGGGGGTTCTGCAGTTTGAAGTCCTCAAGTACCGTCTGGAAAATGAATACAATGTGGATATCCACATGGAAAAGCTGCCCTATGAGTATATCCGCTGGATCGGTAATGAGGAGATCGATATGGGCCGTCTGGTGGGCACCTCGGACATGAAGAAAATCAAGGACTTAAAAGGCCGTCCGCTTCTTATCTGGGTTAATGAATGGAGCATTGGCATGACCCTGGACCGCAACAAAGGATTGATCCTGGAAGAATTTGGAAGATAGAGAAGCTAAAAGCGCCGCAAAGTCATCTGTCTGGATGATTCTGCGGCGCTTGTCAGTGGGAAAGGATTTCCGGACAACGGATATTTCCCATGCATGTACCTGTTTCAGGGTTTATCACTCTGCGTTTTTAAAGTTATAGGTAACGCATTCGCCGCCTTCCTGGGTGAAGCCGTTTATGGTGCTGTCAAGGCTTAACCAGCCGTTGCTTCCGGCGGTGATGCGGTCGCTGATCAGTCCCATATTGCTCAGAGCATAGGAGCTGGCAGTGGCCATGTCCACGCCCATGGTGGCGGTAATGCTGCCGTCCTGGATTGTGGCGCTGGCAATGATTCCGTCCATGGTGCTCATGGACTCCTCATATGTCTGCACGATAGCCTCCTGCTCTTCCTGGGAATATTCCTCTGCGGAAATGGATTCTGTATTTATCATGGCAACGATCTCATCGCCCTGTGACAGAATGTCCCAGCTTCCTTCTTCCCCGGGGAATGTGCAGGTGGTGATGGAGGCGTCCAGATAGGGCTTCAGACCTCCGCACAGCATGGCGAAAAATTCCCGGTTGGTGTTGGTATCCATTACATTATTGCCGTCACGATTTCCCACATGGAGCTCAAAGGTTTCCTCATAGGTTTCGCTTTCGCCCTCTATGCCGCTGGCAATCCAGCCCGGCATATGGTGAAAGGCAGTGGTTCCGTTTTCCACCTGGTCTGTTAAGGCGTCTACCATGGCGTCGTACAAGGCCTTGGAATAATCCGGCATGGAGATGGTCATATTGACGGTGCCCCAGGCTTCCTCGCCCTCCACAGCTTTGGCGGTGAAGGTAACCTTGTCTTTAAGCTTCTCATGCATGGCCTTGTAAGAGGCGGCCATTTCCCCGCCTACAGCCTCGTCCATGCCTCCAAAGAACAGGTGCAGCGGGTTGTCCTCGCTGATGTAGGGCTTCAAAGCCTCGTAATCTCCCTGCTGATAGGCCTCCATAAAAGCCAGGACGACTTCCTCATCGGAAAGCTCTTTGGTGTTGTAGCTATTGGCCAGCTCCTGGGCCATGCCGCAGCCGGTTAGGCCAAAGCACAGGGCAAAGGCCAGAATAAACGAAATAAATGTCTTTCTTTTCTTCATGTTTCTATAACCTCCGTTTTATCATAATAAAAGTTTCTCAAATATTCTAGTCCTTTTTTTCCTGTATTTCAAGAAGTATTTAAGGCATAAAAATGTGTACCTGTGTACTGTATTTGCGGGATAGAATTGTAAACCGGAGGGGATTTTGCTATAATAGATAATAACAGCATCAGCCCGTAAGAAGGCCCGGAAGGATTAACAGACGAGAAGCGGCTGGAAATTCTTCCAGTACAGAGGCCTTAGGAGGGCAGATGCGGTACTGGAATAGGAGGAACATTTTATGGGACTGTTTCGTAAGAAGAAAACAGAAACGCAGAAAGCGGATAGCCAGGAGAAACAGGCGGAAAGCAAAGTATACATCCGGGGAGCCGGGGGCAGCGTTGTGAGCAAATCCATTTTAAACGGTGATTCCAGGCTGAAATGGCTGTTCCGCCAGGAGGGCGGGCCGGGAAACGGCTGGGTGGCTTTTGGAGATACAGATTCCCAGGAATATGTAAATAATGTGGAGAATATGGCGGTGGTGGATTTTAACACCCTTGCCAGGATTGAGCCTGCGGTGGTGGATGTGTTTTACATGCCCATGGGGGCGGATCTGGAGTTTAGGGAGGACAAGACCGGAAAATATTTTGTGGACACAAGGACCGGGAAGGAAATCCGGGAGCCGGTGAAGCATCCGGCGCAGATTGCCTTTGAGCGGAATCTGAAATTTCTCAACCAGAAATCCTATCCGGCGGCCTTTTTTGAGGGCTTGTTTTCGGAAAACGGGAAAACAAAGGTTTTCCTGGCGGGGAAGGCGGATTTCCCCACAGGGGAGGTGGCGCTTGCGGATCCTCTGGCGTATGTGGGAACAAAGTACGAGACAGTTCTGGACAGGAGAATCCCAGCGGGGAGCTACGATGTGGAGCTTTCCGTCTGCTATTCGAAAATCGCGGGCCTTCGTATAGCCGGAGCCAGACTTTTGCTTAGCGGCAAAACCCCTGTCCGCTATGAGATTGCCATGCCCAAAGGAAAGAAGCAAGAAGATCTGGGAAAGCCCGGCGTGTTGACGGTTTTCGGCGTGGACACAGGGCTTGCCTGCTTTGCAGATGCCAGAACCGGCGTGGAATGCCGGGATTTTTATGAGAGATGGCAGAAGGAGCATCCGGGAGCGAACCAGTACACCGACTATTTTGCCGCCCTTTTCCAGGAAAGCTGTGAGCGCCACCCGGATGTGCAGAACCGGGGCGGAAGCTTTCTGGAGTGGCAGATCCCGGATACAGAGCACAGGCTGGTGTTCTTTTCCAGCGGCATGGGGGATGGCATATACAGCGCCTACTGGGGGCTTGATGAGGAAGGGGAGGCAGCCTGCCTGGCGATTCCGTTTATGAATGTGGAGTATTTCTGAAAGGGGAATAAGCGCCAGAAGTTTCAAAATTTGATTCTTACAGAGAGGACAACCGCCGGGAGGTAAAGAACGCCAGCCGGGGGCTGCCCGCTTCTATATGGGATACCGTCAACAATCCCCAGAAGGTAAATGTGAACCTTCTGTCAGATGAAGATGTGGAAATATATGATCTGGATGACAATATTGTTATAGCGATTCACGTACCTATGGCAAGAAGGGAGCAAAAACCAGTATATATCAATGCCTGTATGTTTGGAGGGACATTTAAAAGGAACCATGAAGGAGATTACCGCTGTACAGAAATGCAGGTAAAGGCCATGCTCAGAGACCAGCCAGAGAGTACCATGGACATGCGGATTATAGAAAATATGACAGTTGAGCAGAGGCACAATCCAGAGTTACCGGAATCGCCACAGGTCTTTTAAGCCAGGACATCCCTGGGCGAATTTAAGTGATGCTGATTATTTGCAAAAGATTGGCGCTGCGGAGATCGGAAAGGATAAGGAGCTGCATCCTACGGCAGCGGGCCTTTTAATGTTCTCCCTTTTCGGAATTGTGTACCCAGATAATATGAGCCTATAAATATACATTACGGGTGGCAGGCAGATATTTTATATTCAAAATATTAAATCGGGTTTTGGGAAGGTGTGACCATGATTTTACAAAATGAAATATGTCAAATTGAAATCAATATTGACGAAACATATACTGTTGACTCGGTAGATAATCGCCATTACGATGTAACATTGAATCCAGAACATTATCGGCACAACGATTTGTCAAAAACACTGTCAATTCATATTGGCTTATATGCAAGAGAATTTCAAGTAGCGCTGATTGGACCGTATCATTCATATGATTTGGATTGTGCCGTTCTGCAAGATGACATTCTTACAGTTCTACAAGACAACATGATAACGCAGATAAAGACTACCGATGCCTATATAATTCGCCATGTTGTGCTGGACTGTTTGGGTTGTAACTTTGCAATTTATAAAGTTGAAAAGGGATATATTATCTATGGAGAAATTGAAATAACGATGTTGGACTTGGATTTTAAGAAACAATGGTCATTTTCTGGAAAAGATATATTTGTTTCTATTTCAAACAGAGAACCATTTACAATACGTGAAAACTTGATTTGCTTGTACGATTTTGAGAATAACTACTATGAAATAGATTTTAATGGAAAGCAAATCATATAGCTTCCGTGAGTTGTTAAGCGGATGCAAATCAGTAATTATATGCATGAATATGTACTATATTTCAAGCTTTGTGCAGTAGGAACACTTTTCCGAAAAGGGAGTTAAGTTTGGGGAAGAAAACAGAATTGTCAGAGAATTTCCAGAATATTTTCTTGATTACCGGGAAGTCCTGGATCCGGCTATAAGGTGGACGGACCGGTTGCAGTCTGACTCTGGCGAGTGGAGCGGAAATTTATTTGATTTTTACTTTCGCGTATACCAGAAAATCACCAAAAATGTGAAAGTGCCGTTTAAAATGGTGGGAGGCGACCGCATAGATGATACACAGGTTCACAGAGCGTTGAGAGAGGTTCTGGCAAATTGTATTGTAAATACAGATTTTTTTTGTTCCCAGAGGGGTTGTTATCAGGCAGGAAAATGATAGTATTATCCTGGAAAATCCCGGGAATATACGTGTTGGAAAATATCAGATGAAGCTTGGGGGCGAATCTGACCCACGAAATAAAACATTGATGAAAATGTTTAACCTGATTGATATAGGTGAACGGGCGGGAAGCGGTGTTCCAGAACTTTTTATGGTATGGGAAAAGGAAGGATGGGAAGAGCCCCGGATTGACGAAAGACTGGATAGTGTGGAAAGGACAATCGTAACACTTTCATTTAGGAAAAGGGTTTTGAAAAACAGCGCCGGAAAAAAGGTGTCAGAAAAAACAAAGATGCAGTATAAAAACATATTAGCTGCAATGGAGCCATCGGAAGGAGAATTACAAAATGCAGACACAGAAAATCACCATAGACCCCACCCTGCTCACCTATATTGCCCAGACTCTTGGCAGGGTTCCGGAAAATCTCTATGATTTCCAGAAGATCAAAAACCTCTCCTGCGGCGACAGGCCGGTTTACCAGAAGCTGGTGGACCCTGCCAGGGACCCGCTTCCGGAGCGGCTGGAGATAGTAAGGGGGGATTTCAGCGTTATCGGAAAAATGGCCCGGCTGAAAAAACTGTGCCTATCCGCCATGCCTGTGAATGATTTCTCTTTTTTAAGAACCTGCATTGCCCTGGAAAACCTGGAAATATCGGCCTGCGGGGTGTTTGACTGTGATGATGTGAAGGAGGTTTATACTTTAAAAAGCATAAGTCTCCATCACTGTCCGGAAATTCTTCATCTGGAGGCGCTCTTAAAGCTTT
The DNA here is from genome assembly GCA_910576205.1 of Clostridia bacterium. Lineage (GTDB taxonomy): Bacteria > Bacillota > Clostridia > Lachnospirales > Lachnospiraceae > RGIG4284. Next base: position 91,894 of record CAJTHL010000005.1, on the reverse strand, counting down.
ACCGTCTCTCCAGGCTTTCTCTGGAGGGCAGCAGGGTGCAGGATGTGAGCTGCCTTAAGAACAGCAGAATCAAAGAGGTTTATCTGCCAGAGGGCATTCTTAAGGAAGCTGGCAAAGGAAACCTGCAGGAAAAATCCCCGGAGGCCAAAGGGCAGGGGACGCATTTCCAGAGCCTGGAGGGCGTGCCTTTCCGGGAAGGAATGCAGGATCCAGGCCAGAGGACATTTGCCCTCACAGATCCGGCATCCCCCCTATGGGACACATATGGCGGGGCCTATGGAAATGTGGCGGAATACGTTTCTATTCTCATGGGAAACCGGGAGAGCGCGCCGGAGACTTTTAAGCTTCGAAGATTAGAAAATATTCCCAAAACCGGATATGAGACGGCATTTGACAACCTTACGGAAAATCTATGGCATCAGATGAGCTTTTACCCGGCTACCTGGCTGGCGCTGCCATATCTGGCAAAGCTTATGGAGCAGTGGGAGAGGGAGCAGGATGTGAAATGGCTGTTTAACGGCATTTTGGCGGCGGGAGGCTGTCTGGCTACGGATGTATTTGGGGACAGGCCCAGGGAGGAGGAGTTATCCAGGAGCTATGAGAACGCCGCCTGGCAGATCCGCCTTCAGACCATCCGTTTCCTGGCAAAGCATCTGGACTATGTGAGAGAACACGGAAATCCCCGGGAATTTGCCACTGCGGTTATGGCGGTTCTGGGGGAGCGGAAGCTGTCTTACATGCTGTTCCTCTCTTACCTGGAAAGCTGTTACCTGGTGTGCCCGGCCTGTGAATACTGCGACGAGGAGATTGAATTTGGCTATTTTGACCCCAGGGAACGTATAGAGCTGGCAGAAATCCCTTCGGAGAAATGGGATGGGGAAAGCCTGGAGGATGTGAAGCAGTGGGTGTTTAACCTGTTTGCCCTTCTGGGGGACGGGGAAGGCATAGAGCGTCTGCGCTGCTATTTTGGGACGTATGTGTGCCCGGAATGTGGGAACCGGACACCGGTGCTAAAGGGGATGGAAGGATATTTTCTGTCAGAGTAGATTTCCGGCGCAAAGCGTCTGGAAATTCTTCCAGTACAGGGGCCTTAGGAGGGCAGATGCGGTACTGGAAAACAGCATCAGCCCGTAGAAGGCCCGGAAGGATTTACAGATGCAAAGCGTCTGGAAATTCTTCCAGTACAGGGGCCTTAGGAGGGCAGATGCGGTACTGGAATAGGAGGTCCGGGATGATTATTAACACAGGTGCGCGGACAGACACGCCCCAATATTATTCAGACTGGTTATTGAAGCGCTTTGCGGAGGGCTATGTTCTGACCCGCAACCCCTTGTTTCCCGACAAGGTGACCCGCTATGAGCTGACCCCGGAAAAGGTGGACGCAGTGGTGTTTTGCTCCAAGAATTACGCGCCGCTGCTTCCGCGGCTAAAGGAGGTCACCAGCCGTTTCCACACCTATTTCCACTATACCATCACAGCCTACGGGAAGGACATAGAACCGGGAGTGCCCTCCATAGAGGAGAGCATGGAGACCTTGAAAAAACTGTCGGCTCTTGTGGGCAGACAGCGGGTGTCCTGGCGGTACGACCCGGTGCTGCTTACGGAGAAATATACCATTCAGAGGCATCTGGACACCTTTTCCCACATGGCCAGGGAGCTTTCGCCCCATGTGTCCCGCTGTATTTTCAGCTTTGTGGAGCTGTATAAGAAGCTGGAGGTCAATATGCCAGAGCTGCGCCCGGTTACAGAGGCGGACAGGGAGGCCATAGCGGCAGGCCTGGGGAGAATAGCCGGGGAAAATAAGCTTCTGATTCAGACTTGCGGCACAAACGGGGATTTCAGAAAATATGGCGTTCGCCCTTCCGGGTGCATGACACTGGAGATTCTGGGGGAGGCCAACGGGGTGGCATTCCGGGAGTTAAAACACCGTGGGATGCGAAAGGGCTGCCACTGTATTGAGAGCCGGGATATCGGCGCCTATGACACCTGCATGAACGGCTGTAAATACTGCTACGCCAACAAGCGGCCCAGGAAGGCTTTTGAAAATTTCAGGTATCACGACCCGGATTCCCCCCTGCTGCTGGGCCATCTTCTGGAGACAGACCGGGTATGCCAGGGAACGCAGAGGAGCTTTCTTGACAGGGATGCCATGAAGGGACAGATGACGCTGGAACTGTAGGAGACAAGACCACAGGGCATCAACGGGAAATGTTTTCATGCTACGGGCACAAAAGGAGCCGCCAGGGTGAAGGGGCTGGAGGGAAAATAAAGCGGGAGGAGACTAAAGAATGAGACAGACGGATAATACGGAAACCAGAGAACAGCCGGAGCAGACGGCGGGAATATGGAGGGCGTTTAAGGCGGCCTTCCCCCATACTATCCCCATTTTTGCCGGATTCTCTTTTCTTGGGCTTACTTATGGCATTTACATGCATGTGTCGGGATTTTCCTTTATCTATCCCCTCCTTATGAGCCTCACAATTTTTGGCGGCTCCCTGGAGTTTGTGGCGGTATCCATGCTTCTTGGCAGATTTGCGCCGCTCCAGACGCTGGTTATGGCGCTGATGCTCCAGGCCAGGCATCTGTTCTACGGCATTTCCATGCTGGACAGGTATAGGGGGATGGGCTGGAAAAAATTTTATCTGATCTTCGGCATGTGCGACGAGACTTTTTCCGTCAACTATACGGCCAGAATCCCCCAGGATGTGGACAGAGGCTGGTTTATGTTTTTTGTCACCCTTCTCAACCAGCTCTACTGGGTTTCGGGGGCTACCCTTGGGGGGATTCTGGGTTCCCTTATCGCCTTTGACACGGAGGGCCTGGAATTTGTCATGACCGCCATGTTTGTGGTGATTTTCCTGGAGCAGTGGAGAAAGGAAAAAAGGCATGACACGGCCTGGATTGGCCTGGCGTCGTCGGCAGCCTGTCTGTATCTTTTCGGCGCGGATTCCTTTCTGGTGCCTTCTATGATATGCATTGTGGCGGGGCTGACTCTCTTTAAGGGGCCCATTGAGAAAGCAGGTGGTCTGGTATGACATTGGAGCAGCAGGTGATAACTATTGGCCTTTGCGTCCTTGGGACAATGGCGACCAGATTCCTTCCGTTTCTGTTTTTTTCCTCCAGAAAGCCTACGCCGGAATATGTCCGGTACCTGGGAAAGGCGCTCCCGTCAGCGGTCTTTGCCATGCTGGTGGTGTACTGTCTGAAAGACGTGCAGTTTACCGGAGGAAGCCACGGGCTTCCGGAGCTGATTTCCATAGGGGCGGTTGTGGGGCTTCACTGCTGGAGGCGGCAGATGATGCTGTCAATAGCCGGGGGAACCGTTTGCTATATGCTTCTGGTGCAGGCGGTTTTTTAAGGGCGGATAAAAAATGCACACCAGAGGCAGGATATAACCGATACAGACAGGGGGCAACAGTCTGGCCGGCAGCCAATATGCATTGCGGGCGGCAGGCAGATGTTTTATAATCGGATATGAAGGAACATATTTAGAAATCATAGAAGTCAACTGTAAATATCCTGCCAGAGTGGCAGAAAGGAACGGTGTTGAAAATGGAGCAGCTTTTTATAGCGGATATTACCATTGAGAAAGTCAGACATCTGGAAAATATACGGATCCCTCTTTCCGGGGAGAAGAGGAAGCATCTGATTCTTACGGGCTGTAATGGCAGCGGAAAGACAAGCTTGCTGGAGGTGCTGGCTCATTACTTGAATGCCATGGCTACATCCAATGACATTAACCATGCAAACAAGAATATGGACATGTGGGAAAAAGCGTTAACGGAGCTGAAAAGAAAGGGGGAGAAAAGCGGAGCCACTATAGAAGCGGAAAATGGTTTAAAGTACTGGAAAGAGAAGCGGGAAGGCTTGAAGGGCGGATTGGATATAGAGTTTAATAGTCCGGCGAAAGATACCATAAGATATGTTTTTGAGAAAGGCTGGTTTGTTTTAGGCTATTATAGGGATGAACGCACATTCCATGCAGAAATATCAAAGCATGTGGAGAAGGTGGAGCTTAAAGACAGGTATTCTATGACGGATAATATCAGACAGGAATTTGTAAAATACCTGGTAGACCGCCAGGTGACCGGGGCTCTGGCCGGAAATAAAGGGAATACAGAGAAAGCAAAGGCAATTAAAAACTGGTTTCGTAAACTTGAAAGACTGTTGGGGGAAATTTTCCGGGATCCGGATCTGAAGCTGATTTTTGATGAGGATACTTTTAATTTTACCATAAGCCAGAAGGGCAGGGAACCCTTTGACTTTAATACGGTTTCCAGCGGATTTTCCGCAGTGCTGGATATTGTGCTGGACCTTATCCTAAGGATGGAGAAGGCCACAAACAGTTCCTTTGTATTTGATGTTCCCGGAATTGTCTTGATTGATGAGATTGAAATCCATCTTCATCTGGAAATGCAGAAGAACATTCTGAGATTGCTGACAACAGTATTTCCCAATATCCAATTTATCATATCCACTCATTCTCCCTTTATCTTAAATAGTCTTAGGGATGTGGTGATTTATGATCTGGAGCGGCAGCTTCTGGTGCAGGACGGATTGGAAAATATACCTTACAGCGGCATTGTGGAAGGGTATTTTCATGCGGATGAAATGTCTTATAAACTGGAAGAAAAGTTTAAGAGGTATAAGGAACTTGTGGGAAAAGCGCATTTGACGGAAGACCAGCTGGAGGAGATTGGAGATCTGGAATTGTATCTGGATGAAATTCCGGATTACCTGGCCCTTAATATCACGACAGAGTATCAGAGATTAAAATTAGAGTACGAAAAGAGGGAAGATTTTCATGATAAATGTTATAAAGGTAATTTCTTTCCGGCTGGTGGAAGAAAACGTGGAGGTGTCCGCGAGAAACACCAGGGATAAAAGGGCTATTCTGACGGCGGAACTTGTCTGGGAGGCATTTAATCTCAAAAATACGGGTATGCGGACCTTAACAAGCGCAATGAGATTACAGGAGCTGAATAAAGAAATGAATAAGCTGTACAAGTATCTTCAGAGATTAAAAAAAGATCCGACTTCCAAAAGTGTTCAGAGGATGCTGGAGGCAATGCTGCGCAAGGAATCCAGGTTTGCGGCCTTTAAAAGAGAATACATACGGGAAAACAAAGAACAGTTTCCACAGCTGGAGATTCTTTTATAGCCCGGTTTACGGGAAAACGCTGGTTAACAGGATATTGGGAAGGAGGTCAGACTATGTACACCATTGTAATTGCGGACGACGAGGCGGAGCTGCGCCAGGCGCTGATACGGCGTATTGACTGGGAGGATGTGGGCTTCCGGGTGGTGGGGGAGGCGGAAAACGGCGTGGAGGCCCTGGAGCTTGTGGAAAAGCTGGAGCCGGACCTGCTGCTTACAGACGTGCGCATGCCCTTTATGTCCGGCATAGACCTGGCCAGGGAGGTGCGGGAGATCCGCCCCACCATGCAGATCGCTTTCTTAAGCGGTTTTGACGATTTCACCTATGCCCAGCAGGCCATCCAGTACAACATTATCAGCTATATGCTAAAACCCATCTCCTCGGCGGAACTCACCGAGGAGCTTCGCAAAATCAAGAAAAAGATCGACGAGAAATTTGAGGAATTTACCAGGAAAACCGATGAACAGGAGCAGCAGAGCCTTACGGGCTTTCTGATGCCCCTGCTTTTAGACCCCTTCCAGGGGAGCCCGGGGAAAGAGCGGGAGCAGGCGCTTAGGGAAGAGGCGGTGCAGAGGGGATTTCTCTCAAAAAATAGCGGGGGAGGGGATAAACAGACACGTTATGTGGTTATCGTCGCCAGCCTCTGGGACAGCCAGGGGGAAAACCGCACCGGGGAGGACAGCGCCAACGCTATCCACCGGATTTTGCGCAAATATGTGCGCCATGTAAGCTTCTATACGGACGGAAGGGTGATCTCCCTTCTGACCGCCACCCATGCAGGTCTGGAAAAATACCTGCATATTGCCGTGGAGGATATTTCCCAGAGCGTAAAACGGATTATGAATCTTTCCTCCTCCATTGGCGTCAGCCGGATTGTAGCGGAGATAGGCAGGCTTCATGAGGCCTATATTGAAGCTATGGATGCTATCGGCTACTCCAAACGAAATGATATGGGAGTTTATTTTATTGCGGATATTGAGCGGGCGGGAACCTTTGACCAGGAGCGGGTGCAGACGGCGGTAAATGAGATTGAGGGCCTTCTGCGAAGCGGCACAAAGGAAGAGCTGGAAGAGAGCCTAAAGGGCCTCTTTTCCCAGATGAAGGGGGAGGGCGCGCCACCGGTGACCATCCAGCTTGTGACCGTGCAGCTGATGGCGGCTGTATTCCGGCTGGTGTACGCGGTGGCGGACAGCGACGCGGTACAGAGCCTCCAGGATTCCCTGCCCTTCCAGGGACAGCTTTTCTATGAGGATCCCCAGGAAATGCAGGAGCGCTTTCTCTCCTTCTGCCTGGCGGCCTGGGACCTTGTTTCGGAGCACCGGAAAAAGAGCGGTTCGGTTATCTGCGACAAGGCCCTGGAAATCATAGAAAACCGTTTTATGGATCCGGAGCTGTCCTTGAATGCCATCAGCGGGGAGATTGCGGTAAGCCCCAATTATTTAAGCGCCTTGATTAAGCGCTCCACAGGAAACACCTTTATCGACCTGCTGACAGGAAAGCGGATGGAGACGGCAAAAAAACTGCTCCTTGGGACCTCCATGAAAATCCGGGAGATCTCGGAGAAATGCGGCTACAACGACCAGCATTATTTCAGCTATTGTTTCAAAAAATATGCGGGGCTCTCCCCCAACGCATGCAGGAGGCAGTATGAGGAAGGGTAGGCTTAAGCAGAAAATTTCCCTGTCTGCAGTGATGACCTGGGCGGTGACGGTTCTGGTGCTGACCGTGCTTTTATCCATGCTGCTGTTTTTTATCCGCATGTACCAGAATTCCATTGAGAAAAATGCCATGATTGCCAGCGAGCAGGCGGTGGTCCAGGTGGTAAATACCGTGGAAAACTACACGGGGGATATGGCGGATGCCATGGAGATGATTTCACGGCATATCGGCAGGCAGGAGGAGGCCAGAAACGAGTTTTTCCAGAGCTTTCTGGAAATCCGTTCCGATGTGGTGGCCGTAACCACCTACGACCTGGAGGGACGCCTTCTGGACTGCTGGTCGGACGGCCTTAAGCAGAAGGCGAAGCTTCGGGAAAACCTCTCCTACATGGAGACGCCGGAAAAAAAGGGCCTCCATATCTCCAAGCCCCATGTGGAAAGCCTGTTTGAGGAGTATTACCCATGGGTGGTCACGGTTTCCGGAAATATGCGGGGGCAGAGGGGGCAGGAGTTACAGGTGTCTATGGATATCCGCTTTTCCAATATTGCGGACTATGTGGATGAGGTGGGAATCGGCCAGCACGGCTATTGTTTTATCCAGGATACGGAAGGGAATCTGGTGTATCATCCCCAGCAGCAGCTGATCTACTCGGGGCTTAAGGAGGAGGCCGGGGAGCCGGACAGCCTGGCGGATGGCTCCTACCTGCGCTCCAATGTCATCTATACGATCCGTACCCTGGAGAACTGCAACTGGCGCATTGTGGGCGTAAGCTATGTGGACGAGCTGATTACAAACCGGGTGGAGCGCATGGTGCGCATATGCCTGGTGCTGCTTTTTCTTGTGCTTATTACGGCCATGCTCCTTGGCACCTTGTTTTCCTGGCTCTTTGCCCGTCCGGCAAACCAGCTGACCAGGGCCATGGGGGAATTTGAGAAAAATGCGGAGAACTTCCGCTTTGTCCAGGTGGAGGGCACCGGCGAAATATCTGCCCTGTCCGATTCCTTCGGGCACATGGTAGTCCGCATTCAAGAGCTGATGGAGCAGGTGCGCCAGGAGGAGGTCACTCTGCGAAAGACAGAACTCAACGCTCTCCAGGCCCAGATCAATCCCCATTTCCTCTACAATACCCTGGACTCCATCGCCTGGATGTGCGAGGAGGGAAGAAATGAGGAGGCGGTGGAGATGGTAAACGCCCTGGCAAGGCTCTTTCGCATCAGCATCAGCAGAGGGCATGAGCTGATTCCTCTGGAGAAGGAGCTCTTACACGCCCGCAGTTACTTAAAAATCCAGAATTACCGCTATAAAAACCAGTTTACCTACCATTTTGACGTGGAGGAAGGGTGCCTGCCCTACCTGTGCAGCAAGATCACCCTGCAGCCCATTATCGAAAATGCCATTTATCACGGCATCGACCGGATGGTGGACGAGGGCCGTATCGACATCCGTATCCGGGAGGAGGAGGACGTGATCCTTATGACGGTGACGGACAACGGCGTGGGAATGTCCCAGGAGCAGTGCAGGGAAATCCTTCACCGGGAGGCGGGGGACCGCACAGGCATCGGCATCAAGAACGTCAACGACCGGATCCGCATTTATTTCGGGGAGGCCTACGGGCTTTTGATTACCAGTGAGCTGGACGAGGGCACTTGTGTGGAGATACGGATTCCCAAAGTGAAGGAGGGGGATTATGGGACAAAATAAGACAGGGAGAAAGCGTTCCGCAGGCCTTCTGATTCCCCTGGGAGGGCTGCTTCTCATCCTGTGCTATGTGGCGGGGATCCGCTATATCACCGCAAACTTAAAGGGCAACGATGGGGGGAACGGGGAGACCAGCAAGCACTATGTGGCCCTGGTTGTCAAATCCACCACCTCCGCGTTCTGGAAATCCGTGTTTTCCGGGGCCAATGCGGCGGGCACAGAATACAATCTCACCCTGACCATAGAGGGGCCGGACAACGAGGAGGACTATAAGACCCAGAATGAGCAGATTGCAAGAGCCGTGGAAAACGGGGCGGAGGTCATTGTTTTTTCCGCGGTGGACTACGAGGCCAATGGGGCGGCCATTGACGCGGCAGCCAGCCAGGGAGTAAAGATTGTGGTTATAGACAGCGACGTAAACAGCAGCCAGGTCAGCAGCCGTATCAGCACCGATAATTACCGGGCGGGCCAGATGGCCGCAACGGCAGTCCTGGATTCCCCGGAGGAAAGCCTCCGGGTGGGGATCGTGAATTTCGACAAAAATTCCGCCAACGGCCAGCAGCGGGAGGCAGGGTTCAGAGATGCCTTAAGGGGGGATCACAGGGTACAGATCGTGGATGCCATCAACGTACTCTCCACCACGGAGGACTCCAAGGGGGGAACCATGGAAATGCTGAAAAACCACCCGGAGATCAATGTGATCGCCACCTTTAACGAGTGGACCAGCCTAGGGGTGGGGTATGCCATCCAGGAGCTCTCCCTGGCGGAGGAGACTATGGTGGTGGCCTTTGACAGCAACGTGGTCTCTGTGGGAATGCTGGAGACCGGGGAGGTGGACGCCCTCATTGTACAGAATCCCTATGCCATGGGATATCTGGGTGTGGAGTGCGCCTACAATCTTATCAACAACCTGCCTTTGGAAAGCAGCCAGGTGGATACGGCCACCACGGTCATCACCAGGGAAAATATGTTTGAGGAGGAATGCCAGAAGGTACTTTTTACCTTTGATTGATGAAAAATCCAGTAAAAATTTGTACAAAGAGAATAAAAATTCCCATGGAAATCCAGATTTCTTTTGTCTATACTGATAAATACAGGCAGGACCTGTAAAAAAGAAAAGGGAGGATTTTTCATTATGAAAAAGAAAGTTTTAGCTGCACTGTTAAGTGTGGCAATGGTGGCAACCCTTCTGTCCGGCTGTGGAAAGAAGGAGGCTCCCGCTGAGCCGGCACCCACAGAAACGCCCGCAGAGGGTGAAGAGCCCGCTGAGCCCGCAGAGGCAGAGGGCGGGGACGCCACAGAGGGAAGCGCAGACCTGGCAGGCAAGAAGGTTGGCGTATGTATTTATCAGTTCTCGGATAACTTCATGACTCTGTTCCGTACAGAGCTGGAGAATTACCTGGTAAGCCTTGGATTTGCCAAGGAGAACATCACCATCGTAGACGGCCAGAACGACCAGGCAACCCAGTCCGGCCAGATCGATAACTTCATTACACAGGAAGTTGACGTTCTGATTATCAACCCCGTAAACTCTTCTTCCGCTGAGACCATTACCGATAAGGTAGTGAACGCTGGCATTCCTCTGGTTTACATCAACCGTGAGCCGGATGAGGCAGAGCAGAAGAGATGGGCAGACAACAACTGGGACGTAACCTATGTTGGATGTGACGCCCGTCAGTCCGGTACTTTCCAGGGCGAGCTGATCGCAGACCTTGGTCTTGAGACCGTAGATAAGAACGGAAACGGCAAGATTGACTACATCATGATCCAGGGTGACCCGGAGAATGTAGACGCGCAGTATCGTACAGAGTTTTCTGTAAAAGCTCTTACAGACGCTGGTTTTGAAGTAAACGAGCTGTTTAACCAGGTTGGTAACTGGCAGCAGGTAGAGGCCCAGACCCTGGTAGCTAACGCTCTTGGCCAGTTCAGCAACGATATCGAAGTAGTATTCTGCAACAACGACGCTATGGCTCTTGGCGCTCTGCAGGCAATCGACGCGGCAGGACGTAAGGTAGGCGAGGATATTTATCTGGTAGGCGTGGATGCTCTGTCCGAGGCTCTGGAGAATGTTATCAGCGGAACCATGACAGGTACCGTGTTCAACGATCACTTCTCACAGTCCCACAATGCGGCTGACGCGGCAGTGAACTATCTGACAGGCGCCGGAAACGACCACAAGATCAGCTGTGACTATGTGAAGGTAACACAGGACAACGCACAGGAAGTTCTTGACATGGTAAAATAAGGACGGTTAAACCGTAGCTGTACGAAACGGTGCGGGTGTTGGAAAACGGCACCCGCACTTTTCATCATGAAAGAAAACAAAAAGGAGGAGCAGAATGGCTGCGTATAAACTGGAGCTTAAGGGAATCTGCAAATCATTCCCGGGCGTCAAGGCCCTTGACAATGTACAGTTGTCACTGCGTCCCGGCACGGTTCACGCGCTTATGGGGGAAAACGGCGCGGGAAAATCCACGCTGATGAAATGTCTTTTCGGCATTTACAAGATGGATGAGGGAGAAATTTTCCTTGACGGACAGAAAATCGAGGTGGGGAATCCAGATGAAGCCATGAAGCACGGAATCGCCATGGTACACCAGGAGCTGCAGCCGGTGCCGGCGAGAAGTGTGGGGGAAAACCTGTATCTGGGGAGATTTCCGGTGAAAAAGTATGGACCGCTTAAGGTGATCGACCACAAAACCATGTATGCGGAGACGGAAAAATGGCTGAAGGAAGTGAAGATGGACTTTGAGCCCAAGGCGCTTCTGGGTACTCTGTCCGTAGGGCAGATGCAGTCTGTGGAGATTGCCAAGGCCGTTTCCCAGCAGGCAAAGGTGGTAATCTTTGACGAGCCCACCTCATCCCTTTCCGACAACGAGGTGGAGGCGTTATTCCGCATTATGAACGATCTGCGGGATAAAGGGGTGACTATGGTTTACATTTCCCATAAGATGGACGAGATCAAGCGTATCGCCGACGATATCACCATCATGCGGGACGGCACTTATGTGGGCACCTGGAAAGCGGAGGATATGACCACTGACCAGATTATCGCCAAAATGGTGGGCCGTGAACTGACAAACGTGTATCCCCCCAGGGAAAATACTCCCGGCGAGGTGGTTATGGAGGTGAAGGATCTTTGTTCCATCCACGCCAATTCCTTCCAGCATATTAATTTCACCCTGCGCAAGGGGGAAATCCTGGGATTTGGAGGACTGGTAGGCGCACAGAGGACGGAGCTGATGGAGGGAATCTTCGGCATCCGCGGCGTGGAATCCGGCGAGATCTACATTAACGGAAAACAGGTGAAGATCAAACATCCCATCGACGCCATGAAGGCCGGTATCGGACTGATAACGGAGGACCGCCGGGGAAACGGTATCTTCGGATGTCTGTCTATCAAGGACAATGTGGGCGTGTCTATCTACAATAAATATCTGAAGGCAGGGTTTGTATTAAACCATAAGAAAATAGACTATGTTGTGGATGAAAGCATTCAGAAGCTGCGGATTAAAACTCCCAGCATGAAGGAGCATATTTCCAATCTCTCCGGCGGCAATCAGCAGAAGGTAATTGTTTCCCGCTGGCTGGCAAATGACCCGGACGTACTGATTATGGATGAGCCCACCAGGGGTATTGACGTGGGCGCAAAGCATGAGATTTACGAGATCATGAACGAACTGGCAAAGTAGGGTAAGGCGATCATTATGATTTCCTCAGAGATGGCGGAGCTTCTGGGCATGTCAGACAGAATCTATGTCATGTGCAACGGAAAAGTGACCGGCGAGATCACGGAGGAGAACGAAATGAACCAGGAGAGCGTGATGGGATACGCTACCCGGTTCTGATGCAAGGAGGATGGAGAGAATGGAAAAAGCGAAAAAGAAACAAATTACAGATTTTCTGATTAATAACGGCGTGATTATCGTTATGTTTATACTGGTAATCTACACAGGATTCACGGCGGACAACTTCTTTACGTCGGGAAACCTTCTCAATACACTCATGAACATGAGCTCCCGTCTGGTGATTGCCCTGGGTATTGCAGGCTGCGTTATCACCGCAGGTTGCGACCTGTCCGCGGGACGTATGATCGGCTTTGGTGCCTGTATCGCAGGCGTGCTGTTGCAGCGTATGGATTATTCCGGTAAATTTTTCCCGGATATGGAGCCTTTAAACATATTCCTGGTAGCGGTTATCGTCATGCTGATCTGCGGCGTGTTCGGATCCATTACGGGATTCTTTATCGCATACTTAAGCGTACCTCCCTTTATTGCCACCCTGGCTATGATGGAGATTATCCTTGGTATCAACATGATCTTTACCAACGCAACGCCTCTGGGGGGATATGTGTCGGAATACACCAATGTGGCCACCGGCCGGTTCTTAGGCATCAGCTATCTGATCTGGATTGCCTTGATTGTGGCGGCTATCACCTGGTTTATCTTTAATATGACCCGCCATGGAAAATACATGTATGCCATCGGCGGAAATCCCCAGGCGGCTGAGGTTGCCGGTGTTCCGGTAAAAACGACATTGATTCTCATCTACATGAAGGCGGCGGCCATGTATGGCCTAGCGGGCTTTATGCTGGGAGCAAAGGCCGGCGGCGCGTCCGTTGCCCTGGGCCTTGGCTATGAGATGGAGGCTATTGCAGCGTGTACCATCGGCGGCGTGTCCGTTACCGGCGGACGGGGACGGGTTTCCTCCGCTATAATCGGTGTGGCTGTATTCGAGCTTCTGAAGGTGGCTCTCCAGTACCTGGGTATGGATGCAAACGCGCAGTGGATCGCTATCGGCGTTGTAATCTTTATCGCCATTTCCCTGGATATCAGGAAGTACATTGCGAAGAAGTAAGGCGTTCTGGCTGGATAAGCTGGTATAAAGGCAGACAGGAACGAAGAGGCAGGAAAAAACTGTCTTTGTGGGAGAACGGATGGGTGAGACTGTCCGTTCTCTTTTTTATATGAAAAGAGGCAGGCTTTACGGGTACAGCTTCTGGTATTCTCTCTCCATATTCTTAAAAAAGCCCATTGTGGACAATCCTACCATACAGACCAGGATGCCGGTGGGGATCAGGACAAGATAGACAGCGCTTCGAAACCTGTCAAAGAGGAAACCGCACATGATTTTCTTTAAGGCTGTCCATTTCCTTAAGCGCAGGGGTCTGGCCCCGGGAGGCTTCTGTAATAGCAGTGATAAATTTTTCTGTAAAAGACGCTGTGTCATCATCGTAAAGGGGCAGTCCCAGATGGTACAGCACCTCTGTCACAAAACGGTATTTATGATGCAGCTCCTCCTCTGTGGCAGGGAATATCAGAGGCAGAAGCCAGAAATTAATAAGAGGCAGCAGTTCGGAAAGCTCTTTCGCATATTTTGTCTTGACAGAGACGTCCCTTTTTCCCTCCTCCAGTAATTCCAGCCACAAGGGAGTTAGTATGCGCCGGTTTTCCCCAACAGCCGCCGCTAAAATGCGGGGGTCCTTCAAGATTGCGACTGCCTGCATATTGATCTGGTTCCGGACGGATTGTAAAGCGATCTGGAAATATTTTTATTTTCTGTGTTTTTGGGGAAGAATAAGGTATAGGCTATGGTGGCATTTCTGAAAATAACAGGAAGGGAAGCGCCAGAAGTGGAAGAGGATCTGCACATGACAGGCAGGAGAGGAGTGGACAGATGAAGGATTTTAAATGGGAAGAGGCTCCCCAGGGATATGACCGGATTACGCAGCGGGAGGCCAGGGATATTATGGACAGAGAGGAAAATATAGTGATTCTGGATGTGCGTACCAGGGAAGAGTACGATACCGGGCATATTGCTGGGGCGGTCTGCCTTCCCAATGAGGAAATTCTGGAGGAGCCGGGAGAATTGCCGGATAAGGGACAGAAAATTCTGGTATATTGCAGAAGCGGAATACGCAGCAGGCAGGCGGCCCAGAAGCTGGCGGACATGGGATACAGGGCGGTTCTGGAGTTTGGGGGAATCCTAAACTGGGAATTTGGAGGCCTGGAAAGGGAATAAAACCGGAAAAATTATCCGGGGCGGCATTTTTGCCGCCTTTTTCTTGACAGGATAGGTTTAATAATGTTAAACTAAATAGGTCTAATAAGATTAAACTAAACACCCGGAAATGCCAGGGGGACGAGGAACATTAGACAAAAAATCGAATATAATTAAACTAACGGTCGAATAAATATCAGACCGGGGCGGATGGGGAACTAAAAAACAGCATCTGCCCGTACAGGCCCCCGGAAGGATTTCGGAATGTGGAACAGCCGGAAATGCTTCCAGTACAAAGGGGCCTGGGAGGGTGGATGCGGGACCAAAAACAGCATCTGCCCGTACAGGCCCCCGGAAGGATTTCAGGATGTGGAACAGCCGGAAATGCTTCCAGTACAAAGGGGCCTGGGAGGGTGGATGCGGGACTTCAAATAGGAGGAATCTGGAATGGAGGATTATAAGCTTGGCGCTATGGAGGCCAGATTTGCAGACCTTATCTGGAAATGGGAGCCTGTCTCCTCCGGAGATCTGGTGAAGCTGTGTCAGATGGAATTTCAGTGGAAGAAGTCTACTACATATACCATGCTGCGCCGTCTCTGCGACAGGGGGATCTTTGAAAACAAAGGCGGACGGGTAAGCGCGCTGATGCAGCGGGAAGATTTCCGCGGGCTGCAAAGCGAGCGTTTTGTGGAGGAAACCTTTGAGGGCTCTCTTCCCCGTTTTTTTGCGGCCTTTACCAGGCGTAAAGCCCTGACGCCCCAGGAGGTGGAGGAGATTCAGAGAATGATTGCCGGATACGGGGAGGAATAGCCATGACAGGAATCTTTATTCGGGTTTTACAGATGAGCCTTTTGGCTTCCTGGGGAATCGGGCTTGTTTTTGCACTGCGCTTTTTTGTAAAACGCATTTCCCATACTTATGCCTATTTTCTCTGGGGGATTGTATTGTTCCGCCTGGCCTGCCCTGTGGTGTGGGAGGCTCCTTTTGGGCTTTTGCCCTCCTGGGAGAGGGTGTCGGATGCGCTTGCGCCCCAGAAAACAGGGGAAGAAAAGACGCCTCACTCTTCTGTTTTGGATACGGAAGGGGAAACGGCGGATACAGGCGGGGGAAACCTGCAGAAAACCGCCGGCAGTGATAAGGGAAAACCGGAAGAGACAGATATGCCGGAGAATTCGGAAAAATTGCCGGAATCAGATGCGGCAGGAAATGAGGAAAAAGGGACGGCTTTTAACAGAGCAGACTATCTGACAAAAACAGCCGGGAAAGACACACAGGATGCAACTGACTTTGCCGGCGTGTGGAAGGCTGCAAGCGCTGTGTGGGCTCTTGGCGTTCTGTCATTCTGGGCGGCGGGAGCTCTTTCTTATCTGCGGTTTAGGAAAAACCTTGGAGACGCGGTTCCCTGCCCGGAGATTCCGGAACAGGGGGGAAGAAAGCCGGGGGCGCATGCAAGGTCTGGGACAAAACCGCCCCAGGTCTGGCTGTCCCGGATCCATACCCCCTTTGTGATGGGGATTTTAAAGCCCCAGATTTATCTTCCGGTACATTTAAAGAAAGAGGAACAGGCGTATATTCTGCTCCATGAACAGACCCATATCCGGCGGGGGGATCACCTGGTAAAGCTTCTGGGATTTCTGCTTCTTGGGATACACTGGTTTAATCCACTGGTTTATATAGCCCTTTGCTTTCTGGAGCGGGATATGGAGATGTCCTGTGACGAGCAGGTGCTGGAGCGGCTTGGCAGCCAGATTAAGCGGGAGTATTCCGCCTCCCTGCTGAAGCTCTCCCAGGGAAGGCGGATTACCTTAAGCATTCCCCCTGCTTTTGGGGAGCGGGACGCCAGGGCGCGGATCCGCCATGTGCTGGATTACAGGAAGCCCTCCCTTAGGGCAGGGGGGATAGCGCTTCTTGCAGTATTCTTTGCAGGGGCAGGCCTTCTTTTTTGTCCGGCAGCAAAGCGGACAACCCCGGCCCTTACCATAAAACAGCTGAGGGCGGACACGAAGGGCAGGGAATATTTTCCCGTGGACTGTTCTGGGAAAACGGTAGAAATCCCCGCAGACCAGCTTGGGGCATGGCTTGAGGACAGCCGTTTCCGGAGAAAACACGTAACCTCCCCCTATGAACTTATCTACACCTATGAGATCGGAGGCCTGGGAGGGGAGGAGCAGCCGGTCAGCCTGCGCCTGTATGCATATGAGCCGGAGCTTGTTATGGTGTACAGCCAGGAAGCATGGCAGTATTATACCATTGACCAGAAGGATTATAAAGCGTTTGAAGAAATGATCCAGGCACAGATATCCAGGGATTCTTACGGACAGAAGGGACAGGCTGGGACAGCATTCCCCCAGGGAGAAGGGGAAAAAGATACGGGGGACGGTCTTTTCGATCTGCGTCCGGTTGGGGAAATTCTGGATAGTCTTTTTGCGGAACTTATGGAAGGCAGCCCGGCATCCGGAAATCCCGGGGACTATATAGAAGCCAGACCGGAAATTTACGCGGAAATCCTAAGATACCGGTATTCTACCCTGGCTTACTGCTTTGGGGCTTTTGAGCAGGGGGGACAGACGGGGCTTAAGGGGCAGCTGATGGCGGCGGCCTGCAGGGAGATTGCTGGCGGGGAGGACGGGAAAGATAAGAAGGACACGGCGGAAGAAGACGATTCCCACGAGAGCCGTCCCCTCTACGGAAACGGCCAGGAATGGTATGACGCCAGGAAAGCTCTGGCAAAGGAGCTTGTGGCAGAGCAGGGCTGGGACGAGGTGGTGAAATACCGGCTTCTGGAGGGAAGCATCCTGCAGTTTCTGGAAGGAGACATGGATGGCTACACGGAAGAGATCTTTTTGCCGGACTATGTGTACGAGGGCAGTGACGAGACAGAAGGACTGGTGTACGATACCCTGGGGCAAATGGCACAACAGCAGGATCTCGGCTATAACAACGGGTTTGCCGTATGGGCCCTGCAGATTCACGGAAGCTACCAGGAAGGGACGAAGAGGAAGGTGATTGCCACGGTATCTGAGGGCAGATACCATCTCTATGGAGAAAGACTGAAAAACGAGGGGGAAATCCGGGTTCCCATGGCTTTTGTCTATGAGCGCCAGGCGGAAGAGACAACCGGGCCGGCGGCCTACAGGCTGGTTTCCTGTGAGAAGGCCGGGGACGGCAGCTATTTCCTCCCGTCCATCCATGCATTTTGTACCATGCCAGTTTCCGGGGAACCCATTGAGGGACTGGCCGATGCCATAATAAGCATGTATGGCCAGGACAAGAATCCGGATGAGATGATGAGAGAACATGTGAAACAGCATCTGGAGAAATGGGGGCTTAGGGGAGAATTTCCCTAACAAAACAGAGATAAAGAAAATGAAAGAATTTCGGGATTCACAAGAAAACTTGGAGAAAATGTTTGCAATTAGCCGGAAGTATGGTAAAATGAACGGGAAGGATTCAGACAATGGCGGAAGAATCCCGGGCGTCAGCCACAGGATTTTTTGGATACCCCGTTGGAGAACCAGGAAACAGGAGGTTTGAGAGATGGCTAAGACAGAGAATAAAAGTGTTCATATGATACAGGCGGACAGCCAGCTGGGAGAAGTACAGATTGCAGATGAAGTGGTGGCTATTATTGCGGGGCTGGCGGCTACCGAGGTGGAAGGCGTTGCCTCCATGGCCGGAAATGTCACCAATGAGCTGGTGGCCAAGCTTGGAATGAAAAAACTGTCCAAGGGCGTAAAGGTTCTTGTGACAGACCAGAATGTGGATGTGGATCTGGCTTTGAATATCGGATATGGCTATAGCATCATGGAGGTATCGGAGAAGGTGCAGGATAAGGTAAAAGCAGCCATTGAAAATATGACCGGGCTTCACGTTTCCATTGTAAATATAAGGATTGCAAGCGTGGATATGAATAAGGCAAGATAAGTCTGGGTAAAAACAGAGGGATGTGCGTCGGGCGGATATCCGCTGTCGAGAATAAGTGGGGACGGTCTCTAAAGACTGTCCCTTTTCGTCACAAAGGAGTTTTTATGAAAAGAAGAGAACTAAGACAGCATATTTTCGAACTTTTATTCCGGGTGGAATTTAACCCCGCCGGAGAGATGGAGGAGCAGCTTACGCTGTTCTTTGAGGCTCTGAAGGGGGAGCGGGAGATTACGGAGCAGGATGAGGCCTATATCCGGGAGAAGTATGAAAAAATCGCGGAGAATCTGCCTGCTCTGGATGCATGTATCAACGAGGCGGCGCAGGGGTGGAACACCGCCCGCATGGGAAAGGTGGAGCTGACCATCCTAAGGCTGGCTGTCTATGAAATGAAGTATGACGAGGATGTGCCGGTGGGCGTGGCCATCAATGAGGCGGTGGAGCTGGCCAAGCGGTATGGGCAGGACGATTCCCCGGCTTTTATTAACGGAATCCTTGGAAAAGCGGCAAAATAGAGCGTGGATGGGATGCAGATGAAAAACGTTTACACGGTCAGCCAGATAAACAGCTACATTAAAAATATGTTTGACCAGGATTATCTGCTGGTAAAACTATATGTAAAGGGAGAGGTCTCCAACTGCAAATACCACAATTCCGGTCATCTCTATTTTTCCCTTAAGGATGGGGACGGGACGCTTTCCTGCGTGATGTTTGCCGGAAAGAGAAGGGGGCTTTCCTTCCCTCTGGAAAATGGGCAGCAGGTGATTGTGCTGGGAAAGATCTCCGTCTATGAGCGAACCGGCAGCTATCAGATGTATGCCGACGAAATCCTGAATGAGGGGGCGGGACGCCAGCATGAGCAGTTTGAGCGCCTGAAGCGTGAGCTGGAAGAAATGGGGATGTTTTCAAAGGAATACAAAAAGCCTGTTCCCGCCTACAGCCGGACCATTGGGATTGTGACGGCGCCCAGGGGGGCTGCCATCCAGGATATTCGGAATATTGCTTCCCGGCGGAATCCCTATGCCCAGCTTATCCTCTATCCTGCCCAGGTGCAGGGGGACGGGGCGGTAGAGAGCATTGTCCGGGGAATCCGGGCGCTGGATGCTTACGGGGTGGACGTGCTGATTGTGGGACGTGGAGGCGGCCCCAGCGAGGATCTGTCGGCCTTTAACGATGAGGCAGTGGCCAGGGCTATTTTCGGATGCCGCACGCCGGTAATCTCCGCCGTGGGCCATGAGGTAGATACCACCATCGCGGATTTTGTGGCGGACAGGCGGGCATCCACACCCTCGGAGGCGGCGGAGCTGGCTGTGGCGGATGTGAGGGCCCTTCTGGAGCGGATGCGTTCCTACCGGGACAGCATGGAGCTGTGGATGACCCATCAGATCAGACAGCGAAGAGAATACCTGGCCCGCTGTGAGCTTAAGCTTTCCCAGAAAAGTCCCAGAGGAATGCTTGACGGGAAGCGCATGCGGGCGGCAGACTTTGAGACGCGGCTGGAGGCGGCCATGGAAAGGATTCTGTCCCAGGCCCGCAGTCATACGGCCCTTTACGCGGAGCGGCTGGAAGGGCTGTCTCCCTTGAAAAAGCTTAGTCAGGGATACGCCTATGTGACGGATGAAAAGGGACGGTGCGTTACAAAAACCGGGCAGGTTAAGCCAGGGGACGCCTTGAATATCCGGGTGTCCGACGGCGTGATTCATGCCGTGGCCAGGGACGCTGCCAGTATGGGGCAGTCCGGATAGATTTCCCTTAACAAAAGGGCTATGGCCGGAAAATAAAGCCGTACAAAAATTGTGGAAAACAATAGAACGGGAGCGGTAGAATAAATATGGAAGAAAATAATGTGCAGACAGTGGATGCCACACAAAGAGACGACGGCGGGGAACTGTCCCTGGAGGAAGCCTTTTCCCGCATGGACGAGCTGCTGAACCAGATGTCGGACAAGGATGTGAGCCTGGACGATTCCTTTGCGGCTTATGCAGAGGGTGTCCGGCTGCTGAAATACTGCAACAGCCGCCTGGACCGGGTGGAGAAGCAGATGATGAAGCTTAATGAGGAGGGCGTTCTGGATGAGCTTTAAGGAGACGCTGGAGAAAAAGACAGCTGAGATCGGGGAACTGATAAAGGCATATCTTCCGGAGGAGACGGGATTCCAGTCCGCGGTTATGGAGGCCATGAACTACAGCGTGCTGGCCGGAGGAAAGCGGCTAAGACCCATGCTGATGCAGGAGACCTACCGGATGTTCGGCGGGGAAGGGGAGATCGTGAAGCCCTTTATGGCGGCTATGGAGATGATTCACACCTATTCCCTGGTGCATGACGATCTGCCTGCCATGGACAACGACGAGTACCGCAGGGGGAAAAAGACCACCTGGGCGGTTTACGGGGAGGACATGGGGATTCTGGCCGGGGACGCCCTTTTAAACTATGCCTTTGAGACGGCCTGCCTTGCCTTTTCCATGCCGGAAGCGGACGCACGGGTGGGCCAGGCCATGGGGATTCTGGCAAAGAAGGCCGGCATTTACGGCATGATCGGCGGCCAGGTGGTAGATGTGCAGGCGGCCGGAAAGAATCTCGACAGGGAACGCCTGGATTTTATCTACGCGCTGAAAACAGGCGCGCTCCTTGAGAGCTCCATGATGATTGGCGCCGTGCTGGCGGGAGCCGGCGAAGAGGAGGTGGAACAGGTGCGAAGGGCGGCTCTGGATATGGGGCTGGCTTTCCAGATCCGGGACGATATCCTGGATGTGACCAGCACCCTGGAGGTGCTTGGAAAGCCTGTCCACAGCGACGATAAAAACGAGAAAACCACCTATGTGACCATAAAAGGGCTGGAGCAGGCAGAAAAGGATGTGGAAATAATATCCAGGAGAGCCATGGACACCATGAGGGCCCTTCCCTTTGAGAATCCCTTCCTGCTTGAGCTGATTGAAATGCTGATTACAAGAGAGAAGTAAAAGGAGAGTTTATGATACTGGAAAAGGTAAACCAGGCCAATGATATCCAGAAGCTTTCCAGGGAGGAGTGGGGCCCCCTGGCTTTGGAGATACGGGAATTTCTGATCGAGAAGATCAGCGCCGCAGGCGGCCATCTGGCCTCCAATCTGGGGGTGGTGGAGCTGACCATGGCCATGCACCTTTTTTTCCATCTGCCAGAGGACAAGATCGTTTGGGACGTGGGGCATCAGGCCTACACCCATAAGCTTCTCACCGGACGCCGGGCGGGATTCGACGAGCTTCGCAAATACGGGGGCTTAAGCGGATTTCCCAAGCGCAAGGAGAGCGATTGCGACTGCTTTGACACCGGGCACAGCTCTACCTCCATATCAGCGGGCATGGGTCTGGTAAAGGCCAGGGATCTTAAAGGGGGGGAAGAGGCGGTGGTCTCCGTAATCGGGGACGGGGCGCTGACCGGAGGTATGGCCTATGAGGCCCTCAACAACGCTTCCCAGTTAAAGAGCAATTTCATTATTGTGTTAAATGACAACCAGATGTCCATTTCCCCCAATGTGGGGGGCATGTCCAACTACCTGAACGGCCTTCGGACAGCGGACGCTTACACGGGGTTTAAGGAGAACCTGCAGAATACCCTGGAGATTCTGCCCGGCGGCGACTGGCTGGTGGATCGTTTAAAGAGAACCAAGAGCGGCTTAAAACAGCTGATTATCCCGGGAATGCTCTTTGAGGATATGGGCATCACTTACCTGGGCCCTGTGGACGGTCACGATATTGGGGCTATGATAAAGACCTTCCGGGAGGCTCGCAGGATAAAGCATGCAGTGCTGATTCACGTAAAGACGAAAAAGGGGAAGGGCTACGGGCCTGCGGAGCGCCACCCGGCCCGGTTTCACGGGGCAGAGCCCTTTCAGATTGAAAACGGCCTTCCCAGGAATAAGCGGATAAAGGCTAACTATACGGATATCTTTTCCACGGTTATGCGAAAGATGGGGGACAGGGACCACAAGGTGGTGGCTATTACGGCGGCCATGCCCGACGGAACCGGTTTAAAACGCTTCCGCAATATGTTCCCGGAGCGGTTCTTTGACGTGGGCATTGCGGAGGAACATGCCGTGACCTTTGCGGCGGGGCT
This sequence comes from Clostridia bacterium, assembly GCA_910576205.1. Lineage (GTDB taxonomy): Bacteria > Bacillota > Clostridia > Lachnospirales > Lachnospiraceae > RGIG4284. The sequence continues at coordinate 69,366 of CAJTHL010000005.1, read as the reverse complement.
GGCAGCAGGTGGGATGAAGCCGGTGGTGGCCGTGTATTCCTCATTCCTGCAGAGGGCTTACGACCAGATTCTCCATGATGTGTGCATCCAGAATCTCCATGTGGTCTTTGCCATTGACCGGGCGGGGCTTGTGGGAAGCGACGGGGAAACCCACCAGGGCATTTTCGACCTCTCCTATCTGTCCAGCATTCCCAATATGACCCTGATGGCGCCGAAAAACAAGTGGGAGCTTTCGGATATGCTGAAATTTGCCGTTTCCTATGACGGGCCCATCGCTTTGCGCTACCCCAGGGGAGAGGCCTACGACGGCCTGGAGGAATTCCGGTCCCCCATTGTCTACGGGAAAAGCGAGCCCTTATACGAGGAGGGGGATATTGCCCTTCTGGCTGTGGGGAGCATGGTAAAGACGGCGGAAATGGTCCGCCGGGAGCTTAAGGAGATCGGCTACAACTGTTCCCTTATCAATGTACGGTTTGTGAAGCCCCTGGATGAGGAAGCCATTTTCCAGGCGGCCAGAGAGCACCGGCTTCTGGTTACCATGGAGGAAAACGTGTGTAACGGCGGCTTTGGCCAGCGGGTGAAGGATCTGCTTTCCCGCCAGAGGATTTCCACGGAGGTTTTAAACGTTTCCATACCGGACGAGTATGTGGAGCACGGAAACGTAGATCTTCTGTACCGGGAAGTGGGAATTGACAAGGACAGCGTGGTAAAGCGGATTGTGACCGCGTATGTGAGCCTGTAGGAGAGAAAAACGGGGACTGGAAATGAAGGAACGGCTGGATGTGATGCTGACGGCCAGAGGGCTTGCGGCATCCAGGGAAAAGGCAAAGGCCATTATCATGTCGGGAAATGTCTACGTAAACGGACAGAAGGAGGATAAGGCCGGAGCCATGTTTGACGACAAGGCGGACGTGGAAGTCCGGGGAAATACCTTGAAATATGTAAGCAGGGGCGGGCTGAAGCTTGAGAAGGCTATGACACATTTTGGCATCTCCCTGGAAGATAAGATCTGCATGGATGTGGGGGCGTCCACCGGCGGGTTTACGGACTGCATGCTGCAAAACGGCGCAGTGAAGGTTTACGCGGTGGATGTGGGACACGGGCAGCTGGACTGGAAGCTTAGGAATGACCCCAGAGTAGTCTGCATGGAAAAGACCAACATCCGCTATGTGAAACCGGAGGATGTGGGGGAGCCTGTGGCGTTTGCCTCCATCGACGTGTCGTTTATCTCCCTTACCAAGGTGCTGCTTCCTGTCAGGGAGCTGCTTAAGGACACGGGCCAGGTGGTCTGCCTGATTAAGCCGCAGTTTGAGGCCGGACGGGAGAAGGTGGGGAAAAAAGGCGTGGTGCGCTCCCCGGAAACCCATCTGGAGGTTATAGAGGCGGTGATGGCTTACGCCGGAAGCGTGGGATACAGGATCTGCGGCCTGGAATTTTCCCCTATCCGGGGACCGGAGGGGAATATCGAGTACCTTCTGCATCTTGAGAAGGAGGAGAGCCCCAGGCAGGAGGAGACAGACAGGCCTTCCGGGGAGAAAGAAGCGTCTGCCGGACCTGAGCCGGAGGGAAATAAAGCTTATCCGGAGACGGTAAATCCCCGGGAAGTGGTAAAGCTTGCCCACGACACCTTAGACAGAGGATAGAATAATGGATTATTTTTATGTAATCACCAACCGGGAGAAGGACGCAGGGCTTGCCACCACCTGCCGGGTTGCGGATTATCTGGAAAAAAACGGAAAGCACTGTCTGGTAAGAGAGTTCCAGAACCAGGAAGAACACCAGTCCCAAAGGGGATATACCAACGCGAAGATGATTCCCCGGGAAACCCAGTGCATCCTGGTTCTTGGGGGAGACGGGACGTTGATTCAGGCGGCCAGGGACACTCTGGAGAGACAGATTCCCCTCCTGGGGGTAAATCTGGGAACCCTGGGATATCTGGCGGAGATCGAGGAGGGAAATCTGGAGTTTGCTCTGGACAGTCTCATGAAGGACAGGTACAATATAGAGGAGCGCATGATGCTGGAGGGCCGGGTATACAAGGACGGAAAGCTTCTGGCAGAGGATGTGGCCTTAAACGACATTGTTATCAGCAGATACGGTTCCTTAAGGGTGATCCGGTATCTCCTCTATGTAAACGGCGCTTACTTAAACGCCTACTCGGCGGACGGCGTTATCGCCGCCACTCCCACAGGCTCCACGGGATACAGCCTTTCGGCGGGAGGACCCATTGTATCCCCCAGCGCCTCCATGACGATTCTCACGCCCATATGCGCCCATACCTTAAATACCAGGAGCATTGTCCTCTCCCAGGAAGACAGGATCCGCATCGAGACGGGCTCCGGGAGACACCGGGAAAAGGAGGAGGCCATTGTCACTTTTGACGGGGAACACCCGGCCATGCTTGGGGAGGGGGATTATGTGGAAATCCAGAAGGCCAGGCAGGTGACAAAGATTATAAAGATCAGTAATGTGAGTTTTCTTGAGGTGTTAAGCAGTAAAATGAGAGAAACCCAGGAGGTAGGCAGATGAAGCCCGAACGGCACGCTAAGATCATTGAGATAATCGGACAGTATGCGGTGGAAACCCAGGAGGAGCTGGCGGAGCGGCTCAACGGAGCAGGCTTCAAGGTGACCCAGGCCACTGTATCCAGGGACATCCGGGAACTGAAGCTCTCCAAGGTTATGATGGACGGAAAGCAGCGCTATGTGGCCGTGCAGAATGAGGCGGGCCGCATGGGGGAAAAATATATCGGGATTCTGCGGGAAGGTTTTGTGTCCATGAGTATGGCGCAGAACATCCTGGTTATCAAGACAGTCTCCGGCATGGCCATGGCGGTGGGGGCCGCTCTGGACGCTATGCACTGGGGAGAGGTGGTGGGCTGTATTGCAGGGGACGACACCATTTTCTGCGCCATACGCTCTACAGACGACACGCTGCTTGTGATGGAAAAACTGAAGAAGCTTATTAAATCATAGAGGAGACATATGCTGGAGCACTTACATGTGAAAAATCTGGCCCTCATCCGTGAGGCTGAGATTGATTTTACAAAAGGATTAAATATACTGACCGGTGAGACGGGAGCGGGAAAATCCCTTCTGATCGGTTCAGTAAATCTGGCCCTTGGGGGAAAGGCGTCCCGGGAGATGATACGGGACGGGGAGGAGTACGCGCTGGTGGAGCTGGTTTTTTCCGTGGCAGGCGAAAATGAGAGGGAAAAACTGGAAAAACTGGACGTGTTTCCCGAGGACAACGCGGTCATTCTCTCCCGGAGGATTACAGGCGTAAGGAGCATCAACAAGATTAACGGAGAGACGGTGACAGCGGGAGTGCTAAGGGAAACAGCCGCTGTGCTGCTGGATCTGCATGGCCAGCATGAGCACCAGTCCCTTTTGCAGAAGAAAAAGCATCTGGATATTCTGGATGAATTTTCCAGGGACGCCCTGGGAGATTTAAAGAGTAAGCTTGCCCGGACTTACCAGGAATACCATAGTCTTAAAGAGAAACTGGCGGACAGCAGCCTGGATGCGGGCGCCCGGAAGAAAGAAGCGGATTTCCTGGCTTTTGAGGCGGAGGAGATTGAGAGCGCCTGTGTGCAGCCGGGGGAGGATGAGGAGCTGGAGGCGGACTACCGCCGTATGACAAACGCCAGAAGAATTACGGAGGCCTTGTCCCTGGTTCACGGGGAGACCGGCTATGAGGAGCACACGGCGGCCGGGGAACGCATTGGGCGGGCTCTTCGGGAACTGTCCCAGGTGGCGGAATTTGACCAGGGCCTTTCGGGCCTCTGTGACCAGCTGGCCACTCTGGACGGGCTTTTAAACGATTTTAACAGGGATGTGTCCGATTATCTTTCCGGGATGGATTTTGGGGAGGAAGAGTTTCTTAAGGTGCAGGAGCGGCTGGATGTGCTCAACCATCTGAAGTCCAAGTACGGAAAGACCCTGGAGGAAGTCCTGGAGTATCAGGAGAAGGCCAGAAGCCGCCTGGAGGAGCTGGAGCATTACGACGCCTTCATGGAGGAGCTGGAAGGGCAGCTTGAGGAAGCCCGCCTGCGGGCTGTCCGGCTGTGTGAGGAAATTTCTGCCATCCGCAGGGAAAAGGCGGAAATACTGGCTGGGAAGATAAGGGAGCATCTGGAGGATCTTAATTTTCTGGATGTGGAATTTTGGATAAAGGTGGAACGTCTCCGGGATTTTACGGCGGACGGCTGGGACGAGGCAGAATTTCTGATTTCCACAAACCCGGGGGAGACGGCAAAACCCCTGGCAAAGGTGGCGTCCGGAGGAGAGCTGTCCCGGATTATGCTGGCCATCAAGACCGTGCTGGCAGACCAGGACGATGTGGGCACCGTGATTTTTGATGAGATAGACGTGGGTATCAGTGGAAGAACCGCCCAGAAGGTATCGGAAAAGATGGCTTTGATCGGAAAGAGCCGCCAGGTGATCTGTATCACCCACCTGGCCCAGATAGCCGCCATGGCAGACACGCATTTTCTGATTGAAAAACAGGTGGATGAGGGGGAAACCCGCACAAAAATCCAGAAGCTTACGGAGGAGGGAAGCATCCAGGAGCTGGCAAGAATCTTAGGGGGCGCGAAAATCACAAAAACCGTGGTGGAAAGCGCCAGAGAAATGAAAAAACTGGCAAAAGGGAAAAAATGTCAGGGTATGATTTCCTAGTTTTCACATACTAAGAGAGAATGTAAGTAAATACCACGCTTACATTCTCTTTTTGCGTGCAGGCAATGAGCCGTGCGCAGCCATCGGCTGGCAGGAAAGGCTGCTTGCAGTCTTTCCTGTGAGACGAGGGCTGCATAGGGCGAAGCCCGCGACTGAAAGCCGCGAAGCGGCTTGAAGGGCACGGCGGGGTAAAGGGCTGCGCCGTCAGCAGGCAGGAAAGACTGCCATCAGTCATTCCTGTGAGACGCTGGCTGCATAGGGCGAAGCCCGCGACTGAAAGCCGCGAAGCGGTTTGAAGGGCACGGCGGGGTAAAGAAGCGCGCAATTATCAAGACAGTTTACAGATTAGGATGTGAGTATGTGAGCCGAAGAAATAAATATCGTATGTTTTTATGCCTGCTGCTTGTGTGCAGCCTGGCGGGCCTTGGAGGCCTTTCCGTCCATATGCTGAAGGAGCAGATACCAGATACCCTGCGGGTGCGGGAGCTTGGAGACCTGTCCCTGGATCTGGGAGCTCTTGTGACTGAGGAAGTGACGCCGGAGGCGGAAAATGTATCCATCAACGCCTTTTCGGAGAGGGAATATCAGGCCCGGTATAAGCTTTGCGGCGTCATTCCCTTAAAAACCGTGGATATCCGCATTGAGGAGCCCCTATCCGTCTACACGGGCGGAAGCCAGGTGGGCATTTATCTGGAAACCAGGGGGATTCTGGTAATCGGCACAGGCGTTATAGAAGGACAGGACGGACTAAATCATGAACCGGCCCTTAACCTGGTCCAGCCCGGCGATTATATTGTGGCGGTAAACAGCCAGAAGCCTGGGGATAAAAAAGAACTCATAGAACTGATTGACAGCCGGGGGGAAGGAGAACTGATTCTGACCTTGCGGAGAAAGGAAGAGCTCATCGACGTTCGCCTGGAACCGGTGAAGGCTGATGACGGAAGTTTTAAGGCCGGCATCTGGGTGCGGGACAACACTCAGGGAATCGGGACGCTGACATTTGTGACGCCGGATGGCAGCTTTGGCGCTCTGGGACACGGAATCAATGATGTGGACACAGGGGTCCTGCTGGAAATCGGGGAGGGAACCCTGTATGAAACCAGCATCCTGAATATAAGGAAAGGAGAGAAGGGGAATCCGGGGGAATTAAGCGGTGTGATTACCTACCGTCCGGAACATATTTACGGCACCATTTCCAAAAACGGACAGGTAGGCATTTTTGGAGATTGCGGCGGCAAGCTCCTACGGGAAACCGGGGAACAGCCGGTGGAAACGGCATTTAAGCAGGAGGTGAGAAAGGGAAAAGCGGTGATCCGGAGCGCGGTGAGCGGTACGATGACGGACTATGAAGTGGAAATCACCGAGGTTTACTGTAATGAAAAGGATATTAACAAAGGGATCGTGTTAAAGGTTACAGATGAGAGATTGCTGGCGCTAACCGGCGGCATTGTTCAGGGAATGAGCGGCAGCCCCATTATACAGGACGGGAAGCTTGTGGGAGCTGTGACCCATGTATTTGTACAGGATTCCACGAAAGGTTTCGGCATTTTCATAGAAAATATGCTGGAACAGGTCAAAACACAATAAGAGCTGTCGAATGCTGTATGAAAGCAAAGAAAGAGGAAGAAATAGGGAAGTTTCTGAGGAATCATGTAGATACCTGCCTCTTGCGGCAAAACCGTGGAATATTTTATACTTTAACAAAAGAAAAAAATGTAGGAAAATACAGAAATGGGAGGTTTCATCGAATGAGTAAATGGAATGTGGTAGTTGCGGATGATAATGAGAGGATGGTACAGTTGCTGGATACGATTATCCAGGGCGATTCGGAGCTCCAGGTGGTTGGGACGGCCGGAAACGGAGAGGAAGCCTATGATGTGATCTGTAAAAAGGAGCCGGACATTGTGCTTCTGGATCTGATTATGCCACGGATGGACGGGCTGGGTGTACTGGAGAAAATGAAGAAGGAAGGCGGCCCCAGAAAACAGCCCTCTGTGATTATTATTTCGGCCATAGGACAGGAGAGAATCGCAGAGGACGCCTTTAACCTGGGAGCAAGTTATTATATAATGAAGCCTTTTGACAACGAGACGGTGTTAAGCAGGCTGCATTCCGTGCGGAGCCACTCGGACAGGAAGATCACACTGGGGAAGAGAACCACGCTTTCCATGGGCCCGGCCCGGGGAGAGGAGCATGATCTGGAGGCGGATGTGACCAGCATGATTCACGAGATCGGCGTTCCTGCTCACATTAAGGGATATCAGTATCTGCGGGACGCTATTATGATGTCCGTAAAGGATATGGATATGCTTAATTCCATTACAAAGGTGCTGTATCCTACCATTGCAAAAAGCCATCAGACAACCCCCAGCCGGGTGGAGCGTGCCATCCGTCATGCCATTGAGGTGGCCTGGGGAAGGGGGAAAATGGATACCATTGACGAATTGTTCGGCTACACGGTAAGTACCGGAAAAGGAAAGCCCACAAACTCGGAATTTATCGCCCTGATTTCCGACAAAATCCGTCTGGAGTATAAAATGAGGTAAAAAATATTTATATTGCACAAAAAAAGAGATTTTATTCTTCCAAAAAAGAGAAATCTGTAGTATACTGGATACAGAAATGTATTTGACTACCGCAGGGAGGAATTCAAGGGATGAAGAAGATCTTATTTGTGGCTTCTGAGGTTGTACCTTTTATCAAAACGGGAGGACTTGCAGACGTTGTTGGAGCTTTGCCGAAATACTTTGACAAAGAGCAGTTTGACGTGAGGGTGATCGCCCCCAAATATATGTGCATGGCCCAGAAGTGGAAGGATCAGATGCAGTATCTGTCCCACTTTTATATGGAGCTTGGATGGAGAACCCAGTATGTGGGGATCCTGCAGATGGTATACGAGGGCGTCCAGTTTTATTTTATTGATAATGAGTTTTATTTTGCAGGTGCAAAGCCTTATGGAAATATTTATGAGGATATTGAAAAATTTGCGTTCTTTTCCAGGGCGGCCCTCTCTGCCCTGCCCGTAATCGGGTTTCAGCCAGATATTATCCATTGTCATGACTGGCAGACGGGGCTTGTTCCGGTTTACCTGAAAGACAGCTTCCACGCTGGGGATTTCTTTGTCAATATCAAGTCGGTTATGACGATACACAACTTGAAATTCCAGGGAATCTGGGACAAAAAGGCGGTTATGAATATAACGGGCCTGTCACCCTATTATTTTGCGCCCGACAAGCTTGAGGCTTACGGGGATGCCAACTATCTGAAAGGCGGAATCGTCTATGCGGATGCAATAACCACGGTGAGTGAGACCTATGCGGAGGAGATCAAGACGCCCTTCTACGGAGAGCATCTGGACGGCCTGATGCAGGCCAGGTCGAACTCGCTGCGGGGGATTGTGAACGGCATTGATTATAATGAGTATAATCCGGAGACGGATTCCTTTATAAAGAAAAATTACAATGCGGTGAATTTCCGCAAGGAGAAGATCAAGAATAAACTGGCTCTGCAGGAGGAGCTGGGATTAAATGTGGACAGCCGTACCATGATGATCGGTATTGTGTCCAGGCTTACGGATCAGAAGGGATTTGACCTTATTGCCTATGTGATGGATGAGCTCTGTCAGGACAATATCCAGCTGGTAGTGCTGGGGACAGGCGAGGAGCGTTACGAAAATATGTTCCGCCATTTCGCATGGAAATACCAGGGCAGGGTTTCCGCGAATATTTTCTATTCCGAGGCCATGTCCCACAAGATTTATGCTTCCTGCGACGCGTTTCTGATGCCGTCCCTCTTTGAGCCCTGCGGCTTAAGCCAGCTGATGAGCCTCCGCTATGGGACGCTTCCCATTGTCCGGGAGACAGGAGGACTTAAGGATACGGTGGAGGCCTACAATGAGTACGAGAGCACGGGAACAGGATTCAGTTTCAGCAATTACAATGCCCATGAGATGCTGAATACAATCCGCTATGCGGAGCGCATTTACTATGACCGGAAGCGGGAGTGGAACAAGCTTATCGACCGGGCTATGGCAAAAGATTTTTCCTGGAGCAATTCGGCGAAAAAATATGAAGAATTATACAACTGGTTAGCGGGTTGACGCAGAATAGGATCCCTCCTTTTTTCACATACTAAGGGTGTGAGAAAAGGAGGGATTTTTTATGTCACAATTATCTGAACTGGATGTACAGAATCTGCGTCATCTCATTGGCAGCTACGAGACCACCCACTGCAAAATGACAGATTACGCAAAGAATGCAACCGATCAGCAGGTAAAACAGTTTTTCCAGAAATCCGCCCAGTCGGCAATGGAAAACAAGCAGCAGCTAATGCAGTTCCTCAGATAGGACGCGGAACTAAAACAGCATCAACCCGGACAGCCCCTGGGGTCTGGAAGGGATGATGCGGAACTCAAAATAGGAGGTTTAGGAAAATGGATGAGAAAACCATGGTATCAGACGCCCTCTGGGGCATCAACGGAGAGCTGAAGTTTTTCGGCGATGTGATTGCCCAGACCGAGGAACCCCAGCTTAAGCAGACCTTAAAGCAGATGCGCAACAAGTGCGAGATGTCACAGGAGGAGCTGTATCAGATCGCCCGGGCAAAATCCTACTATGTACCGGCCAGCAAGGCCACGGATGAGGAAGTGGCCCATGTGCGTTCCCTGTTCAGCCAGGGAAGCATGCTGTAGGAAGAAGAAAAAGCTTTGGGGGCGGCTGCGGTTATGCGGCTGTCCCCGGCATTTTTTCTGAAGGGCCATTCTCACCCAAAAAGTCTGTATTTCAAGAGGCGGATTTCCTGCGATTTGCGTATTTTCCAAGCTTATGCAGGGCCACGCAGGCCAGAATCGTAACCGCCATATCCGGAAGCGTATTTCCCACAACGATATCCACCCGCATCAGCCCCCGGTAAACCACAAAGCCAAAGAGCCACACGGCCAGATTGCTTAGGGAAGCCGGTGCAGCGCTTCTGTCATTTTTCAGCAGGAAAAAGTCGGCAATCTGGATGGCGATCATGGGGGCGAACACGGAGCCGATGAAATAGAGGAAATTTGTAATGTCGTCCATGGGAAAGAGGATTGCCCCCACAGTGCCAATTACCGCCGTGCCTACGGCAAACCATTTTCCCGGACATCGGGGGGAGACGGATTCGCTGGACACGCCGGCGGAGCAGGCGTCCAGAAAAGTGGTGGTGACGGTGGAAAACACGATAATCAGAAGCCCGGCCGCGCCCAGCCCGGCTTTAACCAGTATGCGGGCAATTTGGGATTCACCGGTAAAAATAGCGGCTCCCATGCCGATCACATACATCCAGCAGCTGACAAGTCCGTAGACAAGGGCGCTGGCCAAAGTGGCTTTTAAGGGCTTTCTGGCATCTCTGGTATAATCGCTGATAAGGGGAAGCCAGGAAAGAGGCATGGCAACGGAGAGCTCCACAGCCGCGCCAAAAGTAAGCCCTTCCTCCGCTGCGGATATGGCGTCGCTTCGAAAGATCACCACGCTTAAAAGGATGGTGAGAAGGAAGAGGGCGGCCATGGATACAATGTTGACCTTTCTTAGATTCCGGATACCAATCAGAATCCACAGGACAATCAGGCCTCCGATGACAAGGCACCATACCCAGTGGCCTGTGGCATAGATGCTGTCTGCGGCCAGGGCGCCGTCATAGATCATAATAGCTGTCCAGCCTGTAAGCTGTAGGATGTTGAGGACAGAGAAGAGCAGGCTTCCTTTCTGGCCAAAGCTGATCTTTACGGTTTCCATGGCGCTTTTTCCGGTTTTGGCGCCCATGAGGCCTGCCAGGAACAGTATAGTGCAGCCCATGAGATGGCCCAGCAGAATGGCCGCCAGCCCTTTTCCAAAGCCAATGGAGGCAAAGGAGGCGCCGGTGAGGATCTCGGCTATGGATATGCCTGCCCCAAACCAGATAAGGCCGTTTTCAAATACAGAGGTTTTCCGTCCTTCCATGTCACATTTCCTCCTTTGCAGATTCCTCCTGGAGGGCAAAGGCGTGGTTCATGGGGCCTATGCCCATACCTAAATCCAGCATGGCCGAAAGCGCGCCGGAAATGTATTCCTTTGCCCGCCGGATGGACGCTTCCAGGGAGAAGCCCCTGGCCAGGCTGGCGGCTATGGCAGAGGACAGGGTACACCCGGTACCATGGGTGTTGGGGTTGGGAATCCGCGGCGCGCGAAACCACAGATGTCCGCCTTGAGCGTACAAAAGGTCGTTGGCGTCGTTTATGCTGTGACCGCCTTTGCAGAGGACGGCGCAGCCAAAGACAGTCCCGATTTTTTCGGAGGCCGGAAGCATATCTTCCTCATTCCGGATTTCCATGCCGGAGAGGACTTCCGCCTCCAGGATATTGGGGGTGATAACGGCGGCTATGGGAAAAAGCTCCGCCTTCATGACCTCTACAGCCTCCGTGCAGGTAAGCCTGGAGCCGCTTGTGGCTATCATAACCGGATCCACCACAATATTTTCTGCCCGGTATTTCTTCAGGGTATCCGCGACGGCTTTCACCAGCTGGCCCGAAGAGATCATGCCGATCTTCACCGCATCCGGGCGGATGTCCTCAAAGATGCGGTCAAGCTGTTCCACAAGAAACGAGGGGGTTACTTCATAGATTCCGGATACGCCTGTGGTGTTCTGGGCGGTCAGGGCTGTGACAGCCGTCATGGCATATACGCCGTTCATGGTCATGGTTTTGATATCCGCCTGGATACCGGCGCCTCCGCAGGAGTCGCTTCCTGCGATGGATAATGCGGTTCTCATCATTTTTTCTCCTTTATTCTGCATTTGGGTCTTTTCCACGCAACAGAAACTTTACAACACTGAGGCAAATTTCCAGAAGCCGTCAAAGTCTGCATAATCTGTGATGAAATAATCAGCCAGAGACTGAAGCTTTGTCTGACGCCGCTCATACTGGTCATAGACTACGGCCACGGGAAACCCGTCTTTTTTTGCGGTCTGGGCAGCGTGCCAGGCGTCCTCAAAGACTATGGTCTGGGACTTGTCTGTGCCAAGGCTCTCCAGGGCTTTCCGGAAGATTAGCGGCTCATCCTTGCCGTGGCCCACTGCGGTACAGGTAAAGATGCCGGAAAAATATTCCAGCATACCGCACCGGGACAGTGCAGCCTCCACCAGAGGCTGATCTGTGGCCGTGGCGATGCACATTTTGACATTTTTTTGCCGCAGCTTTTTAAGAAAAGCGTCTATATGGGCTTTTGGCTGGGCCTTGTGGCGGTAAAAATCCGTAACCATGGCGTTAACCTCCTCCATAATGGTATTCACAGAAAGGTGTACGCCGTACTCTTCCCGGTAATAGCAGGCGGCCTGGTAAAGGCTCATGTTTTTAAAGGTCTCGTTTAAGCTTTCCCTGGGTTCATATCCCAGGGAGCGCAGATACGTCTCTCCCAGGGTGTCCCAGATGGACATGGAGTCAAGAAGCGTGCCGTCCACGTCAAAGATTGCGCCCCGGATCATTTAGCCACCGCCTGTTTTGTCAGAGATTTCAGATCTGCAGTGGCTGAGGCAATGTCGGAAGCCCCAAAGAGGGCGCTGATTACCGCGACGCCGCAGATACCTGAGCCGGAGAGCTTTCGGACATTGTGGGCGCCGATGCCGCCGATGGCCACTACGGGAATCCGTACCGCCTGGCAGATCTCTTTCAGGGTCCGGAGGCTTACCTCCACGGCGTCTGCCTTGGAATTTGTGGGAAAAACTGCGCCTACGCCCAGATAGTCGGCTCCCTGTTTTTCGGCTTTGAGGGCCTGCTCTACGGTCTGGGCCGATACCCCAAGGATTTTGTCTTTTCCAAGAATGGCCCGTACATGGCCGGCCGCATCGTCGCTTTGGCCTACATGGACGCCGTCAGCGTTTATTTTCCGGGCAATTTCCACATGGTCATTGAGGATAAAGGGAACCTTAAAGCGGTGGCAGAGCTCTTGTATTTCCAGGGCTTCCTTTAGAAAATTATCGCTGTCCGGATGCTTTTCCCGAAGCTGCAGGAAGGTGGCGCCCCCTTTAAGGACCTGTTCCACCTGCTGGTATAAAGTCTGCGCTCCAAGCCAGGAGCGGTCGGTGACGGCGTAGAGCAGAAGCTCCTTTTTATCGAATTTCATAGCGGGCTCCTTTTTCCAGGGCGGCGGCGTCCAGGTGACAGACGGCGTCGATAATGCGGTTGCGGTAGGTGGAGTTTCCCTCGCCCTCCAGGAGGCGGTCAAAAGCCAGCTCCCCGGCCAGGCCCATCAGGCAGACGGCTGCCGCCGAAGCCTCCAGGAGATTTTTGGGGTTTGCCACAGCGTAAGCGGTCATTATGGCGGACAGCTGGCAGCCGGTTCCCGTGATTTTACTCATTTCCGGGCGGCCGTTTCGGATGACGTAACAGGTTTCGCTGTCTGCCACCAGGTCTATAGCCCCGGTGATGGCCGTGACGGCGTGGTTCTTTTTGGCGAAATCCTTTGCAAACGCCACCATGACATCAAGATTTTCTTCTGTTACGGTGTCCGCGGCGTCTGCGTCCACTCCTTTTGTGGTGCCGCTTCCAAGGGCCAGGGTCTTGATCTCGGAAATGTTTCCCCGGATAATGGAAAAGCGAAGCGTATTTAGGAGGGAGAGGGCCGTACTGGTGCGAAGGGCGCTGGCTCCTGCCCCAACCGGGTCAAGCAGCAGGGGATGCCCCAGGGCGCTTGCCCTTTTCCCGGCCACAAACATGGCCTCAATGGTACGTTTGTTTAAGGTTCCGATGTTGATGTTCAGTCCTTTGCAGATGGAGACGATATCCTCCACATCCTCAGGCTCATCCGACATGATGGGGCTTGCCCCGCAGGCCAGCAGCACATTAGCCACATCGTTTACCGTCACATAATTGGTGATATTGTGTACCAGCGGCGTGGTATTCCTTACGTTTTCAAGACAGCTTCCAAACATTTTTCTGCACTCCTTTTCTTTTGGATATTCTGGCGGGGAAGAGAGGCAGGAACCTGCCTGTGGAATGAGCATGTGGGGCGGACAGTCCCTTTTCACACGGTTTGCCGGATATGATGCTGTCCACGCAAAAAAAGGAAGCTGCCCGATCTGGTAACTTCCTGTAAAATACGTCCGTATCCTTGTTATCCCTACGTTGGCATTATCCAAATCAGGTTCATGGGTCGAAGGTCACACCTTCCTCTCAGCCTGTGATACAAGCTCCCCGCATTGTTGGTTTGTAGCTGGAGTATAGCATGGTTTTCTGGAAAATGCAAGAGGGGGAGAGCATTTTTTTGTGGCGGCCCCATGTATTTGCTTCATTGTCTTGCATTCCCAAGCCGGATATTGTATCATTTAAGCGGAACCCCGGGTCTGACGCTATGGTTTTCAGAGCAGGGGAAATGCAGCAAAAAGGAGCGCTTCACATGAGAGATATACTGGATACCCACAGCCACACCCTGGCCAGCGGCCACGCGTACAGCACCATACGGGAAAACGCCCATATGGCGGCAAAGAGAGGGCTTGAGCTTCTTGCCATCACAGAGCATGCGCCCTGTATGCCGGGCTCCTGCCATGATTTTTACTTTCACAATCTGAAGGTGGTGGACAGGAACGCCTATGAGGTGCCCCTTCTTCTGGGGGTGGAGCTGAATATTCTGGACACCCGGGGAAACGTGGATCTGGACCTTCACATCTTAAAGCAGATGGATCTTGCCATTGCCAGCCTTCACACTCCCTGCATCCGGCCGGGAAGCCGGGAGGAAAACACAGCATGTTATCTGAATGTCATGAAGAATCCTTATGTGAATATTATCGGCCACCCGGATGACGGGCGGTTTCCCATAGACTGTCTGGCCCTGGTGCAGGCGGCAAAGGAGTATGGAAAGCTTTTGGAGCTGAACAACAGTTCTCTTCGGCCCATGAGCACCAGAAAGGGAGCCAGAGAGCAGGATCTGGAGATTTTAAAGCTCTGTGAGCAGTACCAGGTTTCCATTGTGATCGGAAGCGACGCCCACGTGGACACGGAGGTGGGCGGCCACGACCTGGCCCTGGCCCTCCTTGAGGAGGCGGGATTTCCGGAATTCCTTGTGGTTAACGGGGATGTGGAACGCTTGAAGCCCTATGCCAACGCATATAAGGCCACAGAGGAGGGCTTTGTATTCTGTCCGGCGGGAGGCGTCGGAATGGGGGGCTGCGACCGGTGGTGAGAAACAAAAAGGACTGGACTTTTAGAATCTGCTGTGATAAAGTAAAAGAGAAATACAGAGCAGTTTTTCTGCCCGGAGTGGATGGAGAAGGAGTTTGAAATGAATAAGAAAATCCGCACGGAAGCGGTTGACTTTTTATTTGAGGCTATTCTGAATCTGAAAAATAAAGAGGAGTGCTATTTGTTTTTTGAGGATGTCTGCACCATCAATGAGCTGTTGTCCTTATCCCAGCGCTTTGAGGTGGCCCGGATGCTGCGGGAACAGAAAACCTATCTTGAGATTGCGGAAAAGACGGGGGCGTCCACGGCCACCATCAGCCGGGTAAACCGGTCGCTGAATTATGGAAATGACGGCTATGACATGGCCTTTAAGCGGATTCTGGGAGACAAAGCCTAGACCAGTATTTCCAGCACATGGGCAGGAAAGAGGAAGCCTTATGTTTCGGCTTCCTTCTTCTTGTCCGGATTCTTCTTTTCTTTCTTTTTTGCTTCCTTCCCGGGAAGCTGGTCGATGAGCTTTTCAATTACCTGTTTTTTGATATACACGTCAAAGCTCAGCAGGCTGATAAAGGAGAAGAGCTGTAGAAATCCCTGGTCCTCCTGGGGCGCGTCTGCGAAGGTCTGGAGGGCGACGCCGTATTTTTTCGTCAGATCTTTTTTGAGGATTCCCACCTGTTCCTTTTCGAGGCTGAAGAGCTCTGAGTAAATGTCCTTGAGGTCCAGAGGATTTTCCGTGTGGAAATATTTATCCGTTAGAGGGGACAGAAGGCTCTGGATATCGCTGATGGACAGAAAACTCTTAAAATAGTAGATAAAGATGAGTAGCAGAATGTGCTCTTTGGAGTACTTCTTTTTTTCCGGAGGCGGGAGAAGCTGGTTTTTGGCATAGTTGTTAATCATGGTCTTGGTGAGAATCTTGTCTTCAGGGAGACGCTTGGAGCTCTCCAGCTGTTCCGTCATAAAGGTAGTGAGCTGATCCATATACAGGTCAATGCCGGGTATGTCAGAGGGCTTGATATAGTCGATCCGGTCCAGGCTTTCCAGAATGCTGCTTAAAAGATTTTTGGAATCAATGGTCATGGGGCATCACCTCTTTCTGAATATCTCTTCTGGTAAAATAGCCATTGATGCTATTATATAGTATTTAAAACCCGATAACAAGACTTTGAGGTAATAATTAAGAATTTTGTATACAATGCAGGGAAATAAGGAGAAAGGCAGAGCAATGAGTATTTACGATACCTTAAACAAAGAACAAAAGGAAGCCGTATTCCACACGGAGGGGCCCCTTCTCATTCTGGCAGGGGCCGGAAGCGGGAAAACCAGGGCGCTGACCCACCGGGTGGCCTATCTGATCGGGGAGAAGGAGGTAAAGCCCTGGAATATCCTGGCCATTACCTTTACCAATAAGGCCGCGGGAGAAATGCGCCAGCGGGTAGACCAGTTGGTGGATTTCGGGTCGGACAGCGTGTGGGTGGCTACGTTCCACTCCACCTGCGTGCGGATTCTCAGAAGGTACATTGACAGGCTGGGATTTGACAACCGGTTTTCCATCTACGATACGGACGACCAGAAATCCCTTATGAAGGATATCTGCAAGCGTCTGGAGGTGGACACAAAAATCTATAAGGAACGGTCTTTACTGTCAAAAATTTCCAACTTAAAGAACGAGCTCATTTCTCCGGAGGAGTTTACCCTTAACGCCGGGGAGGAGTACGGCCAGAAGCGGGTAGCCCAGATCTATGTGGAGTATCAGAAGCAGCTTCGCGGCAATAACGCCCTGGATTTTGATGATCTCATTATGAAAACCGTAGAGCTGTTCCGCAACTGCCCAGACGTGCTGGACGCCTACCAGGAGCGGTTCCGCTATATTATGGTGGACGAGTACCAGGACACCAACACGGCCCAGTTCCAGCTGGTGCATCTCCTGGCGGACAAATACCGGAACCTCTGCGTGGTGGGGGACGACGACCAGTCCATTTACCGCTTCCGGGGGGCAAATATCCAGAATATCCTTAATTTTGAGCAGGTGTTCCCGGACACAAGGGTTATCAAGCTGGAGCAGAATTACCGTTCCACCAGAAATATCCTGAATGCCGCCAATGAGGTGATTCACCACAACCGGGGCAGAAAGGACAAGACCCTCTGGACGGAGAATGAGGAGGGGGAAAAGCTGGCCTTCCGCCAGTTTCCGGACGGCTTCCAGGAGGCGGAATACGTGGTGGACGATATCCGCAAAAGAGTGCGGGACGGCCAGGCGGATTACCGGGATCACGCCGTCTTGTACCGGACGAACGCCCAGTCCCGGGTTTTCGAGGAGAAGCTTATCTACGCCGGCATTCCCTATAAGCTTATCGGCGGCATTAATTTCTACGCCCGCAAGGAGATAAAAGATGTGCTGGCCTACTTAAAAACCATAGACAACGGCAGGGACGATCTTTCCGTGCGCCGGATTATCAATGTGCCCAAGCGGGGCATCGGAGCCACCACCCTGAACCGGGCCCAGGATTACGCGGACGCATACGGTATCAGCCTCTACGACGCACTGATGCAGGCTTCCGGCATTCCCGGCATGGGAAGGAGCGCGGGGAAAATCCTGCCCTTTACGGTGCTGATAGAAAGGCTTCGTGTTCTGGGGGAAAACGGTTCCCTTACGGAACTGATGGACTATGTGCTGGAGGAGACGGGATACAGAAAGGAGCTGGAGGACGAGGACACCCAGGAGGCCAGAGAGCGTCTGGAAAATATCGACGAGCTTATCAGCAAGGCCCGCGCCTATGAGGACTCTGCGGAGGAGCCCACTTTAAGCGGCTTCCTGGAGGAGGTGGCCCTGGTGGCGGATATTGACGGGCTGGAGGCCGACAGCAATTACCTGGTGCTTATGACCTTACATAGCGCAAAGGGCCTGGAATTTCCCTATGTGTATCTGGCGGGAATGGAGGAGGGACTCTTCCCCAGCCGTCTGGTAGGCAGCTCGCCGGAGACCTATACGGAGGAGATGGAGGAGGAACGCAGGCTCTGCTATGTGGGAATCACCCGGGCAAAGAAATACCTGACCCTTTCGGCGGCCAGACAGCGTATGATCCGCGGGGAGGTCCAGTACAACCAGGTTTCCCGCTTTGTGGCGGAGATCCCGGAAGAATATCTGGACGAGAAGCGGGAGAAGGAAAAGCTTGCGGAGAAGGTAAAGGCGGCGGCCTACGCCCAGGCCAAGCAGGCCTTCCGGGCCAGATCCTTTGAGCCAAAGCAGTTTACCGTCACCAAAGCGGAGGGCTTAAGTTACACGGTAGGCGACCGGGTGCGCCATATCAAGTTTGGAGAGGGCGTCGTGAAGGATATCGCGGAGGGCGGCCGTGACTATGAGGTCACCGTGGATTTTGACCGGGCGGGAGTGAAAAAAATGTTTGCTTCCTTTGCAAAATTGACGAAGATATAAAGTCTGCCAGGAATGGGCGGATGCGAAACCAGAACAGGAGAGACAAAGAGATGCGGATACAGACTTATACACTGGGAGGCGTGGGAACCCACTGCTATTTTTTGATTAACGAGGACACAAAGGAAGCCCTGGTGGCAGACCCGGCGGACCGGGCGGATTTTATTTCCGAAAAGCTGGAGGGTCAAGGGCTGAAACTAAAGGGGATATTATTGACCCACGGACATGGAGACCATATTATGGCGGTTCCCGCCCTGCGGGAGAAATACGGCGCGCCCCTTTTGGCCCACGAGGCGGAGGCGGCGCTTCTTGGGGATCCCCGGAAGAATCTTTCCACAAGCCTTTTCGGAAAATCCGTAAGCCTTACGGCGGACAGGCTCTTAAAGGACGGGGAAATGGTGGAGCTTGCCGGACTGTCCTTAAAGACGCTGTTTACCCCGGGCCACACGCCGGGAGGATGCTGCTATTACGGGGAAGGAGACGGGATTCTTTTAAGCGGCGACACCCTCTTTGCCGGTTCCATCGGGCGGACGGATTTTCCGGGAGGCAGTATGCACACCCTGGTTGCCGCCATAAAGGACAGGCTTATGCCCTTGCCGGATGAGACAAAGGTGTATCCGGGCCACGCGGAAATGACGACTATCGGGGATGAACGGAAGTTCAACCCCTATCTTGCGGGGAATTTGTTATGATTGAGATTAAGATGTGGGATGAGAGCTTTTTCTATGATGTGCATTCCCTGGTAAAGGCCTTCTATCCAGGGGAAGAGATCAAGGTTTTTTCCAAAGGAGCCTTTATCCGAAGCGCCTGGATGGAGATGGAGCTCTCCCTGGAGGAGGAGCTTTTAAGGCTGGCTCTTAAGATTCGCGGGGAGACTGTCACGGACAGGCAGTTACGGCTTAAGCAGGACGGGCAGGAGCGAAAAGAGCTGAAAAATACCTTGAAGCGTCTTGTATACCAGGCTCTGGAAGAGTACACCGGGGAGAGCCTTCCCTGGGGGACGCTTACGGGCATCCGCCCCACGAAGATTGCCATGGGTTTTCTGGAGCAGGGGTGGAAAAATGTAGAAATTGCCCAGTATATGCGGGACACCTACTACTGTAGCAGCGAAAAGACTGCCCTGGCAGTATCCATTGCCAACCGGGAACGGGAAATTCTGAAGGATATTGATTACGACCAGGGCTACAGCCTGTATGTGGGCATACCTTTCTGTCCCAGCATCTGTCTGTACTGTTCCTTCTCCTCCTCTCCCATTGCCCAGTGGGAGAACCGGGTAGAGGAATACCTGGACGCGTTGTGTAAGGAGCTGGCGTTTTTTGGGGAGGCTTATGCAGACCGGAAATTAAACACCATCTACATAGGCGGCGGCACTCCGACCACCCTGAATCCGGAACAGCTTGACCGGCTTCTTGGGGTGATCGGGGAGCGCTTTTCCTATGCCCACCTAAAGGAGCTGACGGTGGAGGCCGGCAGGCCGGACAGCCTCACCCCGGAAAAGCTTAAGGTCTTAAAGCAGCACGGGGTAGGGCGGATTTCTGTAAATCCCCAGACCATGAAACAGGAAACCCTGGATATTATCGGACGCCGCCACACGGTGGAGCAAACAAAGGAAGCCTTTTTTATGGCCCGGGAGGCGGGATTTACCAATATCAACATGGACTTGATTATAGGGCTTCCCGGGGAGGACAAGGAGGATGTGAGGCGGACCCTGAAGGAGCTTGGGGACCTCTCCCCGGACAGCATCACCGTCCACTCCCTGGCCATCAAGCGGGCGGCCCGCCTGGCCCTCTTCAAGGAGAAGTACCAGGAGATGGGCTTTAAAAACAGTGGGGAGATCATGAAAATGACCTTCCAGTCCTGCGTGGAGCAGGAGCTTTACCCCTATTATCTCTACCGCCAGAAGAACATGGCGGGGAATTTCGAGAATGTGGGCTACGCCAGAGACGGCAAGGCAGGGATCTACAACATCCTCATTATGGAGGAAAAACAGACCATAGTTGCCTGCGGTGCGGGGAGTATATCAAAGCGGGTGTATCCGGACGGACGTATTGAGCGAAGCGAGAATGTGAAGGATGTTTCCCAATATATCGAGAGAATCGGGGAAATGATAGAAAGAAAACGTGTGTTATTAGAAGATTAGCAATTCAAAATTCGGACTAAAATTGTTGAGTAGGATGCGGATTTTAGGTACAACAAAGACACCAGAATTCCAACAAATGTCCAACAAAATCAGTGTAAATCCACAGATTCCTAAGGAGCGTTTCGGAAATAATCGAAGCGCTCTTTTTTGCGCCTTTCAAACAGGATTTCAGCCTTTTAGAAATAATTGTAATGTCATTGACAGCCGGTATCGGAGCAAGAAGCCGCTGATTGTCACGACAAACCTAAAATTGGAAGAAATCAAGAATTCGCCAGACCTTGTCCACGCAAGGATTTATGACCGCATACTGGAACGGTGCGCGCCGGTTCTCTTTTCCGGAAAGAATTTCCGGGAAGAAGGAGCCAGGGCAATCAAAGCGGCGGCGAAGGAGATTGTGAGTAAGGGATAGCATAAACTGATTGCATGAAAAAGAGAATTTATTGGAAGCGAGAAAATCACAGAGGACACTACCACCACAGCACCGGCTAAGGACGCTCCCGCACTGGTGAAGAAGATTGGCCGGACTACCTACATTGTGCGGATTCATTTCAGCAAGACCAGCAGGGAAACCATGAGCGACAAAATCAAGCGTATGCTGAAAAATGAGATACTGCAGATGTAAAAAAGTGATAACGGAAACAGGCCGGGATTCAGAAATGCACGACGCTATGCGTCTGATCCCGGCTTGTAAAATCAGGAGGATAGTATGGAGATACGAAAACAGAAGGGAAAGCAGGTGGGAAGATTGACAGTGACGGAACAGATAGACCAGAAATATCAGGAAGATTTACAGAGGCTAAGAGGCTTTCTCCTGCTTGATGATGTTCATAAAAATTTTGTTGCAAAAGCGGCTGCAAAACCGTACAATGTAGATAGGAAAGTATGTGGAATGCAAAAAGAGCCATACTAACAAAGGAGGTGTTTCTTATGGCAACTTCAAGCATCACGAAAAATTTTGTCATATCAGGTCAAAAGCAGGTGGAGATGTTTGCCGATGCAATAGAGGCATCTGCCAATGACCGTCCGGTTCGCATTCCTGTGGCTGCGAAGGAAATTAAAGGAGAAGCTGAGTTAAGGGCATTTATGGAAATGAGGAAGAAAGCGAATGTTAATAAAGGATAAATATATCAAAATTAACATTCGTGAATATTTAGCATTAGGTGCCGATGATGATGCCGGAGAGCCAGCGCTTGACAGGCTGCTCTGATTAAAATTGAATAGCAACAGTAACTTTAGGTGCATGGTATATAAAAATCAATATCCATGCACCTTTTAATTTTTGGGGATACCGTCCGGCAACGATTTAGGACGATATTTTTGCGCAGAAAAAGAAAGGAAAATAAAATATGACAGATACAAAACAGTCCACAGAGGAAAATGATGTAATAAAACAGTTCATGGAGCTGCTTAACCAGCAGAACATGGGGGAGCAGTCACAGGACTTCATGGAGCTTTTTAGGTTTGCGGCGGGTATGCAGCTACAGCTTGCTGTGATGGCGGACGAGTTACAGGGTGTCATACAGCAGCTTGAACAGCTGCAGGAAAACCAGCCGAAGTCGTTTAAAGAAAACCTTATGGATAAGGTGGAACGCCTTCAGGAGAAAATCACAGATTTATCAGAACGCCTTTCGGCAGTAAAAGACCATTTAATGGAAACAGCGGCGCAGGCGGTCAATGCCTTTAAGGAAAAAGGAAAATCGGAGATGTGCAAAATTGTCCGGAAAGGAATTTCCGGTATAAAGCCGGCACTTGAAGATTTCCGGGAGCGTCTGACAGAAACAATGCTGGACTTCCAAAAGACAGCCAACCAGATAAACAGCATCAGGGATGAATTAAAGCAGATCGGGAACAGATAGGGAAACTTATCTGTTTCCTGCTTTTATGGAGGAAAAGGAGAAATAACCATATGGCAGATGCAAAGAGCTGAAAAGACAGCAAAAGAGTGGGCTGCGGTTCCGGGAACAAGTGAACATCAACTTGGTATAGCGGTTGATTCAATGCTGACAAAACGTACATGGTAAATAACTCGTCAACTTCCAATTATCTTTCTTTATGAGATAATGTTTGTAAAGTGTAAAAAGTTTGCAACCAACTTTTTATCACAAATACAAGGAGGATTCGATATGGATACAAAACTTGCTACAATACAAATCCGTACCAAACAATGGGCTTCCATTATTTAGGACTGCCGATCCAGCGGATTGAAAGTTGATGACTACTGCGAACAGCACAGTCTTTTGCGGAATGCTTATTATTACTGGCAGCGTAAAGTCAAAGAAGCCGTCCTCAGCCAGGCCGGCTTTGTGGGGATACAAGCAGATACCTTAAAAGCAGAGACCGGCCTTGCGGACAGCCTGTCAGGCAGTCCCTTTTTTTCCTCAGATAGTCCTGTCTGTGAATGGGGTCTCTGTAGGAATCAATTAGGATACACCCATGCCACTGCTTTCACAAGTGCTGGGAGTGATCCGCCATGCTTAATGACGCTTCCGGCTTTAAACGGATCTATATCTGTACCGGCTATACCGGTCTCCGAAAAGGAATTGGGTTCCCCGGTCGGAGTGAAACATAAGGCCATAAAGGGCTTTTCGTTTTTCATAAGCTTTTGCTCCAATTTCAAGCAGAGGGCGAGGAGTAGTCTGTCACGTTGGAGGGCGGTCAGATGACAAAGCTGTTGCGGTATATCGTGCATACATTGGAAATTTTTATGTGGGAGCAAGACTATTCCCCGCGTCTTGATGAGGGGGATTATGACCCGTTTTTTGATGGGGAAGAAGATTTTTTCATGGAAGATTTGAAGAATGGACCGGAAGTACAGCCCACAAAGGAACCGGAGGGAAATCCGTCATTGCGGGTGCAGGTGGAATACACAAACCATACAGAGCAGGATATTTGCAGCTATGAGAATTATCTGTCAGATCGTCCAGAAGAAATGTGTTTTTCCCTGTTGGAATATTTTGAGCCGGAGGATGAGGTCTTTTGATAGGAAAAGCGGAGTATGGTAAAAACTTAATCTAAAAATATTGAAGCAACATGAAGTGGAGATATCTCATTCAGGCAAATATTTTCCAGATTATTTTGGAGGTAAGAGTTGACAGTATTCTTTAAAATTCTTATAATTAAACTATAGGTTTAATTATAAGGAGGCAGACAATGGCACGGAGAAAAAAAGAGACGAAAAGTGTACACCGGGAAAAAATTGCTTCCGCTGCGTCAGTATTGTTCATGGAGAGAGGCATAGCGGCAACCTCTATGGACGATATAGCCAAAGCAGCCGGATACAGTAAAGCGACTTTATATGTGTATTATGAGAACAAAGAGGAAATTGTTGGTATCTTAGTGCTGGACAGCATGAAAAAGCTTTATCATTACATCGCTTCTGCATTGGAGCAGCAAACCACAAAAGAACAATACAATTTCATTTGTCGTGGATTGGTTCAGTATCAGGAAGAATTTCCGTTTTACTTCAAAATGGTATTGGATAAAATCAATATTGATTTTGAGAGCCACAATTATCTTCCAGAGGAAAAAGAAACTTATCAAATAGGGGAAGAAATAAACGAAAAGATAAAGGAATTTTTAATATCCGGCATAGATAAAGGCGATTTACACAGCGATCTGAAAATCATGCCTGCTATTTTTATTTTCTGGGGTATGTTGTCCGGGCTTATTCAGCTTGCAGAAAATAAAGAAGAATATATTAAAAAAGCAATGGGATTATCAAAAGTCCAGTTTTTAGAGCATGGTTTTCATATGTTGTATTGTTCTATTGCAGATAGTGGAGAGTGATGAAGTGAGAATATCGAAAAAGAAAACAGTATTATTTGTTATCATGTTCCTTTTGCTTGTCGGTTTCGTTTTGGGAATCCTCTACCTTAAAAGTGTTGCGGACTATAGACAGGCAGTAAGGGAAACCACCTTTGAAGATATAAATATTTCTGATATTCCTGACGGAGTTTATGCTGGTGAATATGACGTGAATTTTATATATGCCAAAGTGGAAGTTACTGTGCAAAATGGAGAAATCACAAATATTAACATTCTGGAGCATAGGCATGAACGTGGAAAGACCGCAGAAGTTATCGCTGACAGTATAGTTGCTGAACAGAAAATAGATGTAGACGCAATATCAGGCGCGACAAATTCAAGCACTGTCATAAAAAAAGCGGTTGAAAACGCTCTGAAAAGCAGGAAATTGACCACTTTTTGACTTTTTGATCGTATCATATTCTGGGAGAGGAGGTTACTATGGCATACAAAATACTCATTGTTGATGATGAAAAAATGCTGACAGAGTTATTGTCAAGTCACTTACAAAAGTGTGGATATGAGGCTTTTGTAGCGGAAAATGCGGAGCAGACAATATCCATGCTGAATGTCTATCCGGATTTGATTCTGCTTGACATCAATATGCCGGAAATAGATGGACTGGAGTTATGTAAAATGATCCGCCAGAATGTCGTCTGCCCCATTTTGTTTTTGACAGCCCGGATTACGGAACAGGACAAAATAAACGGCTTGCAGGCTGGTGGTGATGATTACATAACCAAGCCGTTCAGCCTGAAAGAGTTGACTGCAAGAGTGGCGGCTCACCTGCGAAGGGATGAACGAAGCAAGTGTACGCCTAAAATCGTTTCTTCCCAGGGCTTGATCGTAAATCTTGCGGAACGTACAATTTTTTATGGGGAAAAGCCACTGAACCTGTCAAACCGTGAGTTTGATATTGTGGAGTTTCTAATGCGTAACGCAAATCAGATATTCGACAGGGAACGGATCTATGAAGCCGTATGGGGCCTGAATGCCGAAGGAGATAGCGGAGTCATAAAAGAGCATATCCGAAAGATCAGGAATAAACTGAAGGAAGTTACGGGCAGGGAATATATCGAAACAGTTTGGGGGATGGGTTACAGATGGAGAAAATGAGAAAAACCGGCTCAATGAAAAGAGCTTTTATTTATGCGGTGGCTACTGCAATGTTTCTTGTTTTTGCGGCATCTGTCCTAACGATTTACGGATGCTACCGTATACAGAAAGTGATACTTCCCGATTCTCAGGAAGTCTGGCTGAATACCCAGACGGTTACAGCGGATGGGAGGGTATTAGAGGTAGGGCAGAGGGTTATCCTTGATGAACCTGCCCAGGTGAGTATGATCGTTCCTACCGGAGTGGATGTAACTCTGGAGAATACGGAATTCATAATAGAGAAAATCGAGACCGGTTTCTCAACGCTTCGCCCAAAGCAAAAGTTTGTATACAGAGTGGCAGGCATTTCTATGGTGTTGCTTCCTTTTGTCTATTCCATTATAGGTATCATGCTGTGCGCATGGTGGTTTTACTGGAAAGAACTGTCACCGCCCATTCAGGTTCTTGCCGATGCAACAAAACATATCCGGGAGCAAGATCTTGATTTTATGGTTGATTATAGCAGGAATGATGAATTAGGAAGGCTCTGCACCGCTTTTGAAGAAATGCGGCAGGCGCTCTATGATAACAACCGTCAGCTATGGAACATGATTGAGCAGCGCAGAATCCTGCAGGCATCAGTGGCACATGACCTCAGAAATCCCATTGCGATTGTCGAGGGATATGTGGAATATATGCAGCAGTGCCTGGCAGATGGAAATCTAAATGACGGAGAATTGAGGCATACACTGTCTAACCTTGCGGTAACGGCAAAACGGCTTGAACAGTATACAGATTATATCCGTGACCTAAATGCGATTGAAGAAACGGAAACAAAATATTCCGTAGTTCAATTACCGGATTTTTTAAGAAGGGCTACGGAAAGTCTTTCGTTTTTTGCCAAACAGCATAGCCTGGAGATTGCATACCATTCCACCATATCCGAATGTCAGGTGAAATTAGACGAGCAGATATTTTACCGTATTGTCGAGAATATCTTTTCTAATGCCATTCGATATGCCAAAAGCAAGGTGAATTTTGGTTACTCTCTTACCGATGATATGCTTATGATAACTATATCAGACGATGGCAAAGGCTTTTCAAGGGCAATGCTTCGTAAAAAGAACACCTTTCTTTATTCTGAGGATAAAACGGGAGAGCATATGGGCCTGGGATTGGCTACAAGCCGTGTCCTTAGCCAGAAACACGGCGGAAGTTTAGAACTTTCAAATATTGCTCCCAGTGGAGCTTGTGTAACAATTAAACTTGCAGTCCACAAAATGGGTTGATATTTTTATTTATTAAAAGGTCTGGAGCAAAAAAGTGATTGACAAAGAGGCAAGCGGAGGTTTCTTTTATGTGGGGACTATATCTCGACAGTAAAGCTTTTGAAGATGGACTATTCTACGCAGTTGTTCAATACAAGATAGACAATAGTAAAGCCTTAGTTATATTGCCTAAAGCTAATTATGAGCTGGACATAAAAGAAATTATGGAGTTGCCTGCACCTCCCCGGTTTGTTTATGGGGAAAGGGTTTCGCCTTGCAACCATCCTGATATGACAGGTGTGATTGTAGGGATTTACTGGCATTTCAAACGTAATTGCTATTTTTACACCATTAGCGTCAATGAGAAAACAAGAAGCAAACGATACTTTGATGATGATTTGATTTCTGTGGTATAAATTCCGATCTGACAGACAAGCATAAACAGAGCGGAACAATTAGAATTATATCCGTCAGGTATTTGCTGGACAATGAATGGAGAATTTTTCAAAGTGTTCACATTAACAGACTTTTGGGTATTAGAGTGGACTGACAATCGTTCTGACGCTTCAAATTACTGTTTCGGAGATATTGACCCAATGCCATATGATATATCTGAGCAAGAAATAATCTGGCAGGTGGATAAACTGTTGCTGTAATTTTAAATTTATCAGGCAGTTGTCCTGTCTCTGTATTCTTCAATCACAAATACGGAAATCAGTACCGCTTCCCATACAATCAGAGTAGCCCTTACAAGCATTGCCGCTAACGTAACCGTATCTAACTGGACTGGGGCAAATCACGGAAGCGTGGATATATTGCTGCTTGCAGTTAAAAGGCTGGACTTCAACCGCATTTGTCATTCGCGCGCCCCCTTTTCGGGGCATAGCCGCTTTTTAAATATCAGAGTTGTTTTCTGTGCAGACAGCGACTTTTCGGAATGTTCTGTTTCCTTGCTGTCAATTACTACCGTTTTGTACTCAGATTCTCTATCGGAAAAATCTCCTTTACTCAAAAATATCTGCCACAAGGCTATTCACCATAAAATCAAAAACAGCGAAATAATCACAAGTGACGGAAAGCGTTTCTTCCGGCAGCTTTGTCACAAAAGACTGAAAATCCGGCGTATTGACATTGTAGAGGAATGGCTTGCTGTCGCAATCCCGGAAAAGCCTTTTCATAGACTGTGCAAATCCCTCTATCGTCCGGCTGTTCCTGTTTATGTCGATAATTTTTTCTGTCAACCTCCTTTGTATGTCTGTGATTGTTTCAAGGAATAAATCTTCTTTTGTCGGGTAGAGCGTATAAAAAGTACCGATAGATATAACTGGCATAGTTTCATTTCCCCTTTATTGCGAATTGTGTTTACGAATATTCGCAATATATATTTGCAAGTCAAAAAAATAGCACGATTGATAGTTGTTGTCAAGTAAGGAGCTTGATTTAGCAATGCCATTATAAGCTTACACAAATGTAGTTGGCTGAAAAGGGATAATACCGCAAATTTTTTTCTATTCCTTGACCACATTTTGACTTTTGGTTTTTATAATGAAAGTCGAATCTAAAACAAGGAGTATAGACGATGCGAAAGGGATTCTTATCATTAGCTATGATTTTTGTTTTGCTCTTTGCTGTGGCGGCCTGCGGAAATTATAACATTGCGGACGAGAATGCTCCGCCGCAAAATGTAGAAGAAGACCCATTCGCCGGGGCGCAGGAGGACGGAGATTTAGGGTTTCTCAGCCATGGGGAAGCGGATCCCGCCAGAGCGGATGACCAGAGTGTTTTGCCTTATGAGTATAATGGCGGAGAATTTGTCCTGGACTATCAGTTTTCATCAGAGGGGAAATTGGACAGCATTGGCTTCCTGCTTTTTTTGGACGGAAAGCCGCAAGCCTACAAGGTGAACGACACGGGGGCGGAATATGAGTATCTCCACTGCTTCCGGACATCAGAAAAGCACGAAGAGAAATTTTCCTTTGTGTTCACACCGGACACAGGGAAAAAAGGCGATACCTTGAATATGACGGTCGTGAGCGTCACCAGGCCCGATTTCCAGCCTGATATGAAAGAAACCTCAAGCTATGGCTGGTATCATCAGAGCTTTGAAAGAGTGCTGAAACTGCATTTTAATGAGGATGCTCCAGAAAGTGACAGCATTTATGGAGAAAGTGTAACTGCTTTTCGTGATGTAAGCATTTCAGAGGAAAAAGTCACTTCCTCTTTTGTTGAGAATGAGCTTGTGAAAGCAGGATGGAATGGCGTTACGATGGATACCCTGGATAACAGTGTCTATTGGACGCTTGTCTATGACGGCGAGGTGGTGTATGACAATATCAACCTTACCGGGAAAGATACGCTTACCGTGCGCTACACCCTTTGTGGAACGCCAGGCGCAAGATATGGCATATCATTTTTCTTAAATCATAAGCCTATATCTTTTGAGGGAGCGGTTTCCTGTGATGTCACATTAAGCAAAGGAAATGTGTGGCTCATTGAAGCAACCATAGATACCGCTAAGCTGGATGGCTTCAATACTTTTTATGCGACAGCCGTCGTAGCGGACGGAAATTCAGTTACAAGTAAAACCGGTTCAATTTTATTATACAAGGAGGACTAAAAATGAAAACAAAATGGATGTGTATGATACTTATGCTTGCTTTGGCGCTTCATCTGTCGGCCTGCGGGGAGAGACAGGAGAATGGGAACAGCTCTGAAAATGGAGCCATAAACATGGAGCCCCAATCCGTAGAAGATGATTCATCGGAAAATACTGGAAATGAAAGCAGCGAAATGAACGTGATTGATCAGCAGGATAACGGTACGGATAAAAATTTGATGGCGGTCAGTAGGTTCAAGGATTCCGCTTTTTCAGGAAAGGTCAGCGGCTGCTATTATGCCGATGGAAATCGGATTATCGTTGCGGCGGATCAGCTTTATCTTTACGATACGGGGAAAGGCGAAACGATCGCAAGTGCGGATATTTCCATGGGGGATTTATGTGTACAGACCTTTACAGACGGCTACTTTGTTGTGGGCCAGGGAAAGGCTGGCGGCGGAGACAGCAACGGTTCATTTGCTGCATCAGAAAGCGACGGTATCAATGGATACATACTGAATAAGGACTTTGCTATTCGGGATACCATTTCCTTTAGCGGATTATTAAGTGACGATTTTACCTTGCAGATCACAGGGATCGCTATTTCACAGGACGGAAAACAGGTTGCTTTCGGCGGACTTCAGGGGCTTTACCTTTATGATGTTTCTTCCCGGAAGGTTCGTACCATTTTGAACTATTCCGAAGAAGGCACGGCTGGTAATATGCAGATTGTAACCATGGACTGCCTTACCTTTACGGGGAACAACACTTTAGTCTATGTAGGCATGGCTACAGATACCTCCATTGGCGGGGAGGGGGTCAGTGTTTATGGTACAGTATCCACTGACAGCGCGAATCTCACGATTACCAAAAAGGGGGATTACAAGGTAGATACGGAAGAAGTGCAAAAGGGTGGAACCCTGCTTATTATGCCCCAGAGCTTTGACGAAAATAATGGAACCCTGCTGATGTTTGATACCATATCCAATACAGAAAATATGATGTCGTTCTCAAGCCGCAGCGAGGGAAAAGACGGTGTTTACTGCTCCGGGCAGGGAAAATATGTGGCTACTGCTATTTTGGAGGAAAGCAGTGTTACAATCAACATTTATGATACGGCATCGGGAAAAAGTATCCATACGGAAACCGTTCAGGACAGCAACAGTACCTATTTCCTGCGTGTTCCACAGATTTTGATTTTAGATGAATCCGGCACCTGTATCGTTGTGCTTGGACGGGGGATTGACGAGGTAAGCACCTTGATAACAACCTTTGGCTTTGTGGGGTAATTCCTAATGAAAATATCATTGCGAAATGTTTCAAAGCAGTATAAGGGCAAGTATGCCCTAAAGGATTTTACCACGGAACTTACGGAGGGTGTCTATGGGCTTTTGGGCGCTAACGGTGCGGGAAAGACGACACTGATCAATATCTTTGTGGGTATTTTGGGAAGCGATAGCGGAACGGTTTTGATTGACGGACAGGATGCAGGAACTTTGGGTAAGGACTTCCTGTCAAAAATCGGATATATGCCGCAATATCCTGTCTTCTACCGGGATTTTACAGTGATGGATTTTTTGCTGTATATGTGTGCGCTGAAAGGAATCCCTGACGAACAGGGAAAAAAACGGGCTTTGGAGCTTCTGGACATTGTCAATCTTTCAGATGCTAAAGATAAAAAGATTGGCGCTCTTTCCGGCGGTATGCGGCAGAGGGTCGGCATTGTCCAGGCGATGCTGGGCGATCCTGAAATTCTTATTTTGGATGAGCCGACAGCAGGGCTTGATCCCAGTGAACGTATCCGCTTCCGCAACCTGATCTCAAAATTCGCACAGGGGAGGACAATTTTACTGGCCACTCATATCGTTTCCGATGTGGAGTGTATCGCAAAGGAGATTATGATCTTAAAGGAAGGCTCTTTAATAACCCAGGGAACTACCGACACATTAGAACAGAATATCTATGGGAAAGTGTGGGAGGTGACAGTAAACGGGGAAGACGCAGCCAGACTTGGAAGCCAATATTATGTCAGCAATATGAAACAGCAGGGGGAACGCTTTTTAGTAAGAATCGTAAGCGATATGCTGCCTGCTTCAGACGCAGTAAAGGTTTCCCCTAATCTGGAAGATGTATTTCTGTATTACTTCCGCGGGCAATGAGCCAAGGGAGAGATAATATGACACGCTTAATCAAATATGAATTTTACAAATTATTCTGCAAGCGGTCAATACTTGTTGTACTCATATTGTTCAGTGTAGTGAACCTGTTCAAAATAAACAGCGAATTCCACTCGTATTCCTACCTGGCGGACGGAAATGACAGCCGCAGTTGGAACAGCGTGTATTGGCAGCTTTATGAGGATTACAGAGGGGAGATCACTGCTGAAAAAATCGATCATCTTCTTTCCGTATATCAGCCGTTAGCAGATGCTACGGCTGATATGACAGCAAGCACAGCCAAAGACAATCCGGATATGATGACGGGGAATATATACAGTGACCGGAATATCCTGGAAAAATATTATGTGGAGCCTATGGAATATTTCTATCATTATCGGACTTATGCCCTTCAAGTGGCAGAGAGGGCAAAGGAAAATGCCGCTGTTTACAAAGAACGGGGGCAGATTGTAGAAGTACGTAAAAACAGTGTGATCTATAACCTTTATTCCGGACGGAGTATAAAAACCTTTGCCTATGAGGAAATGTATAACTATTATCTGAACTATGATTTTTCGAGCATATTGGTTTTATTTCTTTGTCTGTACGGGGTTGTCAGTACCTTTGTCTGCGAAAAGGAGACACAGATGGATATGCTGCTGCTGACAAATCCGGGCGGCGGTAAAAAGACCACATTTGCTAAAATTGCTGCGGCTTCTTTGTTTGTAATCAGTGCGGTCATATGGTTTTCTGTTGTGGATTATATTGGCTTTGTGTATTTCTTTGGAACGGCGGAAGGAGGAAATCTTCCGCTGTATGCTGTCAGCAATTTCAGCACGGCTGCGGTAAACTGTAATTTATGGCAATATGCGATTCTGTCCGCAGTGATAAAGGCAGTGGGCGTATGGACGATGAGCATGGTGTTTCTATTGATTTCCATGTTTGGGCACAGTGCCCTTGTTCCGTTTGTCGCTGATTTCGGAGCAGCCCTGTGTTTCATTATTACAGGCGCGTCGCAGAGCTATTTCAGTAATACCTGGCTCAAGATTATAAACCCATATTCGCTGCTTGCGAACCGCATACTATTTGGCAAGACCGAGTTTATTGATTTTGCAGGATATCCGGTACAGAGTTTCCAGGCAGCAATTATTTTTGCCATAACCGTAGGGGTGGTTTCCATAACGGCAATGCTGATGCTTTCTAAAAGGAACTCTTATTGCCGGAATCAGTAATATCCCGCACTGTGCACAAATCGATTTTCAGACACATGCACTTTGCGGCTGGAAATTGATTTAGGAAAAGGTGTACAGGGAGGGATATTACGGGACTTTAATTGGAGGATAAAATGTCTGGATTTATGTATGAAGTAAAAAAGATTATGCTCTGGCAAAGGGGGCTGTTCTATATTGCCCTTGTCCTGCTCCTTGGCACGGTCTGGCTTGCCTTGTCCGACAACCCTGTAGACATAGCGATGGAGCAGTATAAAAATGAATATGACTGGTATCTGGAAAAGGTAAACGGATACTGCACCGAGGAATCTTCCCTTTATCTGGAGCAGGAGGCGGAGAGGATTGCAAAAGCGAAGGAGAGGCAGAACAGTCTTTTGGAGAACTACTATGACGGGAAGATCAGAGAAAGTGAATATAAAAAAGAGAGCCGGGAAATAGAGAAGGTTCTGGAGCGTCAAAATGGATTTGAGGTTATCTATCAGCAATATCTCTATATCTGCGAAAATGCGGGGAACCGCTGTTTTCTCCAGACAAACGGATGGATGGGTCTTCTTGGCAAAGGTACGCTTAATTTCATTCTCTTCCTTGGCATTTTGCTGATTGTTACGCCTGTTTTCTGTTCTGAGTACAGCTGCCAGATGGACACCTTGATTCTGACTGCAAGGGAGGGGCGAAAAAGCGCTCTGTATAAGCTGCTCATTATTACCACGGCTGTTCTTTTCCTGTCGCTTTGCATTTCGCTTATTGAATACGGATTTTACAGGTTCAAATACGGACTGCCGGATGGGGATTATCCGATTCAGAGTATCCGTTATTTTGCAGGCAGCAGCAAGGGTATGTCGCTGCTGGAGGGATATGTATCTATAGTGCTGCTCCGGATGTTTGGCGGTCTGTTTCTTGCGATACTCCTGATGTTCATTTCCGTTTTGGCAAAAAAGTATGCGGTCACCCTGCTTACAGGTGCGGTGTCCGTGATTATTCCCTATATAGGCTTATCGAAAACCGGCATTTACCGTCTGCCTCTGCCTCTGCCGTTTCTGCTTGGAACAGACTTTTTTGCAGGGGATATTGTTATAAGCGATGCCCTGACGGGTGATGAGAAAATTATTTTTGCGGAGGTTGGTACAGTTACGCTATTGACCTTGCTCTTTGTATCCGTGCTTTTGTGTACTTTGGCTGTTGTCTGGATTTTACGGCGTAATTCTAACAGATGGCTGATGAAATCAGGGCAGAAGAAGCGTGGGGCGGCTTTCGTTGTCATGTTTAGCCTGGCATTGGCAGTGACGGGATGTTCAGGCCGTGGAAAAACGGGAAGCGTTGTCTATAATTCATCGGCAGGGTATGACTGTATGGGATATGAAATCATACAAGATGCAGGGAATTTTGATTATTCTCTCAAAAATACTTCCACGGGGGAAACATATCCTTTAGCACGTTCTCCTATGCTTGTGTTTTAATAGGAACACTGTAATATCAAGGCTTTTCGGAGCCAGCAACCACAAAAAAATATTATTTGAGCTATCACATTACGCAGAAAGCCGTCCGGCATGAAAAAACGGGCGGCTTTTTTGCGTGGATAGCCGGGAGGGAGGCGAAAAAATAGCAACAAACTTTTAGTGCAAGATTTGTGCAACATTCACAAAATTAAAAAAGGAGGTAACGAATGGCAGACGAAAAATTAAACGTGAGCCCGGAGGAAAATCCCCAGCCCAGCTTGTTCGATGCCGGCCCGGAGGGTGCTCCTGCCCAGGACGCTCCCGCCCCGGAGCCCCCGGCCCCGGAGAACGCCCCCGAGCAGACTGGCGGCGAACCACCCGCCCAGGATGCCCCGGCTGGGGCCCCCGGCGCGGTGAATGTCTCCGCTGACCAGATTGAAAAGCTGATGGCGGAGCGGCGGGCGGCGGAACGTGCGGAGGTGGAAAAGAACGAGCCGCCCGAACCGGAACAGCCGCCCACCCCGGCCCCGGAGGAAAAGGCCGTCGGGGAAAAGGGGCCCGCCAAAAAGGAAAAGGCCGCCAAAGAAAAAACGCCCGAGCCGGATAAGTCCAAGGGCAGGCGGGGCCGCAAGCCCAAGGAAGAAAAAGCGGGGCCCGGTGAACCGGGAGGGACGGGGGCCCGCCGTGGCCGCCCGGCCAAGGCTGACAAGGCGGCCCCGGACAGGCCCCCGTCCCCACCTCGAGACAAAATGTCCCAAAGCAAGGAGGCCAAGGCCGCCACGGTAAAGGGCAGGGAAGAAGCCCCTGCCGCTCCTGCGCCGGAGCCGCCGCCCCAGCCCCGTGACGCGACCCGCGCTGAAAAGGAAGAGATTGTATATCTCAAACTTTCGGAGCTGTTCCCGTTCAAAGACCATCCCTTTGGGGTGCGGGACGATGCGGAAATGAAAGGGCTTGTGGAGTCGGTCAAGGACAACGGCGTACACCAGCCCGCGCTGGTGCGTCCCCGGGAGGGCGGGGGCTATGAAATCATCGCGGGCCACCGCCGCCAGCGGGCCAGTGAGCTGGCCGGGTTTGCAAATATGCCCTGTATCGTCCGCAACATGACGGACGACGAGGCCATCCTTGCGATGACGGATGACAACCTGCGCCACCGGGAAAAGATTCTGCCGATGGAAAAGGCCCAGTCTCTGAAAATGCAGGTAGAGGCCATCAGCCATCAAGGGACAAAGATGGAGGGCGTGGCCGCCGGGGACGTTGGGAAACGCTCCACGGAAATCGTGGGGGAGCGGAATGGCATGAACTACAAGCAGGTACAGCGGTATATCCGGCTGACCGAGCTTGTGCCGGAGCTCCAGTCTATGGTGAACGAGAAAAAGCTGTCTTTCACCCCCGCCGTGGAAATCTCGTTCATCAAGCCCAAGAACCAGAGGTTTATCGCCGTTTCCATTGAGGGCGAGCAGGCATCCCCCTCGCTCTCCCAGGCCCAGGAGCTCCGCAAGCTGGATAAGGACGGGAAACTGAACGGCGATGTGATTGACGGCATTTTGAGCCGTGAGAAAAAGGAGGTAGACAAAGTGATTATTTCCGCCGCAGAGCTGAACAAGTATTTCGGCAAGGACACCACGCCACGGGAGATGAAAGACCAGATTATGTCCCTGCTGGATGCGTGGAAAGAGAAACAGCCCCCGGAGCGCACCGCGCCGGAGAAAAAGACCGACCGGGAAAAGTAAGCCTTGAGACATTTTGTCCCAAGGCTTTTCTCTTTCCCACGTCCCTCCCCCGCGCCTTTCATGGCGTTCTTTTTAGAGAGGGGCTCTGGTGGTATATCCCCCGTCGCCGCCTGCTACTGAGCACAGCCGGGAGTGGGCAGTCAAGGGGCGGAACGCCCGCCGCCTGCGGCGGCTTGCCCTTGACGGCCCGCCCCGGCTGTGCCACCCCTCCCGGCGCGGCGGGGGATATATCCTCCAGAGCCGCCCCCTTTCCCATGAATGGGAAAGGGCGGGGGGATAGGGCTGAACGACAACTATCAAAATATCGGAGGTAAACGACTATGAAACGACCCCTTGCTTACATCACCGCCGCTTGGTATGGCGGCGACACGGAAAACGCGGAGCTTGCCGCGCAGTACTGCCGGGCGGTTTACGATGCGGGCTTTGCCCCTATCTGCCCCGCGCTGTTTCTGCCCCTTTTCCTCAATGACGCGGTTCCCGAGGAACACAAGAGCAGCATCGACATTGGCCGTGACCTGCTCCGCCGCTCCCGGGTGCTGGTGGTGTGCGGGCATACCGTCACCGAGTCCATGAAGAACGACATTGCCGTGGCCCAGCGGCTGGGCATCACCGCCACCACCCTTGAGGGCATCCTGACCGTCAAGGGCCAGGGCCGCCGCTGACATGGCCGCGCTGTTCGAGGCGCACGTCACCAACCTTGGGAAATACAACGAGGGAGTGCTGGCCGGGGAGCCGCTTTCGTTCCCCGCCAGCCCCCAGGCGGTGCAGGCGCTCTTAAAGGACATAGGCGTGGACGGCATACGCTACGAGGAAATTTTTATTGCCAGCTATGACTTCGGCGGCATCCTGCCGGAGCTTTCGGAGCATCTCGGTGAATACGAAAGTCTGGACGAGCTGAACCATCTGGCCTGCCTGCTCTCGGAAATGGCCCCGGACGATTTTGAAAAATTCGGCGCGGCCCTCAGCATGGGAACGCATACCTCCAGCTTGGCGGACATCATCAACCTTGCGGAAAATCTGGAGTATTTTGAATTTTACCCGGATATTGAAAACGAGGACGATTTGGGCCGCTATTATGCGGAGGACTTGCCAATCCCCGCCGAGCTGAAAGACTATGTTGACTATGAGTCATACGGGCGGGACATATCCACCAACGAAAACGGCCACTTTTCCCACGGCGGCTATATTGTCCAGACTGATACCCTCAAAGAAATCTACCACGGGACAGAGGACATTCCCAAAGAGCACAAGATTTTTGCCCTCCCCCAGCTCTCCATCCGGGAGCAGATGGCCGCCTACAAGGAAGTGATTGACCGCTTTCCCTCTGCGGCTGACCGGGCCCGCCCGGAGCCGGGGCGGGAGGCGCGGTGACTTCGAGACATTTTGTCCCAAAGGCCGGAGGGCCTATCCCCCATGAAAGGAGGCGGTTTTGATTGATTGACGAGGATGTTTCCCGGCGCACTATCGCGTTATCCATACGGACGGGAAAACTGACGGCCCGGGTGCTGGCCTATGCGCTCCGGGCGGCTGGCCGGAAGATACAAAAGGAACGCCGGGCCCACCAGACGCCCCACGGCAGGCAGTCCGTAAAAAAGCTCATGGCCCACGGCGCGGCCACGAACAGTATCGAGCTCACCGGGGCCCCAAAAGAATTTGACCGGGTGGCCCGGAAGTGGAACGTGGATTATGCCTTTTACAAGACCGGGCCGGACAAATATCTGCTGTTCTTCAAGTCCGGGCAGGCGGATGCAATCACAGCTTGTTTTGGGGAGTATTCCCGCCGGGTGCTGGATAAGGCAAAGACTGACCGCGTGCCCATCCGGGAACAGCTCAGACGGGCCGCCGCCGAGATACTGCGCCAGCCCGCGCCCCAAAAGAAAGACCGCGTAAAGGAGGCCGCCCATGAGGACAGATAAGCTGAAAAAGTACCTTTTGCCGAACCTCCCCTATCTGTTCATCGCGTGGGCCTGCCTAAAGGTGGGGACGGCCTACCGTCTGGCGGCGGGGGCGGATTTGGCCCACAAGCTGGTGGGGATGGTGGCGGCCCTCGGCCCGGCCTTTGCCGACTTCGCGCCGGGGCTTGCTCCTTTTGACTGGCTCACTGGCATCGCGGGGGCCGTGGCGATCCGGCTGATTATCTACCAGAAAAGCAAAGAAGCCCAAAAATACCGCCGGGATGAAGAGTATGGTTCGGCCCGCTGGGGAACGGAAAAAGACATCAAGCCGTTCACCGACCCCAAGTTTGAGAACAACATCATTCTGACCGGGACGGAATTTCTCACCACCAACACCCGGCCCGCCGTCCCCGCCAACGCCCGGAACCTGAATTGCTGTGTTGTCGGTTCCTCCGGCTCCGGCAAGACCCGGTTCTGGCTCACGCCCCAGCTTTTGCAGGCCCATTCCTCCTATGTGGTGGTAGACCCAAAAGGCGGGGTGCTGGAGCAGGCGGGGTATTTCCTGCAAAAGAAAAAGGGATATAAAATCAAGGTTTTTAACAGCATTGATTTTTCCCGCTCTATGCACTATAACCCGCTGGCCTATATCCGCAACGAGGCCGACATTCTGAAATTTGTCAATACCCTAATAGCAAACACCAAAGGCGAGGGCAAGGAGGGCGACCCGTTCTGGACGAAATCAGAAACGCTTTTATACTGCGCTCTTATCGCCTATATCATTTTCGAGGGCCCGGACGAGGATAAAAACATGAATACCCTTGTTGACATGATTTCCGGCATGGAGGTCAAGGAGGACGATGACGATTTTATGAACGCGGTGGACTATATGTTCGCCGGGCTGGAAAAGCGCAAGCCGGACTGTTTCGCGGTCAAGCAGTACAAAAAGTACAAGCTGGCCAGCGGCAAGACTGCCCGCTCCATACTTATTTCATGCGGTGCGCGGCTGGCCCCATTTGACATCCCGCAACTCCGGGAGATTATGAGCTATGACGAGATGGAGCTTGACAAGCTGGGGGACAGACGGATGGCGGCGTTCTTCATCATCAGTGATACCGACACCACCTATAACTTTATCGTGGCCCTTGCCTTTTCGCAGATGTTCAATCTTCTCTGTGAACGGGCGGACAACGTACACGGGGGCCGCCTGCCCCATCATGTGCGGGTGCTGTGGGACGAGGCCGCCAACACCGGGCAAGTGCCCAACCTCGAAAAGCTGGTGGCGGTCATCCGCTCCCGGGAGGTGAGCCTGACGCTGTTCTACCAGCAGTTGGCCCAATGCAAAGCCATCTATGATAAAAACGCGGAAACCATTTTAGGCAACATGGACAGCGTGGTGTTCCTTGGGGGCCGGGAGGCCAGCACCATCAAGGAAATATCGGAGAACTGGCTGGGCAAGGCCACCATCTCCATGCAGACCGAGGGCCGCTCCCGTGGGCAGTCAGAAAGCTACAACCAGAACACGCAACGGCTGGGCCGGGAGCTTATGACCCCCGCCGAGCTTGCTACCATGCCCGGCGACAGGTGCATCCTGCAACTGCGGGGCCTGCCGCCGTTCTATTCCCGGAAATACGATTTGAAACAGCACCCCAACTACCGATACACGGCGGAGGCGGACAAGAAGAAAAACGCCTTTTCGCTGGAGCGGCTTATCTGCCGCCGCATGAAAACGCTCAATCCCAACGAGCAGTACACCGTGTACGAGGCGGACGTGCCGGACGGAACGCCCATAGACGAGGACGAGGACATCCTCAACTATGACGATTTGGACGACCCGGACGCTTTTGTATAGCTTTGGGACATTTTGTCCCGAAGTGTCACCTGCCGCCTGCACCGGGCGGCTTTTCTTGTGCCCGGGAAAATCCCGGAGAAATGGAGGACTATATGGCATTTTTCGCATCCGCTATCACCACTTTGCAGACCCTTGTTATCGCGCTGGGCGCGGGCCTCGGCGTTTGGGGCGTTGTCAATCTGCTGGAGGGCTACGGCTCGGACAACCCCGGCTCAAAAAGTCAAGGCATGAAACAGTTCATGGCGGGCGGCGGCATTATCGTCATCGGCACGACCCTCATCCCCCTGCTGTCGGGGCTGTTTTAAGGGCGGCGGCTTATGGACTTTCTCACCGACTGGCTCACGGACTGGCTGAAAGAGCTGCTGATTGGCGGCATCATGGGGAACCTTGAGGGGCTCTTTGATACCGTCAATGCCCAGGTCGGAGAGATTGCGGTGCAGGTAGGGACGACCCCGGCGGCATGGAACGCCGGGGTTTTCTCCCTCATCCGCCAGCTTTCCGAGACGGTGATTTTACCCATCGCCGGGCTGGTGCTGACCTTTGTAGCCACCTATGAGCTCATCCAGATGCTCCTTGAAAAAAACAATATGCACGAAGTAGACGTGGCGAACCTCTACAAATGGATGTTCAAGACCGCGTGTGCGGTGCTGATACTTTCCAACACGTTCAATATCGTGATGGCCGTCTTTGATGTGTCGCAGAGCGTGATTTCCCGCTCTGCCGGGCTGATACAGGGCTCCACGGCGGTTTCGCCGGATATGCTGAACAACCTCCAGACCACGCTGGAGGGGATGGACTTGGGCCCGCTCCTTGGGCTGTGGCTCCAGTCCTCGGTCATCGGGCTCACCATGCAGGCGCTGGGCATCATCATCTTCGTGCTGGTGTACGGAAGAATGATTGAAATATATCTGCTGACCAGCCTTGCGCCCATCCCCGTTGCCACCCTCTCCAACCGGGAGGTGGGCGGCATGGGGCAGAACTACTTAAAATCCCTTTTCGCCGTGGGCTTTCAAGGGATGCTGATTTTAGTCTGCGTCGGCATCTATGCGGTGCTGGTGCAGGGCATCGCCGCCGGGGGCGACCCCATCGGCGCGATATGGGGAACCGTGGGCTATACGGTGCTCCTTTGTTTCATGCTGTTCAAGACCGGGACAATCTCCCGCAGCATCTTCGGGGCCCACTGATTTAGCGGCACTTCGGGACATTTTGTCCCAAAGTCCGGGAAAGGAGGCCGGATATGCCGAGGCGTTATAAGCTGGGCCCGGAGGGTGAAATGCGCCGGGCATGGGGCGGCAAGCTCCCGGAAGAATTTACCCAGCAGGATATGCTGGCGTTCATGGCTGATACGGACTTGCTCTTGGGCGGGACGGTATCGGCGGAAACACTGTCCGCGATACACGCGGCAGGCTATGACTATATGGGCGGGGCGGTCATCCCCCGTCCCGGAAAGGAGGATTTATCTATGGCGAACACACAGACGGCGGTTCAGACCGCTGAAATGGCGGAGGCCGCCCAGGAGGAAATGCGCCGTCTGATTTTCGAGGCCCCCA
Source organism: Clostridia bacterium (assembly GCA_910576205.1). Lineage (GTDB taxonomy): Bacteria > Bacillota > Clostridia > Lachnospirales > Lachnospiraceae > RGIG4284. Next base: position 28,329 of record CAJTHL010000005.1, on the reverse strand, counting down.
TCGCGGAGCTGGCAAAACACCAGGGCATCAGCGTGGACGAGGCCGTGGCTCTCCGGGTGGAGCAGAACCTTGCCGCCGCCACTATCCCCATCGAGGTATCGGTGCGGCCCATTGAGCCCCAGGGCAAGCTGATAGGCTTTGCCAGCGTCAACTTCGGCGGCGTGGTGGTGGACGATTTCAAGGTGGTGAACGGGCAGAACGGCATTTTCTTGGGTGCGCCCTCAAAACCCGACCCCACCAGCAGGACGGGCTACCGGGCCACGGTGCGTATCAATGACCGGGCCACCCAGGAGCGGCTGAACGCGGCGGGGGTGGAGGCGTACCATTCGGCGGTTGAGAAACTTATCGCCCGGGCCGAGGCGGTGCGCCCCACGCCCATCCGGGAGCAGATGGATAAGGCGGGAAAGGAGGCCGCGCAGAAAAATGCCGCCCGCTCCGCCCCGGCAAAGGGAAAGGAGGGACGGGATGGCAGATAGCTTGGCCTTGGGACAAAATGTCCCAAAGTCCCCGGAGGGCCCGGTGCTGGAGCCCTCCGGCTTGTTTCTGATGGACGGTATCGCGGGCCTGCGTTCCCTCCCGGAGCACTCGGTAGATATGCTGCTGACCGACCCGCCCTACGGCACGACCCGCAACTATTGGGACGTGCCTTTGCCCCTCCCGGAGCTGTGGGAGGCGGTGCGCTGGGCGGTCAAGCCCTCCGGGGCGGTGCTGTTCTTCGCACAGTGCCCCTATGACAAAATCCTCGGCGCGTCCAACCTTTCCATGCTCCGCTATGAGTGGGTGTGGTATAAGAGCCGCTGTACGGGATTTCTCAACGCCCGCCGCGCCCCGCTGAAAAAGACGGAGAATATTTTAGTGTTTTACCAAAAGCTCCCCCTCTACAATCCGCAGTTTGAGCAGGGCAAGCCCTATAAGAAAATCGCATCCCAGCGCGACCAGAGCCCCAACTATGGGAAGTTTGTCCGCTCCGGCAGCGGCTCGGAGGACGGGCGGCGGTTCCCGGGGAACCTGCTTTCATTCCAGACCGTGGCCCATACCGTCCACCCCACCCAGAAGCCCGTGGAGCTGTGTGAGTATCTGATAAAGACCTACACCGCCCCCGGCGAGGTGGTGGCGGACATCTGCGCGGGCTCCGGCACAACGGCCATCGCCGCGCTGAACACGGGCCGGGAGTTTATCTGCTTTGAGACGGCCCCGGCCTTTTTCGGCCCGGCCACGGAGCGGATTGAACAGGCGCGGGCGGCGGTGGCCGCTGGCGGAAAGGGGGTGTGAGTATCGGAAAATACAGCGTGATATACGCCGACCCGCCGTGGCGGTACGCCCAAAAGGGCCTGCAAGGTGCGGCGGAGCGGCACTACCCCACAATGAGGATTGAGGAATTATGCGCGTTGCCCGTGGCGGATTTGGCGGCCCCGGACAGCGTTCTTTTTCTGTGGGCCACGTTCCCCCAGCTCCCGGAGGCCCTGCGGCTCATCAAGGCGTGGGGCTTTCAGTATAAGTCCGTGGGCTTTGTCTGGCTGAAAAAGAACAAAAGGGCGGACAGTTGGTTTTACGGGCTGGGCTTTTGGACGCGGGCCAATGCGGAGGTGTGCCTGCTGGCGACCCGTGGGCATCCCCGGCGCAAGGCCCCCAACGTCCACCAGTTCATTATCTCCCCTATCGAGGGCCACAGCAAAAAGCCGGACGAGGCCCGGGAGAAAATCGTGGCCCTTATGGGGGACGTGCCCCGGGTGGAGCTGTTTGCCCGCCAGACAGCCCCCGGCTGGGACGTGTGGGGGAACGAGGTGGAACCTACTGCGGGACTTCGGGACATTTTGTCCCAAAGAAAGGAGGCTTGAAATGCCCTATGTGAATGTACCTAACGACTTATCCAAAATCAAGACAAAGATTGCTTTCAATCTGACGAAACGCCAGCTTGTGTGCTTTGGCGGCGCGGCCCTTGTGGGAGTCCCCTCCTACCTGCTGGCCCGGAATACCTTTGGGAACACGGCGGCACTGTTTCTGATGCTGGGCATCATGCTCCCGGCGTTCCTGCTGGCGATGTATGAGAAAGACGGCCTGCCGCTGGAAAAGGTGGTGAAGAACATCATCCGGGCCCGGTATCTGCGGCCCGGGGTGAGGCCCTACAAGACCGGGAATATCTATGCGCCCTTTACTGGGCAGGCGGGAAAGGAGGCAGTGAATGGAAAACCGAACAAGCAGGCGAAAGAATAAGGCGGCGTTGTCCGCCCAGCAGTCCATCCCCTATGTGGCGATGCACCCGGACGGCGTGTGCCAGCTCCCCGGCGGGCTCTACACAAAGACCGTGGAATATGAGGACATCAATTATTCCGTGGCATCCACCGAGGATCAGTCCGCGATATTCAGCGGATGGAGCTCGTTCCTCAACTACTTCGACAGCGCGCTCCCCGTACAGCTCTCCTTTATCAACCGCCGCTCCCACTCCACCAGCCGCTACCATGTGAACATCCCCGCCCAGGCGGACGATTTTGACAGCATCCGGGGCGAGTTCGTGGGGATGCTCAAAAGGCAGATTGCCCGGAGCAACAACGGGATTGAACGCTCCAAATATATCACCTTTGGCGTGCCCGCCGGGGGCATCGCCGCCGCCCGCCCCCGGCTTGACCGGGTGGAGGCGGACGTGATGGGGAACCTCCACCGGCTGGGCGTTCCCTCGTCTGCGCTTGACGGGCGGGAGCGGCTGGCCCTCCTGCATGGGCAGATGCACCCGGGGCGGCGGGAGCCGTTCCGCTTTTCATGGGGCGATATTTCCAAAACGGGCATGGGGACAAAGGACTTCATCACCCCCAGCGGCGGCTTTGACTTTAGGGGCTCCCGGTTCTTCCGTGTGGGCGGCTTTTGGGGCGCGGCGTCCTATCTTCAGATTTTGGCGTCCGAGCTCTCCGACCGCCTTTTGCGGGAAATTCTGGAGCTGGACGCGGAGCTCACCGTCACCATGCACATCCAGACCGTTGACCAGCTCAAGGCGATAAAGACCATCAAGGGGAAAATCTCGGACATTGACAAGATGAAAGTGGAGGAGCAGAAAAAAGCCGTCCGCGCCGGGTACGACATGGATATCCTGCCCCCCGACCTTATCACCTTTTCCAAGGACGCGGCGGAGCTTTTGGGGGATTTGCAGTCCCGAAATGAGCGGATGTTCCTCTTGACGTTCACCGTCATCAACCTCGCCCCCACCCGCCAGCGGCTGGAAAATGACGTGTTCACCGTCTCCGGCATCGCGCAGAAATACAACTGCGCCTTAAAGCGGCTGGACTGGCAGCAGGAGCAGGGCTTTATGTCCTCGCTGGCCCTCGGCTATAACGAGGTGCAGATACAGCGGGGCATGACAACAAGCTCCACCGCGATTTTCATTCCCTTTATGACGCGGGAGCTCCGCATGGGCGGGCAGGCCCTCTACTACGGCATGAACGCCCTTTCCCACAATGTCATCATGGCAGACCGGAAAAAACTGAAATCCGCAAACGGGATGTACCTCGGCTCCACGGGCTCCGGCAAGAGCTTTGCCGCCAAGCGGGAATTGATAAACGTATTTTTGGCGACCCAAGACCGCATCGTTATCGTTGACCCGATGGGGGAATATTCCCCGCTGGTGCGGCGGCTGGGCGGGCAGGTGATAGAGATTGCCCCGGACAGCCCCCACCATATCAACCCGATGGATATTGAAATCGGTTTGAATGACGAGGACAGCCCCCTTTCCATGAAAGCGGATTTTCTTCTTTCCCTCTGTGAGCTGGTGGTAGGCGGCAAGGACGGCCTGCAACCTATTGAAAAGACCGTGATTGACCGCTGTGTGCGGCTGGTGTACCGGGAGCTTGCGCTGGGGCTGGAGGGCGCGAAAATGCCTTTGCTCCAGGACTTGTACGAGGAGCTTTTGAAACAGCCGGAGCCGGAGGCAAAGCGCGTGGCAACGGCTCTTGAGCTCTACTGTACGGGCTCCCTCAATCTGTTCAACCACCCGACCAACGTGGACTTGAGCTCCCGGGTGGTGTGCATCGTGCTGAAAGGGCTGGGGGAGAACCTCCGCAAGATTGCGATGCACGTCACCAACGAGTTTGTCACCTCGGCGGTGAATACCAACTATCAAAACGGCGCGGCGACGTGGTGCTACTTTGACGAGTTCCACATCCTCCTGCGCGACCCGCTGACCGCCAGCTACTTTGTGGCGGTGTGGAAGATGCTCCGCAAAAAGGGCTGTGTGCCCTCGGCCCTCACGCAGAACGTGAAAGACCTTTTGGCCAGCCGGGAAATCGAGAACATACTGGATAACACCGATTTTCTTGTTCTGCTCTCCCAGGCCCAAAGCGACCGGGCTATCATCGCAAAACAGCTCGGCATTTCCGAGCACCAGCTCTCCTACATTACCCACAGCAATTCCGGCGAGGGCCTGCTGTTCTATGGGAATGTGACCATCCCCTTTGTTGACCGTTTCCCCAAGGGTGAGATTTACAACCTGCTCACCACCCGCCCGGAGGACATAGCCAATGACCAGAGGAACGAATAACGCCGGGCCCGCCGGGGACAAAGGCACTTCGGGACAAAATGTCCCAAAGTCCCCCAAGGGGCCCAAAACCAAAAAATCGAAATTCCGCATGGAAAGCGAACAAGAGAAAATCAGCAAGTCCAAGCTCCGCATGGAGACGCGGGAGGACAAGCTGAACCGGGCCAGGAAGAAGCTGGAGGGGAAAAAGCCCCCCAAACCCCGGGGCCCGGTGCGCCGGGTGCTGGGGGCCGCCGGGTGGAGCGCACACGGCTTTGTGCATGGCAAGGTTTACGAGGTGGAACATGAGAACGTGGGAACCGAGGGGGCCCACCGCTCGGAGCTTGTGGGCGAGGCCGTGGGCCGGGCGGCAGTGCATACCGTAAAAAAGCGCATCCGGGAGCACCCGGCCCGGGCCGTCCACAAGGCCGAGGCGCAGTACATCAAGGCCCGGGCGGACTACCAGTTCCGCATGGCCGCCCAGGAGAACCCGGAGCTTGCAAAGAATGTTGTCACCCGCTACTGGCACAAGCAAAAGCTGAAAAAGCAGTACGCCAAACAAGCGCGGCAGGCGGCGAAACAGACCGCGAAACAAGGGGCCAAGGCCGCCGGGAAAACTGCCGCCGCCACGGAAAAGCTGGCGGAGCGGGCTGTGGCTTTCGTGAAACGGCATCCCGTGGGGACGCTTATCGCGCTGGCCTGCGTGGTGCTCGTTTTGTCCCTCCAGTCCTGCGCGTCCTCCCTTATCTCTTTGGGGAACGCCGCCGCAGGCGCGGTGGGGGCCACCACCTACCCCGCCGAGGATGGGGATATGCTGGGGGCCGAGGCCGCCTACTGTTCACTGGAGGCGGAGCTCCAGCATTATCTGGATACCTACGAAAGTACCCACGACTATGACGAGTACCATTACGATTTAGACGCTATCGAACATGACCCCTATGTGCTGGTTTCCATTCTGAGCGCATGGCACGAGGGGGAATGGACGCTGGCGGATGTCCAGCCTACGCTGCAGATGCTCTTTGACCGCCAGTACACACTGACCGAAAACGTGGTAAAGGAGCGGCGGTACTACATCGAAACGGATACATGGACGGACGAGGACGGCAATACCCACACCGACAGCTACCGGGTGTATTACGATTACTACATCTGTACTGTGACACTGGATAACTTCAACCTTTCCCATCTCCCTATCTACATCATGGGGGAGGACAAGGTTTCCCGGTATTCCCTCTATATGGCTACGCTGGGGAACCGCCCCGACCTCTTTCCCGGCTCGTCCTATGTGGGGAAATACACCAGCCCGCCGGAGGGCTACGAAGTGCCGGGGGAATATCTGGACGATGAAACATTCGCGGCGATGCTCTCCGAGGCCGAGAAATTTTTGGGCTATCCCTATGTATGGGGCGGGAGCTCCCCGGCCACGTCCTTTGACTGCTCCGGCTTTGTTTCGTGGGTAGTCAATCATTCCGGCTGGAACGTGGGGCGGCTGGGGGCCCAGGGGCTCTACAACATCTGCACCCGCACCAGCTCCCCCCGCCCCGGAGATTTGGTTTTTTTCAAGGGAACCTATGACACCCCGGGAGTCTCCCACTGTGGCATCTATGTGGGGGACGGGATGATGATACACTGTGGCGACCCTATCAGCTACGCCAACTTAAACAGCAGCTACTGGCAGGCCCACTTCTACGCCTACGGGCGTTTACCATGAAAAGGAGGTTTTCAATGGCGATTAGCAAGAGCGCAAAAATCATGGCCGAGATAGAAAAGGTCAAGGCCAAAATCAGCGACCAGCAGGCCCGGCTGAAAGAGCTGGAACAGAAACACAAGGAGGCCGAGAACGAGGAAATCGTGGACATCGTGCGGGGCATGAGCATTTCCCTTGAGGAGCTCCCGCTGGTGCTCCAGCGCATCAAGGCCGGGGACGCTTTGGGACAAAATGTCCCGAAGTCCGCCGGGCCGGAAAAGGAGGACGCGGAATGAAACTGAAAAAATATCGTGTAGTGGCGGCGGCTCTGTGCACCGCTTTTTTGCTGTGCGGCATCACCACCACGGCCTACGCCGGGGGCGGCGAGGAATGGGAGGACGGTACGGGCGGCCCGGAATGGGAGGGGCTTGACCCCGTGGAGCCCACGCCTGCGCCGGAACCCGAGCCCAACCCATTCACCCCGGACGGGCAGGGGACGATGGTGGATAACGCCACCGACCAGGACGGCAAGGAATTTTTCACCATCATGGCGGCGGACGAGTCCGTGTTCTATCTGGTGATTGACCGCCAGCGGGAGACGGAAAATGTGTACTTTTTGAACGCCGTCACCGTGGCCGATTTAATGGCCCTTGCGGAGCCCTCCCCGGAGGCTCTCCCCGAACCGCTCCCGGAGCCCGAGCCCGAACCTGCTATCGAGCCGGAGCCCGAGCCCGAACCGGAAAAATCCGGCGGGGCGGGGACGCTCCTGCTGGTGCTGGCGGTGCTGGCCCTCGGCGGCGGGGCCGGGTGGTACTTCAAGATTTACCGCCCGAAACAGCAGGCCGCCGCTCCCGGCGAGGATTTTGACGAGGCCGGGGAATACGGCGAGGACTATGGCGGCGGTGAGTATGACGACCTCCCCCCGTGGGATGAGGAAGAAGAAAAGGAGGACGGAGAATGAATTTCACATCGAACCCTTTGGAACGGGAAATGAAACGCCGCCCACGGCCCCGGGCTCCCCGCCCGGAACAGCCCCGGGAGGGCTCCCGGTGCTGTGGCTGTCCCTACTGGCGCGGCATCCCCTGCGGCTCCTGCTTTCAGAGCCTTTTGAAAAAACCGGGCGGGAGGTGATATTTTGCGCGAGCTGACCCGTGAGGAAAAGGCCGCTATCCGCTCCCTTGTAGTGAAATGGTGCGCCAACTATGACCGGGAATATGGCTGTCTGCCCCTTGACTGCGAGTGCTATATGCTGGGGAAATGCTGGACGGGGGCTTACTGCCGCTACTTCCGGGAGGCCGTCCTGCCGCTGAACCCGGTGCTGGAGGCCGCGCTGAATACCGAGGGGCCCGCCCCGGAAACCCGGCCCTGTCCTGTCTGCGGGCGGCCCTTTCTCCCGGACGGGCGGCGGCGCTACTGCTCCGAGGCTTGCTCCAAGGCCGCAAGGCAGAAGAAACAGCGGGGATATATGCGGAAATACCGGGGGTGAGGCGTGAGCATTTGGGGGTATAGAACCCCGCTGTTTTCAAGGCTTTCCGGGGCCACTTTTGGGGCGGGGCGTACTTTTACACGTCCTGCCCCGATTTCCCAAAATAGTGCTAACATTTCGAGAGGAGGTTCCTATGGACAGAAATCAAGGCTATACAATCTTAAAGGCCGTCATGCTGGAGAATGGCCGGGGCTTTGCGCTGGGGGAGCATCCCCGGGCCCCCTCCCCCTTTGTGACGTGGGCCTGCTATGATGACGAACACGGCGCAAGGCAGTATGAATGGGGGCATTATGGCAGTGACCGGGCTGCGCTGGAGCAGGACTTGCTGGAGCGTGTGGAAAACTACCAGCAGCAGTTCTCCGTCAAGGTGGCGCAGATTGAGGCCCCCGGCCTTTACAAGTATTATTCCACCCAGCGGCCCGTTGACATCGGCACGTTTCCCAAGCCTGCGGGCAACGAGCCGGACGAGATCGAAAACTACGACAAGCGCGTACTCGTGGAGGGCGGCGCGTTCCTTGCGTGGGGGCATCTGACCTACACAAAACCTTTGACGGAAAAGCAGGCGGCGGACTATGAGCTCCGGCCCGCCCCGGAGGTGTCCGGCCTACTGCGGGAGGGCAGGCCCCGTCCGATTGCCGAGCAGATGAAAGAGGCGGCAAGGCTGGCCGGGGAACGGCAGGCCCCCGCCGCGCCCAAACGGAACGCGCCCGACCGGGGCGACAGGTAGGCATGGCCGGAAAAAAGCGCCGCCGCCCCGTCCATCTTCATGTGATGGTATCCGAGGAAGAGCAGGCGCTTATCCGGGAACGCATGGCCCAGGCGGGCATCCGCAACATGGGCGCGTATATGCGGAGGATGGCCCTTTGCGGCTATGTGCTCCAGATTGACCTTGCCCCCGTCCGCGAGCTGGTGTCTCTCCAGCGGCGGTGCTCAAACAACCTTAATCAAGTGGCTATCCATGCCAACACCTACGGGGGGATTTACCCCGAGGAAATATCGGCCCTCCAGCGGGACTACTCCGCTTTGTGGGGGCCTCTGTCTGATTTGCTGAAACAGCTTTCCGCGCTGGCGGAGCTGTGATGTGCTGGGGAGCGGTCTTGTGCCGCTCCCCGATTTTTTGTACTTCGGGACATTTTGTCCCAAAGGTGGGGTGGATTATTGAACGGAAATGTGATATATTTAATGTCTACTGGTATAATAAACCGTGGGCTACTATATGAACCATATTGAGGAAAGTCTTTAAGGACACAATATGATTATTTTGAAAATAATTGAAAACGCACTACATAATATAACAGAGGGGTAATCGGTATGTATTCCTATCTTGGGATAGTGAATGATTTATTAAGGGAGTTTCCAGAAATAATTAAAAATTATGAAAAAGAAATAGCATGGATTAAAGATACTTTCCAAAGCCGGGAAACCGAAGGACAGACAATCTATTTTGACCGCTGTTTTTGTGACTATATTGGACATCTTCTGGTGAATGAGTGCCAAGATAACATTAAGATAAAAAAGGTGTTTACTTTTTTAGAGAATATGGCTGTGAGCGAAGACCAGGAAGTCAAAAACCTGTTGCAAGTAACCGTTTTAGAATATCTCCGTAGCTGGTATCTGTTACAGAATAAATCTGAGAAGTTCATGCTACCGGAAACAAGGAAAATATTTGATTGTGTAAAGAGTTATCTGCCAGAACCACTACAAGATGCTATACCCTATTTTCCCACATGATTTATTGATAAAAAAAGCAGGTTAGATATTATCCCAGTAAATGGTGACAGCGGGCGTTTTGCCTGCTGTCTTTTTTCATGGCGAGAGGAGGTGCTACCACGGCCACGACCTACATCCGGCCCTACAAGCAGGCGGCGGGACTGAGCGCCGTCCAGACGATGGAGGAGCGGTTTGCCTACGGGCTCAAGCCCCAAAAGCTGGGGGCCGTGTCCTCCCACCTTTGCGACCCGGCCACAGCCGCCGCCGAGTTTCTGCTGGTGAAAAGCGAATACCAGGCGGCCACCGCCCGGCCCGTGGAGCGCGGGGCGCTGTTCTTCCAGATACGGCAGGCGTTCCCGCCCGGCGAGGTGACGGCGGAGGAGGCAAATAAGCTGGGCTTTGAAACGGCGATGCGCTGGACGAAAGGCAAGTACCAGTTTTTCGTCTGCACCCATACCGACAAGGGCCACATTCACAACCACATCTATTTCAATTCCACGGCCTTTGACTGCTCCCGGAAATTCCATAACTTCCTCGGCTCCAGCTTTGCCCTCCGGCGGCTGTCTGACCGGGTATGTCTGGAGCATGATTTGTCCGTGATACAAAATCCCAAACAGCACAGCAAGGGCCGTTTCCTCCACTATGGCCAGTGGATAGGCGACAAGCCGCCCTCCGCTCAACAGCGGGTGCGGCTGGCAGTCATCGCGGCCCTTGAAAAAAAGCCCGCCGACTTTGCCGCGTTCCTCCGGCTGATGGAAGAGTCCGGCTTTGCCGTCAAGCGCGGGCGGGGCGGCGTGGTGTCGTTCCTTGCGCCGGGGCAGAACAAGTACACCCGGCTCCGGGCATCCACCCTCGGCGCGGGCTTTGACCCCGAGGACATCCGGGCGGTTATCGCCGGGGAGCGGCCCCTCCCGGAGCTCCCCAAAGACGCGCCGCCCCCGATCCGGCAGGTGGGGCTTATCATTGACATTCAACAGCGCATGGCCGAGGGCAAGGGCCCGGCTTATGAACGCTGGGCGAAAGTCTACAACCTAAAGCAGATGGCCGCCGCCCTCCAGTTTCTGCAGGAGAACAATCTCACCGACTATGACGCGCTGGCGGCAAAGACCACGGCGGCGGTTGACCGGGCCCACGCGCTGGCCGGGGAGCTCCAGACCACCGAGGCCGCCCTCTCCAAAGTCTCCGGGCTGATGGGGGCCGTGGTGGACTATGCCAAGGCCCGGCCCGTGTTTGACGGCTACAAGGCGGCCCGGTACTCGAAAAAATACCTTGCCGAGCACGAGGCGGAGCTTGCCACCTACCGGGCGGCCCGGGCCGCTATGAATGAATTGTTAGGCTGTGAAAAGCTCCCCAAAATGGACGCGCTGAAAAAACAGCGGCGGGAGCTGGCGGACAGGAAAAAGGCCCTCTATGCCGAGTATCGGCAGGCCCAGCGGGATATGCGGGAGGCCGTGGCGGTCAAGGCCAACATCGACCATCTGCTCGGCCTGACGGACGGGCGGGACGATAAGGAACAGACGCGATAGCGGCGGTGACGCAGCCAACCTCTTTGGGACATTTTGTCCCAAAGAGCCGGGTTTGGGGAGGCTCCCCAACAAGCATTTTTGCGGGCCTGCGGCCCAGCAAAAATTTCGGGTGTGGCCACACCCGAATTGCTTGCCGTTTGTGCGCGCTTATCTTCATTCGTAAGATTGACATACAGACTGTTTGTATGTTATAATGTAACTACCAATTTACAAGGAGCAAACGAGTATGAAACATAAAGATCACTACAATGATGATTACATTTTCAGTCTTTCTCAAAAGATAGTTTTTGTGATGCCTGACTTTGACGAAAAAGTCTTTTGTAATTCTTTAATTGGTAGGTTGGATGACAAAGAGTTATTTGCAAGGTTTGACTGTATTGTGGATGCTATGCAAGCAAGTATGACGGGCGATTATTCAAAAAATATTCAAGCATTTTTCAATATGCTGGGGCCTGAATTAGAATACCCTGAGGGAATGTTCAATTTTGGGTGGTGGCTATGGCCTATTGGCAGATATGTTGAACGATATGGAAATGAAAATTATATTTTATCACTTTCGTTCTTGAAAGAATTAACAAAAAGATTTACCGGAGAGTATGCTATACGCCCATTACTACAAGCGCATCCCAAAGAGGTCATGGACGAGTTAATAGAATGGACAACCGATAAAAATGTGCATATTAGACGGCTTGCAAGTGAAGGGGTTAGAATACGGCTACCATGGTCGCAAAAATTATTTGTTGCATTAGACGAATTTGAAAGATATGCAACCATTCTTACAAAATTAAAAGATGACCCAGAAAAATTTGTTCAAAAAAGTGTAGGGAATAATCTTAATGACTTATATAAAGAAGCTCCCGAAAAAGCTGATTTTATTATTTCACAATGGGAGAAAACAGGAAAAAGTAAGGCACAGGATTGGATTATTAAACACGGAAGAAGAAATCAAAAATAGAGAGGAGTTTTCTGTTTCGAGTGCAGCAATCATTCTGTATTGATAACAGAACAATATGAAATGAAAAATGTAGAGGCTACCAATAAAACTACTTCTTCTTTAATAGAAATTGCAAGAAAATACTTTGCACAATATGGTTATTTCGATGTTCCTTTAGAAAAAATCGCAGAGGAAGCTAATGTAACCAGAGGGGCAATATATCATCATTTCAAAAACAAGCAAGGACTTTTTATCGCTGTATTAGAAAGTGTGCAAAAAGATATTGCCGCCCAAATTGAGAAAGAGGCATTAAAAAGTGATGACCCATGGCAACAGCTTATACTTGGTTGTATCGGCTTTGTAAATGGTGCTAATGCAAAAGAAAACAGGCGTATATTGTTAGTAGATGCTCCATCTGCACTCGGCTGGGATATTTGGAGAAAAATTGATCAGGGAAATTCAATGCGTGCATTACAAGAGCATATTAACGACTTAAAGGTATGGGGGTATCTCTGCGATGACGTTGATACAAGTCTAATGACTTGTTCTATTTCTGGTGCATTAAATGAGTTGGCATTAAATTGTCCGCAAGATGATACAGCGACATCAGAAAGAAAGATTTTCGATACTATATCACAATTAGTCAGTGGCTTTAGGAGAAAGAATTGTTGAGAAAAAGTGAATGGATTTATTGTCCTATTTGCGGCAGTAAAACTCGTGACAGAATAAGAGAGGATACTATCTTAAAAAATTATCCTCTTTACTGCCCAAAATGCAAAAAGGAAACTCTAATTGATGCAAAAAACTTGAAAATGACTGTTATCACAGAGCCAGACGCATAGACGCAGGGCCGATAACTTGCAGATTAAAAATGCGGTTATCGGCTCTTTCTATTTGAAGGATACGGCAACCATTTAGGAGGTAATGTCGTGTCTTTCTATATTGTCCGCCCCCCTGACCTGTCAAAAAAAGCCCAGACTCCGGACAAGGATTTTCTGTTATACGATGCGAAATATGTCGGAATTTAGATTATAGCTTTACTTTATGCGCCTGCGTGGTATTTTGCCGCGCAGGCGCTTTTTGTTTACCCAGCTTTGGGACAAACAGTCCCAAGGTGCGGGGCGGCTCCCCCAGGTGCCGCTCCCCGCCGCCCTCCATATCGTTTCCCGCAACCCGACCACAAAAAACGATATGGAGGTACATACCATGACGATTATCAATTTGCGCGACTTTTACTACTGGTACACCCAGGACGAATATATTGAGGTTTCCGATGATGTGGCCGAGGCGCTCCGAGCCAGCGTCCGCTACGAGGCGGCCTATACCGAGCGGGCCCGCTACAACAAAGCGTACTATTCCTTGGACGCGGATGACGGCATCGAGTATTCCGCCTGCCTGCACGAGCTCACCCCGGACGAGGTTCTGGAGCTCAAGGAGCGGTTCTGCCGTCTGTGGAACGCGCTGAACAGCCTGCCGGAAACCCAGGGCCGCCGGGTGGACGCTCACTTTATCCTCGGCATGACCTACCGGGAGATTGCCAAAGCCGAGGGCGTGGATAAGAGCGCGGTGCGGCGCTCCGTTCTCAGCGGCATCGCACAGATGAAAAAATATTTGAGAAAAAATCCGTGATTGCCGTCTCCATTTGCTCCATTTTTCTGGTGGTATATGAGAGGAAGTTTTTTCTTCTCTACAACTGAATAGCGGGCGGCCCCGGGTGAACGCGGGGAGCCGGGCGGCGGGTGCGCTATGACTTCTCCCACGGGAGGACGAGCGACCAACACCACCGCCGCGCGTGGGGAACCTGCCAGCCCCACGGCCACGATCCGCGAGGGACAAGCTGGCCGCTTGCCGCTTGGGGCCGCCGCACAAAACAAGGGAACGCCGGGCCGCTACTCGCTGTCTTTTGACGGGCCAAACATACGGGCCCGGCGCTCCCCATTTCAAACAAGTTCGAGACAAATTGTCCCAAGGTGAGGACAGGCTAAAGGGCGGCACTTTTCGGAGTGCTGCCTTTTCGCGTTTCCCCACCAACCAAAAACGCAAAAGGAGGTTTTGCCGTGAAACTGACCGCACAAGAGCTGGAACAAATGAAAAGCGTGAACATCGGCGCGGTGAGCGCGGATGCGCTGGCTGACGTGAGCGGTATGGCCTTTGACCGCACCCTCCCCCGGGAGGAGCGGCTGGCCCGGTTCGTAAAACGGGCCGTCAATCCCTACTGCTTTAGCGTGGGCGGCGTGGGCGTGAAAATCGAATTTGCCGAGGGCGGCCCCTCCCTGCAGGAGACGCTGACCGCCTTTCTTATCCGGCAAAAGAGCGGGCTGTAACTGCTGTTGCGGCCCGTTCCTACTTCGAGACAAACTGTCCCAAAGCATCGACATCCTTGTTGATTGCCCCGGGCAGAGGTATAATATAAGTGTAATGTGATAGGGAAGGAGGAACAATGGCACGAACAAAAAACAGAGGGTATCAGCAAACTTTGACCCCTACCTATACGGCCCGGCTCTGGAAAATGGGCGGCTACATCCGGCTTTCCCGAGAGGATTTACAGAAAATCAACCGGGGGCTTGACGATAGCAACAGCGTGAAAAACCAGCGCGACATTCTCAATGATTTTCACTTCAACCATGCGGAAGAATTTGAAAGCTACACCGAGTATGTGGATGACGGCCACACGGGAACCGATACGGAGCGCGAAAGTTTCCAGCGGCTCTTGGGGGATGTGATGAGCGGGAAAATCAACTGCGTTGTGGTGAAAGACCTTTCCCGTTTCGCCCGGAATTATAGCGATGCTGGAAGTCTGATTGATAACCTTTTTGTGCAGATGGGCGTCCGCTTTATCAGCTTGGCCGAGGGCGTGGATAGCTACCTAAACCCGGACAGCGTGAACAGCATCATCGTTCCGATAACAAACGTGATGAATGACCAGTATTGTTATCAGACCTCAAAGAAAATCCGGCAGGTTTTTGATTATAAGCGGCGCAACGGCCAGTACATAGGCTCTTTTGCTCCCTACGGCTACATAAAAGACCCCAAAGACAAGCACCAGCTAATCGTTGACCCGGAGGCCGCTGAAACCGTCAAAAAGATATACGAGATGTGCCTGCAAGGTACGGCCAAACTTCAAATTGTGATGTATCTGAATGACCACGGCATACCCAGCCCCACAGCTTACCGAAAGCTAAAGGGCCTGCCCTACTCCCCGGCTATATCGGACGCTCCCATGTGGGGGAACAAGATTATAACGGATATTCTCAGAAATCCTATTTACACCGGGGATTTAGTACAGGGCCGCCGCCGGGTGAAAAGCTACAAGGTACACCAGATTGAGGCTGTGCCGGAGGATGAATGGGTGCGCGTCCCCGATACCCACGAGGCCATCATTACCCACGAAACCTTTGACCGGGTGCAGGAACTTCTGAAACGTGACACCCGGACGGCCCCTAAAAAGCGGGAGCTCCATTTATTCAGCGGCTTTCTGAGGTGCGCTGACTGCGGCAAGGCCGTGACCCGGAGCCAGAGCGGGAAGAATGTTTATTATTCCTGCTCCACTTACAAGAAACGCTCCCGGACAGCCTGCACCATGCACTCTATCAAACACAACCGTCTGGAGGCCGCTGTTCTGTTTGCCATCCAGTATCAAGTGAGCACTGCCGTTTCCTACTCGGAAATAGTAGCCCATATCAATGCGGCCCCGCTGAAAAAAAGTCAATCCCACCGCCTTAACGACCAGATTGCCGCAAAGGAAAAGGAATTGACGAAAATCACCCGCTACAAGCAGTCACTGTATCAAGACTGGAAAGACGGGGAAATCACCCAGCAGGAATACCGGGAAATGAAAGCCGATTATGAACGGCAGGCCGCCGGGCTCTCGGATTTGCTGGCCCGGCTGACGGCTGAACGGAAAGAGCTCTCAAACGGCGTTGACCAGCAGCATCCCGCGCTGGTAGCTTTTGCGAAATATCAGAACATCGAAAAGCTGACCCGCGAAATCCTGATTGAACTGGTAGACCATATCAAGGTTTACGAAAACGGCAATATCAGTGTTCACTTTAAGTTTGCGGACGAGTTCCGCCGGATTGCCGAGTATATTGAAATCAACACCACTGACACCGCCGAGGCGGGCTGACCCCCGCCAAAGCATAAAATCCTTTTGACAGTGTGTTTTCCTAATAAAACGCAATCTTATGTTTGGGGTATTTTCTGATGAAGAAGAAATACGTGCGTTTTATATGTGTCCGCCATATCTGTATTACACCACATCGGTTATGGAAAGCTATGTCAACCGGGTGGGGAACTATAACAGCAATATAACGAAAGTGTCGGTTGTAGAGTTGAATATGAATACCTTTGAGGAAAAAACAATCTTTGAGCAGATGACGAATTCCGGGCGTTCTCTTTTGGGCATTGACTATGAAACGGGGGATAAATGGAAGTTCCTGGATTTTCACCACGCTTTTTTCCTGAATGACGATAATCTGTTTTTCATTGGCAATGACGGCATAACAAAAGTAAACCGGTGTACAAGAAAAACTGTAAAGCTCGACATTCCTGCAAACGGAAATATTTCATTCGATGGGGAAAGCATCTTTTACAAAAATGAACAGGGGTTTTTAACAAGATATGACGTTTCCAGTAATGAAACTTACACTTATGAAAATATAGTTGTATATGATTTCTGCATGGATGAGCAGTCAATCTATTATGTTTCCAGGACAGACGGAGGAGACTTGTATTCCTGCGACAAGGACGGGAATAACAAGGAATTAATCAGTCATATACCTGCAATGTCTGTTACCTGTGATACAGGAAATATTTATGTGTTATCAAAAGAAAGTGGTGAGGAAATCGCTTTACCCAAAAGCCATTGATTCCCGCGAGCAACGAGCCAAGTGGGCATGCTTGTATGCATATTTGGCGACTGCCGCGAGGGTCAACATCCCTGTTGCTTACAGCGGGGGTGTTGACTTATTCCAGATTGAGGAACAAATGCGGCAATGAACAGGAAACAATACGGAAAGAGGAAAAAACTCAGGAAGAGAAAGATTAAGCGGCTTATGATTGCGTATCTGCTGAGGGCAATCGTCATACTGATACCAATTATAATGATGATACTTATGGTTTGCGGATGTCTTTACATATACGAGAGATTTACAAAGGAAGATGAAAAGGTAAATAAATACACGGATATATACACAGATAGAAACGCAGGCAACGATGTTGCTCCTGTTGCTTCAACAGAGAATAATGCCCCAGAGTTTTGTGTTGTCGTGGATGCAGGGCATGGAGGAAGTGACGGAGGTACTGCCAGCGGCAAGGCAGTAGAAAAGGATATTAACCTTTCGGTTGCATTGAAGCTGAAAGCTATTCTGGAGAATGACAATATAGAAGTTATTCTGACCAGAAGCTCCGATGAAAATATAAGCCTTGCAGATCGTACTTCTGTTGCAAATGACTCCAATGCAGATTTTTTTATCAGTCTTCATTGCAATTATTATGAGAAGGATGCCCAGATAGCAGGCTTGGAATGTTATTACAACAATTCAAATGCGGTAGAAAGCAAAGGGTATGCAGAAAGTATCATCAACGCAGTTTCGCTAAGTGAGGATATTGAAACGAGGTATGCAAAAACAGAGGGCTATTATGTTTTGCGAAACACGCAAATGCCCGCTGTTTTGGTAGAAATGGGATTTCTCTCAAATTATTCTGAGAGTCAAAAGCTTTTGGATGACGATTATCAGGAAAGTTTGGCACAGAGAATTGCAGAAGGAATTTCCAATGAAATAAAGAGAGGAGAGAATCTGTGAAGAACAATAAAAAAGGCGATAGCGCCAAAATTGAGATAGAAGTGTTACTTCGAAAAGCGCTTAGAGTACACCAGGAACCAAGTCAGCAATTAAATAATTCGATTATCCGTCAATGCGAAAAAAGAACTGAACAGGGGAGCGGATCAGATTCCGGGTGACGGAAGGATTGTCATAGGAATTGAAAGAGATAATCATATCTTCCCTTAACAAGAGCATACAAAAACACAACAATTTGATGGGCTGTCAACCTTACGCAAAACACCGCTTCCGACAAAAATCGGAGCGGTGTTTTTGTATATCTTCTGGACACCGTGACCAGAAGGGACCCGCCCATTTCCCCGCTTCGTCCACGGAGGCTCTGCTGGATGTATCCCCCGTCGCTGTGCTACCTCCCAAGGCGCGACGGGGGATATATCCTCCAGAGCCGCCCCCTTTCCCTGGATAGGGAAAGGGCGGGGGGATAGGGTCGAACCGCTTTCCTCTCAAACCGCTGTCTTTCCACGGCTGATGTGTTGAAAATTAGCAATCTCAAAGCCTTGCCCCGCAAGGGTTTCCAGCTCCGGTTTCGTGGGGGCTGGTATAGTATCATTCCCCACCCTCGATTTATCAAAATGCTGTCAACATCTGAATTTATAGGAGGTATCTATGAGTAGCAAAAAATCAGTGGCTTACGGATCCGAAAGTCAGTCAGCAGTCGTTGCAGGAAAGAAACGTATTCGGAGTACATCGGTTTGTGTCTGGCTGTCCCCGGATGAACAGGCAAAAATCCGAGAGCGCATGGCGGATGTGGGTATTCGCAACCTTTCGGCGTATATGAGAAAAATGGCTCTCAACGGCTATGTGCTCCATGTTGACCTTGCGCCAGTCAAAGAGATTGTTTCCCTGCAAAGGCGGTGTGCAAATAATCTCAATCAAATTGCCGTCAGGGCGAATACCGATGGTGGAGTTTACCCTGACGAAATCAAGACCCTGCAAAAGGACTATACTGATTTATGGGGACCCCTCTCTGAACTGCTGGAGAAACTTTCGGAGGTTGTGGCGCTATAAGCGCATAAGGTCCAGGAGCGATAGCGACGGGGCCGCAGACATGGAAGCCTCTGGACACCGTGTCCAGAGGCTTCCGGCGGGTTTGGGGGCACCCCAACAAGCATTTTTACGAAGCAAAAATTGCAAGTGTTATACACTTGCCCTGCTTGCCGTTTGTGCGCTCCCCCAGAATTGCGTAATAGTGGAGACTGCGTATTCCTAATCTCTTTTGTAAAATTATGGACTTGACAGAAGGACGACATCGTGTTATATTTTAAATATCAACACGATGTTATACATTAAGGAGGATGAAACCGTGGTACAGCAAATTTCCGACGCCGAACTTGAAATTATGAAAATCGTATGGGGGAACCCGGAGGATGTGACGCTGTTTCCCTATATCATGGATGGGCTGGCAGCAAGAGGCAAGCCGTGTCAAAAGAATACTTTGATTGTACTCCTATCGCGGCTGATGAACAAAGGCTTTCTGAGCGCAAAAAAAATCGGACGCCGCAACGAATATACCACGCTTGTTTCGGAAGCGGAGTACCAGACGGCGCAGACGAAAAATTTCCTGGATAAGATTTATGAGGGAAGCGCAAAAGGTCTGGTTTCCAATCTGATTATGGGCGATTTGCTGGCAGACGAGGAATATGAGGAATTGAAACGGCTGCTGGAGAAAGGAAAAGGGCAGCAATGAACGCAGTTTTGAAGATTTTCCTGTCCATGTCTTTTTCCGGCAGTTTACTTATTCTGGCTTTACTTTTTGGAAAACAGTTTTTGAAGAACAAAATCAGCCAGCAATGGCAGTATTACATTTGGCTGGTTGTTGTTTTGCGGCTGCTGCTCCCGTTCGGGACGGAAGTAAGCCTGATGGGGAAGGCATATCAGGCTGTCGATCAGGCAATATCCCAGACCGCTCCTTTACCGCCGCAGCAACAGCTCCCATTTAACGCTCCGGAAAGCAATCTTGCTCCCGCTGTTGGGGCGGAACATCACAATGAAACGGTAAGTAGTCCGGCAGATGATGTAACAACTGCCCACCCACTTCAAGATATTGGAGTGTTGTTAATCAATCAGATCTGGCTGGTGTGGCTGGTGGCCGCGCTGGGCTTGCTGATACGAAAAATAACAATCTATCAGGGCTTTATGCGGTATATCAAGGCTGGATTAACCCCGGTTTCTGACATTGAGCGGTTAGACGGACTTTCTATTGTTGCGGAGCAGTCGGGCATCAAAAAGCCCATTGAATTATGCGTCAATCCGTTGGTTTCTTCCCCTCTGCTGATTGGCTTTTTCCGTCCTTGTATCGTACTGCCCAGCGCGGACATTCCCGAAAAGGATTTTCGCTATATCGTTCTGCATGAACTGACGCATTACAAACGGCGGGATATGTTCTATAAATGGCTGGTTCAAATTACCGTCTGTCTGCATTGGTTTAACCCGCTTGTATATCTTATGAGCCGGGAAATTACCAAGGCTTGTGAATTTTCCTGCGATGAAGCCGTCCTTGCCAAAATGGGGAGCAGCAACGCGCAAGACTATGGGAAAACCTTACTTGACGCGATGGCGGCAGTTGGGAGATACAAAGAAAATCTCGGCGCTGTTACTTTAAACGAAAATAAACAGCTATTAAAAGAAAGGATAGGAGCAATAATGAGTTTTAAGAAAACATCAAAAGCAATTCGGCTTTTGACTGGTATGCTGACGTTGTGTATTATTTTCAGTGCCGCTTTCGTTGGGATTTATTCTACTGCCGCCGCCGCAGATGTGCCAAATTCGATAAATACAGAGAAATTCGTGCCACCAATGTTTGATAATTCGCAAGCAGCCGATAATTCGTTAGAAATGGAAACATTGGAGTTTAAGGGAACATCATATTATTTAGTTTGCAATGAAGCCCAGCTCAGAGCGATTGGCACAGGCAAGTACGGCATGAACCTGAATTATATGCAGCAAGCGGATATTTCCTTATCCGCAGGTGACTGGGTTCCCATCGGAACATGGGATGCCCCTTTTACAGGAACCTATAACGGAAACGGCTTTGAGATCACGGGCCTCACCATGACCGACCCGGACGCAGAGATTATAGGACTGTTTGGGGTTGCGAAAAATGCACATATTTACAACATTACCCTGCGGGACTATGACATCGCGAGTGCGGGAAAAAATGCCACTAATAAGTCGGTTGGCGCAATTCTTGCGATTGGGCAAGGGAACCGTTCCTATGATAATTTTGTCTATCCCAAAGAAGCAGCCGTGAGCATTGAGGATAATTCTTCAGAGATAGAGCGGTATTATAAAGCCGACAGTTTGCCTCTGTTTGAAATCACTTTCTCCCGGCTGGACGAAAATGCTCAAAGGACATGGCTTGAAAAGCTTTATGCCGAGAGCGATTTCGCTTTCTTCTCTGTTGCTGTGCGCGGACTTGGCTCAAATTCTCCTCTGCTTGCCGACTTTACAGAAAAGGCATATACCGATGAAGAAATGGCGTTTTTCTCCACTTTAACGGACCGTATGGACGAAGCGGAACTGGAACTTTGGCTGGACAGGGCTTTGGAAGATGGAAACTGGGCATTTCAATCTATGCTCTTTGATAAACTGAACCGAGGCGAAGAATTTGACGAGCTGGAAGAAAAACAGGAGAAAGAATGGGCCGAAGCACAGGCGGCGGAATACCCGGCTGTGGGCGTTACAATGGACGGCAAAGACTATTATTACCAGGGCCAGCTTGTCAACATCTTTTTAGACATCCGGCCCAACAAATCCGTTTACACGCTGAATATGAACCCAAAAGGAACTGTCAATATTAAAATAGTCCGTGATACAGAAAACAAAATCACAGGCGTCGCCTATATGACCGAAGCGGAAGTGATTGAGCTGTTGGGGGATATGGACGATTCGGATGATAAAACTGGCGTGGAAATAATCCCCGTTGATTTCAAAACCGTAGCGGCGGGAGAAACTATCTTCCTGGGAGAATACACATTGTCCGACGGAGATGAAATTTTATACGACATTTCAGCGAAAACAGGGAACAGAATGAAGGTCTTTTTTGCAAAGGACAATCAGGAAGATGTGGCCTATTGGTCAGTGAATAACCTGCGTCAGCCGGGCGAACCGCTGGAATGTATTGCGGATTTTACCGTTGGGCCTCCAGCAACGAAGCCCGGAACCTATAAGCTGTACCTCCAAGCCCCGGACGGTACTTTGGGAACTGTAAAGGGCAGCGTTTCGATTGTGTCAGCAGACGCATTCTGATAATAATTCAACACCTCTGCCAGAACAACGGCATAATAAAAAAACCGTTGTTTCGGCGGCTGGTATCTGTGCGCCCGAACAAAATACAAGTAGCCATGCGGCGGTTTTGAAATAGTAAATTTCAAGCCGCCGCTTTCTTTTGAAAAAACGGAAAACGGAGGGTGTGTTAAAGTCGCCCATTTTTAAGGACACGGCGGTATCCTGGAGGTATCGCTATGTCCTTTTCTTATAGTTTGCTGTCAAAAAAAGCCCTCCCCTTCTAAAGGGAAGCCCTGGCCGCAACTGCGAAAAATGTAATATCCTGTCGCCCTGGTACGTCCGTGTAGCCTTGCGCTGTGCGGGCGTTTTTCTATCCAGGCGGAGCTTCTGGACACGGTGTCCAGAGGCCCGCTGCCGCTCCCCGCCCCCTCCACTTCGATCTGTCCCTTTCCGCCAATATCGAAATGGAGGTTACATATGACAACCATCAAATTGAACCGTTACTATCCCCACCTGACCGAGTGTATCACCCTGGAAGTCTCCGACGAGGTCGCCGTCGTTCTCTCCACTGGGGGCCGCCAGTGCGACAGCTACAAGCGGCGCAAGCGGGAGCATAACGAGTGCTCTCTGGACGTTGACCCCGGCTTTGAGCCAGATGTGATGTTCCCGCCCCTAACCCCGGAGGAGATTATTCTGGAGGAGGAAAACCGCTCCGCCCTCTACGCCGCTCTTGACCAGCTCCCGCCCATTCAGGCCCGGAGAGTATATGCCCACTACATTCTGGGCAAGAAGAAATCTGAAATTGCCCGTGCTGAAAACGTGGTGGAAAGCTCCATTTGCGACAGTATCCGCCGGGGTGTTAAAAATCTCGCGGAAATTTTGAAAAATTTCTATGGATAGGGAGCAACAAACAGTCTCTAACCCGCCTGATAGGTAAGGAGGGCTTATACACTGAGAACAACTGAATACACAGTATTCCAGGCACAAAACCTGCGTGAACAGCGACAAAAGGCGCGCCGCCAGGACAGCCCGCTCAAGGAGGTGAGAGAAGTGGGCCGAGCGATCAGCGCGAACCTTTGACCTGGCCCTGGCAAGCCGGGCGCGACGACAGCGCGGGGGATAATGAAACTTGCTCACGCCCTCCCATGGACTTGCGGGGGAGCTTCGCAGTATTGCGGAGCTATGACAGCCGGAGCCGTCGGCGGCCTGGGATGCTCCCCTGTGCCGGGGCGCGTGGCAAATTCGGCGCAATCATAGATCGAAATGGATTTATCCTCGCTGGACTTCTGGCCACCGTGACCAGAAGTGGGGCAAGGTTGAAGGGCGGCGCTTCTGCGCCGCCTTTCTGCGTTTCCCCACATCCTTGTGCCCTGGGGCTGTCTTTGGTATAATATACTTGTAAAGGTTGACAGCTCCATTTCCCAATAGGAAAGGAGCTATCATGGAAAACCGTATCGACGCTATCTACGCCAGACAGTCCGTGGACCGCAAGGATAGTATCAGCATTGAAAGTCAAATCGAGTTCTGCAAGTACGAGTTAAGGGGTGGGAACCACAAGGATTATCAAGATAAGGGCTATTCTGGGAAGAATACAGACAGGCCAAAATTCCAGGAGCTTTTAGCCGACATCCGACAGGGCTTAATTCGCCGGGTGGTGGTTTATAAGCTGGACAGGATCAGCCGCTCCATTCTGGACTTCGCAACCATGATGGAGCTGTTCCAGCAGTACAATGTGGAATTTGTTTCCTCCACGGAAAAGTTTGACACGTCCACGCCAATGGGCCGGGCCATGCTGAATATCTGTATCGTGTTCGCCCAACTGGAGCGCGAAACCATTCAAAAGCGTGTGACTGACGCTTACTACTCCCGGTGTCAGCGGGGTTTCCACATGAGCGGTGCCGCCCCCTATGGCTTCAAGCTGGAGCCAACCACCCTCCAGGGCATCCGCACAAAAATGATGATCCCGGACCCCGCCACGGCGAATATTGCCCGGTTGATGTTTGAGATGTACGCCGAGCCATCCACATCGTTCGGGGATATTGCCCGGTACTTTGCTGAAAACAATATCCTGATTTACGGCAAGGAATTGAAACGGGGATTTATCTCTCAGTTGCTCCGCAACCCGATTTACGCCCAGGCCGACCTGGATCTGTACGAATTTTTCAAGGGCCAGGGGGCCGTGGTGGTCAATGACGCGGCGGACTTCGCCGGGACCAACGGCTGCTATCTCTACCAGGGCCGGGACGTGCAGGAGCGAAAAAACAAGGACCTGCGGGGGCAGATCCTTGTGCTGGCTCCCAGTGAGGGCATTGTCCCCGCCGATACCTGGCTGCGGTGCAGGAAGAAGCTACTGGCAAATATCACGTTCCAGGGAGGGCGTAAGGCCCGGAATACCTGGCTGGCCGGAAAAATCAAATGTGGGCGCTGTGGGTATGCCCTTATGAGCGTGGGCAACCCGGCAGGGACGCAGTATCTTCGGTGCTCCAAGCGGGCGGACAACAAAAGCTGTGAGGGCTGCGGGACGCTTCGGACGGCGGAGTTTGAGCAATTTGTCTATGGGGAGATGGTGAAGAAGCTCTCCGAATTTCAAACCCTGACCGCAAAAGCAACGACCGTCAATCCCAAGCTGACCGCCTTGAATGTGGAGCTGGCCCAGGTAGAGGACGAGATTGAAAAGCTGCTGAATACCTTGACCGGAGCCAATGCGGTTCTGCTGTCCTATGCCAACGGGAAAATTGAGGAGCTGGACGCCCGCCGTCAACAGCTGATAAAGGAAATCGCGGCACTGAACGCAGAAACAATCTCACCACAGAAAATTGAGTTTCTGTCTGCCCATCTGGAGAACTGGAACACGATTGACTTTGACGACCGACGGCGGGTGACGGACATCATTCTCTCCCAGGTCCAGGCCACCAGCGACCGCGTTTCGTTTGAGTGGAAAATCTGAAAATCTTTCTCTCTGCGTTTTATACTATGTTCTGTGTGCTCTTGTTAAGCGTTGCTAAAGAAATAGAAAACTGTCAGAATCAAAAGAAGGACGAGGAAATAAAAGTGGTAGATTATTCACAATTTGAAGCAAGTACAAAATCGGGTATTCACGCAGATGTAAACCGAATACGGCAGAAAGATGAAATCATAAGGGCTGTGGTTAAAAAGAGAAGAAATTCAGCCATAACCTGCGTATGTTTTGTATGTATGGCAGGGATTTCACTGTTAAAGGGCTGGATTCCTGCCCTCATATGTATTTTTATTGCGTTGCTTTTCCTATGGCGGGCGGTGGGAAAATTTTCTGACGAATATTTAAGGGAACTGTACGAAGAGGGGCTTTTGGTTCCCGGAATGATCGTGAAAACAGAGCCGCTGACAATCATGGCTATTGCAAATATGGTTGCGCAGGAAGGGGCGGCAGCTGTAAACGGTTGTTATTGTCTGGAAGTCAAGGAGCTTGACGGGGCAAAGAAAGAATTGTTTGAAAAAATCCCCTGTTCCTGCTTTTTCTGCTACGAAGGGGGCAAGTACCATTCGTCCTTTCAGCCCCACCCTCTTTACTGGGGTACAATGGATCAGCAGGAGATCGGAGAGGCATTAAGACAGGTGGAGGAAGATAACCGGGAAAACTCCAAAGACGAGTGGGAGGTTCTGAAAGAAATCGCACAGAAATTCCCGGATCTCGGAAACGGGAATATGATTCTGCTGGATGAAAATTATGTTCCTTTCGGAAAAAAGAATTATATGGACAGCAACTACCAAGCACTCAATCAGCAGGGAGAGGTAGTGTAAATTAAATCGTGTCTTTGGAAATTCGACAAATTATTACACAAAACAACATCAGCAGCGTTGCAGACGTATATACTCTGCTCAAAGAAAGCTTCAAAGATATCCTCCAGGAGCTTCTGGAGGCTGAAATGGACGCTTCCCCCGGTTATGAAAAGAACCAGAAGGGGATATTTCCGGGATTGAAGAAAAAGTAATTTCCCTGTATGCACGCGGTATGTCCAGGTAAAAGAGTGGCAGACCCGCCCCCTAAACCCGGTTTACCCGTTTGTATTTATGGGCTGCATCCATTATAAAGTACGGGAAGATGGCCGGATCTTAAGCAGTGCCGCTTATGTGGTGCTGGGCGTTACGGTGGATGGGCATAAAGATATTTTAAACATCACGGCAGGGGCCAATGAAACCAGCAGGTTCTGGCTGGGGATGCTTAACGACTTGAAAAACCGTGGCGTAAGGGATGTCCTCTTCTTCTGTGTGGACGGGCTTGCCTGTTTCAAGGAAGCGATCCAGGCAGTCTACCCGCAAGCCGAGATCCAGAGATGCGTGATCCATATGCTGCGCAATTCCTTCAAATATGTGAATTATAATGACCCGAAAAAATTTTCCGCTGATTTCAAGGCCGTATATAACGCCCCGAATGAAGAGGCGGCCCTGTCTGAATTGGATACCATCCGTGAAAAATGGGGGAAGAAATATCCTTATTTATATTTTAGTCCCTTATTAACCTTGTGTTGCTACTGTCTTTTCATTCAAAATAGTGTATATTCATACCGTGTCAGCCTTTAGGACATAAAGATAGGGTGACCGGAATAACACCAGTCACCCTATCTGAGTTTTAGATTTCAATTTTTGTTTTGGATGACTTATCAACACGACAAAACTCCCGTTTCAGATTTGTGTTGCTCAACGCCATTTGACAAAATGATTCATCGAAATATCTAAAGCGAGCAGTTACCTTATACAGACATGTAACTACTCAATAAATTGGAAGATTTCATTTAGGATATTTGAGATAGGATAATTGCAAGAATAGCAATCGTACAAACTAATAATACTCCCACACTAAATATGACAATCACTTTTTTAATCTGCTTATCCCCTTTTACTGCCGTATCTAGTCTATCAGCAAATAAAGTACATACAATAGCCACTATCATTAGCGGCACAGAAATTAACAACACAGAAATTTTTTCCATAATTTTTCCCCCACAACTTTCGGTTTACTGAACCGATTATAACACAGGTATGGTGTTAGTATATAAGTGTAGACAAAAAAAGTTGAACAACCTATATTATTAAGTGAAAGAGCAAAGGAGATGAAAGGTATGGCGAAAAACCAAAATTCTTATACTCCGGAATTTAAACAGCAGATCGTGGATCTGTACAATGCCGGAGGAACTTCGTATCCACAACTGGAACGTGAATATGGCGTAAATCGGAGCACTATAAGCGCCTGGGTAAAGCAGCTTTCCCCAATTCGTGTATCAGAGAGTGAAACGGTTACCCTCAAGGAGTACTTATTACAAAGCTCTGGTTTGTGTACCTTCAAACAGGCAGAAAGAGCACGAAAAATTTGGCCAGGAGGTGAAACGGGCGTATGAGGACTCAAAACAAAGATATGGGGCTGTAAAAATATGCCGCCTCCTTAATGATGGCGGAACATCCTGCAGCGTAAAACTGGTGCAGAGACATATGGCAGAACAAGGGCTTCGTTCCATCGTGGCAAAGAAATATAAGCATCATGCCAGCCATGGCGCCATACCAAACGGTAAAGTAAATATCCTCAAGCGCAATTTTGAGGCAAACACCATCAATCAAAAATGGTGTACGGACATTAGATATATCCATGTGCAGAAGGAAGGATGGATGGACTTATCTGGCATCAGTCATGGATCTGTGCAGCCGCAAAATCATTGGGTATGCCTATGGTACAGCTATGACAGCGGAACTGGCAGTGAAAGCGGAAGAGAATGCCTGCCTGAACGTCAGGGATACAAAAGGGATCCTTTTGCACAGCGACCTTGGAAGCCAGTATACGAGGCAGGTGTTTGAAGACTGCCTGAGCAGCAAAGGAATCCGGCATTCCTATAGTCGAAAGGGAAATCCATACGATAATGCTTGTATCGAATCCTTCCATTCTGTATTGAAAAAGGAAGAAATATATCTTCATACTTACCAGGATACAAAGGAAGCCCGCAGAGCAATCTTTGAATACATAGAGGGATGGTATAACCGAAAAAGAATACATAGCGCGATTGGTTACATAACGCCCCAGCAAAAGGAGGATGAGGAAATCAAAAAGGCAGCATAATCTTTCGGCTTTTTTTAATGAAAATATTGACATAGGTCCAACTTTCAACAGTAATGTTTTCTCTACTCTGTTGCCAACTTTTGTTCTAACATATATAATCATATTTGTGAATTTGGGAAAAGAGAGTAAAAATGATATGGATATATTATATGTAAAGTAAATGGTAAACCACTTGTCCTACGGTTAAAAATTGCCGCTCTTCCGAGCGGCTGTTCAATCACTTGCTTCGTTTTTTACAGCTTTTTGGTAACTTATCTGACCATGGAACCAAGTCGCTGATATAGTCTTCCGGTTTGTCATCCAGATGCAGCAGCATCTGTTCCAAAACAT